>NZ_CAMLJQ010000034.1 GCF_946480305.1 uncultured Caldimonas sp.
TGGAGCGCGCGGTCAAGGCCGAAGGCCAGGTGCTGCTCGGCTGGCGCGACGTGCCGGTCGACAAGGACATGCCGATGTCGCCCACCGTGCGCGAGAAGGAGCCGGTGATCCGCCAGATCTTCATCGGCCGCGGCCCGGACATCATCGTGCCCGACGCACTCGAGCGGAAGCTCTACGTCATCCGCAAGACCGCCTCCAGCGCCATCCAGCGGCTGAAGCTCACGCACAGCCGCGAGTACTACGTGCCCAGCATGAGCTGCCGCACGATCATCTACAAGGGCCTGCTGCTGGCCGACCAGGTGGGCACCTATTTCAAGGACCTGCAGGACCCGCGCACCGTGTCGGCGCTGGCCCTCGTGCACCAGCGCTTCTCGACCAATACCTTCCCGGAGTGGCCGCTGGCACACCCGTACCGCATGGTCGCGCACAACGGCGAGATCAACACGGTCAAGGGCAACTTCAACTGGATGCGTGCCCGTGAAGGCGTGATGAAGTCGCCGGTGCTCGGCGACGACCTGCCCAAGCTGTACCCGATCAGCTTCGAAGGCCAGTCCGACACGGCGACGTTCGACAACGCGCTCGAGCTGCTGACGATGGCGGGCTATCCGCTCGCGCACGCAGCGATGATGATGATCCCCGAGGCGTGGGAACAGCACACCACGATGGACGAGCGTCGCCGTGCGTTCTACGAATACCACGCCGCGATGGTGGAACCGTGGGACGGCCCGGCCGCGATGGTGTTCACCGATGGCAAGCAGATCGGCGCCACGCTGGACCGCAACGGCCTGCGCCCGGCGCGTTACATCGTCACCGACGACGATCTCGTCGTGATGGCGTCCGAGAGCGGCGTGCTGCCCATCCCCGAGAACAAGATCGTCAAGAAGTGGCGCCTGCAGCCGGGCAAGATGTTCCTGATCGACTTCGAGCAGGGCCGCATCGTCGACGACGAGGAGCTGAAGAACCTCTACGCGTCGGCCAAGCCGTATCGCCAGTGGATCGAGAACGTCCGCATCAAGCTCGACACCATCGAGGTCGCCGGTGGCCCTGCCGAGTTCGCCGAGTCGCTGCTCGACCGGCAGCAGGCGTTCGGCTACACGCAGGAAGACATCAAGTTCCTGCTCAGCCCCATGGCGCAGGCCGGCGAGGAAGGCATCGGCTCGATGGGCAACGACTCGCCGCTGGCGGTGTTGTCGGACAAGAACAAGCCGCTGTACAACTACTTCAAGCAGTTGTTCGCGCAGGTCACCAACCCACCGATCGACCCGATCCGCGAAGCGATCGTGATGTCGCTGGTGTCCTTCATCGGCCCGAAGCCGAACCTGCTGGACATCAACGCGGTGAACCCGCCGATGCGTCTCGAGGTGTCGCAGCCCATCCTCGACTTCGACGACATGGCGCGCCTGCGCGAGATCGAGAAGCCGACCGGCGGCAAGTTCAAGAGCTATGAGCTGAACATCACCTACCCGCTCGCGTGGGGCCATGAAGGGGTGGAGGCCAAGCTCGCGTCGCTGTGCGCCGAAGCGGTGGACGCGATCAAGAGCGGCCACAACATCCTGATCATCACCGACCGCCACATGAGCCGCACGCAGGTCGCGATTCCCGCGCTGCTCGCACTGTCGGCGATCCACCAGCACCTGGTGCGCGAAGGCCTGCGAACGACCGCCGGCCTGGTGGTGGAAACCGGCTCCGCGCGCGAGGTGCATCACTTTGCCGTGCTGGCGGGCTACGGCGCCGAGGCCGTGCACCCCTACCTCGCGATGGAAACGCTGGCCTCGCTGCACAAGGAGCTGCCGGGCGAGCTGTCGGCCGAGAAGGCGATCTACAACTACGTCAAGGCGATCGGCAAGGGCCTGTCGAAGATCATGTCCAAGATGGGCATCAGCACGTACATGTCGTACTGCGGCGCCCAGATCTTCGAAGCGATCGGCCTGAAGCGCGAGCTGATTGAAAAGTACTTCCGCGGCACCGCGTCGCAGGTCGGCGGCATCGGCGTGTTCGAGGTGGCGCAGGAGGCGATCCGCATGCACCTGGCGGCCTTCGGCGACGACCCGGTGCTGCAGCACATGCTCGACGCAGGCGGCGAGTACGCCTGGCGCGTGCGTGGCGAGGAGCACATGTGGACGCCGGACGCGATCGCGAAGCTGCAGCACAGCACGCGCGCGAACAAGTTCGACACCTACAAGGAATACGCGCAGATCATCAACGACCAGTCGCGCCGTCACATGACGCTGCGCGGTCTGTTCGAGTTCAAGGTGGATCCGAGCAAGGCCATCCCCGTCGATGAGGTCGAGCCCGCAGCCGAGATCGTCAAGCGTTTCGCCACCGGTGCGATGTCGCTCGGCTCGATCTCGACCGAAGCGCATTCGACACTCGCCATTGCGATGAACCGCATCGGCGGCAAGTCGAACACCGGCGAAGGCGGTGAAGATCCGGCGCGCTATCGCAACGAGCTGAAGGGCATCCCGATCAAGCAGGGCACCAAGGTGTCCGAGGTGGTAGGCCCCGGCATCATCGAGGCCGACTACGAGCTGAAGGAAGGCGACTCGCTGCGCTCGAAGATCAAGCAGGTGGCATCGGGCCGTTTCGGCGTGACGACCGAGTACCTCGTGTCTGCCGACCAGATCCAGATCAAGATGGCCCAGGGTGCCAAGCCGGGCGAGGGCGGCCAGCTGCCGGGCGGCAAGGTGTCCGACTACATCGGCTTCCTGCGCTACTCGGTGCCGGGCGTCGGCCTGATCTCGCCGCCGCCGCACCACGACATCTACTCGATCGAAGACCTCGCGCAACTGATCCACGACCTGAAGAACGCCAACCCGCGCGCCGACGTGTCGGTGAAGCTGGTGTCGGAAGTCGGCGTCGGCACGATCGCCGCGGGCGTGGCGAAGGCCAAGGCCGATCACGTGGTGATCGCCGGCCACGACGGCGGCACCGGCGCTTCGCCGTGGTCGTCGATCAAGCACGCCGGCACCCCCTGGGAGCTGGGCCTGGCCGAAACGCAGCAGACGCTGGTGCTGAACCGCCTGCGCAGCCGCATCCGCGTGCAGGCCGACGGCCAGATGAAGACCGGCCGCGACGTGGTCATCGGCGCGCTGCTGGGCGCCGACGAATTCGGCTTCGCGACGGCGCCGCTGGTGGTCGAGGGCTGCATCATGATGCGCAAGTGCCACCTGAACACCTGCCCGGTCGGGGTGGCCACGCAGGATCCGGTGCTGCGCCGCAAGTTCCAGGGCAAGCCCGAGCACGTCGTCAACTACTTCTTCTTCGTGGCTGAAGAGGCGCGCCAGATCATGGCGCAGCTCGGCATCCGCAAATTCGACGACCTGATCGGCCGAGCCGACCTGCTCGACATGAAGAAGGGCATCGAGCACTGGAAGGCGCGCGGGCTGGACTTCAGCCGGGTCTTCTTCCAGCCGCCGGTGCCGGCCGAGGTGCCGCGCTTCCACGTCGAGTACCAGGACCATGGCCTCGATCGCGCGCTGGACGTCAAGCTGATCGAGAAGTCGAAGGCCGCGATCGAGAAGGGCGAGAAGGTCCAGTTCATCGAGACGGCACGCAACGTCAACCGCACGGTGGGTGCGATGCTGTCGGGCGAGCTGATCCGCCATCGCCCCGAAGGCCTGCCGGACGACACGCTGCGCATCCAGATGGAAGGCACCGGCGGCCAGAGCTTCGGCGCCTTCCTTGCCAAGGGCATCACGCTGTACCTGATCGGCGACGCGAACGACTACACCGGCAAGGGCTTGTCGGGTGGGCGCGTGGTGGTGCGTCCGAGCATCGACTTCCGCGGCGACGCGACGCAGAACATCATCGTCGGCAACACCGTGCTGTACGGCGCTACCAGCGGCGAGGCGTTCTTCCGCGGCGTGGCCGGCGAACGTTTCGCGGTGCGCCTGTCCGGTGCCACGGCGGTGGTCGAAGGTACCGGCGATCACGGTTGCGAATACATGACCGGCGGCACCGTGGTGGTGCTCGGCAGGACGGGCCGCAACTTTGCGGCCGGCATGTCAGGCGGCGTGGCCTACGTCTATGACGAAGACGGTCAGTTCGCCTCGCGCTGCAACACCTCGATGGTCGCACTCGACAAGGTGCTGCCCTCGAAGGAGCAGGAAGCGAGCATCGACCCCGCGATCTGGCACAAGGGCCAGACCGACGAGGTGCTGCTGAAGAAGCTGATCGAGGAACACCATCGCTGGACGGGCTCGTTGCGCGCCCGCGAGATCCTCGACCGCTGGAACGAAGCACGCGGGCGGTTCGTGAAGGTCTTCCCCCACGAGTACAAGCGTGCGCTGGGCGAGATCAACGCGAAGAAGGAAGCCGACGCCACCATCGCGAAGGCAGCCACGAAGGGGTCGGAGAAGTCCGGCGGCAAGAGCACCAAGGCCAAGGCCTGACCGGACGGTAGGAGTACGAAATGGGAAAAGTCACTGGCTTCATGGAATACGAGCGGGTCGAGGAGTCGTACGAGCCCGCCCCCACCCGGCTGAAGCACTACAAAGAGTTCGTCATCGGCCTGAAGGAAGATGAAGCGCGCGTCCAGGGCGCGCGCTGCATGGACTGCGGCATTCCGTTTTGCAACAACGGCTGTCCGGTCAACAACATCATCCCGGACTTCAACGACCTCGTGTACCGCAACGAGTGGCAGCGCGCGATCGAGGTGCTGCACTCGACCAACAACTTCCCGGAGTTCACCGGCCGCATCTGCCCCGCGCCCTGCGAGGCGGCCTGCACTCTGAACTTCAACGACGACCCGGTCGGCATCAAGTCGATCGAGCGCGCAATCATCGACCGTGCGTGGGCCGAAGGTTGGGTGGCGCCGCAGCCGCCGAAGGTCAAGACGGGCAAGAAGGTTGCCATCATTGGCTCCGGTCCTGCGGGCATGGCGGCTGCGCAGCAGTTGGCACGCGTGGGGCACGACGTCACGGTGTTCGAGAAGAACGACCGCGTCGGCGGCCTGCTGCGCTACGGCATTCCCGACTTCAAGATGGAGAAGTCGCTGATCGACCGCCGCGTCAAGCAGATGGAGGCCGAGGGCGTGACCTTCCGCACCAGCGTGCTGGTCGGCAAGATGCCCGAGGGCTCCAAGGTCACCAACCTGGCGAAGGAGACGATCTCGCCCGAGCAGTTGGCGAAGGAGTTCGATGCCGTGCTGCTGGCCGGAGGCGCCGAGCAGCCGCGCGACCTGCCGGCACCGGGGCGTGACCTGGCCGGCATCCATTTCGCGATGGAGTTCCTGCCGCAGCAGAACCGCGTCAACGCCGGCGACAAGGTCAAGGACCAGATCATGGCGACGGGCAAGCACGTCATCGTGATCGGCGGCGGCGACACCGGCTCCGATTGCGTCGGCACGTCCAACCGCCATGGCGCGAAGAGCGTCGTGCAGTTCGAGTTGATGCCCATGCCGCCCGAGCACGAGAACAAGGCGCTGACCTGGCCGTACTGGCCGTACAAGCTGCGCACCTCGTCCAGCCACGAAGAGGGCTGCGAGCGCGAATTCGCGATCGCCACGAAGGAGTTCATGGGCGAGAACGGCAAGGTCACGGCGATCAAGACCGTCCGGGTCGAGTGGAAGGACGGCAAGATGGTCGAGGTGCCGGGCTCCGAGCAGGTGCTGAAGGCCGATCTGGTGTTGCTGGCCATGGGCTTCGTCAGCCCGGTTGCGAGCGTGCTGGAGTCCTTCGGTGTCGAGAAGGATGCGCGCGGCAACGCGCGAGCGAGCACCGACTTCATGGGCGGCTACCAGACCAGCGTCGACAAGGTCTTCGCGGCCGGCGACATCCGCCGCGGACAGTCGCTGGTGGTGTGGGCGATCCGCGAGGGTCGCCAGGCGGCGCGGGCCGTCGACGAGTTCCTGATGGGTGCGAGCGACCTGCCTCGTTGATCGGGTGCTGCGCCCTGGGGTGCCGGTGCAACGCCGGCACCCGCGCTGCTGGCCGGCTCGCGCCCTCCTCAGTTAAACCGGTCTTAATTCACGCTGCCCAGAATGCGGTGTGGCCAGTGCGGGCGTTGGGCCCGTACAACATCGTGAAAGTGCGGCCCACCCACCCTTAGGGGGCTGCCGCCGGCCCGTCCCCGTGTTTTCCCCTATCATCCGACGGCCGGTGGTTTGATGACACCGGCTTTTTGTTGACCGTTCCCTTTCTGCATGCCCTCCCATCCCGAGCCCCTTTCCACAGCCGCGCCGCTCGTCGAGTTGCGCGACGTGACCTTCGGCTACGGCGAGCGGAAGATCCTCGAACGGATCAGCCTCCAGGTGCCGCGAGGCAAGGTCGTGGCCCTGATGGGTGCCTCCGGCGGCGGCAAGACGACGGTGTTGCGCCTGATCGGCCGGCAGGTGTCGCCGCAAGCGGGGCAGGTGCTGTTCGATGGCCAGGACATCGGCCCGATGGATGCAGCGCAGCTCTACGCTGCCCGGCGCCGCATGGGCATGCTGTTCCAGTTCGGGGCGCTGTTCACCGATCTGTCCGTATTCGACAACGTGGCGTTCCCACTGCGCGAGCACACGCGGCTGCCTGAAAGCATGATCCGCGACCTGGTCCTGATGAAGCTGAATGCGGTCGGCTTGCGCGGTGCGCGCGACCTGATGCCGAGCGAGGTCTCCGGCGGCATGGCGCGGCGGGTCGCGCTGGCGCGGGCCATCGCGCTCGACCCCGACCTGATCATGTACGACGAGCCGTTCGCGGGGCTGGACCCCATCTCGATGGGCGTGGCGGCGCGGCTGATCCGTCAGCTCAACGACACCCTCGGCGTGACGAGCATCGTGGTGTCGCACGACGTGGACGAAACCTTCCTGATCGCGGACCACGTGGTGTTTCTCGCCAATGGCCGCATTGCCGCGCAAGGTACGCCCGCCGAGATGCGCGCTTCGACCGACCCGCTGGTGCGCCAGTTCGTCGATGCCCAGCCCGACGGCCCGGTGCGGTTCCACTACCCCGCGACCTCGGTGGCGGAAGATTTTCGCGTGGGGCGCTGAGATGCTGGGTTTCCTGCACCCCGCCAACGTCGGTGCCGCGGTTCGCGCCAAGCTCGACGACATCGGCTACGCGGCGCGTCTGCTGGTGCGCCTGGGCCTGCTCGGCGGCAAGGCGTTCGCACGGGCACGACTGGTCATCGACCAGTTGCATTTCCTCGGCAATTACTCGCTCGCGATCATCACGGTATCGGGCCTGTTCGTCGGCTTCGTGCTCGGCTTGCAGGGGTACTACACGCTGCAGCGCTACGGATCGTCGGAAGCCCTCGGCCTGCTGGTCGCGTTGTCGCTGGTGCGCGAGCTCGGGCCGGTGGTGAGCGCCTTGCTGTTTGCCGGGCGTGCCGGCACGTCGCTCACCGCGGAGATCGGCCTGATGAAGGCTGGCGAGCAGCTCGCCGCGATGGAAATGATGGCGGTCGACCCGGTGCAGCGTGTGCTGGCCCCGCGCTTCTGGGCCGGCGTGCTGGCGATGCCCCTGCTCGCGGCGGTGTTCAGTGCCGTGGGCATCATCGGCGGCTGGGTGGTTGGCGTCGTGCTGATCGGCGTCGACGAGGGGGCGTTCTGGTCGCAGATGCAGAACGGCGTCGACGTGTGGTCGGACGTCGGCAACGGCATCATCAAGAGTTTCGTGTTCGGCGTGACCGTCACGTTCGTTGCGCTGCTGCAGGGCTACGCCTGCAAACCGACGCCCGAGGGCGTTTCCCGCGCCACCACGCGAACCGTGGTGATGGCGTCACTTGCGGTGCTGGGCCTCGATTTCGTGCTCACCGCGTTGATGTTCTCGATTTGATTGAACGTGCGGGCGGCCCTGACCGGCGCTCGCCGAGGAGTGGAGACGATGCAGAAGTCTCGTCATGATGTATGGGTCGGACTGTTCGTGCTGATCGGCGCGGCAGCCGTGCTGTTTCTTGCGTTGAAGGCCGGCAACCTGGTGAGCCTGTCGTTCGAGCCGACCTATGTCGTCGACGCCCGCTTCGACAACATCGGTGGGCTGAAGCCCCGTGCCCCCGTCAAGAGTGCGGGTGTGGTGGTGGGGCGTGTCGAATCGATCCGTTTCGACGACCAGACCTATCAGGCGCGCGTGAGCCTCGAGCTGGAGCGTCGCTACGTGTTCCCGAAAGACAGCTCGGCCAAGATCCTCACCTCCGGGCTGCTCGGTGAGCAGTACATCGGACTCGAGCCCGGGGCGGAGGCGACCAACCTGGCTGCCGGCGACGTGATCACCCAGACGCAGTCGGCGGTCGTGCTCGAAAACCTCATCAGCCAGTTCCTGTACAGCCGTGCGGCCGAAGGGCCGAGCGCTCCCGCTGCTGGAGGAGGAACCAAGCCGTGAATACCACCGTGTCTATGAAACGTCTTGCCGCTGCCGCGTTGCTCGGCGCCATGCTCGCTGGCTGTGCCAGCAACCCACGCGACCCGCTCGAGCCGGTGAACCGCAAGGTCTATGCATTCAACGATGCCGTCGACCGTGCGGTCGTGAAACCGGTGGCGACGGTCTACCGCGACACCATGCCTCAGCCAGTGCGCACCGGCGTCACGCACTTCTTCTCGAACATCGGTGATGCGTGGTCGGCGATCAACGCCTTCCTGCAGCTCAAGGCCGAGGCCGGCATGCGCAACACGATGCGCTTCGGCATGAACACGCTGTTCGGGCTCGGCGGCCTGCTCGACATTGCGAGCGAGGCCGGCATCGAGTCCCACCAGGAGGATTTCGGTCAGACGCTCGCGCATTGGGGTGTCGGTTCGGGGCCGTATCTCGTGCTGCCGCTGCTGGGGCCGTCGACCTTGCGCGATACCAGTGCCCTGCCGCTGGACATGAAAGCCTCCGGGTACTTTTTCCAGAACGATCCGCAGACGGCTCTCGGCCTCTCGGGGCTGCGCCTGATCGACGCGCGGGCGCGCGCGCTCGCCGTGTCCAACATGCTGGGCGATGCCGCCCTGGACCCCTACCTGTTCGTCCGTGACGCGTACCTGCAGCGCCGCCGCAATCAGGTCTACGATGGCAACCCACCCGAAGAGCCGAGCCGCGGCAGCGAGTGGGATGAGGAAGGCACTGAGCCGCAGGCTGCGGCCGCGCCGCAATGAACCATTCGGGACGCGGGCAGTCTCAACAGCTTGCGATTCAGGGGCGCCGCGCGCTCCAAGGGAAAGGAAAAGTGATGAACCGTCGAGGTTTTGCTGCTGCATGTTTCGGGGCAGCAATGTTTGTGTCAGGCAGCGTATGGGCGCAGCAGGCGCCCGACGCGCTGATCCGCGAGGTGTCGCAGGACGTGATCGACACCGCGCGCAACGACAAGGGCATCCAGGCGGGCGACTTGCAACGCGTCGTCGCACTGGTCGACGCGAAGATCCTCCCGCACGTGAATTTCCAGCGCATGACCGCGTCCGCGGTCGGCCGCTATTGGCGGCAGGCCACGCCGGAGCAGCGGCAGCGTCTCCAGGATGAGTTCAAGCAGTTGCTGATGCGCACGTATGCGGGCGCGTTGTCGCAGGTGAAGGACCAGCAGATCCACATGAAGCCGATGCGTTCTGCGCCCGGCGATACCGAGGTCATCGTGCGCACGGAAATCCGTGGCCGCGGCGATCCGGTGCAAATGGACTACCGCCTCGAGAAGACCGCCAACGGCTGGAAGATCTACGACGTCAACGTGCTTGGCGTGTGGCTGGTCGAGAACTACCGCAATACCTTCGCGCAGGAGATCAGCCAGGGCGGCATCGACGGCCTGATCAACAAGCTGGCCGAGCGCAACAAGGCGGCCAACGGTCGGACCTGAGCGAGGCGCCGATGTTGCTGTTGCCCGCGCGGCTGACCTTTGCCGAAGCCAACGACACGCTGCGCATGTTGCAGCAGGGGCTGAAGAACGAGCCCGGCGAGCGGCTCGTGGTGGATGCGACAGGCTTGCAGCACTTCGATTCGTCGGCGCTGGCCGTGCTGCTCGAATGCGAACGGCTCGCGGTGGCAGGCGGCAAGCGGTTCGAGGTGCACCAGATGCCGCTCAAGTTGCGCGACTTGGCGGGCTTGTACGGCATAGCCGAGCTGATGCCGGCGGCGGCCTGAACTGCCGCACGCCGTGACCAGACGGGGGCTTCGAGCCCCCGTTTGTCATTCCGGGTGGGCGTAGCGCTTGGCGCGCAGGTTGCGCTTGATCTCCTGCAGCATGGGCCGCAGGTGCTCGCCGAGGCGCAGCGCCACGCCGGTGGTCAGGATGTCGATGATCATCAGGTGCAGCAGGCGCGAGACCATCGGGCTGTAGCGGTCGTAGTCTTCGGGGTGATCGGCCGCCAGAAGGATTTGCGCCTGTTGCGCCAGCGGCGAGCCGCTCGCGGTGATGACGATGGTCGTTGCGCCTTTCTTGCGCGCGATCTCTGCCGCGTCGAGCAGGTCGCGGCTGCGTCCCGAGTTGGAGATGATCACCACGCAATCGCCGGACTTGAGCATCGTGGCGCTCATCACCTGCACGTGCCCGTCGCTGCATGCCACCGCGTTCACGCCGAGCCGGAAGAACTTGTGCTGTGCATCCTGCGCGACGATGCCCGAGTTGCCCACGCCGTAGAACTCGATGCGCCTGCCGGCGCGTCCCGCTTCCGCCAGGGCTTCCATTGCCCGTTCGAAAGCGTGGCTGGCTGCATCGTTGCGGAACTTCAGCAAGGCCGACACCGTGTTGTCGATGACCTTGACGATGATGTCGGAGGGCTTGTCGTCCTCGTCGACCGAGCGGTGCACGAAGGGCACGCCCTCGTTGACGCTGCCGGCCAGCTTGAGCTTGAAGTCCGCCAGGCCGTCGTAGCCGACGCTGCGGCAGAAGCGCACCACGGTCGGCTTGCTGACGTGGGCGCGTTCCGCGAGCTCGGCAACCGGCAGGCTGGCGAAGCTGCGCGGGTCGGCCAGCACCAGCTTGGCCACGCGCTGCTCGGCCGGCGGCAACGCCGGGATCGACGCCTTGATGCGGTCCAGCATGTCTTGCTCCTCAACGCGGCACTTCGAAGGCCGCTCTCTTCGTTACTGCTCTTCGGACCACGTGTAGCCGTCGCGTGCCACCAGTGCACTCGCCGCGGGCGGGCCCCAACTGCCGGCGTTGTAGCTGCGCAGGCCGTTGCCGTCGCGGCTCCATGCGTCGAGGATGGGCTCGACCCAGCGCCACGCCTGTTCCTGCTCGTCGGAACGCACGAACAGGTTCAGGCGCCCCGCGATGGCATCGAGCAGCAGGCGTTCGTACGCGCCCACACGGTCGGTGGGGAAGGCCTTGTCGAAGTCGAGGTCGAGGAACACGGGCGACAGCGTTTCGTGCTGCCCGCCGGTGCCCTTTGCTGCGAGCAGGTGCAACTCCAGACCGTCTTCGGGCTGCAGCTTGATGACCAGCTTGTTCGCCTGGCTCTCGCCGGGGAAGATGCTGTGCGGCGTGGGGCGGAAGTTGACGACGATCTCGGCGTCGCGGGCGGCCAGCCGTTTGCCGGTGCGCAGGTAGAACGGCACGCCGGCCCAGCGCCAGTTCAGCACCTCGGTGCGCAGCGCGACGAAGGTTTCGCAGCGGCTGCCGGCAGGCACCTTGACCTCGTCGAGGTAGCCCGGCACGGGCTTGCCGTCGACGCTGCCCGCGCGGTATTGGCCGCGCACCACGTCGCGGGCCACCGTCTCGGGCGTGAAGGGCTTCAGCGAGCGCAGCACCTTGAGCTTCTCGTCACGGATCGCGTCGGCGTCACTGGTCGATGGCGGCTCCATCGCGATCATCGTCAGCAGCTGCAGCGCGTGGTTCTGAATCATGTCGCGCAGGGCGCCGGTGCGGTCGTAGAAATCGCCGCGTGTGCCGACACCGATGCTCTCGGCGAGTGTGATCTGGATGTTCGCGATGCTCTCGCGCCGCCACAGCGGCTCGAACAGCGCGTTGCCGAAGCGCAGCGCCATCAGGTTCTGCACCGAGGGCTTGCCGAGGTAGTGGTCGATGCGGAAGGCCTGGTTCTCGGCGAACACCGAGCGCACGACGCGGTTGATCTCCTGCGCGCTCTTCAGGTCGTGGCCGAGCGGCTTTTCGAGCACCACGCGGATGTGCGGCTCGTTGAGGCCGGCAGCACCGAGCTGTTCGCAGATCACCGGGAACAGGTGAGGGCTGGTGGCGAGGTAAAGCACGACCGTGTCGGCATTGCGCTCGGCCAGCCAGGACTTCAGGCGCTGGTAGTGCTCGGGTTGCGACAGATCGACCCGCCGGTAGAAGATCAACTCGGCGAAGCGGGCGAATTCCTCGTCGCTCGGCCGCTTCGGCGTGTCGACTTCCTGGAAGCGCTCCTTGAGCCATGCGCGGTACTGCTCGTCGGACTGGTCGTCGCGGGCCACGGCCAGGATGCGCCCGCCCGGCGGCAGCTTGCCGTGGCGAAACGCCTGGAACAGCGCCGGCATCAGCTTGCGCCACGTGAGATCGCCCGTACCGCCAAAGAAGACTAGATCGAAGGACATGGTCGAAAAACGGTAACCGTTGGAAAAGCGGAACGCGCCGAGCTAACGCTTGAAGAAGGGCCGACGCCTGTAATAAAGTTTCACGGCGATGATGCCGGCAATTTTGTTTTGCGTCAATGGCGGGGCCCCGAAGCTGGGGCGAGCGGGTGCTCGAAATGGGAGCGATTACGGTGGGGTTACGGGGTAACCTTGTTACCATTCCTGCTTTCGGGAAGCGGACGGCGGTGCTGCCGCGCGCGAAAAGCTGCCGCGACCCAACGGAGACAATCCGCTTTTGCATCGTTTCTGGACCCTCACATGACCTCCCTCGAAGCGCTCAAGCAGTACACCACCGTCGTTGCGGACACCGGCAACTTCAAGCAGCTGGCGCAGTTCGCGCCGCAGGACGCCACCACCAATCCGTCGCTGATCCTCAAGGCCGTGCAGCAGCCTGACTACCAGCCGCTGCTCGCCCAAGCGGTGCAGGCCCACCGCGCCGAGCCGATCGACCAGATCATCGACCAGGTGCTGGTGCGTTTCGGGCTGGAGATCCTGAAGGTGGTGCCGGGCCGCGTGTCGACCGAGGTGGATGCGCGACTGAGCTTCGACACGGCCGCCACCATTGCGCGCGCGCAGCGCATCATGGCGCTTTATGAAGAGGCCGGCATTTCCCGCGAGCGGGTGCTGATCAAGATCGCCTCCACGTGGGAAGGGATCCAGGCGGCACGTGCGCTGGAGCACGAGGGCATCCATTGCAACCTGACGCTGCTGTTCTCGTTCTGCCAGGCGGTGGCCTGCGGCGAGGCGGGCGTGCAGCTGATCTCGCCCTTCGTCGGGCGCATCTACGACTGGTACAGGAAGAGCGCCGGCAGCGCGTGGGACGAAGCGGCGAATGCCGGCGTCAACGATCCGGGCGTGCGCTCCGTCACGCAGATCTACAACTACTACAAGCACTTCGGCATCGAGACCGAGGTGATGGGCGCGAGCTTCCGCAACGTGGGTCAGATCCTGGCGCTTGCCGGTTGCGACCTGCTCACCATCAGCCCCGAGTTGCTCGCCCAACTGCAGGCGAGCGATGCGCCGGTGACGCGCTACCTCGATCCCGATGCCGCGCGCAGCGCGAGCGTCAAGGCCGTCGCCTACAACGAAGCCAGCTTCCGCTACGCGCTGAACGAAGACGCGATGGCCACCGAGAAGCTGGCCGAGGGCATCCGCCAGTTCGCGGTCGACGCCGTCAAGCTCGAAGGGCTGATCCAGGCCCTCTGACATTTCTCCCGGGAAGGATACCGATGACCACCGCACCGCGCTGCGACCGCACCACGGCTTGGGCTGCACTGAAGGGCCACTACGAGGCCCATGGCCGCGACTTCGACCTGCGCGAAGCGTTTGCGAGAGACGGCGAACGCTTCAGCACCTTCAGTGTCGAAGCGCCCGAGGTGTTTGCGGACCTGTCCAAGAACCACCTCGACCTCGCGACGCGCAAGCTGCTGCTCGAACTCGCGCAGGAATGCCGCCTGGCCGAACGGCGCGACGCGATGCTCGCCGGCGCGCCGATCAACCACACGGAAGGCCGCGCGGTGCTGCACACGGCGTTGCGCGCGCCTAAAGGCCAGGGGCCGCACAGCGCCGAGGTGCATGAGGTGCTGGAGCGCCTGCTCGCCTACGTCGAGGAGGTGCGTGAGACGGGCCGCAGCGGCATCCGCCACGTGGTCAACATCGGCATCGGCGGTTCCGACCTCGGGCCGCAGATGGTGGTGCCGGCGCTCGATGCGTTCGTGCATCCCGGGCTGAGCTTCCACTTCGTCTCCAACGTCGACGGGCACGACATCGCGCCCGTGCTGCGCCGACTGAAGCCGCAGGAGACGCTGTTCATCATCGCGTCCAAGACCTTCACGACCCAGGAGACCATGGCCAACGCGCAGGTGGCGAAGGCGTGGTTCCTGCAGCAAGGCGGCTCCGACATCGCCAAGCACTTCGTGGCCACCACCACCAATGTGAAGGCCGCGGCGGACTTCGGCATCACCACCACCTTCGGCTTCTGGGACTGGGTGGGCGGCCGCTACTCGCTGTGGTCGGCCATCGGCCTGCCCATTGCACTGGCCATCGGCGCCGACAACTTCCGCGCGCTGCTCGCTGGCGCCCACGCGATGGACCGTCATTTCGCCGACGCACCGCTGGAGCGCAACCTGCCGGTGCAACTGGGCCTGCTCGACGTCTGGTACCGCAACTTCCATGGCTACACCAGCCGCAGCGTCGCGCCGTACCACCAGGGGCTGAAGCGCCTGCCGGCCTACCTGCAGCAGCTCGAGATGGAAAGCAACGGCAAGTGCGTCGACCTCGACGGCGAGCGCCTGCCCTACGGCACCTCGCCGGTGGTCTGGGGCGAGCCCGGAACCAACGGGCAGCATGCGTACTTCCAGATGCTGCACCAGGGCACCGACGTGATACCGGTCGAGTTCATCCTCGTGAAGCGCCCCACGCATGGCCATGCCGACCTGCACACCAAGCTGCTCGCCAACGGGCTGGCGCAGTCGCAGGCGCTGATGCTGGGCAAGACCACCGAGCAGGCGCTCGGCGAAAAGGCACCGACCGCGTCGCGCGAACTCGACGCACAGACGATCGCGCGTCATCGCACCTTCCCTGGCAATCGGCCCAGCACCACGCTCGTGCTCGACCAGCTCACGCCACACAGCCTGGGCGCGCTGATCGCGCTGTACGAGCACCGGGTGTTCACCAGCGGCGCGCTGTGGGGCATCAACAGCTTCGACCAATGGGGCGTCGAGTTGGGCAAGGCCCTGTGCAACGACCTGCTGCCGCGCCTGGCGTCGGGCGACGCGACGGGCCTGGACGCGTCCACCGCCGGCCTGCTGCGCCGGCTCACCACCTGAAGGCCGCGCCACCGATGAACGTCATCTTCGACTTCGGCGGCGTGGTGTTCCGCTGGCGCCCCGCCGTGTTGCTTGCGCAGTGCCTGCCTGCCCATACCCGCACGCCCGATGCACTGCAGCGCATGGTGGAAGGCTTTTTCCAGAACTACGGTGGCGACTGGGGCGAGTTCGACCGCGGCACGATCGAAGTGCCCGACCTGGCGCAACGCATCGCGGACCGGCTGGGTCTGCGCATGGAAGAGGCGGTGTCGGTCATCGACGCCGTGCCGGGCGAATTGCAGGCGATCGAGCCGTCGGTCGAGCTGATGCGCCGCATCAAGGACGCGGGGCACCGGCTGTTCTATCTTTCCAACATGCCGCTGCCGTATGCCGCCCACCTGGAGCGCAACCATGCGTTCTTCGAGTGGTTCGACGGCGGCGTGTTCTCGTCACGCGTGCAGATGATCAAGCCGCACCGCAACATCTTCGAGCATGCGCTGCGGGCTTTCGGTTCTGCACCCGCGGAGGCGGTGTTTCTCGACGATCACATCGCCAACGTCGAGACCGCGCGCGAGATCGGCATGCGCACCGTGCACTTCGCGGATGCCGCGCAGGCGGAAGCCGAATTGAAGCGACTCGGCGTGTTGTGAGCTCAGGCCGCGCGGGCCTCGCGCGGTGTGCCTTGCGCGTGGTTCTTCCACGCGCGCCGCAGCGCCAGGTCTGAACCAAAGCCGGCCTCCTCGGCCGCCTGGCTGACGCTCGCACCGCGTGCCAGCGCCTGCCGTGCGCGCTCCACCCGCATACGTTGCAGGTAGGCCAGCGGCGCGATGCCGGCGTGCAGCGAGAACAGCCGGTGCAGGTGGCGAGGTGTCACGTGGGCGGCGCGGGCCATCGTCTCCACCGTCCAGTCGGCCGCCGGCTCGCTGCAGATCGCGTCCTGCACGCGGTGGACGGCAGGGTGCAGGTGGTGGCGGTGCGCGAGCATCGGCGAGAGCTCCTCGTCGTGCGGGCCGCGCCGCAGGTACACCACCATGGTCTGCGCCACGGCGGCGGCCACGGCGTCGCCCACCTCTCGCGCGATCAGGTGCAGCGCCAGATCGATACCCGACGTGATGCCGGCGCTCGAGGCCACCGGCCCGTCTTCGACGAAGACGCGGTTGCTCACCACGTCAGCCTGCGGCGCCAGTGCGCGCAAGGTGTCGAGCGATTCGTGATGGGTGGTGCAGCGCCTGCCTGCGAGCAGGCCGGCGTCTGCGGCGAGCACGGCCCCGGCGCACACCGTCACGAGGCGGTGGCTGGTGCCGGCCTCCAGCAGGGGGCGGACGTGCAGCCCGAGCCAGTCGCGCGCCGCGAGCCACGAAGCATGGGCGCGGCGATGGGTTGCGCCGGGCTGCCCGACCAGCACGCACCAGGTGCGGTGGGGCAGCGAGGCGGGCAGCGGTTCGAGCTGAGCGAGCGTCAAACCGACCGAGCTCGTCACGGTCGGTTCAGGGCTGACGAAACGCAGGCGGAAGAGAGCCGGCTGCCCGCGCGCCTGCAAACGCTGGTTCGCCAGCCGGAAGGCCTCTGCCGGGCCCGCGATGTCGAGCAGCAGTGCCTCGGGCAGCAGGACGAACAGCACGTCGATGCGCTGCTCGCCGGCCGCAGCCTCGCGTTCAATGCGCGCGTTCAAGTGCCTCCTCTACCGTGCAGATGGTCGCGAAGCGGTCCTTCAGCACGGTTTCCGTGCGCAGCATCAGCTCGCGGGGCGCGAGCGTGCTGCCGTCGGGCTGGGTCATTGCGAAGGTGAGCGTGGCTTCGGTGACGTAGTCGACCTCGAAGCCTTCGTCACTTGCATGGCGCGTCGTGGTCTCGCAGCATTGTTCGGTGCGGATGCCGGCGATGATGAGCCGGTTGATGCCGTGCTGGTGCAGCCAGACCGTCAAGCCGGTGCCGACCAACGCGCTGTGACGGTGCTTCACGAACTCGGCGGCGGCCTCGACCTGACGCAGGCCTTCCAGCGGCCGCACCAGGCCCGAGACCTTGGAAAACGGGTTGTCTGCCTGCTCGGGACCGTCGGAATGAAGAATGCGCACGACCGGAACGCCTTGCGACCGCGCGCCGTCGAGCAGCGCGTGGGTGCGTTCGAGAAAGCGGGGCAGTTCCTGTTCACTCCAATAAGGACGGTGGCGGAAAGACTCCTGGACGTCGATCAGAATCAGCGCGGTGTTCATGGATGCTCCGTGTGGTTGATGCACGGATGGTAGGTGGGACATCATCACCGCTCGCGCTGAAACCGGTCAAGAGTCGATCGCTTTCGGACATCCACGGGCGGTGTTCGCGCGCCGGGTTGGGATTGTGGCGTGTGGAGGCTATCCTCGGTGCTTTCGTCCCGGGAATGCTCGCCTATGCACTGCACCTCCTGTGGCGCCGAGAATCCGGCGCACGCCAAGTTCTGCCATGCCTGCGGCGCGCCGCAGGCGACCGGACCGGTTCCTTGCAAGCGCTGCGGCAAACCGAACGATGCCAAGGCGCGCTTCTGCGTGCATTGCGGCGCCGCCGATCCGGGGCTGGCGGTGACGCCGGCCGAACAGCGCGCCACAGCGCGTCGCAGCCCGTGGTTGGCAGCCGGGGCGCTGCTCGTGGTGGCCGGGGTGGCAGGGGGCGCGTGGTGGGCCGGCAGCCGCAGTGGCGAAAGCGGCACACCCGCAGCAACTGCTCCGGTGCAAGCGCCGGCCGTCAACGCAACGCCCACCTCACCGGCTCGGGCTCCAGCCCCGCCCCAGCCGAGTACGGAGGGCGCGGCGGCGCAAGCCGAACGCCCCGCGTCTGCTGCGGTTCGCACCACCCCGGCGGCGCCAAGGCCGGCTGCGGCGGCAGCGCCCGCCGAGCGCGCCGCAAAGCCGGCACCGCGCAAGACGCAGCCCGAGCAGCCCGCCGCTGCGCCGCCCGCTCGCAAGCCGGGCTCCGGGGCCGGCTGGTATGCCGAGTACCTGGCGGCCAGGGAAGCTTGCCGCCAGAACAGCAGCAACTTCTTCAGCCGCACCACGTGCCTGGAGAAGGCAAAGTGGCGCTATTGCAATGACGGTCACTGGGGCGAAGTGCCCGAGTGCCCGACCGGCAGCGGCAACAGCGACGTGAACTGACCCTAGCCGCGCAATCCTGCCAATGCCTGGAACGCCGCTTCGCGAGCCTGCTCGACGACCTGCTGCTTCCAGTCGTCGGCGTCGACGTAGAACGCGTCGCGCAATTGCTGCTTGATCGAGGCGTGGAGTGGAGCGCCGACCTCGGGGTGGTTTTCGAGCCACTGTTCGGCACGCAACGCGTTGAGCACGTCGAGCAGCGGCTGCGTGCCGTATTCGAGGGCGATGCCGGTGTAGCGGGCCTGCGGGCATTCGTCGAAGACGGCGAGCCAGATCATGCCGGTCAGCAGTGCCGAGCTGGACGAGCCTTCGTAGATCGATGTAACGCCGGGGCCCCACCATGCCCGCGCGCGAGCCAGTTCGGCGGCGTCGTCGCGTGAGGCGAAGATGCGCTCGCCGTGACCACGCGGCCCCAGTCCCGTGTGCAGGTCGATCCAGGCGAGCTCGCGCGTGCGGGCGTTGTGCTCCTTCAGCACATGCCGCAGCGTGACGTTGCTCCACGTCGGGTTGCGGCCGCTGTAGTAGAGGCCGTCCTCATGCGTGTGCTGGCCTTGCGAGACGGCGGCCTGGAAGGCGGCCAGACCGTGCTGCGCGATGTATTGCTGCAGCAAGGCCTCGTTCTCCGGCGTTGGCGGCCAGGTGTGCGGCAGCAGCAGGGCGTGGATGTCGCCGTAGGCTTCGTTGCCGGGCAGCGGTTGCGAGAAGTCGTGGAAGTTCCGGTTCAGGTCGACGTTCTCGTGCGTGACCCGGCGGCACCACGAAAAGCCGTAGGGGTTGAGCGCGTGCAGGTACAGCACGGCAACGCCGCTGTCGCGCACGGCCTCGCGCCATGCGGCGTCGTTCAGTAGCGCGATCTGGACACCCGAGCCCGCGTAGCCTTCGACGCCATGGCACGCGCTGCTGATGATGAGCACGCGTTCGGCGTGGCGAGGGCCGTGTCGGCAGACATCGAGTGCGAGCTGTTCGCCGTCGCGCCCGCGCATGGGATGCGGGTGATGTTCCACGTCCAGGCCGGCGGCTTCACAGGCCTGCAGGAACTTCTGCCGTGCCTCGGCGTAGCTTTGCGAGTAACCTTCGACGGCGGCAGCCATCGCGACCTCAGCGCGGTGTGTTCAACCAGCGCTCGGCCATGCGCACCCACAGCGTGGCGCCGAGCGGGATCAGGTCGTCGTTGAAGTCGTAGCTCGGGTTGTGCAGCATGCACGGGCCCAGGCCATGGCCGCCTTCGCGGTGCGAACCGTCGCCGTTGCCGATCAGGAAGTACGCGCCGGGCTTGTCGAGCAGGAAGTAGCTGAAGTCCTCCGCGCCCATGGTCGGCTCGAACTCGAGCACGTTGTCCGCCCCCACCACGTCGGCCATCACGCTGCGGGCGAAGTCGGTTTCCGCGGCGTGGTTGATGGTCGGGGGGTAGTTGCGGCTGAATTCGAAATGGCATTCGCAGTCGAACGCCGCGGCCGTGTGCTCGGCGATCGCCTTCATGCGCTGCTCGATCAGGTCGAGCACCTCGAGCGTGAAGGTGCGCACCGTGCCCTGGATCTCGCAGCTGTCGGGCACCACGTTGGTGGCCTCGCCGGCGTGGATCATCGTCACCGAGATCACCCCGGCGTCGATCGGACGCTTGTTGCGCGTGATGATGGTCTGGAACGCCTGCACCATCTGACAGGCCACGGGGACCGGGTCGGTGCCGAGGTGCGGCATCGCTGCATGTGCGCCCTTGCCACGGATCACGATGCGGAACTCGTTGCTCGACGCGAAGCACGGCCCGTTCTTGATCGCGAACTGCCCGACCTGCATGCCGGGCCAGTTGTGCATGCCGAAGATCGCCTCCATCGGAAAGCGCTCGAACAGGCCGTCGCGGATCATCTCGCGCGCGCCGCCACCGCCTTCTTCCGCAGGCTGAAACACGAGGTACACCGTGCCGTCGAAGTTGCGATGCTTCGCCAGGTGCTTGGCTGCGGCGAGCAGCATGGCCGTGTGGCCGTCGTGGCCGCACGCGTGCATCTTGCCCGGATGCTTGCTGGCGTGCGCGAAGCGGTTGTGCTCGGTCATCGGCAGCGCGTCGATGTCGGCGCGCAAGCCGATGGCGCGCGGCGAGTCGCCGTTCTTGACGATGCCCACGACACCGGTCTTGCCCATGCCGCGATGAATGGGGATGCCCCACTCGGTGAGGGCTTGCGCGATCAGGTCCGCGGTGCGGACCTCCTCGAAGCACAGTTCGGGGTGTGCATGGATCTCGCGGCGCAAGGCCGCAACGCTGGCGCTGTCGGCCAGGATGGATTCGATGAGGCGCATGTGGCTTTCGTCCTACCTTGGGGAGGCTGGCGGCCGGACCAGCTCTCCTGAACATCAACAAGGGGAGGGGAGGCGGCCAGTGTAGTGCTGGCCTCGAGGCAGCGCAAAAGCGCGGGAAATGCCATGCACCGCTGCGGCGGGCGCGCCGACAAGGCCAGGAGTGTGTCGATATCGCCCGGAACGCGGCGACGGGCGCGCGCCGGCAGGGGCGATTCGTGCTTGAATGACGGGCTTCGGCCAGCTTTTCGTTTGCCACGCCATGACCGCCTTGCCAGATTCCTCCACCACTCGGCATTTCGTGCGCGCCGCGTGCCCGCATGACTGCCCCGACACCTGTGCGATCCGCGTCACCGTGGAGGGCGGCCGAGCCGTCAAGGTGCAGGGCGATCCCGAGCACCCGCCGACGCACGGCGCGCTGTGCCAGAAGGTGTCGCGCTACCCCGAGCGCACCTATCACGCCGAGCGCGTGCTGAATCCGCTGAAGCGCGTGGGTCGCAAGGGCAGCGGGCAGTTCGAGCGTGTGAGCTGGGACGAGGCCTTGGCCGACATTGCCTCGCGGCTGAAGACGATTGCCGCGCGCGATCCGCAGGCCATCCTCCCTTACAGCTACGCCGGCACGATGGGGCTGGTGCAGGGCGAAAGCATCGCGGCGCGCTTCTTTCATGCCATCGGCGCCTCGCGGCTCGACCGCACCATCTGCGCCAGCGCCGGCAGCGAAGCGCTGGCTGCCACCTATGGCGGCAAGATCGGCATGCACCTGGAGCATTTCGCGCACAGCAAGCTGATCGTGATCTGGGGCAGCAATTCGATCGCGTCGAACCTGCACTTCTGGAGCTTTGCGCAACAGGCCAAGCGCGACGGCGCGAGGCTCGTGTGCATCGACCCGCGCCGCACCGAAACGGCCGACAAGTGCCACCAGCACATCCAGCTGCTGCCCGGCACCGATGGCGCCCTCGCGCTGGGCCTGATGCGCGAGCTGATCGTCAACGACCGCCTGGACCACGACTACATTGAGCGGCACACCGAAGGCTGGCCGGCGCTGCGCGAGAAGGCCATGGCCTGGACGCCGGAGCGCACCGCGGCAACGTGCGGCATCACGGCCGGCGAGGTGCGGCAGCTGGCGCACGACTACGCCACGCTGGCGCCTGCCGCGATCCGCCTCAACTACGGCATGCAGCGCGTCAAGGGCGGCGGCAACGCGGTGCGCCTGATTGCGGTGCTGCCGTGCCTGATCGGCGCATGGCGCCATCCGGCGGGCGGCTTGCTGCTGTCCAGCTCCGGCTGGTTCCCGGTCGACAAGGCGGCCCTGCAACGCCTCGACCTGCTCGGCGCCCGCAACCCGCGCACCATCAACATGAGCACGATCGGCGCCGACCTGTTGCGCCAGGCCTCTCCGGCCTTCGGGCCGCGCATCGAGGCGGTGCTCGTCTACAACAGCAACCCGGTGGCGGTGGCGCCGCAGTCGCCGCAGGTGGTGGAGGGCTTTCGCCGAGACGACCTGTTCACGGTGGTGCTCGAACACTTCATGACCGACACGGCGGACATGGCCGACTACGTGCTGCCGGCGACGACGCAGCTGGAACACCTGGATGTGCACACCAGCTACGGGCACACCTATGCGCTGATCAACGAGCCCGCGATCGCGCCGTTGGGCGAGGCGAAGCCGAACACGCAGGTGTTTCGCGAGCTGGCCGCGCGCATGGGCCTGGACCACCCCTGCCTGCAGGAAAGCGATGAAGAGGTGGCGGCGCAGGCCTTCGGGCGCAGCATCGCGTTGAGCGAGCTGCGTGAGCGCGGCTGGGTCAAGCTGCCCTTGCCGGAGGCCCCCTTTGCCGAGGGGCGCTTTCCGACACCCTCCGGACGCTGCATCATCGATTCGTCCGTCGCGGGCGTGCCCGACTTCGTGCCCAACCACGAAAGCGTCGCCAGCACGCCGGAGCTTGCCGCTCGCTATCCGCTGGCGATGATCTCGCCGCCGGCACGCAACTTCCTCAACTCCACGTTCGTCAACGTCAAGAGCCTGCGCGACATCGAGGGCGAGCCGCTGCTGGAGATCCACCCCGACGATGCCGCGCCGCGCCGCATCGCCGACGGCCAGCCGGTGCGCGTGTTCAACGACCGCGGCGAATACTGGTGCACCGCACGCATCAGCGAGCGCGCCCGCCCGGGCGTCGTCAACGGCCTCGGCATCTGGTGGCGCAAGCTCGGCATGCGCGGCAGCAACGTCAACGAGGTGACCCACCAGCAGCTCACCGACATCGGCCGGGGACCGTGCTTCTACGACGTGCTGGTCGAGGTGCAGGCAGGGTGAGGGCATCCATGCCGATGCCGTGCACCGACCCGTCTCTTAGACTTCCGGCACGGAGGTGACCTCAGGAACATGCGTGCACGTCGAAGACTGGCGTTCGTCACGGTGCTGGCCGCGTCGGCGCTGGCGGGTTTCGGGCTGGCCGGCTGCGGCTCGGTCGGCTACCTCGCGCAATCGGTGCGCGGGCATTTCTCGCTGCTGAACGACGCACGGCCGGTACCGCAGTGGGTGGCGTCGAACGATACGCCGCAGACCCTGCGCGAGCGGCTCGTGTTGACCCAACGCATCCGCGACTACGCGGTCAGCGAGTTGAAGCTGCCGGACAACGGCAGCTACCGCAGCTATGCCGACCTGCGTCGTCCTGCGGCGGTCTGGAACATCGTCGCGGCACCCGAGCTGAGCCTCGAACTGAAGACCTGGTGCTTTCCCGTCGTCGGCTGCGTCGGTTACCGGGGCTACTACGACAAGGCCGAGGCCGACCGGCTGGCCGATGAACTGCGCGCCGAAGGCTACGAAGTGGCCGTGTATGGCGTGCCGGCGTATTCCACGCTCGGCTGGTTCGACGACCCGCTGCTCAACACCTTCATCCACTACCCGGAAGGCGAGCTGGCGCGGCTGATCTTCCACGAACTGGCGCACCAGGTCGCGTTCGCCAAGGGCGACACCACCTTCAACGAATCTTTCGCCACCGCCGTCGAACGCATCGGCGGCCGGCGCTGGCTCGAAACGCATGCCTCCGAGCAGGCCCGCACCGAGTACGAGAAGTTCAACCAGCGTCGCCAGGAGTTCCGTGCGCTGACGCTCGGCTACCGCGAAAAGCTGCAGGTGCTCTACCGCACCCGGCTGGCCCCCGAGGCCATGCGCGAGCGCAAGGCGGAGCTGTTCGCCCAGCTGCGCGCCGACTACGAAACGATGAAGCGCGAGCGCTGGGGGGGCTATGCCGGCTACGATGCCTGGTTCGGGCGCGCCAACAACGCGTCGCTCGGTGTGCTGGCTGCCTACAACGAACTCGTGCCCGGCTTCGAGCAGTTGTTCGAAGCGCAAGGCCGCGACTTCGACCGGTTCTACGAAGAAGTGAAGCGCCTCGCGCAACTGCCCAAGGAAGAGCGACGGCGCGCGCTGCAAGTGCCCGATACCGCAGGAGACGTCATGCAAGACAGAGGGTCGACCACACACACCGCGGCACCGCCGCAAGGAGCGAGGCCTTGAGCGACATCGCCATCCGCCGCAAGCACCAGCTCGGCCTCGCCCGCGCCCGCGAAATCGCCTGGAAATGGGCCGAGGACGCGGAAGAGCAATTCGAGATGGAGTGCACCGTCGAAGAAGGCGGCGACTGCGACGTCGTCCACTTCGAGCGCTCCGGCGTCAAGGGCACGCTCAAGGTCGAAGCCACCCAGTTCGAGCTGCACGCCCGCCTGGGCCTGCTGCTCGGCGCCTTCAAGAAGACGATCGAGGGCGAGATCGAGAAGAACCTCGATCACCTGCTGGCCGAGGAGTCCGCGCGCGCCGCCAAACCCGCAACCCCAAAGAAGGCCACCCCCAAAACCGCAGCGGCGAAGAAGTCACCCAAGGCCACCAAGTAGCCGCGCACAGAGGTCGAGCCCGTAGCCGTGTTTCAGCATGGCCGGCACGCCACCCCGTTCAAGCGCAGGGCCGTTCCCCCGCAAGGCGCAGCCCGCCCGAGTGGCGCCGCGGATCCGGCTCCGCCGGTCCGCCAGCGCCGCCCCCTCGGGGGGCGCGCGAAGCGCGTAGGGGGGGCCTTACTTCAGCGATTCGATGAGATCAACATACTCCTGCATCGCCTCATCGGAGGACTTGCCCTTCAGTGCATTCCAGGCATCCCACTTGGCGCGGCCCACCATGTCGGTGAAGCCCGGGCGCGAGCCTTCGACGTCGCCGCTGGACGCCTGCTTGTACAGCGCGTAGATCTTCAGCAGCGTCATGTTGTCGGGCTTTTCGGGCAGGGTCTTCGATTCGGCAATGGCTTGCTCGAAGCGGGCTTTCAAGTCGCTCATGGGGATCCTCGTTGGTGGAAACGTCGATTGACGGTGCGCATCCTAGACCGCATCGTGCGCGAAGAATAGAGGAGGGGCTCCATGCCCAAAGCCATGGAACGCATGTCGCGCGTGGATACCGCGTGGCTGCGGATGGACAACGAGTCCAACCTGATGATGATCGTCGGCGTGTGGCTGCTCACGCCGAAGGTGCCCTACGAGGCCTTGTGCCGGCGCGTCGAGGAGCGCCTGCTCAAGTACGCACGCTTTCGCCAGAAGGTCGTCGAAGACCCGATGGGGGCCGCCTGGGTTCGCGACGACGACTTCGACCTGCACCGCCATGTGGTGCGCGAGCCGATCCGGCGCAAGCGTGGGCAGAGCGCACAACAGGCGTTGCAGGCGCGCATTGCCGAGCTGACGATGACGCCGTTCGACACCGCGCGCCCGCTGTGGCAGCTGCACCTGGTGGAGGACCACGACGGCGGCAGCGCGTTGATCGCGCGCATCCACCACTGCATCGCCGACGGCATCGCATTGATCTCGGTGATGCTGTCGATCACCGATGGCGGCGCGGCGCCGCCGGTCAAGGCCCGCCGCACCGACGATGAGCGCGACTGGCTGGCGGACGCGGTGCTCAAGCCGCTGACCGACATGACGGTCAAGGCGATCGGCATGTATGGCGACGGCGTGGTCAAGTCGATGGAGATGCTCTCCAACCCGGGGCAGCCGCTGCTCGGCTCGCTCGATTTGGCGCGCACCGGCTACCAGGTGGTGACCGACGCCGCCGCGCTGGCGCTGATGCCCGACGACTCGCCGACCCGCCTGAAAGGCAAGCCCGGCCGCAGCAAGCGCGTGGCCTGGTGCGAGCCGGTGCCGCTCGACGACGTGAAAGCCGTCGGCAAGGCCTTGAACTGCTCCATCAACGACGTGCTGCTTGCCTGCGTGGCCGGGGCGATCGGCAGCTACCTCAGCTCGCACGGCGACGACCCGGCCGGCAAGGAGATCCGCGCGATGGTGCCGGTGAACCTGCGCCCGATGGAGAAGGCGCACCAGCTCGGCAACCGCTTCGGGCTGGTGCCGCTGGTGCTGCCGATCGGCATCAGCAATCCGGTCGAGCGCGTCTACGCGGTGCGCCAGCGCATGGCGGAGCTGAAAGGCAGCTACCAGCCGCTGCTGGCGTTTGCGCTGCTCGCCGTGGCGGGCCTGCTGATCAAGCCGGTGCAGGCGGCGCTGCTCAACATGTTCGCCAAGAAGGCCACCGCCGTGATGACCAACGTGCCCGGGCCGCGCCAGCCGTTGAGCTTTTGCGGTGCCACGCTGAAGCAGGTGATGTTCTGGGTGCCGCAGTCCGGCGACATCGGCATGGGGGTGAGCATCCTGTCGTATGGCGGCGGCGTGCAGTTCGGGCTGATCACGGACGGCAAGCTCTGCCCGGACCCGCAGCAGATCATCGACCGCTTCGGCGACGAGTTCGAGAAGCTGTTGCTGTTGACGCTGATGCTGCCCTGGGAGTGATGCAGCCGCGTCCCGGCCCGACCGGTCAGAACAATTCGACCTCGCCGACCACGCTCTCCTCCGAGGGGGCGTGCCCCTGCTGCACCAGCTCGGTGTGGCTGCACACGCGATTGCGGCCGTTCTGCTTGGCGTGATAGACGGCCTTGTCGGCGCGGCCGAAGGCGCTGCTTGGCGTGTCGCCGGGCAGCACCTGCGCATACCCGATGCTGACCGTCACCCGGCCGACCTGGGGGAAGGCATGGTTGGCGAGGCGCTCGCGCACGCGCTCCAGTGCGCGGCGCGCGTCTTCCTCGGTGTCGCAGCGCAGCAGCACGACGAACTCTTCGCCGCCGAAGCGGTAGAGCCGGTCATGGTGGCGGAACATCTCGCGCAGCATGCGCGCCACCAGCAGCAGCACCTCATCGCCGATCAGATGCCCGAATCGGTCGTTGACCGACTTGAAGTGGTCGATGTCGAACACCGCGATCCAGCACCCGGTGGCCCCGGCACCTGCCGAGGTGGCACCGGGCAGCGTGTGCGCGGTCTTGAAAAAGGCATCGTCGAAGGTCTTGCGGTTGAGCAGTCCGGTCAGCGTGTCGCGCTCGCTCTCGTCGAGCACGTTCCAGAAGTTCTGGAACACCCGCAGGATGCTGGCGACCGTCTGCGATTCCTGCGGATCGAGCAACTGGTCGGACTGGACCTCCAGCACGGCGACCGGGCCGCTGGTCGACATCAGCGGGAACAACGTCACGGCGATGCCCATCCCGCTGGCCGCCGGTTCGATGGTGTGAATCTCGCCGCTGTCCAGGCAGGCCTGGTGCGCGGGCAGGGCCGACAGCGGCGGCAGGTCGTCGTCGAGCGGGCTGCGTTCAGCGGGGCGCCCCTGCGTGACGAGCGTGCCCAGGCGGGCGCTGATGGCCCAGCGGCTGGAGCGATGGCTCAGGCCCACGACCCGGTGGATCGCGATCGCACGGGGCTGCAGCAGCTCCGCCAGCGAATGGACGAGCGCACCGTCGAGCGCGTCCAGATCGCGGTGGATGGTCAATGCGGCAAGCGATTCGACAGGATCGGACATACCGTGCGAAGCCAGCCGGCTCCCGTGAGGGCGCCGGCACAAGGGTGACTGTCAGCGTTGACAGATACCCAGCTTATCGGCGTGCACCGGCGTGACTTGAGGGGTAGGCTGTGCAAACGGCGCGCTCGCCACCGACCTGGGGGGATTGGCGGCGCAAGCGAGAAATACTGCACATCCCGGCGCTTGGCAGGGTTCCCGCGTATCAAGCAGCGCGCTGCCGAGCCGAAAACTTTCTGAGTTGCTTGTTTGGTTGTCCGGCGCCCCTGCAGGCGAGGCGTGCGTCGGTCGACATCCGTATACCGCCCAAGATGGACACGACAACGCTCGTTGAGGAACCGCCCCATGCGCCCGGATTGCTGATCGTCGACGACGAGCCGCACGTGGTCAGCTCGTTGCGCCGGGCGCTGCGCAGCACCGGTTGCACGCTGCACACGGCTGCCGGCGGCGCGCAGGCCCTCGAGATCCTGGCGGCCCATCCGATCGACGTGATCATCTCCGACATGCGCATGCCGGGGATGTCCGGTGCCGAGTTGCTGCGCGAGGTGCGGCAGCGGCAGCCGGAGACGGTCCGCATCCTGCTGACCGGCTATGCCGATCTGCGCTCGACGCTGGAGGCCGTGAACGACGGCGAGATCTTCCGCTTCCTGACCAAACCTTGGGAAGAGCCCTTCCTGCTGGAGGCCGTGCAGGAAGGGTTGCAGCGCCGGCTGCTGGAGCGCGAGCGCGACGAACTGCGGGAGCTGACCCAACGGCAGAACGACGAACTCAAGCGGCTGAATGCCGGCCTGGAGCAGCTGGTGGCCGAACGCACGGCCGAGCTGCAGAAGACGCTGACCGACCTGGAAGCCGCCACCGACCGGCTCAAGTCCGACTTCACGAGCACGGTCAAGCTGCTGTCCAGCCTCGTGGCTGCGCGCTCCGGCATTGCCGCCGGCTGCCCGCGCACCGTTGCGCGCTACGTGCGCGAAGTGGCGCCCGAGTTGAACCTGAGCGCCGAGCAGGTCACCGACCTCACGTTCGCCGCACTGCTGCAGGACGTCGGCAAGCTGGGGCTGCCCGACGAATTGCTGCGCGTGCCGTTCGCGGCTTTGAACCGCGACCAGCGCGCCCGGCTGCGCCGCCACCCGGTGGCGGGCGAGGCCTACCTGATGGCGCTGCCTTCGCTGTCGCCGGCCGGCACCATCTTGCGCCACCTGTACGAGAACTTCGACGGCACCGGCAAGCCGGACGGTGCGATCGGCGATGCGATTCCCTTGCCTTCGCGGCTGCTGCGGGTGCTGACCGACTACGAGCACTACCGCTGCGGCGTGATCGAGCTGGCGCAGTTGCCGGAGGAGCACGTGTTCCATCGTTTGCGGCAGGGGCGCGGCACGCTGTATGACCCGCGCTGCGTCGACGCCTTCCTGAAGAGCCGCAACCAGTCGGTGGCCACGCCCAAGCAGACCAAGCTGCTGTCGAGCGATCAGCTGGAGCCCGGCATGGAGGTCGGCCAGGACCTGATGTCCAAGGCGGGCACGCTGCTGCTGTCGCAGGGGCACATCCTCGACGGCGCGCTGATCCGGCAGATCCAGCGCTACGAGCATTTTTCCGGTGAGTTCCTGTGGATCAAGGTACTGGTGGACGCCCCGGCAACCGCGCCCGCGGCGTGAGCCCTCTTCCAGACCAGCTCCATGAAAGGCAGCAGATGACCTCTCCCGACATGACGATCGGTGGCGGTGGTACCGGCGGCAGCGCCGCCGAAGGCGAGGAACGCGAGCAACTGCTGGAGCGGCTGCAGCAGGCCCAGCGGCAACTGGTGCAGTCCGAAAAGATGGCGGCCATCGGCCAGCTTGCAGCCGGCGTGGCGCACGAGATCAACAACCCGATGGGGTATGTGTTCTCGAACATCAACTCGCTCGCAACCTATGTGAACGACCTGCTGCGGCTGATCCGCGCCTATGAGGCCAGCGGCAACGAGTCGCGCGAGGTGGCCGCGCTCAAGCGCGAGATCGACATCGAATTCCTGGCCGAGGACATCGTTTCGCTGATCGCCGAATCGCAGGACGGCATCGACCGCGTCAAGCAGATCATCCGCTCGCTGAAGGATCTCTCGCGCGTCGAGGATGCCGACGACTTCCAGCTCGCCGATGTGCACCAGTGCATCGAGAGCACGCTGAACGTCGTCAACAACGAGATCAAGTACAAGGCTATCGTCGAGCGGCGCTTCTCGCAGGTGCCCCAGATCGAATGCCTGCCAGCGCAGATCGGACAGGTGCTGATGAACCTGCTGGTCAACGCCGCGCACGCGATCGCCGAGCAGGGCGTGATCGAGATCCGCACCAGCAGCGTCAACGATGGTGTGCTGATCGAGGTGCAGGACAACGGCGTCGGCATCTCCCCGGACTTCAAGGACCGCATCTTCGAGCCCTTCTTCACGACCAAGCCGGTCGGCAAGGGCACGGGCCTGGGGCTGTCGATCTCCTACAACATCGTCAGGAACCACGGCGGCTGGATCAAGGCGGACAGCGAACTGGGCCGCGGCACCTGCTTCAGCGTCTGGCTGCCGGTGCGTCGCGGCGGCGGTGCCGACCGGGCGGTTGCGGAGGCGGCGGCCTGAGCGGCACGCCGGTGCATGGTGAAGGGCCCGACCCTGCCAGCGAGGTTCGACCGGCTCGGCGGTGTGAGGCCGACCGTCGCGCTCGCGGCGCTCCTGTGGGCGCTGTGCTGCCTGGGGCTCGCGGCCGTCGTGCTGGCCAATACGGTGCTGGGGCACCTGCCGCTGGGCTATGGCGGGGGCGGGCTCGTGCGGGAAGGGCTGGCGCCGTCGGCCGGATTGGTGCTTGCCAGTCTGGCATTGGTGCTGCAAGCGTCGGGACTCACCCGCGCCTCAAGCTTCGTTGCGGCGCTGCTGCTCGCCGGCTGCGCTGCCTGGGGCGTGAGCGGGCCTATCGCTTTGCCGAGCGTTGCCCTCGGGCTCGGCCTGATGGGGGTGGCGCTCGCCCTGCCACCAGCGGCTGGGCGCTATGCGCCGGCAGCCGCGACAGGTGCCGCGCTGGTCACCGGGGGGGCGTCTGTGGCGGGGCTGCTTGGCGCGCCGGTGTCATGGCTGCTGGTCGATGCAAGGCCCATGACGGCGCTGCTCGCGCTTTGCCTGCTGGTCGTGTTGCCGGCGCACGCGCGAAGAGGGCTGCGCGGGCTGGACCGGTGGGCGGCTGTGCTGGCGTTGGGTGGCAGTGTGGTGGTGACCCAGGTGTGGGTGTCGGTGGCGCAGGCACGGGAGCACATCCTGAGTGGCGATGCGCAAGTGGCGGCAGGGCAGTTGGCGCGGCTCGCCGAGCGGGCGGTGGGCGAGTCCGAGCAGGCCCTGGGCCGCCTCGCAGACCGAATCGCCCGGCGCGGCTCCGCGGCGTTCGAAGAAGAAGCGCGCGCCTACCTGCGCGACATGCCCGGCCTGCGCGCCCTGGTGCTGAAGCAGGGCGACGGGCGACGGCTGGTCGCCGTGCGAGAGGCCGCAAGCGGCGATGCGGCGCTTGCCGAAATGCAGCGTATTTTCGCGAGCGACCCTCATCCGCTGCGCGCGCCCCCGAGCGGTCGCAGTGCATCGGTGCACTTCGGGGCGAGGGCCACCGTGATCGAAGTCGACTCGCAGGGGCGCGACGCATCGCTCGCGCTGTCCGGGCTGTTCGACCACCCGTCGTTGTTCATCACGGAGATGGCGCACATCGAGGAGTGGTTCGACTTCGACGTCGTGCATCGAGGCGGCGAACTGCTCTGGCAACACGATGGCGCGGCTGCCGCACTGGTGTCGCGAAGCAGCGTGGCGCAGGCGTTTGCCGGCGACCTGCAGGTGCAGGTGCGCCCCAGCGCAGCACGAGTGCGCGAGCTGATGAGCGACGTGCTGCCGCTGATGCTGTGCGGCGGGCTGTTCGTTGCGTTCGCCGCGGCGCTCAGCCGGCAGCTCGCCCAGGAGGGGCGCCGTCGCGACCGCGAGCTCGCAGCGCAGGAGTTGCGGCACCTGGAAGCCCGGCGCAGCCTGGAGACGGTGCAGCTTCAGATGATGGCGGCCGTCGAGTCGATGAGCGAGGGGTTCGTGCTGCTGGACGAGCGTGGGCGCATCGTGTTCGCGAACCCGCGTGCCGCCGAGCTGACGCGTCACGAACTCGACGGGTTGCAGGGGCGGCTTGCGGTGCGGTGCTTTCCCCGCGCCGCCCACCGGGAGATGCACCGGCTGTGCGTCGAAGCATTGCGCTGCGGCTGCACGACCGAAGGCGAACTGCTGTTGCCCGGCACCGCCTGCTGGTTGAACGTGCGGGTGCACCCGCGCGGAGGGCAACTGGCCATCTGCTTCAGCGACCACACCGAGCGGCGGCAGGCCGAGCTGCACCTGCATTCCGCGTTGGAAGAAAACCGGCTCACGCTCGACAACTCGCTCGACGCGATCTGCATCCTCGACGGCAGCGGCAATTTCGTGCGTGCGAACTCCGCGGTGCAGGCGATGTGGGGACACGCCCCGCAGGAGCTGGTCGGCAAGCCCTATCTCGACCTCGTGGCGCCCGAAGACGTGCTGAAGACGATGATGGCGATGAGCGAGGTCATGGCCGGCTACCCGACGCGCGACTTCGAGAACCGCATCGTCGCGAAGGACGGCCACCTGGTCACGACGATGTGGTCTGCCTACTGGTCGGCCACGTTGGGCAGGGTCTACTGCGTGGCCCGCGACCTGAGCTCGCGTCGGCTGAAGGACCAGCTCGCGGCGGACCAGCACCGCATCCTCTCCCGCATTGCTTCCGGCATGCCGCTGTTGAGCGTGCTCGACGAGGTGGTACTGATGCTCGAGACCCAGGTGCCCGGCATGCAGGGCGCCGTGGCCCTGCTCGACCATGGCGAGCAAGGCCGTGTGACGGTGGCTGCACCGGGTTTGCCCGCTCCCTTTGCGCGGGCCCTGTCCGAGGCGGTCGACGCGCGCCACGGGATGTGGCGGCAGGTCGTGGACGGCAAGGCGCCGGTGTTCGCCGTGGACCTCCAGCAGGACCCGATGTGGAGCACCCAGCGCCCGCTGGTGGAAGCGGGCGGCTTCCGTGCCTGCTGGTGCGTGCCCGTGATGGGGCAGGACGACGAGGTGCTGGGCCTGCTCATGCTGTGGCACACGCAGCCTCGCAGCCCGCAAGTGCACGAAGGCGAGCTGATGGCGGTGGGTGTGCAACTGGCGGGCATCGCCGCACAGCACTGGAGGAACAAGCAGGCACTCAGCGAGAGCGAACAGCGCTTCCGTTCCTTGTTCGAGCACAACCCCGCGGCGGTGTTCGCGCTCGACATCGCCGGCACCATCGTCGAGATGAACGGCAGCAGTTCCGCGTTGCTCGGCTACAAGCGAAACGAGTTGCTGGGCCTGCCGTTCGGCAAGGTCGTGCCCGGCTGGAGCCGCGAAGAGCCGTCGGAGACGGCGCTGCACGGCGGCAAGCCCGCTTCGAGCACGCACGAAGTGCTCGCCTGCCACAGCAGCGGAGCCCTGCGAGAGCTGTCGGTGACCGTGGTGCCCACCTACGTGGGCGAGCGGCCGGTGGGCTACTACGCCGTGGCCTATGACGTGACCGGCGCCAAGCAGAACCTGCGCCGGCTGCGGCTGCATGCGCAGGTGATCGCCGGCACGCACGACGCGATCGCGCTGGTCGACCTGGAGGGCCGCGTGGTCGACTGGAACAAGGGTGCGACGCGCCTGTTCGGTGTGCCGGCCGATCGAGCGGTGGGGCGCTCGCTGGCGAGCGTCGTCAACGGCGACGACCGCAACCGGCTGCTCGCGGCGATTTCGAGCGTGGCGCGCGAGCGCGTGCAGGGCAGCGAGGTCGAACTCGCGACCGCCGCCGAAGGATCGGCGCTGCGCCACATGGTACTGACGCTGTCATACCTGGGCGACCTGGACGACGTCGACCCGCTGATCGTGATCTACGGGCTGGACATCACCCAGCGCAAGGCGGCCGAGAACGCGATCCGCGAAAGCCACGCGTTCTTCCGGCTGTCGAGCGAGATGTTCTGCACGGCCGATCGCGAGGGCCGGCTGCGCCAGGTGAACCCGGCCTTCGTGTCGACGCTCGGCCACGACGAGTCGGCCCTGCTCTCGACGCCGTTCCTCGACTTCGTGCACCCGGACGACCAGGCGGCGACCGCGCTGGCTTTCGAGACATTGCGCCGGGACGGCGCCGTGCGCGCGTTCGTCAACCGCCTGCGCCATTGCGATGGACGCCACCGCTGGATCGAGTGGACCGGCAGCATCGATCCGGCCGGCACCGTCTACGCGGTGGCCCGCGACGTGACCGAACGACGGGCTGCCGAGGCGGCCTTCGACCGCCTGCTGCACGACCTCAAGAGCACCAACCGCGAGCTGCAGGACTTCGCGTTCGTCGCCTCGCACGACCTGCAGGAGCCGCTGCGCAAGGTGCTCGCGTTCTCGGACCGGCTGCGCGTGCGCCATGCCGACGCGCTGGCCGGCGAGGGCATCGACTACCTCGACCGCCTCGACAATGCCGCGCGCCGCATGCAACGCCTGATCACCGATCTGCTGTCGTACTCGCGCGTGTCGACGCGCCAGCGCACGTTCGAGCGGGTGGATCTGGCGCAGGTGGTGCAGGCCGTGCTGTCCGACCTGGAAAGCAGCATCGAGCGCAGCGGCGCGGTGATCGAGGTGGGCGAACTGGGTGAGATCGACGCCGACGCGGGCCAGCTGGAGCACCTGCTGCAGAACCTGCTGAGCAACGCCATCAAGTTCAGTCGGCCGGGACAGCCGCCGCACATCCGCCTGCATGCGCATGCGGTGAAGCTCACGCCGCCGGGAGGCTCGCAGCCGCAGCCCCACCTGGCGCTCCACGTCGAGGACGACGGCATCGGCTTCGAGCAGCAACATGCCGAGCGCATCTTCATGCCGTTCCAGCGCCTGCACGGGCGCGACCGGTATGAAGGCACCGGCATCGGCCTGGCCATCGTGCGCAAGATCGCGGAGCGTCACCGTGCCGGCCTGGAGGTGACCTCGGCGCCGGGAATGGGCGCGCGCTTCGTGTTGACCTTTCCGGTGCTGCAGCCGCGTGACGGCACGCCAGCTCCCGCGACCCAGGACAGCGTGATCGCTGCACACACGTCATGAACGCGCACGACCCCCTGCCTCTCGTGCTGGTCGCGGACGACGACGCCGACGACCGCGATCTGCTGCGCTGCGCGTTCATCGACGCCGGCGTCGGCTGCCGGCTGGAGTTCGTCGAGGACGGCGAGGCGCTGCTGCGGGACTTGCGAGCACGCTGCGCCCGGGGTGCGGCGCTGCCGGACCTGCTGATCCTCGACCTCAACATGCCGGTGCTCGACGGGCGTGCTGCCTTGCGTGGCATGCAGGCGGACCCTGTGCTGTGCAGGGTGCCCGTGGTGGTGTGCTCCACCTCTTCGTCCGACAGCGACCGCGAGGGCGCCTGTCGCGACGGCGCCAGCGCCTTCTTCACCAAGCCTGTCACGCTGCTGGAGTTCGACCGGCTGGTGCGGCACCTGGCCGGGCAGTGGCTCGGCATGCAACTGCAGGAAACCTCCACGCCATGAAGCAGCCGATCGACGTCCTCGTGATCGAAGACGACAGCGAGGACTACCTGTTGTTCAAGGACATGGTCGACGAACTGCGGCCGCGCCGCTACCGACTGAACCGCTGCGACAACTTCGACGACGGCGTGCAGCGCATGCGCATGGGCGGCTTCGGGCTCTACGTGGTCGACTACTACCTCGGCGCCCACACCGCGGAGGACTTTCTCGCGCAGGCGCAGGCGAGCGGCGTGCGCACGCCCATCATCGTGCTCACCGGCCGCAGCGACGACGCGATCGACGAACAGGTGCTTGCCGGCGGCGCGGCCGACTACCTGGTCAAGGGTGAGTTGAGTGCCGATGCCATCGGGCGCAGCTTCCGCCATGCGCTTGCGCGGCAGCAGACGCTGGAGGCGCTGCTCGATGCGCAGCGCCAGGTGGCCCGCCGCGAGCGCACGCTGAGCACGGTGCTCGCGGACGCGATCGATGCCTTGCTGGTGCTCGACGCGACAGGGCGGCTGGTGTACGAGAACGGCCAGGCCCAGCGCCTGCGCCAACTGGCTCCCGAAGCGTGGAAAGACCTCGTGGCCGATCTGCCCACTGACCACTCGCAGACGCAGGAGCGCGACCTGCCGCTGCCGCACGGCGGTGCGCGCGCGTTGGAGCTGCGCGCGTCGGCCACCGAATGGGACGGCACGCCGGCGACGATGGTGGTGGTTCGCGACGTGACGGCACGCAAGGCGGCCGTGCGGGGGCTGCACGTCAGCCACCGCGCGATCGAGTCCAGCGTCAACGGCATCGTCATCGCCGAGGCCGCGGGCGACGACGCGCCCATCATCTACGTCAACCCGGCCTTCGAGCAGATGACCGGCTATACGCGCGAGGAGGTGATCGGCCGCAACTGCCGCTTCCTGCAGGGCGAGGAACGCGACCAGCCGGGCATCGGGCAGTTGCGTGACGCGGTGAAGGCCCGGCGCGAGACCACCGTGGTGCTGCGCAACTACCGCAAGGACGGCACACCCTTTCACAACGAGATCCACATCGGCCTGGTGCGCGATACCGAAGGCGCCGTGACGCACTTCATCGGCATATTGGTCGACGTGACGGAACGCATGCGCTACCAGGCCGAAGCGGCCTTCCGCGCCACGCACGACGTGCTGACCGGGCTGCCCAACCGCGTGCTGCTGCAGGACCGGCTCAAGCAGGCGCTCGCGTTTTCGCGCCGGCACCATGCCGTGATCGCGGTACTGTTCATCGACCTCGATCACTTCAAGACCATCAACGACTCGCTTGGCCACGAGGCCGGCGACCGCGTGCTGCAGGACACCGCGCGGCGCATCTCCGCCTGCCTGCGCGAGGGCGACACGGTGTGCCGCAGCGGGGGCGACGAGTTCATCGTGATGCTGCCCGACCTGGTGCAGGAGTCCGATGCGATCGGCGTGACCACGCGCATCATCTCGGTGGTGGGCGAACCTTACGAACACCAGGGCCGCCCGCTGTTCATCGGCTGCAGCGTCGGGGTCGCGCTGGCGCCGCGCGACGTGGTCGACCCTTCGTTGCTGCTACGGCAGGCCGACATCGCGATGCACGCCGCCAAGAAGGCGGGGCGCAACGGGTATTGCGTCTACAGCGACGACCTCGACCGCTCTGCCAGCGAACGGCTGGACCTGCGCAACCGCCTGCAGCAGGCGATCGGCGGCCGCGAGTTCGAGCTGCACTACCAGCCGCAGTTCGAGGTGGGCAGCGGGCGGATGTGCGGCATCGAAGCGCTGCTGCGCTGGAACGACCCCCACTTCGGGCAGATCGGGCCGTCGAGCTTCGTGCCGCTGGCCGAAGACACCGGCCAGATCGTGCAGATCGGCAACTGGGTGATCCATGAGGCCTGCCGGCGGGCGGCCGCATGGACGTCGCGCGGGCTGATCGATTGCCCGATCGCCGTCAACGTCTCGGGCGTGCAGTTCCAGCGGCAGAACTTCGTCGAACTGGTCGCGGCGGCCCTCGGCGAGTCGGGCCTGAAGCCGCAGCTGCTGGAACTGGAACTCACCGAGTCGGTGATGATGGCGCCCAACGCCCGCACGGACGAAACCATTCGTCGGCTGCGCGAACTGGGCGTGCGCCTGTCGATCGACGACTTCGGCACCGGGTTCTCGAGCCTGAGCTACCTGAAGCGGCTGCCGGTGGAGAAGGTCAAGATCGACCGTTCGTTCATCCGCGACATCACCCAGGACAGCGGCGACTCCTCGATCGTGCTGAGCATCATTGCGATCGCGCACCACCTCAAGCTGCGGGTCATTGCCGAGGGCGTGGAGACCGAGGCGCAGCTGAGCTACCTGCGCCGGCACCTGTGCGACGAGGTCCAGGGCTACCACCTGAGCCGTCCGCTGTCGGCGGAAGGCTTCGAGCAGTTCCTTGCCGTACCGCGCAGCGCTGCACTGCAATCGCTGTGCGCCACGGCCGAGACCGACCGGCGCACCTTGCTGCTCGTCGACGACGAGGCCAACGTGCTGCGTGCGCTCGCCCGCGCGCTGCGCCGCGACGGCTACCGCCTGCTGACCGCGTCGAGCGCCGAGGAGGCCTTCGACGTGCTGGCGCGCAACGAGGTGCAGGTGATCGTGTCGGACCAACGCATGCCGGGCATGACGGGCACGCAGTTCCTGGGGCAGGTCAAGGACCTGTACCCGCACACGGTGCGCATGATCCTGAGCGGCTACACCGACTTGCAGACCGTGACCGATGCGATCAACCGGGGCGCGATCTATCGCTTCCTGACCAAACCGTGGGAAGACGAGGCACTGCGCGCGCACGTGCGCGAGGCGTTCCAGCACGGTGAGCGGCACAGGCAGGGCGCGTCGGTATGACGGGAGCAGCAGAGGGGGTGGGGTATGAGCGAGAGGCTGTCCAAGCTGTCCTGGATCGAGGAGCTGTACGCGCTGAGCCAGACGGCGGCCGCCGCCACCGACCTGGACGAGGCGCTGGGGGTCATGCTCAAGCACATTGCCGAAGGCTTTGCCGCCGGTAGCGGAACGCTGGCGCTGATGCTGGAGGCCGAGCAGGTGCTCGAGATCGTCGCCGGCACAGACCTGCCGGCCGACGCGATCGGCCAGAAGGTGCCGCTGGGGCGCGGCGTGCTGGGCCGGGTGGCGGTGGAGCGCCAGCCGGTGCTGATCAACGGGCAGCTCGATTTGTCCAAGACCTCGCGGCCCAGCAATGATTGCAAGCGCAAGATCCCCACGTCGTCGATGTGCTGGCCCTTGCAGGTCAAGGGCAAGCTGATCGGCGTGATGTCGATGAATCGCTTCGAGATGCATGCGCCCTTCGAGGAGCGCGACCTGCAGCGCGGCTCGATCATGGTCAACATGCTGGCCCTCGTGATCGAGAACCTGCGCATGCACATCGACCAGCAGCACCGCATCGAGCACCTGTCGCAGCTGAACCGGCAGCTCGAGGAAACCAACCGCCGCCTGGCCCAGACCCAGGCGCAACTGGTGCAGTCCGAGAAGATGGCCTCCATCGGCCAGCTCGCGGCCGGCGTGGCGCACGAGATCAACAACCCGATCGGCTACGTGACCTCGAACCTGTCCACGCTCGAGAGCTACGCCCGCGAGTTGCTGCAGCGCCTGCACGACACCCACGGCCTGGACAACGCCAGCCGCGGCATCGAGGAGGACCTGCCCGCGCTCGCGGGCGAGACGCGCGAGGGGCTGGAGCGCGTGCGCTCCATCGTGCAGAACCTGCGCGACTTCTCCAGCGTCGACGTGCAGGAGCAATGGGAGCGTGCCGACGTGAACGTGTGGGTGCGCAGCGCGGTCGAGCTGGCGCAACCCGAGCTGGCTGCGGCCCAGGCACAGGTGCGGTGTGACGGCGCGCCGCTGCCGGCGGTGAACTGCCTGCCGTCGCAGTTGCAACAGATGTTCCGGCACCTGCTGGTCAACGCTGCGCAGGCCATCCGCCCCGGGGGGGAGGTCTGCGTTCGCACCGGGCAGCAGGACGGGCGGGTGTGGGTGGACGTCGAGGACGACGGCGTCGGCATGGCACCGGAGGTGCAACAGCGCATCTTCGAGCCGTTCTTCACCACACGGCCGGTGGGCAGCGGCACCGGGCTGGGGTTGTCGCTCGCGTACTCCATCGCGCAGAAGCACGGCGGCTCGATCGACGTGAAGAGCGAGCCGGGGCGGGGCAGTTGCTTCAGGGTGTGGTTGCCGGTGCAACGCGCCGGCTGATGCGGGCGCAGGCGCTCAGCGGCGCTTCGAGGCGGAGGGTTCGACCGGGGAGTCGAGGTCGGTCCAGTCGGTGACCGGGGCGCTTGCGGGCATCACGGCGCCGGCGGCGGCTGCCTTCGCCACCAGGGGTTCGACGCGCTCGCGCCGGGCCACCGCCGGAAACCGCTCCAGGTGATCGAAAGGTGTTTCGACATCGCTGCCGATGCGCCAGAACACATAGCCGATGCGCACCTGCATCTGCCGCCACAACGCGTCGCGCAGGCGCTTTTCGATCACCTTGCTGCTCAGCAGTGTCTGCGGCGACCACTGGTTGAGCCGCACCAGCACCAGCAGAGCGGGCACCCGGCCGTCGGTGCCCCCATAGGAGCGCAGGCTCACCTCGGCCGCCCCCGCCTCCAGCCCCTGCGCGAGCAGCACCTGCTGGATCGCCTCGGTGATCTTCTCGCGGGCGAGTTCTGGGGACTGCGTGGAAGGGCTGGCGGGTTCCCGGGCAGACATGGGCCGATGCTACTGCCGCGCACGAGGTGTGGCATGCAAGAAGCTGGCGCAGACGTCGATTCTTCTCGCTTCATGCGCTTTGCGCGCCCGCTTGTGGCGAGGGCGCGCCACCCCAAGGCAAACGCCAAGCCGCGTCGGGGTTCCACGTGGTTACACTCCGCCCTCGTGGAAACCAAGTGGCTTGAAGATTTCGTCAGCCTGGCCGAAACCCGCAGCTTCTCGCGGTCGGCCCAGCTGCGGCACGTGACGCAACCGGCGTTCTCGCGCCGCATCCAGGCGCTGGAAGCCTGGGTGGGCATCGACCTGGTCGACCGCTCGTCGTACCCGACCCGGCTGACACCCGCCGGCGAAACCTTCCTCGCGCAGGCGCTCGAGATCCTCGGCAACCTGCAGGCCACCCGCAACATGATGCGCGGGCACCGTTCCGCCGCGCAGGACATGATCGAATTCGCCGTGCCGCACACGCTCGCGTTCACCTTCTTCCCGCATTGGGTGATGGGGCTGCGCAAGAGCTTCGGCGCCGTCAAGAGCCGCTTGATCGCGTTGAACGTGCACGATGCGGTGATGCGCTTGACCGAAGGCAGCTGCGACCTGCTGATCGCCTACCACCACGCATCGCAGCCGCTGCAGCTCAACCCCGACCGCTACGAGATGCTGAGCCTGGGCCAGGAGACGCTAGCGCCCTACGCCAAGGCCGGGGCCGACGGCGAGCCGATGTTCCGCATTCCCGGGCGGCCGAACGAGCGCGTGCCGTTCCTGAGCTATGCGTCGGGCGCCTACCTCGGCCGTCTGGTCGACCTGATCATCAAGCGTTCGCCGGTGCCGCTGAACCTCGATGCCATCTACGAGACCGACATGGCCGAAGGCCTGAAGGCGATGGCGCTCGAAGGGCACGGCCTGGCGTTCCTGCCCGCAAGCTCGGTCAAGAAGGAACTGCGCGCGAAACGCCTGGTGCTGGCCGCGCCTTCCGGGCCGTACGAGGTGACGATGGACGTGCGCATCTACCGCGAGCGGCCCGAGGTGGCCAAGCATTCGCGGCATGGCGTGCAGGCCCTGTGGGACTACCTGCGCGACACGCGCCGGCCATAGCGCGACGGTGGTGCGCCCTTTGCGGCGCGCTGGAGAGGGGCGGCAGGCGCCGCACAACGGGGGAGTCGATGGGCTGGGGCGTATTGCTGGTCGCGGTCGTGCTGATCTTTGGTCTGGCGCCGCATGTGTCGCGCGTTCGCGCGCTCGCGTCGCTGCGGTTTCCGTCGCGCGTGGAGCGACGGCCGGCGCCGATCCGGCTGCAGGCTGCGGTCGACGACATCCTTCAGCCGGTGGAAGCCGAACTGGCGGCACTCGGCTTCAGCTTCTCCCACGCGGTGGACCTGCGCGGGACGCCGCGCGCGTTGAGTCCCTGGCAGCCGGTGCGGGTGTACCGGCACGGCCACTACCCGTTGATCGCGCAGTTGATGGCGCCGGGCCCGGCCGAGCTGCCCAACATGCACGTGCTCATCATGCTGGCCCAGGTGCGCGAGGGGCTGATGGTTGCCACGGCCAACCTGCCGTGGAGCCTGCTGCCGCCGGACCCTCTCGTGTGCCGCGCCGCGGGCGACGCCTTTGCCACCGTGAAGGATCAATTCGACGCGCAGCTCGGCGCGATGCATTCCGAAGGGATGCCCGACTTCGTGCCCTGGGGGCAGCCGGAAGAGATCGAGGCGCGCCTGACGCAGTATGAAAGCCGCATGGCCGACGCCAGCGTGGCGCAGGGCTGGTGTCGCCCGGACGGCGAAGCCCTGGCCGTCGTGCCGAAACGCCTGCCGGCGCTCGTCGCGCGAGTGGCCGGCAACCTGCGCCGGCTGCGGTCCGTGCTGCGCCAGCTCCCTCCCGACAGTCCGATGCTGAAGGCGACCGCGCCGCTGGAGCGCAGCCTGCTCATCTTCGTGGCCGGCAAGGCAGTGCCCAAGGCGAGCCCGGCACCCGAGGTGCAGTGGCTGCTCTACGTGGGCAGCTGCCTGCTGTTCCTGGTGCTCGGCACGGCCGTGTTCGGCTGGGCGTTCGCCTGGGTGCTGCTGGTGGTCGTCGCGCTGCACGAAGCGGGGCACTACCTGGCGATGCGCGCGCTCGGCTACCGCCACACCCAGATGCTGATGCTGCCGCTCGTCGGTGGCGTGGCCTTCGGGGAGGAGGCGCGGCCCAACGCCTGGCATCGCGCGCTCGTCAGCCTCGCGGGGCCGGTGCCCGGCCTGCTGCTCGGCCTGGCGCTGTTGTGGATTGCGCCGCAGGAGCCTGCGCTGGCGCTGCTCGCGTGGGTCATGGTGTTCATCAACGCGCTCAACCTGCTGCCGTTCCAGCCGCTGGATGGCGGCCACGTGCTGGAGGCGTTGCTGCCCTGGCGCCATGCCGTCGTGCGGATCGTGCTGGAAGCCGTCGCGCTCGCCGGACTGGCGGCGTTGTGGTGGCTGCTCGACGCCGAGATCGCGCTGCTGCTCGCGGTGTTGCGCGTGTTGACCTGGCGCACGTTGTGGCGCCAGGTGCAGTTCGAGCGGCGGTATCGGCGCGCGGCGGCGCGGGCCAAGCCGCCCGACGCGAAGGCGCTCGCGAGGCTGTCGTTCCAGTTGCTCGAGCAGCTGCTGCCGCAGCGCACCTCGCTGGCCCAACGCATCCGCATGGTGGACGGCTTGATCGAACACCTGCGCTACAAGCCCATGAAGGGCGCGCGTGCGGTCGTGGTCGCTGCGGTCTATGTCGGGATCCTGGCGCTGCCGGTGCTCGCTGCACCGCAGATCGCGCACCTGATCGGCGTCACCCTGCTGAGCGACGAGGAGCGGCAGGCCCGGGCGCTCGCCGAGTCGGAGCAGCGTTTGCGACAGATGACGCTGGCACAGCTCGTCCGTGCCGTCGAGAGCCGGGCGGACGCGCCGGCGCCGGCTTCCGAGCTGGCCTTGCAGTCGCTCGCACAACGCACCGGCAACGCGCTCCCGCAGGACGTGCGCGAGCTGTACCTCACGGCCGACGGCCTGCAGACATCGGCCGGGCTGGAATGGTTTGCCGCGGCGGACGTGCGACCTCTCGGCGAGAACCGCCCGCGGCTGGCAAGTGTGCTGGCCCGGCAGCTGCAAGAGTCGCGGCCACGGCAGCCGACACGTGTCGCGATGGCATGCGCGCAAGATGCCGAGCGCGACTGCGGGCCGACGATCGACGCGATGATGCGCTGGACGCAGGTCGGCATGCTGACGGGGCGCCCGCTGCTGCTGCACCCCGAGCGGCCCGATGGCGCCTGGCGGCTGGTCCAGCTCGATGCCGAAGAGGTTCGGCTCACCCCCGTACCGCCCCTGCGTCAACTGCTCGAATCGCAGCCGCCGGGAGCCCGCGCGACGCAGCCGCAGCAACGCTGAGCACGGCGTTTTCGGGTGCCGGCATGGTTATAGTGTTTACCCTAGTGCATCATGCGCCGGCTGCATAACGTCCCGTAGAAACAGCATTGGCATCGGACTTGCCTCAGCCCTACAGTCGCGGCCAGATCGACTGAAGACTTCTCCGATGACTTCCGCTCCTGCAGTACGGCACGAACACGATTTCCTTGGCGACAAGGACATTCCGGCCGATGCATATTGGGGCGTGCACACCTCCCGTGCGGTCGAGAACTTCCCCATCTCGGGGCAGCCCATCGGTGCGGTGCCCGATCTGGTGCGCGCCCTGGCCTATGTGAAGAAGGCCGCAGCGCGTACGAACGAGCGCCTGGGGGTGTTGAACAAGGAGTGCGCGCGTGCCATCGAGGCAGCCTGCGACGACCTGCTCGCCGGCCAGTTGCACGAACAGTTCGTCGTCGACGTCATCCAGGGCGGCGCCGGCACCTCGACCAACATGAACGCCAACGAGGTGATCGCCAATCGCGCGCTCGAGCATCTCGGCTTCGAGAAGGGCCGCTACGACGCCCTCCACCCGAACGACCACGTCAACGCATCGCAAAGCACCAACGACGTCTACCCGACGGCACTGCGCCTGGCCGCCTGGTTCGGCATCGAGCAGTTGCTGGCAGCGATGGCCGAGTTGCGCGGCGCCTTCGAAGAGCGTGCCGAGGCCTTCAAGAACGTGCTGAAGATCGGCCGCACGCAGCTGCAGGACGCGGTGCCGATGACGCTCGGGCAGGAGTTCCTCGCCTTCGCCGTGATGATCGGCGAGGACGAAGCCCGGCTGCGCGAGGCACGCGCGCTCATCGAGGAGGTCAACCTCGGCGCCACTGCGATCGGCACCGGCATCAATGCCCCGCATGGCTATGCGCACCTGGCGGTGCAGCAACTGGCCGAATGCAGCGGTGTGCCGGTGAAGCCCGCGGCCAACCTGGTCGAGGCGACGCAGGATACCGGCGCCTTCGTGCAGCTGTCGGGCGTGCTCAAGCGCGTGGCGGTGAAGCTGTCCAAGACCTGCAACGACTTGCGATTGCTGTCGTCCGGACCGCAGGCGGGGCTGGGGGACATCAAGCTCCCGCCCCGCCAGGCGGGATCGTCGATCATGCCCGGCAAGGTGAACCCGGTGATTCCCGAAGTGATGAACCAGGTCGCCTTCGAGGTGATCGGCAACGACGTGACGATCACGCTCGCCTCGGAAGGCGGGCAGTTGCAGCTCAACGCGTTCGAGCCCATCATGGGCTGGTCGCTGTTCAAGAGCATCCGCCACCTGACCCACGCCTGCCGGACGCTGCGCGTCAACTGCGTGGAGGGCATCCAGCCCAACCTGCCGTTGCTGCAGAAGCGCGTGGCCGAGTCCGTCACGCTCGTCACGGCACTGAATCCGATCATTGGCTATGAAAAAGCTGCGCTGATTGCCAAAACGGCACTCGCCACCGGTGCGTCGATCGCAGACACTGCACACGCACTGGGGATCATGACGCGGGAGGAAATGCAGGCACTGCTCGTGCCGGAGAAGCTCACGCAACCGGTGCGCCTGGAAGTCTGAGCCTGTTGAGTGAGGGTCCTAACCATGTTGTACGGTCGTTGGGTTGCGCGCGCCGCGAGCGCGTTTGCAGGTGTCTCATGCGCTGCCGCCTTGATGGCGCCCGGTGTGGCGGAAGCGGGGCCCGTGATCGAGCGCCTGCGCGAAAGCGGCAAGATCCGCATTGCGCACCGCGAGTCGTCCGTGCCGTTCTCGTATCTGAATGCCGACAAGAAGCCTGTGGGCTATGCGGTCGACCTGTGCCTGCAACTGGCCGAAGCGGTGCGCAAGAAGCTCGAACTGAAGGCGCTCGCGCCTGAGTTCGTGATGGTGACGCCCGCCAATCGCATCCAGGCCATTGCCGAAGGCAAGGCCGAGCTCGAATGCGGCTCCACCACGAACAATGCCGAGCGTCGCAAGACGGTCGCGTTCACGGTGCCCCACTACATCACAGGTGCGCGCTATGCAGTCCGCGCCGACAGCGGCATCGACGACCTGCCGCAGTTCGAAGGCAAGAAACTCGTCTCGACCAAGGGCACGACCCCGCTGAAGGCCATCGACCAGGCCAACCGGGAACGACTCTTGCGTATCACCATCCTCGAAGCGCCCGACCATGCGAAGGCGCTGGAGATGGTGGAGAAGGGAGAGGCCGATGGCTTTGCCATGGACGACGTGCTGCTCTACGGCCTGATCGCCGGTCGGCCCGACCCGTCCAAGCTGAAGGTGGTGGGAAAGTTCCTGACCATCGAGCCGCTGGCCATCATGCTCCCCAAGGACGACCCCGAGTTCAAGAAGATGGTTGACGACGAGATGAGGCGCCTGATCCTGAGCCGCGAGATCTATCCGGTCTACGAGCGCTGGTTCCAGCGTCCCATTCCGCCCAACAACGCTTCGTTGAACCTTCCCATGAGTTATCTGCTCAAGGACTTCTGGAAATACCCGACTGACCAAGTGCCGTTCTGATGGGATGCTCTCGCTCGCTACGGTATCGCTGATGCGGGATGTACGTAGTACTACGTAAACGACGATCCCTAGAATCCCGTTCCTCTAAATGACCCCCCGAGGGTCTTGCTCAAACTACTAGGAGCCTCTATGAAGAAGCCTCTGCTCGTGCTGGCCGCCGCTCTGGTTGCCGCCGGTGCTGCCCAAGCCGACACCCTGAAGAAGATCAAGGACTCAGGCAAGGTGGTCATGGGTGTGCGCGAGTCCTCCTCGCCCCTGTCGTTCACGCTGGGCGGCGGCAAGTACGCCGGCTACCACGTCGAACTGTGCGAGCGCATCATCGGTGACGTGGCCAAGCAGCTCGGCACCAAGCCGACCATCGAGTACACGCCCGTCACCTCCCAGAACCGCATTCCGCTGGTGCAGAACGGCACCGTCGACATCGAGTGCGGCTCCACCACCAACAACGAAACCCGCCAGCAGCAGGTGGCCTTCGGTCTCACGACCTACGTGACCGAAGTGCGCATGGCCGTCAACAAGAAGTCCGGCATCGACTCGATCGCCGACCTCAAGGGCAAGACCATCGTGACGACCACTGGCACCACCTCCGTGCAGCACCTGCGCAAGCATCGCCGCTCGGAAGGCGTCGAGTTCAAGGAGATCTTCGGCAAGGACCACGCCGACTCTTTCCTGATCCTCGAGTCGGGCCGTGCCGATGCGTTCGTGATGGACGACAACCTGCTGGCCGGCAACATCGCCAACGCCAAGAATCCGGGCGACTTCGCCGTGGTCGGTGAGGTGCTGTCGGTCGAGCCGATCGCGATCATGATCCGCAAGGACGACCCGGCCTTCAAGAAGGCCGTGGACGACTCCATCCGTGCGGCGATGAAGAGCGGCGAGTTGGCGAAGCTGTACGACAAGTGGTTCATGAAGCCGATCCCGCCGAAGAACGTCAGCGTGAACCTGCCGATGGGCGACACGCTGAAGCAGCTGATCGCGAACCCCAACGACAAGCCGATGGAAGCCTACGCGGCCAAGTAAGGCGCACGCGCAAGGGCCCACCTGCCGCGCGGGTGGGTCTTTTTTTGTGTCGTACCGGTGAGTGCGGCATGGACGATCTTCCAGCGGCGCGACGCCGTGCGCTGGGCGGCCCGCCGGGCAGGTTGTCCTGTACTGAACGAATCGAGAATGTTCCGGGGGCGTCGCACGACGTACGCCGGAGGAGAACCACATGACTTACCAATGGAACTGGCAAGTCTTCCTGCAGGACACGGGTGCCGGCGAAACGTATCTCGCCTGGATGCTCTCGGCCTGGGGCTGGACACTGTCGGTTGCAGGCAGCGCCTGGGTCATCGCTTTGGTGGCCGGCGCGTTGATCGGCACGATCCGCACCGTCCCGCACAAGGGGCTGCAGTTTTTGGGCAATGCCTGGGTCGAGCTGTTTCGCAACATCCCGCTGCTGGTCCAGATCTTCCTCTGGTACCACGTGATCCCCGTGCTGGTGCCGCCGCTGGCGTCGTTGTCCACCTTCGTGCTGGTGGTCTTCGCGCTCGGCTTCTTCACGTCGGCACGGGTTGCCGAGCAGGTGCGCGCCGGCATTCAGGCGCTGCCGCGCGGCCAGATGATGGCCGGCTCCGCGATGGGCCTGACGCTGCCGCAGACGTACCGCTACGTGATCCTGCCGATGGCGTTCCGCATCGTCATCCCGCCGCTCACCAGTGAAGCGATGAACATCATCAAGAACTCGTCGGTCGCGTTCGCGGTGTCGATCGCCGAGTTGACGCTGTTCGCGATGCAGGTGCAGGAAGAAACCTCGCGTGGCATCGAGGTCTACCTCGCCGTGACGTCGCTCTACATCGTCTCGGCCTTCGCGGTGAACCGCGTGATGGCCTTCATCGAGGCGCGCGTGCGCGTTCCCGGCTACGTGGGGGGCGGCAAGTGAACATCGATTGGTCCTTCTACAACTGGGATCTCATCAGCAACTACGTGCTGAAGGGCTTTCTCTTCAGCATCCAGTTGACGTTGATCGCCATGATCGGCGGCATCGTGCTGGGCACCGTCCTCGCGTTGATGCGCCTGTCGGGCGTCAAGCTGCTGGCCGTGCCCGCGACGATCTACGTCAACGGCATGCGCTCCATCCCGCTGGTGATGGTGATCCTGTGGTTCTTCCTGCTGGTGCCCTTCGTGCTCGGTCAGCCGATCGGCGCCGAGATGTCGGCGATCATCACGTTCACGCTGTTCGAGGCGGCCTACTACTCCGAGATCATGCGAGCCGGCATCCAGTCGATCCCGCGCGGGCAGGTCTTCGCAGGGCAGGCGGTGGGCCTCACCTACGGCCAGAACATGCGCTACGTGATCCTGCCGCAGGCCTTCCGCAACATGCTGCCCGTGCTGCTGACGCAGACGATCATCCTGTTCCAGGACACCTCGCTGGTGTATGCCATCGGTGCATATGACACGCTCAAGGGCTTCGAGATCGCCGGCAAGAACATGGGGCGCCCGATCGAGGCGTATCTTGCTGCCGCGGTGGTCTACTTCGTCATCTGCTTCGCGCTGTCGCAACTGGTCAAGCGCCTGCAGAAGAAAATCGCGATCGTTCGCTGACGCGCCATCGGGCTCATCAGCGACTTTGAATCTGGAGACGACAACATGTCGGCAATGATCGAAATCAACAACGTCAGCAAGTGGTATGGCGCCTTCCAGGTGCTGACGGACTGCACGACCAGCGTGCAGAAGGGCGAAGTGGTGGTGGTGTGCGGCCCGTCGGGCTCGGGCAAGTCCACGCTGATCAAGACCGTGAACGCGCTGGAGCCCTTCCAGAAGGGCGACATCCTGGTCGACGGCGTGTCGATCAGCGACCCCAAGACCAACCTGCCCAAGCTGCGCTCGCGCGTGGGCATGGTGTTCCAGCACTTCGAGCTGTTTCCGCACCTGAGCGTGACGGAGAACCTCACCCTCGCGCAGATCAAGGTGCTCGGGCGGAGCACGGACGAGGCCAGGAAGCGTGGCCTCAAGATGCTCGAACGCGTGGGCCTGATGGCGCACAAGGACAAGTTCCCCGGCCAGCTCTCGGGCGGCCAGCAGCAGCGCGTGGCGATCGCCCGAGCGCTGAGCATGGACCCGATCGTGATGCTGTTCGACGAGCCCACCTCCGCGCTCGACCCGGAGATGGTCGGCGAGGTGCTCGACGTGATGGTGCAGCTGGCGCAGGAAGGCATGACGATGATGTGCGTGACCCACGAGATGGGGTTTGCGCGCAAGGTCAGCCACCGCGTGATCTTCATGGACCAGGGCAAGATCATCGAGGACTGCAAGAAGGAAGAGTTCTTCGGGAATCCGGAGGCACGGTCGGTGCGGGCGAAGGATTTTCTGTCGAAGATTCTTCAGCACTGACCGCGAGCGGTCGGGGGATGGGACGGGGCCTGCGGGCCCCGTTTGCGTTTGCGGGCTGGCTACCCGGGCGTTCGGGTGTCCGGTGGGTGCCCGCTGGCGCGGGGGGGATCGCTGCGCAAGCCTGCTCTTTCGCGCCGGGAGTCCGCCCCGGCGGGCGGGTAA
>NZ_CAMLJQ010000035.1 GCF_946480305.1 uncultured Caldimonas sp.
GGCATGTTCTGGGGCGTGCTCAACGAACCGCCCCCCGGACGCGCCACATGACCGACACCTTGCAAACCCGTCGCGCCACCCGCGTGCTGTTGCTCGAAGACAGCGACATCGACGCCGAGATCATCTGCGCGCACCTGCAGCGCACGCAGTTCGACGTCGACATCGTCCGGGCATCGTGCCGCCCGGAGTACGAGCAGGCCATCGCCTCGCACACGCTTGACCTGATCCTGGCCGACTATTCGCTGCCCGACTTCAACGGCTTCGATGCACTGGTCATCGCGCGGGACAAGGTGCCGCACGTGCCGTTCATCTTCGTCTCCGGCGTGGTCGGCGAAGACCTGGCGATCGACGCATTGCGGGAAGGCGCCACCGACTACGTGCTCAAGCGCAGCCTGGGCCGGCTACCGCGCGCGGTGGAACGGGCACTGGCCGAGGAGGACGAACGCCGGCGGCGGCGCGAGGCCGAAGCGGCGCTGAGCGCGAGCGAAGCACGCCAGCGCGAGGTGGAACTGCTGTTTCGCCTCGCGACCGAGGCCGCGGGCATCGGCGTGTGGCACCTCGACCTCGAGCGCAACCAGCTGTGGTTCGACGACGGGCTGCGCCGCCTGGTGGATGCGCCCGCCGGCTTCGTCTCCGACTACGGGACGATGTTGCGCGACGCCGTGCATCCCGAGGACCGCGACCTGGTGAACGCCGCGCTGCACCTCGCGCTGCAACCCGACGCGCCGCCGCTGGAGTACGAGCACCGCGTGATCGGGCTGCGCGACCGCCAGGTGCGCTGGGTCTCCATCAAGGGCCGCCGCATCACCGGCAGCGACGGCCGGCCGCGCCTGATCGGCACCGCGCTCGACGTGACGGAACAACGACGCATCAGCGAGGCGCTGCGCCGGACCAACCAGGACCTCGAAGAACGCGTCACGCAGCGCACGCGCGAGCGCGACCGGATCTGGAACCTCAGCGTCGACCTGATGGGGGTGTGCCGCCCGGACGGCTCGCTGGTCGCCGTCAACCCGGCCTGGCAACGCGTGCTCGGCTGGTCTCCCGAAGACGTCCACGAAGCCAACCTCGCAGTCTTCATCCACCCCGACGACCTCGGCGCCACGCAGCAGTCGCTGACAGCGCTGCTGGAAAGCGCCGGCACGGCCGCCTTCGACGTGCGGCTGCGCCGCGGCGACGAGCAGTACCGCTGGATACGCTGGACGGCGAGCCGCGACGACGGGCTGTTCTACGTGATCGGCCGCGACGTCACCGAGGAACGCGCAGCCGCCGAGGCGCTGGCGGCCACCAACCGCGAGCTGAAGGCGCAGATCGGCGAACGCAGCCGCGTCGAGGCGACGCTGCAGCAGATGCAGCGGCTCGAAGCGGTGGGGCAGCTCACCTCCGGCGTCGCGCACGACTTCAACAACCTGCTCACGGTGGTGCTCAGCAACATCGCGCTGATCGAGCGGCTGCTGCAGCAGCGGCCCGAAACGATCGACGAGCGCGTGCTGCAGCGGCTCGCCTCGATGCGCAACGCTGCACAGCGCGGCGCGACCCTGACGACGCAGCTGCTCGCGTTCTCGCGCCGGCAGCGCCTGGAGCCGCAGGAGGTCGACTTCAACGACGTGGTGCTCGGCATGCGCGACCTGCTGCAGACGACGATGGGCGGCAGCGTGGTGATCGACACCGCGCTGGCGCCGCAGCTGTGGCGCGCGATGGTCGACCCGACGCAGCTGGAGCTGATCATCCTGAACCTCGCGATCAATGCACGCGACGCGATGGAGGTGGGCGGCACGCTGCGCGTGGAAACGCGCAACGTCACGCTCGAGCGCGCGCCGCTGAGGGCCGAGGAGCCGGAGCCCGGCGACTACGTGGCGCTCACGGTCACCGACACCGGCAGCGGCATGAGCGAGGAGGTGCTCGCCAAGGCTTTCGAGCCCTTCTTCACGACCAAGGGTGTCGGCAAGGGGTCGGGGCTCGGGCTCGCGCAGGTGTACGGCTTCGCCAAGCAGTCGGGCGGCGGCGTGCGCATCGACACCCGGCTCGGCCAGGGCACTTCGGTGCATGTGTTCATGCCGCGCGCTCGCAGCGAAGTGCCTGGCGGAACGTTGCCGCACGAGGCCGCCAACGCCCCGTATGCGACGCAGGAGCAGGAGCGGCGGCACCAGACGCTGCTGCTGGTCGACGATGACGACGACGTGCGCGAAGTGACGGCCGCGGTGCTGGAGATCCACGGCTACGAGGTGTTGACGGCGAACAGCGGGCCTGCGGCGCTCGACGTCGTGGCGCGACATGCGGGCATCGCCGCGGTGATCGCGGACTTCGCGATGCCCGGCATGAACGGGGCCGAACTGGGCCGGCTGCTCAAGCGTTCGCATCCCGAGCTGCCGGTGCTGTTCGTCACCGGCTTTGCCGACCTGGGTGCGCTGTGCGACGTGAACGAGGAATTCGTGCTGCAGAAGCCCCTGCCGGAAGGCGCGATGGTCGAGCGCCTGCAACGGCTGCTGGCGCCACGGGGCAGCCGGCCCGTCACCGAGCCTCGCGCGTTGAGCAGGGCGTAGCCTGAAGCGTGCACCGACCGGTCGGCGCCGTCTCAGGCCGTCTTCAACTTCAGCATCAGGGTCACCGCGTTGGCAATGCCCTGCTCGATCTCCAGGAAGTTGGTGAAGTCCTTGCCGTGCAGGGTCGAGCCGTGCCAGTTGTTCTCGGCCAGCGCCTGCCGCCACGCCGGCGTTTCGGTCGCACGCACGACGGCCTGGCGCAGCGCGTCCTTCTGTGCGTCGCTGATGCGTCCGGCCGCGAACACACCGCGCCAGTTCGCCAGTTCGGTGTCCACGCCCTGTTCGCGCAGCGAGGGGATGCCGAACAGGCCGCGGCGTGACGACACCGCGAGCGGCACCAGCGAGCCGCTGTCGATGCCGGCCTTGAACTCGCTGTAGCCCGAGATCGCCACCCGGGCCTTGCCCGAGTGCAGCAGCGCCAGCGCGTCCTGCCCGCTGCTGGTGGGGTGGTACTGCAGCACGCCGGGGTCGGCACGCAGCGTGCGGGCAATCATGCCGGCCAGCATGTGGTCGACGCCCCCGGCCGAGCCGCCGGCGAAACCCACCTTGGACAGGTCGCGCTTCATCTCGGCCGCCAATGCCTTCATGTCGCGCAAGCCGCTCGAAGCCGGCGTGACGAGCACCATGTAGTCGCTGGTCAGGCGGGCGATGGGCGTGACGGCGGCGAGCGTCACCTCGGTGCGGTTCACCGCGATCGCGCCGACCATCACCATGCCGCCGATCAACAGCGCGGCGGGATCGTCGCCGTGCCGCGCGACGAAGTCGGCCAGCCCGAGGGTGCCGCCCTTGCCGCCCTTGTTCTCGTAGTCGACCTGCTGTGCGAGGCCGCCGGCCTGCAGTGCCCGCCCGAGGCTGTGGCCGGTCTGGTCCCAGCCGCCGCCCGGATTGGCGGGGATGTAGACCTTCACGCGCGGCATCGCGGCCGCCGCGGCGCGCGGCGCGGCGGGTTGGGCGAGCGCCGATGGCCACGCCGCGTGGAGCGCGCCGGCAGCGGTGCCGAATACAACATGGCGACGTGTGAGCATGGCAGCCTCCTCCAAGTGGATGGCCCATGCTAGGGACGCGGGTGGCCGCGCCCGAACGGGTTTCCCCCCACGCCGCTGTCGCGGCGCTTTCCGCGCCCTGTCAGCTTGCTGTCAAGACGGACCGGCGATGCGGCGCAGCGTGTCGAGTTCGAGCACGCGCACGGTATAGCCCGCCACTTCGATGATCTGCTTGTCGCGCAGCTGCCGCAGCACGCGCGAGAAGGTCTCGGGCGTGACGGCCAGCTGTTGCGCGATCGCGCGCTTGCGCTCGCGCAGCAGCACCACCGCGGTGGTGCCCTCGCGCCCTGGCCGCAACTCGGCATGCTGCAGCAGCCAGGTGGCGCAGCGTGCTTCGGCGTCCTTCTGCATCAGGCCGAGCGTGCCTTCGGTGAGGTCGCGCACGCGGGCGGCGAGCACGGTCACCAGGCCTTCGGCCAGCGAGGGGTGCTCGACGCTGCACGCGCGCACGCTGTCGAGCCGGAACGACCACAGCAGCACCTCGCTTTGCGTCCAGGCGTCTTCGAGGTAGGGGCCGCCGAGCCAGGCACTCGCCACGTCGAGCCACTGGCCGGGTTCGACGCGGCGCGTCTGCTGCGTCAGTCGCCCCTGCGCCATGGTGCCGAGCGCGACCTGCCCCGAGGCCACCAACCACAGGCTGTGGGCCGCATCGGCGCGCCCGAACACCGGGCAGCTGGGCGGCAACGTGTGCTCGACGGCCAGCTGCGCCAACGCGTGGGCGGCGTCGCGCTGCACCCGGGCCGGTTGCAGCGCGGCCTGCAACAGTGCGGTGCGGGCGTCGAGTGGGATGGCGCGGCCGGCCGGTTTTTCGGGACGCAGCGGCAGCGTGCGCTTGGAAAGTTCGATGGGGCTGGCAGAGACGGTGTTCACGATCAGGCTCCTCGCTTGGGAGGAACTGTGGGCCGAACCCGACCGCCGGACGTTGCGCTGGCTCAAGAAAGGCGTGCAGCGCCGGGGCGCTGTGCCCTGGGAGTTACACGGAGAGTGACGGCTTGCGCAGGGCGGGCACTGCCCGAGGCGGCCGCAACGCTTGCTTGACCTGCCTCAAGCAGGGTCGTGCCGGGCGCATCAGAATCGCCCCACGAAGGAGTCTTCATGCTGCCTGGTTTCCTCAGCCCTGCCGCCGGCTTCGATCAGCCGTTCGAGATGCTCGATGCCTGCCATGACCGCGTGCGCCGCTCGTTGCGACGGCTGCAGCGGCTGGCGAGCTACCTGCGTGAACACGGCATCGACACCTCGGCACGGGAGGCGGCGGCCGATGTGGTGCGCTACTTCGAAGTGGCGGCCCCCCATCACCACGAGGACGAGGAGCGGCACGTGTTCCCCCCGCTGCTGGCCGCCGGCGATGCCGCGCTGCGCGAGGCGGTGCAACGCCTCCAGCGCGACCATGCCGAAATGGCGTCGACCTGGGCTGCCTTGCGCCCTGCGCTGCAGGCGCTGGTCGACCACCGCTCGGCGGGGCTCGACGCCGGTGCAGAGCAGCAGCTGGCGCACTTCGTTTCGCTGTATGAAGCGCACCTGCGCGTCGAAGACGAGCTGGTCTACCCCGCCGCGCGCGCGCGCATCGGCGAGGCGGCACTGGCCGAGATCGGCCACGAGATGGCGCAGCGCCGGGGTGCGCCGCCGCCACGACGCGCTTCCTAGGCGCGCGCGCGGCTGACGAGTTGCAGCACGCCCTGCAGGCGGTCCTGCTCGACCGGCTTGGTGAGGTAGTCGTCCATGCCTGCCTCGAGGCAGCGCACGCGGTCGAGCGGCATGGCATGCGCCGTCAACGCGACGATCGGGCAGCGCCAACCGCGCACCGCTTCCATCGCGCGGATGCGATGCGTCAACTCGACGCCGCTCATGCCGGGAATCTGGATGTCCATGAAGATGAGGTCGAAGTCCTCGGCTTCGCACAGCGCCAGCGCCTCGGCCGCCGTCACCGCGCAGGTGACGTGGTGGCCCATGCGGCGGATCAGGTTGGTGGCGATGAAGCGATTCACGGCATGGTCGTCGATCAGCAGCACGTGCAGGCCGCTGGTGCCGTCGTCGGGCTCGGCATCGGCTTCGAGTTCGTCGAGGCCGCGATAGGCGGTGGACTCGAAGCGTGAGCGGGCCTTGTCGCGCGAGAGGTTGAGGTTCTGCGCGGCCAGTGCGGTCCAGTCGCGCGCGGCTTGTGCGTCGGGGTCTTCGGCCTGCACGCGCAGCAGCGGCAGCGTCAGATGAAAGCGGCTGCCCTTGCCGACTTCGCTTTCCGCCCACAGCCGCCCGCCCATCGCTTCGGCCAGCCGGCGCGAGATCGTGAGCCCCAGCCCGGTGCCGCCGAACTCGCGCGTGGTGGAGCTGTCGGCCTGCGTGAACGACTCGAAGATGCGCTCGAGCTTGTCGGGCGCGATGCCCACGCCGGTGTCGGCCACCGACAGATGCAGCACCGCCGCACCGCCCTGCCCCTCGGGCCACGCCGATACGTCCACCCGCCCCTGGCGCGTGAACTTGATCGCATTGCCGACGAGGTTGACCAGGATCTGGCGCAACCGCAGCGGGTCGGCGACCAGCTGCGAAGGCACGTCCGGCGCGACCAGGCAGGTGAGCTGCAGGCTCTTTTCACGCGCACGCGGCTCCAGCGGCGCGACGGCCTCCTGCAGCAGCGTGCGCACGTCGAAGGCGAGATGCTCGACGCTCATGCGCCCGGCCTCGATGCGTGAAAGATCGAGGATGTCGTTGATGATGTTGAGCAAGGAGGTCGAAGACGAGCGCACCAGCGTGAGGTAGCGGCGCTGCGTGTCGGTGAGGGGCGTTTCGAGCGTGAGGTCGACCAGACCCATGATGCCGTTCATCGGCGTGCGGATCTCGTGGCTCATGTTCGCGAGGAACTCGCTCTTGGCACGGCTGGCGGCCTCAGCGGCCGTCTTCGCGTCGCGCAGTTCGGTCTCGACGCGCTTTTGCTGCGTGATGTCCGTGATCACGCCCAGCACGCCGCCGACCGAACCGTTGATGCCGGTGAACAGCGTCTTGTTGAAGATCACGTCACGCACCTCGCCGCTGGGCAGCGTGAGCCGGGTTTCGTAGCTCTGGATGCCGCCGCTGCCGTAGAGCAGCTCGTCGTGCGCCTCTTCCTCGCGCCCGGCGTTGTCGGGCCGCAGGTCGGCCGCGGTGCGGCCCAGCCAGTCCTCGCGCCGCAACTCGAACAGTGCCTCGCAGGCGCGGTTGCAGCCGATGTAGCGGCCGAGCCGGTCCTTGAAGTAGACGGGGTTGGGAATGATCTCGACCAGCTCCTCGATGAAGCGCAACTGGTTGAGCGACTCCTCCTCGGCCACGCGCCGGTCGGTGACGTCGGTGTGCGTGCCCACCATGCGCAACGCGCGCTGGTCGGCATTGCGCTTGACCACCCGCCCGCGCGAGCGGATCCAGCGCCATTGCCCGTTCTTGGCGCGGACGCGGAACTCGGCTTCGTACTGGGGGATCTCGCCGCGCAGATGCGATTGCAGATGCTCGCGTGCGTCGGCCCGGTCGTCCGGGTGCATGTGCTCGCGCCAGCCTGCGAGGTCGAGTTCGGTTTCGCCGGGTTCGTAGCCCAGGATCTCGAGCAGGCGGGGGCTGAAATAGGCGCGCTCGCCGGCGACGTCCCAGTCCCACAGCGCGTCCTGCACGCTGCGCATCGCGAGTTCCAGCCGTTCATGCCGCACGCGCTCGGCCTGCAGGGCTTCCATCGCCTGTTCGGCGCGTGCTTCAAGCTGTGTATAGGAGGCGTTCACCTCGTCGAGCCAACGGCGCAGGCGGGTGAAATCGCGCTCGCGCTGCGCGGGCTCCGCGTTCATCGCGGCGCTCCACCACCGTTCGAGTTCGGAGGGGTGGTTCAACCCCAGGCCAGCCTTCAACAGCCTCAGCAGCGATGGCCCCCAGCTCATCGGTGTTCGCTCATAGACGGGTGGATCATCCGATACGGGAAATGCATGACGACGGCATTGTGCCTCGCGGCAGCTGGCAGGCACCGGCGGTGCCGCGGATGCAACAGTAAAGAGGTGTCAATCGGCCTGCCCTCGCGTGCCGACCCATATCGCGCGGAAGTCGTTGACGTTGGTGAAGGTGGGACCGGTGAACACCAGATCGCCGAGCGCCTCGAAGTAGCGGTACGCGTCGTGCCGGTCGAGGTGGTCCTGCGCGTCGAGCCCGAGCGCCGCCGCGCGTTGCAAGGTGTCCGGGCCGACGATCGCGCCCGCGTTGTCCTCGGAGCCGTCGATGCCGTCGGTGTCGGCGGCCAGCATGTAGACCTGCTCCTCGCCCTGCAATGCGAGCGCCGCGCCGAGCAGGCATTCGCTCGCACGCCCGCCCCGCCCGCCTTGCGTGCGCACGGTCACCGTGGTCTCGCCGCCCGAGAGGATCACGCACGGCGCACGAAACGGCTGGCCCCGGCGTGCGACCTGCCTTGCCAGGGCGGCATGCAGCTGCCCCACCGTGCGCGACTCGCCTTCGATCGCATCGCTCAGGATGTGGGCTTCGATGCCCGCCGCGCGCGCCGCTGCGGCAGCTGCCTCCAGGGCCTGCTGCGGCGTCGCGACGAGATGCACCTCGTGCCCTGCGAAGCGCGGGTCGCCGGGCTTGGGGGTTTCGAGCGAGCCCTCCTGCAGGCCGCGCCGCACGGCCGGCGGCACCGCAATGCCGTAGCGATCGAGGATGCGCAGCGCGTCGGCACAGGTGCTCGGGTCAGGCACGGTGGGCCCGCTGGCGATCACCGCGGGGTCGTCGCCCGGCACGTCGGAGATCAGCAGCGTGACGACCCGCGCGGGCGCGCACCGCGCCGCGAGCCGGCCGCCCTTGATGGCCGAGAGGTGCTTGCGCACACAGTTCATCTCGTCGATCGCGGCGCCGCTGTGCAGCAGCGCGCGGTTGATCGCACGCTTGTCGTCCAGGCTCAGGCCGGGTGCCGGCAACGACAGCAAGGCGGAGCCGCCGCCGGAGACGAGGCACAGCACGAGGTCGTGCGCACCGAGGCCGGCGGCCAGATCCATCATGCGTGCGGCCGCGCGCTCGCCCGCGGCGTCGGGCACCGGGTGGGCTGCCTCGACGATCTCGATGCGCCCGTGCCGCGCGGCCTCGGGCACGTGCCCGTAGCGGGTGACCACGAGGCCGGACAGGGCCGCACCGGCCGGCCATGCCGCCTCCACTGCGGCCGCCATGGCGGCACCCGCCTTGCCGGCGCCGAGCACCAGCGTGCGGCCGGCGGGCGGGGGCGGCAGGAACGGCGGCAGGCAATGTGCCGGTGAGGCGCGTTGGACGGCAGCCTCGAACAGGCTGCGCAGCAGGTCGCGAGGTGCGTGCATGGACCGGGCAGTCGAAAGACCGCAGCCTACCGCGACTGCGCCGCACGCGCCACGCCGCACGCACATGATGTGACGCCGGACAGACACCTTGGCTTGCCGCTTGACCCCGCCCGGTCGAGCACAGATGATGAGCCGCGCCTTCGACCGGACAACGAGATGAGCTTCAAACTGCCGGGACCGCTGGGTCTCGAGATGGCGTCCTTCCGCCCCCGCCTCGCCGACGCCTTGCGTGGCTACGACCGGCAGCGCTTCGCCTGCGACGTCTCTGCCGGCCTCACCGTGGGCATCGTCGCGCTGCCGCTGGCGATGGCGTTCGCGATCGCCAGCGGCGTGAAACCCGAGCAAGGCCTCTTCACCGCGATCATCGCGGGCTTTCTCATCTCGGCGCTCGGCGGCTCCAACGTGCAGATCGGCGGGCCTGCCGGTGCGTTCATCGTCATCGTCTACGGCATCGTGCAGCGCGACGGGCTGGGCAACCTGCTCGTCGCGACGGTCCTGGCCGGCGCCTTGCTGTTCCTGATGGGGCTGTTCAAGCTCGGCGTGTTGGTGCGCTACATACCGGTGACGATCGTGATCGGCTTCACCAACGGGATCGCCGTGCTGATCGCGCTGTCGCAGGTGAAAGACCTGTTCGGCCTGTCGATCGACAAGCTCCCGGCCAACTTCTTCGCCCAGATCGAGGTGCTGGCGCAGCACGCCGGTACCGTCAACCCGGTTGCCGTGGCGATCGGCCTGGCGTGCCTGGCCATCGTCGTCGTCTGGCCCAAGCTCTACGAGCTGCCGCTGGGGCCCGCGTTCGCGCGCAGTTCCCGCGGCCAGCTCTGGTTGCGTCGCGTTGCTCGGCTGCCGGGAACAATCGTCGCGCTGTCGCTCGCCACCATCGCCACCGTGGCGCTGCAACTGCCGGTCGAAACCATCGGCTCGCGCTTCGGTGGCATCCCGCAGTCGCTGCCGGGCTTCGAATTCCCCGGCTTCACGTGGGACGGCAATCGCCAGCTGTTCATCAACACGCTGACGATCGCACTGCTCGGCGCCATCGAATCGCTGCTGTGCGCACGCGTGGCCGACAACATGACCGAGCTGCCGCGACACGACCCCAACCAGGAGCTGATGGCGCAGGGCGTCGCCAACGTGGTGACTCCGTTCTTCGGCGGTATCCCCGCCACCGGCACGATCGCGCGGACCGTCACCAACGTTCGCTCCGGCGCGGCCACGCCGGTGGCCGGCATCGTGCACGCGGCCACCCTGCTGCTCGTGGTGCTCGTGGCCGCGCCGCTGGCCGCGCACGTGCCGCTGGCCGCGCTGGCGGGCATCCTGATGTTCGTGGCATGGAACATGGGCGAATGGCGCGAATTCGCGCGGTTGAAGCAGTTCACGCTGCCCTACCGCGTCACGCTGGTGGGCACCTTTGCGCTCACGGTGCTCTTCGATCTCACCGTGGCGGTGGAAGTGGGCCTGGTGATGGCCTGCGTGTTCTTCATCTACCGCATGAGCGTGCTGTTCCGCGTGGCGCCACTGCCGCTGCCCGCGGCCGGCAAAGGCGTGCAGGCCCTGAGTCTCTATGGCTCTCTGTTCTTCGGCGCGGTGGCGAAGGTGGAAGAGGTCGCCGACCAGCTGCGGCCCGACACGCAGGTGCTGATCCTCGAGATGAACCGGCTGATCTCGATGGACACCACCGGGCTCGATGCACTGGAGCAGTTGCACCGCGACCTCGAACGCAAGGGCGTGCGGCTGCTGTTGTGCGAGCTGAACGACCAGCCGCGCAGCCTGATGCGGCGCTCGGGCTTTGCCGCGCGCATCGGCGAGCACCACATCGTCGACAACCTCGGTGAGGCGCTCGCGGTGGCGCATCAGGTGGCGTAGGCGGGTTGTCGGGCATTTGGGGCGTGGGAGCGGGCGGACGGCAGGGCGCGCAGGCGCGGGACGTCAAGGAGGAGGCGGCGGCCACAAGGCCGACGCCGGGGGACAGTCCCGCGCCTGCGTACCTCGCCGTCCGTCCCACGAGCCCCGCCCTCCCCCTCGCCCCGGAAGAGCCCCCCTACTTCCAGAACTTCGGCGCCTCCGCCAAAGCCGCAAGGCTGTCGCGACACGCCGGCAGCAGCGCCTCACGGCGCGCGGTGAGCCAGCCCAGCGCATACAGGCTGGAAGCGTCGGTGCGCCCCAGGAGCAACAGGCGCGCGGTACACACGTCGTTGAAATCCCCGAACGCCTGCTGCGCCGACGCGAGCGCCTTCACGTACTTGCGCACGCCCTTCGAAGCAAACAGGCTGCCGACGGCGTCGACCGCATAGCGCATCCGCTTGATGCGCTTGCGCAGGGCATGCCGTTCGGCGTCTTCCATCGCGTCGAAGCGGTCCACGCTGGCGGCCAGGTCGCGATGCCAGCGCTTCAGGCGCTTCGCAGCCAGCGGCTTCAGCGCGACGCCGCCTTCGGTGGGCAGTTCACGGTACGCGCCTGCCATCAGTTCGAGCCACAGGGTCTGGACTGGCTCGGCCCGCAACGGCTGGGCGAGCGAGGTGTTGTCGTCGGCTTCCCAGGTGCAGGGCGGCAGGCCGGCCTCGCGCCACACCGGGGTCAGCAGTGCCGCGATCACGTCGGCATCCCGTGCCGCGCCGAGCTGCTGGAACACGGCGCGTGCCGCCTGTGCAAGAGGCTGCATTTCGGGCACGCCGGGCCAGCCTTGGAAGAAGCGCGCCGCGGCCCGGAACCGGCGCAGGCCCACGCGCAACTGGTGCACGTGCTCCACCAGGCTGGCCGTGTGGGCCGGGGCCTGCGGACACGCCAGCTCGCTTGCGTTGGGCAACAGGTGCCGCAGCGAAGCACGCACGACCGCCTGCCACCCCTGCCCCACGGTGGCTTCGGCGGGCAGTTCGATCGACGCGGCTCGCGCGGGCGCGCCGATGGCCTCCCCGCGTGCCAGCCTGTCACCCCGTTCGGCCTTCGATCGCACGTCGATCCACAGGCCGTGCTGCCGGGCCCAGCGGCGGGCGGTCTGCAGCACGACGTGCGGCGTGCCTTCGACCAGTTCGATCTCCAGCTCGCACACCGGCAGTCGCTGCTCGCCCGCGACGATGTGACCCACGTCGAGCGCCAGCTCCACCTGTTGCCGGCCGACGCGCAGCACACGCGTGCGCCGCAGGATGTCGGTGCGGTAGGTCTCGATCAACGGCAGGCCCGTCTCGGCCAGCAGCGACAGCAGCCGGTCCCCGCCCGACGTGCCCGCATGCCGCGCGGGGTCGACGGCGTCCTGCGGGCCGATGACCACGTTGTGCTCGAACCGCGTGAGTGCGTCGTCGCCGGCCGCCTTGAGCGTCTGCACCCTGCGACGGCCCTCCTGTCGCACGCGCAACGCGATGCCCGCGCGCGCCAGGTGGCGCTGCGCCGTATCGAAGTAGGCCGCCCTCAAGCGCGTGCGCCGGTGCGTCTGCCCTTGCGAGAGCGCGGCGTCGATCGACGCCAGCTCGTGTGGCGGGACCTGCAACTTGATTTCGAGTTCCTGCATGGCGGGCGGCGTGATGGGCGGGACGGCCCGGATTATCGAACCCGGGCGCGCAAGACGGGCCCCTCGGCCTGCCAGCCTCTCAGCCGACCATCGCGCTGCGATATCGGGAGGGCGCGACGCCGAAGCAGCGTCGGAACCAACGCGAGAAATGCGCCTGGTCGGCGAAGCCGCACACCACGGCCACCTCGGCGGGCATGTGACCGTCTCGCAGCATCGCCTTCGCCCGCGAGATGCGTGCGAGCCGCGCATAGTGCCCTGGCGCCATGCCGACCGCGCGACGGAACAGCCGATGCACGTGCTCGCGCGACAGCCCCATCTCGCGCGCGAGCACCGGCAGGTCGGGGGGCACCGCCGCGTCTGCCTGCAGCAGGCGTCGCAGCGTCTCGACGCGAGGGTCGGCGTGCGGTTGGCCGCCTTGCGCGGGTGCGCGCTGGGCTGCCAGCGTCAGGATGCGCTCCAGCAAGCAGGTCAGCTCGGGGCCCGGGCCGGCCACGCGGGCCCCGAGCTCGACGGCCAGCCCGGGCGCGTGCCACACCGCACACCAGGGGGACGCCGCCGGCACGGCCAGTGGCTGGACCGCGGCGGCCACCCAGCGGACGGGCAGGTAGGTCATGACCATCTCGAAGCGTCCGGCGCTGGCACCGGCGGTGTGCAAGGCACGCGGCGCCATCACCACCAGATCGCCGGCGGCCGCCCGGTACGCGCGTCCCTCGCACGCGAACTCGCAGGTGCCGGCCAGGATGGCGCCGACGCTCCACTCCTCGTGCGCATGCAGCGCGAAGCGGGCCTCGGGCTCGGTGGCGAGCAAGGCTTCGGCCGGTTCGCTGCCCGGCAACGGCAGTGGCTTCACACGGGAAAGGGTGGCGTTCACCGCAGCAAGGGTAACGCGCCGGTCAGTCGCCGGACCCACGCGGGCGGGCCTGCGAGGCCGATGCCGAGCATCGGTTCGGCCATGTGGTCGGTGGTGGCGTGGCGCTCCCAGTATTCGGCCGCGGAGTGCATCGCCTGCGCATACCGCGGGAAGACGACGCAACTGGCGTCGGGCGGACGTTGCTTCAGGCTCTGCAGCTGTTGCGCCAAGCCCGCGCCGTCGGTGCTCAGCACGGCGATCGGCAGCGACGAGCTCCCCAGGCTTTCAAAGCCCGCTGCATCACGCAGGGGCTGCGACGCGAGGCCCGGTCTTGCACCGGCCAGGCCGGCGGCGATGCACGCGGCGATGTTGGCGGCCTCCCCCGGTGGCAGCGAGGCTTCGACGACGATGCAAAGGCGCGTCATGCGTCCACCGCTCCGAGCACGCTCAAGGCCGCCCACCCGGCGCTCGCCTGCGTGGCCTGCAGGGGCCCGAGCAGCGCCAGCTCCTCGCGCGGGTGCGGCGCCACGCTCAAGTCGGCCGCAGCACGGTGCCACCGGGTCGCAAGACGCTGGGCGAGGTCCGACCGCACGAAGCGCGGCGTGGGCCGCTGCTGTGGCGCGCAGAGATCGGGCCAGGCCACGGCACCGACCGTCGGCGCGGCCAGGAAGCCGAGCGGCGGCGCCGTCTCGCCATCGAGGGTCAGGCGGGCCTCCAGCAACCGTCGGTCCTTGACGCACAGGCTGGCGCCCAGGCACGTGCCTGTCGTCAACGGGGCGGCCGCGACGTGATCCAGCGGCAGGCTTCGGGTCAGCCAGGTGCTGCCCATCTTCTTCGGCCAGCCCTGCAGCAGCCCGCGCACCATGGAGATGTCCTGGTCGACGTAGATGAACGGGCAGTAGTTCAGCCGCTCGCCGGTGGCCGACTCGAACTCGAGCACGACGATGGTTTCGCGGTACTGCGCATACACGGGGTCGCACAGCTCGTCGCCGCCGTCGCTGCAGGCCTGCCACTCGGCGAAGTGGATGCAGCCGGTGCCGGTGAGCCGGCCACGCTCGGGCGGCAGCAACTGCTCGCCGTGCGCCGGGCTGCACGAAAAGCCGACGTTGAGCAGCCAGCCGGCGTAGTGCCAGGGCGGCGGCGGCAGCAGTGCGCTGCGACCGGAGGCGGTCCACGGGGCAGTGAAACTTTGGTACATGGCGGGGTCCTGGAATGAAACGGCCAAGCCGGCAGGCTACGCAGTGCGGCCCCCGCCGTCTTGAACGCCAGTGACATCCGCCACACCCAGGGACGCCGGCGCGGTGCAGCCGGCCCGGTAAAATCGCCGGCTTCACTGCAGCGGCCGCCGGCCGCGCCACTGCCATGCCTCTGTTCTGGAAACCCTACAAGTCCGAAATCACGCAGTTCATCGAGGAACTGAAGGCCAAGAACCCCAAGCTGGAAGACGAGCAGCGCAACGGCCGCTCGCTGCTGTGGGACCGCGAGCTGGACCGCGACGCGCTCACCGAGTACCAGGCCGCCCGCGTGCCGCAGCAGCCCTACGTCTACCAGACGAAAAGCTCGTCGAACTGAGCGCACGGCCCGGGCTCGCCAGCGTGACGAACGATCTTCCGGCGCCTGAGGTGCCCGAGCTGCCCGCGCCCGAAGCGCAGGCGGGGGGCGACACGGGCCTGCCCGAGGTGGTCGACACCGTCGCGGTCGCCAGGTTGTATGGCGCACCGCTGTTCCAGCTGCCGCAGGATCTCTACATCCCGCCGGACGCGCTGGAGATCTTTCTCGAAGCCTTCGAAGGCCCGCTCGATCTGCTGCTGTACCTGATCCGCAAGCAGAACTTCAACATCCTCGACATCCCGCTGGCCGACGTCACGCGCCAGTACCTGAGCTACGTCGACCAGATCCGCGCCACCAACCTCGAGCTCGCCTCCGAGTACCTGCTGATGGCCGCGATGCTGATCGAGATCAAGTCGCGGATGCTGCTGCCGCCCAAGAAGACCGAGGAGGGGCAGGAGCCGGAAGACCCGCGCGCCGAACTGGTGCGCCGCCTGCTCGAATACGAGCAGATGAAGCTCGCCGCCGCCAAGCTCGACCAGCTGCCGCTGCTGGGCCGCGACTTCCTGCGGGCCCAGGTCTACATCGAGCAATCGCTCAAGCCGCGCTTCCCGGACGTGAGCGTGGGCGAGCTGCGCGAGGCGTGGCTCGACATCCTCAAGCGCGCCAGGCTGACGCAGCACCACAAGATCACGCGCGAGGAACTGTCGGTGCGCGAGCACATGAGCATGGTGCTGCGCACCTTGCAGGGCCGGCGCTTCGTCGAGTTCCAGGACCTGTTCGACCCCACCCGCGGGCCGCAGGTGTTGGTGGTCACCTTCATCGCGATGCTGGAGCTGTCTCGCGAGCGCTTGATCGAGGTGACGCAGGCCGAGGCCTTCGCACCCATCTACGTGCGGCTCGCCTACCAGCCTGCCTGAGTTAGAGGGACACCTCGACTCAGGTGTCTTGTGCGTTGCAGCAAGCGCCACGCCCGCTCGCTAGAATCCGCTCCACCTTCGCTGCCCCCAACGGTGCCATGAGTTCACACGCGACGCCCGACGCCGGTGCAACCGGTCGCAAGCCGGTCACGCTGCACCGCCTGCGCGAGATGCACGCCGCCGGCGAGAAGATCGCCATGCTGACCTGCTACGACGCCAGCTTCGCCCGCCTGCTCGACGACGCGGGCGTCGACTGCCTGCTGGTCGGCGATTCGCTCGGCATGGTGTTGCAGGGGCAGCCCTCCACGCTGCCGGTCACGCTCGACGAGGTGGCCTACCACACCCGCACCGTGGCGCGCGGCAATCGCACAGCCTGGCTGATCGCCGACCTCCCTTTTGGCAGCTACCAGGCCTCGCGCGAGCAGGCCTTGCACAGCAGCGTTGCGCTGATGCAGGCCGGTGCGCAGATGGTCAAGGTGGAAGGCGGCGGCTGGACGGCCGAGACGGTGCGCTTCCTGGTGGAGCGCGGCATCCCCGTCTGTGCGCACCTGGGCCTGACGCCCCAGAGCGTGCATGCGCTCGGCGGTTACCGCATCCAGGGCCGGGACGAATCGCAGGCCATGACGCTCAAGCGCCACGCGGCCGAGTTGGCCGACGCGGGCGCGGCCATGCTGGTGCTCGAACTCGTGCCCAGCGCGCTGGCCGCCGAAGTGTCGACGCTCAACCCCGGTTTGATGACCATCGGCATCGGGGCTGGCCCGCAATGTGCTGGTCAGGTGCTCGTGCTGCACGACATGCTGGACGTCACGCGCGGCAAGCTGCCCCGCTTCGTGCGCAACTTCATGGCCGGCGCGTCGAGCATCGAGGAAGCCGTGCGGCGGTACGTGCAGGACGTGAAGGACGGCCGTTTCCCCGACCCCCAACTGCATTCCTATTGAACGCTGCCTTTGGGGCCAGCGAGTCCCGGGCGACACAGATTTCCTGAAGAGACCGTTTCCGATGCGCATCGTCCACACCATCGCCGAGCTGAGGCAAGCCCTGGCCGGGGCCACCAAGACGGCCTTCGTGCCGACGATGGGCAACCTGCACGACGGGCACCTGTCGCTCGTCAAGCTGGCCAAGGAACGCGGCGGCCCGGTCGTGGCGAGCATCTTCGTGAACCGCCTGCAGTTCGCGCCGCACGAAGACTTCGACACCTACCCGCGCACCTTCGAGCGCGACTGCGACCTGCTGCGCAGCGTGGGCTGCAACGTGGTGTTCGCCCCCGACGAGGCCGAGCTGTACCCCGAGCCGCAGGTGTTCCGCATCAACCCGCCGGGCGAGTTGGCCGACATCCTCGAAGGCGAGTTCCGACCCGGCTTCTTCACGGGCGTGTGCACCGTCGTGCTGAAGCTGTTCAACTGCGTGCAACCGCGCGTGGCGGTGTTCGGCAAGAAGGACTACCAGCAACTGATGGTGATCCGTCGCATGGCGCAGCAGCTGGCGCTGCCGACCGAGATCGTCGCGGGCGATACCGCACGGGCCGAGGACGGCCTGGCGCTCTCGTCGCGCAATGGCTACCTCAGCAAGACCGAGCGCGCCGAGGCGGTGCAGCTTTCGATGGCGCTGCGCCACATCCAGCTGACCCTGCGCAACGCCGAGACCCCCTCGCTCGAAGCGTTGGAGAACGAAGCCATGGACAGCCTGCGCAGCCGCGGCTGGGCGCCCGACTACGTCGCGATCCGCCGCCGCAGCGACCTGCAGCTGCCGACACCGCAACAGCGCGAGGGGGGCGAGCCGCTGGTGGTGCTGGCCGCCGCGCGCCTGGGCAAGACGCGGCTGATCGACAACCTCGAAGTCTGAACGCCTGAGCGTCAGGCAAAGGCGAGTTCGCCGGGCACGGCGGGCGCGGCGCTCGCACCTGCCTGCCCGCGAGCTGTCGCGACCGCGTCGTCCGCCACCTTGAACGCGCTGACGGCCTGAGCGAGGCCGACGGCCTGCTCGCTGAGGCTCTCGGAGGCTGCAGCCGATTCCTCGACCAGCGCCGCGTTCTGCTGGGTCATCTGGTCCAGCCCCTGCATCGCCGAGCTGACCTCCTCCAGCCCGCGGCTCTGCTCCGCGGTGGCGCTGCTGATCTCGCCGATGATGTCGCTCACCCGCACCACGGCCGTGACGATGTCGCGCATGGTGTCGCCGGCGCCGCTGACGAGGCGGCTGCCCGCGTCCACCCGCTCGACGTTGGCGGAGATGAGGCTCTTGATCTCCTTGGCCGCCTGGGCGCTGCGCTGGGCGAGGTTGCGCACCTCGCCTGCCACCACGCCGAAGCCGCGCCCCTGGTCGCCGGCGCGTGCGGCTTCGACCGCCGCGTTGAGCGCCAGAATGTTGGTCTGGAAGGCAATGCCGTCGATGACGCCGAGGATGTCGGTGACCTTCTTGCTCGACGCATCGATCGCCTGCATCGTCGAGATCACCTCGGCCACCACCGAGCCGCCGCGCCGGGCCACCTCGGAGGCCGTGCCGGCCAGCTGGTTGGCCTGCATGCTGGCTTCGGCGTTCTGCTTCACGGTTTCGGTGAGCGACTGCAGCGAGTGCGTCGCGGCCTGCAGGTTGGCGGCCTGGCGCTCGGTGCGTTGCGAGAGCTCATGGTTGCCGGTCGCGATTTCGGCCGAGGTGTCCTGCATCACGCCGGCAGCGCCCTGGATGCGGGTGACGATACCGGTGAGCTGCTCGACCATGCCGCGCAGCGCGCGCATCAGGTCGCCCACCTCGTCTTCCGAATCGCAGTCGAACTGCACGTTCAGCTCGCCGCGTGCGATGCGCTGCGCAATGCGCGAGGCGTGCCGCACCGGACGCACCAGCCGGCGCGCCATCACGAGGCTGGTACCGATGGTCACCAGCAACGCCACGCCGCACAGGCTCCAGGTCGCCCACTGGATGAGATCCACGTTCCGCGCCACCACCGAGGTCTGTTCGGCCACGCGCGCGGACTGGCGCGCGGCCAGCTCGGTGAGCTGCTTGTCGAGATCCTGGTAGGCCTGGTCGGCAGGCTTCATCGAGCTGATGGCGATGTTGATGTCGACCAGCAGCATGTCGAGCGCCACGTCGGCGGCGTTGCCATACCGTTTGAACTTGCTCTCCAGCGGGTCGGCGGCGTCGTCGCTGGTCTGTATCACCGCCTGGTCGAGCTGCGTGGTGCGCGCACTCACCGCGTTGATCTTCTGCTGGATCTCCTCGCGCAGCGCTTTGAGCGCTGCATCGTCCGAGACCTTTGCCAGCGTGATCTGCCGGTAAAGGTAGGAGTGCACCTCGCCCAGCGCGACGCGGACCTCGAGCAGGCCGGACTGGTTCGCGATCTCCTTGCCGATGAGCCCGCTGGTCGACGACTGCTGGTAGCGCAGCGCCAACGCGGACATGACGCCCATCGCCGCGATCAGCACGACCGCCACGGACGGAGCAAGCAGGAACTTGTGCCAGAGTTTCATCGGGTAGCCTCCTCGGCTCGTAACCTTGTTTCGGCGACAGCTTCTCGGGCTGGCGGGTGTGACGGCCTTCACGCCATGGGCGGGGCAGCACGGCACTCTCGGGGATATCGACCAGGCCGGCCGGAACTTGATGCGCCGCGCGACGAGCGGCGAGGGCCCGTGCGGCTTGCCACGAAGAACCGTGCGCGGGAGGTCAGGTGTCGAGCAGTTCGTGAAGCTTCAGGCGCATCTGTTCGACCACCGCCGGCTGCTCGAAATACGCGGTATGGAAAGCCGGTGACGCGTCGAGTGCGTGTGCCAGTCCGGCCAGGGCCGACTGCTTGGGCACGATGCCGTCGCCGTCGGCTTCGAAGCCGGCCCAGTCCTCGATCACCCGGCGCCACAACCGCTCCTCCACCGGGTTGTCGTCGCCGGGGCCCCACTCGGAGCCCCACACCCACATGCCTTCCGGCATGCCCTGCCCGCGTGCCATGCGTGCCACCCCGGCGGGCTCGACGTCCCGGAAGCCGGGCGGGACGTCGTAGGCCAGCGCCCGCTCCAGGATCAGCAGGTCGATCATCTGCTGCTTGTCGAGCACACCGGAGGCGATGTCGCGGAACCAGCCGACGACGTTGGCCACGCCCGACCAGCGCCGGCCGATGCGCCGGAACACGCCCGTGCCCTGGTGCGGCGAGCCGGCGGTGAGTGCATAGAACCGCCAATGCGGCCACCGCCGGCGCAGCCGGGGCAACGCGAACCGTGCGACGTTGCCGCCGCGCGAATGGGCCAGCAGCACCAGCGTGCCCTCGCGCAGATCGCCGATCACGTCTCGCTCGAACGAATCGATCAGCTGGTTGATGTTGCGGTCCACGCGCAGGAAGCTGTCGTGCTCGAAGCGCCACACGCAGCGGTCGTTGAACATCGGCATGCCGCTCCACGGGCCGCCGTGCGCCGGCACCTGCGCGTCACGCTCGAGCCAGGCGGCAAAGCCGCCCCGCACCGAGCTCAGGCCACCGTGCACGAGCACCACGTGCTGGTTGGCGGCGAGACCTTCCGGGCGGTGCGCCAGCGCCGGCGCCGAGGCGGGCGCCAGCCGCGCCCCGAGCTTTTCGACCAGTTGCATCTGGTCGATGGTGGGCTCGGGCTGTCCGAACACGCGCGCCCAATAGGCCTCGTCTTCCTTCAGGCGGTGAGCGAAGGTCGGGTCGCGGTCGGCGATCGTCTTCTTGACGCCCAGCCAGCGCAACACGCGCTGGCCCTGCCGCTTGATCCACGCCACCGTGGTTTCCTGCAGCTCGAACGTGAACACGGGCACGGCCACCAGCAGGCCGACGCCCGGCCGCAACGTGCGCCGCACCAGCGGCGACTGCACCGTGCTCGGCTCCTGCAGCCACATCGGCTCGCCCTGCTTCAGGTAGAGCAGGTCCTCGGAGAAGCCGACCCCGTCGCCCCGAAAACTGCAGGGCTGCCACGGCATGCGGTCGGGTTCGCCTTCGCCCGGTACCGGCGGCGTCCAGCCGCGCGGGGCGCAGCCGCCCCAGTACAGGCGCGTCTCGACTTCCAGCTGCACCACCACGCGCTTGCCACGCCAGACAGCGGGCGCTTGCTGAGCCAGCTCCTGCGCCAGCTCGGCCGCCGTTTCGGCCAGCGGTAGCCGCATGTTCAGCGGCTTGTCGTGCCGCCGCACAATCGGTGCCATCCACCAGATCGGCGGGTGCCACACGCGCAGCCGCTGCACGGACGGATCCTTCGCCACCGCGTCCGACACCATCTCGTGGCTCCACACGTCTTCGTGGTCGGTGCCCGGCAGGCCGTGCAGGTGATCGCTGAAGCGCATTTCCTGCCGCAGCAGGTGTTCGATGCCCTCGACGAACGGCGCCAGTTCTTCGGAATACCACTCGGCCCGGCGCGCCGCGAAGCGCTTGAACACCTCGTGCGCGCACAGGCGTTCTTCCACCGTGTCGATCTTGGGCGGCGAGCGCCGCCGCCCGGCAGGCCGTCGCGGCGGCGCACCCTCTTCGGCCGAGCCCCATGCCGTGGCCCCCGGTACAGCGGCCGCGACGGCAAACGCGCTGTCCGCGAGCGTCGAATCCTCGTCCAGCAGAAACTCCAGCCTCACACTCGACGGGCGCTGCGCCATCTCCGACTCTCCGTGCCTACGGATGCTGCTGCGGGCCGCGCGTCACGGGTGCGCGACCCAGCTTGAACGCGATCATCGCTCGCAGCTTGTTGGGCACCACCGGCTTGATCAGCAGATGGAAGTCGTGCTTTTGCGCCTCGGCCTCGAACGAAACCGTGGTGCTGCCCGTGACCATGACGGCGGGCAGATGCGCATCGAACTCCTCGCGCAGCATGCGCAGCGCATCGATGCCCGTGCCGACATGGTCGAGACGATAGTCGACGATGATCAGGTCGGGGCGCTGGCCCTGGCCGTGCGCCTCCTGAGCCCATGCCCGGCAGGTGTCGATGCTCTCGAAGGCGGCCACGTTGGCGCCCCAGCCCTTGAGCAGCACGCCCAGGCCTTCGCGCACAGCCGGCTCGTCCTCGACCACCACCACGAGGCGGTGATCCAGCGTCAGACCCAGCGGCATCACCTGCACCTCGACCTTCTCCGACGGCTGGTCCTTGCCGACGGGCACCGCAAACGAGAACACCGTGCCATGCCCGGGGCGCGAGCGCACGGTCAAGGGCGTGCCCATCAGCGCAGCCAGGCGGCGCACGATGGACAGGCCCAGGCCGAGGCCCTTGCGCTGGTGGGCCGGCAGCGGGCGATCAGCCAGCACCTGGTAGAACTCGTCGAAGATGCGCCCCTGCTCCGACTCGCGGATGCCGATGCCGGAGTCCCACACCTGCAGCAGCAGCTTGTCGCCCCGCGGCCGGCACGACACCAGCACCCCGCCGTCGTTGGTGTAGCGGATCGCATTCGAGATCAGGTTGCGCAGGATCCGGTCCACCAGCACCGGGTCGGCATACGCAAAGTGCTGCTCGCCCCTGAACTTCAGCTCCAGCCCCTTCTCGAACGCCGTCGGCTCGTAGTGCAGCCGCTGCCTCGCGAAGATCTCCTTCAGGCTGAAGTTCTGCGGCTTGCTCTCCACCGCGCCGGTGTCGATCTTCGTGATGTCCAGCAGCTCGCTGAACAGCCCCTCCAGCGCATCCACCGAGCTGTTGATGCTGTTGACCAGCTGGATCACCTCTTCGTCGCGGCTCTTGTTGCGCAACGCCTCCGCAAACAGCCCCACCGCGTGCAGCGGCTGACGCAGGTCGTGGCTCGCCGCCGCGAAGAACTGCGTCTTCGCGCGGTTGGCCACTTCGGCATCGCGCCGTGCGGCCTCGGCGATCTCCTTTTCCACGCGCAGCTGCTCGGCCAGCTGCTCGGTCTGCAGCTTCAACGCGACCATGCGTTCCATCACACGGCGGTAGCTCCTGCCCAGCTGGTTGGTGATGCCCACCGTGACCAGCAGCACGCCGGCCAGCTGATAGCTGTAGAGTGTCTGCTCCATCACGATGGCGCCGATGGTCGGCACGTAGCACAGCGCGTTGAAGGTCAGGAAGAGCTTGCGATCCTCGGCCATCACGGCGACCGAGCCGACGCAGAAGCTGTAGATCGTGATGATCAACCCGATCTGCTGGATCGCTTCGCCGCGGCTGTAGAACAGCCACGCCGCGATGCCCCACATGGCCCCGGCGGCCAGGGCACCCAGGCGCCAGCGACGCAGCCACAAGCGGAAGTCGGTCGCCGGGTCGGAGCCGAGCGACGCGAACCGGCGCACGATCCAGATGCGGTACACGAGCAGCACGACCATGACGGACGCCCATGCCACCAGGAGCCGCAGCGGCGCGAAGCGCATGTAGAGCGTGGTGACGACCACGCTGCCCACCACATGGCCGATGAAGATCGATGGGGCATGCGCGTACAGGTTGCGTACACGGTCCGGCAGGTCGGCATCGTCGTCAATGGGCAGCGATACTCCCTGCGCCCCAAGCATTGTTTGTGTGTTGCTCATCTCAGGCGGTTGTCATTTTTTTGAGAACAAGCCGCCGGGCCGGATGGGCACACGATGAGCCGCGCGCGCTCTGCGCGGCACGGTGTCATGTGCGGTCACCCGCCTCGGCGCCCTTGCGCGGTCGAACGAACCTCCCTTCGACACGCGCGGCGGTACTGCTTCGGGGTACAGGGCGCCTGCTACGCAGGCACTGCGCCCTGCGAACGGCTCAGCGACTGCGCACGCCGAGCTTGAAAGCGATCATGGCGCGGAGCTTGTTGGGCACCACGGGCTTGATCAACAGATGGAAGTCGTGCTTGTGCGCCTCTGCATCGAGCGACGCGGTGGTACTGCCCGTGACCATGATGGCCGGCAGCGACTCGCCGAACTGCTCACGCAGAGCGACCAGCGCGTCGATCCCGGTATTGGAATGGTCGAGACGGTAGTCGACGATCGCGAGGTCGGGTTGCTGCCCTTGCTGCTGCGCCTGCAGGGCCCACTCCTTGCATGCTGCGAGCGACTCGAACGCGGCGATGGTGGCGCCCCAGCCCTTCAGCAGCACTTCGAGGCCCTCGCGCACCGCGGGTTCGTCCTCGACGACGACGATCATCCGCCTGTCGAGCGTGAGGCCCAGCGGCGCCTTGCTTGCAGGAGCCTCGGCAGCCCGCTGGGCGCGGCCCACCGGCACCAGCAACGAAAACACCGTGCCATGCCCGGGGCGCGAGCGCACGGTCAGCGGGGTGCCCATCAGGTCCGCCAGGCGACGCACGATGGCCAGGCCCAGGCCGAGGCCCTTGCGCTGGTGCGGCGGCAACGGCTGGTCGGGTTGCACCTGGTAGAACTCCTCGAAGATGCGTCCCTGCTCCGACTCGCGGATGCCGATGCCGGAGTCCCACACCTGCAGCAGCAGCTTGTCGCCCCGCGGCCGGCACGACACCAGCACCCCGCCGTCGTTGGTGTAGCGGATCGCATTCGAGATCAGGTTGCGCAGGATCCGGTCCACCAGCACCGGGTCGGCATACGCAAAGTGCTGCTCGCCCCTGAACTTCAGCTCCAGCCCCTTCTCGAACGCCGTCGGCTCGTAGTGCAGCCGCTGCCTCGCGAAGATCTCCTTCAGGCTGAAGTTCTGCGGCTTGCTCTCCACCGCGCCGGTGTCGATCTTCGTGATGTCCAGCAGCTCGCTGAACAGCCCCTCCAGCGCATCCACCGAGCTGTTGATGCTGTTGACCAGCTGGATCACCTCTTCGTCGCGGCTCTTGTTGCGCAACGCCTCCGCAAACAGCCCCACCGCGTGCAGCGGCTGACGCAGGTCGTGGCTCGCCGCCGCGAAGAACTGCGTCTTCGCGCGGTTGGCCACTTCGGCATCGCGCCGTGCGGCCTCGGCGATCTCCTTTTCCACGCGCAGCTGCTCGGCCAGCTGCTCGGTGCGCAGCTTCAGCTCGATCACGCGCTCCATGGCCTGCCGGTAGTTGCGGCCGAGCACGGCGGTCATGCCCATGGCCAGCAGCAACACCCCGGCCAGCTCGTAGCTGTAGAGCGTGCGCTCGACCGCGATGCTGGCGATCGTCGGCACGAAACACAGGCCGATGAAGCTGAGGAACAGCTTGCGGTACTCGGCGAGCACCGGCACGGAGGCCACGCAGAAGCTGTAGATGGTGATGATCAGCCCGATCTGCTGGATCGCCTCGCCACGGCTGTAGAACAGCCACGCCGCCGTTCCCCACATGGCGCCGGAGGCCAGCGTGCCGGCGTTCCAGCGCTTTTGCCAGACGGCGAAATCGGTGTCCGGCTTGAGCTGTATCGCAGCGAAGCGCCTCGCGATGGCCGCACGGTAGAGCCAGACGATGGCAAAGCCGAGGGCCCATGAGCCGAGCAACAGCGGCGGCGCGAACGAGAGGTACAGCGTCACGACGACGACGCTGCCGATGAGGTTGCCCAGCAGGCTCGACGGCGTGTAGGCGTAGAGGTTGCGCACGTGGTCCGGCAGATCCGACGGGCGCGGCGCAGCAGGAAGCGGCTGTGGACCGGAGGGTTGAAGCGTCTGATTCATGAAGTTCAAGCAGCGATCGCGGCCCGCCGCGTCTGTTCCAGCCCGAAAGGCTGTCCGGAGTGAAGCCAGGGCTGCAACGCGCGCCCTTCCCCGTCGCTCACGCGGGTGGGGTTGCAGATGTCGCGCCGGTGTGCCTCGGAGTCGAAGTCATCGTCGCAGAACGGCACTTGCTCGGGCGGATGCGGCTCGGTGCTGGCGGCGAAGGTGCGACCCGGCGCCGGGTCGAACCGTGCGTCGAGCATGTCGGCCACATCGAGCAGTGCCGAGGTCCATGCGCCACGCCTCAGGAGCGGCGGCAGGTCTGCGACGAGCTTCATGAGCCGCCTCGGCGGCGCGTACACGCCTGCCATGGTCTCGCGATAGGCCGAGAGGAACTCGCCCAGCGGGCACCGCTGCGGCTGGAGCACCAGCGTGTAGGCGTTGAAGTCGTGTAGACAGGCATTGGGCAGGAACATCGGCCTCTCGCTGGCGGCCATGCGCTTGAAGAACGGCGTGCCGGGTATCGGCGTCTCGAACGAGATGAAGCTCGGCACGTGCAGCCCGCACTGCTCCAGGTGATCGGGCAAGGCGCGAATATACGCGGCATCGTCATGCACCGGACTCACGATCAGCCCGCCGATCACGAGAATGCCTTCCTCGCGGCTTTGGGAGATCGCCTCGGCGAGCTTGCCGAGGTTGTTCTGCGGCTTGCTGATGTCGGCCAGCGTGACGGGATTGAACGTCTCGATGCCGACGAACACCGAACGGCAGCCGCTGTCGTACATCAGCTTCAGCAGTTCGCGATTGGCGATCACGTTGAAGGTGAGGCATGCGCCCCAGCGCAGATCGAGCGGCTGCAGGGCATGGCACAGCTCGCGAAACCACTTGAGGTTGCCCGCCAGGTTGTTGTCGTAGAAGACGATCAGCCGCTGCTTCCAGCCGGCGACGTTCATGCCGCGCAACGCAGCCCGGCCGGCCAACACGTCGCGCACCACGTGTCGCACCGGGCGCAACTCGTGGCGGGTGCCATAGGCCGTGAGCGCACAGAAGTCGCACGCATAAGGGCAGCCGCGCGTGGCCTCCACCGCGAGCGGAAAGATCTGCTGGTGCGCCACGTCCGCCATGCGGGGGGTCGGGACGCGCTCAGCGTCGTAGCCCGCAGACCGGTACACCGCCTGCAGCCGCCCTGCCCGCGCGTCTGCGGCCACTTGCGCAACAGTGTCCTCCGGGTCGCCGATCACCACGGCATCGAAGTACGGGCGGCACATCTGCGGAAAGCTGCTCGCCATGCCGCCGCCGAGCACGGTGAGGGCGCCGCGGCGGCGGAAGTAGTGGCTGATCTGCCGGGCGCGGTCGAAGTCGGAGTGCAGGCACGAAAGGAACACCAGGTCGTAGCTGCGCGACCAGTCGGGGTCCTCCCAGGTGTCATTGACGATCTCGACCTCGCACCAGTCGGGCAGCAAGGCGGCGATCAGGGGGCCGATCTGGGGTTGCAGGGCGCCGCGATGGTGACTGCCACGGCGGTGGTAGTCGACAAAGACTGCAATGATGCCGACTCGCATGCGGGCCCCGCACGATGTGACGGTCAGTGGTGGGCGCGCCAGGTGGAGAAGGTGCCGTGCTGCTGCGTCATCTGGCTCACGGCCAGCACCGCCTGGGTACGGGAATTGACACCCAGTGCCCGCAGTACCGCGGCCACGTGGTCCTTGACAGTCTCGACCGAGAGGTTCAGCTCGCGCGCGATCAGCTTGTTCGGCTTGCCCTGCAGCAGCAGCGCGAGCACGTCGGTCTGGCGCGGGGTGAGCCCGAGCGATGCGAGCGACGGCTGGGTCTGGTAGCCGCCTTGGGCCGCGTGGCTGGTCACCGATTGAAGCGGCGCCGGCGGGTCGCTGGGCTCGTCTTCAACGAGCGAGCCGGCACCGATGCCCATGCTCATCGGCGGTACGTACACACCGCCGGACATCACCATGCGCAGTGCCTCGAACAGCGTTTCGTTCGAGGCCCGCTTCGGCACGAAACCCATGGCGCCCATGTCGATGGCGCGGATCACGTCGCTGGTGCGGTCGGAGGCCGAGATCACGACCACGGGTAGGGCCGGGTAGGTCTGGCGCATCTCGGCGAGCAGATCGAAGCCGTTGGAGTCGCCCAGGTGCAGATCGAGCAGGACGAGGTCGAAATCGGCGTCCTGCTGCAGCGTTTCGCGGGCGGCCCGGCCGCTCGACGCGCCGATCACCCGCACGTTGTCGCCGAGGCCCTGGATCACGCTCTGCAACGCGGAAAGAATCAGCGGGTGGTCATCGACCAGCAGTACCTTCATGCGTGCTCCTCAACAGCCTGTCACAACTCAGTGGCGATGCGAAGGCAGCGATGCTACTCCCGCGCGCAGTCGAATGGCTCCCCCATTAAGAGGGATGCCGGCAACGCGGGAATCTCCCCCGTCAGGGGTAGCGCCGGGTCACCGATTCCGCTACGCACACGGGCTTGGGCGAGCCTTCGCGCTCCACCGTCACCTCGATCGTCAACTGCACGCCGTGGTTGTCCACCGGCTCGAACCCCAGCAGCTTGAAATGCGCCCGCAAGCGGCTGCCCACGGGCACCGGCGCCGGAAAGCGCACCTTGTTGAGCCCGTAGTTGACACCCAGCCGCGAGTGCTTCACCGCGAAACCGGTCTCGAAGAAGGCGGGCAAGAGGCTCAGCGTGAGGAAGCCGTGCGCCACCGCGTTGCCGAACGGGCCGCTCTTCGCGCGCTCCGGGTCGACGTGGATCCACTGGTGGTCGCCGGTCGCTTCGGCGAACTGGTTGATGCGCGACTGGTCGATCCTGATCCAGTCGCTCGTGCCCAGGGGTTGGCCCACGAGCGGCGCGAGGTCTTGCAAGTGTTCGAAGGTTTTCATGGGTGCGCTCCGCCAAGCCAGCGGAGGATGGGTTGCCACTGCTCCATGTCCCGCTCGACGCGACTGGGAGCGACGTCCCACAGTGTCAGGCCGCGGGCGGCGAGCTGGATGTAGTTTTGCGTATCGCGCAGGTAGCCGATCACCGGCACCTCGAGCGTGGAGGCGAAGGCGCGCAACTGGTCGGCGGCGATGGTGCCCTCCTTGACCCGCATGCCGATCACGCCGGCCTGCACCTTGTCGGATTTGCGGTGCGCGAGCACGTCGTTGAGGAATTCGCGCGTGGCGTAGATGTCGAAGATGCTCGGCTGCAGCGGCACGACGATCCTGTCGGCCAGCTTCATCACCTCGTCGAACCGCTTGCCGTGCAGGCCCGCGGGCGTGTCGAGCACCACGTGGGTGGTGCCCCTGGGCGGCTTCACGATCTCGTCGTGCGACGCCTCCCACGTGGCGATGGGGCGCGCGGCCTGGGGCCGCAGCGACAGCCACGTGCGGGAGGACTGCTGCCGGTCGACGTCGCCGAGCATCACCTTGTGCCCCTGGGAGGCGAAGTAGCCCGCGAGGTTGGTGGACAACGTGGACTTGCCCACGCCACCCTTCGGATTCGCCACCACGATCACCGGCATCGCATCCTCCGCCTGTTCGAATGGAATCGGGTAATGTTAGCGGCGCCCGCCCCGGGCCGTCTCAAGACAAACCACGACGCGCGTCACGTGCGCGACACCCAGAAGGCTTGCATGCCCCGCATCCTCGTCCTCGCGGCCCATCCGCAACTGCACCTGTCCCACGTCAACGCCTCCCTGCTGCAAGCCGCGCGGGCCCTGCCCGCCGACAGTGTGGAAGTGCGCGACCTGTATGCGCTCTACCCGGACTACCTGATCGACGTGCAGGCCGAGCAGCAAGCGCTGGCGGCCGCGCAACTGATCGTCTGGATGCACCCGATCCAGTGGTACAGCATGCCCGCGTTGATGAAGCTGTGGCTCGACGAAGTGCTCACCTACGGCTGGGCGTACGGGCGATCCGGCGGGGTGCTGCGGGGCAAGGACGTGTGGCTGGTGGCGTCGACCGGCGGGCCGGCATCGTCCTACCACCCGGCCAGCTACAACCGCTACTTCTTCGAGGCCTTCCTGCCGCCCTATGAACAGACCGCCGCGCTGTGCGGTCTGCGCTTCCTGCCGCCGCTGTTGCTGCACGGCGCGCACACCGTCGGCGCGCCGGCACTGCTGGCGCACACCGAGGTGTTTGCCGAGCGCCTGCGCAGCTACCCCCGCTGGCCCGAGCTCGACCAGATGGACGAATGCCCGGCCTGCGACGTGCCGCCGTCGGCGCGACCCACCGCTGAATGAGGCGGCCCCCCTTTCCCTTGTCACCTGACCCGCAAGGCGCCACGCATGGAAGCATCCACCTGGTTGACCAACTCGCTCGTCTACCTCGCCGCTGCGGTGATCGCTGTGCCGCTCGCCAAGGCCTTGGGGCTGGGCTCCATCCTCGGCTACCTGGTGGCCGGCATGGCGATCGGCCCCTGGGGTCTCGGCCTCGTGCGCGAAGCGGGGCAGATCCTCAGCTTCTCCGAGTTCGGCGTGGTGCTGATGCTGTTCCTCGTCGGCATGGACCTGGAACCCGCGCGCCTGTGGGCCCTGCGCAAGCCCATCTTCGGCTGGGGCAGCGTGCAGGTGCTGGCCAGCACCGTCCTGGTCGCATTGCTCGGTGTGGCGGCGGGTTGGTCGTGGCAGGTGAGCGTGGTGGCCGGCTTCGGGCTGAGCATGTCGTCGACTGCCATCGCGCTCGGCGTGCTGGGCGAGCGGCACCTGCTCGCGCGCGATTCCGGCCGCGCCGTGCTGTCCATCTCGCTGTTCCAGGACGTGGCCTCCATCCCCTTCCTCGCGTTGCTGCCCTTGCTCGGCAGCGTGGCCGCCGCCGATCAGGCGGGCGGTTCGGCGGCAGGCCTGAAGGCAGTGGCCATGGTGGCCGCCGTCATCCTGGGGGGCCGGCTGCTGCTGCGCCCGGTGTTGCGCTGGATCGCCAAGAGCGACTCGCGCGAGATCTTCACCGCCGCATCGCTGCTGCTGGTCGTCGCCACCGCCGCCTTGATGCATGCCGTGGGCATGTCGATGGCGCTCGGCGCCTTCCTTGCCGGCGTGCTGCTGGCCGACAGCGAATACCGCCGGCAGCTGCAGACCGACATCGAGCCCTTCAAGGGACTGTTGATGGGTCTGTTCTTCATCGCGGTGGGCATGTCGATCGACTTCTCGGTCGTGCGGTCCAACCCACTGCTGATCGCCATGGTCCTGGTGTGCTTCCTCACCCTGAAGCTGCTCGTCATGTGGGCGATCGCGCGGTGGATGCCGATCCCCCGGCCCGAACGGTCCGTGTTCATGCTGTTGCTCGCGCAGGGCGGCGAGTTCGGCTTCGTCGTGCTGCAGGCCGGCGCCCTGGCAGGTGTGCTCGATGCCGCGACCGCCTCCATCCTGGTGGCAGCCGTGGCGCTGTCCATGTTGATGACCCCCCTGCTGCTGGTGGTCGTCGACCGCCTGCTGTCGCCTGCCCTCACGGGTCACGGCGCCGCGCCAATTTCGGAACTGAGCGAGCCCCAGGACGCCCCCGTGCTGATCGCGGGCTTCGGTCGCTACGGCCAGATCATCGGCCGCCTGCTGTATGCCAACGGCGTGAGCGCCACCGTGCTCGACCACGACCCGGACCAGGTCGAGGCGATCCGCCGCTTCGGCTGGCGCGTGCACTATGGCGACGCCACTCGCCTGGACCTGCTGCGCGTGGCCGGTGCCGGCGATGCCCGGGTGCTGGTGATCGCCGTCGACGACATCGAGCAGAGCCTGCAGATCGCCGACCTTGCGCGCGAGCACTTCCCTCACCTGCACATCGTGGCCCGAGCACGCAACGTGACCCACTGGTACGAGCTGCGCCGACGCGGCGTGACCGACATCGAGCGCGAAACCCTCGACTCGGCGCTGATGAGCGGACGCACCGTGCTGCAGGCGATGGGCTGGCATCCGCACCACGCACGGCAGCTGGCCCTGCGCTTCAGGCGGCACACCGTGGAGCAGCTGGAAGCGCAGTTGCCGCACTACCAGGATCAGGCCAAGCTGATCGCGATCGCGAAGCAGGGGCGGCAGCAGCTGGAGGAGCTGTTTGCGCAGGAGCGGCAGAGTGGGGAGGTCCGCAAGCGGGAGGGATGGGGGAGGTGATGGGGGGGCTTGCAGCTTGCAGCTTGCTGGCGGCTGCCCGCCGACGCGGGGGGAATCGCTGCGCAAGCCTGCTCTTTCGCGCCGGGAGTCCGCCCCGGCGGGCGGGTAACTTTCTTCTGGGCCCAGAAGAAAGTCACCAAAGAAGAGGGCTTGAATGCAACACCATGCATTCGTCGGACTCGCTGCGGAAACACAGTCCGGTGGGCGGTTGATGACCGCCAGAAGTAGCTCGAACGACGGCTCCATTTGTGTTTCGGGCTCGCTGCGCATCGCCCTCGGCGGGGTTTCGGCTGACTTTTCGAGGGTCTCGCGCAGCGGACCCGAAACGTTGAACGAGCGGCTGTTGCTGGCGTGCACGGCGGCGATCAACCGCCCGCCGGGCCGACTCAAAGAAGCACAACGGTCGAACCGAATGGTGTTGCATTCCAGCTTCTTCTTTGGTGACTTTCTTCTGGCAGAAGAAAGTTACCCGCCCGCCGGGGCGGACTCCCGGCGCGAAAGAGCAGGCTTGCGCAGCGCCCACCCCCGCGTCAGCGGGCAGCCGCCAGCAAACTGCACCCCCCAACCGGCCCAAGGCCACCCCCCCCTCCTCCTCAAACCGAATCCCAAACCAACTTCACCCCGGTGAGCAACATCCCCCCATACACCAGCCGGTAGAACCACGCCACGCTCACGCGGTGCACCAACCGCACCCCCATCCACACCCCCAGCGGGGCCAGCGGCATCAACACCAGGGCGGTCGCCATGTTGCGCAGGTCGATCAGCCCGAGCCAGGCGTACGGGATCCACTTCGACGCATTGACGGCCGCGAAGAACACCGCCATCGTCGCGGCGAAGGTGACCGGCGGCAGCCGCAGCGGCAGCACGTAGGCGTTGACCGGCGGTCCGCCGGCATGGGCGACGAAGCTCGTGAAGCCGGACGCGACACCGAGCAGCCAGCCCAGCCAGCGGGGCGGTGGCGGCGAGTCGGCCCTGGGCGGGAAGAACAGCCGCTGCGCCAGGAACAGCAGGGTCAGCGCCCCCACCACGCCGGCCACCGTCTGAGGCGAGAGCACGCCGAACAGCGCCGTGCCGACCCCGGTGCCGATCAGCCCGGCCGGCAGCAGCAGGCGGATCAACGAGCGGTCGAAGTGCTTCACGTACGCGGCGACGCCGAGCGCGTCCATCACGGCGAGCAGCGGCAGCATGATGGCCGCGGCCTGGGGCACGGGGATGGCCAGCGCCATGATGGGCACGGCCAGCGAGCCGAACCCGGCGCCGAAACCGCTCTTGGACAAGCCCATCAGCAGCACGGCAGGCACCGCCACGGCATAGAACCACGGGTCGGCGATCAGCGCCGCGCCGAGTGCGTCAGGCAATGCGGCAGGCCTCGTCGAAGTGCAGGCGCGGGCTGCGTGGGAACAACCGGCTCGCGTCGCCATAGCCGAGGCTGCAGACGAAATTCGTCTTGACCGCCGTGCCGAGCCAGAACTCGGCATCCATGCGCGGTGCATCGAAACCGCTCATCGGCCCGCAGTCCAGGCCCAACGCACGCGCCGCCATGATGAAGTAGCCGCCTTGCAGGCTGGAGTTGCGGAACGCGGTCGACTGGATCACGGCGTCGTCCCCCTCGAACCAGGAACGTGCGCCCGGGTTGTGCGGAAACAGCTGCGGCAGCTTCTCGTAGAACTTCATGTCCATGCCGATGACGGCGGTCACGGGCGCCTGGGCGGTCTTGGCCTGGTTGCCTTCGCTCATGCAGGCCACCAGCCGTGCCTTGGCCTCGGCCGACTTGACGAAGACGATGCGTGCCGGGCAGCAGTTGGCCGAGGTGGGGCCGAACTTCATCATGTCGTAGAGCCGGTGCAGCAGCTCGTCGGGCACCGGGCGGTCGAGCCAGACGTTGTGGGTGCGCGCGTCGTCGAACAACTGCTCGGTGGTGATGTTCATGGCAGTGAGGTGTTGGGGAAACGGCGAGAATTGTCAGATGTTTGCCCCCTCCCAACACGACGTGCGGCTTTTCTTCTGCGAGGCCTATCGCAAGCACCGCGCCGCCGAGCCGCTGACGCCGATCGAGGCCATCGCCGCCGACTGGATCGCCGAGCACCCCGAATACCACGCCGAGCTGGCCGACGCCGAGGCGGCCAAGGCAGCGAGCTACCAGGTGGAGGAAGGCCGCACCAACCCCTTCCTGCACCTGGCGATGCATCTTTCGATCACCGAGCAGATCGGCATCGACCAGCCGCGCGGCATCAAGCAGGCGTACGAGTTGCTGGCGCGCCGGTTGGGCTCAGCGCACGATGCCCAGCATGAAGTGATGGAATGCCTGGGCGAGATGATCTGGGCGTCGCAGCGCAGCGGCCTGCCGCCCGACGGCGACGCCTACATCGACTGCGTGAGGCGCCGCGCAACACGCTGAGGTGCCCGGTGCGTGTCACCCAGCGGACACGACATCGGCGACAACCGCTCTACCCTGCCGGCACCCGGCCACGAAAAAGGCCGCTCGATGGAGCGGCCTTTTTCGATGCGATCAGCGCACCGGTCAGCGGAAGCGATCCTGTGCGACGACCTTCATCTCGCCGGGCAGCGAGCCGATGTACTGCGCCATTGCCTTCAACTCGGCATTGGTGAACTGCTTGACCTGGCCCGCCATGATGGCGTTGGCACGGCCGATGTGCGGGTTGTTGTCGGTCTTGTAGGACTTCAGCGCAACGAAGAGGTAGTCAGGATGCTGACCCGCGATCTTGGGATAGGAACCGTCGATCGGTTTGCTGAAGTTGGCGCCGTGGCACGACACGCAGGCGCCCTTCTGCAGCAGGGCGGCGACCTCGGCGCTCGGCTGCTTGGCGGGCTGCTCGGGCACGGGTTGGGTGTTCTGCGGCAGGGCTTCGTAGTAGGCGGCGATGTCGGCCATGTCCTGCTCGCTCAGCGACTCGGCGATGCCGCGCATGGTGGGGTGCTTGCGCTCGCCCTTCTTGTAGGCGTTCAGCGACGCCACGATGTACTTCGCACCCTGGCCGGCGATCATCGGCACCTTGTGCACTTCCGGGAAGCTGGACTGGTAGCCCGGGATGCTGTGGCAGCCGATGCACATGGCCACCTTGCCTGCACCCGCTTTCGCGTCCTGCGCCTGCGCGGCGCCTGCAAAACCGGCCACCGCGGCCAGCACCATCATCGTGGAAAGCACTTTTTTCATGGGTTGCGCGAAGGAGTTCTGGAATTCAAAGCAACCCCGCATTATAGGCCCGGCTCTTATACTGGCCTGGCGTCGTCAACCCATTGATTCATCGCAGGTTCCATGAAGTTTCAAGGCTCCGAGAATTACGTCGCCACCGACGACCTGATGCTGGCGGTCAATGCCGCCATCACGCTCAAGCGCCCGCTGCTCGTCAAGGGCGAGCCGGGCACCGGCAAGACGATGCTGGCCGAGGAGGTGGCGCGCTCGCTGGGCATGCCGCTGCTGCAGTGGCACGTCAAGTCCACCACCAAGGCGCAGCAGGGCCTGTACGAATACGACGCGGTGAGCCGGCTGCGCGACAGCCAGCTCGGGGACGAACGCGTCAAGGACATCCACAACTACATCGTCAAGGGTGTGCTGTGGCAGGCCTTCGAGGCCGAACAGCCGGTGGCGTTGCTGATCGACGAGATCGACAAGGCGGACATCGAATTCCCCAACGACCTGCTGCGCGAACTCGACCGCATGGAGTTCTACGTCTACGAGACGCGCCAGATGGTCGCCGCGAAGCACCGACCGCTGGTGTTCATCACCTCCAACAACGAGAAGGAGCTGCCCGACGCCTTCCTGCGCCGCTGCTTCTTCCACTACATCCGCTTCCCCGACGCCGAGACGATGAAGGACATCGTGCAGGTGCACTTCCCCGGCCTGAAGAAGGAGTTGCTGGCCGCGGCGATGAAGAACTTCTACGACGTGCGCAACCTGCCCGGGCTGAAGAAGAAACCGTCCACCAGCGAACTGCTCGACTGGCTCAAGCTGCTGGTGGCCGAAGACATTCCGCTCGAGGCGCTGCAGAGCAGGGACGACAAGGTCACGGTGCCGCCACTGGTCGGCGCGCTGCTGAAGAACGAGCAGGACGTGACGCTGTTCGAGAAGCTCGTCTTCATGCAGAGGCACAACCGGTGATCCGGCTCGCGCCCGTCACCCTCGAAGGCCACGGCGTGCGCCTGGAGCCGCTGTCGCCCGAGCATGAAGCGGGGTTGCGCGAGGCGGCGGCCGACGGCGAGTTGTGGACGCTGCGCATCACCTCGGTGCCCGAACCGGAGCGCACCGGGGCCTACATCGACGCCGCATTGCAAGGCCAGGCTGCCGGCACGATGCTGCCTTTTGCGGTGCGTGACCAGGCCTCGGGGCGCATCGTGGGATCGACCCGCTACCACGACATCGTTGCCGCGATCGACCGGGTCGAGATCGGCTACACGTGGTACGCGGCCAGCATGCAGCGCACGCACGTCAACACGGCGTGCAAGCTGCTGCTGATGACGCATGCCTTCGAGACGCTCGGCTGCCAGGTCGTCGGCTGGCGCACCGACATCGAGAACCACCGCTCCCAGCGCGCGATCGAGCGGCTCGGCGCCCGGCGGGACGGCGTGCTGCGCCACCACGCGCTGCGCCGCGACGGCACGGTGCGCGACACCGTGATGTACAGCCTGCTGCGCAGCGAATGGCCCGCGGTGCGCGAACGGTTGCAGGCACTGGCGACACGCCCGGCCGCCAACGTCGCTCACGAATAGAACAGCTGGCGGGGCTGTTGACGCAATGCCTGCTTCGCAAACGCGCGGATCAGCATCGCCACCATGCCGGAGAAGGCTTCATCGAACTCTGCCTCGCCGCCGCTGACCGCCACGACGATGCCGTCGAGGCAGACGCTGCCCCACAGCGTGGTGTCGCCCGGGCGCAACCGGTAAGGCTCGGCCGTCTGCACGCGGAAGCTGTCGGCACCGTGTTGCCAGCTGATGCGCGCCTTCGCGCGTGCAAAGCCGGCGTAGTCGGCATCCCAGTCCTCGCGGCGCCCGCCGATGGATTGCTCGTAGAGGATGGCCTCTTCGAAACTCGCGTTCATCGGCGTGCGTGCGGGGTCCATCACGACGACATGCATGAAACCGCCCTGGTTGATGCGGTCGTCGCGGGTCGATGCTTCGAGGATGGGCAGAGCAAGCTCGACGGCACGTTGAGCCATGTCACGGTCGACGAGTGCGCTGTCGCTGGTGCGGTGGGTGGTCATGTCGGTACGGCAGTAGCCGGAAAGTGGCGTTGCCGCAGGCATGGCAAACACCGTGCCGCGGGCAGCGCGTCCTGGGCCCGCTCGAAGGGCCGGCAGGCTTTTCCGCCGCGGCCGCAAGCTTTACCGCCGCGCAATTCGCATGGTCTGGTTGCACATGCCGACGCGCGCCGGGCCACAATACCTTCCTTCCCGGACGCCCGCCCATGCTGATCGACTTCTTCTTCACGCTGCGCACCGCCAAGCTGCCGGTGTCGATCAAGGAATACCTGACCCTGCTCGAGGCCATCAAGAGCGGCGTGATCAGCGACGAGGGCGGGCCCACGCTCGACAAGTTCTACTACCTCGCGCGCACCGCCCTCGTGAAGGACGAAGCCAACTTCGACAAGTTCGACCGGGCCTTCGGCGCCTACTTCAAAGGCGTCGAACTGCTGACCGACTTCACGAAGGACATCCCGCTCGAATGGCTGCAGAAGCGGCTGGAGCTGGAACTGTCGCCCGAAGAAAAGGCACAGATCGAAAAGCTCGGCTGGGACGAACTGATGAAGCGCCTGCGCGAACTGTTCGAGCAGCAGAAGGAACGGCACGAAGGCGGCAACCGCTACATCGGCACCGGCGGCACCTCACCGTACGGCGCCTACGGCTACAACCCGGAAGGCATCCGCATCGGGCAGGAGCGCTCGCGCAACCGCAGCGCCATCAAGGTGTGGGACCAGCGCCAATACAAGGACTACGACGACGGGCTGGAGCTGGGCACGCGCAACATCAAGGTCGCGCTGCGTCGGCTGCGCCGCTTCGCGCGGGAGGGCTCGGCCGAAGAGCTCGACCTCGACGACACCATCCGCTCCACCGCGGCCAATGCCGGCTGGCTCGACATCAAGATGGTTCCGGAGCGGCACAACAACGTGAAGGTGCTGCTGCTGATGGACGTGGGCGGCACGATGGACGAGCACATCCACCGCGTCGAGGAGCTGTTCAGCGCCGCCAAGGCCGAGTTCAAGCACCTCGAGTTCTATTACTTCCACAACTGCGTCTACGACTACATGTGGAAGAACAACCGCCGCCGCTTCAGCGAGAAGTTCCCCACCTGGGACGTGATCCGCAAGTACAACAAGGACTACAAGCTGATCTTCGTCGGCGACGCGACGATGAGCCCCTACGAGATCCTGCAGCCCGGCGGCAGCGTCGAATACAACAACGAGGAGCCGGGCGCCGAATGGCTGCAGCGGCTCACGCATGCGTTCCCGAAGTACGCGTGGATCAACCCGGAACCGCAGGGCGTGTGGGGCTACCGCCAGTCGGTGTCCATCATCCAGCAGATCATGAACCAGCGGATGTTCCCGCTGACCCTCAACGGCCTGGAAGGGGCCATGCGGTTGCTGACGAAGTGACGAGCAAGCGCCCTGCATCGTGGACCCGGCTGCTGTCAGGGCTGTGGCTCTGGATGCTGCTGACGGCGCTCGCCGCGGCGCCGGCGCATGCCCAGATCGCCGCTGACGACGACGAAACCGATGCCCCGGCTGCCGCGCCGGGCGCGGAGGCCACCGAGGCCCCGGACAGCGGCGCCGAAACCCAGAACGGCCGCGGCACGGCGTATCAGTTGCGCATCGAGGCGCCACGCGACCTGCGCGATTTGCTCAGCCGCCACCTCGACCTCTCGCGCTTCCGCCGCGAACGCGACATCACCGAGGTCGAGGTGGGCCGGTTGATGAGCGCGGCGCCCGCGCAGACCCGCGCCCTGCTCGAAACCCAGGGCTATTTCAACGCCCGCGTCGACATTTCCCGCCAGCCCCCGTCGCAGGCAGGGGGCACGCCGCTGGTGGTGCTGAAGGTCGAGCCGGGCCCGCTGGCGCAGGTGGACCGTCTCACGCTCGAAATCCAGGGCGACTTCCAGGAGGCTGCCGAGGAGGAGGGCTCGCAGGAGGCCCGCCGCGCGCGCTTCCTGCGCAACCGCTGGCCGCTGCAACCCGGCACGCCGTTCACCCAGGCTGCCTGGACGGCCGCCAAGAACGGCCTGCTCGCGAGCCTGCGTTCGCGCGGCTACCCGGCGGCCAGCTACGCCGGTACCGCAGCGCAGGTGGATGCCACCACCAACAAGGTCCGCATCTTCGTGGTGGCCGACAGCGGGCCGCTGTTTCGCATCGGCGAGATCCGGGTCGAAGGCATCGAGCGCACCACCGAGGAGGCGGTGCGCAACCTGGCGCCTTTCGATCTGGGCGACACGTTCTCCGAGAAGATGCTGCTCGACTACCAGGAGAGCCTGCAGAAGTCGGGCCTGTACGAAGGCGTGGCGGTGGAGCTGGACCCGGATGTGTCGCGCGCCGATTCGGCGCCGATCATCGTGCGCGTGCGCGAGGCCAAGATGAAGTCGGCCACCGTCAGCGTCGGCTTCAGCTCCAACACCGGCCCGCGCGTGGGCCTGCAGTTCACGCACCGGCGCCCGTTCGGCTTCGAATGGGTGGCCAGCACGAGACTGCTCTACGGCCGCGACGAACGCGTTGCGGCACTCGACCTGCTCTCCTACCCCAAGCCCGACGGCTATCGCAACCTCGCCACGCTGTCGTCCGAGTACCTGGCCGCGGGCGGCGCGGTGACGCACACGCAGCGCGCCCGCTACGGCCGCACGCAGGACACCGAACGCGTGGACCGCCTCTACTACGGCGAACTCAACCGCACGGTGGTCGAAACCGACACCACGCGGCGCATCGATCGCGCGGCGTGGGCCAACTACGAATGGACCCGGCGTGACGTGAACAACGTGCTGTTCCCCACGCGCGGGCTGATCCTCACCGCGCATGGCGGCGGCGGCGTGTCGTCCGACTCCGACGGCGACCGCGGCCCCTTCCTGCGTGGCTACCTGCGCACCACCTGGTACTACCCGCTCGGCCAGCGCCGCGTGCTGCAACTGCGCGGCGAGGCCGGTCAGGTGTTCAAGCGCGACTCGCTCGGCGTGCCCGACACACTGCTGTTCCGTGCGGGCGGCGACGACTCGGTACGCGGCTACGGCTACCGCACGCTCGGCCCCGAGCGCGATGGCGCAGTCGTCGGCGGCCCGGTGATGGCCACCGCTTCCGCCGAGCTGATGTGGCCGTTGTCCAGCCGCCTGCGCGACTGGTACGGCGCGGTGTTCGTCGATGTCGGCAACGCGGCCAACAGCTGGCGTGACTTCGACGCAGCGCGCGGCTACGGTGCGGGCGTGCGCTGGCGCAGCCCGATCGGGCCGTTGAAGGCCGACGTTGCATATGGCGAGGCCACCGGCAAGGTGCGGGTCCACTTGAGCGTGGGAGTGAGCTTCTGATGGACGCGCCGCGCGAAGACACCGCACCGTCGCCCGCCCCCCGCCCCCGGCGGCGCCGTTGGTGGCTGTGGATCCTGTCGCTGCTGATGCTGTTGCTGGTGGCCGCCGCGGTCGGCGCCTGGCTCGGCGTGCGCTGGGTGCTGTACGACCCCGCCGGCACCCGCTGGGCGCTCGACCAGGCGGCTGCGCGGGTGCAGGGCTTTGCCATCGTCGAGCCCCGGGGTGCGCTGGCCGGCGACTTCGAGGCCGCCCGCCTCACGGTGCCGGCCGGCACCGGACGCATCGAGATCACCCGCCTGCGCTGGGCCGACCTGCGCCTGCACCGCTGGCAGTGGAGCGCGCCGCATCTGCAGCTGAGCGCACGCGAGCTGACGATCGGCCGGCTGGCCGTGCTCCCCGGCCCGCCCAAAGCCGAGGAGCCCCCGCCCCAGCCGCCCACCTCCGTGCGCCTGCCGGTGGGGGTGGACATCGGCCTGTTGCGCATCGACGAACTGGCGCTGCCGGGCCAGGCCGTGCCCGTCACCGATCTTCGCGCCCGCGTGGCGCTCGGCGACACCCACCGCGTCGACGACTTCGCCGCCGCGTGGAACGGCTTGCAGGTCACCGGGCGCGCCAGCATCGGTGCCGATGCGCCCATGCCGGTGGACGCTGCGCTGCGCATCACCGGCGCGGGCCGTGGCGGCGACGCGCCGCGCACGATGCCCGAGTGGGCGCGCGACGTGCAGGCCGAGGCCACCGCACGCGGCCCCCTCGAACGACTGGCCGTGACGGCCGCCGTCGGCATGCAGGGGCAGACGCTCCAGGCCACCGCCGAAGTCACACCGTTTGCGGCACTGCCGGTGTCGCGGCTCGATGCGCGCTTCGAGCAGCTCGATCTGGCCCGGCTGCTGGCTCCCTTCACGGCGCAGGCCCCCACCACCGCGCTGACTGGCAGCGCGGTGCTGCAACTGCAGGGCCGCGGCCAGCCGCTGGGTGTCTCGGTCGACGTGACGAACGCCGAGCCCGGCGCATGGAGCGCATTGCGCCTGCCGCTCAGCCGCGCCGAAGTGCGCGCCAGCGGCGAAGGCGAGCGCTGGACGGTGCAACGGGGCGAGCTGCAAATGGCCGCCGCCCCTGGCGTACCGGCGGGCCGGGTCGGCCTCGAGGGTCAATGGAATGCCGGCGCGCTCACGCTGAAGGCCACCCTCGACGCGCTGGTGCTCGAAGCACTCGACCAGCGCTTGCCACCGGTGCGCCTGAGCGGCCCGGTCGAGGCCGCAATGACGCCAGCCACTGCAGCCCTAGCTCCCTTCGGCGAGCTGACGCTGCGCACACGACTGCAAGGCGGCGTGACCCAACGCGGCCGCGCCGGCGCACCGGCGGCCTTGAAGGACCAATCCGTCGCGGTGACGCTGGAAGCATCGGCCACCCCCGACCGCTACCGGTTGACCACGCTGGACGCACGCGCCGGCGACGCGCGACTGCAGGCCAAGGCCCGCGTGGAGCGCGCCAACGGCGACCGGTGGGCCGTGCAGGCCGATGCGCAACTGCACGCCTTCAACCCCGCGCTGTGGCTGCCCGGTACGCCGGATGCCGCCTGGCGGCGCCAGCGCCACGCGCTCAACGGCAACGTCGCCCTCAAAGCCAGCGTGCCCGCGTCGGCCCCGCACACCGCGGCGCTGCTGCGCCAACTGCAGGCCGAGCTGACCGCGAAGTTCGACGACAGCGTGCTCGCCGGCCAGGCCGCCAACCTGGCGCTGGAATTCCGCGGCGACGGCGCGGGCCGCCTGGAAAGCCGCGGCCACCTGCAGGCCGCCGGAAACACGGCCTCGATCGACGCGCTGGTGCGCGTGCCCGCCTCCCCGCGCGACACCTCCGCCGAGGACGACACGCTGCGCCTGCAAGTCGACGCACCATCGCTGCAGCGCCTGGCCGGGCTGGCCGAAGGCCTGGGGCTCGCCGCATTGCAGGGCAGCGCACAGGTCGATGCCTCCGCGCAGGGCCCGCTCGGCCGCTGGCTCGCACAGGCCACCACGCCGCGCGCGGCAACGCCCGGCACCGACCCGGGCCTGCCGGCGCTGCCCAGCGTGCGCACCCAGGGCAGCGCCGAGGTGCGCGACCTGCGCTTCGGCGAGATCGGCTTGCAGCAGCTGCAAGGCCGGTGGGATGCCAGCACCGAAGGCGACGCCCGCATCGAAGCCGACGTCAAAGCCGAGCAGCTGCGGCTGCCGGGGCTGCACCTGCCTTCGGCTGCGCTGCAGGCACAAGGCAACACCGCGCAGCACCGCCTGCAACTCGATGCCGAATTGCGCCCTGCCCTGCAAAAGCAGGCCGCGGCACAAGCCAACGCACAGCCGACCCCCGCACCGCTCACGCTGCGCGCGCGCATGCAAGGCGGCTTCACGCAGCGCAGCAACGCCGCACCCGCGGGGTGGCGCGGCGTGATCGAAGAATTTGCGCTGCGCCCGACCGATGCGGCACCGGCAGCCCTGCGCAACGGCGAACCCCTGGCGCTGCTCGTCGCCGAGAACCTGCGCCTGGCATGGACGCACGAGCCCGGCGCGCAGAGCCTCGTCGTCGAGCCCGGCCAGGTGCAACTGCTGGGCGCCGTGCTGCGCTGGCGCGAAGCGCAGTGGCACACGGGCCAAGGCGCACAGAAGATCGCGCTGGAGGCCGAGGTGGACCCGGTCGCGATCACGCCGCTGCTGCGCCGCGTGCAGCCCGATTTCGGCTGGGAAGGCGACCTGCGCATCGGAGCGCGCATCTCGCTGCGCGCCGACCCCACCGTCACGGGGCGCGTCGAGATCGCCCGCACCGGCGGAGACCTGCGCATCAATGAATTCGGCGTGGTGCAGTCGCTCGGGTTGACCGACCTGCGTCTGAGCTTCGACGCCGCCGGCGGCCTGTGGCGCTTCAGCCAGCTCATCGCCGGCAGCAACCTCGGCCGCATCGCAGGCGAGCAGACCGTGCGCACCGCGCCGACGCAGTTGTGGCCCGAGCCGCAGGCACCGGTGGACGGGCAACTGCAGGTGCGCGTCGAGAACCTGGCCGCCTGGGGCGTGTGGGTGCCGGCCGGCTGGCGGCTCGGCGGGCAGCTCAGCGCGCAGCTCGGTATCTCCGGCACGTTCGGCGGCCCCAATCTCACCGGCCGTGTCGAGGGCGAGCGCCTCACCGCACGCAACGCCATCGAAGGCGTGAACCTCACCGATGGCACGGTGCGGCTCAGCTTCGAAGGCGACACGGCTCGCGTCGAGACCTTCCGCTTCAAGGGCGGTGAGGGCACCGCCGAAATCACCGGCACCGCACAGCTCGGCGAAGCGCCGCTGGCCGACCTGCGGCTGCAGGCCGAACGCTTCGCGGTGATCAACCGGGTCGACCGCCGCATCGTCGTCAGCGGCGAATCGACCGTGCAGCTCGAGCGCGACCGCATGGCCGTGGCGGGCCGCTTCCGTACCGACGAAGGCGTGGTCGACATCAGCCGGGCCGATGCACCGAGCCTCTCCGACGACGTGATCGTGCGCCGCGCCGGCGATGCCCCGCTTGCTGACGGCGAACAGGCGCCCGCGCCACGCGCCGCACCGGGCCGCGCGCTGGAGTTGAACGTGCTGGCCGACCTGGGCGAGCGCTTCCGGCTGCGCGGCCGCGGCATCGACACCCGGCTGGAAGGCCAGCTGCGGCTCACGTCGCCGCGCAACCGCCTCGCGGTGCAAGGCGAGATCCGCACCGTGGACGGCAGCTACGAGGCCTACGGCCAGGAGCTCGAGATCGAGCGCGGCGTGCTCACCTTCATCGGCGAGGTGAGCAACCCGCGTCTCGACATCGTCGCCGTGCGGCCCAACATGGACGTGCGCGTCGGCGTCACCGTCAGCGGCAGCGCGCTCACGCCGCGCGTGACGCTGTTCTCCGAGCCGCCGCTGCCCGACACCGAGAAGCTCGCGCTGCTCGTCACCGGCCGCAGCTACGACACGCTGGCCGGCAACCAGACGCTGCTGCTGCAACGCGCCGCGCTCGCGCTGCTGGCCGGCGACGGCAGCGGCGAAGGCAACAACATCATGAAGATGCTGCCGCTCGACGAACTCTCGGTGCGACAGACCGAGGGCGCCGTGCCCGAGACGGTGGTCACGATCGGCAAGCAGATCTCCGACCGCATCTACGTCGGCTACGAGCGGGGCTTGAGCGCCGCCGCGGGCTCCTGGCAGGTCATCTACCGCATCGCGCAGCGCTTCACCTTGCGGGCCCAGGCCGGCGAAGACTCGGCGCTCGACCTTGTGTGGATGTTCCGCTGGAACTGAGCCGCAGCCGAGGCAACAAGTCCGATGCCCCGACTACAATGCGCGCTCCGCTCTCTCCGTAGTTCAATGGATAGAACGAGCGCCTCCTAAGCGCTAGATACAGGTTCGATTCCTGTCGGAGGGACCAGTTGATGTCCGCGTCGGCTTTGCCGCCGGACTCAGGTCCGCAGGGAAGCGGCTTCCGCCATCAACCACCGCGCCACATGCCGCGCTGCTGCGCTGCCGTCCTTGCGGCGCAGCAGCCAATAGCTGTGCCCCTGCAAGGCCGGGCCAAACGGCGAACGCAACACCCCACGCTCGAGTTCGTCGCGCACCAGCGCGGCACTGAGCAGCGCCACGCCCTGCCCCGCGATCGCCGCCTGGATGGCATGCACCTCGTCGCTGAAGCGCAAGCCGCCGTCAGCGTCCGCGCCGGACAACCCAGCCGCTTGCAACCACCGGTGCCAACCGGGCGTTTCGGCGGTGGGTTGACGCCAATCGAAATGGATGAGCGCATGCCGCAACAGATCCTTGCGTGACCTGACCCGCAGCTGCGGGCTGCAGACGACGACATAGCGGTCTTCAGCCAGCCGGACGGCCTCGACACCCGGGTAGGGGCCCTCGCCATACCGCACCGCGAGATCGGCCTCACCCGCCATCACGTCGACCGGCGCCTCGTCGGCATGCAGCGTCAGCCGGATGCGTGGGTGACGCGCCTTGAGACCGTTCAGGCGCGGCATCAGCCACTGCGCCATGAAGGCCCGCGTGGTGGAGAGCGTCACGCTGTTCGAAGCGTCTCCTCGGCCTTGCACCGCCGCCAACGCCTCAGCCATGGCGTCGAAGCTCGACGACAACGGGGGCAGCAGGCGCAAGGCCGTCGGCGTGGGAATCACCTGGCGGGTCAGGCGCTCGAACAGCACCACGCCGAGGTGCGATTCCAAGGCCTTGACCTGGTGGCTGACCGCCGCCGGTGTGACGGCCAGCTCGTCAGCCGCCAGCTTGAAGCTGCGGCGACGCGCCGCCGCCTCGAAGGCTCGCAATTGCGACAAAGGCGGCAGGCGGCGTGGCATGAAACGAGTTAGCAAAACTAAGTCAACGGGCTACATCTTATCGGTTGTCCATCTTGCTTCCACGGCCGACAGTACATGGGCGATCTGGATCAACCCAACTCATCCATCTGAAAGGATCGACCATGTACACGCTGCTGCATCTGGACGCCAGCGCACGCCCGGGCCGCTCGGGCGAGCAGGCTCACGGCTCCCACACGCGCCGCCTCAGTGCGCGTTTCGTCGAACGCTGGTCACTGCGCCGTCCTGGCGACCGGGTGATCTACCGCGACATTGGTGCCTCGCCTCCTGCCCCGGTCACCGGGCGCTGGATCCACGCGGCCTTCACGCCGGCATCGGCGCGGGAGCCCTGGATGCGCGAGGTGCTCGCAGAAAGCGATGCGCTGGTCGACGAACTGCTGTCCGCCGACCTGATCGTCGCCGGTGTGCCGATGTACAACTTCGGCGTACCCGCGGGCTTCAAGGCCTACATCGACAACATCGTGCGCGTGGGCCGCACCTTCGGCTTCGACCGTGCGCGCCAGGGTGAGCCGTACTGGCCCCTGCTCGCCGGCAGTGGCAAGCGGTTGGTGACGCTGAGTGCGCGCGGCGACCACGGCTACGGCCCGGGCCAGCGCATCGAGCACATGAACCACGTCGAGCCCGCCATACGCACTGCCTTCGGCTACATCGGCATCACCCAGACGCACCATGTGGCGATCGAATACGACGAGTTCGCCGACGAGCGCCTGCAACGCAGCATCGCGTCGGCCGAATCCGATGTCGACGCACTCGTCGACCAATTGCTCGCAGAAGTCGGCGAGCCGTTGCAGGCCCCGGCGGGCCGCGTGGACCCGCCAGGCAGCACCGCGGCGGATCAGCCGAAACGCGGCGCCAGCGTCTTGCTGTAGACCGACTGGCCATCGAGATCGCGCAGGTCCACGGTGAGCATGCCGCTGCGGCCGTCGACGTTCACCTCGCCGAAGAACTGCAGCCCCGCATACGGCGACAGGTTGGCCTGGCCCGCGGGCGGCGCCTTGAAGAACATCAGCTGCGGGCCGAAGGTGCCGTCCAGCGTGTTGGGCCCGAAGCTCCCTGCGTTGAGCGGGCCGGCGACGAACTCCCAGAAGCCGTCGAAGTCATTGAAGGCCGCGCGCTGCGGATCGTAGTAGTGGGCCGCACAGTAGTGCACGTCGGCGGTCAGCCACACCGTGTTGCGCACGCGGCGGTGGCGGATGAAGCGCAGCAGCTCGGCGATCTCCAGCTCGCGCCCCAACGGGCCGCTGGCATTGCCATTGGCGATGGCCTCCCAACGCGCCATGCCGGCCGGCGTCTGTCCGTCGCCGACGTTCAGCCCGATCGGCATGTCGGCCGCGATCACCTTCCACACCGCGCGCGAACGGTCCAGCCCGCGCTTGAGCCACTCCAGCTGTTCGCGCCCGAGGAAGGCGGTGTCCGCGCCCGGCACCGGTTGCAGGTTGTCGGTGTTCGGGCCGCGGTAGGAGCGCATGTCGATCACGAACACGTCGAGCAAGGGGCCGTACGAAAAGCGGCGGTAGACGCGCTGCGACTCGCGGGCATCGAAAGGCCGCATCGGCGCATAGTCGAGAAAGGCACGGGTGCCGCGCGCAGTCAGCAGCGGAACGCTCTTCTCGGTGTAGCGCGTGTCGGCGGACAAGTCTTTCGAGCCGGACCAGTTGTTGGTGACCTCGTGGTCGTCCCATTGCCAGATCTGCGGCACTTCGGCGTTGAAGCGGCGCACGTTCTCGTCGAGCAGGTTGTAGCGATAACGACCGCGGAATTCGTCCAGCGTTTCGGCCACCTTGGCCACTTCCGGCGTCACGATGTTCTGCCACACCCGGCCGTTCTCGGCCTGCACCGAGGCCTGGATGGGACCATCGGCGTAGATGGTGTCGCCGCTGTGGATGAAGAATCTCGGCTCGCGCTGGCGCATGGTCTCGTAGATGCGCATGCCGCCAAACGCAGGGTTGATGCCCCAGCCCTGCCCCGCGGTGTCGCCACCCCACACGAAGCGCACATCGCTGCTGCGGCGCCAGCCGCCAGGGCCACCGCCTTCACCGCCGCGCCCCGCCGGGGGCGTGACGATGCGACCCACCACCGGCTCGGACAAGGTGCGCGCACTGTCGAGCGCCTGGAAGCTCACGCGCACGAACACTTCACGATCGCCCGGCAGGCCGTCGAGGTCTTGCCGCACGGTGAAGTCACCCTCTTGCAGCGCGTACGGCCCGACCAGCTTGTGGGCTTGGTGGAAATTGCGGTCCAGGCTCCATTCGACGAGCATCCGCGCCGGCCGGTCGCTGCGACTCCACACGAGCACGGAGCCCTCGGTGGGGTCGCCGAACTGCACGCCTTGCAGCGCACGCGGGCGACTGCCTTCCGCAC
>NZ_CAMLJQ010000036.1 GCF_946480305.1 uncultured Caldimonas sp.
GGAATCTTCGCGCCCATCGGGTTGCCGCGCAGGCGCTCTTCGCGTTCGGCGTCGTTCAGGTATTGCGCCATCCACTCGCGCTTCTGGTTCTCACGGATGGCGACGTATTCCATCTCGGGGGTCACGATGCCGCGGCGCGCATAGTGCATCTGGGTGACGTTCGCACCGGCCTTGGCGCGCAAGGGCTTGCGCTGCAGCGCGGCCGCTTCGCGGCGCAGTTCTTCCAGCCTCTGCGCATCCCGCGCCTCGTGCTTGGCGCCGTCGTCCAGGGCCTGGTGGTTGCGCCCTTCGTAGCGCTCCACGTCGCCCCGGCCCTCGATCCAGCCGCTGCGCAGCTCGGGCAGGCCGCGGCGCACGTCGATCACGGCTTGCGGGTCGGTGTAGGGGCCGGAGGTGTCGTACAGCGGGATCACCTCGCCGTTCGTCAGCGTCACCTCCCGCATCGGCACCTTGATGTCCGCGTGCTGCTGCCCCGCCACGTAGATCTTGCGGGAAGCGGGAAACGGCTCGCGCGTCAGCGCCAGCAGCTGGGTGAGTTTGTCGGGTGCGTTCATCGTGGGCTCCTTCCGGTGGTGTGTGGTGCTCCGGAAAGTGCCCCTTGGAGGTGCCCGCCTCCCATCAGTGGAAAGGTCGGGATCGGGGGGACAGATTCAGCTCTTCTTCCGCCGGTATGAACCGGATCAAGTTCGCGGGTTCGACTTCTCAGTCATCTCAGCACGGCGTGCACCCCGGAGCGGCCGCAAGTTTAGGAGCCTGGCCCGAGCGGGTCAAGCCGCCGGAAGGCTCGCACCGCGGTCTATGGCTGGCGCGGCGCCGGAAACTGCGCCAGCTCGCGCCGGATCTGGCCGTACAGCTCGCCGGTCCAGGGCGGCAGCCCCTCGATACGCGGCGCCGGGTTGTCGGCTCGAAAGTCCGCCGGCGCGATCAGCACCCGCACCTTGGCCGGGGTGACCAGCGCCGCCAGCACGAACAACTCCTCGGCAGCCGCGTCGCCCATCGCCAGGCAGCCGATGGATACCGCCTTGCCGTGGATCATGATGTCGCCACCCAACTGCCGACGGCCGTCGGCCGCGGCCATGCGGCGGTCGAATGCGTTGGGGTAGTCGAGCCGCAACGACAGGTGGTAGGCGCTGTTCGCGTTGAGAAAGGTGACGCGGTACAGCCCCTCGGGCACCTGGTAGTCCCCTTCGCGCAGCTTCGGGCCGGGCGTTCCGCTGGCGGCCTGCACGCGGTACGGCTTCACGAACACCCATGGCGATGAGGCCGACGCACGGGCGTACAGCTCCAGCCGGCGGCTGGTCTTGAAGGCGACGTAAGCCACCTCCGCTGGCGGGTAGGACAGGCCCGCCGCCTTGAATGCCGGCGCCAGGCGTTCTTGTACCGGCAACTGGAACTGGCGCAGCCGGTCCGCGACCGTGTAGCGGGGGCCGGCAACCGAAGGGAAGGCAACGAAGGTCAGCGCAGCGGCGGCAAGCAGATGGCGGCGTTGCATCAAGCGGCAAGGCGGGTGGCGATGCCGCGCAGTGTCGCACCGCGCTCACTGCATGCAATCCCATTCGTCGCATTCGAGCGCATAGCGGCTCTGCCGGCAGCCGCAGAAAGCCAGCAACTCGGCGTAGAACCGGCCCACGGCGTCCGGGTAGTCGTCGCCCGCTTCCAGGTTCAACACCAACTGCCCCTTGCGGCCGGGCTTGTGCGTCAGCGCCACCAGCGGTTCGCCCGCGAAGGTGGCGCTGCGCAGTGCAGCCACTGCTTCGCCGGGAAACCGCCAAGGCTCTCTGCGGTGGCTGCCGTAGAGGTCCTCGTCCACCGTGAGCTTGAACTCGAAGCCGGCTTGCGCGTAGGCGTCGATCAGCGACTGCCCCAGCGCGGCGGCCTGCTCGGCGTCCAGCGTTGACGCGCCACACTGGCGCAGCGTGTCGACGAGCGGGCCGAGACGGACCAGCCATGCGGTCGTCTGCGGTGCTTCAGCCTTCACGGTGATGTGCACTTCCGCCATCTGTTTTTGCCTCCGTGGATGACTTGAAGCAACGCATCTTTGACCGCTTTGCACGCCGCTGGATTTCATTCGCTCGCGGCAGATTTCATTTTTGTACGCACACCCCGCCGGCAAAGCGTGTGTAGCTTTTACAAGACACCGCGGTCTTCGCTTCGGGCAGCGCAAGCGCGATCGGGCTGAATGCATGGCGCTCTTCTTGCTCATGCGGCTGTTGTCGCAGTCATCGCATCAACCCGTGACCGAAAAGGATCGCCCTCCACCCCACGCCTTGCTGCAGCCGGGCCGCAACTGCTGGCGCATGGAGCATGCGCGCAGGGTCGCCTTCCTGATCGACGGGGAGGACTATTTCGGCGCCGTGCGCCGTGCCATCGCGCAGGCAAGACATTCCATCTACATCCTCGGCTGGGACATCGACAGCCGCATGAAGCTCGTGCCCGAGCCCGATGACGGCCTGCCGGCGCCGCTGGGCGACTTCCTGGACGCCGTGGTGGCGCGCGGCCACGGCCTGCAGGCGCGGGTGCTGAGCTGGGACTTCGCGATGCTGTTCGCGCTCGAGCGCGAGTGGCTCACGACCTACAAGCTCGACTGGCTGACGCACCGGCACCTGCGCTTCCGGCTCGACGACCGCCATCCTTTCGGTGCGTCGCATCACCAGAAGGTGGTCGTGGTCGACGACACGGTGGCCTTCGTGTCGGGCTTCGATCTCACCCGCTGCCGCTGGGACACCTGCTCGCACGCGCCGGACGACCCGCGACGTGTCGACCCCGACGGCCGGGCCTACAACCCCTTCCACGACGTGGGAGCGGTCGTCGAGGGCGACGTTGCGCGCGCGCTCGGGGAATTGGCCCGCGCTCGCTGGTACCGCGCCACGGGCGTCCACCCGCCGCCGCCGCGCGCGGCGCAGGACAACAGCCCATGGCCTTCCGGTCTCGCGTCCGACCTCGAAGGCGTGCAGGTCGCCATTGCGCGCACCGAGCCCCGCTTCGACACCTACGCAGCCGTCGATGAAATCCGCACGCTGCACCTGGATGCCATTGCCTCCGCACGCCAGTGGCTGTACCTGGAGAACCAGTACTTCAGTTCCGCCGCGGTCGGTGAAGCACTGCGCCAGCGGTTGGCCGAGGCCGACGGCCCCGAGGTCGTGCTGGTCACGCCGCAGCGCGAAAGCGGCTGGCTCGAAGAAACCACGATGGGCGTGCTGCGCTCGCGGCTGCATCGCAAGCTGAGCGAGGCCGACCGACATGGCCGCTACCGTGCCTACTGCCCTTCGCTGCCCGAGCTGGGCGACAAATGCCTCAACGTGCACAGCAAGGTGATGACGGTCGACGACGAGCTGTTGACGGTGGGGTCGGCCAACCTGTCCAACCGCTCGATGGGTTTCGACACGGAGTGCAACCTCGTGATCGAGGCAGCCGCCCAACCCGACCCGGCGCGTGCGACGCTTGTGCGCGCCGCGGTGGCAGGCTTGCGCAATCGACTGCTGGGCGAGCATCTGGCGGTGCAACCCGACGCGGTGGCGGCCGCCACCCGGCAGGCCGGCAGCCTCGTCCGGGCAGTGGAATCGCTGCGCGGGCACGGACGCACCCTCGCACCGTCCCGCCCCGAGGTACCGGCGGAACTCGACGCGCTGGTGCCCGATTCGGCGTTGATCGACCCGGAGGCACCGCTGGACGCGGACCGTTTCGTCGCCGAGTTCGTGCCGCCGGAGACCAAGCCGCGCATCTCGCGCCGGGTGCTGCTGATCGCGGCCGGGGTGTTCCTGCTCGGCACGCTCGCCGCGGCGTGGCGCCTGACGCCTCTGCACGAGCTGCTCGACCTCGCCACGCTCGTGTCGATCGCCGAACGCCTGCGCGAGCACCCGCTGACCCCCGTGCTCACGCTGCTCGCGTACGTGGTGGGCGGCCTGATGGTGCTGCCGGTGACGGCGCTGATCGCCGCCACCGGCATCGTGTTCGGGCCGGTGCTCGGCATCGCGTACGCCATCTCGGGCTCGCTGTTGAGTGCCGCCGTCACCTACGGTCTTGGCCACGTGCTGGGCCGCGACGCGGTGCGCCGGTTCGCCGGCCGGCGCATCAACCGCCTGAGCCGGCAGCTCGCCCGCCGGGGCGTGGTGGCGATGACGGTGCCGCGGTTGCTGCCGGTCGCGCCGTTCACCGTGGTCAACATCGTGGCCGGCGCCTCGCAGATCAGCCTGCGCGACTTCCTGGTCGGCACGCTGCTGGGCATGGCGCCGGGCATCTGCGCGACCGTGCTGTTCGTCGACGGCGTGACCGACGCCGTGCGCAGCCCGGACTTCGGCAACCTGACCTTCCTGGCCATCGTCGTGGCCGTGGTGGTGGCGGTCTCGCTGCTGGTGCGCCAGCAGTTCGGGCCGCGCCCCGCCGCCCGATGAGCCACGTTCGGCTGGCCACCTACAACATCCACGGCGGCGTCGGGTGCGACGGCCATTTCGTGCCGAACCGCATCGTGGACGTGCTGCGGCAAGTGAATGCCGACGTGGTTGCGCTGCAGGAAGTCGAGTCGCGCACCACCGGATTCGACATGCTCGAATTCCTCGCGCGCGAGACCGGGCTCTACCCGATCGCGGGGCCCACGCTGCTGAGCGCGCACGGCGAATACGGCAACGGGCTGCTGACGCGGCACGCACCGATCGCCGTGCGGCGGCTCGACCTCTCGATGCCGCACCGCGAACCCCGTGGGGCGATCGACGCCGAACTGCGCATCGGCGACCTGGCACTGCGCGTGGTGGCAACGCATCTCGGCCTGCGCCCCGCCGAGCGGCGCGCCCAGGTGAAGGCACTGCTGGCCGCCTTCGAGCAGGACCCGGCGCTGCCGACGGTGCTGATGGGCGACGTGAACGAGTGGTTCCTCGGCGGGCGCCCCTTGCGCTGGCTGCACCGGCACTTCGAGCAGACGCCGTCGCCTGCGAGTTTTCCGTCGCGCTGGCCGCTGCTCGCACTCGACCGCGTGTGGACCAAGCCCCGCACCTTGTTGCAACAAGTGGCAATTCATGCAACGCCGCTGGCGCGCCTTGCCTCTGACCACCTGCCCGTCGTCGCGACGCTCGACCTGCAAGCGCTCACCGCGCCGGTATAGTTCGCCGCCGCGCCGCTGCAAGAAGCGGCGCCTCACCCCGGATGTTCAAGCTGCACAGCACCTCCTTCCGCCAGCTGCTGCTGGTCGCCTTCCTGTTGATCGCCGCCCTGCTGGGCGGTGCGTCGCTGCGCGGGCTGTTCACGCTGGAGCGACTGATGGGGCAGTCGCGGGCCGGCGCCGAGCGCGCCGTACAGCTGGCGGCCGAAGCGCAAGCGCTCGCCGACCGCAGCGTGGGGCTGGAGCGCACCGCGCGGCAATACGTGGTGCTCGACGACCGGGTGCTGCGTGAGCGCTTCGAGGAAGAAGCGGCGGCGGCCGAAGCGGTGCTCGCCAAGCTGGTCGACAACGGCCTGTCGCCCGAGCTTGCCGACGACTGGCGCACGCACCTTGCCGGCATCCGGCAACAGATGCAGGGCCCCCGCTCGACAGCGCGGCTGCGCGAGCAGACCCTGAGCCTGGCTTTCAGGGAACTCGCCGATGTGAACACCGCGGTCGCAGACCACGTGCGCCGGGCCAATGAACAGCGCAACCGCGACCTGCAGGACGAACTCGAAGCGAGCCGGCTGCAGCTCGGCCGCCAGGTGCTCGGCGCGATCGCGCTCGCGGTGGTGCTGGCGTTCGGGTTCGGCCTGTGGCTCGCGCGTCCGCTGAAGCGGCTCGAGCGTGCGATCGTCGGGCTGGGCGAGAACCGGCTGGACGAGCCGATCGAGATCCGCGGCCCCGCAGACGTGCGGCTGGTCGGCCGGCGGCTCGACTGGCTTCGCCTGCGGCTCGCCGAACTCGACGCCGACAAGGCCCGCTTCCTGCGCCACGTGTCGCATGAACTCAAAACACCCCTGGCGGCCCTGCGCGAAGGCGTGGCCCTGCTCGAAGACGGCGTGGCCGGCGCGCTGACCAGCAACCAGCGCGAGATCGCGCGCATCCTGCACCACAACACCGACGTGCTGCAGCGGCAGATCGAAGACCTGCTGCGCTTCAACGCCGCGGCGTTCGAGGCGCGCCGCCTGCAGCGCCGGCGCACCGAGCTGGTGTCGCTGGTCCGGCAACTGGTCGAAGAACAGAAGCTGCAATGGCAGGCCAAGCAGCTGCGCGTCGAGGTGGCGGGCGAGCCGCTGCATGCCGAGGTCGACCAGGACAAGCTGGGCACTGCCCTCGGCAACCTGCTGTCCAACGCCATACGCTTCAGCCCGCCCGGCGCTACCATTCGGTTTTCCCTGACCCGGCAGGCCGGCTTGGCCATCATCGACATCGTCGATCAAGGCCCCGGCGTTGCGCCTGCCGACCGTGCCCGGGTGTTCGAACCCTTCTACCGTGGAGAACGGCAGCCCGAAGGGGCTGCGCGCGGCACCGGCGTGGGCCTGTCCATCGTGCAGGAGTACGTCGCCGCGCACGGTGGCCGGGTCGACTTGCTGCCCAACCATCCGGGTGCCCATTTCCGTATCGAGCTGCCTCATGCCGCGTAGTCCTGCCGTTCGCCTTCTCACGCTGTCTTGCTGTCTGACGTGGGCGGCCGGCTGTGCTCCGTTGCCCGAAGTGACCGAGGTGCGACAGATCAAGGTGCCCGTGCGCGTGGACGTGCCGGTGCGGGTGACGGACCCGCTCGACGAGGCGAACCGGCACGTGATCGCTTATGCGGAGCGCATCCGCGCGTTGCCCATGGTCGAACTGCAGCAGGAAATCGTCCGCCTGAACGAAAGCCCGGTGACGCCGAAGTCGACGATGCAGTTGGCGATCGCGCTGGGGCACACGCGTGCGCCCGGCGACCTGCAGAAGGCGATCGACCTGCTCGAGGGGTTGTCGCGCTCCACGGAGCCGGCGGCCGGCCCCTGGCAACCGATGGCTCGCATGACTCTTGCAAGGTACGTCGAACACCGCCGCCTCGAAGAACAGCTGGACAAGCAGAACCAGCAGCTGAGAGAAAGCCAGCGCCGCATCGACCAGCTGAACGAGAAGCTCGAAGCATTGAAAGCGATCGAACGCAGCCTGGCGCCGCGCTCGACACCTGCGCCCTCACCTGCACCGGCGTCCGGCGCCAAACCGACCTCACCATGACCCACCCCCGGACCGCCGGCCCGATTCAACAAAGGAAGACCCGATGAGCGCACACGTACTGGTCGTCGACGATGACCCGGACATGCTGCGCCTGCTCTCGATGCGGCTCAGCGCGGCGGGATACCGCGTCACCGCAGTGGAGTCCGCCGAGGCCGCACTGACCCAGGTGGCCGTCGAGCGGCCGCAACTGATCGTCAGCGACGTGCAACTGCCCGGCAAGGACGGGCTCACGCTGTTCGATGAAATCCGGGCCCGCCATCCGGCGCTGCCGGTGATCCTGCTCACCGCGCACGGCACGATCCCTGACGCGGTGGAAGCCACATCGCGCGGCGTGTTCACCTACCTCACCAAACCGTTCGACGGCCGCGAGCTGCTCGACAAGATCGCGCAGGCACTGAGCCTGTCGGTGCCGGCGGGCGAGGTGTCGCCCGCACAGGAGAGCTGGCGTGAAGCCATCGTCAGCCGCTCCAACCGCATGGCGGACCTGCTGGCCGAGGCCAAGCTGGTCGCCGCCTCCGATGCCAGCGTGCTGATCCGCGGCGAAAGCGGCACCGGCAAGGAACTGCTTGCGCAGGCGATCCACCAGGCCAGTGCACGTGCGGGCCGTCCGTTCGTCGCAGTGAACTGCGGCGCCATCCCGGAGGCGCTGCTCGAGTCCGAACTCTTCGGTCATGTGAAAGGCGCGTTCACCGGCGCCGTGACCAACCACCGGGGCTTGTTCCAGGCAGCCGACGGCGGGACCTTGTTTCTGGATGAAATCGGCGACATGCCGGTGCCGCTGCAGGTGAAGCTGCTGCGGGTGCTGCAGGAGCGTTCGGTGCGCCCGGTCGGCTCCGCCCAGGCGGTGCCGGTGGATGTGCGCATCCTGTCGGCGACGCACCGCAATCTCGACGAGGCCATGGCCGAGGGATTGTTCCGCGAAGATCTCTACTACCGGCTCAACGTCGTGTCGCTCACCTTGCCGCCGCTGGCCGAGCGCCGCGAGGACATCCCGCTGCTGGCCAACCACTTCCTCGCCAAGCTGGCGCTGAAGTACGGCAAGCGCCTCAATGGCTTCGCGCCCGATGCATTGAAGGCCCTGGCCACGGCGTCCTGGCCCGGCAACGTGCGTCAGCTCTACAACGTGGTGGAGCAGGTCTGCGCCCTGGCGACCACGCCGCTGGTGCCGCTCGCGCTGGTGCAGCGGGCGCTGCGGGTGCCCAGCGTGGAAGTGGTGAGTTATGCCGAGGCGCGGCATCGTTTCGAGCGCGAGTACCTCGTGGGTCTGCTCAAGCTCACCGACGGCAACGTCGCCGATGCGGCCCGGCTCGCGGAGCGCAACCGCACCGAGTTCTACCGCCTGCTGCAAAAGCACGGCCTCACGCCCGGCCTCTTCCGGGGTGATGCGCCTGTCGCCGAATAGCGACACTCTTTTTTATTTCAAATCAATCACTTAGACGTGCCGTCCGGCAATACGTCGCCCTCCGGCGACGGATCGGGGGGCTCAGGGTTTCCCTGGGGCCTGCAACCCTATGTAAGCAGCCCTAACCCGATGATTTGAAAAGACTTTTCCCTGTTGGCACAGCCCTTGCGGAAGGGCTCCTCGAACCGGCCGTCCGGCGCTCCACGCGCACGGCGCCGGAATCAGCAGACCAATCAGGGAAAGGAAATCTGCACGTGTCCTTGCGGGACCGGATCACCGGATGGCGAGCTTTTGTGTCGTGCGCAGCGCTTGTGCTGCTGCCCGCCGCAGCGCAAGCCTTCGACTTCGACGAGCTGAGCCGCCGTGCCGAGCAACTGGCGCAGCAGCCTCACCGCGCCAGCGCGTCGACGCTGCCCGCCGAGTTGAAAGCGCTCAGCTACGACCAGTACCGCGACATCCGTTTCAAGCCTGAACGTGCTCTGTGGCGCGGCGAAGGCGTGCCGTTCGAGGTGATGTTCTTCCACCTTGGCAAGCTTCAGACCGAGCCGGTGCTGATCAACGAGATCACGCCGCAGGGCGTGCGTCACATCGCCTTCGACCGCAACGATTTCGACTACGGCAGGAACCAGCTTGCACCGCAGCAGTGGGGCGACGTCGGCTTTGCCGGCTTCCGCGTGCACTACCCGCTAAACACGCCCGACTACAAGGATGAGCTGGTCGTTTTCCTGGGCGCCAGCTACTTCCGCGCGCTCGGCGCGGGCCAGCACTATGGGCTGTCGGCCCGCGGGCTCGCCATCGACACGGTCGGCGGCGATCGCGAGGAGTTCCCTCGCTTCAAGGAGTTCTGGATCCGCAAGCCGCAGCCGGGTGCCACCTCGCTCGTGGTGTACGCGCTGCTCGATTCGCCGCGCGCTGCCGGTGCCTGGCAGTTCGAGTTGAAGCCGGGCGCGCAGACGCTGGTGGAAGTGCGCTCCAAGCTGTACCTGCGCGACGGCGTGGCCACGCTCGGCCTCGCACCGCTGACCAGCATGTTCATGTTCGGCGAAAACCAGCCCCACCCCGAGGACTTCCGCCCCGAAGTACATGACTCCGACGGTCTGATGGTCGCCACCCGCGAAGGCGAGTGGTTGTGGCGCCCGCTGGTCAACCCGCGCCGCCCGCTCGCGACGTCTTTCTCGATGCGGGGCCTGCAGGGTTTCGGGCTGATGCAACGTGACCGCAGCTTCGGCAGCTACGAAGACACCGAGGCGCGCTACGAAAAGCGCCCCAGCACATGGATCGAGCCGTTGGGCGACTGGGGCCCGGGCCGCGTCGAGTTGGTCATGCTGCCCACGCCGGACGAGACCAACGACAACATCGTCGCCTACTGGGTGCCAGAGAAGCCGCCGGCGCCCGGCCAGCCGCTGGAGCTGCGCTATCGCATGCACTGGCAAGGCGACCGACAGCAGCGCCCGCCGGGCGGCTGGGTGGTGCAGACGCGCTCCGGCCGCGGCTTCCAGCAACTGCCGAAGAACGAACACCAGTTCATCGTCGATTTCACCGGACCGAAGCTCGCCGCCCTGCCCGCCCAGGCACCGCTGCAAGCGATGGTCACCGCCGGCCCCAACGGCCGCATCACCGAACGCAACGTCTACCGCAACGGCGCCAATGGCACGTGGCGGATGGCTGTGCGCGTCCAGCAGCTTTCGGCATCAGAGCCGGTCGAGCTGCGGGGCTATCTCCAACACGGCAACGACATCCTGACCGAGACATGGAGCAACATCATTCCTCCCCAATGAGCCGAGCCGGCTCACAACGTGCGGACATTTCGTCACGTGCGCCCTCCATGGCCCCCGGGGCCAGTGCGCCACCGATCTGCCGTGCTTCCATGCCGGCACGGCCTTGGCGTGGGTTCCTGCGCGGGCTGGTCGATGGCATGGCCGGGCTGTTCGGCCGCGGCGCAGCGGCCACACCGGCAGCACCGCTGAGTGGATGGGAACGAGCCGCCATCGTGCGTCGGCGGGTGTTCCTGGCGCTCATCCTGCTGTCGACCGCCATTGCCACTGCGCTGATGGCGCAGGTGCAGCCGCCTTATGAAAACCCCGCCCTGCAATATGGCCAGATCGCGTTGTTCGCATTGCTGTTCGCCTGGGTGTCCGCGGGTTTCTTCACGGCGCTGATGGGTTTTGTCGTGCAGCTTCGCGGCGACCGGCACGCGCTGTCGCGGCACGACGTGATGAACAACCCGGTGCGTGCAGACGCGCGTACCGCGGTCATCATGCCGATCTGCAACGAGCACGTGAGCACGGTGTTCGCCGGCCTGCGCGCCACCTGCGAATCGCTGGCCGCCACCGGCGCACAAAGGCTGTTCGACATCTACATCCTGTCCGACAGCAGCGACCCCGACATCCGCAGCGCAGAGCTGGCCGCGTGGGGAGAGCTGCGCGCCACGCTGGGCGACAACGCCCGCATCTTCTACCGCTGGCGCCAGCGCCGCACCAAGCGCAAGGCCGGCAACGTGGCCGACTTCTGCCGCCGCTGGGGTCGCAACTACCGCTACATGGTCGTGCTCGATGCCGACAGCGTGATGAGCGGTGACTGCCTGCTGACCATGGTGCGACTGATGGAAGCCAACCCGAAGGCCGGCATCATCCAGACGGCGCCCCAGGCCGTGGGCCACGCCACCATCCACGCCCGTTCGCAGCAGTTCGCCAGCCGGGTCACCGGGCGGCTGTTCACGCTGGGCATGCAGTACTGGCAGCTGGGCGAATCGCACTACTGGGGCCACAACGCGATCATCCGCGTCGAACCCTTCATGAAGCATTGCGGTCTGGCGCCGCTGCCTGGCCGAGGTGCCCTGAGCGGCGAGATCATGTCGCACGACTTCGTCGAGGCTGCGCTGATGCGCCGCGCGGGCTACCACGTGTGGCTGGTCACCGACCTGCCGGGCAGCTACGAGCAGCAGCCGCCCAACCTGCTCGAGGAACTGCAGCGCGACCGCCGCTGGTGCCAGGGCAACCTGCAGAACGCCCGGCTGATCGCCGAGCCCGGCCTGCACGGCGTGCACCGCGCCATGCTCGCCACCGGTGCGATGGCCTACGGCTCGGCGCCGCTGTGGCTGGCCTTCGTGGTGCTGGGCGCCGCGCTCTGGCTCACCGGAGGCCTGGGCACGACCGTGACCGCGTTCGGCCTGCCGCTCGCCGTGGGCGGACTCTGGTTCGGCACGCTGGCCATGCTCGTGCTGCCGCGTGTGCTCGGCATCGCGGCCATCGTGCTGCGGCACGAGCAGCGCTTCTTCGGCGGCACTGCCGCGCTCATCAAGAGCGCTTTCGTCGAAGCAGGCCTGTCGGTGCTGCAGGCACCGGTGCGCATGGTGGCGCACAGCATGTTCGTGCTGGCCGCCCTCACCGGCTGGCGCATCGAATGGAAGTCGCCCCCGCGGGAGGCCGAATCGGTGCCCTGGCGCGATGCCTTCCGCCGCTTCGCCCCCAGCTGCTCGGTCGTGCTGGCCGCGGCCGCTGCGGTCGTCGCCGCCAACCCGGCTGCCGTGCTGTGGCTCGCACCGATCGCGCTGCCGCTGCTGCTGGCGGTGCCGTTGACCGTCTTCACCAGCCAGGAACGTCTGGGCGAGCGCGTGCGCGGTGGCGGCTTGCTGACCATCCCCGAAGAAACCTGGACGCCGGCGGTGCTGCGCCATGCCTGGGCGTACGCCCGGCGCGAAACGCCCCCCACCCGCTGGAGCGACGTGCTGCGGGACCCGGGCCTGTTCGACCTCGTGCGTCGTGCGATGGGCGAGCGTCACACCGCCCATGGAGGCCGGGCGCTGGCCCGCCGTCAGTTGCTGCTCGATCTCTCGCCCGAGCACAACGCCGACAGCCTTGCACCCGTGGAGCGCATGCGCTTCCTGAGCGAGCCGCAAAGCCTCGAACAGCTGCGCGTGCGCCACAGCGTGCTGCGTGGTCAAGCCTTCGGCAGGCAACTCGCCCGCGACCTGGAGCTGCCGCCCACCCACCACGCGCTGGCAATCAACGGGCTGCGAGCTGCCGGCAGTCGCGCGGTTCACTAAGGCCCGTTCGCACGACCGAGGGCTGTGCGAACAGGCCCTGGCGCATCGCCCCGTTCGTCGGTCCGGCCCTGCAGCACCTGCAGGGCCTTTTTCTTTGGCGGCACAATCGCCACCGAGCGGGCAGCACGCGCCCGCAGGGAGCCCAGACCGATGATTCACCACCTTCCCCGCTGGCTGCGCGAGAACCGCGGCTTTCTCATCTTCCTTGTGCTGCTGGGCTTGTTCCGCACCGCTGTTGCCGACTGGAACCCGATCCCCTCCGGTTCGATGCGCCCGACCATCCGCGAGGGCGACGTGGTGTTCGTCAACCGCCTCGCCTATCAGGTCAAGCTGCCGCTGACCGACGTGGTGCTGGCGCGCACCGGTGAGGTGGAGCGCGGCGACATCGTCACCTTCGCCTCGCCGCAAGACGGCACACGTCTCATCAAGCGGGTGATCGGCCTGCCCGGCGACGTGATCTCGATGCGCGACAAGGTGCTCTGGATCAACGGGCGCCGCGTCGACTATGTCATCACGGGCACCGCGCTCGAGCCGGTGGCGGGCCACCAGGTGCCGGCCACGCGGCTGCAGGAAAAGCTCGACGAACACGCGCACGGCGTGCAATGGCTCGACGGCCTGGCGACGGTGCCCGATTTCGGCCCGGTGGTCGTGCCACAGGACGAATACCTGATGCTCGGCGACAACCGCGACGACAGCGGCGACTCGCGCTACTTCGGTTTCGTGCCGCGGCACCTCATCGTCGGCCGGGCCGAGCGGGTGCTGGTGTCGGTCGACCTGCTGGGACAGTGGGCGCCGCAGTTCCAGCGCTTCGGCATGAAGCTCGAATGACTCGGCTCGCCGGGCCAGTACCCGGCGCTGCCGGGGTCGATCAGGAGATTCTGGTCAATTCGGCCATCACCTTGGCGCGGTCGCTGTCGCTGCCCAGCTCGGCGCACAGCAGGCCGTAGAACTGCTCGCGCGTGGTGGCGTGCGCGGCGGCCTTCTTGGCGACGATCTTCGCGATGGGTCCGATGTGGCTCGCCAGGATGCGCTGCGCCTGCTCCACCACCTGCGCATCGAGCCTGAGGTGGGTGCTCAGCACCGTCGCCGTGCCTCCGGTGCTGCGATGCATCCGCACGGCTGAACCGCTGGTGGTGTGCTGCAGGAAGGCCTCGCGCTCCTTGTCGCCCGGCAGGTGCTCGCACAGCTTCGTGGCGAGCGTCTCGATGTCGACGCATTCGCGCGCCGCACGGCGCACCAGCACCTTGGCCACGGGGCCGAGGTACTTGGCGAGCGTGGTTTCCACGTGCGAAAGCGTGGCGGCATCCCAGTGGGTCGGCGGCGCAGTGGTCACCGCCCCGGACGACCCGCGCGCGGAGCTCGACAGGCTGCCAGGCGAGCGCGGCTCAGGCCGAACCACTTCCATGATCACGGTCTCTTCCGAGAGGGCGGGCTTGACCGGCTCGCTCGTCTGGCTGAGCAGCGCCTCGCGGAACAACAGCGCGTTCGCATACCTTGCCTCGGGCCGTTTCGCCAGTGCGGTCGCGACGATCTGGTCATAGCAGGCCGGGCGCGTGGAGCCCGCGTGTTCCGAAGGCCACACCGGGTCCTCGTGCACGATCTTGTACATCAGCGTCTCGGCGGTACCGTTGAACGGCAGCTGGCCCGTGAGCAGCTGGTACAGCAGCACGCCGCTCGCCCAGATGTCGACCCGGTGATCGACCGGTTGCCCGGTGTACTGCTCGGGTGACATGTAGCCCGGCGTGCCGATCACCGAGTTGACCTGCGTGAGCCCGATCGCGTCGATGCGAGCGATGCCGAAGTCGGCGATCTTCAGCTTGCCCTGGCGCGTGATGATGAGGTTGGCAGGCTTGATGTCGCGGTGCCACACCCCCTGCTCGTGCGCGTGGTCGAGCGCGGTGAGCAGCTGGGTCATGATGCTCAGCACGTCCTGCTCGGGGAAGCGCGTCTTGCGCGCGATGTAGTGCGACAGGCTGTTGCCCTCGACATACTCCATCGCAATGAAGGCCTGGTCGGCCTCTTCGCCGTATTCGTAGACCGCCACGATGCCCGGGTGCAGCAAGCGCCCCGCCGCCTGCGCCTCGTTGCGGAAGCGCGCGGCGATTGACAGGCCCTGCTCGCTGTCGTCCACCAATTGGCGGCGGATGGTCTTGATGGCGACCGGTCGCCTGATGTTCGGATCGAAGGCCTTGTAGACGACACCCATCGCGCCCTCGCCGAGGACGCCGGTGATCGGGTATTTGCCCAGCCGTTCAGGGTGTTTCATGCGTGCGCAGCCTGCATCAGCTGTCCAGCATCTTCATCGCCTGCACCAGGCTCTTGCGCATGCGCGCGAACGACTCGGCCAGCGTGCCGATCTCGTCGCGGCTGCGGGTCGCGAACTCCGGCGCTTCCAGCTCGCCCAGGCTCACGCGGTCCGCGATCTTCGACAAGCGGCTGACCGGCTGGATCACGAGCTTCCACAGCATCAGGTTCAGCGCGAGGCCGATCACCAGGAACACGCCGGTCAGCATGGTCATGAACACATTGAATGCGCGGCTGGCGCGCTCGAGCGGCACCGCCATCGGCACCGAAACGATCTGCGCGCCGACGATCTCGTTGTGATTCCAGCCGAAGCCGTTGGCCGGGCCATAGCGCTCCACCATCGGCTTCGGCGCCGCGTCGACCGTGCTGTGGCAGCGCAGGCAGGCCGCATCCTTGATCTGGATGGGGCGGGCGATGTAGAGCGAACGCCCGCTCGGTGTGTCGCGCTGGCCGACGAACTCCGTCTGCGTGGGCGTGTTGCGGAACTGGTTGACGATGTCCACCTCCCACTCGACTGCCCGGTCGCGCGGATTGGTCGGGTTGAGCGTGGCTTCCTTGTAGGCGTAGTCCGGGTACTTCTTGTGCAGCGTCGACAGCACTTCGGTCGCCGAATACGCCGGCACCGACTGCGGCAGGAAGCTGTACTTCATCTGCGTCTCGAGCAGCGGTGCGATCTGGCCCGAGGTGTAGCCGCGCACGGCCAGGGCCTTCTCCATCAGCAGCCGCGCATGGTCGAGCACCTCGTCCTGCGCGTTGCGTTCCAACAAGTCACGGGTGATGTAGCCGGTGGCGCCCAAGCCCAGCACGAAGACCAGCACGAACACCAGGTTGAACTTGAGCAGCAGTTTCATGAAGCCTCACAGAGAACGGGCAGAAGTGGATGGGTCAGCGGCTGGCACCGGCGGAGGCGGTGGTGGGCACGGGCTTGGGCAGGTACTTCTCGGGGAACAGCACACGGTCCCACTCCGGATGCGCGCGCAGGTTCGCAATCAGTCCCTGGCGGAACTCAGCGTCGTCGGCCAGAGCACGCCAGCGCGCGACGAACGCGGCCCTCAGCGGGCGCTCTGCAGCCAGCCACGCCTGCACGTCCGCATAGTCGATCTGGCGCTGCTCCTTGGGCAGCACTTCCTTCGAGGCGTACCGATCGGCCAGCCGCGGCAAGCTGTCCCGGAAGGCCCGCGGCATGCGTTCGAGCATGTCGGCTGGCGGCCGTGGGCTTACCACGGCCTTTGCGGTGCCGCGCCGGAGGTAACTTTCGCCACCCTTCAACGCCACACGCTGGCCGGCCTTGCCGGCGCTGCGCTCGACCACCTGCACGGGGCCCGTTTCGGCGAACGCAAAGCTTTCCGCCGCCCCGAGAAAACCCACCGCCACGCCGTCGATCTCGGTCGCGTCATAGCCGGAGGCAACAAAGCGGTTGTGCTTGCCGCCCTTGTCGGCCGTGAACTTGACCCAGCCGTCACGCACGTACAACGCCGCCGCGCGTCGGTCGCGCTCGGAAGAAAACCTGGGCGCGAGCAACACGGCGGTCGACGGCCCGAGGTCCGCGATCGTGCCGTCGCTGAACTCCAGCCGCACGAGGCCGGCCTTGGTGCTCGTTTCCACGATGTCGTCGGGCTGCAGCCGCACCCCTTCGGCCAACGCATAGCGGCGGGCCTCGCGCACCAACGCCGCATCGCCCTCAATGATCGTCACGACCGCCCGCACGTCGGCCCCCGAGGCCCAGGCAGGCCACAGGCAGCAAAGCAACAGAAGCGCTCGAAGGATCATTTTTCTCCCTTGCAAGTGCGGCGGGCGCCGCAGGCTCCGCCGGGTCGGCGGTTCGGAATCATATTGTTGCAAGCGGACGCATGGTATCCGGCCGATCCCCTTGCTTGCCGTCGGGAGTGCTTGCAATTTTTCTTGTTGCCAAGTTTTTCACTCGGTGCCGGCTTTCGGGGCCGAAAACGCACCAAGTCGGTCAGGCCAGCAACTCGATCCCGGGCAGCAGCCGGACGCACTGCTCGCGGACGATGTCGAGCAGGTCCGCAAGATAGGGTTTGCCCGCAAGCGCCTTGGGTGTCGTGGCGTGCAATTCGCTCCACAACCCTTTGGCCCCGATGCGCTTGGCCACCACGTAGTCGTAGTCGACGTAGTTCTTGACGCCCCAGTTCGGCAGTGCCGCGATGCCTCGCCGGCTTGCGACCAGCTGCAGGATCGCGATCGTGAGTTCGGCGGTTCGGCGATCGAAGGCGACGCCGGCCGGGCGCAGCACCTCGCGGATCACGTCGATGCGGTCCTCCGGCACCGGGTAGGTGATCAGCGTCTCGCCGGCGAAGTCGGCCGCCTCCAGGCGCCGCCGGTGCCGCAGGCGGTGCTCGATCGGCAGCACCGCGAGGATCTCGAAGCGGAACAGCGGCCAGCTGGACAGGCTCCGCCGACCCGGCGTCTTGCTGTTGGGGGGCAGGCCCACGACCAGCTCGCACTTGCCGGCCGACAGCAGTGCCAGCGGGTCGCTGTGGAACCCCGCCACCAGGTCGACCTCGACCTCCGGCCACCGGCGACGGAACTCATCCATCACCGGCATCAGCCAGTCGAAGCAGGTGTGGCATTCGAGCGCAATGCGCAACTCGCCGCGCGTGTCGCTCTGGGCCCGAGCCAAGTCACGCTCGGCGGCGGCCACCTGTGGCAACACCTCGCGGGCGAGTGCGAGCAGCCGCTCGCCGGCCGGTGTGAAACGCAAGCCCTGGCTGGTGCGCTGGAACAGAGGCACGCCGTAGTGCTCTTCCACGGCGCGCACCTGATGCGACAGCGCCGACTGCGTGAGATGCACACGCTCTGCCGCGGCGGCGAGCTTGCCTGTGTCGGCAATGGCGAGCAGGGAACGAAGGTGCCGGAGTTCGAGCATGAGAGGCGACTTGAATGAAATTCAAGTCTTGCTGAAAACGTTTCGCTTGATGGAAACAGTGTCGCAAACCAGACTCCTCGGCGTCAATCGAATTCCTTCAGAGAGGCCCACGCCATGACCACCACGCACATCCTCGGCTACCCACGCATCGGCGAACGGCGCGAACTCAAGTTCGCGCTCGAATCCTTCTGGCAAGGCCAAAGCGACGCGATCGCGCTGCACAGCGTTGCCCGGCAACTGCGCCAGGCGTCCTGGCAGCGCCAGCGCGACGCGGGCCTCGGCTTCGTCACCGCAGGAGATTTCGCCTGCTACGACCTGATGCTGGAGCACATCCTGATGTTCGGCGCGGTGCCGGCGCGCTTTGCGGACCCAGGCGCAGACCGGCTCACCACCGCATTCGCGCTGGCCCGCGGCACCGCCGGCCAGCCTGCGCTCGAGATGACGAAGTGGTTCGACACCAACTACCACTACCTCGTGCCGGAGTTGAGCGCGCAGACGCGCTGGCGCCTCGATGCCGACGAATACCTCGCCCAGATCGATGAAGCCCTGGCGGCCGGCTCCCCGGTGAAACCGGTGCTGCTCGGCCCGGTGAGCCTGCTGTGGCTGGCAAAGTCCGTCGACGGTTCGGACAAGCTCGCGCTGCTCCCGGCCCTGGCGCAGTGCTATGCCCAACTGCTGCACTCTCTCGCGCAACGGGAGATCGAGTGGGTGCAGATCGACGAGCCCATCCTCGCACTCGAACTCGACGATCGGTGGCGCGGCGCGTTCGAAGCCGCCTATGCCGCGTTGCAAGGCGCAAGACCGAAGCTGCTGCTTGCCACCTACTTCGAAGACGTCTCGCACCACCTCGGCCTCGTCAACCGCCTGCCCGTCGACGGGCTGCACATCGACGCCGTGCGGGCGCCTCGTCAGGTGGCGGCGGCCGTCGAGCAATTGCCGCCGGGCCGCGTGCTGTCCGTCGGCATCGTCGACGGGCGCAACATCTGGCGCACCGACCTGCGCCGTGCGCTCGACCTGCTGCAGCCCTTGCACGCGCACCTCGGCGACCGCCTCTGGATCGCGCCGTCGTGCTCGCTCGCGCACGTGCCGATCACGCTACGCCACGAAACGCAGATCGACCCCCAGGTCAAGCGCTGGCTCGCGTTCGCCGAAGAGAAACTGAACGAGCTGCGGACCCTTCAGCGCGCGCTGGACGAGGGAGACCACGCCGTGGCGGAGCTGCTCGCCGAAAGCGACGCCGCGCTCGCCGCCAGGCGCCACTCCAAGCTGGTGACCCATCCTTACGTCGCCAAACGGCTGCAAGCCGTGACACCGGCCATGGAAGCGCGCAACAGCAGCTACGCGTCGCGCGCCCAGAAGCAACGCGCCGCCCTGCAACTGCCGTTGCTGCCCACCACCACCATCGGCTCCTTTCCCCAGACGCCGGAGATCCGTTCCGCCCGTGCGGCATGGCGTCGTGGCGAACTCGGCGCCTACGACTACCTGCAGCGCATGCGCGAAGAGATCCGCCATGCCATCGAGCAGCAGGAGGCGCTGGGCCTGGACGTGCTGGTGCACGGCGAGGCCGAGCGCAGCGACATGGTCGACTACTTCGCCGAGCACCTGTTCGGCTTTGCGCTCACCGAGAACGGCTGGGTGCAAAGCTACGGCTCGCGCTGCGTGAAACCGCCCATCATCTACGGCGACGTGCACCGGCCGGACGCGATCACCGTCGACACCGCACGCTACGCGCAGTCGCTGACGGACAAGCCGGTCAAGGGCATGCTGACGGGGCCGGTGACGATGCTGCAGTGGTCGTTCGTGCGCGACGACCAGCCTCGCGACGTCACCGCCCGCCAATTGGCGCTCGCGATACGCGACGAGGTGGCCGATCTCGAGAAAGCCGGGATCCGCATCATCCAGATCGACGAGCCAGCCTTCCGCGAAGGCCTGCCGCTCAAGCGCGCCGACTGGCCGCACTATCTGCACTGGGCGGTACAGGCGTTCAAGCTGGCCGCGTGCTGCGTGAGTGACGAGACGCAGATCCACACCCACATGTGCTATTCGGAGTTCAACGACATCCTGCCGGCCATCGCGGCGATGGATGCCGACGTCATCACCATCGAGACCTCGCGATCTCGCATGGAGCTGCTCGAAGGCTTCGGCGCCTTCGACTACCCCAACGAGATCGGGCCCGGTGTCTATGACATCCATTCCCCCCGTGTGCCGGCGCGGCAGGAGATGGAGCAACTGCTCGAACGCGCCTGCGAGGTCGTCGACCCGCGCCGGCTCTGGGTCAACCCCGATTGCGGCCTGAAGACCCGGCGCTGGCCGGAGACGACCGCCGCGCTGTCGCAGATGGTGCAGGCCGCGAAAACCCTGCGCGAGCGGTTGTTGCAGCCCGCGTGACGCCGGGGCGGCGGTACAGTGGCCGGTTTTTGTCACTTGCCGCCCTCCTGCCTTGAGCCCGTCATCGCCCCCGGCCACGCAGCAGACCAGCCTGTTCGATTTGCCCGAGCCGGCGCCCGATTCGACCGATCCGCCCCCACCGCGGGCGGCGCCGACCCAGCCTCGCGGCGAGGCCGGCGAGTTGCTCCCCGCGCCAGCACGGCCCGAGTGGGTCGAGCTTGCGAAGCACCTCGATCCACGCATCCATTTCGGCACGTCGTCCTGGTATTTCCCAGGCTGGACCGGGCTCGTGTGGGGGCGCGACTATGCCCAGTCGACGCTGTCGCGCCGCGGTCTCACCGCCTACTCCCGCCATCCGTTGTTGCGCTGCGTCAGCCTCGACCGCAGCTTCTATCGCCCGCTCGAAGCAGCGACCTATGCCGAACTGGCTGCCCAGGTCGCGCCCGGGTTCCGCTTCGTCGTGAAGGCGCCCTCGATGGTGACCGACGCCACCGTGCGAGACGCCGACAGCGGCCGGGCGATGCAGCCCAACCCGTTGTTCCTCGACCCGTCCTCGGCCGTCGACCTCTTCGTGCGCCCTGCGCTGCAAGGCATGGGAGCCGCGCTCGGCGTGCTGGTGTTTCAGTTGTCGCCGCTGACGCTGCCGTGGCTGAACCACCCCGGGAACCTGCTCGACCGGCTGGACGCAATGCTCGCCGCCGTGCGGGGTGCGCTCGCCCAAACACCGTGGCGACCCCTGGTTGCGCTGGAGGTGCGCGACGGTGAGTTGCTCACGCCCGCACTCGCCGCACTGCTGAAGCGGCACGAAGCCCGCTACTGCCTGGGGCTGCACGACCGCATGCCGCCCATCGAAACTCAGCTGCCCATGTTGCGTGCCCTGTGGCCGGGGCCTCTTGTCTGTCGTTGGAACCTTCACCGCGGCTTGAAGTACGAACAGGCACGGCAGCGTTTCGAGCCGTTCGACCGGTTGCAGGCACCCGACCCCGACACCCGCCGGGTGCTGGCAAAGGTGGTGGCCGCGACAGCGGCCGCAGGCCACCCGGTGTTTGTAACGATTAACAACAAGGCTGAAGGCAGTGCGCCACTTTCCGTGTTCGAACTTGCAAAAGCCGTGCTTGCAGGCCCTGACAGCTTTGCGAGCCCGACAAACACGCCCATACTGCCCGGCAATGCGGCCGGCAGCGAGCCGGCCTCCTGAAACGGGGTGACCGAGGAGCAGCACATGCACGGCAGCGACCTCCACGACGCCGGGCGCAAGGCCCGGGCCGCGCGGCTGCTCGCGGCAGGCGCCGCGCAGGGCCGTCGCCCGCCCAGGTATCCGTGGGCCGAACCGATACAGCGCAGCGCGGAGATCGTCTGCGGCCTGCTCGTCACCATGCTGTTCACCGGCGCGTTCGCGGTGCTCGGCAACGACGCCCGCACGGTGGCGCTCAGTGCGTTGGCGGCAGGCGCCGCCTGGAGCCTGCTGTGCGCGCTGTTGTTCCTGCGGCGCCGCTCGCTGAGTCAGCGATCCCGCCAGCAGTTGTGCGCCGGGTTGATCGACGCGCCCACGCCGGAAGCGGTCGTCCAGCGGTTGCAGCAGGAGCTGCCGGAGAGCCTGGCCGCAGAACTGCATGCGACGGAATCGCACCGCCTGAAAGCGCTCGCGCGCGAGGCGCAAGCGCAGGAGCCGACCACCGCGGCCAACCTGCGCGCTGCCGCGGCGGTTCTGCTGCTCGTCTTTGCCGGCACACTGCCCGTCGCGCTGCCGTTGTTCTGGTCCACCGATGTGACCTCCGGGCTCGCGGTCGCGCACGGGCTCGCGATTGCCCTGCTGTTCGTGCTCGGCGGCTTCCTCGGCCATCATGCCGGGCTGCGCCCGGTGCTCTTTGCCGCCAGCCTCGCCAGCCTCGGCGCGCTGCTGGCGGGCCTGTGCTGGTGGCTGCAACCGTAGCGAGCCAGTGCTGCCGCTACCTGCCGGCAGCCGGCTCCACCGTCAGCACCTGATCCCCCTGCCCCCAGACGGGCACATACGCCACCTCCGACCAGGGCTTCAAGAAGCTCCGGTACAGCGTCGAGAACGGCAGACCGGACTGCCCGGTCGAATGCATGAACCGCGAACGGCGCGGGTCCGCAAGGTCGTACACCGCGCGCAGGCTGGGCCCGTGCTCGTTCAGGTAGCGCTCGCCTGAGAGCGGGTCCGCCTTCAGATTCACCCGGGTGGCGTTCACGGTGTAGGTGTCGCCCGGGGTCGGCACACGCAGCTCGAACCAGCGGGCGAGCGGGGCAACGCGGCTGAAAGGCCGGTGCTCCGAACGCGCCAGGTGGACCCGCCCCCAGCGCCACGAGGACACGTCCGGCCCATAGGCGCCCTGCAGCTCGGTCAGCGCGCGGGTGAACGCCATGTCGACCGCCTGCTGACACGTCTCGGCCGGTGCGCTGGCCTTGTCGTCGCACCACCACGCGTTGTTGCCCTCGAGCACCCCATCGATCGCGTCCTGGAAGTTGCGGCTGGCCGCCCCCGGCCACAGCTCGCTTCCCAGTTCGTCGGCGAACAGCACCTCCGAGAGCTGCCGCGTCCAGGCCCACAGCAAGGTCGGCCCCACGCGGTCGACCGTCATCTCGCCATCGAACGCGTTCAGTTCGCGCAACGCCGCCTCGGCCAACGGGTGGCTCGACTGCGCCTTGCGCAGCACCGGCAGCATGCGCCGCGCGGACAGCGAAACCACGTCGGCCTGGATGCGTGCCATGGTGTCGACGTTGTGCTTGGGATGCGCGGGCAGCAATTGCTCGATGCGTTGATGCCGGTACGGCAGCGTCCATTCGCTGGTGATGAAGTGCGGGTACTCGCGCGGGTGGATGCGCTGGTTGGCCGTGGCGATCCAGCCGCGCTCGGGGTCGAGCTCGCGTGGCGTCAATACCGTGTCGAGATAGCCCGCCCAGTCGTACTTCGCATCCCAACCGGGCGCGGGCGCCAGGCCCTTCAAATCGTTCTCGGGCTTGCGCACCGGCACGCGGCCGGCCGACACCATGCCGATGCGGCCCTGCACGTCGGCCACCACCATGTTCTGCATCGGTGCCACATGCTTGGCCGAGGCCTCGACGAACTCGTCGACGCTGCGTGCGCGATTGAGGCCGAGCGCCGCCTCCAACGTGGTGTTGGGCGTTTCCAGCGCGGTCCATCGCATCGCGAGCGCATGGGTGGGCTGCGCACGCGGCCCGGTCAGTTGCTCCGCGGGGCCGGGCGCATCCGAGATGACCGGCCCGTGCCTCGTAGCGCGCACGATCATCCGCACGTCGGCCTTGCCCTTCACGCGGATGATCTCCTCTTCGGTTTCGAACTTCGCCCAGCCCTCGGGGGTGCGGTAAAGCGTGGGATCGTCGGGGTGGATCTCTTCGAGGTAGAGGTCCTGCACGTCGGGAGCGGTGTTGGTGAACCCCCAGGCGACATGCTCGTTCTGCCCCAGCACCACGGCGGGCAGGCCCGGCATCGTGGCACCCGCCACCTTGAAGCCGGGCGCCTCCAGCCGCGCAAAGTACCAGAGCGCCGGCACGCTGAGCCGCAGGTGCGGGTCGTTCGCCAGCAGCGGCTTGCCGCTTTCGGTGTGGCTGCCCGCCACGACCCAGTTGTTGGAACCGATGCCGTCCAGCCCGGATTCGGGTGCAGCGGCCTGCGCCTGCTTGCCGAGCGACGCATCGAGCTTGAGGTTCCTGTACAGCGCGGCGTAGTCCATCGTGGGCAGCGGCTGCGCCCCGGGATATGGCGGCAGCAACTCATTGATGCGCTCGACCGGCAGCTTGAGCGACAGGCGCAGCCGCAGCAGCTCGTTGTTCCAGTTGCCGCCCAGGTCCCAGGCCATCATCGTGGTCCAGGCCACGGAATCGATCGGCTCCCATGCGCTCGGTTGCAGGCCCAGGATGATGAACTCCGGAGGCCGGGCAGCGAGATGCTCGCGCACATAGGCGTTGACGCCCTCGGCGTAGGCCTGGACGACGGTGCGCGTCTCGCCGGAGATGCTGTCCCATTGCCTCGCCGCTGCACGGCGCACGCCCAGCGCGCGCAGGAACTGGTCGGTGTCGAGCGCACTGTCGCCAAAGGCCTCGGCCAGCCGGCCGGAAGCGATGCGCTTGTGCATCTCGAGCTGCCACAACCTGTCTTGCGCATGGGCAAAGCCCAGCCCCCACATCACGTCCTCGATCGAATTGCCCTTGATCGTGGGGATGCCATGCTCGTCTCGCGTGATCGTCACGGTCGCCTTCAGGCCGGCGCCTTCCAGCTGCCCTTCGGTCACCGGCAGTGCCTGCCGCATATACAGCCATGCAGCAACCAGCAGCACGGTCACCAGCAGCACCAGCACCACCAGCGCACGACGAATCCATTTCATGGTGTGTTCGGGAAACTCTTCGGGGCCTGAAGCGTAACCGCCGCCGGGCCGGCCCGCCAGTGCCCGGAGAAGCGGGGCAAATCCACCGCTTCATTGCGTATCGGCCGGTGGCGGTATTCGCACAATGAGGTGGGGCCGTCCAGCTTTCCCGGCGGCGCCGTTCACCATGATGTCCCTGGCCTCGAATCCGCCTTCTCCCCTGCCGCACGAAGAATGCGGCTACGAAGACGAGCCCACCCTCGCCTGGGGCTCGCGCTCGGATTCGCACGCCGGCGCGGGCTGGCTGCGCCCTGCCGCGCCGGAGGCGGAAGGGCCGAACTCCTCATGGCTGCGCGCGGCGCTGCAGCGCCTGCATCTGCTGCCCGGCGGCTCGGCCCGGCTGCCTGACCGGGTCCGCGTCGCCCGGCAGGAGTTCGAGGCGGCGCTGGCCGACATCCCGAGCGCCGCCGCCGAACGGGCGGTGCACGACATCCGCCGGGCGCGCAGCCTGTATGAGCTCTGGTACGTGCGTTCGCAGGTGTTCGACGCGGTGTCCATCGCTCACTCGCAGGAAGAAGCGGCGCGCCGGCTCGACACGCTCAATCGGCACTTCCCGACCCGCTCCGCACGGTCCGGTTTCGTGCCGTTGTAGAACAGCACGCCACGCGGCCTCGATACCGACCTACGCGGCCGAAGCACGTCCGAGGTAGTCGCCTTTGCCCAGATCCACCCCGTTGTGCCGCAGGATCGCGTAGACAGTGGTGACGTGGAAATAGAAGTTGGGCAAGGCGTGGTGCTTCAGGTAGGCCTCGCCCTTGAACTGCAACGGCTCCATGCCGCGCACCGGCACCGAAACGTCCTTGTCCTCAGTGCCGTCCAGCTTGTCCGCCGGTACCGACTTGATGAAGTCGACCGTCTTGCGGATCCGCTCCTGCAGCTCGGCCAGCGTCGTCTCGGTGTCCGGGAAGCTGGGCGCCTCGACCCCGCTCAGGCGTGCGACGCCGAACTTCGCCGCGTCGCAGGCGATCTGCACCTGCCGGGTCAGCGCAAACATGTCGGGTGCCAGCCTCGCGGAAAGCAGGACCGCCACATCGAACTTGCGCGCCGCCGCGTGCTGCTCGGCCTTGGCCAGCACCGCGCTCAGGTTGTTGAGCATCCTTGCGAACACCGGCACGCTGGCCGAATGCATCGAAATCGTCATCGCTTCTCCTTGTTGCTCACGCAAAGCGCCGCATCGTAGCGCTGGTGGGAGAAACATGCAGAATGTCGGTTCGGCGCCGCTGCCCCCTGTCGCGCGCCCACAGACACCACCTTCATGAACATCATCATCCTGGACGACTATCAGGACGCCGTGCGCAAGCTCAAGTGCGCCGCGAAGCTCGAACCGTACAACGCGAAAGTCTTCACCAACACGGTCAAGGGCATCGGCCAGCTCTCGGTGAGACTGCGCGATGCCGACGTGCTCGTGCTGATCCGCGAGCGCACGCAGTTTCCCCGGCAGTTGCTCGAGAAGCTGCCCAAGCTGAAGCTCATCGCCCAGACCGGGCGCGTCGGCCCGCACGTCGACGTCGACACCTGCACCCGCATGGGCATCGCGGTGGCCGAAGGCGTGGGCTCGCCGGTCGCACCGGCCGAACTGACCTGGGCACTCATCATGGCAGCGATGCGCCGGCTGCCGCAGTACATCGGCAACCTGAAGCACGGCGCGTGGCAGCAGTCCGGTCTGAAATCCGCCTCGATGCCGCCCAACTTCGGGCTCGGCATGGTGCTGCGCGGCAAGACGCTCGGCATCTGGGGCTACGGCAAGATCGGCCAGATCCTCGCCGGATACGGACGCGCCTTCGGCATGAACGTGCTGGTGTGGGGCAGCGAGTCCTCGCGCGCCAAGGCCCAGGCCGACGGGTATGGCGCGGCCTTCACCCGCGAGGCGCTGTTCGAGGCCAGCGACGTGCTCAGCGTGCACCTGCGTCTGGTGGACGCCACGCGCGGCATCGTCAAGTTCGACGACCTGCTGCGCATGAAACCCAACGCACTGTTCGTCAACACTTCCCGTGCGGAGCTGGTCGAGGAGAACGCGCTGGTCAGCGCGCTGAACCGGGGCCGCCCCGGCATGGCAGCGGTCGACGTGTTCGAAAGCGAACCCATCCTCCAGGGCCACCCGCTGCTGCGCCTCGAAAACGCAGTGTGCACGCCGCACATCGGCTATGTCGAGCAGGACAGCTACGAGCTGTACTTCGACGCTGCATTCGACAACGTCATCAATTTCATCAACGGCACGCCAAGCAACATCGTCAACCCCGATGCGCTGAAGGTGATCCGGGGCTGAGCCGAGCGATGACGGCCGCCGCCACCGACTGGGCTGCCGCCCTGCCGTCGACCCGGCGCGCGCTGCTGTTCGGGAATTTCGTCATCGGCAGCGGCGTGATGGTGGTCAGCGGCACGCTCAATGACCTGGCGCAGTCGCTGCAGGTGTCGGTCGCGCTGGCCGGGCAACTGGTCGCCATCGGGGCCGCGGTCATCTGCTTCGGAGCGCCGCTGCTCGGCGGCCTGCTCACCAGCTGGGACCGCCGGCGGCTGCTGACGCTGACCATGCTCTGGTACGGGATGGGCCATGCCGCCTGTGCGCTGCTGCCAGACTATGCCAGCCTCTGGCCCGTGCGCGCGCTGACCGTGCTGGCGGCCGCCGTGTTCACGCCCCAAGCCGCGGCGGCGATCGGACACATGGCCCCGCCCGAGCAGCGCGGGCGCAGCATCACCTTCGTGTTCCTCGGCTGGTCGGTCGCCTCGGTGGCTGGCATGCCGGTCTCCGCGTGGGTGGGCGAGACCTGGGGCTGGCGCTGGGCCATGGTCGGGGTGGCGGTGCTGTCGCTCGGCGCCGCCGTCGCGGTGCACTCCTCGCTGCCCCGTGGCGTGCGGCCGCCCGGCATGAGCCTGCGCGCGTGGCGCGGCGTGTTCGGCAACCGCTGGCTGATGACGATGATCGGCGTGACCGCATTGCAAGGTGCCGGGCAGTTCACGGTGTTCGCGTACTTTGCGCCCTACCTGCGGCAGGTGCTGCACGCGAGCCCGGCGCAGATCAGCATGGTGTTTGCCTGGTTCGGCGCCTGGGGCCTGCTGGGCAATGTGCTGCTGTCGCGCTCGATCGATCGGGTGGGCCCATCGCGCGCGGTGGCCGTGCTGCTCGTGTTCATCACGGTCAGCATGCTGCTGTTTCCGTTCGCCTCCACGCCCTGGATGCTGGCTGCCGTGCTGGTTCCATGGGGGCTGGGCTGCTTCGCCTGCAACTCGGCGCAGCAGGCCCGGCTTGGCCTTGCAGCGCCGCTGCTGGCGCCCGCACTGATGGCGCTCAACACATCGGCGATCTACCTCGGCCAGGCCATCGGAGCCGCAGGCGGCGGCTGGATCACGCTGCACGGAGGCTATGCACCGCTGAGCTGGGTCGGCCTTGGGTGGATGGCGCTGGCGATGCTCGCGAGCCACTGGGTGGCACGTCGCCAGCCGACGCAGCCTTTGTCGTGAGCAGAGTTCGCACGGGCGAGCGGATTGAAAGGAAGGCCGCCGCTACACTCGCTCGATGGCCGATTCATCCGATGACTTGCCGCTGCCCCGCCCGGCGTCGCTGACGCAACTCTTCATCGCGTTCACGCTGCTGGCACTGCAGGGCTTCGGTGGCGTGCTGCCCATTGCGCAGCGCGAACTGGTGGACCGTCGGCGCTGGCTCAGCAAGCAGGATTTCGTCGACATGCTTTCGCTCGGACAGGTGCTGCCGGGGCCGAACGTCGTGAACCTCTCGCTGATGGTCGGCGACCGGTTCTTCGGCTGGAAAGGGGCCGCCGTGGCACTGGCTGGCATGCTGCTCGTGCCGCTCGTGATCGTGCTCGGCCTTGCGATCGTCTACGTGCAGTCGGCCGAGCATCCGCTGGTGGGCAACGCATTGCGCGGCATGGGAGCGGTTGCGGCCGGCCTGGTGATAGCCACCGCACTGAAACTGCTCGGCTCTCTCGAGCACTCGCCGCTCGGCCGGTGGCCGGCGGGCCTGCTCGTGCTGGCCACTCTCAGCGCAATCGCCGGGTTGCGCTGGCCGCTGCTGTGGACACTCGCAGGACTCGGTCCGCTCGCGGTCACCCTGGCATGGTGGAGGCTGAGGCGATGAATGCGCTGCCCTTCCTCGACCTGCTGGCGCTGTTCGGTCATTTCCTCGTGCTGTCGCTGCTCGCAGTCGGTGGCGCAATCACGACCGCGCCCGACATGCATCGCTATGTGGTGCTTGAACGCGGCTGGATCACCGATGCCCAGTTCACGTCGTCGATCGCACTCGCACAGGCGGCGCCGGGGCCCAACATCCTGTTCGTGGCCGTGGTCGGCTGGAACGTCGCAGGCTGGGCGGGCGCGGCCGCCACGATGCTCGGCATCCTGCTGCCGTCGACGGCGCTCGCGATGTTCGTGACCCGCTGGCGGCAAAGCCGTCAGGAAACGCTCGGCGTGCGCGCTTTCAGCGCCGGCATGGCCCCGATCACGATGGGACTGCTGCTGGCCACCGGCTGGATACTTTCCGAGCCTACCCGCCATCAGTGGGGTGGCATCGGCCTGACGGCCCTGACGGTGCTTGCCATGTGGCGTACCAGGCTGAGCCCGATGTGGATGGTCGCGGTCGGCGCGGTGGTCGGCATGCTGGGGTGGGCCTAGTGTGCTGTCCCGCAAATTCGTGGAAGAAGTTCAGGCAAGAAACATCTGCACGCGTCGTTGCAGTGCTCGCCGGGTGACCCCACCCGGCCGCGCGCTGCGCCTGGCCTGCAGCCGTTTTCGCCAGAACTTCGCAATGCACTGCCTGCGCTCGACATTTGTTCCGTGAACTTGCGGGACAGCACACTAGGCCAGCGCGGCGTCCACAACGCTGGCCAACGGCGCCAGTCGCGGCGACGAGGCATCGCCATCTTCTCGATCCGGCCAGCTCGCGTGTTCGGCCAGTCGGACCTCGGTGCGACCGTTGTTCCACGAGACGATGGTCAACGCGAGCGGGGCGTCGATCGAATTGCCCGCCTCATCCACCACGACTGGTGTCACCCCTTCGTCGACACCGAGCACCAATGCATAGGACCGGGCAGCGGCCTCGGCTTCCGGCGCCGAGACGCGCGCGAAGATGGTGTAGCCATGCCCATGGGCGGCCCGTTCGATCTTGCGCAGGGTTTCGTCGGCGTCATACCGGCTCTGGCGCACGGTCACCATGCGCTCGGCCGCCGGCCGCACCAGCTCGCCGCCCACGGCGGCCAGCACCACAGCCAGACAGCCGGTCATCCAGATGCGCAATCGTCGGGTCATCATGTCGCTCCTACATTCGTCGCCACCGCCTGTAGAGCAGATCCACGCGGCAAGGTTCGGCCACCTTGCTGTAAAGCTGTGTTTCGGTGCCGGCGCTATCGAGGGCTCTCGTAAAAGACGTAGCTGGTGGCGTAGTCGCTGATCTCGAAGTACACCCGCCGCTCGCCGTCGTCGACCGCGCCGTTCAGGTTCTCGTCGAGCACCCCGTAGCCGAAGCGGTAAGAGCGCGGCACGCCATCGGTCGTCCCCATGGCGGTGCTCATCTTGTCGATCTTCAGAAAGCGCTTGACGAGCTTGTCGCCGGCGTAGATCTCCAGGATGCCGTTGGTGCCGGTCCAGTTCTGGATGTCACGGCGCCACTGGTTCTGCTGTTCCTGCGTACAGCCACCCAGCACCATCAGGGCGGCCAATCCGATCGCTGTCGAGACTCGGCTCATGAGCTGCTCCCCGCTATTCGTGCTTGGTCCCGAAGATCTTGTCGCCGGCGTCGCCGAGGCCCGGAATGATGTAGCCCTGTTCATTGAGATGGCTGTCGACCGCCGCCGTCCAGCAGCGCACGTCGGGGTGGGCGGCGTCGAGTGCCTTCACGCCCTCGGGTGCCGCCACCAGCACCAGGGCCCGGATGTCCCGGCACCCCTTGCGCTTGAGCAAGTCGACCGTCGCGATCATCGACCCGGCGGTGGCGAGCATCGGATCGATGATCAGCGCCGTGCGCGCACCGAGGTCGCCGACGAAGTTTTCGAAGTAGTGCTCGGGCTGCAGCGTGTCGTGGTTGCGAGACAAGCCCACCACGCTGATCTTGGCGTTGGGAATCATGTCCAGCACGCCGTCCAGCATGCCCAACCCGGCCCGCAGGATGGGCACCACGGTGACCTTCTTGCCGCGGATCTGGTCCACCTCGGCCGCGCCGCTCCAGCATTCGATGGTGGTTTTCTCGAGCGGGAAGTCGGCCGTTGCCTCGTACGCCAGCAGGCGCGCGACTTCGGCGGTGAGTTCCCGGAACTTCTTGGTGGAGATCTCGGCTTCTCGCATGAGGCCGACCTTGTGCTTGACGAGCGGGTGCTTGACTTCGATGACGGGCATGGATTCACCTCGGCGAGGCGTGGCAGTGCAACGGGTCGAGTGTAGGGGCTGGCGCCCCGGGTTCGGTCAAGCCAACAGGGTGGGCAGCAGCTCGGCCGCCGTGCCGCGCAACAGCGCGTGCGCCACGCCGTCGATCTCGCTGGGCCCGGGATTCAGGATCGCGACCTTCGCTCCTGCCCGCCGCGCCTCGGCCGGCAGCCCCGCAGCGGGGTAGACCGCCCCGGACGTGCCCACGACCAGCATCATGTCGCACTCGGCAGCGGCCTTCTGCGCGGCGTCGATCGCGTGAAACGGCAATGCCTCGCCGAACCACACTACGCCGGGGCGCAGCAGATTGCCGCACTCGCCGCAGCGCGGCGGACGGCCCGGCTGCGCGCGTTGCGGGTCGCACGCCGGTTCGCCCCTTGCACGGCGCGGGCACTCATCGAGCCAGCGCTCTTCGAAGATGGCACCGTGCAGGCAGATCACGCGCTCGCTGCCCGCTCGCTGATGGAGGTCGTCGACGTTCTGCGTGACCAGGGTCAGGCGGCCGGGATGCGCTGCGTCCCATTGCGCAATCGCGTGATGCCCGGCGTTCGGCTGCGCCCGGCTCACCCCTTCCCGGCGTGACGCGTACCAGTCCCACACCAACTGGGGATCGGCGCGGAAGCCTTCTTCGGTCGCGAGCTGTTGGGGATCATGCCGGGCCCAGTGCCCGGTCAACGCGTCGCGAAAGGTCGGCACGCCGCTTTCGGCAGACATGCCCGCTCCAGTGAGGATGCACAGGCGCCGCGCCTGCACGATCCACTCGCGAACGGTGGCGGGCGATGCGTTCATCTGCTCAGGTGCGTTGCCGCAAGGCTTCGTACAGACACACGCCGCTGGCGACCGAGACGTTCAGGCTCTCGACCGCACCACGCATCGGCAGGCTCACGAGCTCGTCGCAGGTCTTGCGCGTGAGTTGCCGCATGCCCGCGCCTTCCGCGCCCAGCACCAAGGCCACCGGGCCTTTCAGGTCCACCTCGTACAGCGTTTTCTCGGCGTCGTCCGAGGTGCCGATCACCCAGATGTTGCGCTCCTTCAGTTCATTGAGCGTGCGCGCCAGGTTGGTGACCATGAAGTAAGGCACCGTCTCCGCCGCGCCGCTGGCCACCTTCGCCACCGTGGCGTTGATGCCCACCGCGTGGTCCTTGGGCGCCACCACGGCGTGCGCTCCGGCGCCGTCGGCCACGCGCAGGCAAGCGCCCAGGTTGTGCGGATCGGTCACGCCGTCCAACACAAGCAACAGAGGCGGCTCGTTGAGGCCGTCGAGCAGGTCGTCGAGCGATCGCGCTTGCGCGACCGGCTCCACCTTCGCCACCACCCCCTGGTGGCGATGCGTGCCGCACATCTTTTGCAGGCGCTCGTCGTCGCTATCGATCAAACGCGCGCCGGCTTCCTGTGCGCGTGCGACGAATTGCCGCATGCGCTGGTCGCGGCGGGTGGCATCGACGTAGATTTCGTGGATGGATTGCGGCGCCGTCTTCAGGCGCACCGTGACGGCATGGAAGCCGAACAGGATCTTGGCAGCGGTGGTCATGCCGCGATGGTAGCCGGCGCCACCTGACCCGCCTCGATGCGGATCTGCCGGTCGCAGCGTTGGGCAATGGCACGGTCATGCGTGACCAGCACCAGCGTCGTGCCGCGCTCGCGATTCAGATCGAACATCAGCTCCATGACCTTTTCGCCGGTGGCGAAGTCCAGGCTGCCGGTCGGCTCGTCGGCCAGCAGCACGGCGGGCTGCACGACGAAGGCGCGTGCCAGTGCCACCCGCTGCTGCTCCCCGCCCGAAAGCACCTTGGGGTAGTGGTTCAGCCGCGCTCCCAGGCCCACGCGCTGCAGCATCTCGGTGGCCGCACGGCGCGCATCGCTGCGACCCTGCAACTCCAGCGGCAGCATCACGTTCTCGAGCGCGGTGAGGTTGCCCATCAGCTGAAAGCTCTGGAACACGAAGCCCACCTTTTCAGCCCGCAGCGCGGCGCGGGCATCCTCGTCGATCGCGAAAAGATCGTGTCCCGCCAGGCGAACGGTGCCGGTGGTGGGCGTGTCCAGGCCGGCAATGATGCTCAGCAAGGTCGACTTGCCCGAGCCCGACGCGCCGACGATGGCCACCGATTCCCTCGGCTGCAGGGTGAAATCGATATCGTGGAGAATCGTCAGCACCCCTGTGGAATCGCGCACCTGCTTGGTGACGTGTTCGACTGCAATGATCGGTTGGCTCATGATGTCCTCTCGGCAACGTCGCGACTTTATCCTGCTTGCCGTTGCGCTCGCCGCAATGAGCCCTCTCGGCGCGCGCAACGCCGCGCCGCCCAAGATCCTCGTGGTCGGTGACAGCCTGTCGGCCGAATACGGCATCAGGCGCGGCAGCGGCTGGGTGGCGCTGCTGGAACAGAAACTCGCCCAGGAAAAGCTGGGCGCCGCCGTGGTCAATGCCAGCATCAGCGGCGACACGACATCCGGCGGCCGCTCCCGACTGCCCGCATTGCTGAAGCGCCACCAGCCCACGCACGTGGTGATCGAGCTGGGCGGCAACGACGCCTTGCGTGGCCTGCCGCTGAAGATGACGCAGGACAACCTCACCCGCATGGTCAGCGACGCCCAGGCCTCCGGCGCGAAGGTGCTGATCGTCGGCATGCAGATGCCGCCCAATTACGGGCGCGCCTATGCGGAAGACTTCAACGCGCTGTTCCCCCGCGTGGCGCAGGCAAAGAAGGCGCAGCTGGTTCCCTTTCTGTTGAAGGGGGTGGCCGACGTACCGCAGGCCGCCCAGCTCTTCCAGCCCGATCGCATCCACCCCAACGAGCAGGCGCAGGCCACGATGTTGAACAACGTGTGGCCCGTGCTGCGCGCCATGCTCGACGCACGCTGAAGGCGCAATGAAAGAGGCCGCCCGAAGGCGGCCTCGTTCGCGCGGGGTGGTCCCGCGTCAGCCCATGTGCAGGCCGCCGTTCACCGAGAAGTCGGCCCCGGTCGCAAAGCCCGATTCGTCGGATGCCACCCACGCAACGATCGAGGCAATCTCGTCCGGCGTGCCGAGGCGCTTCACGGGAATGGTGGCGACGATCTTCTCCAGCACTTCGGGTTTGATCGAGCGGACCATGTCGGTGCCGATGTAGCCCGGGCTCACGGTGTTCACCGTCACGCCCTTGGCGGCCAGTTCCTGCGCCAGCGCCATCGTGAAGCCGTGCATGCCCGCCTTGGCCGCAGAGTAGTTGGTCTGGCCGGCCTGGCCTTTTTCGCCGTTGACCGACGAGATCTGGATGATGCGGCCCCAGCCCTTTTCCACCATGTCCGGCACCACCTGCTTCGTGACGTTGAACATGCTGTTGAGGTTGGTATCGATCACCGCGTGCCAGTCTTCAGGCGACATCTTGAGGAACATGCGGTCGCGCGTGATGCCGGCGTTGTTCACCAGCACGTCGATCACACCATGCTCGGCGCGCGCCTTCGAGAAGGCCGCGACGGTCGATTCCCAGTCGGCCACGTTGCCGACCGACGCATAGAAGGTGAAGCCGAGTTCCTTCTGCTGGTCGAGCCACTTCTGGTAATCGCGGCTCGGCCCGCAGCCTGCGATGACCTTGTAGCCATCCTTCGCGAGGCGCTGGCAGATGGCGGTACCGATGCCGCCCATGCCGCCGGTGACGTATGCAACCTTCTGAGTCATTTGTCTGCTCCTGTTCAGATCCGTGTGTGCCGGAGATGAGGTTTGCCTCAAAGGCCTGGCGGGTCAACCCCGTGTTCCCCCTGCCTCATCTCCTAAAAAAATTCTCGAGGTGTTCAGCGTTCGACCGTCAGCGCCACGCCCATGCCACCGCCGATGCACAGCGAGGCAATGCCCTTCTTCGCGTTGCGTCGCTGCATCTCGTGCAGCAGGGTCACGAGGATGCGGCAGCCCGACGCGCCGATCGGGTGGCCGATGGCGATCGCGCCGCCGTTGACGTTCACCTTGCTCGTGTCCCAGCCCATTTCCTTGTGCACCGCGCAAGCCTGCGCGGCGAACGCTTCGTTGATCTCCAGCAGGTCGAGGTCGGCAGGCTTCCAGCCCGCGCGCTCCAGCGCCTTGCGCGCGGCCGGCACCGGGCCCATGCCCATGTAGGCCGGGTCGAGGCCGGCGCTGGCGTACGACGCAATACGAGCCAGAGGCTTCAGGCCCAGCTGGTCAGCGCGCTTGGCGCTCATCACCACCACGGCCGCTGCGCCGTCGTTGATGCCGGAAGCGTTGCCCGCCGTCACGCTGCCCGCCTTGTCGAAGGCGGGCCGCAGTCCGGCCAGCGCGTCGGCGTTGGTCTTGCGGTTGATGAACTCGTCGGCGTCGAACACCACCGGATCGCCCTTCCTCTGAGGGATCTTCACCGGCACGATCTCGTCCTTGAAGCGGCCGGCATCCTGCGCCGCGGCCGCCTTCTGCTGCGAGGCGAGTGCGAGTTCATCCTGCTGCTCGCGCGTGATGCCGTACTGCTTGGCCACGTTCTCGGCGGTGATGCCCATGTGGTACTGGTTGTAGACGTCCCACAGGCCGTCGGTGATCATCGAATCGATCATCTTCCAGTCGCCCATGCGCTGGCCGTCGCGCGAGCCGAGCAGCACGTGGGGCGACAGGCTCATGTTCTCCTGACCGCCGGCAATGACGATCTCAGAGTCGCCGTCACGGATGGCCTGCGCAGCCAGCATCACGGCCTTCAGGCCGGAGCCGCACACCTTGTTGATCGTCATCGCGGGCACCGCGTTGGGCAGGCCGGCCTTGATGACCGCCTGCCGCGCCGGGTTCTGCCCGCAGCCGGCCTGCAGCACCTGGCCCAGGATCACTTCGCTGACCTGGTCGCCCTGCAGCTTGGCGCGCTGCAGCACTTCGTTGATGACGGTCGCACCCAGTTCGGCGGCCGGGGTTTTTGCGAGGGCGCCTCCGAACTTGCCCACGGCGGTCCGGGCGGCGGAAACGATCACGATTTCGGTCATGGTTCTTGCTCCTTTGATGGGGTCTGATCTGTTGGGGGAACGACTCGGGAATTCAGGCTTTTTGTTTGACGTAGCGGCCTGGCGCCGGCTCGATCGGCTTGTAGGTGCGGTTGCCCGGGGTGCGAGGCGCAGCAATTTGCTTGCCAGCGTGGCTCTTGATCCACTCGGTCCACTCGGGCCACCAGCTGCCCGGATGTTCGCTGGCCCCGGCCAGCCATTCCTGGGCCGATGCGGGCAGCTTGCTGTTCGACCAGTAGCTGCGCTTCTTCTTCGCCGGCGGGTTGATCACGCCCGCGATGTGCCCGGAGGCTCCGAGCACGAATCGCCTCTTGCCTTTCAGCAACTGCGTGGAGGCGTAGGCTGCGTCCCAGGGCACGATGTGGTCTTCGCGCGAGCCGTAGATGAAAGCCGGCGCCTCGATGCGGCCAAAGTCGACGGGCTCGCCGCACACCACGGCGCGGCCCGGCTCCTTCAGGTTGTTCTCGAGATAGGTGTTGCGCAGGTACCAGCAGAACATGGGCCCTGGGAGGTTGGTGCTGTCGGAGTTCCAGTACAGCAGGTCGAACGGCGGCGGCGTCTCGCCCTTCAGGTAGTTGCCGACGACGTAGTTCCACACCAGGTCGTTGGGCCGCAGGAAGGAAAACGTGGCCGCCAGTTCGCTGCCGCGCAGCAGACCCCCCTGCATGGGGCTGTTCGGGCCGATCGCCATCTCGCGCATCTGCACCGCGGCTTCGTCGACGAAGAGGTCGATGACGCCGGTGTTGCTGAAGTCGAGGAAGGACGTGAGCAGCGTGAGGCTGGCGGCAGGCTGCTCACCTCGGGCCGCCAGCACGGCCAGGGCCGTGGCCAGCAACGTGCCACCGATGCAGAAGCCGAGGGTGTTGATCTGCTCGGTCTTGCCGACCTCCTGCACGATGCCGATCGCGCGGATCACGGCATCCTCGATGTATTCGTCCCAGCCGATCTGGGCCATGCTCTCGTCGGCATTGCGCCAGCTGACGAGAAACACCCGAACGCCCTGCTCCACCGCGTGGCGGATGAAGGAGTTCTCGGGCTGAAGGTCGAGGATGTAGAACTTGTTGATACAAGGCGGCACCACGAGCAGGGGCCGCTCATGCACCTGGGCCGTCAGCGGCTTGTACTCGATCAGCTGGAACAGCTCGTTCTCGAAGATCACGCTGCCTTCGGTGGTGGCCACGTTGCGGCCCACCTCGAAGACGCTTTCGTCGGTCTGCGACATGTGGCCCTGCTGCAGATCGTTGAGCAGGTGTCGCACGCCTTGCGCGATGCTCTCGCCCTTGGTTTCGAGCGCCTTGCGCTGCACTTCCGGGTTGAACGCCAGGAAGTTGCTCGGCGCCGACGCGTCGATCCACTGCTGCACCGCAAAGCGGATGCGCTGGCGTGTTTTCTCGTCGCCTTCCACGCTCTCGGCCATCTTCAACAGCGTGCGGGCGTTGAGAAGGTACATCGCCGCGGTGAACGACGCCGCCGGGTTGCGAGCCCACGCCTCGGCTGCAAACCGACGGTCGCCGACGTTGATCGGCTGCCCCGGTTGAGAGACGGCCTTGTTCCAGATCTCGGACGCTTCCTTCACATACTCTGTCTGCAGCTTGGACAGCTCCTGCATGGGCAGGCTCAAGTGCGTGAGCGCCTGGACGGCTTCACCGAAGTGTTCGCCAAAGGCTTGAGCGGCGTCTGCAGGGGGTGTCCGCTTGGCCGCGGCACGGGGGCTTGCGCTTTGTTTCATCGTCTCCTCTCAGAGCGCCGGCACGTAGGACGCCACGGCACGCACACCGTCTGCGGCCATTGTGAGTTTGTACACCCGGCGCACCCGGGTCTTCAGTCTCGCTTCCATAATCCTCTCGCCTCTTTGATGGCTGTCAATCGGGCTGACCGCCCTTGTTGGAGTTTCGTTGCTGTATCTCGTCGCAATCACATGGCTCTACGTCGCGCTCATGATGGCTGTCGCGGAAGCGATCAGCAGCCAGGGTACGGTTCTTGGCGCGATCTTCACTTTCCTGCTGTATGGGCTGGGGCCTGTGGCCCTGATGATGTACCTGCTCGGCACTCCGGCTCGGCGCAGGGCACGCAGGCAGAGGGAATTGCAGGAACGGGACCAGGCGATTGCCGCTGCGATGACCTCACCCCCCATCAGTAGCAGCAATCCAGACGGCGGCGGCCATGCGGCCGGTGACGCCGTCCCTGCGAAACGAAAAGAACCTTGAACGGTCCTCGACGGTGCACCAGCGACCGCCGCCGGCGTGCACCACCCCCGCCGCGCGGAGGCGGTCAGCGGCCAGTGCCGGCAGATCCGCCCACCACTTGCCGTGGTGCGCCCCCGGCCGAAACCGGGCCTGAGCCGGCTCGTTGTCGTTGACGAAAGCCTGTCTCACGTCCTCGCCCACCTCGAAGTTGGACGGTCCAATGCAAGGCCCGAGCCAAGTGACGACTTCGTCCGGCCTGCAACCTGCCAGCCGGCACACTTGCGTCAAGGTGGCTTCGAGCACGCCGGCTGCCAGACCCCGCCAACCGGCATGGGCTGCTCCCACCGCGCGCCCGTTGGCGGCCGCGAACAACACCGGCAGGCAATCGGCCACCATCACTGTGCAAGCCAGGCCGGGCTCGTCGGCCACGGCAGCATCCGCCTCGATGGGCTCCGTCCGCTGTGCGTCGCCGGGCTTCAAATGCACCACCTTGGTGCCATGCACCTGACGCAGAAACACCGGCTCGGCATTCATGGCGGCAACGAAGCGGCAACGGTTCAGGCGCACCGCCTCGGCCGCATCGCCAACATGCTCGCCAAGGTTCAGGCTGTCATAGGGGGCCCGGCTCACACCGCCATGCCGGGTGGTCATCAGGGCACCGACACCAGCTGGCGCCGCCCATTCGGGGCGCAGCCAGGGCGAACCCCGTTCTTGCAACACGGTCATCGGCGGATCAGGCTTCGGCGTCGGGGCACTTGGAAGGTTGGGCGGCAATGAACGCCGGGTGCTGCATGCAGCGATCGAACACCCTCATTACCGTGGGCACGTGGTCAAGCCGGCAGTCGAAGCGGCGTGCGTTGAAGATCTGCGGTACCAGCACGCAGTCGGCGATCGTGGGGTGCTCGCCATGGCAATACGGGCCGGTGGCGGGGTGGCCCGCAAGCTGCCGCTCCACGGCCTCGAGGCCGCTCTCGACCCAATGCCGGTACCAGGCGGTCTTGTCGTCTTCGCTCACGCCGAGCTGCTTCACCAGGTACTTCAACACTCGCAGGTTGTTGAGCGGATGAATTTCGCAGGCGATGTCGAGCGCCAGGGCCCGCACCCGCGCCCGGCCGGCAGGATCTGCCGGCAGCAGTGCGGGCTCGGGGTGGGTCTCTTCAAGGTATTCGAGAATCGCGAGCGACTGCGTCAGTGCATGTTCGCCGTCTTGCAGCACCGGCACCAGCCGCTCGGGCGACAGGGCCGCGAAAGGCTCCTGCAACTGCTCCCCCTTCACCAGGTGCACCGGCACGTACTCATAGTCCAGGCCCTTCAGTTGCAGGGCGATACGGACGCGGAACGACGCGGATGACCGGAAGTAGTTGTGAAGTCGCATGCGCGGCAGTGTAGCGAGACTCCGTGTCACTTCTACACGCAACCCCATCGCTATGATGGCGCCCGCCTTTTCGCTTGAAGTGCTGCCCGATGTCTGCCTGGTCTCCCCGCCCCCTGCCCTGGTGCCGCGTTCGCCGCTGGCTCACGGCCACCGGCTCGTTGAGTGCGCGCCTGCAGGCCGTGAGCGTAGCCTTCACGGTGCAACGGGTGAGCCAGGGTGCCAGCGCGCTGCGCGATGGCGAATGCCGCGGGATGCAGCGGCGGACGCTCCACCGGGTGCATGCGCGGGAGGTCATCCTGCGTTGCGACGGAGAACCGGTCGTCTATGCCCGCAGCGTGGTCGAAGACCGCCACGTGCGCGGGCCGTGGCGCGCGCTGGCCGGGCTGGGCACCCGGCCGCTCGCGCAGTTGCTGTTCCAGGAACGCGCCATTGCCCGCTCGCCGCTTGAATACCAGCGGCTGGCACCGCGCAGCGCATGGCATCGGCATGTGAAGCAACAGTGGCAGCGCGCCACCGGCGAACCGCTGCCGGCCGGCGCGCTGTGGGCCCGTCGCTCGAGATTCACCAAGAGCGGGGCAACGCTGCTGCTGATCGAAGTGTTCTCGCCGTCATTGGCGCGCCGCCGCGCGCCGTTCAGACGACGCTGACGCGCAGCGGCACCAGCCCGTCGATCCGGCCTTCGAGCGTGTCGCCGGCCACCACCGCCCCCACGCCCTCGGGCGTGCCGGTAAAGATCAGGTCTCCCGGTGCCAGCGTCCATGCGGCCGACAGGTGCTCGATCACTTCCGCAACGCTCCAGATCAGCTTGCTCGTGCGGCTGCTCTGACGGGTTTCGCCGTTCACGGCAAGCACGATAGCCGCATCGAGAGCTCCCGGCACCCGGGCTGCCGGCGTGATCGGGCCGATGGGCGCCGACTCCTCGAATCCCTTGCCGATGCACCAGGGCCTGCCCTGCTTTTTCATCTCGTTTTGCAGGTCGCGGCGTGTCATGTCCAGCCCGACGGCGTAGCCCCACACGTGCTCCAGCGCCCGGGCAGCGGGAATGTCACGACCGCCCTTGCCGATGGCAACGACCAGCTCCAGTTCATGGTGCAGGTTCTGCGTGAGGCCCGGGTAGTGCATGCGACCCGTCTCGCCTTCGGCGACGGGCAGCACGGCGTCGGCCGGCTTCATGAAGAAGAACGGTGCCTCGCGCCCGGTGTGTCCCATCTCGATCGCGTGCTCGACGTAGTTGCGCCCCACGCAGTAGATGCGCCGCACGGGGAAGGTGTCGGCGCTGCCTGCGACCGGAACACGCGGAACGGCAGGCGCTTGAAAAACGTCGCTCAAGGGTTTCTCCTGATCGTTGAAGCCTGCGATGCTACTGCGCGGCAGCTTTCAACCGACTTGATGCGGGTGGCCCCGAGCTACACTGCCCGCCATGCTCCACGCCCGACAGATCAAGCATTGCCGAGCCTGCGGCTCTCCTGTCACCTACCTCATTCCTGCCGACGACAACCGCGAGCGTGCGGTATGCGACGCGTGCGGCACCATCCACTACGAAAACCCGCTGAACGTGGTCGGCACCCTGCCGGTCTGGCAAGACCGTGTGCTGCTGTGCCGCCGCAACATCGAGCCCCGTCACGGGTTCTGGACACTGCCGGCGGGCTTCATGGAACTGGGCGAAACCACCGAGGAAGGCGCCTTGCGCGAAACCGAGGAAGAGGCAGGAGCCACCTGCGAGCTGCAGGGCCTGTTCACGTTGCTCAATGTCGTGCGCGTCGGGCAGGTGCACCTGTTCTACCGTGCACGGCTGCTCAACGACCACTTCAATCCCGGGCCGGAAACCATCGAGGCCCGGCTCTTCGCGGAAGACGAGATCCCGTGGGACGAGCTGGCCTTCCGAACCGTGAGAGAAACCCTGAAATGCTTCTTCGCTGACCGCGCACGGGGTCAATTCGGCCTTCATACGGCCGATATTGCGTAGGAGTTCCGTTTTTGCGCGCCTGAAACAAGAACCGGCCGCGCCTGCCACAACCCAAAGGGGTCGTCCGCAAGTCATTCCATGAACCCACCGACACCACCTGCAGCCACCCCCTTGCCTACCGGCGCCGCCGCCCGGCAGCGCGAGGATCTGATTCACCCCGATCCGCTGCTGGATTGCCTGGTGGAAATCTGCCGTTTGCACGGCGTGGGGGCGTCGCGGGCGTCGCTGTCGGCCGGCCTGCCGCTGGTGCAAGGCAGGCTGACGCTGGGCCTTGCGGAGCGAGCTGCCGCCCGCGCCGGCATGGCGTGCAAGCTGCAGCGCCAGCCGCTCGACAGGATCGACCCCGCGCTGCTGCCTGCCGTCCTGGTGCTGCACGGGGACGAAGCCTGCATCCTGCTGGGCTGGGAGGCCGACACCGGCTCCGCCCGCTTGTTGATGCCGGCCTCCGGCCAAGGCTCGGTGACGCTGCCAGCGGAAGAGCTGGCGCAGCGCTACGCCGGCCTTGCGCTGTTCGTGCGGCCGCATTTCCGCTTCGACGCGCGCACGCCGGACGTAAAAACGCCGCGCGACCGCCATTGGTTCTGGGGCGCGTTCGCCGACCAGCGTTTCGTCTACCGTGACGTGCTGTGGGCCGCGCTGCTGATCAATGCGTTCGCGCTGGCCTTCCCGATGTTCTCGATGAACGTCTACGACCGGGTCGTGCCCAACAACGCGGTCGAGACGCTGTGGGCGCTCGGCATCGGCGTGGTGCTGGTGCTGACAGCCGATCTGGTGATGCGGTTGCTGCGTGGCCGCTTCGTCGATGAGGCCAGTGCCCGCATCGATGTGCAGATCTCGGCACAACTGATGGAGCGCGTGCTCGGCATGCGCATGGAGTCGCGGCCGGAATCCGTCGGCTCGTTCGCCTCCAACTTGCGCGGCTTCGAGCAGGTGCGCGACTTCATCGCTTCGTCCACCGTCACCACGCTGATCGACCTGCCGTTCGCGCTGCTGTTCATCATTGCGGTGGCCTGGATCTCGCCCTGGCTGGCCATCCCCGTGCTCACGGTGTTCGTGCTGGTCCTGATCGTCGGCTACATCCTCCAGCACCGGCTGCACACGCTGGCCGAAACCACCTACCGCGCGAGCGCCATGCGCAATGCCACGCTGGTCGAGAGCCTGGCCGGCCTGGAGACGATCAAGTCGCAGGGGGCCGAAGGCGTGATCCAGAGCCGCTGGGAGCGCGCCAATACCTTCCTGGCCGGACTCAACGTGCGCATGCGCGGGCTCTCGGCCAAGGCGATGTACGGCACCGCCTGGGCGCAGCAGCTGGTGTCGGTGATCGTCGTCATCGTCGGCGTCTACCTGATCGGCGAACGCATGCTGACCATGGGCGGTCTGATCGCCTGCACGATGCTGTCGGGCCGTGCGCTCGCGCCGGCCGGGCAGATCATCGGGCTGCTGATGCAGTACCAGGGCGCCCGCACGGCGCTGGAATCGCTGAACAAGATCATGGCGCAGCCGGTCGAGCGTCCGCTGGGCAAGAGCTACGTCCAGCGCAAGGAATTCCGGGGCGAGATCGAGTTCCGCAACGTCAAGTTCGCCTACCCCAACCGGCAGGACTCGGCACTCGACGGCGTCAGCTTCAAGATCAACCCGGGCGACCGTGTGGCCCTGATCGGCCGCGTCGGCTCCGGCAAGACGACCATCGAGAAGCTGATCCTCGGGCTGTATGCGCCCACCGAAGGCTCGGTGCTGATCGACGGCATCGACCTGCGCCAGCTCGATCCGGCCGATGTGCGGGCCAACGTGGGCTGCGTCTCGCAAGACGTGACCCTCTTCTACGGCACGCTGCGCGAGAACATCACCTTCGGGCTGCCGTTCGCCGACGATTCCGCCATCGTGGCGGCAGCCGAGGTCGCGGGCCTGACCGAGTTCATCAACCGCCATCCGCGCGGCTTCGACATGATGGTCGGCGAGCGGGGCGAGTCGCTGTCGGGCGGGCAGCGCCAGAGCGTGGGCATCGCGCGTGCCGTACTGCACAACGCGCCGATCCTGCTGCTGGACGAACCCACGAGCGCGATGGACTTCTCCACCGAAGCGCACATCAACCAGAAGATCGCGCAGTACTCCGAGGGCAAGACGGTGGTGCTGGTGACGCACCGCACCTCGCTGCTGTCGCTGGTGAACCGCGTGATCGTGGTGGACGGCGGCCGCGTGGTGGCGGATGGGCCGCGCGACCGGATTCTCGAGGCCCTGTCCGCCGGCAAGATCGCGAGGGCCGCATGAAACTGTTGCTGTCCGTAGGCTCCGTGTTCATCGGCCTGCTCGAAAGCGTTCGGCGTGTGCTGCAACCGGCCGTCGATCGGCTCTTCGGGCCGATCAACGCCGGCAACGAAGACCAGCAGATCTACCGGGGCTTCGAGTTCGAAGCCGACGAGGTGATGAACCGCCGCAAGACGCAGCGGGCCCAGCGCATCGTTCGCACGGCCGTGTTGCTGCTGCTGGTGTTGCTGGTATGGGCCGCGCTCGCCCGTGTCGATGAAATGACGCGCGGCGAAGGCAAGGTCATTCCGTCACGCCAGTTGCAGGTGGTGCAGTCGCTTGACGGCGGCGTGGTGGCCGAGATCCTGGTGCGCGAGGGGCAGGTCGTCGAGCCGGGCCAGTTGCTGCTGCGCATCGACGAAACACGGGCCGTGTCGGGGGTCAACGAGAGTCAGGCGCAGGTCTTCTCACTGCGCGCACGCGCCGCCCGGCTGCGCGCCATTGCCGAAGGCGCTGCCTTTGTCCCGCCCGAGGCCGAGCAAGGCGATGCGGTCGAGCAGCGGGTGGTCGACGAGGAGCGCCGCTTGTATGAGTCGCGCCAGTCCGAGCTGAACACCTTGCTGCTGATCAACCGGCAGCAACTGCAACAGCGGCAGGAAGAGTTGCGCGAGGTGCAGGCCAAGCGCAGTTCGGCCGCACGCGGGCTCGACCTGGCGCAGCAGGAACTGAACAAGACGCGCCCGCTGCTCGCGTCCGGCGCAGTGTCTGAGGTCGACATCCTGCGGCTCGAGCGCGACGTGGCACGTTTCCGCGGCGAAGTCGATCAGGCAGCGGCGCAGATCGCACGGGTGCAGGCCTCGATCGGCGAAGCCCAGCGCAAGATCCAGGAGACCGAGATCACCTTCCGCAACGAGGCGCGCAAGGAACTCTCGGAGGTGGTGGCCAAGCTCAATGCGCTCAACGAGGGCGCCGTGGCGCTGGCCGACAAGGTGGACAAGACCTCCGTGCGCTCACCCGTGCGCGGCACGGTGCAGCGGCTGTTGGCCAACACGGTGGGCGGCGTGGTGCAGCCGGGCAAGGACATCGTCGAGATCGTCCCGCTCGACGACGCCCTGCTGCTCGAGGCGCGCGTGCTACCCAAGGACATTGCCTTCATCCGCCCCGGCCAGCGGGCCATCGTCAAGTTCACCGCGTACGACTTTTCCATCTACGGCGGGCTGGAAGCCGAGGTGGTCAATATCAGCCCGGACACCGTGGTCGACGAGCGCGGCAACGCGTTCTACGTGGTGAGGGTGCGCACCAACAAGCCGAGCTTCAGCGAAAAGCTGCCCATCATGCCCGGCATGACCGCTGAGGTCGACATCCTCACAGGCAACAAGACCGTGCTGTCGTACCTGCTCAAACCCATCCTGCGGGCCAAGTCCGTCGCGCTCAGTGAGCGGTAGGCCGCCGCGCCTCGAGATGGCAACGTAGGGCGCCTTTCGGCGCCCTTTCGCTAAAGAAATCACAAAAACTGCCGAATCCAGGCCGGAATCTGCCACCCGGCAATCAACGCTGCGCAGCCTTTGCCGTTGAAGCGGGAGGCGCGCATTTTTTTGCCGCTGCAGGGTAGGAAACCGTGGAACGGGTCACGTTTTCGGCGCGCCGAGACGCCCCCGTGCCAGGCCGGTTTCTCTATCCTGTAGCTAACTGTTTCAAATAGCTTCAGGCTGGTGCCTAGAAGGAACGACCCAAATGGCCACTGCTACTTCCACCCCGCTCGGCAAGGTCAGCGCGATCATCGGCAAGGCTTTCCTCAAATTGCCGGACGGGCAAATGCGGGAGCTGAAGGTGGGCGACGTGATCCGGGAAGGCGACGTCGTGGTGGTCGTGGGTGACGGACGGGTGGAGATCGCCGACGACGTCGGCTTCATCTACGTAGCGCGCACGGACGAACCGCTCACCTTGGCCGGTCTGCAAGCCAGCAAGGTCGAGCGAGTCGCTGAGGACGAAATCGATCGCGCCATCACCGCGGTGAACGAAGGCACCGACAGCGAGGACGCACCGGCGGCCGGCCTGAGCGCCGATGGAGCAGGCAGCGGGTTGGCGCCGGGGTTGCGCGTCGATCGCGTGAGCGAATCGATCGGCGCACCGGCAGCGACGACGACAACCCTGACGAGCCCGGTTGAACCCGCCGATGTCACCGTGCCCGCCGCCGTGACCGGAGACGGTGCACAGACGCAGCCGGAGGAGCCGGCTCCCGCCGACACCACGCCTCCGGGGGTCAGCCTTGCAGCGCCAACGCTGACGAACGACAACACCCCGCGCCTCAGCGGCACCACGGACCTGCCCGACGGCTCGACCGTGACCCTCGTCATCACCGACTCGGCCGGCACCGTGCAGACCATCGTCATCCCCGTGGTGGGCGGCGCCTACTCGGCCGACGTGCCTTCCGCGCTGGCCGAAGGCGGTTACACGGTGGAAGTGTCTGCGCGAGACGCTGCCGGCAATAGCAGCACCGCCACTGCTGGTGGCGTGGTGGATACGACGGCACCGGCGCTTGCGGTTGACGTGCCTGTGCTGACGAATGACGTCGTGCCGGTGATCACCGGCACGACTGACCTGCCCGATGGCGCGCAGGTCACGCTGACCGTCACCGACTCCGCTGGCGCGGTCCAGACCCTGACCGCTACCGTCGTCGGTGGCGCTTACTCAGTTGCCGTGCCGGTTGCTCTTGCTGAAGGCGCCTTCACCGTCGTGGCTTCGGCCACCGACGCCGCCGGCAACAACGCCACCGCCAACGATGCCGGCTCGCTCGACATCACCGCTCCGAGCCTCACCGTCGACGCTCCGGCGCTGACCAACGACACCACGCCGACCATCACGGGCACGACCGACCTGCCGAATGGCGCTGAGGTCACGCTGACCGTCACCGACTCCGCTGG
>NZ_CAMLJQ010000037.1 GCF_946480305.1 uncultured Caldimonas sp.
AGTTGCACGCCGGTGGCGGCAACGACACGCTGTATGGCCGTGACGGCGACGACACGCTGCATGGCGACGACGGAGACGACAAGCTGTACGGCGAGGATGGCAACAACACCTTGCTTGGTGGGGGAGGCAACGACTTCCTGCAAGGGGGCGCCGGCGACGATGTGCTCATCGGCGGCGAGGGCTCCGACACACTGTACGGAAGCCAAGGCAACGACACGTACCACAGCCAAGGCGGGTACATGTACGACAACAGCACGACGTCCAACGATCTGTACCACTTTGCTCGTGGCTGGGGCTACAACTCCATGGATGACATGGGCGGCAGCAGCGATCGCGTCCAAGTGGCAGAGGGCGTTGCCGCGGACCAACTCTGGTTCTCGAAGGACGGCACCGCGTTGGTGATGAACGTCATCGGCACCAGTGATTCGCTGAAAGTCTTTGGTTGGTTCAGCAGCAATGCTCGCAAGATCGAGACGATCGAGCTGTCCAATGGCGAGAAGCTGAACACCAGCGGAGTACAAGCCCTCGTCGACGCGATGGCCGCATTCGCTCCCCCGGCTGCCGGCCAGACGACGCTGCCCGAGAACTATCAGTCGTCGCTCAATGGGGTGATCGCGGCCAACTGGAACTGATCTCCTTCAGCACATCGAAAGCTGAACCCAAAAAAGAGGAGCCTCGCGGCTCCTCTTTTTCTTTCTGTTTCCCGATCGAGCAGCGGGCCTACACGACCCCCCTCACCCCCTGCAACCCACTCTCCAACTCCGCCATCCCGGTCGGCAGATCCACCTTCGCGCCCAGATCGCGCATCGTCGACCCCAGCGCGTGCACCGTGCGGAACAGGTTGTGCGCCCGGCACTGCTCGCCCATCTGCCCGATGCGCACGATGGGCAGGCCGAAGGAGCCGGAGATCTCGACGTGATACCGGCTGGAGATGTGCGAGCACACCTGCGTGTTGGCGATGCCTTCCGGCACGGTGATGCCGATCACCGAGTTGAGCCGTGCGGAGGGCGGCGTGTAGAGCGCCAGCCCCATCGCCTCGATGCTCCGCTGTAGCGCGAGCGAGCAGCGCGCGTGCCGTTCGAAGCGCACCGGCAGCGTCTCGGCGCACACCAGCCGCAGCGCTTCGTGCAGCGCCAGCACGCCGGAGACCGGCGCGGTGTAGTGGTACCCGCCCTTGTGCCAGAAGTTCTCGGCCAGCTTCGCGTCCAGGCACCAGTGGGTGTTGGGCGTGGTGCGGGCGTTGATGGCCTCCCAGGCATCGTTCGAGAAGGCGATCAGCGACACGCCGGGAATCGAGGCCAGCCCCTTCTGCCCACCGGTGATCACGGCGTCGATCTGCCAGGCGTCCATTTCCAGCGGCATCGTGCTCAGCGTGCAGACGGCGTCGACGATCACGAGGCAGCCGCGCGCCTTGGCGGCCTTGGCGATGGCCGGCAGCTCGCGGTTGAACACGGTGTTGGACGTTTCCCCTTGCACGATGGTCAGGCACTGCGGGCGGTGCCGGTCGAGCAGGCGCTCCACGTCGGCCGCGCCCGCGGCGCTGTTGGCCGGCACGTCGAAGTCGATCACCTCGGCGCCCAGGCGGCGCGCCATTTCGCCCATCCGGCCGCTGAAAAAGCCGTTGCGCACGCACAGCACCCGGGTCGCGGGCTGCACCAGGTTGCAGATGGCCATTTCCATCGCGGCGGAGCCGGGGCCGGCGACGCCGAGCACCCAGTCGGAGCGGGTCTGGAAAACGTAGCGGGCCATCTCCTTGACCTGGCCGATGATGGTCGACATCGTCGAGCCGAGGTGGTTGATGACGACCGAGTTGGCGCGGGCGACCGCGTCGGGGATGGGCACGGGGCCGGCGCCCATCATCAGCAGCGGATCGTCGGGGAGGATCTCGCTCAAGGGGCGCACTTGCGGCGCGATGGGGTAGCCGGACAGTTCCGTCACGGAGCTACGGGGCAGATCGATGGGCTTCATGGGGGGGCAGGCAGTTCGTGCGGGGCCGCACAAGTTAGCACAGCTTCGGTGCATGCTGGCAGCGCAGTGCCGCCACCGCCGACAGCCGTGTCGGCCGATGGCTGACGGTTTGTGCCCCGGCGCTATGGCGCAATGGAGTCATGGCCGTGGCGGCCCAGGAGCCCAAGCAATGCATTACATCGTCGACAAGGAAGACTTTCTCGAAGCGCTGAGCGAACTCGAAGAAGAGCTGTCTGCCGAGGCGCTCGACACCAGCAGCGTGCTCAGCCACTGCTGGCGCTGCGTGGCGTGCGAGACCGAGTACACCGCGTTCGAGATGATTCCGCCCCCCTCGCCCTGCGGCTGCGGGCACTACCAGTTGCTGCCGGTCATCCCGACGCTGCACTGAAGCCATGGAACGGCGCGCGACATCTTCCGGCGAGCCCGACTGGATCGACGCCTCGAACGAGGCCGAGATGCGGCGCTGGGCCGAGAAGCTGTCGGTCAGCGTCGAGACGCTGCACCGCGCCGTGCAGCAGGCGGGAACGAACGCCCAGCGGGTGGGCGAGTACCTGCTGCGCGAGCGGACCGACGACCACCGCGTGCCGGGTCGTTGAGCTCAGACCTCGGTGTCCTGCGCGATGCGCAGTTCCTCGACCGTGTAGCCCTCCTGCAACAGCGCTCGGCGCAGCCAGTCGGGCTGGGAGCCGGCGCCGTCCCAGGTGTCGCCCGAGACCGGGTGCCGGTAGCGCGGCGGCAGTGGTTCGGCCGGCGGGGGCGCGGCCAGCGGCTCGCGCGCGGCCCTGGCGATGTCTTCCGGCTTGATCTGCCAGAACTCCATGAGAAAGCGGATGCGTCGGCGTGCCGCTTCCTTCTCGGCTTCGAAACCTGAATCCGTTTCGGCGTCCGGGTGGCTCATGAGGTCGGGGTTGGGGAGGGACAGCAGAAGCCCAGAGCATAGACGGTTTGCTCGGCCCGCCCCCGCGACCGGCCTGCCGTCTCTTCTGCACGTGGGCAGCGTCGGCGTGCCACCTCCTTCGTCAATGCAATCGCTTGGGAGTTTCCCTAGGCGGGCATCCTGCCCACTTTTCAACGGCCTCCGCCTCTTCATAGGGAAGCGAGACGCGTTGTCAGCCTTGCGTCAGTGCGACGTCAGGCCCTGTTGGTTTTGCGTCAGGACTCGGTCAGTCCCTGTGTGAATAGTCGGCTCCGTTTTCGATCCGACATCCACAGGAGACAACTGATGGCAGCAGTTCTACCGGCGAGCGCCGCACCGGCCGCGCCGATGACCAAAGAGGAGAAGAAGGTCATCTTCGCCTCATCGCTCGGCACCGTGTTCGAGTGGTACGACTTCTATCTCTACGGTTCGCTGGCGGCCATCATCGCCAAGCAGTTCTTCTCGGGCCTGGACCCCACGTCCGCCTTCATCTTCGCGCTGCTCGCCTTTGCGGCGGGCTTCATCGTGCGTCCGTTCGGCGCACTGGTGTTCGGCCGGCTGGGCGACATGATCGGCCGCAAGTACACCTTCCTGGTCACCATCTTGCTGATGGGCCTGTCGACCTTCATCGTCGGCATCCTGCCCACCTACGCGTCCATCGGGGTCGCCGCGCCTGTGGTGCTGATCGTGTTGCGCCTGCTGCAGGGCCTGGCCCTCGGCGGTGAATACGGCGGTGCCGCGACCTATGTCGCCGAGCATGCACCGCACGGACGCCGCGGCGCCTACACGGCGTGGATCCAGACCACCGCGACGCTGGGCCTGTTCCTGTCGCTGATGGTGATCCTGGGCACCCGCACCTTGGTCGGCGAAGAGGCGTTCAACGCCTGGGGTTGGCGCGTTCCGTTCATCGTCTCCATCGTGCTGCTCGGCATCTCGGTGTGGATCCGCATGAGCATGAACGAGTCGCCTGCCTTCCAGAAGATGAAGTCCGAAGGCAAGACGTCCAAGGCGCCCCTGAGCGAGTCGTTCGGCCAGTGGAAGAACCTGAAGATCGTGATCCTCGCGCTGGTGGGTCTCGTGGCCGGCCAGGCCGTCGTCTGGTACACGGGCCAGTTCTATGCGCTGTTCTTCCTGACGCAGGCGCTGAAGGTCGATGCCGGTACGGCGAACGTGCTCATCGCGATCTCGCTGCTGATCGGCACGCCGTTCTTCGTCGTGTTCGGCACGCTCTCCGACAAGATCGGCCGCAAGCCGATCATCCTGGCAGGCTGCCTGCTGGCGGCGCTGACCTACTTCCCGCTGTTCAAGGCATTGACCAACGCGGCCAATCCGGATCTCGCCAAGGCGCAGGCCACGGCGCCGGTCGCCGTGGTGGCCAACCCTGACGAGTGCTCGTTCCAGTTCAACCCCACCGGCACTGCCAAGTTCACCAGCTCGTGCGACATCGCCAAGCAGGTGCTGGCCGCCAGTTCGGTGAACTACGAGTCGGTGGCCGGCACGGGCACGGCGCAGGTGAAGGTCGGTGACACGGTCATCATGTCGTACGACGCCAAGCAGTTCAGCGGGGACGCGCTCAAGGCCAAGGACGCCGAGTTCAAGAAGGCCGTGGCCGACGCCGTGAAGGCTGCCGGATACCCCGCGAAGGCGGACCCCGCCAAGATCAACAAGCCGATGATCATCGGGATCCTGGTACTGCTGGTGATCTACGTGACCATGGTGTACGGCCCCATCGCCGCCATGCTGGTCGAGCTGTTCCCCACCCGCATCCGCTACACGTCGATGAGCCTGCCGTATCACATCGGCAACGGCTGGTTCGGCGGGCTGCTGCCGACCATCTCGTTCGCGATCGTGGCCCAGACCGGCAACATCTACAACGGGCTGTGGTACCCGATCATCATCGCGCTCGTGACCTTCGTGGTCGGTGCGCTGTTCGTTCGCGAGACCAAGGACCGCGACATCTTTGCCCACGACTGACCGAAGGGAGAACCAGCATGTGGAAACTGCTCGCCGGATTCGCCGTCTTCTCGGCTGCTGCGATCGTGATGCTCATGAATGGTGGCGACATCGACATGGGCGGCGAGAAGCACGGCGCTGAAGCGACTCACGCCGAAGCACCGGCCGCCGGGGCCAGCAAGTAAGGCGGCGGCTCGAATGAACAGCGCGGCGTCATGCCGCGCTGTTTTTTTTGTGGCGTGCGGTGCGGCGCTCTTTCAGCGCACGTAGTCCAGCTGCACGCGCTGCTGCAGGCGCCGCGCCACGCGGAAGCATTCCTTCAGCATGCGGCGGTCGATGTCGTTCAGCGCATCGAGCCGCACCACGTTCGGGTTGGTGGCGCCTGCTGGCGCGAGGCCGTTGAGCTGTGTGCGCAGGCGCAGCATCTGCAGGTATTCGAAGGCGGTGACCCAGGCCTCGGCCTGCGGGGCATCGACGTTCTGCGCGCGTGCTATCGCTTCCAGCCGGCGGCGCGTGTTCACTTCCGGCAGTCCGAGCATCAGGCACTGCAGCCGGGCGACGTCGACGAAGATCGCCGTGCCCAGCATCTTGAGGTCCACCGTCGGCACGCCGTCGATGGTTTTCGAGTCGATGCCGCCCAGCCAGGTGAGCGGCACGCGACGGCGCAGCAGTTCTTCGGCCAGCAGGTGGCCGAAGCGCGCGTTGTCCTTGGCGCGCTCGGTGATGAACCCGCGCAGCGGTGCGGCCAGCGCCAGGTTGCCCACCAGCGGGCGCAGGTCGAAGTAGATGTTGGCGGCGAGCAGGTCCTCGGGCGAGCCCTGCCCGATCCAGCGGCTGAAGCGGGCGCGCCACTCCTGCGGCGTCAGGCAGCATTCGGGGTTGCTCGCCATCACGTTGCCTTTGCACAGCGGGTAGCCGCAGGCGTCCAGTGCCTCGTTGACCTCGCGCGCAAAGGCGAGCCAGGCCGGTCGGTCGGCATCGGGCGCGTCGCTCTCGAAAACGAGGCCGTTGTCCTGATCGGTGGCGATGGTCTGCTCCGAGCGGCCCTCGGAGCCGAAGGCGACCCAGCTCGCGCGCTGCATGTCGAGCCCGTGACGGGCCGCCACCAGGGCCACCAGCCGCTCGGTCAGCACGTCGTTCAGGTGGCTCACCAGTTCCGTCAGCTGCTTGGCCTGCACGCCCTGGCCGAGCAGGTTGCGCGCGAACGCGCGCAGCTGCTGGGCCAGCGTCTGCAGGGTGGGCACGTCGGCTGCCGCGCGCAGATCGGTGCTGAGCTGGTTGAGCGACAGTCGGTGCAGCGCGAACAGGTCGCGCTCGGAGACCATGCCGATCAACCGCCCGTGTCGGGTGACGGGCACGTGCCGGATGCCGTGGTGGGCCATCAGCAGCGCTGCGTCCTGTGCGGTGTGGGCGTCGGTGAGGCTGTGCAGCGGCGTGCTCATCACGCTCGAGATCGGCGTGGCGAGCGGCACCTGCGCGAGTGCCACGCGGTCGAGCAGGTCGTGCCGGGTGAGGATGCCGACCGGCACGCCCGAGGCTTGCGCCACCACGATGGAGCCGATGCGGCGCCGGCTCATCTGTGCCAGGGCCTCCTGCAGCGGCGTGTGCGGCAGGCACGCTTCCGGGGCGCCAATGCACAGCGCGCCGAGCCGGGTCTCGAGCGACTGCGCGGCGAGCGTCTGCGACACCAGCGTCGCCTGCACCGCCTGGCGCGACGCCTCGGCAAAGCGCGGCAGCCGCCGTTGCAGCACGTCGGCGAACGGCGGGCTGGCAGCCGCCAGCGCCTGGGCGTGCTCGCGCTCGATGACGAGGCAGCGGGTGTCCGCCTGCGCGCTGTAGGTGGCCATCACGGCCCGCTGCTCGCGCAGTGCTGCCACGGGGAACATGTCGCCACGTTCGTACTGGAAGCCGCCCTCGTGCCGGTCGGTCACGCCCAGCACGCCGGAGATGGCGCCGTCGAGCACGAGGTAGAGCCGCTGCACGACGCCGTCGCCCGGCGCCACCACCTGCTGGCCCGTCGCAAAGCGCTGCTCGTGCGCATGCGCGATGAAGAAGTCGAGGTGCGCGGGCTCCATCTGCGAGAAGGGCAGATGGCGGCGCACCTCGTCACGCAGCGCGGCGGCGTTATCGGGCGGGCTCGTGTCGCTCATCGGCTGAGGCTCCAGCGCGCCGGGGCCGGCGCGGCCAGGCCCGATCTTGCCTCGGCGCGGCCCGTCTGTGTTGGCCCCCGTCAAGCGGTGCGGCTATTGCGCCAGGTGCCAGTGTTTCAGTGCCGGGTCGGCACGGATCTGAGCGTCCGTGAACGGCAGCGTCACCCACTCCTTGCGCATGAAGCGCTCCGTCTGGTCGGCGGCATGCGGCGAGGCGGGGTCGGTCGACTGCGAATAGGCCAGCAGCGCGCGGGCGCGGGGCCCCTGGTCGTCGAAGCTCACGAGTTGCAGGTACGACGTTCCATCCGTCACCTCCCGCCGCCCGGCATCGGTCCAGGTGCTTTCGATCGCGTTGTAGACGCCCAGACCATCGCTGCCCCCGTGTACCGGCACGTGGCGCTCGCCACGCTGCGCGCCTTGCACGTCGCCCCAGCGCTGGCCGGGTGTCCAACCGGCGGCCGCCACCTGTCGAACGGCGGCTTCCAGCGCTGAACGCGCGGTCGCGGCGGCTTGCGCGTCGGATACCCGCAATCCCCGCGGTGTGTGCACCGGGTCGGCCGGGTCGAACGGCACCGCCCAGAGGCCGTCGACCGCTTCCTGCTGGTAGAGCTGCTGCACCCAGGCTTCGAAATACCCATAGCCGATGCCAGCGTCGAGCTCGGCAGTGCGGTCCCAGGCGCGCAAGTGCTCGCAGGCTTGCAGCAGCTCGGCCGAGGGCGGCGTGGCATGCGGGCCGCCGGGGCACAGCTGCAGCAGATCGTCCAGCACCAGGTCGGCCCAGGGCACGCGGTTGCCGAACACCATGTGCGCCACCTGCTCGGCGCTCATGCGCCGGCCGGGCTGGCCGTCGGTGCCCGCCAGCCGGGCCTGTACCTGTTGCAGCGCAAAGCGGGTGCGCAGGTTCTGCGGCGTGCCGTCGATGCTGGCCAGCGGCGAGTAGCCGGCGAGTGGCATTGCAGGGTTGGTCAGCCACGCGCTGGCGTTGGCGTTGTGCACGTAGTCATCGCGCTCCAGCACCGGCAGTGCGCTCGCGGGCAGGATGCCACGCTGCGGCGCCGCGGGGTCGTCGCCCCAGTCGCATGCGCTGCGGCTGCCGTCCAGCGCGAACAGCTCCAGCGGCAGCAGGACCTCGCCCCCCTCAGGCAGGCAGTCGGCAAACTGCTCGGCGGTCACGTGCGGCACGGGTGTCGCACCCATGAACAGCGTGCGGCCCTCGCGATCGGCCGCGACGGTGTTGTTCCACGGGTTACCCAACACGCGCAGCACGGCGTCCTTCAGCTCCGGCAGCGTCTTCGCAAGGTTCATCGCATACCACTGCTCGACCATGCGGTGGTTGTGCTCGTTGACGTCGCGGATCGCCCAGGCCTCGCCGCGGGTCCACTGCAATCCCAGCGGTGGCACCTCCAGCACCGGGCCGTGTTCGCTGGCAAAGAAGGTGCGCTGCTGGGTGCGCACGGGGCCGCCGGGCTGGCGCACCTGGATCGCGACGGTGCGCCGCGTCATTGGGCGCGACACACCATCCACCAGGTAGCGCGTGGGGTCGGACGGGTCGAGGGCCAGCTTGTAGAGCGTCGAGCGCGCGCCGGTGCTCGTGGTGTGCGTCCAAGCGAACTCGCGCGTGAAGCCGATGCCCACCAGTGGTACGCCCGGCAGCGTGGCGCCCATCACGTCGAGCTTGCCCGGGATGGTGAGATGCAGCTGGTACATGCGCAGCACGCCATGCCACGGGAAGTGCGGGTTGCCGAGCAGCACACCGCGGCCGTTGTCGCTGGCGTTGCGCCCCAGGGCCAGCGCGTTGCTGGCGCTGCTCCGCGCGGCAACGCGCTTGAGGACATCCGGTCGGACCGCGCTTGCTTCGCCGTTCGACGGGGGCTGCGCCTCCGCGATGAACTCACCGAGCGCGCCCATGCCGTTGAGCACCCCATAGCTGCGCATCAGGCGTGTCAGGTCCTGGTCCGTCATCTTGCGCACCCACGGTTGGTCGCGGCACGCAGCGGGCAGCCTGGCCGCACCGGTCTCCTCGAGGTAGCGGTTGTAGCCGGCAGCAAACCCGGTAAGCAGCGAGCGCACCGGCGTGCTGTAGGCCTGCCACGCCGTGCGCACCGCGGCCCCGTCGTTCAGCAGCCGGTGGAAGTAGTCGGAGGCGACGTTGCCGGGCTGTGTGAGCCCGTTGTCGGTGTCGGTCTCGCCGGGGCCGAAGTGCAGCGCACGCTGACCATCGAGCGTGACGAGATGCTCGGCCATCGTGCAGAAGTTGTCCTGCGCGTAGGCGTAGCCGATGCCGTAGCCGAGGCTGCCTTCGTCGTCGGCCTTGATGTGCGGAATGCCGAAGGAGGTGCGGCGGATGTCGACCTCGTAGCGGGGCTCATCCCTGGAGCCGCCGCATGCGGACAACATCGTCAGCGCCAACCCGGTCGCCGCCAGGCGGTATCGCGTCTTCATGGCTGGCCCGCGCATCAGAAGCGATAGAAAAAGCTGGCACTGCCGGCCTGCACCGACGCGCGCCCGGGGCCTTCCGCGCTACCGACGCGGTGGTAGCTCTCCAACTCGGTGCGCACGCCGTAGTGCGTGCCGATGCGCCACTCCATGCCGATGCCTGCCATGTAGCCGAGGCGTCGTTTGGTCCGCTTGCTCTCTGGCGCCACGTTGCCCTTGCTGCGCGACTCGGCTTCCGTCCACGACGGCCCCACCTTTCCCATCAGGCTGAAGGTGTCGCCCAGCGGCAGGCGGCCTACGGCGGCCAGGCTCAGTGCGTCGACGCGATAGGTCTCGCTGGCGCGTTGGCCACTGCCGAGGTCGGTGTACTTGATCTTGGATTCGCCGAGGCAGTGGTACTGCGCCTCTACCGACCAATGCGTCGTCAGCTCATAGCCACCGAACAGCTTGCTGCAGGCGGACTTCATCTCGATGTCGCGGCCGTGGCCGGGCACCGGCACGGTGAAGTCGCTCTTGTCGAGGTTGTGGTACGGCGTGCCGAGGCCGGCGCCGAGATACCAGCGGCCGTGTTCCCGGCTGGGCGCGGACGAGGCCTGCTGTGCCGGGGCGGTCGAAGCCGCCAGCGCGGCAGACAGCGCCAGCGCGGCGCGAACAAGGAATGAAAGCTGAGGCATGGACGGTCCTGTGTGTTGTCGTTGCGGAGTCGCTGCGGCGAGGCAGCGGTGCGCAGTCTCGGCAACACGGCCGATTTCATGCAGTGCCGGAAGTCATGCCGTGGGCCCGCCCCGCAAGTGGCGTCAGATCCAGCCCAGTTCGATCGCGCGCAGCACCGCCTGCGTGCGGTCGCGCACGCCCAGCTTCGAGAAGATCGCGGAGCAGTGGTTCTTGACCACCCCTTCGCTGTTGCCCAGCAGTTCGGCGATCTGCGTGTTGCTGCGCCCGGTGGCCACCAGCCGCAGGATCTGCAACTCCTTGGCAGACAGCGGGTCGGGCCGATCGGCCGGCTCGAAGCCCATGGCTTGCGGCGGCTTCGCGAGGCGGCGCTCCACGCGCTCGGTGAGGCCGGGGCGTAGCGCGGTGCCGCCGGCATGGACCTCGCGCACGGCCGACAGCAGGCGTTCGAGCCCGATGTCCTTCAGCAGAAAGCCACGCGCACCGGCTCGCACCGCTTCTTCGAACGCGGGCTGGTCGTCGAAGGTGGTGAGCAACAGCACCGGCACAGGCGTGCCGCGCTGGGCCAGCTCACGGATCAGCATGATGCCGTCCATGCGAGGCATGCGCACGTCCGACAGCACCACGTCAGGCCGCGCGGCAGGCAGCGCGGCAAGGGCATCGACGCCGTCGCTCGCGTCGCCTACCACCGCGACCTCGGGTGACAGCGCCAGCAGGCCTTTCAGGCCTTCGCGCACCAGCGCCTGGTCTTCGACGACGAAGAGGCGGATCACGTCTCGCATGGCAAGCTCATCTCGATCTCGAAACCCGGTTGCGTGCGGGTCACGCGCAACTCGCCGCCCAGCTCGACCAGCCGCTCGCGCATGCCGGCCAGGCCACTGCCAAACACGAGCTGCGGTGCGCCGATGCCATCGTCGGCAGCGACGATGACCAGCTGGCCGGCATGGCAACCGACGTGCACCTGCATCTGCTGCGCACGTGCATGGCGCACGGTGTTGGTGACGGCTTCCTGCACGCAGCGCAGCGCGGCATCCGCCACACGCGGCGGCAGGTCGCGTGCGGTGTCGTCGATCTGCATCCCGATGCGCGGTGTGTCGATGCGCGCGGCCAGTTCGTGCAGCGCATCGCTCAGGTCGATGCGCCTCTCTTCGCGCGTCGCGCTCACGGTGGCGCGCACGTCGTCGAGCAGGCGCTGTGCGGCTTCGCGGGCGCGGTTCAGCGGCTCGCGCGCACGTTCGAACTCCTGTCTTGCCTGCAGCTCGCTGGCCAACTGCAAACTCAGGTTCAACGCCGCCAGGTGGTGGCCCATCAGATCGTGCAGGTCGCGTGTCATCTGCAGCCGCTCGGCAAAGCGCACCTGCTCGGCCTGCAACTGGTGCTGGCTGGCGAGCTCGGCATTGGCGCTCTGCAGCAGGCGCCGTTTGTCGGCTTCGTCGGCCACCATGCGCCCGAGGCTGAAGGCCATGCCGTACAACGCGCCCATCGCGATCAGCAGGGCCAGGTGGCCCAGCCATACCGGCAGGCCGGTTTCAGCCCACGAGGCCACTTCAGCCGGCGAGGGCACGAGCACCGCGAACGTCCAGGTGACGGCGACTTGCACCCCGAGGAAGATCAGCGCAGCGCGGGCCGGCAGCACGATGGCCGCGAGTGCCGTGACGATGAACGGCAACGGCGACAGCCAGGCCGCGAGCGCCGACAGGCCGAGCAGCGGCCCCAGGCGCTGCAGCCCCCGCTGAGCCAGCGCACGCTGCCGCGTCATGCGCCAGTAGCTGCTGGCAAACGCTACCGCGAGCAGCAGTTGCAAGGCGGCCAACGCGCGCAATGGCACCTGGGCGCCGAACAGGGCCTGCCAGACCAAGGACAGCAGCGAGGTGCCATCCGACGGCATGACCCCCAGGGTTTCCAGCAACGCGCCCGCCGCGTTGAGCAGGCAGATGCCCAGGCCGGACAGGCGCAACAACTGCATCGGATGCAGGAAGGCGGCGTGGTTGCGGTGGGGCGTGGGCATGCGTGGCGGAGGCAAAGCCGCAAGCATGCCGCATCGGCATGTCGGGCGCCCGTGCCGGAAGTCATTGCAGGTGAGCGGTGCGCACGACCGTGTCAGCACCTGGCGCGTCGCGCAGCGCTGCTGGCCCTTGCTGGTGCCAGCCGGACGGCACCGTGCAACCCTGGTTCACCGGCCCGGCGCCCGTCACCGGGCGCGACCGCACGCTCTGATTCAGGCCCTAGGCCAGCTTCTCGACCGAGACCGGGTGCACGGGGCGGCCGGTCGCCTCGAACTGCTCCACGTTGCGCAGCGTCGTCTCGGCGATCGCGCGCAACGCGTCCTCGGTGAAGAACGCCTGGTGTCCGGTGATCACGACATTGGGAAAGGTCAGCAGCCGCGCGAACACGTCGTCGCGGATCACCTGGTCCGACAGGTTGCGAAAGAACAGGTCGCCCTCCTCTTCGTACACATCGAGACCCAGGCTGCCGAGGGTGCCGCTCTTCAGCGCCTCGATGACGGCCGGCGTGTCGATCACACCGCCACGGCTGGTGTTCACGAGCATCGCGCCGGGCCGCATGGTGGCGATGGCACGTGCGTCGATCAGGTGATGCGTCTGCGGTGTCAGCGGGCAATGCAGCGTGACGACGTCGCTGGCGGCCAGCAACTCGGGCAGCGTCACGTAGCGCGCGCCAGCCGCGACGCACGCCGGGTTGGGCTGCGGGTCGAATGCGAGCACCCGGCACCCGAAGCCGGCCATGATGCGCACCACCTGCTCGCCGATCTTGCCGGTGCCCACCACGCCGACGGTGCGGCCGTGCAGGTCGAAGCCCAGCAGGCCATCGAGCGCGAAATTGCCTTCGCGCACCCGGGCATAGGCACGGTGGATCTTGCGATTGAGCGTGAGGATGATCGCGACCGTGTGCTCGGCCACCGCGTAGGGCGAATACTCCGGCACCCGCGCCACGGCGATGCCGAGGCGCCGCGCGGCTTGGAGGTCGACGTTGTTGAAGCCCGCGCAGCGCAGCGCGATGAGCCGCACACCCTGCCGTGCCAGCACTTCGAGCGCGGCCGCATCGGCCCGGTCGTTGACGAACAGGCATACCGCCTGCGCGCCGGCCGCGGCGGAGGCCGTCAGCGCGTCGAGCCGTGGTTCCAGGTAGACCAGCTCGCAGCGGCCCGCCGCGTTGGCCGCATCGAGAAAACGGCGGTCGTGCGGCTGGGTGCTGTAGACGGCAAGGCGCAAGGACATGCGGCCGATCTTAGGCAGGCCCGTTGGCGTGCATGCGAAGCCGCCACCGCGGGTAGGGCATTGCGCCCTCAGCCGCCGGGCAGCTGGTAGCGCTCGGCCAGCTCGCGCTTGGCACGCAGGTCGGCCACCAGCATGTTCGGCGCCTTGTGCTCGTCGCCCCAGAACAGGCCACCGCCTTCGAGCAGCTCGCGGTGATGCCGTTGCACCGCCTGCAGCAGCCAGTCCACGCGTGCCAGCGTCAGGGGCGTGCACGACTGCCCGCTCAGGTCGTCGTCGACGTCGAGCAGGTGCGAGCGCCACTGCTCGACGAGGAACAGCTGATCGATGCCGCCTTGCAGCGCCGCCGACCAGCGCGCGCAGATGCCTTCAAGCCAGTCGAGCACCGGCGTGGTGGCCCCTTGCGCCGCGATCTGCGCGCGCATCTTGCGGTAGGCGGCCAGCGCGATTTCCTTTTCGAGCCGGAAGGCAGCGAGCGCCGCGTCTTCGCCGCCGGCCGTCTGCAACCTCAGCAACCAGCCGGAGAACGCACGCGTCTCGAAGCGCTCGGCCGGGTGGAACATCGGCTGGTCGTCGCCGCGCCCGGCGGTGTTGAAATGCCGGCGCGGGTCGAAGGTGTACATGTAGCCAAAGTCGAACAGCCGCACCTGCCGGCCGTCGTCGAGCATGTTGCCGGGCGAGAAGTCCCACTCGAACAGCCCTTCGCACCACAGCGCGCAACCCGCGTCGAGCAGCTGCGCGATCTGGCGCTCGCCCCAGTGCGACACGAGCTCACCCTCGATCCATGGCGAGAGGATGAGCCCTTGCCGGAACGATGCGTACTGCGTGTCGACGATGGCCTGCCAGCGCACGTCGCCACCGGGCTGCTGCTTCAACCGGGTGAGATCCGCACGCCGCTGCACCTCGTTCAGGAACGAGGTCTGGCCGTCCGGGTTCTTCACGAGCGAGGGTACGCGGGCCTGCTTCAGCGTCCAGTGGCGGCGGCCGTCGTCGAGCCGATAGACGATGGCGGTGAGGCCCTTGTCGAAGCGCTGCACGACGTGCGGCTCGGTGCCGGTGAGCTGGCGCAGATCGTGCGCCGTCCATGGCAGGCCGGCCAGCGAGCCGATCTGGATGTCGGCCGTGCCGGCCGCAAAGGCGAGTTGACGCGACTGGCGCTGCGCGGCCAGCGAGGCGTGGTCCTGGGTTTGCATGAGGGAACAAGAGCGGTTGGGGAAGCGCCAGTCTAGGCGTGTAACCAGCTTGTTCCTCGCGTTGCGGGCTGTGCCCGGTGCGGGTGTCAGTCCCGGTCCAGCTCCCGCAGCTTGCGGTACAGCGTGTTGCGGCTGATGCCCAGGCGCCTGGCCGCCTCCGACATGTTCCCGTTGGCCGCACTCACCGCCTGCAGCACGCAGCGTTCGGCTTGCAGGCGCAGGTCCGTGTCGGCATCGGCCACGTTGCGCGGTGCAGGCTGCCGGTTCAGCTCTTCGGCGATGTCGTCCGGCAGGTGCGACCAGCCGATCACGAGTTCGCCGTTGTCGATGAGCGCGCATGCCGTGCGCAACACGTTGGCGAGCTGCCGCAGGTTGCCGGGCCAGCGATAGCGCGTGAACGCGTCGGCCACCTCCGGCGCGAGCTGCATCTCGCGCCCCGGTGCCAGCTCGCGCAGCATGCTGGCCACCAGCGCCTGCAGGTCGGTGCGCTCGCGCAGTGGCGGCAGCTGCAGCACCAGGCCGTTGATGCGGTAAAACAGGTCTTCACGAAAGCGACCGGCTTCCACCTCCGTGCGCAGCTTGCGGTGGGTGGCGCAGATGAGCTGGAAGTCCACGGCCACCGGCTTGCCGCCGCCGAGCGGCACCACCTGCCGCTCCTGCAGCACGCGCAGCAGCCTCGCCTGCAACGCCAGCGGCATGTCGCCGATCTCGTCGAGGAACAAGGTGCCGCCGTCGGCCTCGCGGATGCGCCCGGGCGAGCCGTCGCGCCCTGCCCCGGTGTAGGCGCCGGGCCGGTAGCCGAACAGCTCGGCTTCGATCAGTGTGTCGGGCAAGGCGGCGCAGTTCACGGCAATGAACGGGCGGGCGTGGCGCGCGCCGCTTGCATGACAGGCCCGCGCAAACAACTCCTTGCCGACGCCCGACTCGCCTTGCAGCAGCAGTGCGATCGGTTTGTCGATCACGCGGCGCGCGCGCTCGACCACCGACTGCATCGCGCCATCGCCGGTGTTCAGTGCGGCCAATGCATCAGCCGGCGCAGGGCGAGCGGTCGTGCGGGCCATTGCCGCGTGGCTGCGGCCGTGATCCACCCGCACCCACAGCGTGCTGCCGTCATCGCACCGCAGCGAGTGCAGCAACCGGCCCGGCTTGCCGCTCGCAAGCAGCGTGTCCAGCCTCACCGGCAGCACCCGCTCCAAGGACGTGCCGCCGATGGCACTGCGTGGCAGGCCGAGCATCGCCAGTGCCGCTGCATTCGCACCGACGATCCAGCCATCGTCCGACAGTGCCAGCAAGCCCTCGGTCACGCTGCCGATGCCTTCGGGTTGCGTGTGCAGTCGCAGGCGCAGGCCATTGCCATGCCGGGCCTCGAACAGCTGGTGCTCGATCATGCGCGCGGCCGAGCGCACCAGCCCCAGCGTGTGGCGGTGGTAGCTGCGGCGGTCGCCGCTGATGTCGAGCACGCCGATCACCTGGCCGGCCGGGTCGACGATGGGTGCTGCCGCGCAGGTGAGAAACCCGTTGCGCTCCAGGTAGTGCTCGCCGCCGTGCACGACGACCGCGGCCTCTTCGGCCAGCGCCGTGCCGATGGCATTGGTGCCACGCCACTGCTCGTGCCAGATGGCGCCGGGCCGCAAGGCCACGCGTGCCGCCTTGTCGGTGAAACCGGTGTCGCCTTGCGCGCACAGCAGCATGCCTTGCGGGTCGGCCAGGATCACGATGCTGTCGGTGTCGCGGATGTGCTCGCTGACGAAGGCCATCACCGGCCGCGCATGCGACACCAGCGCGTGCCGGTGCTCCAGCGCACGCCTGAGCTGCGCGGCCGACGCATGCGGCACGCCGGGCGTGCGCGCGTCCGGCAGCAGGCCGAACTCGCGGCTGCGCTGCCAGCTGGCGCTCAACGTGGCGTCCACCAGGCCGTGCACGACGGCCCCCGTTTCGAGCAGCTGTCGACGTGCTTCACGCAGGCGGTGCGGCGGGGTGCGCAGGGCGAGAGAGGTCGTCATGCGTGTGTCTCCTGTGCGGCCCTGTCTGCGGGCTCTGGTCGGGCCACCGTAGCAGCGAGAGCTCGGCTGCCAAGCGGTTCAGCGGAATCCGGCTGCGCAGGTGTTCAGTTTCGTGACACCCGATGCGTGTGACACCGCAGCGGGACAGTGTGGGCGCACCGGCTGACGCGTTTCTTGCGCGAAATCAGCCGCTGCCCGCTCAACCGGCGCTGGCACGCGAGGTGCGATAGCCCTGCCACGACCTGCCGCGCACCGCCGGGCAGGCGACGCCACCCCAAACCACCGGAGACAAGCATGCTCTACGCCAGCCCCAACACCCAAGGCGCCAAGGTCGAATTCAAGCGCCAGTACGACAACTTCATCAACGGCCGCTTCGTGGCACCGGTGAAGGGTCAGTACTTCGACGTGGTCACGCCGATCAGCGGCGAGGTCTACACCCGCGCCGCCCGCTCGGGCGCCGAAGACATCGAACTCGCGCTCGACGCTGCGCACGCCGCGACCGGCAAGTGGGCAGCCACCCCGGCCGCCGAGCGCGCCAACGTGTTGTTGAAGATCGCCGACCGCATCGAGCAGAACCTGGAGCTGCTCGCCTATGCCGAGACGGTGGACAACGGCAAGCCGATCCGCGAGACGCTGAATGCCGACATCCCGTTGGCGGTCGATCACTTCCGCTACTTCGCCGGTTGCCTGCGCGCGCAGGAAGGCGCGTTGAGCGAGATCGACCCCCACACCATCGCGTACCACTTCCACGAGCCGCTCGGCGTGGTGGGCCAGATCATCCCGTGGAACTTCCCCATCCTGATGGCGGCGTGGAAGCTCGCGCCCGCGCTCGGCGCCGGCAACTGCGTGGTGCTCAAGCCGGCCGAATCAACACCAGTGAGCATCATGGTGCTCACCGAGCTGATCGCCGACCTGCTGCCGCCGGGCGTGCTCAACATCGTCAACGGCTATGGCCGCGAAGCCGGCATGCCGCTGGCCACCAGCAAGCGCATCGCCAAGATCGCGTTCACCGGCTCCACCGCCACCGGCCGCGTGATCGCGCAGGCGGCCGCCGCCAACCTGATCCCCGCCACGCTGGAGCTGGGCGGCAAGAGCCCCAACATCTTCTTCGACGACGTGATGGCGGCCGACGACGCCTTCCTCGACAAGGCGATCGAAGGCCTGGTGCTGTTCGCCTTCAACCAGGGCGAGGTGTGCACCTGCCCGTCGCGCGCGCTGATCCAGGAGTCGATCTACGACCGCTTCATCGACCGTGCGATCCGGCGCGTGGCCGCGATCAAGCAGGGCAGCCCGCTCGACACCGACACGATGATGGGCGCGCAGGCTTCGTCATTGCAGATGGACAAGATCCTGTCGTACCTGGAACTGGGCAAGCAGGAAGGCGCCAAGGTGCTGATCGGCGGCGAGCGCGCACGCTTCGGCGGCGAACTGGAAGGCGGCTACTACATCCAGCCGACGCTGTTCAAGGGCCACAACAAGATGCGCATCTTCCGCGAAGAGATCTTCGGCCCGGTGCTGGCCGTGACCACCTTCAAGGACGAGGCCGAAGCGCTGGAGATCGCCAACGACACGCCCTACGGCCTGGGCGCCGGCGTGTGGACGCGCGACGGCAGCCGCGCCTACCGCATGGGCCGCGCCATCCAGGCCGGCCGCGTGTGGACCAACTGCTACCACGCCTACCCCGCGCATGCCGCGTTCGGTGGCTACAAGGAATCGGGCATCGGCCGCGAGACGCACAAGGCGATGCTGGACCACTACCAGCAGACGAAGAACCTGCTGGTGAGCTATTCGCCGTCGGCGCTCGGGTTCTTTTGATGAAGTCATCGCCGGGCCGGTGTCGTGCAGGCCAGGGTGTTCAAGGCGTTGTGCCCGACAACACCGCCTGCAGCCGGTCCAGGTTCTGCTCGTTCGCGGGGATGACGATGTGCGCGATGTTCTCGGCCACGCGCGGGTCGTCCAGCGCCTGGCGCCAGTCGAGGTCCGTCTGGCCGTCCACTTCGGTCAGCGTGATCGTCAACGTGAAGAACGGCTGGCATGCGTGACGAATGACGACACGCTCCGGAGACGTCTCGAGGAAGACGTTGTCGTTCGCATAGTCCTTGCCATCCGGCCCGTGCATCGTGAACTTCCACCGGCCCTGCGGACGGAACTCGAACACCTCGAAGGTGTTGCTGAAACCGGCCGGCCCCCACCACCGGGCGAGCTGCTCGGCGCGGGCCAGCGCCGCAAAGATCTGTGCGCGGGGGTAGGGAAAGCGGCGGTGCGTCGAAAACACGCCGTCGATGGGTTGCGTTGTCGTCATGGCGATTTCCTTCGGTGCGCTTCAGCCCGGAATGTCGGGCTCGACCAGGGTGGCGAGCTGCAGCAGCGATTCCTGCCAGCCGAGGTAGCACATCTCCAACGGAATCAGCTCCGGGATGCCGGCCTGCGTGACCTGGAGTTCGGTGCCGCACGACACCGCCGTCAGCTTCACCGTGACCTCGATCGTGCCCGGCAGGTTGGGGTCGTCGAAGGTGTCGGTGTACCGGATCAGCTGGTGCGGCACCAGTTCGAGGTATTCACCGCCGAACGAGTGGGCGTGGCCGCTGGAGAAGTTGTGGAAGGACATGCGGAACGTGCCGCCCACGCGTGCTTCGAGGTGCTGCACGCTGCAGGTGAACCCATAGGGCGGCAGCCACTTGCTCAACGCGGCGGCCTCGGTGAAGGCCCGGTAGACCTTTTCGGGTGTGGCGCGCAGGACGCGGTGGATGCGGACGGTTCGGTCGGTCATGGTGAGTGCTCCTTGCGTCGTGACGGTGGAGGGTGGGCTGCGTGCACACCGGCTCCATGCAGGCACGACGGCCGGGCCTCGTGCTTTTCGACAACCGCCGCCTAGGAAAAACCCGCACATGCCACGGCCAGGCTGCGACGCGCCTCGCGATGGCTCATTTCGCTTCTCGCAGCGAAGCCAGCAAGATGCGCAGCCCGAGGGCGCCGAGCACCGCGCCGGCCAGTCTGTCCACGGCGTGACGCTTGCGATCGTAAGCCGCTCGCACAGGCTCTCGCGTGAACAGGTATGCCAGCAAGCTGTACCAGCCGAGCGCGTTCACGAACACGACAGCCACCGCCGCGCCGAGCAAGCCAGGCCCAGGGGAGGCAGGAAGGCACGCGGAGAAGATGCTGCCGAAGAACAGTGCCGCCTTGGGGTTCGTGAAATTCGTCAGCACTCCGCGGCGAAATGCCGCGGCGGGCGTCAATGAGGTGGTGCGGTCATCGCGGCCTGTGCTCGCCGAGGCCCAGAGTCGCAGCGCGACGTACAGCAGATACAGGCCACCAGCGACCTGGAGCGCGAGTCGCAACACCGGAAATGCGGTGAAGACGAAATGGACGCCCAAGACGGCGAACGCTGCCCACGCGGCCGACCCCACGGCCACGCCTGCGGCTGCAAACATCGCCGCGGGGCCACGATGGCTGGCGGCCAACTGGGTGACCAGCAGCGTGTTCGTGCCTGGCGTGACCGTGGCGGCCATGTGCAGAAGCCAGATGGCGGTGAGAGTCGTGAACATGGTTGACCTGGGCAGGTGGGAGGTGGGCGACGGGGCGGTGGGCGCCCGCCCTGGAGGCGAGGGCTGCGGGCTATTGTGAACGAGCCGCTCGGCTCGTCGTCGCCTATGCCGTGGCCGATCCTCGTGCCCCTGATGTAACGGTGCTTGTCCGATGTCGATGCGTACGGCACTCGTTCGTCGTCGTGGACGAGCCCCACGGACGACCAACGGGTCGCGCCGTGCACCCCGTCCCAGAAGATGCCGCCTGCTTCCGGGACGACCGCTTGCCACTCACCCAGGGAAAGGAGCCCTCGCCATGTCCCCCACCACCGAAGTCCAGCCCTACCTCATGTTCCGTGGTCGTTGCGAAGAAGCACTCGCCTTCTATGAGCAGGCCGTGGGCGCAACGCTGGAGTACCTGATCCGCTTCGACCAGAGCCCCGATCCGGTGCCCGAGGGCATGCTGCAGCCGGGCTTCGAGCACAAGGTCATGCACTGTGCCTTCACGGTGGGTGGCAGCACGCTGCTGGCGTCCGACGGTTGTGGTGTCGAGCCGCCGATGGCGGGCTTTTCGCTGGCACTTCAGGTCGGCACCGAGCAGGAAGCCATCCGGGCCTTCAATGCCCTGGCCGAAGGCGGTCAGGTGACGATGCCGCTGGGCAAGACCTTCTGGTCGCCGTGCTTCGGCATGCTGGTCGACAAGTTCGGCGTGGGCTGGATGGTGAACGTGCACGTGCCGCCCCCGGCCTGAGGCGCGCAGCGGCTCAGCTCCACTGCACGCCCCTTTCCATCACCGCAGCACGCAGCGGCCCCACGGTCGCGTGATCGAAGGTCCGCCAGCCGAGGCGGGCGTACAGCCGCTCATGGTGCGGTGTGAACAGGAACAGCTTCGCGTAGCCCAGGCGTGCGCACTCGGCCGCGGCCCGTTGGGCCAACGCCGAGGCCACACCCATGCGCCGGTGTTCGGGCTGCACATAGACCATCGAAAGCCACGGGCCCAGATGCCCGTGCGTCAGCGTGCCAGTGGTGAGGCTGGCGCACCCGGCAGGCGTGCCGTCGGCCGCCAGAGCCAGCAGCGTGAGGGGCAAGGCCTCGCCGTCCAGCGCGTCGCGCAACCACTGTTCGCGCTGCCCCAGCGTGCGCGCCGGGTTCAATGCACCGAAGGCCTCGTGATGCCAGCGGGCGACCAAGGTCACGGCGGCGGGGTGCCTGATCAGGGGGTCGATGCGCATCACGCACTCCGCATGGCAGAGGTCTTCAGGCCGAGTCGCGCGAACGGGTCGCGCTGGTGCTGGGCCAACGCAGAGCCGTCCCCGCCGTCTTCGGCGCAGCCACCGGTCTTGAGGGACAGCAGCGTCGAGATCGGCACTTCGTTCGGGTCGAAGTGCTCCTGGTGTATTTGCTGTGCCCGGTGCAGCAGGTCCATCAGGGGCAGGTCGTAAAGCGCTGCGATCTGCTCGCCGCTCCACCCTGGTGCCTGGGCCGGGTGGTTGACAGGCCGCTGTGTGGATGACGGCGGACGGACGGTCTGGTGGCTCATGTGGCAGCGCTCCCGCAAATGGTGGCGGCGTTCGCGCACGGCCAAACAATAGATAGTTCTGTGCCGATCGATACGCGAATCTCAAGGTCGCGCAGTCTATGCTGCGGTTCGCAGAAATTGAGCAGCAGATGAGCGAGATTATCTATAGATGAGCACGTCGCAAACCGCCCGAACACCGAGCACGGTCGACCAGATCATGGCCACGCTGCGTGAGCAGATCATCAGCGGCGAGCTGGCGCCGGGCGTTGCCTTGCGGCAGGACAACATCGCGCAGCGGTTCGGCTCCAGCCATGTGCCGGTGCGCGAGGCGTTTCAGCGGCTGGAGGGGCAGGGCCTCGTCGTCACCCTGCCGCGGCGCGGCGTGCGGGTGGCGGCGCTCGACATCGCATCGATCCGCGAGAACGTGGAAATGCGCAGCGCGCTCGAGGCCCTCGCGTTGCGGCACGCCTTGCCCCACTTCACCGATGCCCACATCGACCAGCTCGAAGCTGCCCAGGCGCTGTGCGATGCCGCAGACACCCTGGCGGCCTGGGACACCGCGAACCGTGCCTTCCATGCTGCGTTGGTGGCGCCATGCCGCATGCCGCGGCTGCTCGCAACGATCGATACGCTGCAGCTCGCCAACTCTCGCGTCGTGTTCGCCGCGGGGCGCACCCGGGGGTGGCAGCCACGGTCCAACCACGACCACCGCCTGATCATCGACGCCCTGCGAGCACGCGACGCCGATCGCGCGCTCACGCTGCTCGGTCGCCACATCGGCACGATGGAGCGGGTCGGCTACCCGACGTTGCCGCCCGTCAGTTGAGGATGCGGCCCCCCTGGCCCACGACGCTGATCTCCACGTATGAAGAGCCGGCGTTCGTGGCGGCGTCGAACTTCACCGCGTAACCACCCAGATCGAACGGGGCGCCACGCAACGCCTCGGCGAGCCTTGCGCGGCTGAGCGGCCGGCCGGCGCGTTCCATCGCAGCCACCGCAAGCTTGGCGGTGAGGTAGCCCTCGAGGCCGTAGTACGAGTAGTTGTTGTGCTTCGCGTGCTGGACCAGCGCCCTCTTGTACTCGCGCACCACCGCGAGCTTGTCTTCCCATGGCGACGGAATCACCTGCGACACCTGGATGCCGCGGCTGTTGTCGGGGCCCAGTTCCTGGATCAGCTGGTCGGTGCCGACCGGTGACAGCGCGATGAAGTAGGGCGAGGCCCCCGCCGCGCGCATGCGCTTGATGAACTCGGCGGTGGGCCGGTACAGCGTGACCATGACCACGGCCTGCGCACCCGACTTCGCGATGGTTTGCGCGGCCTGCTGCACGTCGACCGAGTTGCGGGGCACCGATGCCACCGCCACCGGCTTGAGCTGATGGCGCTCCAGCGCCTGCGTCACGCCTTTCAGGCCGGCCTGGCCGAAGCCGTCGTCCTGGTAGAAGACGGCGATGCGCTTCACACCGACCGTCGTGAGCGCCTTCACGATCTCCTCGGTCTCGTCGCCATAGCTGGCACGCAGGTGGAACATGTAGGGGTGCATCGGCTTGCGCAGCACTTCGGCGCCGCTGATGGTGCCGATGAGCGGCACGCGGCGCTCGACCAGCACCGGCAGCACCGCCTCGGTGGGCGAGGTGCCGTAGAAGCCCATCAGCGCAAACACCTTCTCGTCGTCGATCAGCCGCTTCGCGTTCGCGACGGCCGCCGTGGTTTCGTATCCGTCGTCGACCGCGACCAGTTCGAGCCGGCGCCCGGCCACGCCGCCACGCGCATTGACTTGTGCGAAGAAGACCTCGATGCCTTCCTTCATCTGCCGGCCATAGGCGCCGTTGGGCCCGGACAGCGGGGCGGACATGCCCCACTTCACGCTGGTGTCGGTGACGCCGTTGTCGGCCAGCGCGTGCGGCGCCAGCGCAAGCAGCGCGGTGAGCGTGAACCAGCGCTTGAGCGCGTCGAAAGCAAGACAGAGCATGGCGGCCTCTTAGTGGCGGTGGCGCAACTGTTGGCGCCTTGCCTTTCGTCAATCTGACGCGGCGGCCGGCTCAGGCCGTTGTCTTCACATGCAGCCGGCTCGACTGGCAACGGTGCACGGCGCAGTAGTGCTCCACCGGCCGGCCGCTGGCGCCATAGGCGATCGACTCGATCCGCAGCAGCGGCTCCTGCCCCTCGATGCCCAGGCAGGCGCGTGTGGCCTCGTCGGGCAGCACTGCGTGGATCCAGCGCTCGGCGCGCACGATGCGCAGCCCGTACTGTCGGCGTAGCACGTCGTACAGCGAACGGTTTTCCAGCCGCGTACGCTGCAGGCCGGGCGCCAGGTCGGCGGGCACGCAGGTGTCTACCAGCAGCCGCACCTGCGCATCGACGCTGCGCAGGCGTCGCAGCGCGACCACCATGTCGCCTTCCTTCAGTTCGAGCGCACGGGCCTCCTGCACCGTGGCGGGGCGCAGCTCCTGCGCCAGCACCTGCGTGCGCACGGTGAGCCCCTTGCTTTCCATCTCGTCCGAGAAGCCGAGCACCGTGGAAACGAAATCCTCGTCGCGCTCGGGCGTCGACACGAAAGCGCCCTGCCCGCGGATCTTGTAGATGAGCCCGCTGCGCACCAGGTCGGCCAGCGCTTCGCGCACGACGATGCGCGAGATGCCGAACTGCTCGCCGAACTCTGCTTCGGTCGGCAGCTTGGCGCCGACCGTGAAGTGCCCTTGCAGGATGCGGCTGCGCAACGCGTCGCGGAACTGCATCCACAGCGGCACGCTGGCGGAGCGGTCGAGCGCGGGCAGCGGGGCGGTCGAAGAGGTGATGGTCGAACTCACGTCGCAAGCGGCGTCGACATCGAGCCGGCGGGCAGTGGCGGGTTGAACGCTTCCGGGCGCAGCGGCCCGGGCGCGGGAGAGGCTGCCGCGGTCAGCGACACGCCATGCCGTTCCCGCAGCAGTTCGGCGCAGGCGGCCAGCTCCTGGTCGCGGCGTGCGGTGTCCCAGCCGAGCGCCATCGCCGCGACATCGGCCAGTTCCGCCAGCAGCGCATCGGTCACCTTGCCGGAAATGGCGAGCACCGTGCGGCGCACCACCAGGTCGGCCAGGTGCATCACCCCGGTGTCGCGGCACAGGTACTGCACCTCGGCCACCGAATAGTCGGGCGCGTGACGCAAGGGCCGGTCCCCGCTCGCGGCGAACTGCTGCGCCAGCCGTTGCGCGGCCGTGCCATAGCGGATGACGAGGTTCCACGCGCGCTCGCGCGTGAACTGACAGGCAGCCTCGATGCGCGACAGGTAGGCGTCCATGGCCCTCGCATCCATTGGCAGCCCCGCACCGCCGCCGATCGGCAGCGACTCGGTGGATTGCAGGCGTGGCCGGCCGAGCAACTGCAGCACATCGTCGGCGGCCTGCTCGGCGAGCGAGCGGAAGGTGGTCCACTTGCCACCCACCAGGCTCACCATGGGCACGTGGCGAGTGGCATTGGGCGCATCGACCAGCACGCTGTGGTCGCGCGAGATGCGACCGGGTTTGTCGGCGTCCGAGCGGGCCAGCGGCCGCACACCCACGTAGGTGTACAGCACGTTGCGGCGCTCGAAGTGCAGGCGCGGGAACACCTCGCGCAGCACGTCGAGCAGGTAGTCGACCTCGGCGGGTTCGGTCACGACGTCGTCCGGGTGGTCCACCGGGATGTCGGTCGAGCCGACCAGCACGCGGCCGAGGAAGGGATAGACGATGCATACGCGGCCGTCGGATGCTTCGAAGTAGGCCATGCGGCCGTCGAGCAGGCGGCGCAGCAGCGGGTGGTCGAGCACCAGGTGCGAGCCCTTGGTGCCCATCACGCGCGAGCCTTCGCCGGCCATCGCACTGGCGCTGTGGTCGAGCCAGGCGCCGGTGGCGTTGACCAGCGTGTCGGTCGTCACCTGCACCGTCTCGCCGGTCAGCTCGTCGCGCAGCGTCACCGTCTTGCCTTCGCAGCGCACCACCTTGCAGTAGTTCGCGGCACGCGAGGCGGGCTGGTCGCGGCATGCGTCGGCGATGAGTTCCAGCACCAGCCATTCCGGGTGGCTGATCCACGCGTCGAAGAAGGTGGCCGTCCAGCGCACGTCGGGGCGGAACAGCGCCTGGTCGCGCGGCGGGATGCGGCCGATGGTGTGGCCGGGCATCGCGCGCTGCCGCCGCCCCAGCAGGTCGTACAGCCGCAAGCCCAGCGCCACCACCAGCAGGCCGCGCGAGGCGGGCGACATCGAGATGCCGAAGAAGCGCAAGGCACTGCTGAGCAGGCCGCCGAACGGATTGGTCAGCGGCACCACAGTCTTCAACGGCCGCACGAGGTGCGGCGCGTTGCGCAGCAGCAGGTTGCGTTCGCGCGTGGCTTCGGCCACCAGCGAGAACGAGCCGTGCTCCAGGTAGCGCAGGCCGCCGTGGATCATGCGCGACGGCGCACTGCTCGCGCCGCAGGCGATGTCGCCCTTGTCGACCACGAGGCAATCGATGCCTTGCAGCGAGAGGTCGCGGAAGATGCCGACGCCATTGATGCCGGCGCCGACGATGACGGTGGAGAAGTGCCGCCCGGCCAGCGCCGCGGGCCGCACGAACGATGACACCTCGCGGCTCATCGGCGTGCCTCCGCCAGCTGGGCGAACGCGGGTGCGAGGCGCTCCATCAGGGCAGCGAACGAGCGGCGGAACTCGGCATGGGCCGGCGCATCGGCGCTCCGGGGCTGCACCACGTTGCACGGCGCCGGCAACGCCGACAGCGGTGCGCCCTGCGATTGCGCCGCATACAGCGCCGCGCCGCGGGCGCCGGTTTCGTCGTCGCCGCAGCGCTCGACCGGATGCTCGAGGAACCCGGCAAGCAATTGCACCAGCCGCTCGTCGCGTGCGCCGCCGCCCAATGCCGACACACGGCCGGGCACGCCCAGCTCGAGCGACGCCAGCCGGCGCAGATGCTGGGCATGCAAGGCGGCCACCGCGTCGACCACCGCCCGCGCCATGTGGCGACGGTCGTGGTGGCCGGCCAAGCCGACGAAGCCGGCCGTGGCGTGCGGGGGTGCGCTGCCTCCATTGATGAATGGCGCGAAGCGCAGCCCTTCCGCACCGAGCGCAACCGACATCGCGCAGTCCACCACCGCCGCCGCGCTGGGGAACTGCAGCGTGCGCGCCAGCCACGCCACGTTGGCCATCGACGACGGGCTGTTCTCCAGATAAAGGCGCTGCTCCGGCGCACCGAAGTTGACGATCGCGCCGACCTCGGGCTTGGGCTCGCGCACCGGGCCGACGACCGCGTTGACGCACCAGGTGCCCATCACGGCCACCGCCTGCCCGCGCGTGTGTGCGCCGACGGCCAGCAGCGACGCGAGCAGGTCGATCGCACCGGCAGCCACCGGCAGACCCGCGGGCAGCCCGCATTCGGCCGCCACATCGGCTTGCAGGCGGCCGATCACCGTGCCGCTGGGCACCAGCGGCGGCAGGGCGCGGGCCAGGTCGGCCAGCCCGGCGGCTTCGAGCGCCAGCGACGACCATTGCCCGGTGGTGAGCGTCAACAGCCCCGCGGTGCTGGCGTCGCTGGCATCAGTGACCAGCTCACCGGTCAGCAGAAAGGCGAGGTAGTCCTTCGCGAAGCACAGGCGGTGGATGTCGGCCCGCTGCAATGCACCGGCGCGCAGCAACTCGGCCGCGATCATGCTCGGCTGGCCGGCCCAAGGTTGACACCCCACTTCTTCGAACAGTGCCTGGCCGTGGCGCACGGCCAGTTCGCTGGCGAGGCCCGCCGCACGCTGGTCAGTGGAGGCGACGGCGCAACCGCGCAACAACTCGCCATGCCGATCGAGCACATAAAGGCCGGCGCCATGCCCCGTGCAACTGAGTGCGCGCACCTGCCCGACGCGCGCACCCAGCTGCCCGGCCACGCTGCGCAGTGCCTGCAGGAGCGCGTCGCGGATGTCCGTGGCGGCCAGTTCGCAGCCGCCACGCGCAAGACGCACGTGAGGCAGGGCGTCGCCGGCGGTGGCCAGCGTGGCGCCGCTTCCAGCCTCGAAGGCGACCGCCTTCAGGCCTGTGGAACCCATGTCGATTCCAATGAAGAGGTCTGTTCTCATGTCATAACATCGTCGCGCGTTTGATCGCACATCGTAGCGGTGTTTTCCCTAGGTTGTGCCGATACAACCTCCACTATATTTCATCGCTGTCATGACAACTGAATCGAATTTCAGCGGGTCAGACGAATGCAGGAATCGGGCAGTGCCCGCGAAATCAACGAGACAGGAGACGACGATGAGGCGAGATTTCTTGAAGACCGCGGCAGCGGCCGGCGTGGGGATGATGGGCGCCGGCAGCGCGTTCGCGCAGACGGCAGCCGCAGCGGGCCTGCGCGGCAACCCGAACGACGTGTACGTGATGAACGTGATGGTGTCGGGCGTGGAGTACTGGTTCCCGGTCTACGAAATGATGAAACAGCTGGGCCGCTCGCTCGGCGTGAAGACGCGCTACAGCGGCACGCCCGAGTACGACGTGAACAAGCAGCTCGCGTCGTTCGAGCAGGAGCTGGCGCGCAAGCCGGCCGGCATCCTGCTGCACCCGATGAACCCGGACCCCTTCATCGAGCCGATCAACCGTGCCGCGGCGATGGGCATCCCCGTGGTGACCTTCGCGGCCGATTCGCCGAACTCCAAGCGGGTGTCGTTCGTCACTTCCGACAACGACCGCGAAGGCTCGCAGGCGGCCGACGCCATCGCCAGCTCGATGGGCGGCAAGGGCGAGTACGCCGTGCTGGAGAACCCCGGCCAGGACAACCACGACCGCCGCATCGCCGCCTTCATCGACCGGATGAAGACCAAGTACCCCGGCATGAAGCTGGCCGGCCGCGCAGCCAGCAACCAGGACCCGAACAAGGCCTACCAGGCCACGCTGAGCCTGGCGCAGGCCAATCCCAACCTGGGCGCCATCTTCATGCCGGAAGCCAACTCCGCGCTCGGCGCGGCGCAGGCCAAGCTCGAGACGAAGAAGAACATCCGCGTGATGTGCTGCGACGTCAACGCCAAGATCCTCGACATGATCAAATCCGGCGACGTGTTCGGTGCCATCAACCCGAACCAGGGCGTGCAGGGTTTCATGGGCATGATGCTGCTGTTCCTCGCGAAGAACTCGCAGCTCATCGACCCGATGAACGACGCCAAGCGCAACGGCACCAACCCGATGGCCGTGCCCTTCCTCGACAACGGCCTGTCGGTCGTCAGCAAGGCCAACGCCGACGACTTCTACTGGGACAAGTACCTCGCCCGCCGCGGCACCCGGGGCATCAGCGAATGAACGCTGGCCCTGCCTTGCTCGAGTTGCGCGGCATCACCAAGCACTTCGGCGCGTCGCGTGCGCTCGCCGGGGTGCAGTTCTCGCTGCGGCGTGGAGAGATCCACGCGTTGTGCGGCGAAAACGGTGCCGGCAAGTCCACGCTGATGAAGATCATCGACGGCATCCACCGGCCGGATGCCGGCGAGATCCGTCTCGACGGCGAGCCGGTGGTCATCGACGGCCCGGCGCATGCGATGCGCCTGGGCATCGGCCTGGTGCACCAGGAGATCGCGCTGTGCGGCGACGCCACCGTGGCCGAGAACATCTTCATGTCGGAGCTGAACGCGAGCCGGCGCGCGTGGATGGACTACGGCCAGCTGAACGAGCGCGCCGCACGCGTGCTTGCGCGGCTGGGGCAGGACATCCCGGCCGACCGCCGGGTCGACGAGCTGCCGATCTGCAGCCAGCAGCTGGTCGAGATCGCCAAGGCGCTGACGCTGAACTGCAAGGTGCTGATCCTCGACGAGCCGACCGCGGCGCTGACCGAGGTGGAGTCCGCCGCACTGTTCCGCGTGCTGCACGACCTGAAGGCCCAGGGCATCGGCATCATCTACATCAGCCACCGCATGGCCGAGATCTTCACGCACTGCGACCGCGCCACCGTGCTGCGCGACGGCCGCGACGTGCACTGCGCCGACATCGCCGCGCTGAGCCCCGACACGCTGGTGCGCGCGATGGTGGGCCGCGACCTCGGCAACTACTACCCGCCCAAGCGCAATGAACTCGGCACCACGCATGCCAGCACGCCGCTGCTCGAAGTGGAAGACCTGGCCGACGGCGAGTGCGTGCACGGCGTGTCGTTCACGCTCAAGCGCGGCGAGGTGCTGGGCATCGCGGGGTTGATGGGGGCCGGGCGCAGCGAACTGGCCGAAACCGTGTGCGGGCTGCGGCGCGCACGCCGCGGCAGCGTGCGGCTCAACGGCCGGCCATTGAAGATCACCAAGTACAGCGACGCGCTGCAGCACGGCATCGCCTACCTGAGCGAAGACCGCAAGGCCGCTGGCGTGTTCCTGGAGCTGCCCGTGGCGCAGAACATCTCTTCGATGGCGCCTGCGCGCGTCAGCTCGCGCTGGGGCCTGCTGCGGCACAAGGCCGAGAGGCAGCTGGCGCAGGAGCTGGGCCGGCGGCTGAACCTCAAGTCCGACGGCGTGGACTGCGATACCGCGAGCCTGTCAGGCGGCAACCAGCAGAAGGTGGCCATCGCCAAGCTGCTCGCCACCGACCCGAGCGTGATGCTGATGGACGAACCGACGCGCGGTGTCGATGTCGGCGCCAAGTCAGAAATCCACCACATCCTGCGCGACCTGGCCGACAAGGGCGTGGGCGTGATCGTCATTTCGTCCGAGCTGCCGGAAATCATCGGCCTGTGCGACCGGGCGCTGGTGGTGCGCGAAGGGCGCATCGCCGGCGAGGTGGCGGCCGAAGACATGACCGAGGAGGGGCTGCTGCGGCTGGCCTCCGGCCTCACCGTTGAGGAGATGCACTGATGTCCAAACCCGAAACCGCCAGCGGCGTTGCCGGTGCCGCTGCGCTGTCGCCACCCGCTGCCTTTGCCGCCGCGCCGGCACCGGCTTCGCGCAGCCGGCTCACCAGCATGCGCGAAGCCGGCCTGCTGTTGATCATCGTCGTGCTGTGCGTCGTGATGAGCTTCGCGTCGCCGCACTTCCTCACGTGGGACAACATCCGCGCGATGCTGCTGTCGTTCTCGATCGAGGGCATCGTCGTCGTCGGCATGACGGTGTTGCTGATCGTCGGCGGCATCGACCTGTCGGTCGGCTCGGTGGTGTGCCTGGCGATGGTCATCACCGGCAAGCTGTTCCTGCTGGGGCTGGACCCATGGACGGCCAGCGCGATCGCGATCGCTTGCAGCGCGCTCATCGGCGCGATGATCGGAGGCTGCGTCACCGGCATCGGCTTGAGCCACTTCATCGCGTCGCTCGCCTTCATGGTGGTGGTGCGCGGCCTGTGCCTGGCGCTCACGCAGGGCACGCCGCAGTCGCTGTTCTCGCTGCCGCCCGAGTTCAAGTTCATCGGCCAGGGCTCGGTGGGCGGCATCCCGGCGGTGATCCTGATCTTCGCCTTCATCGTCGCGCTGAGCGACTTCGCGCTGCGCCGCGCCACGCTGCTACGCAAGGTGTTCTACACCGGCAGCAACGAGAAGGCCGCGCTGTACTCCGGTATCCGCACCGGGCACGTGAAGTTCTGGGTCACGGTGCTGTGCTCGGCGATGGCAGGCTTGGCCGGTGTGATCTACACCGCGCGCTTCGGCGCCGCGACGCCCACCTTCGGCATGGGCATGGAGTTGAACGTGATCGCCGCGGTGGTGATCGGCGGCGCCAGCCTCAAGGGCGGCTCGGGCACCGTGCTGGGCGCCGTGCTCGGTCTGGCGCTGCTGTCGGTGGTGACGAGTTCGCTGATCCTGCTCGACGTGTCCCCGTACTGGCAGGACGTGATCAAGGGCCTGATCCTGCTGGTCGCCGTCACGGTCGACCACCTCATGAACGTGAAGAAAGTGATCCGATGAGAACTGTGAAACTGGGGCGCTCCGGTATCGAATGCGCCGACATCGGCCTGGGCACCTGGGCCATGGGCGGCTGGATGTGGGGCGGTGGCGACGATGCCGCGGCCGTCGACGCGATCCGTGCGTCGCTCGATGCCGGTGTGTGCCTGATCGACACCGCACCGGCCTACGGCCTGGGCCGCTCCGAGACGCTCGTGGGCACCGCGATCGCCGGCCGGCGCAGCGAAGCGGTCATCGCCACCAAGTGCGGCCTGGTGTGGCACACGCAGCGCGGCACGCACTTCTTCGACGAGGAAGGCCAGGCCGTCTACCGCCACCTCGGCCGCGAGTCGATCTTTCATGAAGTGGAGCAGAGCCTCGCGCGGCTGCGCACCGACTACATCGACCTCTACATCACGCACTGGCAGGACGCGACCACCCCGGTGGCCGAGACGATGGATGCGCTGCTGACGCTGAAGCGCCAGGGCAAGATCCGCGCGATCGGCGTCAGCAACGTCGATGCACCGACGCTCACCGAATACCTGAAGCACGGCCCCGTCGATGCGATCCAGGAGCGCTACAGCCTGATCGACCGAGAGATCGAATCGACGCTGGTGCCGCTGTGCCGGCAGCACGACATCGCGGTGCTCGGTTATTCGTCGCTCGCGCTCGGCCTGCTGGCCGGGCCGATCGACCCGCAGCGGCAGTTCGGCGGCGACGACCAGCGGCGCGACAACCCGCGCTTCTCGGCCGCCAACCGCGAGAAGCTCGGCGCCTTCTTCGCCGAGATCGAGCCGGTACGTGCACGGCGGCAATGCTCGTTCGCGCAACTGATGATCGCGTGGACCACGGCCTGCGGCAGCGTGACGGTGGCGCTGTGCGGCGCACGGACCGCGCGCCAGGCGATCGAGAACGCCGGCGCCGGCAAGGTGGCGCTCGACAGGAACGACCTGGCGCTGATCGATGCCGCGGCCGACCGCCACCTGGGTGCGCTGATGAGCTGACGCCCCACTCCCCTCACCGAAAACGAAGCGCCATCTGCGCGGGCCTGTCGGGCCGGCGCAGGAGCGAACTCGTCCCGACGACAGACAAAGGCAACAGGAGATTCTTCGATGTTGGAAAGAAAACAGGCGCGGCTCAACCGGCTGCTGCGCAACGGGCGGTGTCTCGACATCGCGGTGGACCACGGCGTGTGCAACGAGCCGAGCTTCCTCGACGGGCTGGAGAACATGCCGCGCGTGATGGACCAGCTGGTCGAAGCGGGCCCTGATGCCATCCAGCTGAACTACGGCCAGGCGGATCTGCTGCAGGGCCGCCCGGGTCGCGAGAAACCGGCGCTGGTGATGCGGCTCGACATGGGCAACCCCTACAACGCGACCAAGCACCGCGTGATGTGGGCGGTGCTGCAGAACGAGCACGACCCGGTGCTGCCGGCGGTGCAGATGGACGCCGCCTGCGTGGTGGTCAACCTGTTCATGCTGCCCGACGAGCCGGACCTGTTCCGGCAGTGCGTCGCCAACATCTCGCGCGTGCGGGCCGACTGCGACCGCTACGGCATGCCGCTGATGATCGAGCCGCTGGTGATGGCGCCCAACAGCGCACGCGGCGGCTACATGGTCGACGGTGATGCCGAGAAGATCGTCACGCTGGTGCGCCTGGCCCGCGAGATGGGCGCCGACATCGTGAAGGCCGACCCCACCGCCCAGGCCACCGACTTCCACCGCGTGGTGGAAGCGGCGCGCTGCCCGGTGCTGGTGCGCGGTGGCGGCAAGGAAGCGCTGCAGCAGGTGTTCGCACGCTCGCGCGTGCTGCTTGACCAGGGCGCCGTCGGCATGGTGTACGGCCGCAACGTCTACCAGCACCGCAACCCCGCCGCAGTGGTCGGGGCGCTGATGGCCATGATCCACCGCGGTGCCTCGGCCGAGACCGCGTGGGGCCTCTACGAATCGGCCGGCGGCAGCTGAAAGCACGCCGACCACATCCCCACGAGGAAGCGGACGCTTCCTCTCCCAGCACCCGAGCGACGACAACGAAAGACCGGCGGCGGACGACCGGCCTCGCATCCACAGGAGACAACGGTGATGAACTTCAGGCATCTGTTCCTTGCGACCGATCCGGCCACCGGCGGGCGCTCCCGGCTTCGGCGACCCGCGCGGGGTCTGCTGGCCTTGTTCGCGGCTGTCGCGCTGAGCGCCTGCGGCGGCGGTGGCGGTGGCGGCAGCAGTGAAAGCAGCGCGTCGACGCAGTCGGCCTCCACCGGAAACGAGGAGCGGGCCCGGCCGATGGCCGTGGGCTCCAGCCCCGTGCAAGGACCGGGGCTGGGCAACCTCACCTACACGCAGGCCGAGCTGTTCACGCCGGTGTCTTGGATCCGTCGCGATGACCAGGGCACCCCCGCCACCTACCCGGGCCGCAAGGCCTTCGGGCTCAACGTGGGGATCATGCACAACGGCTACTTCCTGACGCTGTTCGCACCCGACAGCGGCCTGGGGCCGGGCGGCTTCCTCGTCTACGACGTGTCGAACCCGCGCAGCATCCAGCTCGTCAAGCGCATCTATGAACCGGAAGGCCGCACCGCCGAGTTCCGCGAGGCGCACTCGATCGGCACCTCGACGATCAACGGCCGCAAGTGGATCGTCATCGCCACCACCAAGGGTGTGGAGTTCTGGGACTTCACCGACGTGAACAACGCGCAGCAGGTGAAGAAGCTCGCGCTGCCCACCGTGAACGCCGGCGACTATGCCAACGTGAGCTGGCAGCTGTGGTGGCAGGCACCGTACGTGTACGTGGCATCGGCCAACCATGGCGTGTATGTCATCGACGCACACGACCCGGCCAACGCGGCGCTGGCCAACCGGGGTGCGGGCAAGCCCAACCCGGTGCCGATCGGCGAGCTGGGCGGCTTCCGCGTCGGGCCCATCTTCACGATGGGCAACCAGATGGTGCTGACCTCGATGGACAACAGCGACGGTTTCGCGAGCCTGGACATCTCCGATCCGCTGAACCCCAAGGTGCTCGACACCGTCAACTCGCACCCGTTCTACTACGCGACCTGCTACGACGGGCGCAACCTCTACACGTCGGTGCGCGGCGCCGGCGGGCGCATGAGCGGCTACAACCTGGCCGACCGCAGCCGCTTCGTGGCCGAGGACAACCGCCTCGCGATCGACGAGCAGCTGTACTGCGGCACGCAGGACAACTACGTCTTCCAGGGCGCGCAGTACCGCATCCACAAGGTCGATGTGAGCAACCCGGCGCAGCACGTCGAGGTGGGCCGGGGCGGGCTGTTCGCGCCGGGCTCCGGCCTGGAGGCGGGCTCTGACCACGGGCAGGTGGCGCCGTTCGGCAACCTCGTCTTCATCGGCAACGACCACGGCTCGGGCAGCGGCTTCATGGTGCACTCCACCGCGCGCGACACCACGCCGCCCGCGGTGCGGCAGGTGTCGCCCGCCAACGGTGCGAAGCAGCAGGCGCTGACCTCGCGCATCGGCCTGGGCCTGTCCGACAGCATCCTGCCGGAGAGCGTGAACGACACCACCTTCATCGTGCGCCCGGTGGGCGGCGCGGCGCTGGCCGGCTTCTACAGCGTGCAGCTGGGCATCGTGAACTTCTCGCCCAGCCAGCCGCTGGCGCCCAACACCACCTATGAGGTGGTGCTGCCGGCCGGCGGCGTGCGCGACTATGCCGGCAACGCCATCGCTGCCGAGTACCGCACCACCTTCACCACCGGCAGCGCGATCAGCATCGCGCTGGCGCACCACTGGAGCCTGGCCCGCACGCTGGCCGACCCGGTGGGCCAGAGCGACGGCACGGCCAACGGCAGCGATGCCTACGAGAGCATCGGCCTCAATTTCGCGCAGCGCAGCGGCGGCGTGCCGCTGAAGGACGACAGCGTCGCCTCGGTGCTGTCCGGCACCGCCTCGCTGAGCTTCTACATGAAGACCACGCAGGCGGGCACGTCCGCACCGTGGACGGCGCCGGGCATCTTCGGCCGCGACCAGGTGGGCGGATCGGACGACGTGTTCTGGGGCTGGATCGACAACACCGGCCGCATCAACCTCTCGGTGGGTGACGCGAACACCGGCAACCCGGGCACACGCTCGACCGCTGCCGTCAACGACGGCGCGTGGCACCACGTGGTGCTCACGCGCGACGCGGCCTCCGGCGCGCAGGCGGTGTACGTGGACGGCGTGAAGACCACCTCCACCGGCCGCACCGGTGCCTTGGGTCTGCGCAACCGCTTCCAGCTGCTGGGCCAGATCCAGGGCAATGCGGACTTCTTCAAAGGCACGCTGGCCGATGTGCGCGTGTACAACCGCGTGCTCGGCGACAGCGAAGTGGCGCAGTTGCGTGCGCTGCCCATCGTCGGCGACCCCGGCCTGGGCGACGGGCCGAAGCTGGTGAACGGCCAGCTGGTGTTCGACCCCGCCGTGCTGGGCGGCAGCGCCCAGTACAGCTGGAACTTCGGCGACGGCAACCGCAGCCCCTTCAGCAACCAGCCGCGCGTGACCTACACCTACACGGCGCCCGGCCACTACACCGCCACGCTGGCGGTGCGCAGCGCCGACGGGCTCGAGAGCTTCTACGTGGTGCCGGTCACGGTGATTCGGCCGGTGACGGCCAATGCGCCGACCCACACCACCAACATCACCGGCGACGCGAGCAGCGTCTACAGCGTCAACCCCGACAGCGGCACCGTCACCGCGATCGACGCGCAAAGTCTGGCCAAGCGCTGGGAGGTGTATGTGGGCCGTGAGCCGCGCACGCTGGCCGTGGGGCCGGACGGCCGCATCTGGGTGACGGTGCAGGACGATGACAAGCTCGTCGCGCTGAATGCCGCCGACGGCACCGTCTCGGCCACCGTGTCGCTGGCATACGGCAGCGGCCCGCACGGCGTGGTGTTCACGCCCGACCGCACCAAAGGCTTGGTGACGCTCGAGCACAAGTCCACGCTGATGAGCTTCAACCCGACCAACGGGGCTGCCACCGGCACGCTGGTGCTGGCCGGCACCGTGCGCGGCATCGCGGTCAGTGCGAACTCGCAGGAGGCGTACGTCACGCGCTTCAAGTCGGCGATGACGGGCGGGCAGCTGCACAAGGTGAACCTGACCACGCTGACCAGTGCCGCCACGGTCGCGCTGCGCGTGGACACCACCACGGTGGACGACGAGAGCCGTTCCCGCGGCGTGCCCAACTACCTGCATCAGGTGGTTATCTCGCCCGACGGCCTGCGCGCCGTGCTGCCGTCGAAGAAGGACAACATCGTGCGTGGCCGCTTCCGTGACGGGCAGGACCTGGAGCACGACCGCACGGTGCGGTCCATCCTGTCGCAGGTGAATCTGCAGAACGCCACCGAGCTGTTCGGCGAGCAGCTGGACTTCGACGACCGCGCGCCGGCACGCGCGGCGGTGTTCGCGCCCAACGGCGACTACATCTTCGTGGCGCAGATGGAAGGCAACCGCGTCGCGATCGTCGATGCCTACAACCGCGCCATCCGCGGCGAAATCGCCGACGTGGGGCTGGCGCCGCACGGGCTGTACCTGGATGCGGCTCGCAAGCGCCTGTACACCAACAACTTCCTCGGCCGTTCGATCTCGGTGCACGACGTGAGCGAGGTGCTCGCCAGCCGCAGCGGCGCCGGCACGCTGGTGCAGACGGTGGGCACCGTGGCGCAGGAGACGCTGACGCCCGCCGCGCTGCGCGGCAAGCAGCTGTTCTACAACGCGGCCGACCGCCGCATGAGCCGCGACAACTACATGTCGTGCGCGAGCTGCCACGCCGACGGCGGCGACGACGGCATGGTGTGGGACTTCACCCAGCGTGGCGAAGGCCTGCGCCGCACCATCGGCTTGCAGGGGCGCCAGGGCATGGGCCACGGCGCCGTGCACTGGAGCGCCAACTTCGACGAGATCCAGGACTTCGAGAACGACATCCGCGGCGCGTTCGGCGGTACCGGCTTCATGAGCAATGCCGACTTTGCGGCCACCTCCAACCCGCTGGGCACGCCCAAGGCGGGCCGCAGCGCGGCGCTCGACGACCTGGCCGCGTACCTCACGTCGCTGTCGCGCCATGCACGCAGCCCGGTGCGCAACGCCAACGGCACGCTGACGGCGAGTGCGCTGCGCGGCAAGCAGGTGTTCGACAGCGCCCAGTGCGCGAGCTGCCACTCGGGCATCACGCTGCGCGACGGGTTGCGCCACGATGTCGGCACGATCCAGGCCTCGTCCGGGCGCGGCAACGGCCAGGCGCTGGCGGGCGTGGGCTTCGACACGCCGACGCTGTTCGACACCTGGACCGTTTCGCGCTACTTCCACAACGGCCAGGCGGCCACGCTGCAGGACGTGTTCGCGTCCGGCCATGGCAACGTCAGCACGCTGCCCGCGGCCGACCTGACGGCACTGGCCGACTACGTGCGCTCGCTCGACGCCACCAGTGCGCTGCTGCGGCTGCGCTCCAACCACAGCAACCTGTGCGTCAACATCCGCGGCGCCTCGACGGCCAGCGGCGCCAAGGCCATCCAGTGGCCCTGCGGCACCGCCAACAACGAGTTGTTCGAGGTGAACAACATCGACGGGCACCTGCAGTTCGTCGCGAAGCACAGCGGGTTGTGCCTGGCGCAGGCCGACGGCGTGGCCAGCGGCGGGGCGGTGGTGCAGGTGGCGTGCAACTCGGGCACGGCGACGCAGTGGACGCTTACCGGGGCGGTGCTGCGCAACCGCGCGTCAGGCGCCTGCCTGGATGTGCCCAACCTGTCGATGCAGCAGGACGTGGAGCTGATCACCTGGACGTGCAACAACGGGAACAACCAGAACTGGACGCGGAACATCACCGGTCAGTGATGGGGGCTACCCCCGAGCGCCTGCGGCGCTCCCCCGTGGGGGGGGGGGGCGCCGCCGGCGGACCGGCGGAGCCGGCTCCGCGGCGGCCACTCGGCTGGTCTTGGTTCATGCCGTCAGCGGTGCATGAAGTGCGATGGAGCGACAAGAGGGATAGAGACTTTGAGCAACGACACCACCTTTGACTACATCGTCGTCGGCGCCGGCACCGCGGGCGCGCTGATGGCGAACCGGCTCACGCAGGACCGGCACCACCGCACGCTGCTGGTCGAGGCCGGCAGCCGCGACAACCATCCGTGGATCCACATTCCGGTGGGGTATCTGTACTGCATCGGCAACCCGCGCACCGACTGGCTCTACCAGACCGAGCCGGACGCGGGGCTCAACGGGCGCACGCTGCGCTACCCGCGCGGCAAGACGCTGGGCGGCTGCTCCAGCATCAACGGAATGATCTACATGCGCGGCCAGTCGCGTGACTACGACCAGTGGGCGCAGCTGACCGGCGACGACGCGTGGCGGTGGGAGAACGTGCTGCCCGCCTTCAAGCGGCACGAAGACCACTACCTCGGCGGCGACGAGCTGCACGGCGTGGGCGGCGAATGGCGCGTCGAGAAACAGCGGCTGCGGTGGGACATCCTCGATGCCTTTGCGCTGGCCGCGCAGCAGGCCGGCGTGCCGGCCAGCGCCGACTTCAACCGCGGCAACAACGAAGGCGTGGGCTACTTCCAGGTCAACCAGCGCGCAGGGTGGCGCTGGAACACGGCCAAGGCCTTCCTGCGGCCGGCGTGCTACGGGCGCCCCAACTTCACGCTGTGGACGCAATGCCGCGCAATGCAGCTGCTGACCGAGCGTCAGCCCGACGGCCGCCTGCGCTGCACCGGCGTGCGTGTGTGGAATGGCCGGCAGATCGTGACCGTGCGCGCCACACGCGAAGTGATCCTGTGCGCCGGCAGCATCGGCTCGCCGCAGCTGCTGCAGCTGTCCGGCATCGGGTCGGCCGAGCTGCTGCGCCGGTATCAGATTGCGGTCGCCGTCGACCTGCCCGGCGTCGGCGCCAACCTGCAGGACCACCTGCAGATCCGCGCGGTCTACAAGATCAAGGGCGCGCCCACGCTCAACGTGCTCGCGTCGTCGATGCTCGGCAAGGCGAAGATCGGCCTCGACTACCTGCTCACGCGCAGCGGACCGATGAGCATGGCACCGTCGCAGCTGGGCGCCTTCACGCGCAGCTCGGCGCGCTACGCGTGGCCCAACATCCAGTACCACGTCCAGCCCTTGTCGCTCGATGCGTTCGGCGAGCCGCTGCATGCGTTCCCGGCGTTCACCGCGAGCGTGTGCAACCTCAACCCGACCAGCCGCGGCACGGTGCACATCAGAAGCCCGCGCTTCGAGGACGCGCCCGCGATCGCGCCCAACTACCTGAGCACCGACGAAGACCGTCAGGTGGCGGCCGACTCGCTGCGCGTGACGCGCCGCATCGTCGCGCAGCCTGCGCTGGCCCGCTATGAACCCGAGGAGTGGAAGCCCGGCGCGCAATACCAGAGCGACGAGGATCTGGCACGCCTGGCCGGCGACATCGCGACCACGATCTTCCACCCGGTCGGCACCACGAAGATGGGCGCCGCCGACGACCCGATGGCCGTGCTCGACTCGCGCCTGCGCGTGCGCGGTGTCGACGGGCTGCGCGTGGTCGATGCCGGCGCGATGCCCACCATCACCAGCGGCAACACCAACAGCCCGACGCTGATGATGGCCGAGATGGCCGCCGCCTGGGTGCGTGCGGATGCTGCGCGGCCAGCCGGTGTGCGCGGGGTGCCCGATGCGCCGACGAGGCGTGTCGCGCAGAGGCAGCCGGAGTTGACGCACTTCACGCGGTAGGGAGGCTGCTGGATCCCCGTGGTGTCGCCGCGCGGCGGGCCTCCGGGTGGCCGTGCTCGTACCCGTCGGCACACAAGCGGTAAGGTGCGTGCGCACTTTCGGTGCATCATTCGCGGCAGATTCGACTCTGCGTCCTGCCGCCGTGAAACCATCTTCGCCCGCCGCCCCACCCGCCCCCTCCGTGCTGGACCGCAACGCGGGCGCGCCGCTGTGGGTGCAGTTCCGCGACGCACTGCGCAGCCAGATCCTGCAAGGCGATTACCCCGTGGGCAGCAAGCTGCCCACCGAGGCCGAGTTCGGCGAGCAGTTCGGCATCTCGCGCATCGTGGTGCGCGAAGCGCTGGCTGACCTGGTGCGCAGCGGGCTGATCTACAAGATCCGCGGCCAGGGCGCTTTCGTGTCTCCCCGCAAGCGTGACGAGGATTTCGTCTCGACGGTGCTGGGTTTCTCGGACGAGATGGAACGCAAGGGCTTTGCCGTGCGCACCCAGGTGCTGAGCCAGGAACTGCGCGCGCCGACCGAGAGCGAAGCGCGCTCGCTCGAACTGCAGGAGCCCGCGATGGTGGTCGCGCTCAGCCGCCTGCGCAGCGTCGACAACGAAATGCGCCTGCTGGTGGAAACGGTCGTCCCCGCCGACCTGACACCCGGCCTGCACCGTACGCGCCTGGAGAACCGCTCGCTCTACGACCTGATGCGCCGCCAGTACGGTCTGCGCATCGTGCGCGCCGAACGCTGGATCGACGCTGTGCTGCCTGACGAGCGCGCGCAACAGTTGCTCGGCATCGCCGCCGACGAACCGCTGCTGCGCATCGAATCGGTCGCGTATGGCGAGAACGGCCGGCCGGTGGAGCACTACCGCGCCTTGCATCGGTGCCAGACGAGCCGGCTGCATGTGAAGACGACGACGGCGTGAGCGTCGCCACGGTGATCCCCCGGAGGCGGGATGGATCGACATGCTGCCCGGAGGTAGGCTGGCGCGATGCCAACACAACCGCCCCTGATACAGATCGAACCGGCCAAGATGTCCGATTGCGCGGCGATCGCAGCCGTGCACGTCGAAGCATGGCGAGTCGCCTACCAACATCTGCTGCCGGCCGAATACCTTTCCTCGCTGTCGGTGGAGCAGCGAGCGTCGATGTGGCAACAGATTCTGCAAAAGGGAACTCGCGTTCTGGTCGCGCGACGCGACGGTGCCGTCGTGGGGTTTGTTGCCTTTGGCAGCGCCTCGCACGAAAGCCCGTCGAGCGAATGCCTGGAGATGTGGGCGTTGTATGTGCAGCCGACATGTTGGTCGATGGGAGTAGGCTGTGCCTTGTGGCTCGCCGCGCTGACCAAGGCGCAGGCGCAGGGCTGCCGCTCGATTGCACTTTGGGTTGCCGAGCACAACGATCGCGCCATCGCTTTCTACCGCCGTGCAGGGCTTGTTCCCGACTCAGTGGCTCGCAAGCAAACGGCGCTCGGCGACGTCGTGCTCGATGAAGCGCGGTACATCTACCGCGTCTCCATTCCTCACGATGCCATTCGACTCCGATGCACCACGCCAGACGACAAGGACTTCGTCTTCGCCAGCTACAAGGCCACGCTGCGACCGTATGTCGAGTGGGCTTGGGGCTGGGAGGAGGCCTTCCAGCTCGCAGGCTTCTGGAAGCATCACCCTTTGGGGCAACTGCAACTCATCGACGTCAATGGCGAGCGCGCAGGTGCGTTGCATGTCGAAGACCACGCTGACTTGCACTACGTGCGCATGATCTTTCTGCTGCCCGCCTTCCAGCGTCGCGGCGTGGGAGCGCAGTTGCTGCTGTCCGAACTGACAAGGGCACGCCAGCTGGGGAAGCCCTTGCACCTGAAAGTCATCAAGATCAATCCGGCGAAACGGCTCTATGAGCGGCTGGGTTTCACTGTCATCGCAGAGGACGAAAGCACGTACCTCATGCGCCTGCAGTGAGCACGTCGAGCCGTTGCCTACTTCGCGGTTCCACATGACACCAACTACATCCGCCAAGTTTTCTCTGATCATTCTCTCGGTCTGCTTCATGGCTGCGTCGGTGCTGCATATGGTCGACATTGCACACGGAGGGTGGTTGCCATACCGGTTCGCGCCTAACTTCGTCAACATGTTTTGGTCGAGCCTTGCGGTCGTCGACGGACTGGCTGCTGTGCTGTTGTGGACCAAGCGACGCTGGGGGCTTGCATTGGCGCTTGCCATCATGCTTACGGACGTAACGGTCAACACCTACATGATCTATGGGTTGGAGCTCCCGCTCAGTGTCGTCCCACTTCTGCTTCAGTCGGCATTCCTGGGATTCGTGTCCGGGTGTGTACTCTTTCTCTGGAGCGACACCTCGGCATCCGGCTATGCCAACGAGCGGGGGGCTGCCTGACGTGGGGTCGCTCAAATGTCGTCAAATTGCTCGCCTTTGGATGCTCGGATTGGCACTTCTTTCTGCCGGGCGCGGGGCGGCGGCGTTCGAGCCGTGCCCACTCGACACACTGCCGTGCGTGGGCGTTGATCAGGCATTGCTCTACGTTGTCATGCCCAGCGTTGCCTTCGCCCTGGCTGCGGCCGGTTCCATGCGTTGGGTGCGGCGGGTGATGCTGCGGCGTGGAGCGGTGGCCCTCGTGCTGACCACTTGGGCCCTGTGGCTTGTCTTTGTGTGGGGCATGTTCAACGCGTTTCTGGCGCCATGCTCTTCTACGTGCTGGTATCGCGGCGCCGCAGAATCAGGGCTCTCGAAGCCATGATGTTCATGAACCCCCTGCCCGTGGTGTGCGAGCAATGCGGCGCGGCTCAAGCCCATCCGCCTTCCCGTTTGCTAGCCTTCGAGGTGCGTTGTGTCGACTGCGGCATCACCCTGCGCGATGCGGGCCGACGCATGCATCACGGCATCTCGCAGGCGAATGCGATCCACATGCAACTCGTTCTGGCCATCGAACTGGAAGACGCTTTCGGTGTTTCGCTGAACGACCATCACATGCACGAGAACGACACACTCGATACTTTTCTGGCCGCCATGATCTCGCAACGGCCCGAGCTGACCGATCGGCTGACCGAATTCCGTGCCTATGGCGTTCGCTTCCTGAAAGAATCCGTTCATTCGTCCAAAGCGCATCGTGTGGAGCAGGATTCGTTCTATGAGCTGTATGCAAGCGAGCTCGACTCCACTGCGCAGAGCCGAGCTTCCTGATGAACTGCGTGATCGTCGCAGCGGAAGAACGCCACTACCCCTCGTTGCACCAGGCGATGGACGTCGTCGCGCGCGAGAAGCGCTTTCTCTCCGCCACGCAGGCGC
>NZ_CAMLJQ010000038.1 GCF_946480305.1 uncultured Caldimonas sp.
CTGATGCGTTGGTGCCCAAAAGGCCGTGAGCAAGGCGCAAAACGAAGCCGGGTTGGGCGTTGCGAAGTGTCCGTGCGCGATAGCTGTGCAGCGCAGCAACGCCATTTGCCGCGCTTCGCCTGGTTCGCTGCGCAGACCGGACGGCTGCGCGCGGCACCCGGCGAGGCTTTGCAACGCCGCGCACGGCCTTTTGGGCACCAACCCGAAGGGAGCGTGCCTGCCAGGGCGCAGCGCGTCGTTGGGCTCCTCGCCCAGGCGGCCAGCCTGGGCAGCGTCGCCTGCCTCGCTCTGCGCTCTGGCAGGCACGCTCGCACAACCCTCTGTAGTGTTAACAGGCCCTAGCAACTAGGGGGTGCCCGCTGCTCGTTGTTAGGGATGGAGCGCCCGCACCCCCTTCAGCACAATCCGGCGCACGCCACTGGTGGTGGGCGCCCGGCCGGCGCGCCCGCAGCCGGACCAGGCCCAAGATGGAGAGAGAGCTATGGCACGCGTGATGGAGATCAGTACGCCGCTGGGTCCCGACGTACTCCTGTTCCGCTCGATGAGCGCGATGGAGGAACTGGGGCGGCTGTTCGAGTACCGCATCGAGGTGCTCTCCGAACGCAACGACGTCGACCCTGACGAGCTGCTCGGCAAGAACGTCACCGTCAAGCTGGAGCTGGCCGATGGCAGCCAGCGCCCGTTCGACGGCTGCGTGACCCGTTTCGCCAGCGCCGGCGTGGTCGGCCGCTACCACCGCTACCTGATCACTGCGCGCCCGTGGCTGTGGCTGCTCACGCGCGCCAGCGACTGCCGCATCTTCCAGCAGAAGAGCGTGCCGGAGATCATCAAGGAGATCTTCGACAAGTACGCCGTGGCGGCGTTCGAGAACCGGCTCACCGGCACCTACAACCCGCAGGACTACTGCGTGCAGTACCGCGAGACGGACTTCAACTTCGTCAGCCGGTTGATGGAGCAGGAGGGCATCTACTACTTCTTCGAGCACCAGGACGGCAAGCACACGCTGGTGCTGGCGGACGGCCCGAGCGCGCATGCCGCCTACGACGGCTACGAAAGCATTCCGTTCATTCCGCACGACCGCGGCGGCCGGCTGGAGCAGGAGTACGTGTCGGAATGGTCGTTCTCGCGCGAGATCCAGCCTGGCGCCTACGTGCTCGACGACTTCGACTTCACGAAGCCGAGCACCGAGCTGCGCGTGACGACGAAGCAGCAGCGCGAGCACGCCGAGTCGGCGCACGAGCTGTACGACTACCCGGGCAAGTATGAGCAGTCCGGCGACGGCGAACACTACGTGCGCACCCGACTCGAAGAACAGCAGGCACGGCACGAGCTGGTGCAGGGCGCCGGCAATGCGCGCGGTATCGCCGCTGGCAGCCTGTTCAAGCTGACGGGGCAGACGCGTGAAGACCAGAACCGCGAGTACCTGATCGTCTCCACGCGCATCGACTTCGAGTACACCGAGTACGAAGCGATGGAATCGAGCGGCTCGGCCTTCCGCTGCAGCTTCGAGGCACTGCCCAGCCGCGAGGTCTTCCGTACCGAACGGCTCACGCGCAAGCCCTTCGTGCAGGGGCCGCAAACTGCGATCGTCGTCGGCCCTGGCGGCGACGAGATCTACACCGACAAGTACGGCCGCGTGAAGGTGCAGTTCCACTGGGACCGCCTGGGCGGCCAGGACGAGAACAGCTCCTGCTGGGTGCGCGTGTCGCAGCCGTGGGCCGGCAAGAACTTCGGCATGATCGCGATCCCGCGCATCGGCCAGGAGGTGGTGGTCGACTTCCTCGAAGGCGATCCGGACCGGCCCATGATCACCGGCCGTGTCTACAACGCCGAGCAGATGCCGCCATGGGACCTGCCCGCGAACATGACGCGCACCGGCATCGTCACGCGCAGCTCCAAGGGCGGCTCCGCCAGCAACGCCAACGAACTGCGCTTCGAGGACAAGAAGGGCGAGGAAGAGGTCTTCCTGCATGCCGAGCGCAACCTGCGCACGACGGTCGAGGTGGACGAGCTGCGCGACGTCGGCAACGACCGCACCACGGACATCCACGGCATCGACCGGCTCACCGTGGACAAGAGCCGCTACGAGCATGTGAAGGGCGACTTCCGTGATCTGCTGGTCGACAACCTCAGCCTGCGCCGCATCGGTGCCGGCGAGATCGAGGAGATCACCGACGGCCTGCAGACGACCATCAAGACCGGCGGGCACCAGCACACGGTGAGCGCCGGCGGCCAGACGATCAACATCACCGACGGCATCGACGAAACCGTGACCGGCGCCGTGAGCCAGACCATCACCGGCGGCGGCTACACCCAAAGCGTGACCGGCGGCTCGGCCACGCACACCGTCGCTGGCGGCAGCTGGGACGTGACTGCCAGCAACGGCCTGAACATGACCACGCCGCAGGCGATGAACATCACCGCGACGATGGGCATGAACATCACTGCGCCCGCAGGCGTCAACCTGCTGGGCGGCACCAAGCTCACCGGTTATGCGATGGAAGAGTCGTGGTTCAGCACGTTCAAGTACGGCGTGACCGCGATCTCGACGGAATCCAAGGGCGTCAACCTCGAAACCAAGGGCGTGGACATCGGCGCGGTGAGCTTCAAGGGCGAGAGCATCGCCTTCAAGAACTCCGAGGCGGCGCTCAACAAGGTGGCCAATGTGCTGCAGATCGCCAACCCGGTGACGCTGATCTCGCAAGGCGCGATCGCGCTGCACAAGAAGGCGATGACCATCATCGGTTGAGAACCTGGGCACGCACGCATGACATCCCAATCCTGGTGGTGGGCCGTCGTGGCCCTGGTCGTGGTGCTCGGCGTCGCGTTCTATACGGCGCACGTGAGCTACCGCGACGAACAGCTGCGTCGCAACGGCGTGGCGGCCACGGCGCGCGTCGTGGCGGTGAAGCAGACGGGCACGTGGAGTGGCAACAACCCGGAGGTGGAGCTGTCGCTCGAAATCTCGCGCGCAGGCGAAGCCGTCTACACGCACACACTGCGCACGGTGGTGCCGGTGGTCAGCGCGCCGTCGGTGCAGCCCGGCACCGTGATCCACCTCAAGATCGATGCGAAGGATCGTGACCGCATCGTGATCGACGAGCCCTGGGCGGCCGCAGGGTCCTGAAGCGATGCGGGTCATCAAACCTCAGCACCTGTCGGTCCTGCACCGTTGCTTCGAGCGGCAGCATCGGGCCTACCTGGGCGTCGCCGTGATCGGCTACGTGCCGCTGCAGATGGAGCCGGCACTGTTGCCCGAGCAGGAGCTGTGGCAGGAGGTGGCGCCGCTGCTCGACCCGCAGGTGCCGCTCGACATGGCGCTGCCCAAGAGTGGCGGCGAGTTCGTGCTGGTGGGCGAGGCCTGTGCCCCGCAGGGCCAGCGCGTGCCGGGCCTGAAGGTGGAGGCACGGGTCGGCCGGCTGCACAAGGCCCTGCATGTGTTCGGTCAGCGCTACTGGGTCTCGGGCCGTGCCACGGAGCCGGTGCCGTTCGAGTCGGTGCCGCTCGGCTGGGCGCAAGCGTACGGCGGCCCCGCCGTGCCCGAAAACCCGCTCGGCAAGGGCACCGTGCTGGAAGACACCGCGCACGGACGTCTGCAGCCGCTGCCGCAGGTCGAATACCCGCATGCACCGAGCCTCGCGCCGGGCAAGGCGGTGCTGCCTGCCAGCTTTGCACCCATCCCCGGGCAATGGCCGCAGCGCAAGCGGTTCGACGGTACTTATGACGATGCCTGGCTGAAGACCCAATATCCCGGCCCGCCGCAAGATTTCGATTGGCGCTACCACGGTATCGCGAGCGAAGACCAATGGCAGCCGGAGCCGTTCCAGGGCGACGAGCGGATCGAGCTGACGCATTTGCACCCCGAACGCCCGCGCATTGAAAGCCGCTTGCCGGGCATCAAGCCGGTGATTGCCGTGCGCACCCGCATGCAGGGGCCGGGCCAGGCGCGCTTCGTCGAAGGGCGGTTGACGACCTTGTGGTTGTTCCCTGGACTGCAGCGCCTGGTGATGATCTGGCACGCGCTGCTGGAGGTCGACAACGAGTTCGCCGACGAGGTGGAACTGCTGATGGCAGCTGCCGAATGGAGCGACCGACCCCGTCCACGCGAGGCCTATGTGCAAGCCATCGATGCGCGCCTCGACGAGAACACCGGCGCGCTGAAGCTGCTCGACGACCACGAACTGCTGCCCGAGGGAATGGCGACTCCGAACGAGGCCATCCAGCGGCACAAGCGACTGCTGGGGCCCAGCGGCGCGGCGCTCGAACAGCTGGGGGCGCGCCTGCAGGCGGCGCGTCAGGAGATCGACGCGCAACTGGCCAAGACCGCTCCCGCCCAGGCGCTGCAGCAAGGTGGCGGAAAGGCCGCCGATGTGCGCAAGGCATTCGGTATCCCTGAGTTGCCGGCACAGCTGCCGCAAGACCCGAAAGCGTTGATGGACGCGATGCAGGGCATCGAGAAGCAGCTGCTGCCCAAGGTGCACTGGAAGGCGGCAATCGAAGCGCGTGGCCAGGCGGCGATGCAGGCGGCGCAGCAACGGATGGCGGCGCAAGGCGGCTCTCTGGCGAGCCTCGAGGCCATGCTCAAGCCCAAGCCTTCGCTGGCCAGTTTTTCGCCGACGCAGGCGGTGGCACAGCTTGAGCAGATGCTCGCGAAGACGGCGCCCAACGCGCCGCCCATCGATCCGCGCCTGAAGGCACTCGCGGCACAGGCCGAGAAGTCACAAGGCCAGATGCTGCGCGCGTCTGCCCACATGCAGCCGGCGCCCGCGGCGCTGGAGGGCGAGACCGCCCAGCGCTGGCGCGAGGGGGCGGCGCGAGCGCAGGCGCTGGGGCGCAGCTTCACCGGCATGAAGCTGAAGGGCGCCGACTTCTCCGGGCTCGACCTCACGCGCGCGGACTTCTCCGGTGCCGAGCTCGAAGGCGTCAACTTCAAGGGTGCCACCCTGACCGGCGCCAATTTCAGCCAGGCCAGTCTGGCGCACGCGGTGCTGGAAGAAGCCAAGCTCGATGGCGCCAATTTCGCGCAGGCCAACCTCGGCCGCGCGCGGCTCAACAAGGCCTCGTGCGTGGGCTGCAACTTCGAAGGTGCCACGCTGCAGCACACGGTGCTCGACGAAGCGGTGCTGTTCGGCAGCAAGCTCGTGGGCGTGACGCTGCTGGAGGTGCGCGCCTCCCGTTCGCACTGGGTGCAGGTGGATCTGACGCAGGCGGTGATCCTCAAGTCGGTGTTCATCGACGCCGTGTTTTCACAGGCTGCGCTGGTGCGCGCCTCGTTCATCGAAGTGCAGCTGCGCGGCTGCGACTTCACCGGGGCGCAGCTTGACTCGGCCGACTTCGTGACCTGTCCGGCGGACGGCAGCCGCTTCGATGGTTGCCGCGCCCACAACGCGCGCTTCGTGCACGGCACCTCGTTGCGGCGCACCTCGTTCAAGGATGCGCAGGTCGACCAGGCTTGCCTGCGCGGCATGCCGCTGGAGGCCGCCAACTTCATGAACGCGCAGATGGCCGGCAGCGACCTCAGCGAAGCGCAGTGCCCGGGTGCCAACTTCTATCGCGCCAACCTCAAGGGGGCGTTGTTGATGAAGGGCAATTTCCAGAAGGCGGTGCTGCGTGGAGCAAACCTGATGCAGGCCGTGATGCAGCACGCGCAACTGCAGGGCGCGGACCTGCAGGGCGCCAACCTTTTTGCCGCCGACCTGATGCGCATCGATGTCGACCCGCAGACGCGTTTCGATGCGGCCTTCATGGCGAAGGCCCGCACGCATCCGCAACGCAAGGCAGGCCGCGGTTCCACTGGAGGTACAGCATGAACCTGCAGGAAGTGCAAGCCAAGGTGCGGGCCGGTGAGCCTTTGCATGAGGTCCAGTGGCCTGGCGCCAGCTTTGCCGGGGGTGCGTTGCGCAAGGCGGTGTTCCACCGAGCTGACCTGAGCCACTGCGACTTCACCGGTGCGATGCTGGAAGAGTGCTCGTTCGTCGAGTGCCGGCTCGATCAGGCCCGCTTCAATGACGCGGCACTGCGGCTTGCCACCTTCCATCGATGCGCGATGGCCGGTGCCTCGCTCACGAGAGCGAAGGCCGTGAGCACCACGTTCAACGAGTGCAAGCTCAAGTCGGCCGATCTGGCGCAATGCGACCTCGAATTCGCCACGCTGGCCAAGTGCCTGCTGACGGGCGCTTCCCTGCGCGACGCACGGCTCGTGCAAGCCAACTTCATGGAGTGCGATTTCGGCGTGGTCGAGTTGTCTGGCGCCGAATGGTTCAAGACCGTGTTCTACAAGGCGGATCTGCGACAGGTGCGGTTCGGTGTGCCGCGCGGCGAGCAATGCGTGTTCACCGAATGCAACCTGGCCGGGCAGCAATTCGCGCAGGCCCGGTGGCTGCGCACGCAGTTCATGGACGCGGACCTGCGCTGCGTCGACCTGACCGGGGCCACGCTCACGGGCAGCAACTTCAGGGGCGCGCAATTGCAGCAGGCGCGGCTGGCGGGCATCAAGGGCGTCCACACGCTGTGGATGGGCGCCAGCCTCGATGGCGCGCGCCTTGATGCGGCCGAACTGGCCCAGTCGGTCTGGATGGGCGCGAAGGCGCGCGGTGCCAGCTTTCGCCAAGCCAAGCTGCCGGAGGCGGTGCTGCAGCAGGCCGAGTTGACGGAATGCGATTTCGAGGGCGCGGCACTCGTGTATGCCGACCTGTCGAACGGCAACCTGCAGGGAAGTCGCTTTGATGGGGCCGACGTGTTCCGCGCGAGCCTGCGCGGCACCCGGTTGCAGCAGGCGCGCATGCCTCAACGCGCTCAGGCGGCGCCGGACGACGCCGACCACGTTGCGGCCGAGCAATGGCAGCCGCAGGTATGAGGGGTGACGAGATGAAGCAGGAGAACGACATGCTGAAGTCAACGGACAGCCACGCGATGGGCGCGTCACAGGAGCCCGAGTCGGTCGTGACGCAGGCGGTCGTCCAGGCCATGGGCGAGGTCGAGCGCAACCGCGACGGGCACGTGGTCGTCTCGACGGGTCAGGGCCTGCTGCAGGCCCGGCTGGCGGTGTCGTGCCTCGTGCAGCCGGAATGCGGCGACACGGTGCTGGTGGCACTGCGTGGGCGGCAGGCCTATGTGCTGGCGGTGCTGGAGCGAACGGGCGATGCGCCCGTGGCGATGCAACTGCCGCGCAGCGCCAGCCTTGCCGTGCAGGGCGACCTGCGACTGCAGGCCACGGGCACCGTCTCGTTGCAAGGCGAGACGGTGGAGGCCGTGGCGCAACGCATCAGCCTGGTCGGCAAGGCCGTGCACTGGCTGGCGGACACGCTGGAAAGCACCGCGAACCGTATCAAGCAGGTGGCCGATTTGTGGACGGTGCAGGCGAAGTCGCATCACCGGCACGTCGAAGACATGGAGATGGTGCGCGCCGGGCATATCGACATGCGGGCCGAGCAGGTGATGCACCTGAACGCCGAGCACGCCGTCGTGAAATCCCGCGAACTGGTCAAGATCGACGGCAAGCAGATCCAGGTGGGGTGACGAGCATGTTCGCGAACACACAGATGGGCGGCATGGACTTCGCGTTCCCCGATGTCTGCCTGACGCCGACACCGGCCGGACCGGTGCCCATTCCTTATCCCAACATCGCTGCCGGGCCGATGGGCGTGCCGCCCGCCGTGAACGTGCTGTTCAGCTGCGCACCGGCGCACAACATGGGCACCGTGGTGCCGCTGACCAACGGCGACAACGCCGGTGTGGCGACCGGCGTGGCCTCCGGCATGGTGATGGGTCCTGGCCGGCATCTCACCGCCGCCTTCACGGTGCTGGTGGGCGGCATGCCGGCCACGCGCATGACCAGCATGTCCTTGCAGAACAGCACCAACGCGCCGGGCATGCGCATCGCTCCCAGCCAGGTGCAGGTGCTGTTGCTGGCGCCATGACGGGCCCGGTTCGACCATGAATGCGACGGCGCGGGGCCGACCTCAAGTTAGGGGGGCTGCCTTGCGCCTGGGGAAGGGCTTCGCTAGCCTCGGTTCCGACCTGTATGCCGGCGCTTTGCCGCCCCAGAACACCATTCTTTCAAGATGCTCCAGATCCGAGTCGTGAGCGTAGCGGGGCAAGCGCCCGCAACACCGATCGTCGCCCAGTTCGGGCCGGCGGGCGGCACCATCGGCCGTAACGAAGGCAACACGCTCGTGCTGCCCGACGAGGCCAAGACCATTTCGCGCCAGCATGCGGTGATCCAGATGCAGGGGCAGCGCTACGTCCTGATGGACAAGGGCGCCAATCCGACCATCCGCAACCGGGCGCCCGTGGGGGCAGGGCAGGTGGTCATCCTGGCTGCCGGAGATGAACTGCGCATCGGCCCCTACGTGCTGACGGTGGAGTTGCCCGCGTCTGCCGCCTTCGACCCCAACAGCACGCGGGTCGGCGCACCACCTGTTGCGGCCGCACCTCCACCGGCCCCGGCCTTCGATCCGTTCGCGTTGCCGCCAGCACCCGCTGCAACGGCACCAGCACCCGCGGCCACACCCAACGACCCGTTTGCAGACCTCTTCGGCGGCTCCCCATCGACCCCTTCCGGCAGCACGTCGGCTGACCCGTTCGCGGGACTAGGGGCGCCGGTCCCTCCGGCACCCGCCGCGACGCCTTCGGCGGCCATCCCGGACGACTTCGATCCCTTTGCGAGTCTGGCCAAGCCGGCGTCGCCGGTGCCGGCCCCCGCACCCGCCTTCAACCCGCTCGCGTCGGCTGCCCGGCGGGTGCCGCCGCCGATCTCTTTCGACCCGAAGGCCGGGCACGACGACCTGATCTCGCCATCGGGCGAGAAGTCGGCCTCCATCGACGAGCTGTTCGGGCTCGGCAACGCACCGGCCAACCCGCTCGACGTGCTCGGTGCGGTGGAACCCACGCAACCCGGCAGTTCGCAACCGGTCGACGACCCGCTGGCATTGTTCGGCGGGCCACCGGCCGCTCAGGGGGTCGGGCCGGCGCAGGCTGACCATACGCCCGCCGAAAAGGCAGTCTTCTCGTTGCCGGAGGCCGGCGCTCCGTCAGCTCAGCCCCCGAGCCCCGCGCCGTTGCCACGCGTGGCGGCGCAGCCCGCACCCGCTCCGGCACGGGGCGTGAGCGCCGAACAGATCGACGACCTGCTCGCCTCGGTGGGCCCGATCGACCAGAACAAGCTGTCCACCGGGCAGTTCAAGGCTGCCAAGCCCGCTCACGTGGCACCCACGCCGCCTGCGCCGGCCCAGGCGGCTGCGACGGCAGCCCCGGCCGATGCCGCATCGGTCGACGCATTGATGGCCGCCTTCTGCGAGGGGCTGGGCAGCCCCTTGAACCTGCCCGACGGCGTGACCGAGCAGTTCATGTACCGCATGGGCGGCCTCGTGCGCGAGGCGGTGCAGGGCACGGTCGACCTGCTCAATGCACGCGCCGTGACCAAGCGCGAGGTGAAGGCGAGCGCGACCATGATCATGGAGCGCAACAACAACCCGCTGAAGTTCTCCCCCGATGCGAAGACGGCCATGCTGTACCTCGTCTCGGGCCGGCTGAACCCGGCGTTCATGCCGCCCATCACCGCGATGCGCGATGCCTACTACGATCTGCGCTCGCACCAGTTCGGCTTCATGGCCGGGACCAAGGCCGCGCTCGAAGGCGTGCTCGAGCGCTTCGAGCCGCAGCGTCTCGAGGGGCGGCTCGCAGGCAAGGGCCTGGTCGAATCGATCATCCCCGCCGCACGCAAGGCGCGGCTGTGGGATCTGTTCAACGAGCTCTACAAGGAAATCGCCCGCGAGGCGGAAGACGACTTCCATGCGCTGTTCGGTCAGGCCTTCCTGAAGGCCTACGAAGAACACGTCGAAGCCTTGCGGCAGGACATGCCGGAAGAGTGATGCTGGCACTGACCGCACACCTGCTGCACAACCAGGGAGGTCGCTCCTACCAGGAGGACGCCTACGGTTATCGCGTGATGCAGGACATCGCCTGCTTCGTCGTCGCTGACGGGGCCGGGGGGCACGGTGGCGGAGACCTCGCCTCCAAGCTCGCCGTGCGGGCGATACTCGAGCAGCATGCGATCCAGCCGTCGTGCTCGATGGAAGCCGCGGCGGCATTGATGCAGCATGCGCAGCAGGTGGTCATCGCCGGGCAGCGGAAGTTCACCCAGTTCCCCGACATGCGATCCACGGTCGTGATGGCCCTGGTCGACCTGCTGTCGGGCCATGCGGTATTCGGCAACGTCGGCGACTCCCGGGGCTACTGGTTCCATCAGGCGACGCTGCAATTGCAGACGCGCGACCACAGCCTGGTGCAGCAGATGGTCGAGGCCGGGATGATCCAGCGCGAGCAGATGCGCACCCGCAAGGAGCGCAGCGTGCTGACCAGTTCGCTGGGCAGCCCCGGCGAGCTCGAGCCCTATGTCTACGAGCTGGAGGCGCCGGCCTCCGGCGGCGACGTGCTGCTGCTGTGCACCGACGGCCTGTGGGAGTACGTGCAGGAAGAAGAGATGCAGGACGTGCTGCGCCTGAACCAGGATGGCGACCGCTACCTCGCCTACTTCGAGCACTGGGTGCAGCAGCGCGCACCGAAGAACTGCGACAACTTCACCGGCCTGATGGCGGTCTTCGGCTCAGGCCTTGCCCAATCGGACAGCACCTTGGACCCCGAGACCACCGTGATCGCGCGGCTGGACCAACTGGGTGGCAGCGCGTGAGCCAGCCGCTGCGACCGATCTCGAATACCTCAGGAGAGACGACATGAGAACACCCCCTCCGTTCCTTCGCCGCACGGTTGCTGCTGCGACGCTGGCTGCCGTCATGGCCGCCTGTGGCGACAAGACACCCGAGGCACCCGCAACGCAACAGGTGCCTGCCGAGTCGACTGCACCCGCCGGCAATGCCGTGCTGTTCGAAGCCAACCAGACGATTGCGGTCACGGGCCCCGAGTTCATCAACTGGCGTGACCAGATGATCGCGCAGGGTGGCGAAGGCAAGGTGCTCGAAGTGACCGGCCGTGCCTACGCCAACGAAAAGAGCGACACGGGCGAAGACCTCGGGCAGGCGCGCGCGGAGGCCGCGAGCATCCTGTTCATGGAAAAGCTCGATCCCGAGCGCATCGTGCTCAAGTCGGCACCGGCGACGGGCGATGCGCCTGCCGGCCGCTTCGAAGCCGTGAGCTTCCAGTGGGTCGAGGCCCCGGCGGCCATGGCTGCTGCGTCGGCCCCGGCAGGCGAAGCCGGCGCCACCACCACCGTGGCCGCGGCACCTGCTCCCGCGCCCGCGCCACAGCCGGCACCGACCGCGGCCCCCGCACCGACGCCCGCTCCCGCTGAAGCGCCTGCCGCGGCCCCGGCGGCCGTCGAGTCCGTCCGTTCGCTGGTTCTGTACTTCAACACCGGCAGCAGCCAGCCGCGCCTGAGCGCTGCCGAGCGCAAGCAACTGCAGGCGCTGGTGGCGACCGCCGGCACGGGCAACATCTCCGTCACCGGCCATGCCGACAATGTGGGCGTGGCCGAGCGCAACCAGTCGCTGAGTGCGGCACGGGCCGAATCGGTGAAGCGGTTGCTCGTGAGCCTGGGCGCGAAGGCCGACGCGGTGCAAGCCGGTGGAGAAGGCGACCGCAAGCCTGCGGGAAGCAACGACGACGCCGAGGGCCGCGCAAAGAACCGGCGCGTCGAGATTGCCGTGATGTAAGCGGCTGACCCGACCGGCTGCTGCAAGGCCGGCCGGTCGCCCAGCCCGCTCAATCGGTGGGCCGGAACTTCTGGATCAGCACGCGGCACTCGATGCCCTGCGGCACGAGTTCCTTCCACTCCACGTCGCCGCCCAGCTGCTTGACCCGCTTGCGGATGCCTCCGAGACCCAGCCCGTGCGACCACGAGGCCGGGTCGCGGCCGATGCCGTTGTCGCGCACGACCAGCTCGAATCGGTCCTGTTGCAGCGTGATGCTCACATCGACACGGGTCGCGCGCGAGTGCGCAATCGCGTTGCTGGCCAGTTCGCGCAGCACGCGCGTCAGCGCCGACCACTGCACCACGCCGATCTGCACATTGCGATCGAAGCTGGCATTCCAGTTCAGCTCGCACTCGGCCATGTTGAGCCGGTGCACCAGGTCGGTCTTCCATTCGGCGGCAGCGTCGGCCAGGTGATGGTTCTGCGCGGCCAGCCCGCGTGTCAGCGTCTTCAGGTCCTGCAGCGTGTGGCGCACATAGTCTTCCATCTCGGGGGACGGCGACTTGTACATCAGCGTCAGCAGGCGTGCGCCGATGTCGTCGTGCAGGTCTTGCGCAATGCGCGTACGTTCTTCGGAGCGACCTTGTTCCACCGCCTTGTCAAAGGCCACGGCGCGCCGCAACTGCTCGAAGATGCGGTCGGTCAGCCGGGCGTCCTCGGCAGTGAATACCTTGCGGCCCCGGTGCGCGAAGCGGATCACGATCGACCCCATGGTGGGCGCCGACGGGTGCGGGTTCACCATGTTGGGGATGGGCACCACGAGCGTGGACCCGTCGGTGACGACGCGCGAGCTGGCGGTGAGCTTGTCGACGACGTGGATCTCGAGCGGTTCGAACAGCTCGCGCAGCAGGCGTGTCAGCAGCGGTGCCGTCCGCTCGGGTCGTGCTTCCACCTCGCGTGCAATCTTGTAGAGCTGCTCGAACATGCGCTCGGTGGTCACGACGCTGCTGCCCATCAGCCGGTCCAGCAGCCATTGCCTGGCGCCGACGTACAAGCCGAGCGAGACGAAGAGCGCCAGCGTGACCGAGGTGACTTGCCCCAGCGAGAACGCAGCCACGAACAGCAGGTCGAGCGAGGTGGCGACCGTCGTGATGGCGGCCAGCAGCGAGAACTCGCGCATCACCTGCTGCGACTTCGACAGGAACGGGATCAGCAGCAACAGCGACGCGAAGAACACGTACCAGATCATCGAGCCGATGATGGAGATGTTCTGCTGGATGCCTGGCTGCCCATCTGCGACCGCGACCGCCACGCTGAGCAGCACCCAGGTCGCGACCGCGATGACACCGAAGCGCCGCAGCACCAGGGCGAACGGGTTGGGTTCGATGCGGTGCGACCAGGTGAGCACGGCGATGGACGATGCGCCGAGCAGTGCGCCGACCACCTGCACCCACCACCATACGCCCGGCAACCAGTCAGCCGCTGCCAAGACGATGAGGGCGGTCACCGTGGTCCAGACAGCGGCGACGGCCCACCTCGCATGAGGTACCTCGCGCGGGTAGACCGCGGTGGCGTGGACGATGGCGGCCCCGGTGACGAGGTCGAAGGCGAGGCGGCAGTAGAGGTCCCAGCTGACCAGGCTGGAGGGCCAGACGAGGTCGAGCGTGGACTCGACGGCAATGAACACGAGGTTGCCGGCCTGGCACAGTGCCATCGCGGCATACACCCCGTTGCGGCGGCCGGGGCGAGACAGCACGACCGCCATGGCGACGCCATACACCACCAGCGCCAGCCCGCACAGCAGCCAGAACAGCAGCCCCAGCCCGATGAAACCGCGCGGACGGGGCTGCAGTTCGAGCATCGTGCCGTCGGTGAAGTGCAGATGCAGCGCCTTTTCGTCCAGCAGGCGAGACAGCTGCCTCTGCGTGGCGATGTAGCGCTTCGCGTCGGCGTCGTCGATCACCCAGCGTGCGGAGCGTTGCAGCGTGAGCGCGTCCACCGTCACCATCGGTTGGTCTTCGACAGACAAGCCTGCCAGCGTCTTGCCTTGGGCCGACTTCAGCAGCGTGTCGTGGGCGAGGTGCAGCTCGACCTGACCATTGCCGGTGGTGCGCCAGGTGGCCCCGATGTGGGGTTGGTACGCCAGCCAGTACGCCAGCGCGAAGATGCCGAGGCAGCCCAGCAACGCGGTTGCGACGAGCAGCCTCAGGCGCCACCCCAGCCACCGGCTGGGCGCCTCGCGGCGCCCCAGGCTGCGATCAAAGGCATTCCACTGCCCGGTGCTGAGCAGCGCGTCGGCGCCCGGCAGCGCGGGGGTGCCGGAGTCAGGGGGCAGGGTGGAAGGGGAGGTCATCGAAGCCATCCAGCGACAGCGAGGCCGGCGGGCAGGTGCGGCAGCTTCTCAGGCCCGCCGTGCCGTCAGACGAGGCCCTGCTTGCTGGCGAGCACCGCCGCTTCGGCCCGGCTGGACACGTTGAGCTTCTTGTAGATGGATTTGATGTGGTCGTTGACGGTGAACCACTTGATACCCATCAGGCTGGCGATCTCCTTGATCGTGAACCCCTTGCTCAGATAAGTGAGCACCTCGTTCTCGCGCGGGGTCAGCCTTTCGTAGTCGAGCTTGTCGGCCGGATCCATCGGGATGGGCGGATGCGCGGGTTGCGCGGGCGCAGCCTCCTGGGCGTTGAAGCCCGAATCGCTGTATCGCGTTCCGCCGTAGTCGCCGTGGCGGAAGTGCGTCAGCAGACGGCGCGCAATCGCGGGCGACAGTGGCGGCTGGCCGCGCACGATCTTCTGCAACTCCTCGACCAGCACCTCGAAGCGGTCTTCCTTCAGCAGGTAGCCGTCCGCGCCGCACTGCAGCGCAGGGAACAGATGGTCATCGTCCGAATACAGCGTGGTGATGACCTTGGTCGCGGGATATTGCGTCAACTGCGCCAGCAGTTCGAGGCCGTTGCCGTCCGGCAGCTCCAGGTCGAGCAGCATCAGCTTGAAGGGATCGGGCCCGGGCGCCAGGGGGCGGCCCGGCTGCAGCCCGATGTGCCGGCGCGCTGTCTCCAGGTCACCGGCCTCCGTGATCGCGATGGCATCGCTGAAGCTGTCTCGCACCACGCGGCACAGGAATGCCCGAGCCACCGGATTGTCTTCAACGATCAGTACCTTGACGGCCATGGTGTGTGCGCGCTTGTCTGGAGTCAACGAAGGGCCAGCCCCGAAACGACTCCGCCCCCGTCAGGGGGGCGGCGGCGCACTCTGCTGCCGCGGGGGGCTCTTGATTCGCGCAATGGTAGCGCAGCCTCCCGGGGCTCCGGCGCCGGCGTCACATCTTTGAGGGACCGCTTCAGTTCGTCAGCACCACCTTGCCGCGCACCTGCCGCGCTGCCATCAGCTCGAAGGCGCGCTGAAGCTCGGCCATCGGCAACTGGTGCTCGATCAGCGGCTTGATCTTGCCCTGCGCGTACCACGCGGCCAGCTGGCCCAATGCGGCCGCGTTTTTCTTCGGCTCGCGCCGGGCAAACTCGCCCCAGAACACGCCCACCAGCGACGCCCCTTTGAGCAGGGGCAGGTTGAGAGGCAGCGCAGGGATGCTGCCCTGCGCAAAGCCGATCACAAGATAACGGCCGCGCCAGGCGATGGACCGGAACACCGGCTCGGCCAGATCGCCGCCGACCGGGTCGTACACCACGTCAGGGCCTTTGCCGTCGGTCAGGGCCTTGAGTTCGTCGCGGATGTTGCCGGTGCCGTAGTTGATCGTCGCGTCTGCGCCGAGCGACTTGCACAGCGCACACTTGTCGTCAGTCGAGGCGGCGGCGATGACGCGCGCGCCGGCGGCTTTGGCAATCTGGATGGCGGCAGTGCCGACGCCTCCCGCGGCGCCCAGCACCAGCACGGTCTCGCCGGGCTGTAGCTGCGCGCGGTCGATCAAACCATGGTGGGTGGTCCCATAGGTGCACAGGAATGCGGCAGCGTCAGGAAAGGAAAAGCCGGCTGGCAGCGGCATCACCACCGCGGCGGGAACAGCCGCGTGCGTGCCGAAGCCGCCGAGCCCCGCGAACGCCGCTACCGGGTCGCCCCGCTTCAGATGCGTGACGCCTTCGCCCACCGCCTCCACGACGCCGGCAAATTCGGCGCCGGGCACGAATGGCAGTGGCGGCTTCATCTGGTATTTGTTCTGGACGATCAGCAGATCGGGGAAGTTGAGGCTCGCGGCCCTGATGCTCACGAGCACCTCGCCGGCCTTCGGCTCAGGTGTGGGAAGCTCCTTCCACGTCAGCGCTTCCGGGCCGATCGGGTTGTCGCAAATCCAGGCGTGCATGTTCGTCTCCTCGGGTGTTGACCGATGATAGGCAGCCCCCTCGTTCGCGGACGTCACCGAGGTGACGAGTCAATACAATCGCGCCATGCGCATTCTTGTTGCCAACGACGACGGCTATCTTGCCCCCGGGCTGCAGGCGCTGGTGGAGGCCTGCAAGGGGTTCGGCGAGATCGATGTCGTTGCGCCCGAGCAGAACGCCAGCGGCACCTCCAACTCGCTGACCTTGCACCGCCCGCTCAGTGCGTTTCGCGCACCGAGCGGTTTCACCTTTATCAACGGTACGCCGTCCGATTGCGTCCATGTGGCGTTGACCGGGCTGCTCGATCACCGGCCCGACCTGGTCGTCTCCGGCATCAACAACGGCGCGAACATGGGCGAAGACACGCTGTATTCGGGCACCGTGGCCGCCGCGATGGAAGGCTACCTGTTCGGCATCCCGGCGATCGCGTTCTCGCTGGTCGACAAGGGGTGGGCCCATCTCGATGACGCCGCGGCGGTCGCCCACCGTGTCATCAAGCAGGTGCTTGCGAGACCCCCTTCACTCGGGCCTTACCTGCTCAACGTGAACATTCCGAACCTGCCGGAGTCGGAAATGCGTGGGACGCGGCTCACGCGCTTGGGCCGTCGCCATGCGAGCGCAGGGGTCATCCGGCAATACAACCCCCGCGGCGAGCCGATCTACTGGGTCGGCCCCGCTGGTGGGGCGAGGGAGGCCGGCGCCGGTACGGATTTCCACGCCACATCCGAAGGGTACGTGTCCATCACGCCTTTGCAGGTCGACCTGACCGACCACGCACGCATGCCTGCCTGGCAGGCCTGGCTGGACGAAGGAGCGGTGCGGTGAACGATGCCACGAAGCCACGTGGCGGACGCAGCTTCCCGCTCAGCCTCGACCGGCTCACGCCCGTGGCGAAGACGCTGGTGCGCGATGGCAGGACGGACGCTCGTGGCTCCTCCGTGCCGGCTTCGGCGACCGTGCGACCCACTTCGGCCGACGCGCAGCCAAGCGTGCTGAGACCGCAGCGTCCGCTGCACGAGGCCGCGCTGGACCGCAACCGGACCGTGAAACCGGGAGGCCTGGGCCTCGACTCCGAACCGGTGCGATCCCGCATGGTGGCCAAATTGCGCGCGCAGGGCGTGCGCGACGAAAAAGTGCTGGCGGCCATGCTTGCGGTACCGCGTCACCTGTTCGTCGACACCGCGTTGGCCAACCAGGCCTACGAAGACACGAGCCTGCCGATCGGGTTGCAGCAGACGATCTCGAAACCCTCTGTCGTCGCGCGGATGATCGAACTGATGCGTGGCGGTCGTGGCGATACTCCGCTTTCGCGGGTGCTGGAGATCGGCACCGGTTGCGGGTACCAGGCGGCCGTGCTGGCTCATGTGGCGAAGCTCGTGATCTCGGTGGAGCGGCTCAAGCCCTTGCATGACAAGGCGCGGGAACTGCTGGCGCCCTGGCGGCCGGGCAACATCCGACTCGTGTATGGCGACGGGATGCTCGGCCATCCGCCGAACGCGCCATACGACGGCATCATCGCCGCGGCCGGCGGTGATGCCATCCCACCCGCGTGGCTCGAACAACTTGCCATGGGAGGAAGGCTTGTGGCTCCAGTGGTGCGCGGCTCCGGGCAGGTGCTCGTGCTCATCGAGCGGAACGAACGCGGTTTCGTCCGTTCAGAGCACGAGGCCGTTCATTTTGTCCCCTTAAAATCCGGCACGACCTGAGCTCGTGCGAAGTCACTCATGGTTCCCAATTCAGGAGGTTTGATGAGTTTCAAGACGGGCGCTTGCATTGCAGCCGCCTTGCTGTTGGCAGCTTGTGCGTCACCGACGCACCGTGCTCCGGTCGAAGACCGGAATGCGGCTTCCGGTCGCACGGCGGCCGCCACGCCCAACGGCGTCACGGCACCGGCCGATCCTGCCAAGCCGCCCCCTCCCGGCATCGAAAACGCGGGCAAGCCGGGCTACTACACGGTCAAGCCCGGCGACACGTTGATCCGCGTTGGCCTCGAGTCCGGGCAGAACTGGCGCGACATCATGCGCTGGAACAACCTCGACAATCCCAATGTGCTCGAGGTCGGGCAGGTCCTGCGCGTGGTACCCCCCGCCGCCGATCCGACGGGCACGTCGACGCGGCCCGTGGCGGCCGCGCGCGTCGAGTCCCGTCCGCTCGATGCCAAGCCCGCAGCCGGAGCCAGTGCACCGGCAGCGTCCGCCTCCGAGCCTGCGGTCACGCCGACGCCGGCCACGCCGCCGGCTCCTCCGGTGCAAGGCAAGGAGGGCGACGACGACATCAACTGGATGTGGCCTGCCGGTGGCAGCGTCATCGCGGGTTTTGACGAAGCGCGTAACAAGGGCCTGGGCATCAGTGGCAAGGCAGGCGATCCGGTGTACGCTGCGGCTGACGGGCGTGTGGTCTATGCCGGCTCCGGGCTGCGAGGCTACGGCAATCTGGTGATCGTCAAACACAACAACAGCTATCTGACGGCCTACGCCCACAACCAGACTCTCCTCGTCAAGGAGGATCAAACCGTGCGTCGCGGGCAGAAGATCGCCGAGATGGGCTCCACCGACACCGATCGGGTGAAGCTGCACTTCGAGATTCGTCGGCAGGGCAAGCCGGTCGATCCGGCCAAGTTCCTGCCGCCGCGCTGAGGCCGGTCACCGGGAGCCGATCATGATGAGCAGGAAGCACGCTGAACCGAACGGGCACGCGCTTCCTGAGTCGGTGCTAGAGCCGATGCTCGATTCCGACAACGTGGTCGCCTCGGGGCCGGTCGCGCTGTCTGATGGCGCGGAAGCTCCGGCGGCGGTCAACGGGGCCGAGCCGGTCGAGTTCGAGGCCGGTGAGTCCGACATCGGCAACACGCTGCAGACCTACCTGCGGGAGATCCGCCGCACGCCGCTGCTGACCCCGGAGCAGGAGTACGCCACCGCCACTCGGGCGAGAGGCGGCGATTTCAGCGCCCGTCAGGCGATGATCGAACACAACCTGCGCCTGGTGGTCAGCATCGCGAAGAATTACCTCGGCCGCGGGCTGCCGCTGACCGATCTCATCGAGGAAGGCAACCTCGGCCTGATGCACGCGATCGGCAAGTTCGAGCCAGAGCGTGGATTCCGCTTCTCGACCTACGCCTCATGGTGGATACGCCAGAGCATCGAGCGAGCGATCATGCACCAGGCGCGTCTCGTGCGGTTGCCAGTGCACGTGGTGCGCGAGTTGAACCAGGTGCTGAAGGCTCGCCGCCAACTGGAAAGCGAGCTGTCGCGCCGGCAGGACGGCGAGAAGTCGGTCCGTGTCGACGACGTCGCGGCACTGTTGGGTCGTCCTGTCCAGGAAGTGGCCGAACTGCTCAAGTTCGCGGAAACGCCGACCTCGCTCGATGCGCCGCTGGAGCGCGACAACTCCGAGTCGATGATCGACATGGTGGCGGACGAGCAGGCGATCGATCCGATGGGTACGACGCTGACCCACGAGGTGGAGCAACTGCTGAACACCTGGCTGGCAGAGCTGAGCGATCGTGAGCGCGAGGTGCTGTCGGGCCGTTACGGCTTGCACGACCGCGAACCGGAAACGCTGGAGGTCCTGGCGGAGCGGCTCGGGCTCACACGCGAGCGCATCCGCCAGATCCAGCAGGAGGCGCTGCTCAAGCTCAAGCGCCGGATGATCCGTCACGGCGTCGATCGCGATTCGATCTTCTGATCGTGCCCAGCCTGCTCGCCATGCATGCCGTGGGCAGCGGAACCCGGTAACTGCCAGGCCTCTGCTCGACGCTCCCGAGAAGCACTTCCGCCGTTGGTGCTGCGAACGCGCGCAGTCCGCGGCGTGCGCAGCCGATAATTTGGCCCCATGACACAAGCAAATGAATGGCTTCGGATCGAGTCGCTCGATCTGGAGGCGCAAGGCGTGGCGCACAACACCGAGGGCAAGGTCGTTTTCGTCGACGGGGCGCTGCCGGGTGAGGAAGTACAGGTGGCGACCACCCGTCGCAAGAACAACTGGGAGCAGGCGCACGTCGTCGCGTTGCGCAGAGAGAGTTCTCAAAGGGTGACACCGCGCTGCCCGCACTTCGGCACCTGCGGCGGCTGCAAGATGCAGCACTTTCATGTCTCGGCTCAGGTCGCGGTGAAGCAGCGGGTGCTCGAGGACAACCTGTGGCACCTGGGCAAGGTGCGTCCGGAGATGGTGCTGCGGCCCATCGAGGGGCCGACCTGGGGGTACCGCTATCGGGCGCGCCTGTCGGTGCGGTACGTGCCGAAGAAGGGGGGGGTGCTGGTCGGGTTCCACGAACGCAAGTCGAGCTACGTGGTGGACATGACCACTTGCCTGGTGCTGCCTCCGCACGTCTCGGCCCTGCTCGTGCCGCTGCGCGAGTTGATCGGCTCCATGCAGGCCCGAGAAAGGTTGCCCCAGATCGAAGTGGCGGTCGGGGGCGGCGTCGGACAGCTCGTCACAGCGTTCGTGCTGCGTCACCTCGAGCCGTTGAGCGATGCCGACGTCGGCCGATTGCGCGACTTCGCAGCCCGTCATGGTGTGCAATGGTGGCTGCAGCCGAAAGGTCCCGAAACGGTGCATCTGCTCGACCCCGCGGACACCCCGCTGGCGTATACGCTGCCCGAGTTCGGCATCACGATGCCGTTCAAGCCCACGGATTTCACCCAGGTCAATCATCACATCAACCGGACCCTTGTCGGTCGCGCGCTGCGGCTGTTGGCGCCGACGCCGGACGAGAGGGTGATCGACTGGTTCTGCGGGCTCGGCAACTTCACGCTGCCGATCGCGCGCGGCGCTCGCGAGGTGCTCGGCATCGAAGGCAGTGAGGCACTCGTTCAGAGGTCGAGGGAGAACGCCGTGCACAACGGCATAGACAACGCCCGCTTCGAGGCCCGCAATCTGTTCGAACTCGCGCCTGCAGACCTGGCCGCCTATGGCGACGCCGACAAGTGGCTCGTGGATCCGCCGCGTGAAGGCGCATTCGCTTTGGCCAAGGCGCTGGCCGACCTGCACGAGCAGCCGGCGCTCGCGCCTGGTTATCGAATGCCACGCCGCATCGTTTATGTCTCTTGCAATCCGGCCACGCTGGCGCGGGATGCCGGGCTTCTGGTTCATCAGGCAGGCTATCGCTGCACGGCAGCAGGCGCCGTCAACATGTTCCCTCACACGGCCCACGTCGAGAGCATTGCCGTTTTCGAGCGGGGGTGATCGTCGCGCCGCTCACCGGCCGATACAAAAGGAAAGGGGCCTGTTGCCAGGCCCCTTTTCACATGGTGAGGAACGCTTATTCGCGCTCGCCGCCAAAAATACCGAGCAGGCTCAGCAGCGACTGGAACACGTTGTACACGTCCAGGTAGATGGCGAGGGTGGCTGTCACGTAGTTGGTCTCGCCACCGTCGATCACGCGCTTGATGTCGTAGAGCATGAAGGCCGAGAAGATGACCACGGCGAGTGCCGAGATGGTCGCTGCCAGCGCCGGCATCTTCAGGAAGATGTTGGCGAAGATGGCGACGATGAGCATGATGGCGCCGACCATCAGCCACTTGCCCATGCCGGACAGGTCGCGCTTGATGGTGGTGGCGAGGGTCGCCATGCCGAAGAACACGAGCGCCGTGCCGCCGAAAGCCATCATGATCAGCTGCGCGCCGTTCGAGAAGCCCAGCACGGCGCCGATCAAGCGGGACAGCATCAGGCCCATGAAGAACGTGAAGCCGAGCAGCAGGGCCACGCCGATGCCGGAATTCTTGAACTTCTCGATCGCGAAGAAGAAGCCGAAGGCCACGCCCATGAAGACCATGAAGCCGATCAGCGGGCTGCCGGAGAAGAAGCGGAAGCCCATGGATACACCGATCCAGGCCCCGAGCACGGTGGGTACGAGCGATAGCGCCAACAGCCAGTAGGTGTTGCGCAACACGCGGTTGCGCTGCTCCGCCAGGACGCCGGAGCCGGAATAGACTGCCTGCAAGCTTTCGTTCATCTTTACTCTCCTCTGTCACAAAGTGGCCGACGTTCGACCATTGCGGCGGATTCTAGTTCCGTCAAGCCAGGAATACCGATTCTCCGCGGGCGGGGCTGGAATTGACGGCGCTGGCATCACGGCCCCGCGTTCCTGGCACCATCTTGCCTTTCGATCGATTGCACCGGAAAGGATGACAGGAATGAAGACCAAACCGCAGTTGGCGTTGGAAGATGTGAAGAAGATTGCCGCAGGTGCGGAGGCGGAAGCCCTGCGCAATGGCTGGGCCGTGGCGATTGCAGTCGTCGACGATGGTGGCCACTTGTTGTGGTTCCAGCGCCTCGACGGCGCGTCCCCTGCTTCTGCGCAAATCGCGCCCGCGAAAGCGCACACGGCTGCGCTGGGCCGCAGAGAGAGCAAGATCTACGAGGACATGATCAACCAGGGGCGCGCTTCGTTCCTGAGCGCTCCGGGCCTGCATGGGCTGCTCGAAGGGGGCGTACCCATCATGGTCGATGGGCATTGCGTGGGAGCGGTCGGCGTCAGTGGGGTGAAGTCGGCGGAGGACGCCCAAATTGCGAGGGCGGGCATTGCGGCCCTCGGTCTCTGACGGGAAAAAAAAGCGCTTGGCTGGAGGCCGGATGCCGGCTCGTGGCTGAGCTCAAACACGACCGGGCGGCCCGAGTGGCCGTCCGCGGTCGCCCCACGATGAACTATTTGGTCAGGATCAGTTTGCCGAACTTGGTCGCGCGCAGTTGATACAGCGCGCCGTTGTGCTCGATTTGCACCGATTTCCGACCGCGCAACAGCTCGCTGCTTGGCACGATCTGCCCAGACTCCTCTGCACATGCGGTGGCCGCAGGAGTTGTCGCCCGGAATGAGGGGGGCACGGCCAGTCCTGGGTGAGCGAGGCTCGCGACGAGGGCAGACGATTTCATCGTTCAGTTCCTGTTTGGGGTAACCGGGGTGGCGCATGAACGGCGTCCCTTCTGGCTCAAGGCCGGGACACCGCCCACCATGCGCCGAGCAGCACGACCAGCAGACTCAAGAGCCCGAGCAGCATGGCGCGTCAAGCCAAGGCAAGTTCGGACGCGGCGCGATGCCCTGCTGCCGTCGGGTCGTGCCGCTGCGATGCCGCCAAGGTCTTGCGCGCACACTCGGCGCATTGACCGCAACAGGTTGCCACGCCCAATTCCATCTGCAGTTCATCGAACGACGAACACCCTGAGCGCGCAAGACGTTCGATGTCGCGATCAGAGACTCTTCGGCACACGCACACGATCATGGTGCATCCTCGAACAAACAATGAGAGGAAGTATAAATGAGAATGATTCGCAGTAGTGACGATTGAGCACACCGAACGTGGGGAGAAAGAGCACGACATACGGCTCTCTCGTTTTGTTACCGAGTTCCCACTTGTTGGGGAGGTGCCGCAAAGGACGGGTCTCCCATACTTGTTTGACGCTCGTCGATGCCGTCTGCCGGATCGCGATGCGGCGGAACAGGATGGTGAGAGATGGGCAACAGGGCATGTACGTCGCTCCCGCGGGCGCGTCCTCTCCGGTCCACCGGAGATCCGCGGCGGTTCTCATGAAGCGGCTTCATGCGTCGTCCGACTCCGGCCGCCCCAATGCCACCGCGGGGGTCTATGGCGCGAAGCTGCGGCTGTGGTTTCCCGTGCTGCTTTTCTTGCTTGTCCTCGGGACCTACGTATGGCGCCGCGGCCAGGACGTGCGCTGGTACGAGCTCAGTTGGGCATTGGGCGCGTTTGCCCAGGCTGCGATCAGGTGGCCTCACGTCGAAGCGAACCGGGCCAATGAGGTCAGTCTCAGCCGCGTGGGGCGAGGGGAGCAGTGGCTGATGTTCGGCGTTTTCATGACACTTCTCTGTCTGCCGATGCTGTCACTGGCGACGCCATGGCTCGACGCCTTCGCGTATTCGGTGCCTTCGCTGGCTCCGGTGTTTGGTTTGATGCTGCTGATCGCGTCGTTGTGGCTGTTCTACCGCTCGCACGCCGACCTTGGACGACAGTGGTCGCCGTCGCTGGAGATACACAGCGAGCACACGCTCGTCACGCAGGGGGTGTACCGGCGGATGCGCCATCCGATGTACGCGTCGATCTGGTTGTTCGCACTGGCGCAGCCGCTGCTCGTGCACAACTGGGTTGCCGGAGCGCTCGCCATTCCGGGATTCGCCCTGCTGTATTTCGCCCGGGTGCCACGTGAGGAGCAGCTGATGCTCGACACGTTCGGCGACGCCTACCGCCAGTACATGAGCCGCACCGGACGGGTGTGGCCGGTGCGGGGAAGATAGGAGTCGATCAGGAGACGTCGCCCATCTGGGATTGCAGGTAGTTCTGCAAGCCGACGCGGTCGACGAGGTCGAGTTGCGTCTCGAGGAAGTCGATGTGCTCCTCGGTGTCGTCGAGGATGTCTTGCAGGATGTCGCGGGAGACGTAGTCCCGGACCGACTCGCAGTAGGCGATGCCGTCCTTGATCGTGCCCTGCGCGGCTTGCTCCAGTTGCAGATCGCAGCGCAGCACTTCCACGGTGTCTTCGCCGATCAGCAGCTTGCCCAGATCCTGCAGGTTGGGCAGTCCGTCGAGCATCAGGATGCGTTCCATCAGCTTGTCGGTGTGCTTCATTTCACCGATCGACTCTTCGTACTCCTTGCGTGCGAGCTTGTCGAGGCCCCAGTGCTTCAGGATGCGGTAGTGCAGGAAGTACTGGTTGGTCGCCGTCAGTTCGTTTTTCAACTGCGCGTTCAGATGTTCGATGACCTTGGGGTCGCCCTTCATGTGCTTTTCCTTCTGTGGTGACTGCGCGGGATCGTGCGCCGATTGTGTCTCTGCGTCCACGGTTCTCCAAGCGGTGCGCAGGTCCTCCTGCATGGCCTTTTGGCATCCATCCGAGAAGCAGAAGCGTTCTCGTTTCCGAGACGCTCCCGTGCCCTTCGCACTGCGGCGGCGCGAGAGGGGGTGACCGGTGAGGCTATAATTCCGAGGTTTACCCGCAACCACCCCCGCCTAGCGAAACTCCCTGGCCGTTTCCACCGGACTCATGCTGTCGAGCAGAGCTGGGCGCGCACACCATCGGAGAGTTTCCCGTGCTGCCGCAACTGCCCCAAGCACTCCTCGCACTCGCAGACGGCACGGTCTTTCGTGGCACCTCGATCGGCGCAGCCGGTCATACGGTCGGTGAAGTCGTCTTCAACACGGCGCTCACCGGCTATCAGGAAATCCTCACCGACCCGAGCTACTGCAAGCAGATCGTGACGCTCACGTATCCGCACATCGGCAACGTCGGCGTGAATCCTGAAGACATCGAGGCGACGAAAGTCCATGCCGCCGGCTTGATCATCAAGGACCTGCCGGTTCTCGAATCCAACTTCCGCATGACGCAGACGCTGCCCGACTACCTGCGTGAGCAGGGCACGGTGGCCATCGCCGGCATCGACACCCGCCGTCTGACCCGCATATTGCGCACCTCTGGCGCGCAGAACGGTTGCATCCTGGCTTTGCCCGCTGGCGAGAGCATCACCCAGACGCACGTCGATGACGCCATCGCCAAGGCCAAAGCCGCGCCGAGCATGGCCGGGCTCGACTTGGCGAAGGTCGTTTCCACCGACAAGGGCTACGACTGGACTGAAAGCGAATGGAAGCTGGGCGAAGGTTATGGCCAAGTGGCCTCCCCGCGCTTCCACGTCGTCGCCTATGACTTCGGCGTGAAGCGCAACATCTTGCGCATGCTGGCCGAGCGGGGCTGCAAGGTGACGGTGCTGCCCGCGACGACGCCGGCCGCCGAGGTGTTGAAGCACCAGCCCGACGGTATTTTCCTGAGCAACGGCCCTGGCGATCCGGAGCCGTGCGACTACGCGATCCAGGCCTCTCGCGAGCTGATCGAGCAGGGCATTCCCACGTTCGGTATCTGCCTGGGCCACCAGATCATGGCGCTGGCTTCGGGCGCCAAGACCTTCAAGATGAAGTTCGGCCACCATGGTGCCAACCACCCGGTCAAGGATCTCGACTCCGGCCGTGTGAGCATCACCAGCCAGAACCATGGCTTCGCAGTGGACGAAAAATCGCTGCCTGCGAACCTGCGTCCAACGCACGTGAGTCTGTTCGACGGAACGCTGCAAGGCCTGGCGCGCACCGACAAGCCTGCTTTCTGCTTCCAGGGGCACCCCGAAGCGTCGCCCGGCCCCAGCGACATTGGCTACCTCTTCGACCGCTTCGTGGCGCTGATGGAGAAAAAGAATGCCTAAGCGGCAAGACCTCAAATCGATCCTCATCATCGGGGCCGGCCCGATCATCATCGGTCAGGCGTGCGAATTCGACTACTCGGGTGCGCAGGCCTGCAAGGCACTGCGGCAAGAGGGTTACAAGGTCATCCTGGTCAACAGCAACCCGGCGACCATCATGACCGACCCCGAGATGGCCGACGTGACCTACATCGAGCCCATCACGTGGCAGGTGGTCGAGCGCATCATCGCCAAGGAGCGCCCGGATGCGATCCTCCCCACGATGGGCGGCCAGACCGCGTTGAACTGCGCATTGGACCTGCACCGCAACGGCGTGCTCGACAAGTACGGCGTCGAGATGATCGGCGCCAACGAGAAGGCCATCGAGAAGGCCGAGGACCGGCTGAAGTTCAAGGAGGCGATGACCAAGATCGGGCTCGATTCGGCGAAGTCCGGTATTGCCCACTCCATGGAAGAGGCCTGGGCAGTGCAGAAGCGCATCGCCGCCGAGACGGGCGGCACCGGCTTTCCCACGGTCATCCGCCCCAGCTTCACGCTCGGCGGCACCGGTGGCGGCATTGCCTACAACCCTGAAGAATTCGAAGAGATCTGCAAGCGAGGCCTTGATCTCTCGCCCACCAACGAGCTGCTGATCGAGGAATCGCTGATCGGCTGGAAAGAGTTCGAGATGGAGGTGGTGCGCGACAAGGCGGACAACTGCATCATCGTCTGCTCGATCGAAAACCTGGACCCGATGGGCATCCACACCGGCGATTCGATCACGGTGGCACCTGCCCAGACCCTCACCGACAAGGAATACCAGCTGATGCGCAACGCGTCGGTGGCGATCCTGCGCGAGATCGGCGTCGACACGGGCGGCTCGAACGTGCAGTTCTCGATCAACCCCGAGAACGGCCGGATGATCGTGATCGAGATGAACCCCCGCGTTTCGCGTTCGTCGGCACTCGCGTCGAAGGCAACGGGTTTTCCGATCGCGAAAGTTGCGGCCAAGCTCGCCGTGGGCTACACGCTCGACGAGTTGCGCAACGAGATCACCGGCGGCGCGACGCCCGCGAGCTTTGAGCCCAGCATCGACTACGTCGTCACCAAGATCCCGCGCTTCGCGTTCGAGAAATTCCGCGAGGCCGATCCGCACCTGACCACGCAGATGAAGTCTGTCGGCGAGGTGATGGCGATGGGGCGCACCTTCCAGGAGAGCTTCCAGAAGGCGTTGCGTGGCCTGGAGACCGGCATCGACGGCCTGACCGAGCGGAGCACCGACCGCGAGGAGATCGTGCAGGAGATCGGCGAGCCCGGCCCTGAACGCATCCTGTTCGTCGGCGATGCCTTCCGTCTTGGCATGAGCCTGCAGGAGGTTTTCGAGGAAACGGCGATCGACCCCTGGTTCCTCGCGCAGATCCAGCAGATCGTGCAGACCGAGCAGCAGTTGACGGGGCGCACGCTCGCGAGCCTGTCCACCGACGAACTGCGCTACCTGAAGCAGAAGGGCTTCTCGGACAAACGTCTGGCCAAGCTGCTGGGCACGAATCAGCACGAGGTGCGCAAGGCCCGCCATGCGCAAGGTGTCCGGCCGGTCTACAAGCGTGTGGACACCTGCGCCGCCGAGTTCGCCACGCAGACCGCCTACATGTACTCCAGCTATGACGAGGAGTGCGAGGCCGAACCGACCTCTGCGAAGAAGATCATGGTGCTGGGCGGTGGCCCGAACCGTATCGGCCAGGGCATCGAGTTCGACTACTGCTGCGTCCATGCCGCGCTCGCGATGCGGGAAGACGGCTACGAGACCATCATGGTCAACTGCAACCCGGAAACCGTGTCGACCGACTACGACACCTCCGACCGCCTGTACTTCGAGCCGGTGACACTGGAAGACGTGCTCGAGATCGTCGACAAGGAAAGGCCGGTCGGCGTGATCGTCCAGTACGGCGGTCAAACGCCGCTGAAACTCGCGCTCGATCTGGAAGCCAACGGCGTGCCCATCATCGGCACCACGCCGGACAGCATCGACATCGCCGAGGACCGCGAGCGCTTCCAGAAGCTGTTGCATGACCTCGGCCTGAGGCAGCCGCCCAACCGCACGGCTCGCACCGAGGACCAGGCGCTGCAACTTGCGAAGGAAATCGGCTATCCGCTGGTGGTGCGCCCGAGCTACGTGCTTGGCGGCCGCGCGATGGAAATCGTGCACGGCGACAAGGACCTGGAGCGCTACATGCGCGAGGCCGTGAAGGTGTCGGAGAAGTCGCCGGTCCTGCTCGACCGCTTCCTCGACGATGCGCTCGAAGTCGACGTCGACTGCATCAGCGACGGCGAAGAGGTGATGATCGGCGGGATCATGGAGCACATCGAGCAGGCGGGGGTCCATTCCGGCGACTCTGCATGCTCGCTGCCGCCCTACACGTTGCCGAAGTCGCTGCAAGACGAGTTGCGCCGGCAGACGGCGGCCATGGCGAAGGCGTTAAAGGTCGTGGGCCTGATGAACGTGCAGTTCGCGATCCAGGGCGAAGGCGACAGTGCGGTCGTCTACGTGCTGGAAGTGAACCCCCGTGCCTCGCGCACCGTGCCGTTCGTGTCCAAGGCCACCGGTCAGCCGCTGGCCAAGATCGCGGCCCGCTGCATGGCCGGGCAGAAGCTGAAGGACCAGAAGGGCGTGAAGGGCGAGGTGATTCCGCCGTACTTCAGCGTCAAGGAGGCGGTGTTCCCGTTCAACAAGTTCCCCGGCGTGGACCCGATCCTTGGCCCGGAAATGCGTTCGACCGGCGAGGTGATGGGCGTCGGCAAGACCTTCGGCGAAGCCATGCTGAAGAGCCAGCTCGCAGCCGGTTCGCGCCTGCCCACGAAAGGTACCGTGTGCATCACGGTCAAGAACAGCGACAAAGCCCGTGCCGTGGTGGTGGCTCGCGACCTGCACGAACTGGGCTTCCAGCTGGTGGCGACCAAGGGCACGGCAGCGGCAATTGCCGAAGCCGGCGTGCCGGTTCGCGCCGTGAACAAGGTGAAGGACGGGCGCCCGCACATTGCCGACATGGTCAAGGGCGGTGAGATCCAGCTCGTCTTCACGACCGTGGACGAAACCCGTACGGCGATCGCGGACTCACGCTACATCCGTACGGCGGCGCTGGCCAACAGGGTGACGTACTACACCACGATGGCGGGTTGCGAGGCGACGGTCGAAGCCTTGAAGCACCAGGACGACCTGGTGGTTTATTCGCTGCAAGAGCTGCACAAAGAGCTAAACTAACCGCAATTCGAACCCAAGCGGCCGCCGCCGCCCTCCTGCAAGGGAGTGTGGCGGCGGCTGATTTTTTGTTGCCGGAGAGAAACTGATGGCCACCATCCCACTGACCAAGCGCGGGGCCGAGAAGCTGAAGGAAGAGCTGCACCGCCTGAAGACGATCGAACGCCCGGCCGTGATCAACGCGATTGCAGAAGCGCGCGCGCAGGGCGATCTGTCCGAAAACGCCGAGTACGATGCCGCCAAGGACAAGCAAGGCTTCATCGAGGGGCGCATTCTCGAGATCGAGGGCAAGCTGGCAGCGGCCCAGGTCATCGATCCGTCCGCACTCGACGCGGGCGGACGCGTCGTGTTCGGCGCGACCATCGACCTTGAAGAAGAGGAGTCGGGTGACGAGGTCACCTATCAGATCGTCGGTGACGACGAGGCCGACCTGAAGCAAGGGCTGATTTCGGTCAGTTCGCCGATTGCCCGCGCGCTGATCGGCAAGGAGGCTGGAGACGTGGCGGAAGTGCAAGCCCCTGGTGGCGTGAAACGCTACGAAATCGTCGAGGTGCGCTACCTCTGACAAGACGCACAGATGTCGCTGCAACGCCTGCGGGGTTGGCTGTGCGGTCTGTGGACCGGGCTTGTGCTTTGCCTCGGAGGCGTGGCCGCTCCCTCGCTGTTCGCTGTGCTCGAGCGCGCTCAGGCAGGCGCGGCGGCCGCGCGCCTCTTTCGCATCGAGGCGACGTTGAGCCTGGTCGTCGCGGTTGCCCTCTTGATCATCGAGCGGCAGGTAGCGCGTGCGCGGCTTGAACGCACCCCGCCTCCCTCACGTGTCAGCACTGAACTGTTGCTTCTGCTTGGCGTGCTTTTCTGCACCGTGGCGGGCTATTTCGCGCTTCAACCGTTGATGGAGCAGGCGAGGGCAGGGCAGGGGCCGTGGTCCTTTGGCGCCCTGCACGGGGTGTCGAGCGTCTTCTTTGCGGCCAAGGGCGTGCTGTTGCTGGCGCTTTCGTGGCGTTGCACGGCCCGCTGAATCAGCCGCCGGACTGCTTCTTCTTGACGCTGCTCGTGCGCGCCTTTGCCCGCTTGACCATGCCTCCGGGTGTGAGGCGCTGGTTGCCCAGCACCGTCAGTTTTCTCACTTCCGGTCGCTGGCCGCCACGCTTCGAGTACTTGACGACCTTGACGGTCTTGGGGCCCGGCTTGCGGTCTTCGTCCTCGGCTTTCTCCTTCGGCGGAATCGCGCGCCACAACACCAGCAACTTGCCGATGTGCTGGATGGGCGCTGCGTCGAGCTGGTCGCTGAGGGTGGCCAACAGGTTCTCGCGCTCATCGCGGTCGTCCGAGAACACGCGGATCTTGATCAGCCCATGGGCTTTGAGGGCGGCGTCGGCTTCCTTGAGGACTGCGGGCGTCAGGCCTTCGCCGCCAATGTGGACGACGGGGTCGAGGTGGTGGGCTGCGGCGCGGTGTTCCTTGCGCTGAGCCGGTGTGAGGTGAATGGCAGGCATCTGCGTATTATCGTTGGGCAATGAAGATCAAGACCAAAAGCAAGAAAGTCAACAAGGCGTGGCTGCATGACCACCTGACGGACCCCTATGTGAAGCTCGCGCAGAAGGAGGGTTATCGGGCGCGCGCAGCCTACAAGCTGAAGGAGATCGACGAAGAGCTGCACCTGCTGAAACCAGGGCAGCTGGTGGTCGACCTGGGAGCTGCGCCGGGCGCATGGAGTCAGTACGTACGGCGCAAGTTCGCGCCGCGCGAAGCAGGTGGCGGAGGTGCTGCGGCCGGCGAACTGAACGGCAGCATCATCGCCGTCGACCTGCTGGATTTCGAGCCGATCGAGGGTGTGACCTTCATCCAAGGCGACTTCCGTGACGATGAAGTGCTGGCTCAACTCCGCGCGGCAGTCGGAGGACGCCCGGTGGACGTCGTGATCTCGGACATGGCGCCCAATCTCTCCGGTATCGAGGTTTCAGATGCCGCACGGATTTCCCATTTGGTGGAACTTGCCATCGAGTTTGCGCAAAACCATTTGCGTCCCGACGGCGCGCTGGTGTGCAAGGTATTTCACGGCAGCGGCTACAGCCAACTGGTCGAGTTGTTCAAACGGACTTTCCGAGTGGTCAAGCCAATCAAGCCGAAAGCGTCGCGCGACAAGTCGTCAGAAACCTTTTTGGTGGGCAGGGGTCTCAAGGCAGCAGGATGAATGCCGATAGGCACTCAAGACGGGGCCCGCGGCGCGGCCGACCCCGCCGGCCAATAGGAAACACCTGTCACAAGCGTGGGAAACATCAAAGATGACCATGTCTTGACTGATCTAGAATCGTCCCAATCTTTGCGGCATTCGGCATATTTTTCGTTCAGAGTTCGGAGAAGGAACCGCGGTGAACAATCAATGGTTCTCTAAAGTGGCTGTTTGGCTGGTGATCGCCCTGGTGCTGTTCACCGTGTTCAAGCAGTTCGACCGCGGTGTCACAACCGCCGGGCAGATCGGCTATTCGGACTTCCTCGAAGAGGTGCGCAACAAGCGCATCAAGCAGGTCACGCTGCAGGAAGGCCCCGGGGGCGGCGAGATCATCGCCATCACGAACGACGACAAGCGCATCCGCACCACTGCGACCCACTTCGACCGCGGGCTGATCGGCGACCTCATCGACAACAACGTCAAGTTTGACGTGAAGCCGCGCGACGAGCCGTCGTTGCTGATGAGCATCCTCATTTCCTGGGGGCCGATGCTGCTGTTGATCGGCGTGTGGATCTACTTCATGCGTCAGATGCAAGGCGGCGGCAAGGGCGGTGCCTTCAGCTTCGGCAAGAGCCGGGCACGCATGCTGGACGAATCCAACAACTCGGTCACCTTTGCCGACGTCGCGGGCTGCGACGAAGCCAAGGAAGAGGTGAAGGAACTGGTGGACTTCCTGAAAGATCCCCAGAAGTTCCAGAAGCTTGGCGGTCGCATCCCGCGCGGCGTGCTGATGGTCGGCCCTCCGGGTACCGGCAAGACGCTGCTTGCGAAGAGCATTGCCGGCGAGGCCAAAGTGCCGTTCTTCTCGATCTCCGGCTCCGACTTTGTCGAAATGTTCGTCGGCGTGGGCGCTGCCCGCGTGCGCGACATGTTCGAGCAGGCCAAGAAGAATGCGCCTTGCATCATCTTCGTCGACGAGATCGACGCCGTCGGGCGCCACCGTGGTGCTGGCCTGGGCGGCGGCAACGACGAGCGCGAACAAACGTTGAACCAGATGCTGGTCGAGATGGATGGTTTCGAGACCAATCTCGGCGTCATCGTGATCGCCGCCACGAACCGCCCCGACATCCTCGACCCCGCTTTGCTGCGCCCCGGCCGCTTCGACCGGCAGGTCTACGTGACCTTGCCTGATGTACGCGGCCGTGAGCAGATCCTCAGCGTGCACATGCGCAAGGTGCCGATCGGCACGGACGTGCGCCCCGACATCCTGGCGCGCGGTACGCCCGGCTTTTCAGGCGCTGATCTCGCCAACCTGGTGAACGAGGCCGCGCTGTTTGCAGCACGCCGCAATGGTCGCGTGGTCGAGATGCAGGACTTCGAGAAGGCCAAGGACAAGATCCTGATGGGCCCGGAGCGCAAGTCGATGGTGATGCCCGAGGAGGAGCGCCGCAACACGGCCTACCACGAGGCAGGCCATGCGCTGGTGGCGCGCCTGTTGCCCAAGACCGACCCGGTGCACAAGGTCACCATCATCCCGCGCGGCCGTGCGCTGGGCGTGACGATGCAACTGCCGGAGGGCGACCGCTACAGCATGGACAAGGAGCGCATGCTCAACACCATCTCGGTGCTGTTCGGCGGCCGGATTGCCGAAGAGGTGTTCATGCACCAGATGACCACCGGTGCGAGCAACGACTTCGAGCGTGCAACCCAGATCGCCCGTGACATGGTCACGCGCTACGGCATGACGGATGAACTGGGCCCGATGGTCTACGCCGAGAACGAAGGCGAAGTGTTCCTCGGCCGCTCGATCACTAAGCAGGTGAACGTGTCCGAGCAGACGATGCAGAAGGTGGACCACGAGATCCGCAAGATCATTGACGATCAGTACGGCATCGCACGTAAGCTGATCGAGGACAATCAGGACAAGATGCACGCGATGGCCAAGGCCCTGCTCGAATGGGAAACCATCGACGCTGAACAGATCGAGGACATCATGTCTGGCAAGCCGCCGCGGCCCCCGAAAGACTGGACGCCGACCAACAACAAGTCGGGCGGCGGCGGTAGCGCGCCTTCCGTCAACACCGACGGGGCGCCGGCCACGGCCTGAGCGCTGCGTCAGCGCAATCCTGAACGGGGCTTCGGCCCCGTTTTCCGTTTAAGCTTCATCGAGGCGCCTATCATGCGCGGCCATTGGCAAACCACCCGATTCCGTATCGACCTTGCGCGCCCGCAGGTCATGGGCATCGTCAATGTGACGCCCGACTCCTTCTCCGACGGCGGCGAGCATGCGCAGGAGCACTCAGCCATTGCGCACTGCGAGCGCTTGTTGAAGGAAGGGGCGGACATCCTGGACATCGGCGGGGAGTCGAGTCGGCCGGGGGCCGAGGCGTTGCCACTGGACGCGGAACTGGAGCGGGTCCTGCCGGTTGTCCGCGAAGCCGTGAAGCTGGGCGTGCCGGTGTCGGTGGACACGTACAAGACCGAGGTGATGCGCCGGGTGCTGGATCTCGGCGTCGACATCATCAACGATATTTACGCGCTGCAATCGCCGGGCGCCGTGGAGGTGGTCGCGGCCCATCCATCTTGCGGCGTGTGCCTGATGCATATGCAAGGGGAGCCGAAGTCGATGCAATCGGAACCTCGGTACGGTGACGTGGTCGAGGACGTGCGGCGTTTCCTGTTGGAACGCGCGCATGCGCTGGAGGCTGCCGGAATGGCGGCACCACGCATTGCGGTGGATCCGGGGATCGGATTCGGCAAGACGGTGGAGCACAACTTTGCCTTGCTGGCGCGCCAGAGAGAGCTGCTGGCCCTGGGTTACCCGCTGCTCGCCGGCTGGTCCCGCAAATCGTCGCTCGGGGCCGTCACGGGCCGCTCGGTGCAGGAGCGACTGGTGCCGAGCGTGGCTGCAGCGCTGGCCGCGGTGCAAAACGGTGCCCGCATCGTGCGGGTACACGATGTCGCCGCAACTGTCGATGCCCTGAAAGTGTGGCGTCACGCGGGCTTGCCGACGGCCTGAAGCGGCGAAAATACAAACAGTAACGCGCAGACAACATGAAGGAGGCGTCGTGAGCAGAAAGTATTTCGGAACCGACGGCATACGCGGCACGGTCGGCAAGGCCCCTATCACCCCGGATTTCGTTCTGCGGCTCGGGCACGCGGTCGGCCGTGTACTGCGGCGCACGCAGAAACGCCCCACGGTGCTGATCGGCAAGGACACGCGCATTTCAGGCTACATGCTGGAGTCGGCGCTCGAGGCCGGTTTTGCGTCGGCCGGCGTGGAGGTGCTGCTGAGCGGGCCGTTGCCGACGCCCGGGGTGGCATATCTCACGCGGGCCTTGCGGCTGGATCTCGGCGTGGTCATCAGCGCATCCCACAACCCGTTCGCTGACAACGGGATCAAGTTCTTCTCGGCGCGTGGCGAGAAGTTGCCCGACGAGTGGGAGCTGGACGTCGAGGCGGCGCTGGAGCAGCCGGCGCAGTGGGTCGACTCCGCGGGGCTCGGCAAGGCCCGCCGGCTCGACGACGCGCAAGGCCGGTACATCGAGTTCTGCAAGAGCACCTTCGGCGGCGAGTTGTCACTGAAGGGGCTGAAGATCGTTGTCGACGGGGCACACGGCGCTGCGTATCACGTGGCCCCTCAGGTCTTTCACGAACTCGGCGCCGAGATCATCACGATCGGTTGTGCTCCCGACGGCTACAACATCAACGATGGGTACGGAGCCACGGCACCCGATGCGCTGGTGCGTACGGTGCGGGAGCGGGGCGCCGACTATGGCGTCGCGCTCGACGGCGACGCCGACCGGCTGCAACTGGTGGACCACCACGGTCGCCTCTACAACGGTGACGAACTGCTCTACGTGATGGTGGCGGACCGGCTGGCCAACCGCCAGGAGGTGCCCGGCGCGGTCGGCACGTTGATGACCAACATGGCGGTTGAACTTGCCTTGCAGCGGCGCAGCGTGAGCTTCGTGCGGGCCAAGGTCGGCGACCGCTACGTGCTCGAAGAACTGGTGGCACGCGGATGGCAACTGGGGGGCGAGGGCTCCGGGCACCTGCTGGCGCTCGACAAGCACACCACCGGCGATGGCGTGGTGAGCGCACTGCAGGTACTCCAAGCGGTGATCCGGGCACAACGACCGCTCGCGGAGCTGCTGGATGACGTAACGCTATTCCCCCAGACGCTGATCAATGTGCGCTTGCAGCCGGGCCAGGATTGGAAGAGCAACGCAAGGCTTGCAGCCGAGCAGGAAGCGGTGACGGCAGAGCTGACGGGCCGGGGCCGTGTGCTGATCCGTCCGTCAGGCACCGAGCCGTTGCTGCGCGTGATGGTCGAGGCCGAGGAGGCCGTGCTCGCTCAGCGCTGCGCCGAACGTCTGGCTGACGCTGTGCGGGCGGGCTGAAGCGACAGCTTCGCATGCCACAAAGAGGCCGCCTGCCACTCCCGGCCGTGAGTGAATACCGCACAGGGCACCTGTGCTTCACCCGATCAGGCGTCCTTCGTTCGTGAGCAGGGTCTGGGTCACGTAGGTGCTGCCTCGTTCGCGGTTGGTGAAGTCGAGGCGGTAGCCGTCAAGGTCCACGGGTTGGCGCCGGCGAAATTCGGCCAGGACGTTGGCACGTGTATGGCCGCCGCGCGCCTGCTGCAGCACCTGCGCGGCATAGCGGCCAGCCAGGTAGCCCGCAAGGCTGATGTGGGATGGGGCCTCGTCGAACAACTCGCGCAGCAACTGGCGGTAGTGGCGTACGACCGCCAGGCTGCTGGTCTGCGGGTTGGGAACGACCTGGGTGAGGATCAGCGGCACCGAGCGACCGGTGCCGAGCTGCATCAGCGTCGGTGCGTCGACATCGGACAGACTGACCACGTAGCGTTGCAGTCCACGGCGGCCCAGGGTCTGGCTGAAGCCACTCAGTTCGATCGTCCCGCCGAGGAAGAGCAGTACCGCGGGCGCCGACGGCGGGAGCCGTTCTGCCAGGGCCGTCAGATCCTGGCCGACCGCCGGCACGAGGGCCGACACCCGCAGCTTGAGCTTCTGTGCAAGCGTCTGCAGCTCCTGCTGGTAGGCCGCCTGCCAGCTCGCGCTGGGATAGACGATACCCAGTTCGGACAGGCCCATCGCTTCCAGGCTGCGCAGCGCATGGCGCATCTGCTGCTCGCGGGAGGCGAAGAGACAGAAGACGTCGCCGTTGCCATCATGGCGGGAATCGGCCATCCACGGCGCCACATGGGCGATCGTAAGGCCGAGCCGGCGGGCGACAACGATGCTCTGCACCGAGAGCCGGTCGCCGACGCTGCCGAGCAGGGCGCAGACGTTGGAATCGGCCTGTACGTTGGCCAGCGCGCGCTCCAGCCCGGCCGCTGTGCCGTCGGTACGCACGGTTTCCAGCGTCACCGCCGCAGCGGGTGTGCCGCTGCGGGCGAGCTCCGCCCAGGCCAGACGCAGGCCCGTGGAGTAGTCGCGCGACAACTCCTGCTGCTCGGACGACATGTCCAGGATCTGGACCACGCGGGAGCGCACCGTCGTCTGGGCCAGGGAGCCGGCAGGCGGCAGCGCAGCGGCGCAAGCGAGCCCGACCTGTTGTAGCCAGCGGCGTCGGGAGGCAAGGTGTCTGGAGGGAAAGAGTCGCTGCATGTCGGTCATTCAACGGGCCGCACAAAAAAAGAGGCCGCGCCTGGGAAACAAGCGTGGCCTGGTGTGCAAGGTTCTCCCTGGAGTTCGTCTTGTTCTTCTTGGCCGCTCGTGGTCGGGTGCCCGGCGGCCGGGGCGTTTACTTCTTCTTGGGTGGGATCAGCACGCGGTCGATGACATGAACCACGCCGTTGGAGGCCTCCACATCGGACTGCGTCACGAGGGCCTCGCCCACTGTCACAAAGCCGCCGGCCTTGGCCAGCTCGATGCTTTCGCCCTGGACGGTCTTGACCTTGCCGCTCTGCACTTGTTGAGCTGGCATCTTGCCCGGGACGACGTGGTAGGCCAGAAGCGCTTTCAGCTGCTCCTTGTCCTGGGCCAGGGCGTCCAGCGTCGCCTTGGGCACGGCCTTGAAGGCCTCGTCCGAGGGCGCGAACACGGTGTACGGGCCGGCGGCACGCAGCGTGTCCGTCATGCCGGCCTCGCGGATCAGCTTGTTCAGCGTGGAAAGCTGAGGTGTGGCGGCGGCCGTGTCGGCCACCGTCCGGGGGCCGGAGGTGGAGGCGCAGCCGGCGACGACCGCCAGCAGCATGACGCCAGATGCAAGCAACCAGGTCCGTTTGTTCATGTGAGCTCCTGTGGAAACGGTGTCGAGCTGTGTCTGTCCGCGGGTGAGGGTGGACCCGGGAGCGGGAAATCAGCGCCGCAGAGCTTAGGAGCCGTTTGTGACAGCGGGGTGACTCCGGTATGACAGCCGCGTGGCTCTTGATCAGGAGGGCGGATTGCCGCTGCGCATGTCATGGAGTTGTCACATCGCCGACTTACAGTCCCGCCGGTCGGAAGGCATTTCTCCTTCTGTGTCCATCCCTGATGAAAGGTGCATACATGAACTTCTCTTTGATCCGATCCGGACTGGCTGCCGCGGCGCTGGTGGGCGTGGTCGGCGTTGCTCACGCTCAGGATGTGACCGGCGCTGGTGCTTCCTTCCCCGCTCCGGTGTATGCAAAGTGGGCTGACGCCTACAACAAGGCGACCGGTGCGCGCATCAATTACCAATCCGTCGGCTCCGGAGCCGGCATTCGCCAGATCAAGGCCAAGACGGTGGACTTCGGTGCTTCCGACGCGCCCCTGAAAGACGAAGAACTGGCCAAGGACGGCCTCATTCAGTTCCCGACCGTTATCGGCGGCGTCGTGCCTGTGGTCAACATCAAGGGCATCGCCCCGGGCCAGATCAAGATGACCGGCCAGGTGCTGGGCGACATCTATCTGGGCAAGATCACCAAGTGGACCGACCCGGCGATTGCCGCGCTGAACGCCGGCGTGCCGCTGCCGGACGCCACCATCGCTGTGGTGCGCCGCGCCGACGGCTCCGGCACCAGCTTTCTGTTCACCAACTACCTGTCCAAGGTCAATGCCGAGTGGAAGAGCAAGGTCGGCGAAGGCACGGCCGTGAACTGGCCGACCGGTGCGGGCGGCAAGGGCAATGAGGGTGTTTCCGCCTTCGTGCAGCGCCTGCCGAACTCGATCGGCTATGTCGAGTACGCGTACGCCAAGCAGAACAAGATGGCCCATGTCCAGTTGCGCAACAAGGATGGCAACTACGTCTCTCCGGACGAAGTCAACTTCAAGGCGGCGGCTGCCGGGGCGCAGTGGGACAAGAGCTTCTACCAGGTGCTGACCGAGCAGGCCGGCAAGGACGCGTGGCCGATCACCGGCGCTACCTTCATCCTGATGCACAAGGCCCAGGAGAAGCCGGCCCAGGCTGCCGCAGCGCTCAAGTTCTTTGATTGGGCCTACAAGAGTGGCGACCAGATGGCATCGGATCTCGAGTACGTGCCGCTGCCGGACTCGGTGAAGAACCTGGTGCGCAAGCAGTGGGGTGTGATCAAGGACGCGACCGGCAAGAACGTCGCCTCCATGTAAATCAGGCTCCAGGACCGAGCGTCCGAGAAGTAGGCGCGGGGTGGCTTGCCACCCCGCCCTCACATGAGAAGAGGGCATCGTGGCCGCTACACTCCCCGCATCCCAATACAAGCCCGAAAAGATGGAACGAACGGACCCGATGGGGGAGCCGCCAGTGGTGAGGCGCGCCTCGCCCTGGGCGGACACGCTTTTTTCTGCGCTTGCGCATGGCGCCGCCCTGCTGACGCTGGCCTTGCTGGCCGGCATCATCATTTCCCTCGTGATCGGTGCAGCACCGGCCATCGAGGAGTTCGGCTTCGGTTTTCTGTGGAGCACCGACTGGGACCCTGTGCAGGACAAGTACGGCGGCCTGGTGATGATCTACGGCACGCTGATGACATCCTTCATCGCGCTGCTGATCGCGGTGCCCGTGAGCTTCGGCATCGCGCTGTTCCTGACGGAACTGTCCCCCAAGTGGCTGCGACGCCCGCTGGGCGTGGCGATCGAGCTGCTCGCGGCGGTCCCGTCCATCGTCTACGGCATGTGGGGTCTGCTCGTGTTCGGGCCCATCCTTGCGACCTTCGTGCAGCAGCCGCTGCAGGCGGCCTTCGGCGACGTCCCCTATCTCGGCGCGCTGTTCTCGGGGCCGCCCGTGGGCATCGGGATACTCGCGGCGGGGATCATCCTCGCGATCATGATCATCCCCTTCATCGCCTCGGTGATGCGTGACGTGTTCGAGGTCACGCCGGCGATGCTGAAGGAGTCAGCCTACGGGCTGGGCTCGACCACCTGGGAAGTGGTCTGGAAGGTGGTGCTGCCCTACACCAAGACCGGTGTCATCGGCGGGATCATGCTGGGCCTCGGCCGGGCCCTGGGCGAGACCATGGCGGTGACCTTCATCATCGGCAACATGAACCAGCTCAGCTCGTTGTCGCTGTTCGAGCCGGCCAACAGCATCACCTCGGCACTCGCCAACGAGTTTGCCGAAGCGGCCGAGGGTCTGCACCAGTCGTCGCTGATCTACCTGGGGCTGGTGCTGTTCTTCATCACCTTCGTCGTGCTCTCGCTGTCGAAGGTGCTGCTGATGCAGCTGAAGAAGCGCGAAGGAGTGCGGACATGAACCTGAGTACGCTCGACGCCGGCCGCCTGGCGATGCACCAGCGGCGCAAGCGGGTCAACGCAATCGCATTGACGCTGTCGCTTGTCGCGATGGCCTTCGGCGTGTTCTGGCTGCTGTGGATTCTTTTCGAAACCGTGCGGCTCGGTATCGGCGGTATGACCATGTCGCTGTTCACCGAGATGACGCCGCCACCGATGGCAGAAACCGGCGGCCTTGCCAATGCCATCTTCGGTTCGCTGATGATGGTGGCGCTGGCGACATTGATCGGCACGCCGATCGGCATCCTGGCCGGCGTCTACCTCGCCGAGTACGGCCAGCGCGGCTGGCTCGGCAGCGTCACGCGCTTCATCAACGACATCCTGTTGTCGGCGCCGTCGATCGTGATTGGCCTGTTCATCTATGCCGTGGTGGTAGCGCAGGTGAAGAGCTTCTCGGGCTGGGCCGGCGTGCTGGCGTTGGCGCTGATCGTGATCCCCGTGGTGATCCGCACCACCGAGAACATGCTCTCACTGATTCCAAATGCCTTGCGCGAGGCGGCCTATGCGCTGGGCACCCCGAAGTGGAAGGTGATCTCTTCCATCACGCTGAAGGCTGCTCGCGCCGGTGTGGTGACCGGCGTGCTGCTGGCGCTGGCGCGCATTTCGGGTGAAACGGCACCGCTGCTGTTCACCGCGTTGTCGAACCAGTTCTGGACCGCCAGCCTGGGCGAGCCGATGGCCAGCCTGCCGGTGACCATCTTCAAGTTCGCGATGAGCCCGTACGAAAACTGGCAGAAGCTGGCCTGGGCCGGCGTGTTCCTGATCACCATCGGCGTGCTGCTGCTCAACATCCTGGCGCGCGTGCTGTTCCG
>NZ_CAMLJQ010000039.1 GCF_946480305.1 uncultured Caldimonas sp.
CGGCCGTGCTCATTCGCGCTCGATGACCGCGAATGCCGAGTGGTTGTGAATCGACTCGAAGTTTTCGACTTCGACGCGGTAGCGGCCGATGCGGGCTTCGGCGTTCAGGCGCAGTGCCACGTCGCGCACCAGGTCCTCGACGAACTTGGGGTTCTCGTAGGCGCGCTCGGTGATCCACTTTTCGTCGGTGCGCTTGAGCAGCGGCCAGATCTCGCTGGAGGCGCTCTCTTCGGCAAAACGCACCAGTTCGTGCCAGTCGAGGTCGCCCAGCAACTCAGCGCGGATCGTCACGTGCGAGCGCTGGTTGTGCGCGCCGAACTCGGAGATTTCCTTCGAGCAGGGGCACAGCGACTTGACCGGCACCACCACCTCGGCCCACACCGTGGTCTGGCCGGCGCGGGTTTCGGCGATCCACTTGCCTTGGTAGTCGAGCAGGCTCTGCACACCGGAGACGGGCGCGGTCTTCAGGATGAAGAACGAGAAGCGCGCCTCGATGCGGCCTTCGTTCGCGTTCAACAGCTTCAGCATGCCGGCGAGGTCGTCGCGCAGGCCCGCAGCTTCAATCGGCTTGGTGTGCTGCTCGTTGAGCCACGCCACGAAGCGCGACATGTGCGTGCCCTTCTGGTCGGCAGGCAGCGCAACGTCGAGATCCCAGGTCGCGACGCTGGGCTGGACCTGACCGCCGATGCGCAACTGCAGGGGGTAGCGCACCTCCTTGACACCCACGCGCTGGATCGCGAGGCGGCGCTCGTCGCGCGTGCTCTGCACGTCGGGCATCGCCTCGGGCACGGGCATCAGGTTCTTCAGGCTGGTCATGTCGTTCATGGTTGTCCTCAGCGGTGGGCGGTGTCAATCGCCCGCGCGACAGTCTGAGGCCTTGGGGCAAACCCTAGGGCACAGAGGGGGATGACGATCTCATTCGTTGGCGGCCGGCCGCACCAGCTCCAGCTTGGCGCCGAAGCGCTGCAGCACTGAGCGCTCGATGCCAGCGGCGTCCAGCCCTTGCAGCGCCAGCAACTTGGCCGGGTCGCCATGCTCGATGAACTCGTCCTTCAGGCCCAGCATCAGCACCGGCGTGGTGAGGCCGGCAGCGTGCAGCGCCTCGGCCACCGCGCTGCCGGCACCGCCGGCGATGCAGCCTTCTTCCACGGTGACGAGCGCATCGTGCGTGCGTGCCAGCTCTTCGACGAGCGCAGCATCCAGCGGCTTCACGAAGCGCATGTTGGCCACCGTGGCGTCGAGCTTCTCGGCGGCCTGCAGTGCGGGATAGAGCAAGGTGCCGAACGCGAGGAAGGCGATGCGCTGACCCTTGCGGCGCAATTCACCCTTGCCGAACGGCAGCGCCGCCATGTCCTTCTGGACTTCGACCCCCGCACCGCTGCCGCGCGGGTAGCGCACGGCCGTGGGGTGGTTCTGCTGGAACGCGGTGTACAGCAGTTGCCGGCATTCGTTCTCGTCGGCCGGCGTCATCACGCTCATGTTGGGTATGCAGCGCAGGAAGGCGACGTCGAACGCGCCCATGTGCGTGCCGCCGTCGGCGCCGACGATGCCGGCACGGTCGAGCGCGAAGACGACCGGCAGGTTCTGCAGCGCCACGTCGTGGATCAGCTGGTCGTAGGCGCGCTGCAGGAAGGTCGAATAGATCGCGACCACCGGCTTCAGGCCTTCGCACGCCATGCCGGCCGCAAAGGTGACCGCGTGCTGCTCGGCAATGCCGACATCGTGATAGCGCTGGGGGAAGCGCTTCTCGAACTCGACCATGCCCGAGCCCTCGCGCATGGCGGGTGTGATGCCGACCAGCCGCTCGTCCTGCTCGGCCATGTCGCACAGCCACTGACCGAACACCTGCGTGAACGTGGGCTTGCCGGCCGGCGCCTTCTTCAGGCCTTCGGCCGGGTTGAACTTGCCGGGCCCGTGGTAGGCGATCGGGTCGGCCTCGGCCAGCTTGTAGCCGTAGCCCTTCTTGGTGACGATGTGCAGGAACTGCGGCCCCTTGAGGTTGCGCAGGTTCTCGAGCGTGGGAATCAGCGAATCGAGGTCGTGTCCGTCGATGGGGCCGACGTAGTTGAAGCCGAACTCCTCGAAGATCGTGGCCGGCACGATCATGCCCTTGGCGTGTTCCTCGATGCGGCGTGCCAGCTCGAACAGCGGCGGCGCGTTCTTCAGCACCTGCTTGGCGCCCTCGCGTGCGGCGGCGTAGAAGCGCCCGGACATGAGCCGCGCGAAGTATTTGTTCAGCGCGCCGACCGGCGGCGAGATCGACATGTCGTTGTCGTTCAGCACCACCAGCATGTCGGCCGAGCCCACCGCATGGGGGTAGCCCGCGTTGTTGAGCGCCTCGAACACCATGCCGGCGGTCATTGCGCCGTCACCGATGATCGCGACGGCCTTGCGGTCCTCGCCCTTCTGCTTCGCGGCCAGGGCCATGCCCAGGGCGGCGGAGATGGAGGTGGACGAGTGCCCGGTGCCGAAGGTGTCGTACTCGCTTTCGTCGCGCCGCGGGAAGCCGCTGATGCCGCCGATCTGGCGCAACGAGGGCATGCGCTCGCGCCGGCCGGTGAGCACCTTGTGCGGGTAGGTCTGGTGGCCCACGTCCCACACGAGGCGGTCGTTCGGCGTGTCGAACACGTAATGCAGCGCGATGGTGAGTTCCACCGTGCCGAGGTTGGACGACAAGTGCCCGCCGGTCTGCGACACGCTGTGCAGAACGAAGTCGCGCAGTTCGTCCGCCAGGCGCTTCAGCTCGGCGCGCGGCAGGCGGCGCAGGTCGGCCGGGGACTGGATGGTTTCGAGGAGGGAATACTTCATCAGCTTTGCCGATCCACGACTTTGTCTGCGAGCACGGCCAGGAGGCCGGCGTCTTCGAGCCCTGCCTTGGCCAGCGCGTCGTGGGCCTGCTCGCGCAACTGAGCCGCATAGCGGCGGGCGGCTTCGAGACCGAGCACCGACACGTACGTGGGCTTGCCGTTGTCGGCGTCCTTGCCGGCGGTCTTGCCCAGCGTTTCGGAGGCCTGGGTCACATCGAGGATGTCGTCGACCACCTGGAAGGCCAGGCCCACGGCCCAGCCGTAGTCGGACAGTGCCTCCCATGCGGGCGCATCGAGCGTGCCGCAGGCCGCGCCCATCTGCACGCTGGCGCGCAGCAGCGCGCCGGTCTTGCGGCGGTGCATGTCGCGCAGCCCGGCTTCGTCGAGCGAGCGGCCGACGCTCGCCAGGTCGATCGCCTGCCCGCCCGCCATGCCCTCATGCCCGGACGCCCGTGCGAGGAGACGGCACAACGTGGCCTGCAGCGCCGGCGGCACCACCGCCGGATCGGGCGTCAGCACCTCAAAAGCCAGCGCCTGCATCGCATCACCCGTCAGCATGGCCGTGGCCTCGCCGAACTTCACGTGGACCGTGGGCTTGCCTCGGCGCAGCACGTCGTTGTCCATGCACGGCATGTCGTCGTGCACCAGCGAATAGGCATGGATCAGTTCCACCGCACAGGCGGCGCGCAGCGCAGCCTCGGCATGCCCGCCCAATGACTCGGCCGCTGCCAGCACGAGCAGCGGACGCAGCCGCTTGCCACCATCGAGCACGCCATAGCGCATGGCTTCGCCCAGGCCGGCAGGTGCACCGGCAGGGACCCACTGCGACAGCGCCGCCTCGACGCGCACGAGTTGTGCCTGCGCCCAGCCGTCGAAGCCGGCGGGGGTGACAGCCGGGGCAGCAGCCTCGAGGCCGCTCAGGGAAAGACTCATGCTTGCATCCAGGGCTTGAGTTGCCCGTCTTCCAGCACCTTCACCTGTTGCTCCACCGCTTCGAGGCGGCCGCGGCAATAGGTGAGCAGCTGTGCCCCCCGCTGGTAGCTCTGCAGCAGGCGATCGAGCGGCAACTGGCCCGATTCGAGTTCGGACACCAGCCGCTCCAGCTCGGCCAGCGCCTCTTCGTAGCTCGCCGGCTCGGCGCCTTCGGTAGGGGTCGGGGTCTTGGGCATGACGTGCAGGTGAAACCGCCCATTGTAGTCAGCGGCACATGCACCATGCCGGTGCCGTTCTGGGGAGGCCGGTCCAATTCCGACCCGGGCTTGACGCCATGCAACCCGGTCTTTCCCACCCCGTCTAAAATGTCAGGTTCCCCTTGCAAAAATCGCCGCGGCCTCGCATTCGACTGGAGGTTTGGCTTGAGCCGCGCCCGAATTGCCACAGGTCGTCTAGCGAGAGGGGGAGATGGGCCCACCGTGGGTGGTGGTTGGACATTGGTTTTTGGAGATCCTGGGGATCATGTCAGACCTAAGCATTGCCCTTGAGCAAAGCCACACGCAACTGCCGGTATCGGCATATTTCGACGGCGAGCTGTTCCGCCGCGAGATGGAGCTCATCTTCCATGGCGGTCCCCGGTATCTCGGGCACGAACTCGCCGTGCCCGAGGTCGGGGACTACTACGCCCTGCCCCAGGAAGGCGAAGGCCGGGCGTTGGTGCGTACACCCAACGGCGTGGAGCTGATCTCCAACGTCTGCCGCCACCGGCAGGCGGTGATGCTGCGTGGGCGCGGCAACACCAAGAGCAACATCGTGTGCCCGTTGCACCGCTGGACGTACGGCCTCGACGGGCAGTTGCTCGGCGCGCCGCACTTTCCGCAGGACCCTTGCCTGAACCTCAACAACTACAAGGTCCGCACGTGGAACGGGCTGGTGTTCGAGGACAACGGCCGCGACATCCACACCGACCTCGCCAGGCTGGGCCCGGCCGCGGAGCTCGACTTCTCGGGCTATGTGCTCGACAAGGTGGAACTGCACGAGTGCGACTACAACTGGAAGACCTTCATCGAGGTCTACCTGGAGGACTACCACGTCGGCCCCTTCCACCCCGGCCTGGGCAACTTCGTGACCTGCGACGACCTGCGCTGGGAGTTCGGACGCGAATACTCGGTGCAGACGGTCGGCGTGGCGAACGCACTGGGCAAGCCCGGCTCCGACACCTACCGGAAGTGGCATGACGCCGTGCTGCGCTTCAACGACGGCGTGCCGCCGAAGCAAGGCGCGATCTGGCTCACGTACTACCCCAATGTGATGGTCGAGTGGTACCCGCACGTGCTGGTGGTGTCGACGCTGTACCCGAAGGGCCCGCAGAAGACGCTCAACGTGGTGGAGTTCTTCTACCCCGAGGAAATCGCCGCGTTCGAACGCGAATTCGTCGAAGCCGAGCAGGCCGCCTACATGGAGACCTGCGTCGAGGACGACGAGATCGCCCTGCGCATGGACTGGGGCCGCAAGGCCCTGTTCGAGCGCGGCGACAACGAGGTCGGCCCCTACCAGAGCCCGATGGAAGACGGCATGCAGCACTTCCACGAGTGGTACCGGCAGATGATGCAGTTCAAGGGCTGAGTACCCTGCCCCCCCGACGCCCGGCCCCGCCGGGCGTCGTTCCATCTGGCCGCGCAAAGTGCGTGGGAGCGGCCCATATCCTGCACAATCGCCTGCGTGTCGCCCCGGCCCACCCTCCTCATCTCGTGAACACCGCGCCCGCTGATCTGCAGCGCCGGTCCCTCAGTCGCACGCTGCCCGCAGCCGTGCTGCTGCTCACGATCGTCCCGCTGGTGATCGCCGGGCTGCTGTCGCTCACCGGCAGCTCGCAGCGCCTGAAACTGGAGCAGGAACGCCGCACCCGCCAGACCGCCGAGTTGCTGGCCGGCCGGGTGCGCCAGTCCATGCTCAGCGGCGAACAACTGGCGGCCATGGTGGCCGCGACGCCGGCGACGGTCGAGTTGATGAATGGCACGCTGCCGATGGACAACGGCCTGATGGCCGAACTGCGCAGCGTGGTGCGCAGCCACCCGGAGGTCGATCGGGTGCAACTGCTCGGCCCCGACGGCTCGGTACTGATGGCGCATCCCGCCGGCGGCACGCAGCGCGCCGCACCCGCGGCCCCGGACACCGGTGCGCCGAGATGGATCGCCCGCCGGGCCCCGGACGGCGGCGTAGACGTGTTCCATCCGGTCTCCGATGCCGGCAATGGCCTGCCCGGGGTCATCGGCTGGGTCGTCGTCGGCCTGCCGCGCGAGGCGATCGCCGGCACCCTCGAACTCCCGGCCGACGCGTCGGAAGACGTGCGTGTGCTGCTGCACGACGACCGCGGCGCGCTGATCGCATCGGCCACCCACCGACCCGGCGGAACGGTCACGCCGAACACCGAGAACGGACTGACCGCGGGCGCAGACGCATTGATGGCGGAAGCGCCGGCCCGTGCCGGCTGGAGCGTGCTCGTGATCGAGTCGCTCGACGCATACCGGGCCCTGGTGCGCGAAGAGCTGCTCCACTTCAGCCTCGTCGTGCTGGCGGTCTCGTGCCTCGCCGCAGGCGTGGCGTGGCGATTTGCCCGCGGACTGGCTCACGACGTGCGCAGCGTCGCACGCTCGGCACGGGCGATCCTGCGCGGGCACTACCTGAACGCGCACGTCGAGCTGGACCGCGACGACGAACTCGGCCTGCTCGCGCAATCGTTCAACCACATGAGCTGGGAGCTGGAAAAGCGCGAACGCGAGCGCGACGTGTTCGGCCGGCTCGTCTCGCCCGAAGTGCGCGACCAGTTGCTGCAGGGCGAACTCATGCTCGGTGGTCACGAGGTGGAAGTGACCGTGCTGTTGAGCGACATCCGGGGTTTCACGCAGTTGTGCGAGGACATGAAGCCGCGCGACATCGTGCTGACGCTCAATGAATACTTCACCCGCATGACCGAGGCGGTGCAACGCTACGGCGGGTACGTCAACAACTTCATGGGAGACGCGATGGTGGTGGTGTTCGGCGCCCCGACGCCCGACGAGCACCGCGTCGAGCGCGCGCTGTACGCGGCGGTCGAGATGCAACGCTCGCTGGAAGAGTTCAACCGCGAGCGTGCGGTGTACGGTGCGCCGCCGCTGGTCATCGGCATCGGCCTGGCCAGCGGCACCGCGTTGGCGGGCCAGATCGGCTCGCCCGAGCGATGCATCTACACCGTGATCGGCGACACGGTGAACATCGCGGCCCGGCTCGAGAGCCTCAGCAAGGAGCATCCTGAAGTGAACGTCCTGGTGAACCAGCAGACGCGCGAACTGCTGCCCGACGAACTGGGTTCGCTGCTGATGCCGCTCGGCGCACGCCAGGTGAAGGGCCGCGACCGCTCGGTGGAGGTCTACGCGCTGCCTCGAGACGCCGAGTTGCCGGCACCGCCTTCGCACCTGCTGCGCGCCGAGGAGGATGTGCTGTGATGCAGGCCCCCATGCTGATGGTGCTCGCGTCCTTCCTGTTCGCGACGATGGGCTTGTGCGTGAAGTACGCATCGGCCTACTACTCGCCGGGCGAGATCGTGTTCTACCGCGGGCTGGTCGGCGCGACGATGCTGTCCATCCTCGCGTGGCGGCGCGGCGGCACGCTGCGCACCAGCGTGCCGGCCATGCACTTCTGGCGCAGCCTCTCGGGCGTGGCGGCGCTGTGCATGTGGTTCTACGCGATCAGCAACCTGCCGCTCGCCACCGCGATGACGCTCAACTACATGTCGTCGGTCTGGATGGCGCTGTTCCTGCTCGGCGGTGCCATCCTGCTCGGTGGGGCGCGCATCGACGCCCGCCTGATCGCCACCGTGCTGGCCGGGTTTGCCGGCGTGGCGCTGATCCTGCGCCCGACGATCGACCAGCAGCAGCTGTGGCACGGCCTCGTCGGCCTGCTCTCGGGCATGCTCAGCGCCACGGCCTACCTGCAGGTGACGGCGCTCGGGCGTGCGGGCGAGCCGGAGTACCGCGTGGTCTTCTACTTCTCGCTCGGCGGAGTGACGGCCGGTGCGCTGACCATGCTCTACACCGGCATGAGCGAACACAGCGCCAAAGGCGTGGCCCTGCTGCTGGCGGTGGGGCTGCTGGCCACCGTGGCCCAGTTGATGATGACGCGTGCCTACGCCACCGGCAAGACGCTCGTCAACGCCAGCCTGCAGTACCTGGGCATCGTCTTCTCCTTCATCTACGGCGCGCTGCTGTTCGACGACCCCATCACGTGGATGGCGGTCGCGGGCATGCTGCTGATCGTCGCGGCCGGCATGGCGGCGACCTTTCTCCGTACCAAGGCCGCGCCGGCCACGTCCACCACATCGACCACCGAGACATGAACACTGCACCTCTGATCTCTGCCCAACAACTGCAAGCCCAACTGCGCGGCCCGCAGCCGCCCGTCCTGTGGGACGTGAGCTTCGATCTCGCCGACGTGAATGCCGGCGAAAGCGCCTACCGCTCCGGTCACCTGCCCGGGGCTCGCTACGTCCACCTCGACCGGGATCTTTCTTCCGAAAAGAACGGCCGCAACGGCCGCCACCCGCTGCCCGCCCGCGAGACGTTTGCCGCAACGGCGGCCCGCCTGGGCGCCTCACCCGGCAAGCATGTGGTGGTCTACGACCGGCAGGGCGGCATGTTCTGCGTGCGGGCGTGGTGGATGCTGAAGTGGCTGGGGCATGAAGCGGTCTCGGTGCTCGATGGCGGGCTGGCCGCATGGCAGTCGGCCGGCGGCGAGCTGAGCCTCGACGAGCCCTCTGCCGTCATCGACGCCCCGCCCTACCCGCTTGCGGCACCGCTCGTGTCGAGCATCGATGCAGCCGCCTTGCAGGCCCGCCTCGGCCAGCCGGCGCTACGGGTGCTGGATGCACGCGCACCCGAGCGCTACCGTGGCGACGTCGAGCCGCTCGACCCGGTGGCGGGGCACATCCCCGGCGCCGTGAACCGCTTCTTCAAGGACAACCTCGCACCCGACGGTCGCTTCAAGCCGGCCGCGGACCTGCGGCGAGAGTTCGAGACGCTGCTCGCCGGCGCATCGCCCACTGCCGTGGTGCACCAGTGCGGCTCGGGCGTCACGGCATGCCACAACCTGCTGGCCATGGAAGTGGCGGGCCTCGGCGGCGCTTCGTTGTACCCGGGTTCATGGAGCGAGTGGTGCGCCGATCCGTCGCGCCCGGTGGCGCGGGGTTGACGGATCCTCGCCCGCGGGGCCGGAAAACCGGCGAATCCACCATCTGCACGGAGGGCAATGGGCTTGCATGGTGCGCTTGACCTGCGTCAACATGAGCGGGCCTGATCCGGGCACGATGCAGTCCACCCTGACTCACCGCACGGAGGTCTCCATGTACAAGCGCATCCTCGTCCCCACCGATGGCTCCGATATCACGCAACGTGCCATCTCCACGGCCATCTCGCTGGCCAAACTGACCGGCGGGCAGATCTTCACCATCAGCGTGAAGGATCCGTATCCGTACAGCGCGATCTCCGAAATGCAGCCCACGTTGCCGCAGGAGTTCCTCGACGCGCAGGAGCGGGTTGCCACCAAGAACGTGACCCAGGTGCGCGAGGCCTGCAGTACCGCCGGTGTGGCCTGCACCGCGCACACCGTGGAATCGGTGAGCGTGTGGGAAGCGGTGGTCGACTACGCCAAGCAGCAGGACTGCGACCTGATCGTCATGGCGTCGCATGGCCGCCGTGGCGTGCAGGCCCTGCTGCTGGGCAGCGAGACCAACCGCGTGCTCACCCACAGCGCCATTCCCGTGCTGGTTGTGAAGTAGGCCCACCCCCTACGGCCTTCGGCCGCCCCCTCGAGGGGGCAACACCAGCGGACCGGCGGAGCCGGATCCGCGGTGTTTGTTGGGCCGGCGCGAGCCGTGCGCGAACTTGCGTGCCTGCGATGCTCGGGGAATCTGCTCAACTGTCGGTTTGGAGCCCAGAACCTCTGCGGCGCGGCGTTGCTCAGTGGCTGTGGAACTGCCCGACGATGAAGGTCACGAAGGCCAGACCGGCCCCCAGCCAAGCCAACTGGGCGGCGGTCTCCTTCAGCGACAACCGGCGCTGCAACTGCGGGATCAGGTCGGCCACCGCAACGTAGATGAAGCTCGATGATGCGATCACGAGCAGGTAGGGAAACAGGTCTTCCCAGGGGCCGACCACGAAGTAGCCGAGCACGCCGCCCAGCACGGCGGCCAGACCCGAGAGCGCGTTGTAGAGCAGCGCCTTGGCACGCGAGAAGCCGGCGTTGAGCAGCACGATGTAGTCGCCCACCTCCTGCGGGATCTCGTGGGCGATGACGGCGAGCGCGGTGACGAGCCCGAGGCGGGGCTCGGCCAGGAAGGCGGCGGCGATGATGATGCCGTCGCAGAAGTTGTGGATGCTGTCGCCGATCAGCACGCTCCACCCGCCGCGACCGGCTTGGTCGTGGTCGAAACCGTGGTGGTGGTGATCGCCGTCGCCCTCATGGTGGTGACCGTGGCGATACAGCTCGGCCTTCTCGAGCAGGAAGAAGAACAGCAGCCCGGCCAGCAACGTGAGGAACAGTTCATGGGCGCCCGCGGCGCTTTCGAAGGCCTCGGGCAGCACGTGGAGCAGTGCGGTCCCCAGCAACACGCCGGCGGACAGGCTGACCAGGTGGCGCACCAGCTTGCTCAACACGGTGAGCGTGAGACTCGCGGCGATCAGTACGGAAAGCACGCCCCCCAACAGCGTGGCGAGGACGATATAGGTCAGCGTCATGTCGAACCAGAAAAAGAGCCGCGCAACTGTAATGCCCCGAAAGCCGGGCGGCACCGGGCCCGGCCCACGGGGTTCAAAGAAACTTGTTGAGCGCGCGCGCCCTCACCGAGATCCGCCGGTCACGCGACGCCGTGCTTCTTGAGCCAGGCCGTGCAGCGTTTCCAACCGTCTTCGGCCGCCTCCTTGCGATAGCTCGGCCGGTAGTCGGCGTGGAAGGCATGCGGCGCGTCGGGGTAGACCACGAACTCGGACTGCTTGGCAGCCGCGCTTCCCGCGGCCAATGCGGCTTTCATCTTATCAACGGTGTCAAGCGGAATGCCGGCGTCCTGGCCGCCATAGAGGCCGAGCACCGGAGCCTTCAACTGCCCCGCGAGCTCGACCGGATGCTTCGGCGTCAACTCGGTGCTGTTGCCGACCAGCCTGCCGTACCAGGCCACGCCGGCCTTCACCGGACCGTGCGCGGCATAGAGCCAGGTGATGCGGCCACCCCAGCAGAACCCGGTGATGCCGAGGCGGCTGGTGTCGCCGCCGTTGGCGCGGGCCCAAGCCACCGTGGCGTCGAGGTCGCCCATCACCTGTGCATCGGGCACCTTCGAGATCACCTCGGCCTGCAGCTTCGCGATCTCGCCGTACGCCTGCGGATCGCCCTGTCGCACGAACAGCTCGGGCGCAATGGCCAGATAGCCGAGTTTGGCCAAACGCCGCGCGACGTCGGCGATGTATTCATGCACGCCGAAGATCTCGGAGATCACCAGCACCACCGGCAGGTTGCTCTTGCCGGCAGGCTGCGCGCGGTACGCCGGCATCTTGAAATCACCGACCATCACCGTGACCTCGCCGACGGTCAGGCCGTCGGCATCGGTCTTGATCGTCTGGGCGGTCACCGGCAGCACGGCGGCGGCAAAACCGCTGCCGACGGCCGTCTTGACGAAGCTGCGACGAGAGAAGTCGCGCGTGGGCGTCAGGCTGTCGAAATCTTCCTTTTGCATCAACGTCTCCGGGGTGAAAGGCGCGGTCCGCGGGAACACCGCTGCGGCATCGGCCCGGACCGCTTGGGGCTCGAAGCTGCGCAGCGTACACGAGCCACGCCGATCATGCAGGCGAGCCCCGCGCCTGACCTGCCGTCACCGTCGTGCCAGGCAAATGCAGGGACAATGCGTGTCCATGACCGCGCAGAAAACCGACAACAACGCCGACACCCAAAACCTCCTGGCTGCCGTGGACATGGGCTCCAACAGCTTCCGCCTGGAGATCGGGCAGTTGCAGCGTGGCCGCTACCGCCGGCTCGACTACCTGAAGGAAACGGTGCGCCTTGGTGGCGGGCTCGACGCCCATGGCATGCTGACCGAGGAGGCGACGCTGCGCGGCCTGGCCTGCCTTGCTCGCTTCGCCGAAAGACTGCGCGGCTTCGGCCCGCACCAGGTGCGAGCGGTGGCCACGCAGACGCTGCGCGAGGCACGCAACCGCGATGCCTTCCTGGCCCGCGCGCAAGCCGTGCTGGGGCATCCCATCGAGGTGATCTCGGGTCGCGAGGAGGCCCGCCTCATCTATGCCGGCGTGGCACGCCTGCAACCCTCGAGCGCGGGCCGCCGGCTGGTGATCGACATCGGGGGGCGTTCCACCGAGATGATCCTGGGCGAAGGACGCACACCCCTGGTGGCCGAATCGTTCCAGGTGGGCAGCGTGAGCCTCTCGATGCGCTACTTCGACAAGGGCCGCTTCACCGAGGCCGGCTTTCGCGCGGCCCAGATCGCCGCCGGCGCCGAACTGGAAGAGGCGCTCGAAGTGTTCGCGCCGGGGCAGTGGGACGAAGCGCTCGGTTCTTCGGGCACGGCCGGCGCGGTGTCGCAGCTGCTGGCGGCCAACGGCATCACCGACGGCACGATCACGCCCGACGGCTTGCGTTGGTGCATCGAGCAATGCCTGCGCGCCGGACGCATCGAATCGCTGGCCCTGCCCGGGCTCAAAGAAGACCGGCGGGCGGTGCTGGGCGGCGGCTTGTCCATCCTCTATACGCTGGCCATGCACTTCGGTATCGGTGCATTGCAGCCGGCCCGAGGCGCGCTGCGCCAGGGCGTGATCTTCGACCTGCACGAACGCGCCCACGCGGCGCTCGACGCGATCCATGCGCACGACATGCGCGACGACTCCGTGCAGCAACTCCAGGAACGCTTCCAGGTCGACACCGCGCAGGCCGAGCGGGTGCAGCAGGTGGCTCGGGCGCTCTACGCCAGCGTGGAACCGAAGGCGACGTTGGAGGCGCAGCGCGAGCTGCAGTGGGCGGCGGCACTGCACGAGCTGGGCATGATGGTGTCGCACCACGATCATCACCGGCACAGCGCCTACCTGTTGAGCCATATCGACGCGCCCGGATTCTCGCAGTCCCAGCAGCGCCGGCTCGCGGCACTCGTGCTCGGGCAGCGCGGCGGGCTGCGCAAGCTCGACGACTGCCTGCGCGACGATCGCTCGGCCTGGCAGGTGCTGTGTCTGCGGCTCGCGGTGCTGCTGTGCCATGCGCGTCGCATGCCGGCCCTCAACGCGCTCAAGCTGCAACGCAAGGGCAACGTGGCTTCGCTGAGCTGGAGCACCGCGTGGGCTGAAGCGCACCCGCGCACGCTCTACCTGCTGCAGGAGGAACAGGCAGCGTGGGAGCGCACCGGACCGCTGAAACTCGCGCTACCCGGCTGACACGTTTGCTCGGCCCTGTGCGTCAAAGGCAGTCTGGCGACTGCACGGCCTGCAGCACCACCTGGTCCTCGCCGTCACGTACCCGCTGACGCAACCACCACACCGCGCCCTTCTTGATGGCCCACGGCAGCGCCTGCCCGGCCAGCAACTGCGCAGCCACCATGCCCAGGGTCGGCTGGTGCCCGACGACGAGCACCGGCTCGCCGCTGTCCGGCCATCGTGCGGCCTGCAATACCGCCTCGACCTCGGCCCCCGGCGCGAGCGCAGCCACCGTCTTGAAAGGCCGACCGAGCGCGCTCGCGGTCTGCTGCGTGCGCAGGGCGGGACTGGCCAGCACACGGGTCGATTGCACGAGTCGCTGGTTGAGCCACTCGGCCATGCGCACCGCCTGCCGCTCGCCCTTGGCGGTGAGCGCGCGCTGCAGGTCGTCCTCGGGCGTGTCCTTGCCGGGGCGCAGCATCTGCGCTTCCGGGTGGCGCCAGAGGATCAGGTCCATCAGCTCACCACCGGCTGGCTGCTGTAGGCGGCCATCAGTGCCTGCTGGGCGCTCTGCCCGTCGATGTCGAGCCGCTCGTAATGGCCATCGGCCTGCAGGGTCCAGGCGTCCTTGGCGTCATACAGGTAGGGCACGAGGCACTCGTCGATGATGCGTTGGCGCAGCGCCGTGTTCCGGACGGGCCAGGCCACCTCGATGCGGCGGAACATGTTGCGGCTCATCCAGTCGGCGCTGGACAGGTACAGCACCTCGTCGGACTCCGACTCGCCCCAGCGGAAGTACAGCACCCGGGTGTGCTCGAGAAAGCGGCCGATGACCGAGCGCACGCGTACGCGCTCGGTCCAGCCCGGCACGTTGGGCGGCAACATGCAGGCCCCACGCACGATGAGGTCGATCTGCGCGCCGGCCTGCGCGGCCCGCACCAGCGCCTCGATCAGCGGCACGTCCGTCAGCGCGTTGATCTTCACGACGATGCGTGCCGGCTTGCCTGCTGCTGCAGCCTCCCCCACCTGCTCCACGTAGCGCACCATCTGCTTGTGCAGCGAGAACGGCGCCATCAGCAGATGCCGCGGAGCGCGCAGCTTGGTCAGGCTGGCGAGTTGCTGGAACACCGTGTCCGCATCGGCGGTCAGTTCCTGGTCGGCCGTGAGATAGCCGACGTCGGTGTAGAGCCGTGCGGTGCGGGGGTTGTAGTTGCCGGTGGACAGGTGCGCATAGCGGCGCAGCACGGGCCCGCGCGCGCCCTCCTCGCGCCGCGTGATCAGCAGCAGCTTGGCATGCGTCTTGAGCCCGACGATGCCGTACACCACCTGCACGCCCACCGCCTCGAGCTGCTCCGCCCAATTGATGTTGGCTTCTTCGTCGAAGCGGGCCTTCAGCTCCACGACGGCCATCACCTCCTTGCCGCGGCGGGCCGCCTCGAGCAGCAGGTCCATCAGCACCGACTCGGCACCGGTGCGGTAGATGGTCTGCTTGATCGCGAGCACGTCCGGGTCGTAGACCGCTTCGCGCAGCATCTGCACCACCGGCTCGAAGCTTTCGAAGGGGTGATGGAGCAGCACGTCGCCTTGCCGGAGCTGCTCGAAGATCGGCATCGAGCGCTGCAACCCGGCCGGCCATGCCGGCTCGTAGGGCGGAAACCGCAGCTGCGGTGCGTCGGCCTGGTCGATCAGCTGGTTCAGGCGCACGAGGTTGACGGGGCCGTTGACGCGGTAGAGCGCGGCCTCCGGCAGGCCGAACTGATGCAACAGAAAGGCGGAGAGTTCCGGCGGGCAGCTGTTCACCACCTCCAGTCGGATCGCCAGGCCGAAGTGGCGTGTGCTGAGCGAAGTCCGCAAGGCCTGCCGCAGGTTGGTGACGTCCTGCTCGTCGACGGCGAGGTCCGAGTCGCGCGTTACGCGGAACTGCGAAAAGGCTTCGACGCTGCGCCCCGGGAACAGCTCTTCGAGATGCGCCCGGATGACGCTGGACAACAGCACGAAGGCCTGGCACCCATTGCCCGCCAGTTTGTCCGGCAGGCGGATCACGCGGGGCAGCACGCGCGGCACCTTGACGATGGCGATGGAGTTCTCGCGGCCGAAGGCGTCCTTGCCGCCCAGCTTGACGATGAAGTTGAGCGACTTGTTGGCGACCTGCGGAAACGGATGCGCGGGGTCCAGCCCCACCGGCACGAGCAGCGGACGAACCTGCCGCTGGAAGAACTGGTCGACCCACTGGCGCTGCTCCGCGTTGCGCTCGGCGTGGTTGAGGATCACGATGCCTTCGCGCTGCAACGCGGGCATCACCTCGTCGTTGAAGATCGCGTACTGCTGGTCGATCAGGACGTGCGCGGCAGCCGCCACTTCGGCCAGATCGCGGGCCGACACCCCGGCCCCCGGCTGGCGCGAAGCTTCCAGGTAGTCGCCGAAGCGCACCTCGAAAAACTCGTCGAGGTTGGACGAGACGATGCACACGTAGCGCAGTCTTTCGAGGAGGGGAACGTCCTCGCGCCTGGCCTGTGCCAGGACGCGGTAGTTGAACTCCAGGATGGCACGCTCGCGGTTGAGCAAGGTCAACCCTGTGCCTTGTTCCGACACCTCAGCAATCATGAAATTCAGTATATGACCGGCGTGTGACCGTTCTAAGACAGGAGGTAGCAAGGTGTGCCGCCCTCAAGGACCGCTGGGCACCACCTGCAGCCGCGGCTGTGCCTGCGCATTGATCGAAACGAGGAACGACAGGAACTCCTCGCACACGGCACTCCGATCGAAGCTCTCGGCGCGCGCCCTGACCCGCTCCGGTGCAGTCGTCACCATCACGCCGGACGACGGCGAATGGAAGCGCCCGAACCCGTCGGGACGCTAGGTCGACCAGTCGATGATCTCCAGCCGCCCGTCATGGTGCTCGACCAGCGCCGTCAGGCTCTCGACCCAGTCGCCATCGTTCGCATAGAGGATGCCGTCGATGTCGCGCAACTCGGCATGGTGGATGTGCCCGCAGACCACGCCGCGGCGGCGCGGCCGCCGCGCCACCACCGGGAGGCTGGAAGAGCTGTGTATCTCGATGCCAGGGGATCCAATGCATGGACCCTCATGGTGGGCATGCGCAATGACGCGGCAGCGTCACTCGCGTGAAGCTTTGGTGAAAAGGCCTGCCGCCGGAAGAGCTACAGGCCTTCGTTCGTCAACGCCTCGCGCACCGCGGCGACCTGCCGGCGCGAGACGGCCAGCCACTCGCCCACGCCCTCGACCCGCACCGCCCAGCCTTCCTTGCCGGCGTCTTCTTCCTCGCCGGGCACCACGCGGCGCTCCAGCGCACGCACGGCGCGGCGCGCCACCAGTGCGTTGCGGTGGATGCGCAGGAAGCGGGGGCCGAGCCGCTCTTCCAGCTCGGACAGGGAATCATCGAGCACGTAGGTGTGGTGCAGCGTGCGCAGCGTGACGTACTTCAGTTCGGCCTTGAGGTAGAGCACCTCCGACAGCGGCACACGCGTCACGCGCCCGCGATCATTCACGACGAGCACCGGCTCGGACGGGTCTTCCGGCACGCCGCGCAGTTTCAGCCTTTCGGTCGCGCGCGCGAGGGCGGCCTGCAGTCGCTCGCGCCGCACCGGCTTGGTGAGGTAGTCGACCGCCTCCAGCTCGAAGGCCGTGACCGCGTGCTCCGCATGTGCCGTGACGAACACGACGGCCGGCGCGTCTTCCTGGGCGCGCAGCTGTTCGGCGAGTTGCGTGCCGTCCGCGCCCGGCATCTGCACGTCCAGCAGGATCACGTCGCAGCGGTTCTGCGCCAGCCAGCTCAAGGCCTGCACGGCCGTGCCGGCCTCGCCCACCACCTCGGCCGCCGGAGACTGGCATTCGCCCAGCAGGCTGCGCAGCCGCAGGCGGGCCAGTTCTTCATCGTCGACGATCAGTACCCTCAGCATCTCTTGCTACCCCCCGGTTCTTCTTGAGTTCATTCCATCGGCACCGCCACCTGCACGCGCCAGGTGTCCCGTTCCGGCCCGGCCGCGAAATGCGCGCTCACGTCGTGCATCAGCCGCAGCCTCTCCTTCACGTTGCGCAGCGCAATGCCGTGGCCCGCGCTGCTCTTCACCGGGTGCGCCGGCACGGAGTTGGTGACCGAGATGATGGCCTGCCCACGCCGCAGCGTCGTGCGCACCCGCACCCAGCCGCCCTCGGGAGACGGCTCGATGCCGTGACGCACCGCATTCTCCACCAAGGGTTGCAGCAGAAGTGGGGGCACGCGTGCCTCGCCGGCCGCGCCGTCGATCTCCCACACCACCTGCAGACGGGTGCCGAAGCGGATCTGCTCGATCGCCAGGTAGCGCTGCGCGAGGTCGACCTCCTCGGCCAGCGTGACGGAGCTGCCCGACTCGATCAGCGCGACGCGGAACAGCTCGGCAAGGTCTTCGAGCACCGTCTCGGCGCGGCCGGGGTCCACCCGCACCAGCGCAATGGCGGTGTTGAGGGTGTTGAACAGGAAGTGCGGCCGGATGCGCGACTGCAGTTCGGCGAGCCGCGCCTGCGTCACCGCCGGCAGCTGGCTGCGCGAGCGCAGCCGCAGTGCATAGAACAACGCCGCCGCCAGGCAGGCCCCGGCGAGCATGGGCGCGATCTGGGGCACGTGGTGGGTCACCGGCAGACCGAGCAGGCCGACCTGCCACCAGCCGTAGGCCGCACACACGGCGCCGAGCCCGGCCGCGGCCAGCCACTGCACCGGCTCGGAAAGGCGCGCCAACGGCTTCTTCAAGCCGCAGGCGACCACGAGCCAGGCGAGCGTCGCCGGCAGGGCAATGGCTGCACCATAGGCAAAGCTCAGCAACCAGGACGAAAGACTCTCGGCGATGAAACTCACCGCCACGGCGACCACCGCATGCACGAACAGCACGGCGCGCAACACGACACCGATCTGGCAGGCATCGAAGGGCGACAAGGCCGCAGCCGCCTGGTTGGCCGCGGCGGCGCTGCCCACGTGATCGAAGATGGTGGTCGCGCCGAACTGGCTGGTCGGCTGGGTCGGCCGCGTCTTGCGCGCGGGCGTGCCGGGGGTGGGCAAGCGGGAGTCTCCTAGAATCGGCCAATTCGTGTGCAGCCGGGTGCATATGCATGTACTCGGCTACCGATTCTCCAAGACAGCCCCAGCTCGCGGCAAGCCTCGTGCGCCGCGCCTGTCGGGGCCCGCACCGCCGCTCATCATGTCCGCCAATCAACTCGACAAGAAATCCGAAGCCTGGTCCGCGCTGTTTTCCGAACCGATGAGCGAGCTGGTCAAGCGCTACACCGCGAGCGTGTTCTTCGACAAGCGCCTGTGGCGGGCGGACATCGACGGCTCGCTTGCGCACGCCGAGATGCTCGCCGCGCAGGGCGTGATCGCAGCCGAAGACCATGCCGCCATCCAGCGTGGCATGGCGCAGATCGCGCAGGAGATCGAGTCCGGCGCCTTCGAATGGAAGCTCGACCTGGAAGACGTGCACCTCAACATCGAGGCGCGCCTGACGCAGCTCGTCGGCGACGCCGGCAAGCGCCTGCACACCGGCCGCTCGCGCAATGACCAGGTCGCCACCGACGTGCGCCTGTGGCTGCGCAGCGAGATCGACCTGATCGCCGGGCTCTACACCGAACTGCAGCTGGCCCTGCTCGATCTGGCCGACAAGAACGCCGAGGTGATCCTGCCCGGCTTCACGCACCTGCAGGTGGCGCAGCCGGTGAGCTTCGGCCACCACATGCTGGCTTACGTGGAGATGTTCGCGCGCGACGCCGAGCGCCTGGCCGACGTGCGCCGCCGTGTGAACCGCCTGCCGCTGGGTGCTGCGGCACTGGCCGGCACCAGCTACCCGCTCGACCGCGAGCGCGTCGCGAAGACGCTGGGCATGGAAGGCGTGTGCCAGAACTCTTTGGACGCGGTGAGCGACCGCGACTTCGCGATCGAGTTCACCGCGGCGGCCTCGCTGGCGATGGTGCACGTCTCGCGCCTCTCGGAAGAGCTGGTGCTGTGGATGAGCCAGAGCTTCGGCTTCATCGACATCGCCGACCGCTTCTGCACCGGCTCGTCGATCATGCCCCAGAAGAAGAACCCCGACGTGCCCGAACTGGCCCGCGGCAAGACCGGACGCGTGGTCGGCCACCTGATGGGGTTGATCACGCTGATGAAGGGCCAGCCGCTGGCCTACAACAAGGACAACCAGGAAGACAAGGAGCCGCTGTTCGACACCGTCGACACGCTGAAGGACACGCTGCGCATCTTTGCCGAGATGGTGGGCGGCATCACGGTGAAGCCCGAGGTGATGGAACGCGCCGCGTTGAAGGGCTATGCCACCGCGACCGACCTGGCCGACTACATGGTGAAGAAGGGCCTGCCCTTCCGCGATGCCCACGAGGTGGTCGCGCATGCGGTGAAGACCGCGCTGCAGCAGGGCGTCGACCTGTCTGAATTGCCGCTCGAAACGCTGCGCGGCTTCTCGCCGCTGGTGGGTGAGGACGTGTACGAGGTGCTGTCGCTGCGCGGCTCGCTGAATGCGCGCAACATCCTCGGCGGCACGGCGCCTGCTCAGGTCAGGCAGCAGATCGCACGGCACCGCACCCGACTCGCCGCCACCTGACACTGCATCCGAGGGGCGGGCCGGTGCGTATGTCCAGGCATCCACACCGGCAACCCCTCATGATCCGACGCCTCACCCTTGCCCTGGCCGCCGTCGCCGGCCTGGCCCTCGCCGTGGCGGCCTGCTCGCCGCTCGCCACGCTGAACGCCCTGGTGCCCGGCAGCACCCACGTGCTGCGGGCCGACCTGGCCTACGGCCCGCATGCGCGCCATCGGCTCGATCTCTACCTGCCGCGCGGCAAGGCCGGTTCGGCCGGCGGCCACCCGGTGGTGGTGTTCTTCTATGGCGGCTCATGGAACACCGGTGACCGCGCGGACTACCGGTTCGTCGGCGAGGCCCTCGCCTCGCGCGGCATTGCCGTCGCGATCGCCGACTACCGCCTCTACCCGGAAGTGCGCTTTCCCGATTTCCTGCACGACAGTGCGCGCGCCGTGGCCTGGGTGTTGAAGCAGTCGCGCGAGTTCGGCGGCGACCCCGGGCGCGTGTTCGTGATGGGGCACAGCGCGGGCGCCTACAACGCGGCCATGGTGGCGCTCGACGCACGCTGGCTGGCCCGGTGGGACGCGGCGCCGTCGTCGCTCGCCGGATGGATCGGCCTGGCCGGGCCGTACGACTTCCTGCCGATCGTGAACCCGGACGTGAAGCCCGTCTTCCATCACCCCGACTACCCGCCGGATACGCAACCGCTGGCACTCGCCTCGGCGGAATCGCCCCCCGCCTTCCTGGGCGCCGCAGCCGACGACGACCTCGTCAACCCGCAGCGCAGCACCGTGCAGTTGGCGCAGCGGCTCGAATCACTCGCCGTCCCGGTGCGCTCGAAGCTGTACGAAGGCGTCAGCCACACCACGTTGCTGGGAGCGCTGGCCCGCCCGCTCAGGTTCCTCGCGCCGGTGCTCGAAGACGTGGCGGGGTTCGTGCAAACCGCCGAGCCGCGCAGCTGAAACGCTCACCCTTGTGCCAGGTCAAGCCGCCGCCACGGGCGCCGGCATAGCCTCGCGGGCTTGTGCCTACCCTTCAGACCGCCATGCCCACACTCGTCTGGTCCGACGCGCTCAAGCTCGACAACCCCCGCATGGACGCGACGCACGTCGAGTTCGTCGACCTGCTGACCCGGCTCGAAGTTGCGCCCGACGACGAGTTGCTGCCGCGGTATCGCAAGCTCGTGGCGCACACGGAAGAGCACTTCGCGCAGGAAGACCGCTGGATGCGCAGCACCGGCTTTGCGCCGGAGAACTGCCACCAGTCGCAGCATGCGCAGGTGCTGCACGTGCTGCACGAACATGAACACCGCATGCTGGCCGGCGAGCCGGTCGACCTGCGCCGGCTGGCGGGCGAGCTCGGCGCCTGGTTCGAGCACCACGCGCAGACGATGGATGCGGCGCTGGCCTTTCACTGCCTGCAGGTGGGCTTCGACACTGCCACCGAGACGCTCGCCGGCGGCGGGGCCCCGGCGACGGCCCAGCCGATCACCGGATGCGGCAGCCACGCCTGCAGTTGACGCCGGCCGGTCAGGCGTGCGCGTGTTCGCGCAACTCGTGGCGGGCACTGCGCAGCACCCGCACCCCGCCGCTGACGCCGAGCGCGGCGATGACGGTGGCCACCGTCAGGTCGGGCCAGGCCGAGCCGGTGCCGAACACGCCCAGGGCCGCCAGCACGATGGCGGCATTGCCCAGCGCATCGTTGCGCGAACACACCCAGACCGACTCCGCGTTCGCGTCGCCCTTGCGGAACCGATAGAGCAAGGCCGCGACCGACAGGTTGGCGACCAGCGCCAACACGCCGATCGTGCCCATCGTCGGTGCGTCGGGCGACGAGCCCTGCCAGGCCAGCCAGCCGGCGTGTGCGAGCACGCCCACGCCGTACAACGCCATCGCCCAGCCCTTGAGCCAGGCCACGCGTGAACTCCACACCGCGGCCAGCCCCAGCACGGCGAGCGACAGGCCGTAGTTGACGGCGTCGGCGGCGAAATCGACCGCATCGGCCAGCAGCGACGCCGACTCGGCACTCAAGCCGCCCGCCACCTCGACGAAGAACATCGTGGCATTGACGGCCAGCGCGATCCACAGCACGCGGCGCCAGCGAGGGTCGCGCGAGAGCGATTCGTTCACGGCGCAGCCGTGGTCGTGGCAATGGGCGGACATGGGCTTCCTCTTTGTTGGTAGAGTGAGTTGAAACCCTGTAGCCGCTCCAGAGTCAAGCATGAAGATCGGTGACCTCGCTGCCGTCAGCGGCACGCCCGTCGAAACCGTGCGTTATTACGAGCGCGCCGGCCTGCTGCCGGCGCCGCCGCGCACCGAGTCCAACTACCGCCGCTACGACGACACCCACGTCGCTCGGCTGCGGTTCATCCGCCATTGCCGCGCATTGGATCTGTCGCTGGACGAGATCCGCACCTTGCTGCAGTTGCGCGACACACCGCAGGAAGACTGCGCGGAGGTGAACGCCGTGATCGACGAGCACCTGGAGCATGTGGCGCAGCGCATCCGCGAACTGAAGCAGTTGCAGGCGCAGCTGCGCGAGCTGAGGGTGGCATGCAGCCAACCGGGAGCCGGGCGGGACTGCGGCATCCTCGGCAAGCTGGAGCGCGAGGCACCGGCAGACTCCGCAAAGCCAGCCCGCGGCGGCGCCGCCCATGTGGGCCACGTGCACCGCCGCTGAGAGGCCGGACAGGCCGCGCCAAGCGGCCCGCCATCCCTTGCCGGCCAATGGCTCGTTCAGTCGTCGAACTCGATCCGGCTCGCCTGCACGAGGGTGCCGTTGGCTCCCAGACCACCTTCGACCTCGACACGCGCGCCGACGACGAGCTTGAGGAGCTGGGCGGCATCCAGGCCGGCATCGGCGAACGACACCGTCACGCCTTGCACGACGAAGGTCTGAGCCAGCACGTTGACGGCCTGGATCTGCCCGGTCAGCTCGAACTTGGCCGCGTCATTGCCATCGTCCTCGAATGCCACCTTGCGCACCACGAGCACGCCGCCGGAAATCTCGCCCTCGACCTCGACCCGCGCACCGTTGACCAGTTGGGCGCTGTTGCCGCCCTCGAAGGTGACGCCTGCGCTTGCCGCGTTGACGGTGAACCCGTTGAGCCTGAAGTTCGACAGCGACTGGAAGCCGCTGACCACCCCCTCGACCTCCGCGGCGGTCACGTCGCCGGTGTCGCGCTCCGCGCTTCGCACCTCGGTGGCCAGCCACACGCCGGCCTGCTGGGTGGTCTGCAGCACCACACGCACGAGCCGGCCGTTGGCCAGTTCGGGGCGGCTGCCGGCGGGCACGTTGGCATACGAGACGGTGGCCCCACCCAATGTGAAGGTCTGCGCGCCGGTGTCGAGGTTGGCGACCGCCCCCCGCAGCCGGTAGCTGTTCAGGTGGTCCTCCGGCTCCACGCGGGTGGCCGCAATGGCACCCGTGCCGGCATCGAGAAAGCCGTACACCTCGACCAGATCGCCGATCTGGATGCCCAGGCGCCCACCCGTGAAACCATCGAAGACGGTGATCGACGACAACGACACGGTCTGCCCCAGCACGGTCAGCGAATTGACGCCGACCGCCGTGACCGGGCCGCGGATCTCGCTGCCAAATCGCAACTCGCTGGCAGTGCTGCGCACCCGACCGTCCGCATCCGTCGAGAGCGGCCCGCCGGCCACGTCCACGGTCATGCCCAGCTTGAGGTAGGCGCTGTTGACGCTGTTGCCGTCGTCGTCGCGGATGGTGGCGGCCGCTTGATCGAAGTGGACACCATTGACGATGACCGAACCGTAACCTTCGATGCGCCCCGAGGCGAACACTCCGGCGCGGGCCTGGCTGCCCCCGTCGTCTGCGCCGCCGGTGTCGTCATCGTCGCCGCCGCCACCTCCGCAGGCGGCGAGTGCGAGCACCGAGCAGAAGGCGAGCGCGACACGGCGCGCCCGGCCGGTGAAAAGGCCGAAAGGCTGCAACATCTTGTACTCCTTGAATTGGAATCGTGGCCGCTGCCGGCGCATGGCTCGCGCAGCGCTTCTCACCCGCACCTGGCGGGCCGGGTTGCGCAGATCAAACGGCGTGCCCGGCCCGGCGCGTCGGAGATGCCGCGCGCTTCCCCACGGGCAGGCGCCGCTGCCGGGTGCGACGCGGCACGGGCGCTTTCAAGGAGGTGACCGCCCACCCAGCGAAGAGCATGGATGGCACACGCCAACGTGTACCAGCTGGTAAAGGGCGGACGTTCTACGGGTTAACCCAGGTCAGGGCACCGCGATCTGGAAGGTGGCCGTTTGCAGGGCTGGCGCGGTGGTGTCGGCCACGGCACGGTATTCGAGCTTCAACGCCTGCGAGCCGGACCTGATGGTCTTGTAGCGGAACACGTCGAAGCCGGTACCGGCGGTATCCGGCACATGGACGGGCTCGGCCGCCCGTTCCAGCACGCCGATCGGATCGCTGGTCGCCATCCAGCGGTAGCCGCTTGCCGGTTGGCTGGCCAGCATCAACACCAGTTGCTGGCCCGCCGGCACTTCCACGCGGTTGTCGGCATCGCCCTGCGTCAGCACGATGGCCGAGGTCGGCAGGTTGTCGGGAACGCGCAGCAGGCTGCGCGGCATGTGCGCGGGCAGGTCGGCGAGGTTCGAGTCGAGCGCCCGCAACACACGCGGCCCCGCCTGCCGGAAGCTGCGGGTGCGTCCCGGCTGGCCGGGGTCGAGCTGGATCACCAGCGCCTGGGGATCCTGCGCCACACCCCGCCCGGAGCTCCACGAGCCGGAGCCGGTGAAGCTGCGGTCACCCCCGCTGGTGCCCAGGTAGGTCTGCAGCAGTTCGTAGCCAGCCGGTGCGCCGCCCGGCTCGGTGTAGAGCAGCAGGTCGGCGCGCACGCCGCGACAGTCCGAACACGGCAGCGTGCCGACATAACGTGCCGCCACCACCCGGTTGGCCGCCGGCTTCTCCGCTCCCTGCTTGGGCGTGCCTGCGCACGCCGTCAGCATGGCGGCCACCGCCCACACCGCGAGCCGTCGATTCCACATTCCGCGCTGTCCTCCTGGTTGGGAAATGGCGCAACCGTAGCGGCAAAGCCGCCGGCATGCAAACCATGTCACGAAAAGCGCGGTCAATCGCCCAGCGGCGACACCCGGAACTCCTTGACGATCTCCAGCGTGTTCAGCATGTCGGCCAGGGCGCTGGCGTTCGCGGCGCGCGCGGTGCGCACCACCATGCGGTACTCGAAGAACCCGGCATCGGTGTCCAGCCGGTAGTTGAGGTTGGCGATCGTGAAGCCGTAGCGCTTCATCAATCGACGCAACTCCTGTTCGTCCATCTTGGCGTGGCGGTCGAAGCGCACGACGAAGTGCGCATAGAACTGCGACGGCATGCGGTTCTCGATCCAGCGGAACAGCGACAGCGTGCCGAGCGTCAGCACGGTGGCCAGCAACGCCGGGAAGTAAAAACCGATCCCGATCAGCACGCCGATGGCGGCAGTGGTCCAGATCGAGGCGGCGGTGGTGAGGCCACGCACCGACAGCCCCTCTTTCATGATGGTGCCGGCACCCAGGAAGCCGATGCCGGTCATGATGCCCTGGGTCATGCGCGTGGGGTCGAGCGTGATCCGACCGCCGGACATCGCGGGGAACCACCGCGTTTCATAGAACGTGACCAGCATCAGCAGCGAGGTCGACATGCACACCAGCGCGTGCGTGCGAAAGCCGGCGGGCCGCCCGTGGTAGCTGCGCTCCAGCCCGATCGCGCCGCCGATCGCCAACGCGGCGACGAGCCGGATGGTCATGTCGAGGTAGGCCGGATCGGCCAGCAGCGTGCTCAAGTCCATCTGCACGGCGGCAATGCGCAGACCGCACTGCCGCGTCTCCTTGTTGATGTGTCTCGGTGCTCGCGGGCACCTGCATTTGCATTCAAGCACGAGCCATACCAACCGTGCAGGCGCGGCAATGCGCCGGCGTGCAGTCGGTCACACCCTGCCGGGCCGCATGCATCGGGCGGGAAGTTCTTACCGCGCCTTTGCAACACGGCCGGCGCCCGGCTCCCATGCGGCACCGGGTTGCAACGCGAGCGGCGGCAACGATAGCGCCGTGCGCAGGGCGGCTGCGTCGTACGGCGCATGCACCTTGATGTCGTTGTCGAAATAGCAGTAGATGTCCCGCGAGGCGCGCTGCGGCGGGCGTGCGGCCGGCGCGGCCAGATGCGGGTCGTCGGGCTGCAAGCCCTGGTGCCAGCGGTCGATGCGTGCGGCCCAGCGCTGCAATGCGGCCGCCGAATAGCCGCTGGCGTAGAGCTCCTTGTCGCCGTGCAGCCGCAGGTACAGGAAATCGCTGGTCACGTCCTCCAGGTACGGCCACTTGCCGGCCGTGTCGGCCACCACCAGGGAGATGCCGTGCCTGCGCAGCAATTCCACGAAAGCCGGCTGTGCGAAGCTTTCGTGCCGCACCTCCACCGCGTGGCGCAACGGCCGTGGCTTGTCGATCGCCAGGCTGGCGCGCCCCTTCAGCCGCCCGTCGCGCCGGCGTGCCAATGAAAGCGCCTGTTCGGTGTCCTTCGGCAACAGCGAGAAGAACGCGTCGAACACCGCCTCGTCGAAGCGCAGGCTGGGCGGTACCTGCCACAGCAAGGGGCCGAATTTCTCGCGCAGCCTGAACACCCCGGACGCGAAGAAGTTCGCGAGCGGCTGCTGCACCTCGCCGGGCCGCAGTCTCAACACATGGGTGAGGAAGCGCGGTCCCTTCACCGCGAAGACGAATCCCGGCGGCGTCTCCTCGTGCCATTGCTCGAAGTGCTCGGGTCGCTGCAGCGAGTAGAAGGTGCCGTTGATCTCGATGCTGCCGGTGGCGCGCGAAGCGTAGGCGAGCTCGAGCCGCTGCGGCAGACCTTTCGGGTAGAACACGCCGCGCCATGGCGCGTAACGCCAGCCAGAGATGCCGATGTAAATGTTGCCCATCTGGCGGCAGAAGGTGCAAGCGGCGTGCGCGGCGCGCCCGCTTCACCGAAGTGCGCCCCGTGGAGGGCGTTGTTCCGGCGATCGGCGGTGCCAGCCTCTTCCTAGACTGGCGCGTCACACTCTATTACTGCGCTGGAGCCATGAAGCACACCCCCACAGCCGAACTCACGGTCGACTGGGAATCCGGCGAAGGCCGCCTCGAACTGGGCAGCGCGCTGGCGCAGGCCCACCCCCGCCTGCGCCGCGACGTGCTGCTCGACTGGAAGGACCAGATCGAAGCCCTGCTCGCCGAAGCCGAGTCCGCGCTGCAGCCCGACCAGCACGACGTGGAACTGACGCAGCAACGGCTGCGCAACCAGCGCCGGCGCGCCGTGTGCGAAAAGATCGAAGGCCAGACGATCCGGCTGGCCGAACCACTGGTGAACGGCGACGTGCTGCTGCATCTGGCCGACGGGCACGTGGTGGTGATCTACGCGTACGACGAAGACGTGAAGCTGGAGACGGTGGACGCCCACCGCGCCCGCGCGCACGCTGCGAAAGCCGGCACCGGCGACTACTACCTGCGCGAAGACCTGCCCGAGCCGCCGGCTGCCGAGCCCTCCGCGCCCCCTTCGCTCGCCAACTGAAAGCCGGCGGGCACGGCGTTTGCCGAAGCTTCGTCGCGCCTCAATCGCGCGAAGAAGACAGGAGCCGGACGTGGATGCAGAGCAAGTGATGGAGCGTTTCTCCCGCATCGAGCGTTACCTTGATCGGGCCACGATGGCCGGGCGCAGCGCGCAGAGCGTGCCGCCGGCCATCCGCGCCTGCCTGCAGGAGCTCGAACAGCGCTCGGACGAATTGAAGCATCGCGTGTCGCCGACCGACAACGCCGCCGAACTCGCACAGTGGGTCGAAGCGCTGAAGCAGCTCGGCGACCGCGCGGCCGAAGCGAGCGAAGCCGCCACCGACCTCGACCGCGACCTGCGCAACGCCATCGAAGTGGCGCAAAACGAGATTGCGCACCTGCGCCGGCAGCTGCACTGAGCCACGTCGGCGAGCCGGGTTCAACCAGCCGCCCGATCCTCGTGCAGCTTGCCGATCTGCGCGAGTCGTTCGCGCAGATCGGCGAGCGACTGCTGCGCTGCCCGGTCGCCTTCCACGGCGTCGAAGCGGCTCAGCACGAGCCGCCAGCCCTGTCGCCGCCACCAGCCGGCACGGCGTTCGATGGCAAGCGTGTAGAACAGACTTTCGCAGTAATGGAGCCGCAGGGCGTCGGGCGAGACCGGCCAATGCGCGTTCAGCAGAAAGGTGTCGTACGGCACCATCAACCGGGCTCGCGCGAGCACTGAAAAATTCGGGGCGAGCAGCACGAAGTCGTTCGATTCCTCGAACATGCAGTCGTACGACGTGATCAGCAGGTAGCCCGCATCGACCCGGTATTGCGCCTCGACCACGTAGCCCGGCACATCGGCCCCGGTGTCGGCGCCCTCGAGGAACAGCCGCGACGTGAGCGGCCAGCGCTCATAGGGGCCTTCGTGCCTGGCCAGCGTGAACCCGGTCAGTGCTTCCATCCCGGCTCACCGTGCACGCCGTGCGCCGTCCGCGAGGATCGCCCAACGCTCGTGGTCACGCCACCGCCCGTTGATCTTGAGGTAGCGCGGCGAATAGCCCTCTTTCGAGAAACCGCAGGACGCGGCCAGGGCAAGGGATGCAACGTTCTCCGGCTGGATGTTCGCCTCCAGCCGGTGCAGCTTCAAGGTGTTGAACGCATGTCGCACCACGGCGCAGAGCCCGGCGCGCATGAGCCCCTGCCGCTCCTGCCCCGCAAAGGCGTAGTAGCCCACGTACCCGCTGCGAAAGAACCCGAGCACCACGTTGCTGACGTTCACCACGCCGGCCAGGGCGCCCGTGTCTCTTCGACACACGAGGAACGCATGGTGCCCGGGCTGAGACATGCGCTCCAGGTACGCCCGGAACTCGCCGCGCGACGCGGGCGCGCTGACCCAGCGGCCATGCAACGCACCGCTGGCGCGCGCCGCATCGAGAAAGGCCGGCTCGTCGCCCAGCACGGGCGGCCGGATGATCACCGGTGACCTCACGGCGTGGCCGCCACTTCCTGCGCCTGTTCGCCCAGCCGGGCCAGCAAGGTGCGTTCAGGGTAGCTGCGCACGCGGTAGCGCACCGGCTCGTGCTCGGTGCGCTCCATGAGCCCCGAGAAGTGCTCCTGGACGGTCGCCCACGGCAGGAACACGTGCCTGGACTCCTCACCCTCGCGGTGCGTGAAGACGACGGCATCGGCACGCGGCAGCAAGGCGTCCACGCCGTCGCTCCACACCACATAGCTGGATAGGCGGCCGCCCTCCTTTTGCATCAGCTGGCAGGTGGCGACGAACACGTCCTCGTTGCGCGCGGCGAGGATGTCTTCGAGCAATTGTTTCTGGCTGGCGTAGGCGTCGGCTTCGCCGTGCAGGTCGAGCGCGCGCAGCACGTCTTGCGCACTGGGGGGCGGGTCGATCTCGCTCCAGGTCGTGCCTTCCAGGCGCAGCAGCCGGAACGACAGCCACCGATTGTTCTCCGAGGCCATCGCGTTGGTGACGTTGGCCATCAGCGCGATGCCTGCCTCGTTGTTGGCCGACGTGACGAGCAGCGTGTTGCGAAACGGCACCATGACGACCGGGTTGGACACCCCCAGCCGGTGGATCAGGTCCGGCAGCAGGATGCGCGAGCTTTCGTAGGAGTCACCCCACTGGCCCGACCACACGCCATGGGCGAGCTGGTCCCAGCCGCCGTGCTCCGGCAGGCCGCGCAGGTTGTCGAGCGCATCGTCCAGCGCCTGCTCGAACGACACGCCCCACTTGTTGAGATGGTCCTCGTTCACATAGGCCATCGAGTTGGGCAGGTCGGCCACCAGTGCGACGACCAGGTCGGCCACGAGCGGCCGCGACGCGAGGCGCAGGCCGTTACCCCGGGGTTCGGCCTTCAGCGAGGTCAGCCGGGCGATGTCGATGTTGGCGGCGCCGCGCACCACCGGCATCAGCTTGGCGCGGGCATCTTCATAGCGATCAGGCACCGCTTCGTCGCCGGGCGTGAGGCCGGACATGAACCGCTCGACCAGCGCGGCCCGGTCGCGGCGGCGCGTGCGCTGGTAGTCGTGCAGCAGGTTGCCGAGAAAGATCTGGTGCGGCGAATCCCCCTGGTAGGCCACGATCTCGCTGCGCTCGCGGTGGAACTGCACCCGCTCGAACCCGTGGGCGCGCAGCCACCTGGTGGCCTCCCGTGCCACGTCTTCCAGCCTGGGCTGGCCGAACCACCGGTCGAAAAACCCCATCGCCTCACCTCCGCTCTGTTGTCTGCCTGAATTCGTGTGGCAGCTATTGTGAGCCTGTTGCATGCGCCGCGGCCAGCGCCGACGGCGGCTCTCCGCTACGCTTACGGCCTTGCCCACCCGGCCTTCGTCGTACCGGCCCCATGCCCCGCCTCATTGCCCACCTCGACATGGACGCGTTCTATGCGTCGGTCGAGCTGCTGCGCTACCCCGAGCTGAAAGGCCGGCCGGTGGTGATCGGCGGCGGGCGGCGCCATCAACCCACACTGCAGGAAGACGGCACTCGCAGGTTCGCAACGCTGCGCCACTACGTCGGCCGCGGCGTCATCACGACTGCCACGTACGAAGCACGCGCGCTCGGCGTGCATTCGGGCATGGGCCTGATGAAAGCCGCCGCGCTGGCGCCGGACGCCGTGCTGCTGCCGACCGACTTCGACGAATACCGCCGGTACTCGCGGCTCTTCAAGGCGGCAGTGGCCGAAGTGGCGCCGCTCATCGAAGACCGCGGCATCGACGAGATCTACATCGACCTCACCGACGTGCCCGGCGCGCAGGAGCCGCTGGGGCACGACCCGATGGGGGGCGTGCGGGCCATCGCGCAGGCGATCAAGGACAACGTGCGCCGCGCGACCGGCCTGAGCTGCTCGATCGGCGTCACGCCGAACAAGCTGTTGTCCAAGCTGTGCTCGGACCTGGAAAAGCCCGACGGCCTGACGCTGCTGGCCGAAGCCGACCTGCAGGCGCGCATCTGGCCGCTGCCGGCCAAACGCATCAACGGCATCGGCCCGAAAGCCAACGCCAAGCTGGAGTTCTTCGGTATCCGCACGATCGGGGAGCTGGCGGCGGCCGACCCGCAGTGGCTGATCGCGCAGTTCGGCGAAAGCTACGGCGCCTGGTTGCATGCTGCCGCCCACGGGCGCGACAGCCGGCCGGTGGTGACCTACAGCGAGCCCAAGTCGCTCAGCCGCGAAACGACCTTCGAACGCGACCTGCACGCCCGCGGCGACCGCGAGCAACTGAGCGGCATCTTCACGCGCTTGTGCGAGCAGGTGGCCGCCGACCTGTTGCGCAAGGGTTACGTCGGCAAGACGATCGGCCTGAAGCTGCGCTACGACAACTTCAAGACAGTGACCCGCGACCACACCCTGCCGCACCACACGGCCGACGCCAAGGAGATCCGCCAGGCGGCCGGCCAGTGCCTGAAGCGCGTGCCGCTGGAACGCCGCATCCGGCTGCTCGGCGTGCGCGTCGGCAGCCTGTGCAAGGCCTCCGAGGCACCGCCCCCCAGCGCGGCCCGCGTCGCGGCGCGCGAGCAAGAAGCGCCCTACACGCTGCCGCTGTTCTGAGCGGCGGCCGGCTTGCGCGGCGTTGGCGCCGTTTTTCGTGACGCACCTCACACTGGCGCAAGCGCGTCGCACAAGCCTGCATCCAGGGCGCCGAAAGCTGCGTATCTCCCTCCGTTACCTTGCTCAGGAGATTCGTGCATGCCTTGCTCTCCCCCCTTCCGTACCGCCTTCGCCGCCAGCCTGGTGGCGGCGCTCGCCGCCTTCGCCCCGGCCGTCCAGGCTGGGAACGGCAAGCTGCTGTTGACAGGCGGTGTCAGCAGCCTCGACGGTGCCGCCGGCGGCGGCCTGACGCCTTGGGCGCTCACCGGCACCTATGCCACCGCCGGCCAATGGGGCGCGAGCGCCCATGTCTCTCGCGCAACGACGCAGAAGTACGGGCTCTCCAGCCATGGCGTCGCGTTCGCGTGGGACGACCGTCTGGAACTGTCGTACGCCCGGCAGGACTTCGATGCGGACGTGGTCGTCCCGGACACGACACTGAAGCTGGACATCTTCGGCGCCAAGCTGCGAGTGGCTGGGGATGCGGTGCTCGACAGCGACCGCTGGATGCCGCAGGTGAGCCTTGGCGTGCTGCACAAGCGGCTCAAGCCAGGCAGCGTGATCGGCGGCGTGCTGGATGCCGTCGGGGCGGACCGTAGCGGCACCGATGTCTACGTGAGCGCCACCAAGCTCTTCCTGGCGCAGGGCGTGCTCGTCAACGGCACGCTGCGCGCTACCCGGGCCAACCAGAACGGCCTGCTCGGCTTCGGCAGCGACGAACACGGCGGCTACCAGGTCAAGCCGGAAGTCTCCGTCGCATGGCTGCTGAGCCGCACGGTCGCTATCGGCGCCGAATACCGTGCCAAGCCCGACAACCTGGCCTTCGCCGGCGCGGCCTTCCGGGAGGATGCCTGGAAGGACCTGTTCGTCGCCTGGGCCCCCAGCAAGCACTTGTCGGTGACGCTCGCCTACGTCGAACTCGGCAACATCGTCGGCCACAAGCGCCAGAGCGGCGCCTACGGCTCCGTGCAGGTCGCCTTTTGAACGGAGAACCCATCATGAAACGCCACCTGATCGCCTGCGCGCTCGCCGTCGCAAGCGCCTTCGCTGCCGCGCAGACGTCACAGCCGGACGACACCCTCTACCGCGCACTCGGTGAAAAACCCGGCCTCACCCGGCTGATGGACGACTTCGTACCGCGCCTGTTCACCGACCCGCGCATGCAGCCTTTTTTCGAGGGCGTGAAGCAGGAGCAGCTCAAGCAGCAGTTGATCGATCAGCTGTGCCAGGTGTCGGGCGGCCCCTGCGTCTACAAGGGCGCAGACATGCGCAGCGCGCACGGCAACATGGAAATCACCAAGGCCGACTTCAATGCCCTGGTCGAAGTGCTGCAGGAGGCGATGGCCGCGCAGCGCATCGACTTCCGCATCCAGAACCGCCTGCTGGCGAGGCTGGCGCCGATGCACCGTGACATCGTCAACACGCCATGAAGCGCCTCGCCTTCTGCCTGGCTGCAGCACTGGCCTCGGGCGCGCACGCCATGACCGTGCAGCTGACGGTACTGGACAAGAGCGGCATGCCGGCACCGAACGTGGCGGTGATCGTCATGCCCGACACCCCCGGCCCCCCGCCGCAGCGCATGCCACAGCGACTGGAAGTGGCGCAGCGGAGCATGCAGTTCGTGCCCTTTCTGACCGTGGTGGCGCCCGGCAGCATCGTCAGCTTCACGAACCTGGACGGCTTCGACCATCACGTGCGCGGCACGAGCCCGCAGCAATCCTTCGAGATGCGGCTGGACGCGAAATCGTCTGCGCCGCCGAAGCCGGCGAGCGTGACGCTCACACAGGTGGGCCCGGTGCAGCTCGGTTGTCATCTGCATGCCTCGATGCAGGGGCACCTCTACGTGAGCGAGTCGCCCTGGTTCGCGAAGACCGGCGCAGACGGCAAGGCCGTCGTCGAAGACATGCCCGATGGTCCGTTCACCGTGAAGCTCTGGCATCCCGAGCAGTTGCTGGAGCAGCCGCTGATGCGGGCAAGCGGCGAGGCCGCAGTGCCATCGCTCGAAGGCCGGCTCAACTTCACGCCGCGCAAACGGCGGCAGCGTTAAGGCATTGCGCTAGCATCCGGCGCATGTCGTCCCCCGATCTGCGCCTGCCTTCGCTCGAAGGACTGCGAGCCTTCGAGGCCGCCGCCCGGCTCGGCACCTTCGAGCGCGCGGCCGACGAGCTGAACGTGACGGCCAGCGCCGTCAGCAAGCGGGTGGGCACCGTGGAAGAGCTGCTCAACACCCAGCTGCTGGTGCGCAGCGGCAAGAGCCTCACGCTCACGGCCGCGGGCAAGGAGTACCTCACGCAGGTGCGCGCCGCGCTCGGCCTGCTGGCCGCCGTGCCGCTGCACCAGCGGGCGGCCCAGCGCGTGCAGCGCTTGCGGGTGTGCAGCCCGCCCACCTTCGCGCGCCAGATCCTCGTGCCGCATCTGGAGGGGTTCACTCGTGCCCACCCGGAGGTCGAGCTCGAGGTGGTGCTCAGCATTCCCTACCTCGACGCATCGCCGGCCGATGCCGACGTGGAGGTGCGCAACGGCAACCTTGCCGCAGCCGGCGCCCTCGCCCTGATGGACGACCTGGTGGTGCCGGTGGCCTCACCCGCGCTGCTGCAGCGCCTGCCCGCGATGCACGAGCCGGACGACCTGCGCCACGCGCCCCTGCTACGCACGCCGCTGGAGCCCTGGGCGCCGTGGTTCGAGGCGGCCGGGCTGCCCTGGCCCGAGCCCGGCCAGGGCCCGAAGCTGGTCGATCTGGGCTTGTTGCTCGAAGCGGCGGTGGCCGGCCAGGGTGTGGCACTCGCGCGCCCGAGCCTCGCGCGGCACTGGTTGCGCACGGGCACGCTGGTGCCGCTGTTCCGCGTGACGGCAGCTCCGACGCACCACTACTACCTGCTTCAGCACGCCGCACATCCCGCCGCCGCCGCATTTGCCGGCTGGCTGGGCACGGTGTGTGCGCAGGTCGCCGCCGAAGGGGCGGAACTTCTTTCGCGCAAGGCCTGAGAAACTTTCCGGGCGCGGTGCCTTGCGGCTCCCTACGATGCGTCCACGGTCGAAGAGACAGACCGCCTGGAGACGCACATGAGCACCCCCGTGACCTGCATCGAAGACCTGCGCCAGATGGCCAAGCGGCGCGTGCCGCGTGCGATCTTCGAGTACGTCGACCGCGGCTCGTACGACGAGGTCACGCTGCGCGCCAACAAGAGCGACCTCGATGCGATCGCCCTGCGCCAGCGGGTTGCGATCAACGTCGACCACCGCTCCACCGCCACCACACTGCTCGGCGAACCCGCGACCATGCCCGTCGCGATCGCACCCACCGGCCTCACCGGCCTGAACTGGGGCAATGGCGAGATGCTGGCCGCTCGTGCCGCGCAGCGCTTCGGCGTGCCGTTCACGCTGAGCACGATGTCGATCTGCTCCATCGAGGACGTGGCCGGCTTCGTGCAGCAGCCGTTCTGGTTCCAGCTCTACGTGATGCGCGACCGCGGCTTCGCGGCCTCGCTGATCGAGCGCGCCAAGGCCGCGAAATGTTCGGCCCTCGTGCTCACGCTGGATCTGCAGATCCAGGGCCAGCGCCACCGCGACATCAAGAACGGTCTGGCCGTGCCGCCGAAGCTCACGCTTGCGAATGCGCTCGACGTTGCCACCAAGCCGGCCTGGGCGCTGCGCGTGCTGGCCGGCAAGCGCAAGAGCTTCGGCAACCTCGACGGGTACGTGAAGGGCGCCGACTCGCTGGCCACGCTGAGCCAGTGGATCGCCGGCCAGTTCGACCCGACGCTGAGCTGGGCCGATGTGGAATGGGTGCGCAAGCTGTGGGGCGGCAAGCTGATCCTGAAAGGCATCCTCGACGTGGAGGACGCGAAGATCGCCGCCGCGACCGGCTGCGATGCGATTGTCGTCAGCAACCACGGCGGGCGCCAGCTCGACGGCGCGCTCTCCAGCATCCGCGCCCTGCCCGAGATCGTGCAGGCGGTGGGCGACCGCACCGAAGTGCTGTTCGACGGCGGCGTGCGCTCCGGGCAGGACGTGCTCAAGGCCGTGGCACTGGGCGCCCGCGGCTGCATGATCGGCCGAGCCTTCCTGTACGGGTTGGGTGCGATGGGCGAGGCCGGTGTGACGAACGCGCTGGAGATCATCCGCCGCGAACTCGACGTGAGCATGGCACTCACCGGCACGCGCGACGTGCTGCAGGCCGGCCCGCAGATCCTGCACCTGCCGGCGGGCCATGCAGTGCCTGCGCCGGCTCAAGCCACCGGCGGCTCGCTGCTCAAAGCCGCCTGACCGTCTGCCAGGCCGCGAAGGCTGTCGTCATGCCCGCTCGTGCGGGGCCGCCGCTCTGCGACCGGCGACAAGCCCCCCCGCCCCGCGGGTGTGGCACGCCCTTCGCGGCCGGGCGCCTTCACCCCGAAGCGCCCAGGGCCTGCTCGCACAGCCCTCGGTCGAGTGAACAGGCCCTACCCCAGTTCCTCGACCGCCGCTTCCACCATGGATCTGATGAGCACCTCGTCCACCGGCTGGCGGTAGCGGCACTTCAGGTGGCGCACGCCCTTGCCGGTGCCTTCGAGCTGGGGAAACTGCCCGGCGATGTCGGCGCCGTGGAAGAACTGCAGGTTGGCGTGCGTCTTGTGCGTGACGATGGCCAGCACATTGGTGCCATGCCACGTGAAGACGAGGTTGCCCCACTTCACCGTCTGCTCCAGGCCGGGGGCGGCCTCGAGCACGGCGCGTTGGAGCGCCAGTGCGGTGGTGCGCTCATCCGGCGGCAGGTTGTCGAAGTAGGCCGCGACGAGCGCGGCGGGGCGGACGTTGGTTCGCATCTTGGAGCGGGTCCCTCGATCTTTCAGCGGCGACGCGTCCCGCAAGCGCCGCCACCGGTGTTCACAGTTGTGTGGCCTCGAACGTGTTGCACTGCTGCAGGTCGCCCGTCTGCAAGCCGCGCCGGAACCACGACACGCGTTGCTCGCTGGTGCCGTGGGTAAAGCTTTCCGGCACCACGGTGCCGCCGGAGCGGCGCTGCAGCGCGTCGTCGCCGATCTGCGACGCGGCGTTCAATGCCTCTTCGACATCACCTTGCTCCAGCAGTTGCCGCGCCTTGTCCGCATGGTGCGCCCACACGCCGGAAAGACAATCGGCCTGCAGTTCGAGGCGCACGCTCAGCCCGTTGTACTGCGCCTCGCTCACGCGACCGCGCATTGCGTCCACCTTGTCGGTGATGCCGAGCAGGTGCTGAACATGGTGCCCCACCTCATGGGCAATGACGTAGGCCTGCGCAAAATCGCCCGGGGCGCCGAGCCGGTGCTTCAGCGTCTCGTAAAACGACAGGTCGATGTAGACGCGCTCGTCTGCCGGGCAATAGAACGGGCCCATCGCGGCCTGCCCCTGCCCGCAGGCCGTCGGCGTGGCGTCGCGAAACAGCACCAGCTTCGGCTCGCGGTACTGGCTGCCGCTGCGTGCGAACAGCTGCTTCCAGGTGTCTTCGGTGTCGGCCAGCACGACCGAGACGAACTGCGCCATCGTGTCGTCCGACGGCGGCGCCTGCGCCGGCACCTGCTGCGGCGGGCCGCCTTCGAGCATGCCGATCACGGTGAGCGGATTGATGCCGAACACCCAGCCGGCAATCAGTGCCACCACGATGGTGCCGATGCCGACACCGCCGCCCAGCCGTACACCGCGGCCGGAGGCGCGCCGGTCCTCGACATTGGTGCTCTGACGTTGGCCTTGCCACTTCATCGTGCGAGAGGGGAATGTTGCGGTGCGGAAGCACGAGCATCGTAGCGCGGCAAACCGCAATGCGGAACAACAGAAGGAAATTCCGGCCGTTGAAAAAGCTGCGTCATGCAGCGTGTGCGCTGTGCGAAGCAAATGGCGCGCCGGGTGCCTTGCAGGGTGGCTCGGCAAGGGCATACCGGTTGCTGTACTGCATGGGCGTGAGCTCGTCCGCGGGCGGGCTCATCTACCCCAACCTGCCCCACGAGGAGTCCCATGGCCAACATCAACTTCTTCGATGCGAAGGGCTGCCCGCTCGATCAGCAGCGCTTCACCTGGAAGGACCTCAGCCCCAAGCCCATCAGCAAGCTCGACGACGACGCATTCACGCGGGTGCGCATCATCCTGATGAACGGCATCGAACTCGACGCACTGCGCCTCAAGCACATCATTGCGCGCTTCAGCGGCGACCTGCGCGTGCCACTGGCCGAACTGCGCCGCGTCGAGCAGCACCAGGCCACCGTGATCAACTGGCTGCTGGGCGCCGATCACTCTCCGATCGAGACCACCATCGCCTACGAACAGGTGGCCATCGAGGTGACGGCGGCCGTGGCGCAGAACGAACCGGACCCCTACCTTGCGCAGGCCTACCGCTTTGGCCTGCTGGAAGATTTTGACCACCTGTACCGCTACTCGGCGCTGCTCGACCGGCTGGAGGGCAAGGATGCGAACAACATCCTGCAGGGCTATACCGACATCGTGCCCGGCCGCCCGACCATGCTGGAGCATCGTGCGCCGGTGGACGACGTGCGCGCCCCTTACGACAAGGGATCGGCCGCCACGCTGAGCAAGATCCACGCGGCGATGATCACGGCCGCCGAGTACCAGACGCACGACTACTACATGAACATCGGCCCGCTGTTTGCCGACCCGGTGGCGCGCGAGCTGTACGCGGAGATCGCATCGATCGAGGAGCAGCACGTCACGCAGTACGGCTCGCTCGAAGACCCGACCGAGAGCTTCATCGAGAAGTGGATGATCCACGAAGCGATGGAGGTGTACGCCTACCACTCGTGCGTGCAGCAGGAAAACAACCCGCGCATCAAGGCGATCTGGGAGCGCTTCCTCGACTACGAGCTGGGCCACCTGCAGGTGGCGATGCGGCTGTTCAAGGACATCGAGCGCCGCGACCCGGCGGAGGTGCTGAGCGAGGTGTCTCCGATGCTGCCGTTCAAGAGCCAGCGCGCCTTCGTGCGCGACGTGCTCGAGAAGGAAGTGGGTTACCGCGCCATCGGCACGCAGTTCACCACCGACGGCAGCGAAAGCGAGGCCACCCTCGCCTACCGGCAGGAGCTCAACGCCAAGGGCTCGCCCTCGCAGGCGGTGGCCGCGGCCTACCGCTGGTCGCCGGGCACCGAGCTGAGCCGCAAGGTCGTCAACTACTGAATTCGAGGAGTACCTGATGCAGAACGCAACCCACATGGGGATGAACCGCACCGGCGCGAAGATGTCGCCGATCGACGTGAGCCGCATGGAAGAAGCGGCGATGAACGCGCCCGAGACCGAGCCGGACGGCACCAGCATGACGATGATGCGCAGCGAGGCGATTGCCGAGGCCGACCGCGTGGGCTCGGTGCCGATCCCCGGCACCATGCGCGGGGTGGTGTCGACCGGCGTCTCCAAGCTCAAGGGCGAGAAGCCCGAGGTGCTGATCGACAAGCTCGGCGAGCGCCTCGCTTTCGAGCGCACCGGCACCCGACTCTATGAAGCGCTGATCGCGAAGTGCGAGATGACGCCGGACCAGGGGCTCGTGCCTCCGCTCGTCGACCTGCGCCGCATCCACGACGAGGAGGCACAGCACTTCCAGATGCTGGTCGAGGCGCTCGAATCGCTCGGTGCCGACCCGACCGCACAGACCCCGTGCGCCGACGTGTCGGCCGTGATGTCGCAGGGCATCATGCAGGTCATCACCGACCCGCGCACCACGATCCCGCAAAGCCTGAACGCCATCTTGGTGGCGGAGCTGGCCGACAACGCCAGCTGGGAGCTGCTGATCCAGCTGGCCGACAAGGGCGGGCACGAGGACCTGGCGACGCGCTTTCGCACTGCACTGGCGGCCGAAGAACAGCACCTGCTGAGCGTGAAGCAGTGGCTGGCTGCGGCAGTGGCGAGCGAAGCGCTGTGAGCGGGTTTTGACGAGACCCATCCACCTGTCCGCACGCCTCAGCACTTGTCGCGAAGGCATGGGCGGGTGGCCGGCGGCGCGCCTTGTGTGGGCGGCGAGGAGCGC
>NZ_CAMLJQ010000040.1 GCF_946480305.1 uncultured Caldimonas sp.
CCATTCAGATGCTTTTGCGCAGGTTGGCCGGTGCGATCTTCAAAGCTTCGCGGTATTTGGCGACCGTGCGGCGCGCCACCTGGATGCCTTGCTCTTCGAGCATCTGGCTCAGCTGGCTGTCCGACAGCGGCTTCTTCGGGTCTTCGGCGCTCACGAGCTGCTTGATCAGCGCCCGCACCGCGGTGCTCGATGCATTGCCGCCAGCCTCGGTGTTGAGCGACGAGCCGAAGAAGTACTTCAGCTCGAAGGTGCCGAACGGCGTGGCCATGTACTTCGCGGTGGTCACGCGCGAGATGGTCGACTCGTGCAGGCCCAGCTCGTCGGCGATCTCGCGCAGCACCAGCGGCTTCATCGCGATCTCGCCGTGGGTGAAGAAGTTCTTCTGCCGCTCGACGATCGCCTGCGAGACGCGCTGGATGGTTTCGAAGCGCTGCTGGATGTTCTTCATGAACCAGCGCGCTTCCTGCAGCCGCGCGCTCAGGGCCTGGCCGCTGTCGCCGCTGCGCTGCTGCTTCAAGGCCTGCGCATAGAGGTCGTTGATGCGCAGCTTGGGCATCACGTCGGGGTTGAGCACCACCTTCCAGCCGCGACCGGACTTCTGCACGATCACGTCCGGCACCACGATGTTGGCTTCGGCATGCACGAAGGGTCGGCCCGGCTTGGGCTCCAGCGAGACGATCAGCGCCTGCGCCTGGCGCAGCAGGTCTTCGTCGGCGCCGGTGGCGGCCATCAGCTTCTTCACGTCGCGCCGGGCGAGCGATTCGAGATGCCCCTTGCAGATCATCAACGCGATGATCTGCGCCTCGCTGCGCTCCATCGCGCGCAACTGCAGGCACAGGCATTCGGAGAGGTCGCGCGCGCCCACGCCGGTCGGCTCCATATTCTGCAGCCACTTCAGCGCGCACCGCAGGCGCTCGATCAGGTCTTCGCGGGCTTCCGGGTCCTCGTCGCCGGCCATCAACTGATCGACGATCTCTTCCAGCGGGTCGGCCAGGTAGCCGTCCTCGTTGAGCGACTCGATCAGCACCATCACCGCGGCCGCGTCTTCCGGCGCCAGCCGCATGCCGAGCAACTGGCGGCGCAGGTGGTCCTGCAGGCTGATGCCGGGCGAGGCGCGATCGATGGGGTCGAGGTCGTCGTCCTCGACGGCGCCGTTGCGGTTGGTCGGCGTCTCGCGGATGCCGTCGAAGTCGTCGCGCTCGGTGCCGTTCTCCCAGTCGTCGCGCTCGGTCGTGCCGAGCTCGGCGGTGTCCAGGCTCGGCGCGGCGTCCGCAGCCTCGAAGCTGTCGGCGTTGTTCTGCTCGGCGTCCGTGGTGGCGCGTTCCTCGCGCGTCAGGCTGCGCTCGTTCGTATCGAGTGCAGAAGCGGCCTGGGGCACGAACTCCTCTTCCGGTTCGAGGAAGGGGTTCTGCTCCAGCATCTGCTCGACCTCCTGGTGCAGTTCGAGCGTGGAGAGCTGCAGCAGACGGATCGACTGCTGCAGCTGGGGCGTGAGCGCCAGATGCTGCGACAGCCGAACCTGCAGTGAAGGCTTCATGCCGCTCATCTCGGGGCTACATCCGGAAGTGCTCGCCGAGGTACACCTTGCGCACGTCGGGGTTCTCGACGATGTCGGCAGGGGTGCCTTCGGCCAGCACTTCACCTTCACTGATGATGTAGGCGTGATCGCAGATGCCCAGCGTCTCGCGCACGTTGTGGTCGGTGATCAGCACGCCGATGCCGCGCGCCTTCAGGAAGCTGATGATGCGCTGGATCTCGATCACCGCGATCGGGTCGACACCGGCAAAGGGCTCGTCGAGCAGGATGAAGCGGGGCTGCGTGGCCAGTGCGCGTGCGATCTCGACGCGCCGCCGTTCGCCGCCCGAGAGTGCGGGCGCCGGCGTGTGGCGCAGCTTCTCGATGCTCAGGTCGTGCAGCAGGCTGTTCAGGCGCTGCTCGATCTTCTCTTTCGCGAGCGGCTTGCCGGCGCTGTCGTGCTGCAGCTCCAGCACTGCGCGGATGTTCTCGGCCACCGTGAGCTTGCGGAAGATCGACGCCTCCTGCGGCAGGTAGCTCAGGCCCAGGCGCGAGCGCTCATGGATCGGCCGGCGCTCGACGTTGCGCCCGTCCAGCGTGATTTCGCCCGCATCGGCCCGCACCAGCCCCACGATCATGTAGAAGCTGGTCGTCTTGCCGGCGCCGTTCGGCCCCAGCAGCCCCACCACCTCGCCGCTCTTGACCGACAGGTGCACGTTCTTGACGACCTTGCGTGCGCCGTAGGTCTTTTGCAGACCGCGCGCTTCGAGCCGGCTGTGCCCGGCCTCGTGCGACGGGGCGGCGCTCACCGGGTCTCCTGTGGCGCAGCGGAGGCGGCGGGAGCCGGCGCCGGTGTCAGCACACCGCGTACGCGACCGCCGCTGGTGCCGGCGGTGGTGCCGCTGCCGTCGACCGTGAAGACCTCGGCCACGTTGTCATAGGTGATGAGCGGGCCGGTGATCTGGTCGGCCAACGTCGTGCCGCGGAAGCGGCGGGTCTCGGCGTTGCCGATCAATTTCACGGTGTCCTGCCGACCGTCGTATTCGATGCGGTCGGCCTCGCCTTCGACGTATTCGTCGACCCGGTCGCGCTTTTGCCGGTAGTGGGCACGCTTGCCGTCGCTGCCGAAGGCGACCGCGAACTGATGGCCGTCCGGCGTCTGGCGCACTTCGACGCGCGACGCGCGCAGCGTCATCGTGCCTTTGGTAATTACCACATTGCCGGTCAGGACGTTGGTCTGCTTGGCGTCGTCGTAGCGCAGGCTGTCGGCCGCGAAGTTCAGCGGCTTGTCGCGATCGGCCCGTTCCGCACCGGCGCCCGCCGCGGCCAGCACCAATGCCGCAGCGGCGGCTGCCGACGCCAAGGTGCGTGCGCGGAGGAGGTGGGGAAGAGGCGCGCTGAGGCGCTTGAACAGGGGGCTCATTGAGGCATGAAACTTGCAGTTCGCCTCATTCTAGCCCACGGTTTTTGCTTTGCTGAGAGTCGCAGCAGCGTGAACGGCCATTGCTGCGGTGGTTTTTGGCGTTGCCGCCCTGCGTGCTACTTGCGGCGTGCCACGTTGATCAGGTAGTCAGCCACCAGCAGCGAACGCTCCAGCGAACCGGCCACGCCGCCGGAAGTCCAGAACCGACCGTGGATGCCCAGGGCCGGCACGCCATCGATGCGGTAGGCATCGCCCAGTTGCTTGGCCTGGCGGGCCTTCGTCTGCACGCCGAACGAGTTGTACGCCTCGAGGAACTCGGTGCGGTTCACGCCGTTCGCTTCCATGAAGCGCGCGATCGCCTCGCTGTTGTTCAGCGGGTTCTTCTGCTCATGGATCGCGAAGAATACCTTCCGGTGCAGGTCCTCCACACGGCCCAGCGCCTCCAGCGCGTAATAAATGCGCTGGTGCACGACAAATGCGTCACGGAAGGCGACCGGCACGCGGCGGAAGCTCACGTCCGCGGGCAGCTGCTTCACCCAGCGCTCCAGCAGGGGCTCGAAGCGATTGCAATGCGGGCAGCCGTACCAGAAGAACTCGATCACCTCGACCGTGCCGTCGTTGGCCGTCGGCAGGGCCTGGGGTAGCGCCACGTAGTCCTTGCCGGCTTGCGGCGCCTGGGCGTGGGCGGCAGGCGCTGCCACCAGCGTTGCCAGGGAGGCGATGCCGGCCCAGGCCCCGATGCCGGTGGTGAATTCACGACGCTTCATGGAAATCCTTTCTTGGGGTCTGACATGGAGCGCATCCGGCCGCCAAAAGTTCGCAGCCCCGCCCGCTTCAGCGCTGTACGCGCACCAGGGCCGCTTCGATGCCGCTGCCCGCGAGCTTGTCGCGCGCGGTGTCGGCTTCGGCCTGCGTGTCGTAGGGGCCAAGGCGCACACGGTACACGGTGCGGCCCGTCTGTTCGCGCTCGGTGATGCGCGCGGCGAAGCCGAGCATCGCGAGTCGTGCGCGCTGCTGCTCGGCTTCTTCCATGCGTGAGTAGGCGCCGGCCTGCACGAAGAACGCAAGCGCCGGGTCGCTGGTTGACCCCTGGCCGGAAAGAATCGCGGCCGGGTCGCGTGCGCTCGACGGCGCGGTCGCCTGCTGTTGCTGTGGTTCGGCAGGTTTGGCCGCCCCGGGGCGCAGGCCCGGCGGCAGCGCTGCGGAGGCCGGCGGGAGGGCCGGTTCGGCCTGCGTGGGCGCGGGCGCCGGCTTCGGCGTGCTGCGGCCTTGCAGCGGCGTGTTCGGATCCCAGTTGCGGTTGCGCTCGGCCTCGGCCGCGTCCTGTTCGGCAGTGCGCGACGGCACCTTGTTGACGAAGGGCACCGGCACCTTGGTCACGTACAGCGCCACGCCCAGCGCGAGCGCCAGCCCGACGAGCAGGCCGACGATCATGCCGAGGAAGAAGCCGCCACGTTGTTGTTTCATGTCCTTGTTCCGGAAAAAAGCGCACACGACCCCTGGTGGCGCTCAGGCTTAGCACGATGCAGGGGACCTTGCGGACAGCCACCGCGGATCCGGTCTCGCCGGTCCGGCGGTGACACACCCTCGAAGGGGACGGCCGGAGGCCGCAGGAGGTGAGCCAGGATTTTGCTCACATTTTTTCAGGGGCACTGACGCCGAGCACCGCCAGGCCGTTGTGCAACACCTGCTTGGTGGCCGTGAGCAAGGCCATCCGCGAGCGCATCAATTCGGCATCCTCGACGAGGAAGCGCACTTGGTCGTAGTAGGTGTGATAGGCGCTTGCCACTTCCCGCAAGTAGAACGCGACGTCATGCGGTGCCAGGTTCTCGGCGGCATTCTTCAGCATCGCCGGGAATTCCGCCAGTTTCAGCATCAGTGCGCTCTCGGCGGGCTGCACCAGGTGGGCCAGGTCGGCCGACGCGAGCGAGCCCGGGTCGCCGCCGTGATCGCCTTGCCAGTTGCGGATCACCGAGCAGATGCGAGCATGGGCGTACTGCACGTAATAGACCGGATTGGCGTTGTCCTGCTCCAGCGCCAGGTCGACGTCGAACACGAACTCGGTGTCGGCCTTGCGGCTGATCAGGAAGAAGCGCACCGCGTCGCGGCTGGTCCATTCGATCAGGTCGCGCAGCGTCACGTAGGAGCCGGCGCGCTTGGAGATCTTCACCTCCTCGCCGCCTTTCATCACCGTGACCATCTTGTGCAGCACGTAGTCCGGGTAGCCGGCCGGGATGCCGACGCCCGCGGCCTGCAGGCCCGCGCGCACCCGGGCGATCGTGCCGTGGTGGTCGGTGCCCTGGATGTTGACGACCTTCGTGAACCCGCGCTCCCACTTGTTGATGTGGTAGGCCACGTCCGGCACGAAGTAGGTGTACGTGCCGTCGGACTTGCGCATCACGCGGTCCTTGTCGTCGCCGTAGTCGGTGCTGCGCAGCCACAGCGCGCCTTCGCTCTCGTAGGTCTTGCCGGCGTCGACCAGCTTGTTCACCGTCTGCTCGACGCGCCCGCTGGTGTACAGGCTCGATTCGAGGAAGTAGTTGTCGAAGGCGACGCCGAAGGCCTGCAGGTCCAGGTCCTGTTCGTGGCGCAGGTAGGCCACCGCGAACTGGCGGATGCCGTCGAGGTCGTCCGGGTCGCCGGAGGCGGTGAACTCGCGGTCGTCGGCCTTCACCGTCTTCTTCGCAGCGAAGTCGGCGGCGATGTCGGCGATGTATTCGCCGTTGTAGGCCGACTCGGGCCACCCGACGTCGCCGGGCTTCAGGCCCTTCAGCCGCAGTTGGGTGGAGTTGGCCAGGGTGGCGATCTGCACGCCCGCATCGTTGTAGTAGAACTCGCGCGTCACGTCCCAGCCTTGCGCCTGCAGCAGGTTGCAGATCGCGTCGCCGAGCGCCGCCTGGCGGCCATGGCCCACGTGCAGCGGACCGGTCGGGTTGGCCGAGACGAACTCCACCATCACGCGTTGCCCGTTGGACGGCTGGCGCCCGAACGCGTCGCCCGCCTGCAGCACTTCGGCGACGATCTGCTGCTTGGCCGCGGCCTTCAACCGCAGGTTGATGAAGCCGGGGCCGGCGATTTCCATCGTCTCGACCCAGCGCGTGAAGGCGTCGCGCTGCTTCAGGCCGTCGATCAACGCCTGCGCCACCTCGCGCGGGTTCTTCTTCAGCGGCTTGGCGAGCTGCATGGCCGACGTGCAGGCCAGGTCGCCATGCGCGGCCTGCTTGGGGCTTTCGAAGGCGGCGACGGGGGTCTGCTCGGGTGCAAGCGCCGCCAGTTCGGCGGCCAGTGCCTGCAGGAGTTCTTGTTTGGCACGGATCATGCGGCGATTCTACTTTTCGAGGCTTAGTTGGCTTGTGTGAGGCAGGCGGGGGTGAAATGATGCGCCTTCCCTGTGATGTTGTTCCACGCCCGCATGACCGAAACGGAGTCCCCCGCCGAGACGAGCTTGACGCACATCGGCGAATACCGCGTGCTGCGCAAGCTGGGCGAAGGCGCCACCAGCGAGGTGTTCCTGTGCCGTGACGAATTCCACGCGCGCGACGTGGCGGTCAAGCGGGTGCGTGATGCGGCAGTGCGCGACCCCGTCGACGGGCGCTACTACTCGCGCTTCTTCGCCGCCGAGGCGGCCCTGGTCGGCCGGCTGCAGCACCCGCACGTGGTGCAGATCTTCGACGCCTCCGACAAGCCGAACGAGCAGTACCTGGTGATGGAGTACGTGCCGGGCAGCACCTTGCGGCCGTACTGCCGCGCGGACCAGCTGCTGCCGCTGGAGCTGATCGTCGAGATCGGCTTCAAGTGCGCGATGGCGCTGGGCTACGTGTTCCGCCAGGGGCTGGTGCACCGCGACATCAAGCCGGCCAACATCCTGGCGGTCGAGGCCAACGGCCACGTGACCGACGTGAAGGTCAGCGACTTCGGCAGCGTGCTCAACCTCGATGCCGACACGACCCAGGTGCACCGCGTGGGCTCGCTCACCTACATGTCCCCCGAGCAGCTCGACGGCGGGCAGCTCAACGCGCAGTCCGACATGTATGCGCTCGGCGCGGTGCTGTACCACCTGATCACCGGCCACCCGCCCGTGGAGGCGGATTCGCAGCCGGCGATGATCCAGCGCATCCTCAACGCCCCCGTGGTGCCGCCCAGCGAGCGCCGCCACGGCGTGGAGCCGGCGGTCGATGGCGTGATCCTGCAGGCGCTCAACAAGCTGCCCGAGCACCGCTACGCCAGCTGGGACGACTTCGCCAACGCGCTGGCCTCGCTGATCACCAATCGCCAGGTGCCGCGGGGCAACCTGCAGGCCGTGCTGGACTCCGAGCGTTTCGGCCTGCTGCGTCAGCTCGACTTCTTCAAGGGCTTCGACGACGTGGAGCTGTGGGAGGTGGTGCACCAGGCGCGCTGGCAGCGGTTTCCGGTGGGGCACAAGCTGATGAAGCGCGGCGAGCGCGGGCGGGACTTCCACATCATTGCCCAGGGCGCGGTGGAGGTGTTTCGCGACCGCCAGAAAGTGGAGACGCTGCGCTCGGGCATGCTGGTGGGCGAGATGGCCTATCTGGCGCCAAGCAAGGAAATGCGGCTGCGGTCGGCCGACGTGGTCGCCATCGAGCCGATCACCACCATCTCGTTCACCCCCGACACGCTCGGCCAGCTCAGCGTTGCCTGCCGCGGGCGCTTCAACGAGGCATTCATTGCCGTGCTGGTGCGGCGGCTGCATGCCGCGCACGAAGCGTTGTCGCATCCGCAGCGCATACTCTGAAAAGTGGTGCCGCGTAGGGGGCGGCCCGTAGTAACCCGTGCCCGGGACCACGGGAGGGCTGGTGCACAATCGACCATCACTCTTGCCGGCTGATGAGCAAACCCGCGCCACGCCCCCCGGAGCCCACGCCTTTCGCCGGCGAGGGCGACACGCTGCTGCGCCAGACCATCCTCGAATACCAGGCGATCTTCGACCACGCACCCGTCGGCATCGCGCTGACGCGCAATCGCAGGTTCCAGCACGCCAACCGGCGCTTCGAGGAAATGTTCGGCTGGCCCCATGGCGGGCTCGAGGACCAGCCGGGCGCCGTGGCCTGGGCCACCCCGGAAGACTACGCCGAGGTGGGCCGCCTTGCCGAGCAGTTGCTCGCGCGGGGCAGCCCGCTGGAAATCGAGCGCGAGATGCGCCGGCGTGACGGCAGCACCTTCTGGGCACGTCTGCGCGCGATGCCGATCGACCCCGAACATCCGGCCAGGAGCGCGACGGTGTGGATCATCGAGGACATCACCGAGCAGCGCCGCACGCTGCAAGCCTTGCAGGTGTCGCAGCACGAACTCGAAACCCGTGTGCGAGAGCGTACCGAGGCGCTGGCCCTGGCCAATGCGCAACTGCGCCGCGAGATCGAAGACCGCGAGACCGCCGAGAACCAGGTGCGCCACCTCGCCGAGCACGACGCGCTGACCGGCCTGCCGAACCGCCGCCTGCTCGAACTGCGGCTGCGCCAGGCGCTGCACGATGCGCGCGAGCAAAGCGCCTGCGTGGCCGTGATGTTCATGGATCTCGACCGTTTCAAGACCATCAACGACTCGCTCGGCCACGTGGTCGGCGACCGCCTGCTACAGGAGGTCGCCACGCGCGTGCACCAATGCATGCGTCGCCCCGATACCGTGGCGCGCCTCGGCGGCGACGAGTTCGTGATGCTGCTGCCGGGCTTGAGCGGCGCAGGCGACGCGGCGCTGGTCGCGTCGCATCTGATCGACGAGGTGGCCAAGCCGTACGAGATCGACAACCTGGAGCTGCGCGTCACGCCGTCGGTCGGCATCAGCCTGTTTCCCGACCACGGCGACCTGCCGGACGTGCTGATCGGCAAGGCCAGTGCCGCGATGTACCAGGCCAAGGCGCAGGGCCGGCGCAGCTACCTGTTCTTCAGCGGGCAGACCGACGCCTCGTCGTCGCAACGCCTGCTGCTCGAAAACGACCTGCACCGCGCGATCGAGCGCGGCGAGTTCGTGCTGCACTACCAGCCGCGCTACGACCTCGCCAGCGGCATGCTGTGCGCCTGCGAGGCGTTGCTGCGCTGGCAGCACCCGGTGCGCGGGGCGATCAGCCCGTCCGAATTCGTGCCGCTGGCCGAAGAAAGCGGGCTGGTCGTGCCGATCGGCGAATGGGTGCTGCGCGAGGCCTGCCAGCAGCTGCAGCGCTGGCATGCGAAGGGGCTGGACGTGTGCCCGATCTCGGTCAACATCTCGGCACGCCAGTTCCGCAGCCTGGAGCTGCTGTCGATGATCCGCTCGGTGCTCGACGAGACCGGTGTCGACCCGCGACTGCTCGAAGTCGAGATCACCGAGACCACGCTGATGCACAACACCGAGGAGACGCTGTCCATCCTTGGCCAGCTGCATGCCCTGGGCATCAAGATCTCGGTGGACGACTTCGGCACCGGCTATTCGAGCCTCGCGTACCTGAAGCGCTTCCCGGTCGATCTGCTGAAGATCGACCGCTCCTTCGTGCACGACCTGGTGATCGACGCCGACGACGCGATCATCGTCAGCGCCATCATCGGGCTGGCGCGCAGCCTGCAGTTGCGGGTGGTGGCCGAAGGCGTTGAAACGCCGGAGCAGGTGGATTTCCTGAAGCGGCGCGGCTGCGACGAGGTGCAGGGTTTCCTGTTCAGCAAACCGCTGCCGGCGGCGCAGATCGAGTCGCTGTTCAACCTGCGCTATTGACGGCGACATGCGGCCGAGGCCGCGTGACGGAGTGCAGCTTTGTGCCGTGTTCAAGAGGTCCGGCCCAGGCGCTGTTGCCCCTTCGCCGCGCGCGGCCCCGCCTGGCGCGGAATAATGCCGGGCGTGAACCCTCCTCGCCGCGCCGCCGCGCCCAGCTTCTCGTCGCTCGAATTCCGTCGTGCCCTCGGCATGTTCGCCACCGGCGTGACGATCGTGACGGCACGGGATGTCGACGGCCGGCTGATCGGGCTGACGGCCAATTCGTTCAATTCGGTGTCGCTGGAGCCGCCGCTCGTGCTATGGAGCCTGTCGCGGCGCGCCGGCTCGATGCCGGTGTTCTCGCGCGGGTCGCATTACGCCATCCACATCCTGGCGGCCGAGCAGATGGCGCTCGCAGAGCGCTTTGCGGCCAAGAACGTCGACCGCTGGGCCGGCGTGGCCTACCGCGAGAACGACTCGGGTACGCCCGTGATCGACGGCGCCGCGGCGGTGTTCGAGTGCTTCAACCGCAGCCAGTACGAAGAAGGCGATCACGTCATCTTCGTCGGCGAGGTCGAGCGGTGCACGCACCGCGCCGAGGCCTCGCCGCTGCTGTTCCACGGCGGCCGCTACTTCACCGAGCTGCCGCTTTGAGCTGGTTCTCGATGTAGCGGCGCTCCTGCGTGAGCCCGCCGTAGCCATACGCGTCGCCGCGCACCTCGTCCACCAGCACGTAGCTCGCCGGATGCAGCGGCCCGAGCAGGCCTTGCATGGCCTCGTGCACGGCCGCGACGTAGCGCGCCTTCTCGTCCTTCGTGTTGGTGCCTTCGGTGATCGAGATGCGCAGGTTGAAGCTCGCGAGCCGGTGCTCGCTCAGCGTGCGCGTTCCGATGATCCACAAGGCCGGATCGACCGGTTCGACCTGCACCGCCGTGACCTCCGGCTTCTTGCCGAGGATGTCGGTGGTGAGTGCGGTCACCCGGGTGGCCAGGTCCTGCGGCAAGGCGTGGCGAGTGGCCTCGGCGCTGTAGCGAAGATGAACGAAGGGCATGTGTGGCTCCAGTGGGAAGGATGGGATCAGTACGGCGGCCTGTCGTGCACGTCGCGCCAGCCGCGCTCGTGCCAGATCCGCTCGACCCGTTCTGCCCAGGCATCGAACAGGCGATCGAACAGACCGCCCGCTCCGCTCTCCTGGGCGGCTTCTGCAGGCGTGACGGCGGGCGGGACCAGTCGCAGTTCGGGCGCGACCGGGGGGCGGGGGCAGGCAGTGTGGGCGCTCATCGCGAACTCCTTGTGTATCGGTGCCTTCACTCTAAGTTTGCGAGGAAGCACAAACAAGACGAAGATCGGCACACTGAATTTGCAAAAACGCACATGCCCGCAACCGCCAACACCTCTCCGATCGACTGGGACGATTTGCGATACGCGCTTGCCGTGGCGGATGCGGGTTCACTCGTGGGGGCGGCGCGCTCGCTCGGCGTGCAGCACTCCACCGTGCTGCGCCGGCTCGACGCATTGGAGCGGCGCCTCGGCACGCGCCTGTTCGACCGCCATCGCCAGGGCTACACACCCACCGAAGCCGGGGAGTTGCTGGCCGAGCAGGCGCGCCGCATGCAACCGGCCATCGATGACATGGCGCGGCGCATCGTCGGTCGCGATCTGCAGTTGACCGGCGTGGTGCGCCTGAACACCTCGTACATCGCGATGCTCTACCTGCTGCCCGACCCGCTGGCCGCTTTCGCTCGCGCCCACCCCGGCATCGAGGTGGAGGTGGTCGAGGCGATGGCGCTGGTGGACCTTTCGCGTCGCGATGCCGACGTGGCGATGCGCATCAGCACCCAGGTGCCGCAGCACCTCGTCGGGCGGCAGCTCGGCACGGTGCGGTTCCGCATCTATGCACGGCGGGGCCAGGCAGGGCTGCCGCAACGGCCGCAGCCGGTCGAGCAACTCATCGAGCAGGCGCCGTGGATCGGCTTCGAGCGAGATGCTTCCGGCACCTTCTTCGAGCGCTGGATGCGCAACCACGTGCTGCCGGAACGCATCCGCATGCGTGTGGACTTGTTCCACTCGATGACGGTCATGCTGCGCACGGGCCTGGGCGTCGGCCTGCTGCCCACCTTCGTCGGCGCGCAGGAGCCCGATCTGGTGGCGGTGTCCGATGACATCGAGGAGATCGCCACGCCGGTGTGGCTGCTCACCCACCCCGACCTGCGCCGCACTGCGCGGGTGCGGGTCTTCATGCAGCACGTCGGTGACGCAGTGGCGGAGCGGCTGTCAACTTGACGACAGGCCGGGCTGGCGGCACGGGCCTATCATCGCCGGGTCTTCAGGGCGGGGTGGAACTCCCCACCGGCGGTAGGAGCGGCGCGCTTTTTTGCGCCGCTCGAGCCCGCGAGCGCCTGGCACTGCGATGCAGCGCCGGGGTCAGCAGATCCGGTAGCACGGCGCCCGCCGTGCGAAGCCGGGGCCGACGGTCACAGTCCGGATGAAAGAAGACAGCGGTCGCGAGGCGGCCGGTGGTGTTGCGCGCGCCTGTGCGCAGCACGGCCGTGCCGCGGCGCAGCCGTGCCCTGGAACGCCCGTCCTCAACTGCAAACAGGAGCGTTTCATGAGTTCGACTCTGCTTTCCCCTCACTCTGTCACCGCCACCGACGGCGATCTGCCGGGCCCCTGGCGCGCGGCGCTCGACGCGCTGCGCCGCGGTGACCCTGTCCTCGTCACCGACGACGAAGATCGCGAGAACGAGGCCGACTTCATCGCCGCCGCGTCGACGATGAGCGAAGCTGCCATGGTGCGGATGATCCGCGACGGCAGCGGCATCGTCTGCCTCTGCCTGGAGCCCGACGCGGTGGACCGGCTCGGGCTGCCACCCATGGTGCCGGTCAACGAGAGCCGCTTCGGCACGGCCTTCACCGTCTCGATCGAGGCGCGGCAGGGGGTGGGCACCGGTGTGTCGGCGCGCGACCGCATGACGACCATTGCAGCCGCGCTCTGCACGGCACCGGGCGGTGTGGCCAGCCCAGGCCACGTGTTCCCGCTGCGGGCGGCGCGTGGCGGGGTGCTGGAACGGCGTGGCCACACCGAGGCCGCGGTCGATCTGCCCCGCATCGCAGGGCTGGTGCCGGCCGGCGTGCTGTGCGAGCTGATGAATGCGGACGGCAGCATGGCACACGGCCAGCAGGTGCTCGACTACGCGCAACGCCACGGGCTCGTCGTGCTGACGATCGAGGACGTGGTGCACATGCGCCGGCGATGGGAGCACGCGGCTTGCTCTTGAATTGAGCATCCGCGCACGCATGTGCCGGCCAGGAGTTGCCCATGCTGATCGCCTGCCCTCATTGCCAAGCTGTCAACCGCGTGCCCGACGAACGCCTGCACGACGACCCGCACTGCGGTCGCTGCAAGCAGCCGATGCTGAACGGCGAGCCGGTCGAGCTGACGGACGCCAACTTCGAGTCGGTGGTCGGCAAGACCGAACTGCCGGTCGTGGTGGACTTCTGGGCACCGTGGTGCGGGCCGTGCCGCGCGATGGCGCCGCAGTTCGAGCAGGCAGCGCGCGAGCTGAAAGGCCGCGCGCTGTTCGTCAAGCTCAACAGCGACGACAACCCGAAGACCTCGGTCCGGTATCGCATCCGCAGCATCCCCACGGTGCTGCTGTTCCGAGGCGGCGAGGAGTACAGCCGCCTCTCAGGCGCGATGCCGGCACGAGACCTCGTGCGCTGGGTGCAGCAGGCACGCTGACGCCCCTCGGGGCGGATCAGCGGCCTGACCAGCGTGGGTTGCCGTCGCGTTGAGCCGGTGCTCGGGTGCCGCGAACGGCACCCGCCTCGGGGTGCTTACCACCACGTCTCGAACTGCGCGCCCACCGACGAGCCGCTCTTGCGGTCGCCGAAGACCTGGGAGAGGCGCGAACTGCCCAGCCCGGTGTCGGCGTTGATCGCATCACGCGCGGCGTCGTTCCAGCGCGCGTAGGTGTAGAACAGGCGGATCGTCGGACGCGAGCTGGGCTCCTTGCCGGCCGACATCGCCGCGGCGAGCGTGAGCTTGGTCAGGTTGCGCGTGCGGCCGTTCTCGGGCTTGACGATGTCGTGGCCCAGTTCGACCAGGGCGCGGAAGGGGCCCGCGATGTGCGTGTCGGTGCGGCCGCCGATCGAGTACCACTTCTCGTCTTCGTCGTTGACGCGCTTGGTGCGGAACTCGGCGATGAAGTCCCAACCGGTGCGGATGCTCGGCAGCATGCCGGTCTGCTGCAGTACCGCGCGCCACTGGCGGAAGTCGTCGCCGCGCTCGAACTTGGTGCCGACGAAGGTGGCACCGCCCAGGATGCCCTTGGTCACGTGGTACAGGCCGAGCCGGGTCTGCGAGTTCTTGTCGGCCGCTTCGGTGGGCGGCGTGGTCGACTGGTCGTCGCTCGTCGTGTCGTTCGCATAGCCGAAGTACACCGCCAGCTCGCTGTTCGGCAGCGTGGGGATGCCGGTGTAGCGGAACGCGTGCTCGTAGCGATTCTCGACCGCGCTTTCGCTGCGCGGGTTCATCAGGAAGGCGTAGCTGAACTTGCCGACGCCGAGTTCCATGTCTTCGATGCCCGCGCCGTCGCCGTCGTGGTTCTCGAGGAACTGGTCGTTGATGCCCAGCTGCACCCGGTCATAGAAGCGGCGGCCGGCCCACACCTTGGCGTTGCCGATCTGGGGGATCCCGGTGCCGTAGGCATAGGCCTGGCCGAAACGAGCGGTGAGTTCATTCGTGCCGGCTTCTTCGTCGCCCCAGGCACGGTAGACCGAGGGCATCAAGTGGATGTACCAGCGCCCGCCGTTCTCCACCTCGGCCAGCTTGGCGGCGAAGTTGGGTTCGATCACGTAGTCGCACTCGTTGCCCAGACGGTATTTGGTGTCGGCGCCGGGCAACTGGTAGCACACCATCGTGCCTCCGCGCGAATTGACGCCGGTGGCGGCGCGCGCGTAACCGGAGAACTCGATCGCCGGGGTGGACTGCGCACCGGCTGCGGCGGCGGCAAAGGCGAGCGCAGCGCCGGACAGCACGCGCAGTTTCGGAGCGCGCAGGCGCGCCGTCATGGGGATGGACTGTTTCACTTTTGGTCTCCTCGGTACAAACACGCCGCCGGCCTCGGCGGCACAAAACTCCGGTCGCCCGGATGAAAACGTTTACATCACCGTCCCAGGACGAATGGCGGTCTTTGTTGTTCTGATGAAAAGTCGGGCCTTTCGGGCGGGTGCCGTCAGAGCCGTTGCTGCGTGGTCGCGTCGAACAGCGACACCTTGTGCACGTCGATCTCGAATCCGGTGTGCTGGTCCGTTTGCACCTGCGTGTCGGCGGCGCACTGCACGCCGAGCGAGCGGCCCTGTGCGTCGAGCCACACGACGAGGTGCGCACCCATCGGTTCCGTCAGCGCCACGCGGGCGATGCTGGCTGCATTGCCGGCCGGCTTGAGCGTGATGTGCTCGGGGCGGATGCCGAGCATCACCTTCATGCCGTGGGCTGGCGAGTGGCCGAACGCGTAGGACGACACGTCGACCTTGACCGCCGGCGACTGGAACTGAACGCGGCCGTCGATGCGCTCCAGCGTGCCTTCGACGAAGTTCATGCCCGGTGCACCGAGGAAGCCGGCCACGAACATGTTGACCGGCCGGTGGTAGATGGCCGCGGGCGTGTCGATCTGCTGGATGCGGCCGTCCTTCATCACCGCGATGCGGCTGGCGAGCGTCATCGCCTCGACCTGATCGTGCGTCACGTAGATCATCGTCGAGCGCAGTTCCTTGTGCAGCTGCTTCAGCTCGCGACGCAGCTCGGTGCGCAGCTTGGCGTCGAGGTTCGAGAGGGGCTCGTCGAACAGGAACACGGCTGCCTCGCGCACCAGCGCGCGGCCGATGGCGACGCGCTGACGCTGCCCACCGGACAGTTGCGACGGCTTGCGCTGCAGCAGCTCGTTCAAGTGCAGGATGTCGGCCGCACGCTTCACGCGGCGCGCGATCTCGTCCTTCGGCAGCCCGTTGATGCGCAGGCCAAACGACATGTTGCGCTCGACGTTCATGGTGGGGTAGAGCGCATACGACTGGAACACCATGCCGATGGATCGATCCTTCGGGTCGGCCCAGGTCACGTCCTCTCCGGCGATCTCGATGCGGCCGTCGTGCACGTCGAGCAGCCCGGCGATCGAGTGCAGCAGCGTCGACTTGCCGCAGCCCGAGGGGCCGAGCAGCACGAGGAACTCGCCTTCGTTGACCCGCAGGTGCAGGTTCTCGAGGATGGAGACGTGGCCCATGCGGACCTGCAGGCCTTCGATGCTGACACTGGACATGGCTTCAACCCTTGACTGCGCCGGCGGCGATACCCCGCACGAACCAGCGACCGGAAATGAGATAGACGGCGAGCGGCACCAGCGAGGTGAGGATGGTGGCCGCCATGTTGACGTTGTAGAGACGCTCGCCGGTGGTGGTGTTGATGATGTTGTTGAGCTGCACCGTCATCGGCAGGTTCTCGCGACCGGCGAACACCAGGCCGAGGATGAAGTCGTTCCAGATGCCGGTGACCTGCATGATCACGGCCACGACGATGATGGGCAGCGACATCGGCAGCATCAGCTGGAAGAAGATGCGCCAGAAGCCGCCGCCGTCGATGCGGGCCGCCTTGAACAGCTCCATCGGCAGGCTCGCGTAGTAGTTGCGGAACAGCAGCGTCATCACCGGCATGCCGAAGATCGCGTGGATCAGCACGATGCCGGGCAACGTGCCGAACAGCGACATCGCGGCGAACGCGCGCACCAGCGGGAACATCAGCACCTGGTAGGGCACGAACGCGCCCATCATCAGGATGCCGAACAGCCACGCGCCACCGCGCGGGCGCCAGAACGACAACGCATAGCCGTTGACGGCGCCGAGCAGGATGGACAGCACCGTGCTCGGCACGACGATCGCGACCGAATTCCAGAAGCCGGTGCTGATGCCTTCGCACTGCAGGCCGGTGCAGGCCGAGGCCCACGCCACCATCCACGGCTCGATCGTGATGCTGACCGGCAGCGAGAAGATGTTGCCCAGCCGGATCTCGTCCATCGGCTTCAGCGAGGTGACGAGCATCACGTACAACGGCAGCAGGAAGAACGCCGCGGCCGAGAGCAGGAAGGCATACAGGCCGATGCGCGAGGCCGTCCAGCGGGGGCGGCGGCGCGCAGGCGCGCGGGTGGCAGGGCGGGCAGCGATCGGTGGCATCGTGGCACTCATCGGTGGGCTTCCCGCCGCGCGGCGCGGCTCTTGGCGTAGAGGTAGGGGGCCAGCAATGCAACCACGGTCAGCAGCAGCACCGTCGATGCGGCGGAGGCGAGGCCGATGTTGGCCCGCTGGAAGAGGTAGTCCATGATGAATTTCGCCGGCACTTCGCTCGCAGTGCCCGGGCCGCCTTGCGTCATCGCGACGACCACGTCATAGACCTTCACGACACCGACCGCGAGCAGCACGAAGGCGGTGGCGATCGCGGGGCCCAGCATCGGCAGCACGATGCTGACGTAGACGCGCCAGCGCGGGATGCCGTCGATGCGCGCGGCCTTCCACAGGCTGTCGTCGATGCCGCGCAAGCCGGCGAGCATCAACGCCATCACGAGTCCCGAGGCCTGCCACACCGCCGCGATGACCACTGCATAGATGACCTTGTCCTGGCTGACGATCCAGTCGAAGGTGAAGCTATCCCAGCCGAGGCCGCGCATGGTCGATTGCAACCCGAGCTGAGGGTTCAGCATCCATTGCCACACGAGACCGGTGGCGACGAAGGACATCGCGTAGGGATAGAGGAAGATCGTGCGCAGCGCGCCTTCGCCGGCCACTTTCTGGTCGATGAACACCGCCAGCAGGAAACCGATCACGAGGCACGCGACGATGAACAGCACGCCGAAGATCACCACGTTGTGCAGCGAGACGATCCAGCGTTCCGTCTCGAACAGGCGCTCGTACTGCGCCAGGCCGACGAAGTTGCTGCTGGGCAGCGTGCGCGAGCTCGTGAACGAGATCCACACCGACCAGCCGACCGTGCCGACATAGGCGAACAGCACGGTGGCCGCCAGCGGCAGCATCGCGGTGTAGACCGTCCACTGTCGCAGCAGTGAACCGAGGGGCCTGGTGTTCATGGCGTCTTTCGTGTGAGGGCGTGCACCGGCTCGGGCGCCGGTGCACGTTCATTGGCGTCAGCCCTTGACCGCCGAAGCGAAGGCCTTCACGACATCGTCGACCGACTGGCTGTTGTTCCAGTACTTCGTGATCACGTCCTGCAGCGCGCCGTTCACGTCCGGCGTCACCAGCATTTCAGCGTTGGGCAGGTGGCGCGACGGATCCTTCATGATGCGGATGCCGGCCTGTGCGCACACGTCCATCTTGCTGGCGTCGACGTCGGTGCGGATCGGGATCGATCCCTTCTTGTTGTTGAAGGCCACCTGCGTCTGCGGCGAGGTCATCAGCGTCGCGAGCGTCTGCTGCGCCTTCACGGCGTTGGCGTCGCTCGTCTTCGGGAACACGAACACGTCGCCCGAGATGATGTACGGCGACTTCGCACCGAGGCCCGGGAAGCAGCCGAACTCCTTGCCCGCCGTCTGGTTGGCGGCATTGAACTCGCCCTTGGCCCAGTCGCCCATGATCTGAATGCCCGCCTTGCCGGCGATCACCATCGAGGTGGCGTCGTTCCAGTTGCGGCCGGCCGAGCCCGCGTCCACATAGTCACGCAGACGCTTGAAGGTCGTCAGCACGCGCTTGAACTCGGCCGAGTTGATGGCCTTGATGTCGCCGTCGCGGTAGACCTTCATGAACAGGTCCTTGCCGCCGACGTTGGCCAGCAGCGTGTCGAAGGTGATCTTCTCCTGCCAGGGTTGCCCGCCCAGCGCCAGCGGCACGACGCCGGCGGCCTTCAGCTTGTCGAGCGCGGCGAACAGCTCGTCGACGTTCTGCGGTTCGGCCTTGATGCCGGCCTTGTTGAACGCGGACTTCGAATACCAGAACCAGCCGGGCATGTGGATGTTGACCGGCACCGCGTAGTAGTGACCCTTGACCTTGACGCTGTTGATGATGGGGGCAGGGAAGAGCTTGTCCCAGCCTTCCTTCTGCGCGACCGCGTCCATGTTGTTCAGCAGGCCTTCATCGATCAGGTCGTGGAACTGCTTGGAGATGTTGAACTGCGCGGCGGTCGACGGGTTGCCGCCGACGATGCGGTTCACGGCGGCCGCGCGTGCGGGCTCCGCACCGGCCACCGCGTTGTCGACCCAAGTGCCGCCGGTCGCCTTGAAGGCGTTGGCGAACTCGCGCATTGCGGCGGATTCGCCGCCCGAAGTCCACCAGTGGATCACCTCGGCCTTGAGTGCTTGCGCCTGTGCAGCAGCCGCAAGGCTCATCAGGCTGGCGGCGGCAATGTGCTTGATCGGGAATTTCACGTCAGTCTCCTCGAGGGTGGCGAGCTTAGTGCTCTGTCATGGATTGCGGTATGCGGGGCATCGGCAGTTGCCAAGGTCACGGCTTGCGCGATGCGAGAAAGTCCTTGAGCGCCAGTGCGCTGTCCTTCAGCGTGCGCACCTGCGTGTCGTAGTCGACGTGCACGATGCCGAAGCGGCGCTCGTAGCCGAACGCCCATTCGAAGTTGTCCATCAGCGACCAGACGAAGTAGCCGCGCACGTCCACGCCTTCGCGCATCGCTGCGTCGACCGCAGCGAGGTGGCGGTCGATGTAGCTCAGGCGTTGCGCATCTCGCACGCGCCCGTTCTCGACGTGATCGTCGCAGGCGGCACCGTTTTCGGTGATGTAGATCGGCGGCAGCTTGTCGTAGGTGTGCTTGAAGTCGATCAGCAGGCGGCGCAGGCTGTCCGGGTGCACTTCCCAGTCCATCTGCGTACGCTCCACGCCCTCGGCGCGCACCTCGGTGTAGCCGTGGGCACCATCGCTCTTCACGTGCACGCGGAAGTAATAGTTGATGCCGAGGTAGTCCATCGGCCGGCCGATGACGTCCATGTCGCCTTCGAGCACCAGCGGCTCGGTGCCGGGCCACAGCTTGAACAGGTCGGTGGGGTATTGCTTCTTCAGCAGTGCGTCGAGGATCCACGCGTTGTGCTGCACCTCGAACAGGCGGGCGGCCTCGCGGTCCTCGGCGCTGCTGGTCGCGGGCGATGCGGCGCCCACGTTCGCAACGAGGCCGCGGCGGGCCCCCGGGTCATTGGCTTCGATCGCAGACAGCGCTAGGCCATGACCCAGCAGCAGGTGGTGCAGTGCCTGTGTCGCGTAGCGCTTGGAGGTGCGGCCCGGCGCATGGTGGCCGTTGCCGTAGCCGAGGAAGGCCGAGCACCAGGGCTCGTTCAGCGTGGCCCATGCCGTCACGCGGCCGGACAACTCGCGCGACACGAGGTCGGCGTAGTCGGCAAAGCGGTACGCGGTGTCGCGGTTCAGCCAGCCGCCACGGTCTTCGAGGTGCTGCGGCAGATCCCAGTGGTAGAGCGTGACGTAAGTGTCGAGACCCTTCTCGCGCAGCCGGTCGAGCAGGCGCTTGTAGAAGTCCAGGCCCTTGTCGTTTTTCGTGCCGTCGGCGTGCATCACGCGAGGCCAGGCGACCGACAGGCGATAGGCGTCGACGCCCAGGCCGGCAATGAGGTCCACGTCGTCCGCCCACTTTTCATAGTGGCGGCACGCCACGTCGCCGGTGTCGCCGTTCAACACCTTGCCGGGCGTGCGGCAGAAGGTGTCCCAGATCGACGGCAGGCGGCCGTCGGCGTTGGCGGCACCTTCGATCTGGAAGGCGGCGGTCGCGACGCCCATCAGGAAATCCTGCCGCCGCACAGGCGAGTCAGGCGGCAGGTGGACCAGCCCGGATGCTTCATCCGAACGTTGCATCGACACAGTGGTTCTCCTCTGGAGGAATCCGGTTCAAGGGCACCGCAGGCAAGCACCGGCGGCACGGGGAAACTTCGGCAGCGAGCGCAGATGAGCCGCTTCCAGTCGTCATGAAATCGTTTTCACAACTTGAATTTGATCGACATCCGGAAAAAGTGTCAACCCCTGGTTCACCCTACTAGCCGGAAATCCGTCTGCATCTAGGAGGATGTGGCGGAATACAATCGCGCCCTGTTCTTGCGGCCCCGCCCCAAACACTGTGAAAACGAAAAGCAAAACTCCCCGGGAAGCGGGCGGTTCAGCGACCTTGCTCGAGGTCGCCCGGGCGGCCGGTGTGTCTGCCGCCACTGTTTCGCGCATCCTCAATGGCGGCACCCGTGTCTCGGCCGAGAAGCGGCAGGCGGTGGAGAAAGCGATTGCCGCGCTGAACTTCAAGCCCAACCTGCTCGCGCAGAGCCTCAAGCGCGGCCGCTCGATGATGTTCGGCGTGCTGACCCAGGACGTGGACAGCCCGTTTTTCGCCGAGACGCTGCTGGGTGTGGAAGCGGCGCTCAGCGGCACCGGCTACGAACCGCTGATTGCCAGCGGCCACTGGAATCCGAAGGAGGAAGCCGATCGCATCCGCCGCCTGCTGGCGCGGCAGGTGGACGGCATGATCGTGCTGTTCGGCCGCTTGTCGAACGACGAGTTGCTGCGCTTCTCGGAGCACGTGCCGGTGGTGGCGACCGGCCACGAGCTCAATGCCGATCGCGCGCTGGCCTTTCGCCTCGACAGCGAGGCCGGCGGTTACCTGGCGACCAAGCACCTGCTCGACCTCGGCCACCGCGGCATCGCGCACATCGCGGGCCCGGCCGACCACGCCGATGCGCTCGACCGCCTGGCCGGCTACCGGCGTGCGCTCGCCGAGGCCGGCGTCGCGTTCGACGAGCGCCTCGTCGTGCAGGGCAACTTCAAGGAGCCCGGCGGCGTGATGGGGGCGAACCGGCTGCTCGATTCCGGCGTGCCGTTCACCGCCATCTTCGCGGCCAACGACCAGACGGCCTTCGGTGCCCGGCTTGCGCTGTACCGCCGTGGCATCCGCGTGCCGGAGGATCTGTCGCTGATCGGCTTCGACGACCTGCCCAGCTCGCTCTACACCACGCCGCCCCTCACCACCGTGCGGCAACCGATGTTCGACGTCGGCAAGCTCGCGGCGCAGGCGCTGCTGCAACTGGTGGAAGGGCAGCCTGCGCGCATCGCGGTGCCCGAGTTGTCGCTGGTGATCCGCGAAACGACACGTCGCCTGCGCTGAAGATCGCACGCGCAACGCCCGGCCCTGCAGGGCGGCGTGGCGGCGGGCACAATCATCCGATGACTGACCGCCACCAGCATCTCGATCCTCGTGCCGTGCTCCTGCTCGTCGGCTGCTGCCTGTTGTGGGGCCTGCAGCAGATCGTCGCCAAGGCCACCTTGCCCATGATGCCGCCGGTGATGCAGGCGGCACTTCGCTCGGCCATCGCAGCCTTGCTGGTGTGGGCCTGGGCGGCCTCGCGAGGCATCCCGCTATTCAGGCGCGACGGCACCTTGCCCGGCGGCCTGCTCGCCGGCCTGCTGTTCGCTGCCGAATTCGTCTGCCTCTACGTCGGCCTCGGCTACACCAGCGCGTCGCGCCTCGTGGTGTTGCTGTACCTGTCGCCGTTCGTCGTCGCTGCCGGCATGCCCTTCATTGCGCGCAGCGAGCGGCTCGCACCCACGCAGATCTTCGGCCTCGCGCTCGGGTTCGCGGCCGTCGTCATGGCGTTCAGCGACGGCTTCCTGCGCGGCGGCGCCGGCGGGCAACGGTGGATCGGCGACCTGCTCGCCGTCACGGGTGCGTTGCTGTGGGGCGCCACCACGCTGTCGATCCGTGCCACGCGGCTCGGCGTGGCGGCGCCCGAGAAAACGCTGTTCTATCAACTGGCCGTCTCCGCCGTGGCGATGGGTGCCGTCTCGGCACTGCGCGGCGAAGCATGGCCCGCCGAGTGGAGCGCAGGGTTGTCGGCGTCGATGTTCTTCCAGTCGGTGGTGGTCGCATTTGCGAGCTACCTCGTCTGGTTCTGGATGGTGCGGCACTACCCGGCCACGCGGCTCGCGTCGTTCACCTTCCTCACGCCGCTGTTCGGCTTGCTGCTGGGCTGGGCGCTGCTCGACGAGCCCATCACCCCGCAACTGCTGCTCGCGCTGTGCGGCGTGGCGACCGGCATCTGGCTGGTGAACCGGCGGCGGCTGTAGCAGGCGCGGTGAGGCGCGCTCCCTAGAATGCGCGCATGACATCCGCCTCCCCGGCTGCACCCACGCCTGCCTACAAGCGCAAGCTTTTCTGGGTCGCATTGCTGTATTTCTCCGAAGGCCTGCCGCTCGGCGTCTTCTACGACATCTTCCCCGTCTACTTCCGCCAGCAGGGCGTCAGCCTCGCCGACATCGGGCTGCTCAGCCTGCTGGGCCTGGCCTGGACCGTGAAGTTCCTGTGGGCACCCGCGGTCGACTGGGCACGGCGGCATCGGTGGTGGATCTCGGCTGCCAACCTCGGCATGGCCTGCGTGATGTGGCTCTTCGCGGGCACTCTCGGGTTCGGGCCATGGGTGTGGATCGCGATCGGTGTGTTCACCGTGATGTCCGCGACCAACGACATCGCGACCGACGGCTACACGATCGAGCTGCTCGACAAGCGCGAGTACGGTCTGGCCAACGGCATCCGCATCGGTTTCTATCGTGTGGGCATGCTCACCGCGGGTGCGGTGTTGATGGTCTCGGGCTGGTTCGGCTGGTCGGTCGCCTACCTGCTCGGCGGCGCCGTGTTCCTCGTCAATGCCCTGGTCGTGCTGCTCGCACCGCGCGAGCCGGCCCGGCCCGGTGCCCCGCCCGGCAGCGTGGGCAAGGAGTTCGCGCTGCTGCGCGAGCAACCGCTGTGGGTACTGGCGCTCGGCCTCGTGCTGCTGGGCCTGCTGTGGCCGGCGTTGCCACCGGTCGCCAAGGCGATCGGCTGGGAGGGGCTCGCTCCGCTGGCCGGCACCTGGTGGTTCCGCGGCGCGATACCGGTGAGCCTGATGTTCGCCGGTGCCGGCCTGATGGTGAAGGCCGCGCGCGGCCCCCGCGCCGACCTGATGCGCGAAGGCCCGGTGTTCGGCGCCTGGGTCGAGCTGTTGTCGCGCCACGGCATGATCTCCATCCTCGTGTTCATCCTGCTGTTCAAGCTCGGCGACGCGGCGATGGGCTTCATGGTCAAGCCCTTCTGGGTGGACTCGGGTTTCTCCAACCAGCAGATCGGCTTCGTCAGCGTGAACGTCGGCCTGGCGCTGTCGATCGCAGGCGGACTGATCGGCGGCTGGTACGTCGACCGCGCGGGCATCTTCAAGGGCTTGTGGGTGCTGGGCCTGTGGCAGGCGCTCTCGAATCTCGGCTACGCCCTGGCTGCCTGGTACGTGCCGCGCGCGCTGCCCGGTGCGGACGGCATCGTGCAACCGGTCGAGATCATGTTGCATCACCAGGCCGCGGTGTATGCCGCGAGCGGGCTGGAGAGCTTCACCGGCGGGCTCGGCACGGGGGCGTTCCTGGCCTTCCTGATGGCCATCACGAGCCGCGCCAAGGCCACCACCGAGTACGCGATCCTGTCGTCGATCTTCGCGTTCTCGCGCGCCGTCGCCGGCTGGGCGGGCGGCATCGGCGCGCAGGAGATGGGCTTCGCGGCCTATTTCTTCCTGACGTTCTGGCTATCCTTTCCCGCTTACCTGTTGTTGCCGCGGGTGCGCCGCATGCTGGAACAACAAGATGCCAACCCGGTCTGAGGACGTATGAAACTGCAAGCCTTCCATCACTGTGCGCTGTGCGCGGGGCTGGCCGCGCTCGATACACCAACCCACGAGGCGGCACCGCCACAGCCCGGGCGCCGACTGTTCACCGGTGCCCTGCTCGCGGCGGGTGCGGCGGCCGCAATGCCCGCCGCCGCGCAGCGTGAAGGCGTGGACGTGGGCAAGCAGTCGTCGTTCTCGAAGCTGGTGCCGGCCGAGCAGGTGGAGGCCGCCGCGCAGCAGCAGTACTCGCAGATGATGCAGCAGGCCCGCGCGCAGGACGCGCTGGCGCCCGCGGACCACCCGCAGGTCGTGCGCCTGCGCTACGTCGCCGAGCGGCTGATCCCGTTCAGCCTGCCGTGGAACGCCCGCGCCAAGCAGTGGAAGTGGGAGGTCAACCTGATCGGCTCCAAGCAGATCAACGCCTTCTGCATGCCGGGCGGCAAGATCGCCTTCTACAGCGGCATCCTCGAGCAGCTGAAGCTCAACGATGACGAGGTGGCCCAGATCATGGGCCACGAGATCGCCCACGCGCTGCGTGAGCATGCGCGCGAACGCATGGGCAAGACGGCCGCCACGCGCATCGGCGCCGGTCTGCTGTCGAGCCTGCTCGGGCTGGGCAACACCGGCGATGCGCTGCTCAACATGGGCGGGCAACTGCTCACGCTGCGCTTCTCGCGAGAAGACGAGTCCGAGAGCGACCTGGTCGGCATGGACATCGCCGCCCGTGCCGGCTACGACCCCAATGCCGGCGTGACGCTGTGGCAGAAGATGATCGCCGCCAGCAAGGGCGCGCCGCCGCAGTTCCTGTCGACCCACCCCGCGGGCGAGACGCGCATCCGCGATCTGCAGAAGAACATGCCGCGGGTGATGCCGCTGTACCAGAAGGCAGAGAAACCGAGCCGCCGATTCGGGTAGGGTCGGTCGACACGAATGAACGAACGGCCGCCAGCCGTGCCGTCGCGCACTCCCTCGCACCGAAGACCGCGCCTCCACGGTCTGCCCCGATCGAGCACCGCTCGCGGCGGCAGCCGGCGTTTGGCAAGCAACGAGGCAGGACCGCGACGTTGCTCAAGCGGCTGGCCGCATCGCCGCCTCATCGCACTCGGACGCCGTTCGCGTCTGACCTGAGGGGTTGCACTCAGGTCGCCATGCCCATCCGTTCCAATGCCTCGATCTCGGCGTTGGGCATGCGCGCGATCTCCGCCGCCGCGGGGGATCTCTGGTTCCAGGCGTGCCGGAAGCCGGTGACGATCGCGTCTCGCTGACGGTTGTCCAACACGTCCCATTGGCTCTGCGTGAGCGAGAGCGCGCGCACGCCGAGGTTGCCGAGCATGTCGGGCGGCACCGAGCCCAGGGCGGCCGGGTTGAGTTCCGAGAGCTGTGGCCCGGTGAAATACGGCAAGCCGGCCTGTACCTCGCCTGGGTCGAGCAGCGGTACGCGTTCCATCGGCACGGTGGTCACCGTGGCCTGGCGTTCGTGCACCGGGATCTGATCCAGACGCCGCGCATCCGGCTGCTCGGCGTGCGCCCTCAGGGTTTGCAGGATCGTTCGCGCGGGGCCGCTCACGTCGGGTGGCTGCAGTCGCGTCTGGCCCACTCGTTGCTCAGCCAGTGCCAAAGGTGTTTGTGTGCGCTTGTTCGGAATCGTCAGCAGCTCCGGGGCCCGGTCGACCAGCAGGTTCACCACCTCCTGGTTACCGCTTTTCACCGCGACATGCAGTGCGGTGTTCTTTCCCGATGCGGTGCCCACTGCGGGATTGGCGCCGTGGTCGAGCAGGGTCTCCATCAACTGCCGGTTGCCGTCGGGGCCCGCTGCTATATGGACGGCCGCGCGACCTGTCGGGACCAACCCCATCCGGTAGTGCAGTGTGTCGCCCTGGGCGCCGCGCTGCAGTGCCGCTGTGACGAGGGTCGTGTTCCGGTTTGCGACCGCATGCCTCAACGGATCGTCGCGCCTGTTCTGTGCGCGCCTCGCGCCGAGGCGGGCCCTCAGGCCTCCAGGGGCCTCTCCCGCTGGAGCGCCAGTCGCCCGCGCCGCCTCTACGGCGCTCGCCGTGGTCGACGTCGACGGACCCGGTTGGGCTGGGGTATAGGCAGGTGGGCCGGCGGGGCGGATGGGTGTGCTCATGATGACCTCGGGGTAAGCAGGCGAACGCGCGATGAGTGACCTCGCAGCGTCGGTTCCGATCGGCATCGTCTTCAGACTTCGCGTCACCCACCGGCTCGCAACTGCGTCCCCTTCACTCTGTCTGACACAGCGCCGAGGTAGCGTCTGGCCGCCGAAGGCCGAGTCCAAAAAGCGAAGTCGCGAAAGGAATCCGTGGGCTGTCGCTCAGCCGTTTGAAGGCTGGAACACCCCGATCCACCTGCCGGCCGCGATGCACATACCGCGGCGAAACCCGCAGACGGGAGACCTCTCAACCACGGTAGGTGCCGGCCAGGCTGCGCGACGCTGCCACCCTTCAGGTTCCGCTGACGAACGGGTTGGTTCTTCGTTCCTTGCCGAACGTGCTCTCGGGACCGTGGCCCGGGATGAACACCGTATCGTCGCCCATCGGCCACAGCCGTTGAGTGATCGAGTCGATCAGCGTCTGATGATCGCCGCCGGGAAAGTCCGTGCGGCCGATCGAGCCGGCGAACAGCACGTCGCCGACGAAGGCGCGTTTTGCCTCGGGCGAGAAGAACACCACATGCCCCGGCGTGTGCCCCGGGCAGTGCCGCACCTGCAGCGTGCAGTGGCCGATGCTCACCGTGTCGCCGTCGTGCAGCCAGCGGGTCGGCGTGAAGGGCTCGCTTGACGGAAAGCCGAACATCGCGCCCTGCTGTGTCAGTCCCTGGATCCAGAAGAGGTCGCCCTCGTGCGGGCCGATGATCGGCAGCCCCTGTTCGCGCGCAAGCTGTGCGGTGCCGCCCGCGTGATCGATGTGCGCATGCGTCTGCCAGATCTGCTCGAGCGTCACGCCCAGCCGCTTCACCTCGCCGAGCAAGCGCGGCAGTTCGCCGCCGGGGTCGATGATGGCCGCCTTGCGGGTCTCGTCGCACCAGACGATGGAGCAGTTCTGCTGGAAGGGGGTGACCGGAACGGTGAGGTAGCGCAGCATCTCGTGAAGGGCGACTGGAATGAAAAAAGCCCGGGGAGCGATCCGCCGGGCTTTTGAGAGAGGACCGGGCCGATTACTTCAGCTGGTTGCTGATCAGCTTGGTCATCTCGAACATCGACACCTGGGCCTTCTTGAAGATTTCCTTCAGCTTGGCGTCGGCATTGATCATGCGCTTGTTGACTGCGTCTTGCAGCTTGTTCTTCTTGATGTAGTCCCAGACCTTCTTGGTCACTTCCGTGCGGGGCAGCGGCTTGTCGCCGATGACCGCGGCCAGTGCCGCGCTCGGGGTCATCGCCTTCATGAACGCAGCGTTCGGAGTGCGCTTGACCTTGGGCTTGGCGGCCTTGGCTGCAGCCTTCTTGGCGGGGGCCTTCTTCGCCGCAGCCTTCTTGGCCGGGGCAGCCTTCTTCGCCGGAGCGGCCTTCTTGGCGGCCGGTGCCTTCTTCGCCGGAGCGGCCTTCTTTGCGGCCGGGGCCTTCTTGGCTGCCGCTTTCTTCGCGGGAGCCTTCTTCGCAGTTGCCATGTCGAATTTCTCCATCAAGTGAGTGGTTGATGTGCCGGGTCGGGGCGAAGGCCGCATGAGCTCTCGTTTCCTGCCAACACCTGCGACGCGAATGGTACTGCGAGAGTGCTGCATTGAGAAGCACGTTTCCCAGGGAAATCAAGCGTTTCGCCCAGTGTGGATGCGGTTTTGTCGCAAGGCGGCATCACTTCGCGTCCCTCTGGGAAGCCCAGAGAGAGCCGAGAGGGGCGTCAGAGGGAGTTCAGAGAGAGCGCGCGGCCCTCTTTCGAAGGGCGCAGTAGCGGGCTACTACCCGCTGCACGAGCAGCGTTTCGACAATCGCCACAGAGGGTGGCCGATGCTCGCCACGCTCTTCCAACCGACGTTTTCCCTCTGGATTCAGGAGACAGACATGGCCAAGAAGATCCTCATGATCGCCGGCGACTTCGGCGAGGACTACGAGACGATGGTGCCGTTCCAGGCGCTCACGATGGTCGGCCACACGGTGCATGCGGTGTGTCCCGACAAGAAGGCCGGCGAGTGGGTGATGACCGCGATCCACGACTTCGACGGCTACCAGACCTACTCCGAGAAGCCGGGCCACCGCTTCACTCTCAACGCCACGTTCAACGACGTGAAGCCCGAGGACTACGACGCGCTCGTCGTCCCCGGCGGGCGCGCGCCCGAATACCTGCGCATGAACGCGAAGGTGATCGCCTGCGTGCAGCACTTCGCGAAAGCGGGCAAGCCGATCGCCGCGATCTGCCACGGCGCCCAACTGCTCGCGGCGGCCGGCGTGATCCGCGGCAAGCGCGTCTCGGCCTACCCCGCGTGCGCGGCGGAGGTGGAACTCGCCGGAGCCAGCTACGCGCAGATCGAGGTCGACCAGGCGGTGACCGACGGCATGCTCGTCACCGCGCCCGCATGGCCTGCGCACCCGGCGTGGCTCGCGCAATTCCTGCAGGTGCTCGGCACGCGCATCGAAACCTGACCGCTGGCCGAGGGCTCGGCGCCAGCCAGCTTGCGTTGCTGCGCCGAGCCGCTATCGTTGCCTCTTCGAACGGGGCCACGCGCCCTGCGCACACAGGAGGCAACAGCGATGTGCGAGATCTTCATCCGGGCCCGTCCCGAGTCGTACCAGTCCAAGACCCGTTCGGTGCGCCTGCACGGCGTGGTCACCAGCATCCGCCTCGAGAACCTGTTCTGGGAGATCCTGGCCGAGATCGGCGAGCGCGACGGCATGAACGTGCCGCAGTTGCTGGAGCGGCTGTACGACGAACTGGTGCACTCGCGCGGGGAGGTCGGCAACTTCGCGTCCTTTCTGCGAGTGAGCGCGTTGCGCTACATGGCGCTGCAGGCGCACGACCGCATCCCCACCGACCTGACGGTGCCCATCCGCTCGCTCGATGCGAAGCGCGTGCTCGACCGTCTGCCGGAGAGCTGGGCCAGCGCCGAGCCGGTGGCGCACTGAGCGCGGCGCAGCAGGCGCTTCAGGCGAGAGGGCGGTCGAACAGCAGCGCAGGGGTGGCGTCTGCGAGGGTCCTGCAGCCGCACAGCGCCATGGCCGTCTCGAGTTCGTCTCGCAGCAGGCGCAGCACGTGCGCGACGCCCATCGCGCCGGCACAGGCGAGGGCGTGCACATAGGGCCGCCCGATCAGCACCGCGCGGGCGCCGAGCGCCACGGCCTTCAGCACGTCGGTGCCGCGGCGAATGCCACCGTCGACGAGCACCGGCACGCCACCACCGGCCGCTTCGACGACCCGGGGCAGGGCCCATGCCGTCGGGACCGCGGTGTCGAGCGTGCGCCCGCCGTGGTTGGAGACGATGAGGCCTGCGATGCCCAGCGACACGGCCTGTCGTGCGTCGGCTTCATGCAGCACGCCTTTCAACAGCAAGGGCAGCCGGGTGGCTCCGGCCAGCCACTCGACGTCCGCCCAGGAGGGCGCCGCCAGCAGCAGGTCGTCGAACAGCGGGCTCTGCCCCGGCGCGAGCTTGGCAGCAGGCGGAGCAGGAAAGCCCTGCAGGTTCACGGGGCCGACGCCCCCTGGCAGGCGATAGCCGGCCCGTCGCTCCCGGTCGCGTACGCCGCTCGTCGGGGCATCGACGGTGAGGACCAGCGCTTCGTACCCGGCAGCCTCGGCGCGTCGCACCAGGTCGAGCGTGTGCTGCCGCTCGCGCTGCAACTGAAGCTGCAGCCACAGCGGGCCGCGGTGCGGATCGCCCAGCGCCGCACGCGCGACGTCTTCCATCGGCGTGCTGGCCTGCAGGCTCAACACGAGCCCCGCGCCTTGTGCGGCAGCGGCGAGCGCCGTGCCGATTTCGCCGTCGGCGTGGGCCAGGCGCTGGTACGCCACCGGCGCCAGCATCACCGGGTGTGCGAGCGAGCGGCCGAGCAGTTCCACGCGCGTGTGACCGCCCGCGAGCGGTTGCAGCACGCGCGGATGCAGCCAGAGCCGCTGCCAGGCCTGGCGGTTGGCCTCCACGGTGATCTCGTCGCCCGCGCCGCCGCTGAAGTAGGCCCAGGCGGCGTCGTCGAGCCGCTCGCGCGCCAACGCTTCATAGTCGGCCGGCGAGACGACGCCGGGTGGCAGTGCGGCGGGGCGAGGTTGGCCGCTCACGTGTCCGCCCACATGCGCAGCAGGTTGTGATAGGTGCCGGTGAGCGCCACGGCCAGCTCCGACTCGCCCTGTTCCTGGCGCATGCGCAGCAGGTTCATGTCGAGGTCGAACAACAGCCGCCGCTGCTCGTCGCTGCGCACCATGCTCTCCACCCAGAAGAAGCTGGCGATGCGGTGGCCCGCAGTGACAGGCGCCACGCGGTGCACGCTGGTGCTCGGGTAGATCACCATGTCGCCGGCCGGCAGCTTCACGCGCTGCGTGCCGTAGGTGTCGTCGATCTCCAACTCGCCGCCTTCGTACTCCTCGGGCTGCGACAGGAACAGCGTGCAGCTCACGTCCGAGCGCACCTTCTCGCCGCCGGCGCGCGAGTGGAGCACCGCACCGTCGACGTGCTTGCCGTAGGTGTTGGTCGAGCCGCCGTAGCGGTTGAACAGCGGGTTGAAGATCTTCTTCGGCAGCGTTGCCGAGAAGAACAGCGCGTGCCGGTTCAGGGCGCCGAGCACGAGTGCCTGCAGCGCGCGGGAGGTGTCGCTGTCCTGCGGCAGTTGCTGGTTGTTCTTGGCGCTCACGGCCTGCTGGCCGGCCGTCGAACGACCATCGATCCAGCTGGCCGATGCCAGCGCGGCACGGGCGGTGCGGAGTTCTTCCGCGGTGAGGATGTTCTGGAGGTGCAGCAGCATCGTGTCGCTTCAGGAGGTGTCGGCGCAGTGTATCGGCGCCGATTTGGGCCGGCCGTGCGCGGCGTCAAGGGCGGCCGCAAGAGCAGCGGCCTGCCGGCCCGGTGAGGGGAACGGCAGGCCGTCGAGTTGCCGGGCAAGGGTCGTCAGAAGGTGGCCTTGAGCGTCATCTGGTAGGTGCGGGGCGCGCCCGGCGAGTAGAAGCCGCGGTACAGCGAATCGGCATACAGCTCGTCGGTCGCGTTGTTCACGTTGAACTTCAGCGAGAGGTTCTCGTTGAATGTGTACTCGGCCATCAGGTCGAGCGTGGTGAACGAGTCGGCCGTGACGTGACGCGCGCCCTCCGGGTTCTGCTTGCCGCGGTAGTTCACGCCCGCGCCCACGCGCAGCGCCGGGATGATGCGGTAGGTGGTCCACAGCGCGGCCATGTGCTTGGGACTCAGGCCGGGGCGGTCGCCTTCGATCTGCGCACCGGTGCCGCTGGCGTTGGGCACCACGTTGCTCTTGTCGATCTTCGCGTCGGGGATCCAGGTGTACGAGACGAAGGCTTCCCATGCAGGAGTGATGCGCCCGGCAATGTCGAGGTCCAAGCCCGCGGCATGGCGCTTGCCGGACAGGAGTTCCTGCGTGGCGGCGCTGTCAGGATCGGTGTTGCGTTCGTTGTACTTCTGCGAATAGAACAACGCGGCGCCCAGTGACAGGCGGTTTTCGAACAGATCGAACTTGCTGCCGATCTCGAAGTTGCGGCTCTTTTCGGGGCCGGTGTTTGCCGTACGCGATGTGAATTGGTAGGTGTCGCCCGACGTGTTGAACGAGGTGCCGTACGAGACGTGGTACGAGGACCAGTCATTCGGCTGATAGATCAGGCCCAGACGGTGGCTCCACAGCGCGTCGGTGCGTCCGAACTCGTCACCGGTGGGCGAGGTCGCGGTGTTGTCGTACTTCGCCTTGAAGTGGTCGTACCGCAGCCCTGCCAGCAGCTTGAGTTGCTGCGTGAGTTCCACGACGTCTTGCCCATAGACGCTGATCGTCTTGGCATCGAACTCGTTCATCGGGATATCGCCACGCGGGTCGGCGAACGTGGCGCCATCGTGCGGCGTGCCGACCGTGGTGCTCGGGCGCATGCCGGTTCCGGCGAAGTTGTTGTTGCGCTTCGCGTCCTCGTGCATCCATTCCACGCCGGCGATCAGGTCGTGCTTCAGGCCCCACCAGTTCATGTCGTTGGTATAGACCGTGCCGAGGTAGGTGACGTCGGTTTCGCCGACTCGTCCTTTCGCCGTGCGGCTCAGCACCTGGTCCGGGTTCTCGTACGGATCGGTGGAGGTATTGCCGGCCGGGATGCCGACGCCCCGGATCACGCTCGCCCACAGGTTGCGCTTGTAGCGGCCGTGGCGCAGCGTCGTCTTCAGCTCACCGGCGTCGCCCATGCGCAGGATGTGGCTGAACGTGCCGTAGGTGGCTTCGCCCTTGTTGTAGTCACTGTCCAGCCCGTAGAAGTTCTTCGCCGGCAGCGTTTCCTGCAGTTTGCCGTCTTCGTCGAGCACCCAGGGGTGGTTGTAGAGCGGGCGGTTGTCGTACTGCAGGTGATACAGCCCGATCGAGAACTCGTTGCGCGTGCCGATGCCGAAGCGGTAGGTCGGCGCGATGCCCTTCTTCGAGACGCGGGCGCCCCACTTGTCGGCGTCGTGGTACATCGCGTTGATGCGCAGCGCGGCGTCGTCGCCGGTCTTGATGTTGAAGTCGCCGGTCAGGCGGTATTCGTCGCCGGAGCCCACGGTCGCCTCCACTTCGTGCTGCGTCATCAGGAAGGGCTGCTTGCTGACCTGGTTGACCACCCCGCCGGTCGAGCCGCGACCGAACAGCATCGAAGCCGAGCCTTTCAGCACTTCGACGCGGTCATGGTTGAACGTGTCGCGCTCCTGCAGGGCCGGGTCGCGCAGGCCATCCACATAGATGTCGCCCGCCTGGAACAGCGAGAAGCCGCGCAGGCGCACGTCCTCCTCCCCGGTTTCGCCGGCCTGGAACGTGACGCCGGCGGTGGTGCGCAGCACTTCGCGGAAGTCGTCGAGGTTGCGGTCGTCCATCAGCCGCTCGGTGACCACGGTGACGGACTGCGGGATGTCGCGCAGGGCCTGGTCTCCCTTGCCGATGCCGCTGCGCTTGGCACGGTAGCTCTCCTTGGACTCGGTTTCCGACGTGCCGCGCACGGTGATCACGGGCAGCGCGCCGCCCTGTTTCGGCTCTTCTGCGGCCGGTGTCTGCGCGAGCGCAGCTCCGGCCAGGCCGAAGCCGGCGGCGAGTGCACCGAGCGGCGCGAGAGCCGCAATGGCGGCGCGAGGCGTAACTGAAGAAGCGTCAGCGCGAGCGGCGCCGCGCGCCCGTTTTTTCGTGTGGGCCATGTTCCAACTCCTGATGGCGTGTTTGTGGAATCGAACACCGCACAAGTCGTTGGCTGGCAATGAAAAGCGCCCCCGGGAGGGGGCGCTCGGCTGGCGAGGGACTGTATCAGTGACAGTCCGTAATGATAACGATTCTTGTTTGTGTTATCTCAAGTGTTGCATTTGAGCGTCACCCGCCGGCTTCACTCCCGGGTTGGTGCTCACGGATCTTCGGCGCCGTCTTCACGCTGAGCACCATCGTCACGGCGAGGATGGAGATGACGACCGCCAGCGACACCAGCACGGGGATCTTGTAGACGTCGATCAGCAGCATCTTGGTGCCGATGAAGGCCAGGATCACCGCCAAGCCATAGCTGAGCAGGTGGAACTTCGACGCCATCGCGGCGAGCAGGAAGTACATCGCGCGCAGGCCCAGGATCGCGAAGATGTTCGAGGTCAGCACGATGAACGGGTCCGTGGTGATCGCGAAGATGGCTGGGATGGAGTCGACCGCGAAGATCACGTCGATGATGCCGACCAGCAGCACCACCAGCAGCAGCGGCGTAGCGACCCGCGCGCCGTTCTGCACGGTGAAGAACTTTTCCCCGTCGAACTCCCTGGAGACCGGCATCACCCGGCGCAGCAGCTTCAACGCAGGGTTGCTTTCAAGGTCGGGCTCCTGGCCGGCGGCCCACCACATCTTGATGCCGGTGATGAGCAGGAACGCGCCGAACACGTACAGCAGCCAGTGGAATTCGCTGATGAGCCAGCTGCCGAGCAGGATCATCACCGTGCGCAGCACGATGGCGCCGATGATGCCGATCATCAATACCCGCTTCTGGAATGCCGTGGGCACCGCGAAGTAGGTGAAGATCATCAGGAACACGAAGATGTTGTCGACGGCCAGCGACTTCTCGATCAGGTAGCCGGTGAGGAACTCCATCGCCTTCGTGTTCGCGACGGCGGTGCCGTGGTCCTGTGCGACCGCCCACCAGAACAAGCCGTTGAAAGCGAAACTCAACGCCACCCAGACGAGCGACCAGTTGAGCGCCTCCTTCACCGTGACGTCGTGCGCGCCCTGCTTGCGCAGCATGACGAAGTCGACGAACAAGGCGACGAGAACGGATACGACAAAAAATGCCCAAAGCCAGTCGGGCGCAATGGTGTTCATGAACACTCCAGGTGCGGGTTGAACGATTGCGCCGAAAGGTCTTGCGGGGGAAGCGGCGCTGCCAGTGAAGGCCAGCGTGCCTTTGCGGGACCCGGGCTCTCCACGGGGGTGGAGCGTCCGTATTGACGGGTGGCCGCCTCGGCGGGGAACCGAGTGCTACTCCCCTTTCGACAGGGGCGGATTGTGCGGGTGGAGCGCAAATCCCGGCAACCCCAGGGGGTTTTGTCACGCGCTGGTCAGGCAGGGCAACCGCGGTGCAGACTGTCGCGTCACCGTCGATTCGAGGCTGTTCGACATGAAGAAGAAAATCGCCGTGCTGCTCGACGATGCAGCGCACGCCCAGGAGCGTCTGGGCTGCCGGGTGGGGGCTCTGCAGGACGCGCGCTGGATCCTGGTCGCCTGTGCACCTCGCATGACCCATCGGGCGTCGAAGTGGGTATCGCATGGGGCGCGCGAGCACTGGCGCGGCAAATGGGCGGCCAAACTGTTTGCGCAGATGCAGCCCTGGCTCGACCAGCATGGCCTCGACGCCGAACCCCACCTGGCCCGAGGCCCCTTGCAGGACCTGATGCAGGAACTGTCGCCCGACGAGGTGATCGATGCGCGCCGTCCCAAGATGGCCGGCACCGGGGAAGAGGCCGCTCCCACGAGTGTCGGATCGCGCCTGCCGTCGTTCGTGGCCATGGGCTTCGGGTTGTGGCTTTCAGCGGTGGAAGCCTGATCCACGGCGTTGAGGGACCGCACGGGCCGGTGATATCCTGCCCGCCATGAAGATCCTTGCGCGTTGGTTCCTGCTGGCCGCGGCATTGCTGCTCGTCACGCAGATCTACCCTACCGTCGAGGTGCGCAGCTTCGGCTCGGCACTCATTGCTGCGCTGGTGCTCGGCCTGCTCAACGCGGTGGTGCGGCCCATCCTGGTGGTGCTCACGTTGCCGGTCACGCTGGTCACGCTGGGGCTGTTCCTGTTCGTGATCAACGCGCTGATGTTCTACTTTGCGGCGAACATCCTCGAAGGGCTGAACGTACCGAGCTTCACTGCGGCGCTGATCGGCTCGCTGATTTACAGCCTGTGCGGCGTGATCATCGAGGCAGCGCTCGACAGGCTGTTCGAGCGCCAGGGCTGAGCAGCCGAGAGCCTCAGCCGGTCCGGCCGGTCAGCGCTGCAACTCCTCGCGCACGCGCTGCTGCCATTCGGCTTCCACCTGACGCACGCGAGCGTCGATCACCGACGCCTCGATGAAATCCGGCTGGCCCGGCGTGCGCGCCAGGCGCTGCGCCGCTTTCAGCCGATCGAGCGCGCCCTGCAGGTCGCCGGTCACGTAGCGCGCCTCGGCCTGCGCACGCACGGCCCGCAGCGGCTGGCCCAGGCGGTCCCATGTCTGCGCGAGCAGCTCCCACGCCTGCACGTCCGCACCGTGGAGCGACACCCAGGTTTGCAGGTCCTCCGCCGTGCGCTGCAAGCGCGCGGCCGCCGCCGGGTTGGGGGCGGCAAGGCTCACGCGGGCCGCCATCAATTCACTCGCGCGGGAGCCGTCGCCGCGCCAGGGGGCCAGTGCGTCTTCGGCGCGTTGGATATCACCGCGGGCCAGCGCCGTTTCCGTGCGCAGGAAGGCCACCCCGCGCGAGGCACGGCTGTCGCCTTTGGTGAGCGCGTCCGCTCGCGCCAGCGCGGCTTCTGCGGTGGGCCAGTCGCGTAACAGCGTGGCGGCCTGCGCCTTGGTGGCTTCGGCCAGGAGCTGCCCCGCGCGGTCGTTGGGGGCCGCATCGGACTGGCGCAACCATTCGCGCAAGGTGTCGGGGCGCGTGTCCATGCGGATGCGGGCCCGCGCCTGCATCACCGAGTGCTCGAGCACGGTACGGGGGGCGGTGACGTTTTTCGTGCCGGCGCGCGCCCGCGCTTCGCCGATGCGCTCGCTCGTCAGCGGGTGGGTTCGCAAATAGGGGTAGGCGCCGCTGTCGTTGAGGCGCGAGGTTTGCCACAACCGTTCGAACATGCTCGCCATGCCAGCCGGGGAGAAGCCGGCATGCTCCAGCACCCCGAAGCCTATGCGGTCGGCCTCGCGCTCCATGTCGCGCGAGAAGTTCAGCTGGCCTTGCAAGGCCATCGCCTGCCCGCCCGCGATCATCGCGTTGGCCGCATCCGGGCTGCGACTGGCGGCGATCACACCGAGGATCATCGACGCGATCGCCAGCATCGACTGTTGCTTGCCTTTCACCAGGCTGCGCGCAATGTGCCGCTGCGTCACGTGCGACAACTCATGAGCCAGCACGGAGGCGAACTCGTCGCGCGTGCTGGTCATGGCAATCAGCCCGAGGTGCACGCCGACGTAGCCGCCCGGCAGCGCGAAGGCATTGACCGTGCGGTCCTGGACGAGAAAGGCTTCCCAGGCGAAACGGTCTTCCAGCTCGGGCGACAACTCGCCGCGTGCGCGGGCCGCCGCAAGCAACGGTTGCCACACCGATTGAAGGTAGTCGCCCAGCACGGAGTCGTCGAGATACAACGGGTCGCGCCGGATCTCGGCCATGATGCGGTCGCCCAGCTGGCGCTCGGCCGAGACGCTGAATTCGCCCGCGACGCTGTCGCCCAATGCAGGCAGGCTGCTCTGCGCACGTGCCATGGGCACCAGCGCAGGCGCCGGCGGGATCATCAGTGCCAGGCTGACTGCCAAGGCTTTCAGCACTGGCTTTCGGGCGCGAGGGGCGAGGTGACGCGGTGTGTTCAACGCTGATTCCGGGTGCGGTCCTGCTGGGTGCAGCGCTCCATTGGAGCGCGTTGGCGGCAAGACGTTCATTCCCGCCCGTTTCAGTTGAAACAATGCGGGGAGCTGCTCGCTATGATGCCAAAGCCATGAACACCCCCCAGAACCCCTCCCCCGACAACGGCCTGACGCACTTCGATGCGCAAGGCCAGGCCCACATGGTCGACGTGGCCGCCAAGGACGTGACACACCGCGTGGCCGTGGCCAGCGGCTACATCGAGATGCAGCCCGCCACGCTGCAAGTGATTGTCTCGGGCACGGCGAAGAAGGGCGACGTGCTGGGGATCGCGAGGATTGCTGCCATCCAGGCTGCCAAGCGCACCGCCGACTTGATCCCGCTATGCCACCCGCTGCCGCTCACGCGCGTGGCGGTGGAGTTCGAGGTGGACGCCGCGGCGTCGCGCGTGGAGTGCCGGGCCCAGGTGGAAACGCTGGGCCGCACCGGCGTCGAGATGGAGGCCTTGACGGCGGTACAGGTCGGGCTGCTGACCATCTACGACATGTGCAAGGCCATCGACCGCGGGATGGTGATGGGTGGGGTCCGTGTGCTCGAGAAGCACGGGGGGAAGTCGGGCTCGTTCGTCGCTCCCGCCTGACGCCGCCAGGCGACGCCGCTCACCGTGTTGCCGAAGTTGGCGCGCGGCCCGTCAGAAAGCGCTCGACCCGAAGGTCTTCGTAGGTGAATGAGCGAGGCCGCGTGTCGCACTCGAACGCGGTTTGAGCATAGAGAGGATCGGCGCACCGTCGCAGGAACTCCTCTCCGAGTGGATGTCGGAACTCGCGCAACCGTTGCACGACATAGATGGCCTCGTCACGGTGCCCCAGTTCGTTGAGCGCTTTCGCGTACGCGATCATCAGCCGCGCGTCGACAAGGTGCTTCAGCGGCCGCTCGAACGACGAGAACACCTCCGACGGACGAGAGGCGGTCGTCACCGCGGCATAGTCGGCGTGGTGCCCGAACAGCCAGCTCTTCTGCCCCTCCGCGATGCGCTCCGGCAGCGGGCGTTCGCCCTTCGCGCCATATGGCGCAAAGATCTGGACGACGCGTTGGTAGTCCCAGAT
>NZ_CAMLJQ010000041.1 GCF_946480305.1 uncultured Caldimonas sp.
CGATTCAACCCATGGACTCTGAAGCCGAGCGCTGCTGATTCCGGGGGCAGCGCAAGGCCATGGTCGCCCTCCGTCTCGTATGAGATGCAGTCTCGACTTCTGGCAAAGCAACGGCTTCCCCACTTTGGGGGAATCACGGTGAAGCATTTCACGCCAGAGCCGAACCCTTAGAGCCAGCTGCAAGAGGCCGATCGGGCTGCTGCGTCAACCATCCGATGAAACTGCGTCAGCGTCAGCCTGACCGTCCCCGGAGCGTCTGCTGGCTCCAGCCGTACTCAAGCCGGCGCCCGTACGGCATTGAGGTGAAGATCAGGGCGGTCTCGCCGGCCTTCATGCGCTGGACGGACACGACGACTGCTGTAATCGTCGACGCGCTGGTCTTGTCGAGTTCGGGGATCGTCCCGTAGTTGATCACCAGGCCCTTCGTGGTCAGCACCCATGCACCGCGGAAGCGGCCGGTGTCAACGGGACTGCGGAGCACGACGCCTCGGAAGATGTCGAGCGCGACCTTCCTGACGACGAAGTCCATGCGGACCTGCGTCTTCCTGGTGAACTTCTCGTGAGAGGCGGAGAAGCTGGGTTTGCAGTCGCTGGGCTACTGGTGAAACATTGCTCCACCGGCTGGGGAACTGACGTTTCGTTCCCCCGCATGAGTCCCCACACTTCGGTGGCCGTCAAAGGACGACCATAGGCAACCGCAAACAACAAAGCCCCGACTGGCGGGGCTTTGTTGAGAGTTCACCTGTCAAACGTTGACTCTGGTGAACCGGATCTGGCGGAGAGAGCGGGATTCGAACCCGCGGTGGGCTATTAACCCACACACGCTTTCCAGGCGTGCGACTTAAACCACTCATCCATCTCTCCGGAATTCTGTTCCGGTGCTGCGTGCCGAGGTGGGCGCCGCAGTGAAGCCCGCGATTGTAGCAACAGAAGTGGCGGGCGGTGAAACGCGTCTCAGCGCCCGGCGGGCGGGGTGCTCTTCATCAGCGTCATCGCCGTGCCGATCAGGGCCGAGACCTCGGTCATGTTGCCGGGCACGATCATCGTGTTGTTCTTCTGCGCCAGTTGCGAATAGGCCTCGACGGCCTTCTCGGCCACCTTCAGGTTCACTGCGTCGGCACCGCCCGGCTCGCGGATGGCTGCGGCGATGCGGCGGATGGCTTCGGCAGAGGCCGTCGCCACGGCCATGATCGCGGCGGCCTCGCCCTGTGCGCGGTTGATGTCGGCCTGCTTCTCGCCCTCGGACTTGGCGATGAAGGATTCGCGCTCGCCGGTGGCGATGTTGATCTGCTCCTGCTTGCGGCCTTCGGAGGCGGCGATCAGCGCGCGCTTTTCGCGCTCGGCGGTGATCTGCTGCTGCATGGCGCGCAGGATCTCGTTGGGCGGGGTCAGGTCCTTGATCTCGTAGCGCAGCACCTTCACGCCCCAGTTCAGCGCGGCTTCGTCCAGCGCATTGACGACGGCGGCGTTGATCGCGTCGCGCTCCTCGAAGGTCTTGTCCAGCTCCATCTTGCCGATCACCGAGCGCAGCGTGGTCTGGGCCAGCTGGGTGATCGCGACGATGTAGTTCGACGAGCCGTAGCTGGCCCGCATCGGGTCGGTCACCTGGAAGTACAGGATGCCGTCGACGGTGAGCTGCGTGTTGTCCTTGGTGATGCAGACCTGGCTGGGCACGTCGAGCGGGATTTCCTTCAGCGAATGCTTGTAGGCCACGCGGTCGACGAACGGCACGAGGAAGTTGAGCCCCGGGGTCAGGGTGCCGTGGTAGCGGCCGAGACGCTCGACGACGAGGGCGTGCTGCTGGGGCACGACCTTGAGCGAGCGGACAACGAAGATGAAGGCAATGACGAGCAGTACGGCGCCGATGTATTCCATGAGCCTCTCCTAGCAGATGCTTCAGTGTTGACGTTCGATGATCAGGACGGTGCCCTCGACGGCGCGGATCACGTGCTCGCCGGGCTGGGGGTCGTCGGTGCCCGCGTAGCGGACGCTCCAGGTGGCGCCGCGGTAGGGCACGCGGGCCGTGCGGTCGCTGTTCCATTGCACGACGGTGACGCGGCCGCCGATGTCGAGGTTCACGTCGCGGTTGGTGGAAGGGGGCAGGGCGGGCGGGCTCTGCTTGCGTCGTACGCGCCAGGCGGCGACGCCTCCACCCCCGATGGCCGCGGCCGCCACCAGCTGCATGGCGAATCCGAGGCCGGCGTGCGCCGCCAACGCCCCTCCCACCAGGCCCAACGCGATCATCAACAGATAGAAGGTGCCCGTCGTCAGTTCCGCCACGACGGCGATTCCGGCGAGCACCCACCACAGCGTGGACGCGGTCAGTTCCATCTTGTTCCTTCCTTGGCTCGCGCCATGAACCCGCGCGGCAGTTTACGCCGCCAGGCCCGCGCGCCGCCCCAAGGTTTCCCGCAAGGGCACGTCTGTTGCCGCAGGCGGTATCAGGACTTGTGGAGCATGGACATCACAGCGTCGCCGCCGAAGCTCTACACTTCGCGGTTCGCCGTTTCACCCCCCGCCTTTTTGGAAAGGCCTGCCCAATGATGCGCTTTCGTTTCCCCATCGTGATCATCGACGAGGACTTCCGCTCGGAAAACGCCTCGGGCCTCGGCATACGCGCCCTGGCTGAAGCGATCGAGAAGGAGGGCATGGAAGTGCTGGGCGTCACCAGCTACGGCAACCTGTCGCAGTTCGCACAGCAGCAAAGCCGCGCCAGCGCCTTCATTCTGTCGATCGACGACGAGGAGTTCGGCTCCGGCTCGAAGGAAGAGGTGGATACGGCACTGAAGAGCCTGCGGGCTTTCGTCAGCGAGATCCGCTTCAAGAACGCCGAGATCCCGATCTACCTCTACGGCGAGACGCGCACCTCGGAGCACATCCCGAACGACGTGCTGAAGGAGCTGCACGGCTTCATCCACATGTTCGAGGACACGCCGGAGTTCGTCGCGCGCCACATCATCCGGGAGGCCCGCAGCTACCTCGACTCGCTGGCGCCGCCGTTCTTCCGTGCGCTGGTGGGCTATGCGCAGGACGGCTCCTACTCGTGGCACTGCCCGGGCCACTCCGGCGGCGTGGCTTTCCTGAAGAGCCCGATCGGGCAGATGTTCCACCAGTTCTTCGGCGAGAACATGCTGCGCGCCGACGTGTGCAACGCGGTCGAAGAGCTGGGCCAGTTGCTCGACCACACCGGGCCGGTGGCCGCTTCGGAGCGAAACGCGGCGCGCATCTTCAATGCCGACCACTGCTTCTTCGTCACCAACGGCACCTCCACCTCCAACAAGATGGTGTGGCACCACACGGTGGCGCCGGGCGACGTGGTGGTGGTGGACCGCAACTGCCACAAGTCGAACCTGCACGCGATCATCATGACGGGCGCGGTGCCGGTGTTCCTGACGCCCACGCGCAACCACTACGGGATCATCGGCCCCATTCCCCAGAGCGAGTTCAGCCGCGAGGCGATCGAGAAGAAGATCGCCGCGAACCCGCTGCTCAAGGGGGTGGACCCGAAGAAGGTCAAGCCGCGCATCCTGACGCTGACGCAGAGCACCTACGACGGGGTGCTCTACAACACCGAAACCATCAAGTCGATGCTCGACGGCTACATCGACACGCTGCACTTCGACGAAGCGTGGCTGCCGCATGCCGCGTTCCACCCGTACTACAACGGCATGCACGCGATGGGCAAGGGCAAGGCCAAGGCGCGCGAGTCGCTGGTGTTCTCGACGCAATCCACGCACAAGCTGCTGGCGGGCCTGAGCCAGGCCTCGCAGATCCTGGTGCAGGACTCGCAGAACCGCAAGCTCGACCGGCACCTCTTCAACGAGGCCTACCTGATGCACACGTCGACCTCGCCGCAGTACGCGATCATCGCGTCGTGCGACGTGGCCGCGGCCATGATGGAAGCGCCCGGCGGCACCGCGCTGGTGGAAGAGAGCATCTTGGAAGCGCTCGACTTCCGCCGCGCGATGCGCAAGGTCGAGAAGGAGTTCGGCAAGGACTGGTGGTTCAAGGTCTGGGGCCCGGAGAAGCTGGCCACCGCCGGCATCGGCGAGCGCGAGGACTGGATCATCAAGGGCGATGCCAAGTGGCACGGCTTCGGCAAGCTGGCCGAAGGCTTCAACATGCTGGACCCGATCAAGTCCACCATCGTCACGCCGGGCCTGGACCTCAACGGCAAGTTCGCCAAGACCGGCATCCCGGCCAGCATCGTGACCAAGTACCTCGCCGAGCACGGCGTGGTGGTCGAGAAGACCGGCCTCTATTCGTTCTTCATCATGTTCACCATCGGCATCACCAAGGGCCGCTGGAACACGCTGCTGACCGCGCTGCAGCAGTTCAAGGACGACTACGACAAGAACCAGCCGATGTGGCGCATCCTGCCGGAGTTCTGCGCCCAGCACCCGCGCTACGAGCGCATGGGCCTGCGCGACCTCTGCCAGAGCATCCACGAGATGTACGCGAAGGGCGACATCGCCCGGCTGACCACCGACATGTATTTGTCGGACCTGCAGCCGGCGATGAAACCGAGTGACGCGTACGCGCGCATCGCCCATCGCGAGACCGACCGCGTGGAGATCGACCTGCTCGAAGGCCGCGTGACGACCTCGCTGCTGACGCCTTACCCGCCCGGCATTCCGCTGCTGATCCCGGGGGAGCGTTTCAACAAGAAGATCGTCGACTACCTGCGCTTCGCGCGCGAGTTCAACCGCAAGTTCCCGGGCTTCGACACCGACGTGCACGGCCTGGTGACCGAGGTGGACGACAACGGCAACGCGACCTACTTCGTCGACTGCGTGCGGCAGGCGTAAGAGGAAGGGCGGCTCGCAGCCGCCCCCTGGCGTGGTCGGGCCGGGGCTTACGCCACGTGCGAGATCATGACGCCGGGTGCCGGCGGCGCCCCCGGTTCATTGCCGAGCCGCGGGATGTTGGCGCCCGGATCGCGCCTCACGGCGACACCGACCGAGATCATGTCGACCACCAGCAGGTGGAGGATGCGCGAGATCATCGAGATGAAGGTCGAGCTGTCCTCGCCGTGGTCGACCGAGATGCACACGGTGGCCTTGCGCGCCAGCGGCGACTTGCTCGACGTGATCGCGATCACCGCCGCGCCGCGGTCATGCGCCAGCGTGGCGGCGCGCACCAGCTCCGGCGACTGCCCGGAGCTGGAGATGAATACCGCCACGTCCTGAGGGCCGAGCAACTCGGCAGACATCGTCTGCATCGACGCGTCGGTGTGCGCGACCGAGGGGATGCGGAAGCGGAACAGCTTGTGCTGCGCATCGAGCGCGACCACCGTCGAGTTGCCCATGGCATAGAACTCCACCCGCTTGGCTTCGCGCAGGATGCCGATGGCGCGGTCCACGGCCTCGACATTGAGCGACTCGCGGAACTGCACGATGGCCGAGATGGTGTTGTCGAGCACCTTGGCGCAGAGGTCGGGCGTGGCGTCCTGGCGGCGCACCTGGGTGCGCTGCACCGGGATGTTGCCGGTGAGCCCCGAGGCCAGCTTGAGCTTGAAGTCGGCCAAGCCCTGGAAGCCCAGCGAGCGGCAGAAGCGGATCACCGTGGGCTGGCTCACCTCGGCCATCTGCGCAATCACCGCGATGGCATCGTTGAGCACGGTGCGCGGGTTCTCGAGCACGAAGTCCGCCACACGGCGCTCGGCCGGCGACAGGCTGTTGCGGGCCGTGCGCACGCGCTCCATCAGCGGGTTGCCGCCTTCGTGCGCGGGCACGTGCTCGGCGAGCAGGAGCGAGACACCGTGGAAGGTCGGGTTCTCTGCCGTCAGCACGTAGGTCGGGATGCGCGAGACGTAGCCCGAGAAGCGCCCCTTCGCCTCGAAGCGCTCCCGGAAGCCGGACGCCAGGAACAGGCTGGACAACCGGGGCACGATGCCGCCGCCGATGTAGATGCCGCCCGTGGCGCCGAGCGTCAGCGCAAGGTTGGAGGCCACGGTGCCCAGCATGTTGCAGAAGCAGTCGACCGTCTCCACGCACCAGGGGCACAGCTTCTGGATGGCCCGCTGCACGATGTCGGCGGTGGACAGGTGCGCCGGCACATCGCTGCGGCCTTCGGTCAAGGCCTGGTAGATGATTTCCAGCCCCGGGCCCGACACCAACCGCTCGGCGGACACGTGCGGCAGCGACTTCCAGGCGTAGGTGAGCACCTTCAGCTCGCGTTCGTCGGCCGGCGCGAAGCTGACGTGGCCGCCTTCGGTGGCCAGCGTGGTCCAGCGGTCGCCGGTCGGCACCAGGCCCGAGACGCCAAGGCCGGTGCCCGGGCCGAGCAGGCCGATCACGCCGTTGGACTGCGGTTCGCCGCCGCCTACCTGCTCGCGCCCATCGGGCCCGACGCGTGGCAGCGACATCGCCAGCGCGGTGAAGTTGTTGACCACCAGCAGCGTGGCGAGGCCCAGCTGCTTCTGCGCATCCTCGATCGAGAAGGCCCAGTCGCGATTGGTCATGCGCACCCAGTCGCCCTCGATCGGGTTCGCGATCGCGACGGCTGCGTGCTTGGGGAAGGGGCCGGGCAGCGATTCGAGGTACGCACGCATCACGGCGATGAAGCCGGGATAGTCGGCGCAGGGGAGCACCGCGACGTAGTCGAACCGCCCGGCGACCTGCTCCACGCAGAAGCGGGCATAGGTGGCGCCGATGTCGGCCAGCAGCCGGGGCTCGGGGTAGGGGGCGTGAAAGCTGCCCATGTCAGGCTCCACCGGTACGCTGGGCAGCGAGCTGGACGAGGTGGAGACGGCGAAACTGGAAACGTGCAATACGGGCATGGAGTGTGCTCCAGCCGCACACTGTAACCAAGTTCCGGTTTCGCTCCATCGTCGACTTCACACTTCGGTTCACTTCGCGGGGGCGTCGGCGCGCTCCAGCAGCACCAGGCGCTGGGCCTGGAGCTTCACGGTGCCGTTGCGCACCGTCACCTGCTGGCCGCTGTAGGCGTCGCGCAGTGTTTCGCCGTCACGGAACACCTTGCTGACCGGCAGTTGCACCTCGCCTTGCGTGTCGAGCGCCACGACCACACGGTCACCGGTGGTCGGGTCGACCCGGGCAAAGGTGTACGGTGCTTCAGCAAGTTGCTCGTGCACGCCGCGTGCCACTGCAACGTGCCGTGCACGGAACGTGCCGAGCTTGCGCCAGTGCTCGAGCAGCGGCTGGTCGATGCTCGCCCAGTTCATGTCCGAGCGCGTCGCCTGCTGGGGGTCGGTGCGCGGCACGGGGCCCGGCGGCCGGGCAGTTTCGTCGCCGTAATAGATCTGCACGCCGCCCGGGGCCAGCATCAGCGCGGTGCCGGCCTCGAACAGGCGCTTGCGATCGAACAGCTCGGTGTCGTGCGACGAGATGTAGGCCAGGTTGCTGAAGCCCGGGCGGCCGGCATACACGCGCGAGTAGGCGGAAAAGATCGGCTCCGGCTTGGAGAACTGGCGGCCGCGCTGCTGGAAGTCGAAGTCGATCAGCGCGTCGAAGCCGCTGTCGTGCAGCGGACCCCGGGTGGGGCCGGCTCCCCAGTATTCGCCGACCATCCAGAAGGGCGCGTCGTCGATCTTCTTCGTCGGGTTCCTGGCTTTCCAATCGGCCAGCGCCTTTGCGGCTTCCTGCTTGAGCTCGGCCCAGGCGGCGGGCTCCACGTGCTTCACCGTGTCGGCGCGGAAACCGTCGATGCCATAGTCGCGCACCCAATCCGTGAGCCACTTGATCAGGTAGCCGCGCACGGTGGTGTCGGGCAGGTCGACCGCCTTGGTGTCCTTCTTGTCGCGCAGGAACTTCGGCAGCTTCACGAAGCCCTTGGCTTCGGTGCGGAAGTCGGGCAGGTAGGCGAGCTGCATCGTGCGGTCGTCGCGTCCGCCGTCGATGTACCCCGGCAGGCCGGCGCGCACCCAGTCGCGTCCCCACCAGTCGCCGAAGTTGAAGTTGTTGTAGTCGATGTAGCTGTGATAGTCGCGCAGCGTGGCCTTCTCGGCGCCGGGCCACAGCACGTTGATGTTCAGGTCGCGGGCCGTCTGGATGTCGAGGTAGCCCGGGTGGTTCATGACCACGTCGAACAGCACGCGGATGCCCTGCGCGTGGGCGGTGTCGACCATCTCGCGCAGCTCTTCCGGTGTGCCCATGCTGCGGTCGAGCACCGTGTAGTCGAGCGCGTAGTAGCCGTGGTAGGAGTAGTGCTTGAACTCCTTGTCGCCGCCGACCACCCAGCCGTGGATCTGCTCGTAGGGCGCCGTGATCCACAGTGCATTCACGCCCAGCTGCTTGAACCAGCCCTCCTTGAGCTTGAGCGTCAGGCCCTTCAGGTCACCGCCGTGGAAGGTGCCGATCTCCTTGTCGCCGTCCTTCTGGCGCCCGTACGCGTTGTCATTGCCGGGGTTGCCGTTGTGGAACCGGTCGGTCACGACGAAGTAGACGATGGGGTTGTCGGCAAAGCTGCCGCTGGCAGCCGCGGGCCCGGCCGGCACTGCGGGTGCTTGTGCCGCCGCCTGCGCGGCTGAGGGAGCGGCAGGAGGAGCGCTGGCGCAAGCAGAAAGCAGTGTGGCGACGAGCAGCGGCAGCGCCGCGCGCCGACGCAGGGAGGTAGGTGACTTCATGCGGGTCTTTGCGGTGTAAGGGTCGGCTGCCGCCAGCACTGGCGGCAGGTGACCGGGGCTGCCTCAGCAGGCCCGGTCGTTACGGCTAACGGCCTCGGCCGCTCACTTGCACGGCTTCTGCTCGCGACCCTGCTTCGCGTCCGCCAGCGAGGTGTAGATCTTGCGATCGCCGCTGTTCACCCAGATTTCCTTCGTTGCATTGCCGTCGAAGGACATGTCGCGGCCACCTTGTTCCTTGGTGTCGCCCTTGTGGATGATGTAGTTCACGCGGCCCTTGATGAACTCGTCGAGCTTGGTGTGCCAGTACACGCCGAAGTCGTCCTTGCCGGCGGGCATCAGCGGCTTTTGCCATTCGACGCCGGGCAGCGGAACGCCCCCGTCCTTCCAAAGGTGCAGGCCCCAACCGTCGTAGTTGTTGTCGCAGCGGTTGTAGTGGATCGCCACCGAGCCGGCCGGCGGCGTGGACGATTGCGCCACGGCGGCGCCGGCAGCGCCGGCGCACAGCAGCGCGGCGATCAGGGTACGGTTGAAGCGAGCGCGGGTCAGCATGGTCAGTCTCCTCTTGTTGCGCGGTTGGGGAACCTTGTTGAATGAACGTTGCGTCAGAGGCTGAGAGGCCGTGTCGCGAGGCCTCTCGAGCCCTCAGCCCTTGAGACCGCCGGCAGTGAGGCCGGAGACCATCCACTTCTGGGCCAGGATGAAGACGACGGTGATCGGCAGGCCCGACAGGATGGCTGCGGCGGCGAAGTCGCCCCACAGATAACGCTGCTCGTACAGGAACAGCCGCGAGCCGACCGCAAGCGTGAGTTGGCGCTCCTCGTTCAGCAACACGGAAGCGACGGGGTATTCGATGATGGCGCCGATGAACGCGAGCAGGAACACCACCAGCAGGATGGGCACCGCCATCGGCAGCAGCACGAGGCGGAAGGCCTGCCACGGCGAGGCGCCGTCGACCTTGGCGGCCTCTTCGATCTCGGCGGGGATCGTGTCGAAGTAGCCCTTGATCGTCCAGACGTGCAGGCCGATGCCACCGGCATAGGCAAGCAGCAGCGATGCGTGGCTGTCGATGCCGAACATCGGGAACACGTTGCCGATGCGGTCGAAGATCGCATAGATGGCCACCAGCGCCAGCACGGCGGGGAACATCTGGATCAGCATCAGCGCCGACAGCGCCTGCGACTTGCCGCGGAACCGCATGCGCGCAAAGGCGTAGGCCGCAGTGGTCGACAGCAGCAGGATCAGGCAGGCGGTCATCGTGGCCACCTTCACCGAGTTCCACAGCCACAGCAGCACGGGGAAGGGCGGATCGATCATGCGGCCGTCCGGGCCCTCGTACGAAAAACCGAGCGCGAGCTTCCAGTGCTCCAGGCTGATCTGGTCGGGGATCAGGCTGCCCGCCGCGAAGTTGCCGGGCCGCAGCGAGATCGACAGGATCATCAGGAACGGAAAGATCACCAGGCACACCAGCGCGATGAGGAAGGCGTGTGCCGCGAACACGCGCCAGCGGTGGGATTTGTCGAGAACGATGGCCATTTGTCTTGCTCCCAGTGCGCGCCCGTGTCAGCGGGCTTCTTCCTTCGTGATGCGCGTGGCGCGCAGGTTGATCCACGACAGCACCGCGACCATCGCGAAGATGACGGTCGAGATGGCGGCCGCGAGGCCGAAGTTCTGCCCAGAGTCCTCGAAAGCGATGCGGTAGGTGTACGACACGAGGATGTCGGTCGTTCCCGCCGGTACGCTGGTGTCGAGGAAGTCCGGCCGGCCGTTGGTCAACAGGCTGATCAGCACGAAGTTGTTGAAGTTGAAGGCGAACGCGGCAATCAGCAGCGGCGTCAGCGGCTTGAGCACCAGCGGCAGCGTGATGCGGAAGAAGTTCGTCAACGGCCCGGCTCCGGCCACCGCAGATGCCTCGTACAAGTCCGAGGGAATGGCCTTGATGAGCCCCATGCAGACGACCATCATGTACGGATAGCCGAGCCAGGTGTTGACGATCAGCAGCATCGCTTTCGCGAGGAAGGGATCGGAGAACCACGCCGGCTTGATGCCGAACAACGCGTCGAGGATCAGATTGATCTCGCCGAAGTTGTTGTTGAACAGCCCGCGGAACACCAGGATGGAGATGAAGCCCGGCACCGCGTACGGCAGGAACAGCAGCGTCTGGTAGACGTTCTTGAAGCGCAGCGACTCCCAGCTCATCAGCACGGCGAGCAGCATGCCCAGCGAAGCCGCGAAGAACACCGTCAGCGCCGCGAAGATCACCGTCCAGGCAAAGATGCGCACGAAGGGCTGGCGGAAGGCCTCGTCGGTGAACACCCGCTTGAAATGCTCCAGGCCGATGTTGACCTGGAACCCGGGCGGCACGCCTTCGCCATTGGCGCGTTCGTAGAAGCCGGTCTCGAAATTGGCGGTCAGCACCTCGCCCGTCTGCTGGTTGACGAGGCGGCCTTGCTCGTCCTGCTTGTAGAGCTTTTGCACCGGGCCGAACTGGCGCAGGCCGGTCATGCGCACGGAGGTGCCGTCGGGCAGTTCGACCGTGAGCGCCTTCAGGGCCGGCTGCAGGCGGATCAACTCCTTGATCTGCACCGGCTCGCCGGGCACCGTGGCGCCGGCGTCGACCGGCTCGGCCTCGACCTTGTGCGGCACGGCCTTGCTCAAGTCCAGCACCGGCGTGGTGAACACCTTGTCGGCATCGCCCTCGAGCCGCGCGCGGTAGTCGGAGCCGTCGGCGAGCAGCGAGAAGCCGTAGGTGCTGCCCTCGGCTTCGTAGGTCTCGTCGAGGAAGTAGGCCGTCGCGCGTTCGAACTTCAGCAGGTTGCGCGTGCTGTAGTTGGTGAAGCCGATCGAGACCGTGTAGAGGATGGGAAAGACGACGAAGATCACCACCGCGGCGATGCCGGGGAAGAGGTAGCGGTAGGCGTAGAAGCGCTGGGAGGTGTAGACCCAGGCCGCGAGCGCGAGCACGAGCAGGATGGTGCCCGCGAGCAGGTATTCGCCGGCCGCGTAGACGACGGTCACGAAATACAGGGACACCAGGGCCAGCGCCACGCCGGCCACCGGGCCCAGCCAACGCTGGATGCCAGAAGAGTGGTTCATGTCGTTTGAATCGGAGTCGAGCCGGTGAGGGCCGGCCCACAGCCTGTCGACGCTGCGTTCGCCTGGGGTGAGCGCAGGGTGGACAAGCCCTGGTGCTTGAGTCAGGCCGCCGGGCTGCGAAGCCCGGCGGCCTGGTCGCTCAAGCGGCGATCACTTGGCGCTGATGCGCTTGGCAGCAGCGTCGAGCGCTTCCTTCGGGCTCTGGCGGCCTTCGGTCAGGTTCTGCAGCGCCGATTGCATCGACGACCAGAAGCGCCCCATCTCGGGGTTGTTCGGCATCGGGGCGCCGTCCTGCGCGCTGGCCATCGTGGCCTGGATGTTGGGGTTGCTCTTCAGCTCGGCGAAGAACGCCTTGCTGGCGGGCGTGCCCAGCGGCACGTCGGCATCGATGGTCTTCAGGCCCTTGACGGTGAGCATGTAGTTCTCGATGAACTCCACGGCCACGTCGCGGTTGGGCGAGGCCTTCGAAACCATCGCGCCCAGCACACCGACGAACGGAGCAGCCTTCTTGCCGTCGACCATCGGGATCTTGGCGACGCCGAAGTTGATCTTGGACTTCCTCAGGTTGTCCCAGGACCACGGGCCGTTGATCATCATCGCGATCTTGCCCTGGTTCACGCCGGCTTCCATGTCGGCATAGCCGGCGCCCTTGGGCATCACGCCGTCCTTCACCATCTTGGCCAGCAGCTCGGCACCCTTCAGCGCGCCGGCGTTGTTCACGCCGGTGTCCGTCGGGTCATAGGTGCCGTCGGCCTTCTGCTTGAACGCATAGCCGCCGTTGGCAGCCAGCAGCGGCCACGTGAAGTAGGTGTTGTTGTAGTCCCAGAGAATCGCCTTCTTGCCTTGCGCGGCCAGCTTCTTGTCCAGCGCGATCACTTCCTCGAAGGTCTTGGGCGGGTTGGGCACCAGGTCCTTGTTGTAGATCAGCGAAACGGCCTCGATGGACATCGGGTAGCCCCAGGTGCGGCCGCCGACGTTGAAGGCCTTCCAGGCCAGCGGGTCGATGTCGGCCTGGACCTTCTTGCCCGGGTTGACCGGCTGCAGCAGGCCGCCGGAGATCCACTCGCCGATACGGTCATGCGGCCAGATCCAGATGTCGGGGCCCTTGCCGGCAGCGGCGGCCTGCTGGAACTTGTTGGGTGCGTCTTCAGGGTGCTCGACGACCACCTGCACACCGGTGGCCTTGGTGAACTCTTCACCCACCTTGGCCAGGCCGTTGTAGCCCTTGTCGCCGTTGATCCAGATCAGCAGCTTGCCGGGCTCGGCGGCCGCGGCCGTGCCCGCGAAGCCTGCCGACATCGCCAGCGCGGCGGCAGCGGCCAACAGCTTGATGCGTTGACGGTGGTGAATGCTCATGACGTTTGCTCCTTTGGTATTCGCCTCGTCGGCGCTCGTCTGCAAGTCGGATCGACTCGGTTGGGGAAAGCGGTTCATCGGGCTCGCGGCAGGGCACGGCCCTGCTCGTCGAACAGGAAGCAGCGTTGCGGCTGCAGGCCCAGGTGGGCGATGTCGCCAGCGGCCAGCGGGTTCTCGGGGTCGGCCCGCACGACCACCGGCACCTGTGCGCCGGCCACCTCCACGTAGAGGTAGGTGGTGTCGCCCAGGTGCTCGGCCACCTGCACCGCACCGCGCAACTCGTTGTTGCCGCGCGCCGTACCGGCTTGCAGGTGCTCGGGTCGAACGCCGAGCGTGACCTTGGCGCCGGCGGGCAGGGCGCTTGCATCGACGGCAACGATCACCTCGTTGCCGTCCGCGAGCTTCACGCGGGCTTCCTGCGGGGTGGACGACACCAGCTCTGCCGGGATGAAGTTCATCTTCGGCGAGCCGATGAAGCCGGCGACGAACAGGTTGGCGGGCTGGTGGTACAGCTCCATCGGCGAGCCCACCTGCTCGATGCGACCGGCGTTGAACACGACGATGCGGTTCGCGAGCGTCATCGCCTCGACCTGGTCGTGCGTCACGTACACCATGGTCGTTTTCAGCTCGCGGTGCAGGCGCGCCAGCTCCACGCGCATCTGCACGCGCAGCGCGGCGTCCAGGTTGGACAGCGGCTCGTCGAACAGGAACACGCCGGGCTTGCGCACGATCGCGCGCCCGATCGCGACACGCTGGCGCTGGCCTCCGGACAGGGCCTTGGGCTTGCGCTCCAGCAGATGCTCGATCTGCAGGATCTGCGCCGCACGCTGCACGGCGGCCTGCTGCTCTTCCTTCTTGATGCCGGCCAGGCGCAGGCCGAAAGCCATGTTCTCGGCCACGGTCATGTGGGGGTAGAGCGCGTAGCTCTGGAACACCATCGCGATGCCGCGCTTGGCGGGCGGCACCTCGTTGACGAGCTGCCCGCCGATGTACAGCTCGCCGCTGGTGATTTCTTCCAGGCCGGCGATGCAGCGCAGCATCGTCGACTTGCCGCAGCCGGAAGGGCCGACGAAGACGATGAACTCGCCGTCCTGGATCTCGAGATCGATGCCATGCAGCGTCTGCACGTCACCGTAGGACTTGCGCAGGGCCTTGAGTTGCAGGTTAGCCATGGGTGTGTGGATTCAGTTGCGTCGGGGCTGGGCAGTGACTTCACCGAAGTAGGCGCCATGCGCCGGCAGCGTGAAATTCGTGCCATCCCGCACGCCGGTCTGTGCATCGCCGAAACCGTGGCCGGCCAGGGCGTTGGTCGCCGGTGCATCGGCGATCTTCACCGTCATCGGCTTCGCGCCGAGGTTGAACACCGCGAGCACCGGAGCGCCGTCGCCTTCCGGCGTGCGCACCAGCGCCAGCACCGGCTCCTTTGCATCGAGGAAGCGGATGTCGCCGCACATCAACGCCGGCTGCGTCTTGCGCCACGCCAGGAAGTTGCGCGTGAAGTGCAGCATCGAGTCCGGGTTGGCCTCGTTCACGTCCACCGCACGGGCGGCATGCTCGCAAGGCACCGGCAACCAGGGCACCACGTCGACGTTGCCGCTGAAGCCGGCGTGAGGCATGTGCTCGGCCCAGGGCATGGGGGTGCGGCAGCCGTCGCGGCCCTTGAACTCCGGCCAGAAGGTGATGCCGTACGGGTCCTGCAGCTTCTCGAACGGGATGTCGGCCTCTGGCAGGGCCAACTCGTCGCCCTGGTACCAGCAGGCGCTGCCACGCAACGAGAGCAGCATCGCCAGTGCCATCTTGTTGTAGTCCGCGCCCGCGTCCGGTCCACCCCAGCGGGTCAGCACGCGTTGCACGTCGTGGTTGCCGATCGACCAGCAGGGCCAGCCGCCCTTCATGTGCTCTTCGAGTTCCTCGACCTGGGCTCGGATGTACCCGGCGGTGTTCTCGGCAGTGAGCAGGTTGAAGCTGTAGGCCATGTGCAGCTTGTTGCCGCCCGAGGTGTAGGCCGCCATCGTCAGCAGCGACTCGTCGTCGCCCACTTCACCCAGGCTGGCAGCCCCGTACTCGTCCAGCAGCTTGCGGATCTTCTCGAGGAAGGCGAGGTTCTCCGGCTGCGTCTTGTCGTACAGATGGCGCTGCATGCCGTACGGGTTGGTGTCCTGCACGGTCTTGTTGTCGCGGCGGGTCGCCGGCGGGTTGTCGCGCAGCTTGGTGTCGTGGAAGTGGAAGTTGCACGCGTCGAAGCGGAAGCCGTCCACCCCACGCTCCAGCCAGAAGCGGATGTCGGCCAGGATCTGCTGCTGCACGGCGGGGCAGTGGAAGTTCAGATCGGGCTGGCTGGCGAGGAAGTTGTGCAGGTAGTACTGCCGCCGGCGGGCGTCCCATTGCCACGCCGAGCCGCCGAACACGCTGAGCCAGTTGGTGGGCGGGGTGCCGTCCGGCTTGGGGTCTGCCCACACGTACCAGTCGGCACGCGGGTTGTCGCGGCTGGCACTGCTCTCCTTGAACCAGGCATGCTGGTCGGAGGTGTGCGACAACACCTGGTCGATCACCACCTTGAGGCCCAGCTCATGCGCACGGGCGACGAGCCGGTCGAAGTCTTCCAGCGTACCGAACATCGGGTCGACGTCGCGATAGTCGGCGATGTCGTAGCCGAAGTCCTTCATCGGCGAGCGAAAGAAGGGCGACACCCAGATGGCATCGACGCCGAGGCTGGCGACGTACGGCAGCCGCTCGATGATGCCGGGCAGGTCGCCGATGCCGTCGCCGTTGCTGTCGGCGAAGCTGCGCGGGTAGATCTGATAGATGACGCCGCCGCGCCACCAGGCGTCGGCCGCGGGTTTGTGAAGTTTGGACATTGAATGAGGCAAGTGAGAACGCTCGAACCCAGAGCGGTGCGCAGCACAGACTGCGCACGGCACTGGGTTCGGCCCTGCTTCGAGGAGGCGAGCAGGGCCGAACTTGATGCTGTCGATGACGAACCCGGGGGCTCGTCGTCGTCAGCCGATCACCACCAGGCTTCGACCTGGATACCGAAGCTCATGCCGTCGGTGTCAGAACCGAAGGTGCCGCCGGTGCCGGCATCGCCCGCAGCGTCGTTCCAATCAGCATAGGTAGCGAACGCGCGGAAGACCGGGCGCGCCCAGAAGCCGCGCGACAGCGACAACTGCGGAGCAACGGTCAGCTTCGTCAGCTTGGCGGTGTCGCCACCGTCCGTCTTGGTGCGGTCGTGACCGAACTCGACGGCAAGGCTGAAGTTGTCGCTGAAGTTGTACTGCGGACGCACGCCGAAGGTCATCCAGCGCTGCTTGTCGCCGCCGTCCGGCTTGATCTGCTGGATACCGACGGTGGCCAGACCCGACCAGTTCGAACCCTCGGGGGCGATGAAGATCTGGTCGACGAGGCGCCAGTCCTTGCCCTTCGCGCCGTCGTTGGCGTCGCGGTACGTCGGAACCCAGTTGCCGCCAAAGCCTGCGTCCTTGCCCGTCATGAAGGCCAGCTTGTTGAAGCCGCCAAGGATGCCGCCTTGGGTGTGCTGAACGAACAGCGCGTGCCCGCTGCCTTCGTTGTCGCCCGACGGGCTGCTGCCGCGCAGGAACACCAGTTCGGTCTCCAGCTTGCCGTTGGGGTTGACCGGGATGTCGTACACGCGCAACGAGAGGCGTTGCGTGTTCAGCCCATTGAACGAATCGGACGCAAGCGTCGTGTCGCCCTTGCTGTGGTAGGCCGCAGCCATCTTGACGGACGAGCCGAGCGCGATGTCCTCGATACCGCCGCCCAGACCACTGTTGTTCCAGTAGTAGTAGTCGTTGATGTGAACATCGTGGCGGTTGTAGTAGCGCTTGCCGATCCAGATCTTGGCGTTCTCGAGCGCGCCTTCACCGAAGAAGCCACCTGCCTCGAAGTAGTGCTGACGGCTGGCGATGTCGAAGTTGTCGCCCTTCGAGCTCTCGAAGTCGGAAGCCGCGTTGTTCTCGATCAGCGCGAGCATCAGGTTGTACTTGGCCCAGGCACCATCGGACTTGCCAAAGGGCAGTGCGAACGCCACCTCGCTGTAGGTTTCGCATTCGTTGCCGAGACGGTACTTTGCAGGAGCGATGCCGAAGCATGCCTGCTTGCCGCCTTCGCTGGTCGTGCCTGTGCCAGTGCGCAGATAGCCATGGAACTCCAGGCCCTGTGCCTGCACCGACGCGCCGGCGAACGCGCTAGCTGCCGCGGCCGCGCAGGCCAACAGCTTGAACTTTCCTCTCATCGGGATACTCCTCAAAGGTTTTTGCTTGGGGGATGCCTTCGTCCGGCCCGCTGCATTCGGGCGCGGACTCCAGCGGTTGGGGAATCGGTCTTGGACTGCCGGCGAGGCGGTCCGCAAGAGAGCGGCTTGGCTCAAGCGCGTGTGGCGAGCAGAAAAAAGGAGCGGCGCCCGCCAGGGGCGCCGCGAACTCGCTCTCTTGAGATGAACGGTGTGCAAACGGGAACGGCAGGCCGCGCAGCGGGCGCACCAACAGCTTCACCCCGCGGGAGCGGAGCTGGGCGTCGAGTTGCTTGGCGGTCGTCACAGGGGCGTTCACGTTTGAGATGAGACTACAAAGATGTCTGTAGTTTTCTAACGGACGCAACTTTAGTAATGAAACTACTTGAATAGAACAAGGGTAAACCCGAGACTGGCACTGGTGCGATGTGAGAACTCGGTTACGAATGTAGTCAAAACACTGGACACCGTAGTTCCATGTGACTAACATCCATGTGTAGTTTGCCTACACGTTGCCTCTCGTTCCGCGGGCGCTCGCCCGTGCAGGTGGTTGTGAAAACGGCTTGTACGATGCTCGGCGGTGTTGGTCCTTCGTGCCGGGCGTTCCGGCTTCCAAAATCCGATCGCATAAGAACTCGAATGCAAGCAACGACATTTCCGCGCCTGGTGGGAGACATCGGCGGCACCAACGCGCGCTTCGCGTGGATCGAAACCCCGGGGGCGTCGCTCACCGACATTGCCACCTATCGCTGTGCCGAGTACCCCACGTTGCTCGACGCGATGCAGCGCTATCTCGCTGAGCATGGCAAGGCTGCGCCGCGCTGGTGCGCCATCGGCATTGCGAACCCGGTGACCGGTGATCACGTGCAGATGACGAACCACCACTGGTCGTTTTCGATCGCCGACGTGCAGCGTCGGCTCGGCATGGACCGCTTCCTGGTGATCAACGATTTCACTGCGCTGGCGCTGGCGCTGCCGGCCCTTGCCGCAGGCGACCTCCGGCAGGTAGGGGGTGGTCAGGCTGTGCCGGGTGCGCCGCTCGGGCTGCTCGGCCCCGGCACCGGCTTGGGCGTGTCCGGCTTGCTGCCGGCGGTGGGCGGGCATGGTGCGATACCGATCAACGGCGAGGGCGGACATACCACGCTCGCGGCAATGGACGACGACGAGGAGGCGGTGCTCCGTGTGCTGCGCCGACGCTTCGGGCATGTGTCGGCCGAGCGCGCCGTGTCTGGCATCGGGTTGCTCAATCTGCACGCAGCCGTTTGCGAGCTGGCTGGTGAGCCGGCGCCTGCGCTCGGTGCCTCCGACATCACCGCGGCCGCGTTGGCGGGGTCGGATGCCTCATGCGTGAAGACGCTCGATCTCTTCTGTAGCTTCCTGGGCAACGTCGCGGGCAACCTCGCGCTGACGCTTGGTGCTCGCGGCGGCATGTACATTGGCGGCGGTATCGTGCCCCGACTCGGCAATTGGTTCGAGGGTTCGCGGTTCCGGCAGCGGTTCGAAGAGAAGGGCCGGTTCCGAACGTACCTGGAGAGCATCCCGACGTACGTGGTGCACGCCGAAATGCCTCCGGCGCTGACGGGGGCCGCTCGCGCGCTGGAAGATCTGTAGTCAATCAACGAAAGAGGAGCAGGCAGATGATTCGTCGTATGGGCCCGGTGGCCGCCGCGGTAGTGATGGTGTTGTCGAGCGGCTTCGCGGCCGCGCCGGCGCAGGCCGGTGTCATGGATTTCCTGTTCGGGGGGTCTTCTTCGAAGCAGGCTGATGCGTCGCAGCCTTCGTCCAAGCGGCGCGAGTGGTCGATCGGCGAGTTCACCGCGGTGCGACTGCAGCCGCAGGAGGCGGGTGCGGCGCCCAATGCGCATCCTGCGACGGTTCCTGTCGACTGGCTCAAGCAGGTGCTGGCAAGCATCACGATCACGGTCAACAACCGCGAGGAGCGGTTGCTCGACAACGACGAGGTGGCGGAGTTGGCGGTGCCCATCTCGCAGGCGCTGTCGCTTGCGCGGCCGCAAGACGACGTGCTGCTGCTCAGCACCTCCAAGCGCGACGCCGGCCTCCTGGGGACGGCCTACGGGGTGACCGCGCGCTTGTTCGTGCAGGGCGGCGCGCTCCAGTTCATCGCGCACGACACCCGGCTGGACTTCGTTCATGCGTATCGCGGCTCGCGCATCGTGCCGGACTTCGTGTTCGGCTCGCGCACCGAGCAGAGCAAGGCGGTGCTGAAGACGTCGGTGGGAAGTCAGCCACGTGCCGACTGGGTGGCTTTCCGTCTGGGGGCTCCGGCTGCTGCGGCTCCTGCGCCTGCCACGGCGCCTGCTGCGCCAGTCGCTGCTCCTGCTGCGGCACCTGCGGCGACGCCTCCCGCTGCGCCTGCGCCCGCCGCTGGCGGCCGGGATGCGCGGTTCTTCGAGGAGCAGGAGCAGCGGCTGCGCACCTTGAAGCGCTTGCGCGACCAGAATCTGATCACCGAAGAGGAATACCAGCAGAAGCGCCGGGAGATCCTGCAGACGCTGTGAACAGCTTGCGCTTCTGAAGCGAGAACGGCCCGCGTCGCGGGCCGCTCTTTTTTCTGGCGGGTGGCTCTTGCTACAGCGGGTTCGCTTCGGTCGCGCCGCCCATCACATGGCTGAACCCGCCGTCGACATAGGTGATTTCGGCCGTCACGCCCGAGGCAAGGTCGGACAGCAGGAAGGCGGCGACGTTGCCCACGTCCTCGATCGTCACGTTGCGACGCAGCGGTGCGTTCTGCTCCACCACGTCGAGGATCTTCCCGAAGCCCTTGATGCCGGAGGCGGCCAGCGTCTTGATCGGGCCCGCCGAGATGCCGTTCACGCGCACCCCTTTGGGGCCGAGGCTCGCGGCCAGGTAGCGCACGCTGGCTTCGAGGGAGGCCTTGGCCAGCCCCATCGTGTTGTAGCTGGGTACGTAGCGCGTGGCGCCAAGGTAGCTGAGCGTCAGCAGCGCGGCATTCGGGTTCAGCATCGGCGCGGCGGCCTTCGCGAGGGCGGGGAAGCTGTAAGCCGAGATGTCGTGGGCGATACGGAACGCTTCGCGCGACAGGCCGTCGAGAAAGTCGCCCGCGATCGCCTCCCGCGGTGCGAAGCCGATCGAGTGGACGAAGCCGTCGAAGGTGGGCCAAGTCTGCTTCAGGTCTGCAAACAGCTTTTCGATCTGGGCGTCGTCGCCCACATCACAGTCGAACACGAGCTCGGAGTCGAACTCCCGGGCAAACTCGGTGATCCGTTCCTTGAAGCGCTCGCCGACGTAGCTGAACGCCAGTTCGGCTCCCTCGCGCCGGCAGGCCTTGGCAATGCCGTAGGCAATCGAGCGGTTGGACAGCAGGCCGGTGATCAGAAGGCGCTTGCCAGCGAGAAATCCCATGGTGTCTCCAGAATGTCAGAACCCGCAATTCTGGCATGCAGCCTTGTCGCCGTTGGTTTCCTGCGGGGCACAGCTTGCGGTATCCCGGGGTGGACCAGGGAATAAGCCGGGCCCGGGACTTGCTTGACTTTTTCCCGCGAAGTACAATTCGACTTTCGCTAAGTCATTGTCAGTGGGCGGAGGAATCCAGCCCATTTTTTTTGCTTGAGCGGATTTTTCGTTGTCACGGGGCGTGCGCAGCCGTTTTTGCCTAGCAAGGTTTGGCGGGCGGTCGAGCGGCGTCGCAGCCCCGGTTGCAGGCATACAGGATTCAAGCGTACAGGAGCGCAGACGCGAGTGGTTGGGCAGGTCGGTTGGCAGGCGTTGGTCGAGAGCACGGTTGCGGGCTTGGGCTATGAGCTCGTTGAGCTCGAGCGTAGCGCGCGTGGCTTGCTGCGTGTCTTCATCGACAAGATGCCGGGCGATCCGTCCGGCGAGTTCATCACGGTCGACGACTGCGAAAAGGTGACGCGCCAGCTGCAGTACCTCCTCGAAGTCGAGGGTGTGCCTTACGAGCGGCTCGAAGTGTCGTCTCCCGGTCTCGACCGCCCGTTGCGCAAGCCAGCAGACTACCAGCGCTTTGCCGGCCTGGAGGTCGACATCACGCTGAAACAGCCTTTCCAGAACCGCAAGAAGTTCCGTGGCCTGCTCGAAGCCGATGGCGACGGCTGGCGCCTGGTCTTCAACGACGGCAAGCAGGATCAGGCTCTGAGTTTTTCGATTGAAGAGGTGCGCGAGGCACGCCTGGTGCCGGTGGTGGACTTCAAGGGTCGCCGCCGCAAGACCGAGGTGCCTGCCGACGCGCCCTCAGCCAACGCACAAGAAGACGGAGGTCAAGTTTCATCATGAACCGCGAACTGTTGATGCTGGTCGATGCCATCTCCCGCGAGAAGAGCGTGGACCGCGACGTGGTGTTTGGCGCCGTCGAGGCTGCGCTGGCCTCGGCCACCAAGAAGCTCTACGAGGGCGAGGTGGACCTGCGCGTGTCGATCGACCGCGAAACCGGTGAATACGAGACCTTCCGCCGCTGGCACGTGGTGCCGGACGAAGCCGGCCTGCAACTGCCCGACGCCGAGATCCTGCTGTTCGAGGCGCGCGAGCAGATTCCCGACATCGAGGTCGACGACTACATCGAGGAGCCGGTCGAGTCGGTGCCGATCGGCCGCATCGGCGCCCAGGCCGCCAAGCAGGTGATCCTGCAGAAGATCCGTGACGCCGAGCGCGAGCAGCTGCTGAACGATTTCCTCTCGCGTGGCGAGAAGATCTTCGTCGGCACCGTCAAGCGCATGGACAAGGGCGACCTGATCGTCGAGTCCGGTCGCGTCGAAGGGCGCCTGAAACGCAACGAGATGATCCCGAAGGAAAACCTCCGCACGGGTGACCGCGTCCGCGCCGTGATTGCCGAGGTCGACCCGACGCTGCGCGGCCCGCAGATCGTGCTGTCGCGCAGCGCGCCGGCCTTCATGATCGAGCTGTTCCGCCAGGAAGTGCCCGAGATCGAACAAGGCCTGCTCGAGATCAAGAGCTGCGCTCGCGATCCCGGCTCGCGCGCCAAGATCGCGGTGCTTTCGCACGACAAGCGTGTCGATCCGATCGGCACCTGCGTGGGCGTGCGCGGCTCGCGTGTCAATGCCGTCACCAACGAGCTCGCGGGCGAACGGGTCGACATTGTGCTGTGGTCCGAGGATCCTGCGCAGTTCGTGATCGGCGCGCTGGCGCCGGCCAACGTCGTGTCGATCGTCGTGGACGAGGAGCGCCACGCGATGGATGTGGTGGTCGACGAGGAGAACCTCGCGATCGCCATCGGTCGTGGCGGCCAGAACGTGCGCCTCGCGTCCGAGCTGACCGGTTGGCGCATCAACATCATGACGGCGGAAGAATCCCAGGCCAAGCAGGCCGAGGAGTCGAACGCGATCCGCGCGCTGTTCATGGACAAGCTCGACGTGGACCAGGAAGTCGCCGACATCCTGATCGAAGAAGGTTTCACCAGCCTCGAGGAAGTGGCCTACGTGCCGCTGCAGGAGATGCTGGAGATCGAATCCTTCGATGAAGACACCGTCAACGAACTGCGCACGCGCGCCAAGGACGTGCTGTTGACGATGGAAATTGCCAAGGAAGAGAAAGTCGAGGAAGTGTCGCAGGACCTGCGCGATCTCGAAGGGCTCGACGGCGAGTTGATCGCCAAGCTCGCCGACGGGGGGATCCACACCCGTGACGATCTGGCCGATCTGGCCGTCGATGAACTGACCGAGATGACGGGCATGGACGAAGTCCGGGCCAAGGCGCTCATCATGAAGGCGCGTGAACATTGGTTCACCGTCTGAAGGCCGAGCCCCGCTTCGCGATCCCTGCCACCCACTGAACTCGCTCTGCCCCAAGGACACACACAATGGCCGTTACCACAGTCGCACAGTTCGCCTCCGAACTGAACCGCCCCGCGACGGCGCTGCTCGAGCAGCTCAAAGCCGCCGGGGTGGCGAAAGGTTCGCCGGAGGACTCGCTGACCGAGGCAGACAAGGAACGTCTGCTCGACTTCCTGCGTTCGTCGCACGGCACCGCCGGTGCGGAGCGCAAGAAGATCACGCTCACCAAGAAATCCACCACCGAGATCAAGCAGGCCGACTCCTCCGGCAAGGCACGCACGATCCAGGTCGAAGTGCGCAAGAAGCGCGTGTTCGTCAAGCGCGACGACACACCGGCCGTGGAAGAGGCGCCTGCCGCCAAGGCCCCGGTCGTGGACGAGGCCGAGCTGCAGCGCCGGGAAGAGGAAGCCCGTCGCCAGGCCGAGCTGCTGCGCCGCCAGGAAGAAGAGCTGGCCGAGAAGCGCCGCGAACGCGAGGAGCAGGAGCGGCGCCAGCGTGAAGAAGCCGAAGCCCGTGCGCGCGAGGCGGCTGAGAAGGCTGCGGCTGAAGCCGCCGCGCGTGCTGCTGCGCAAGCGGAGAAGGCTGCCGCCACCGTCGACGCCGACGCGCCGCCGGTCGAGGCCGCGCCCGCAGTGCAGGCACCCGCACCTGCGCCTGCACCCGCTCCAGCGGTCGACGCACCGAAACCCGGTGTTCGTGTGGTGCGCGCCGCAGAAGTCGAGGCCGAGGAAAAGCAGCGGCTGGCCGATCTCCAGAAACGCCGCAACGCCGCCGAAGCGGAGGCTGCCGCGATTCGCGCGATGATGGCCGCGCCAAAGAAGGTGTTGACCGCCAAGAAGCCCGAAGACGACAAGCCGAAGACCGAAGCCGGCAAGGAAGGCATCAAGGGCACGATACACAAGCCGAAGGCGGCGCCGGGGGCTCCTGGTGCTGCGGCGCCTGCCGCGCCTGGCGCCAAGCCGGGCGACAAGAAGTCGGTCAAGTCCGAGAAGCTCTCGTCGAGCTGGGCCGACGACGCGGCGAAAAAGCGTGCGCTCAAGACGCGTGGCGACTCGTCGGGCGGCCGTGCCGGCTGGCGTGCGCCGACCAAGGGTGGGCGTCGAGGCGACCGTTCCGACGGCGGGCCGGGCTACCAACCGCCGGTGGAGCCGCAGGTGCATGAAGTGCACGTGCCCGAGACCATCAGCGTGGCTGACCTGGCGCACAAGATGTCGGTGAAGGCGTCCGAGGTCATCAAGCAGATGATGAAGCTGGGCCAGATGGTGACCATCAACCAGCAACTCGACCAGGAGACCGCGATGATCGTGGTCGAGGAAATGGGCCACAAGGCCTTCGCGGCCAAGCTGGACGATCCGGAAGCCTTCTTGGAAGAGGATGCTGCAACGCAGGAACACGAGTTGCTGCCGCGCGCACCGGTGGTGACGGTGATGGGTCACGTCGACCACGGCAAGACTTCGCTGCTCGACTACATCCGCCGCTCGCGAGTGGCCGCGGGCGAGGCGGGCGGCATCACGCAGCACATCGGCGCCTATCACGTCGACACGCCGCGCGGCATGATCACCTTCCTCGACACCCCGGGTCACGAGGCCTTCACGGCCATGCGTGCTCGTGGCGCGAAGGCCACCGACATCGTCATCCTGGTGGTCGCGGCCGACGACGGCGTGATGCCGCAGACCAAGGAAGCGATCCACCATGCCAAGGCGGCGGGCGTGCCCATCGTCGTGGCAGTGAACAAGATCGACAAGCCCGAAGCCAACCTGGAACGCGTGAAGTCGGAGCTGGTATCCGAGCAGGTCGTACCGGAAGAGTTCGGCGGTGATTCGCCGTTCTGCCCGGTTTCGGCCAAGACGGGGCAGGGGATCGACGAATTGCTCGAAAACGTGCTGCTCCAGGCCGAGGTGCTTGAGCTGAAGGCGGCCAAGGAGGCACCCGCGAAGGGCCTCGTGATCGAAGCGCAACTCGACAAGGGCCGCGGCCCGGTGGCGACCGTGCTGGTGCAGTCGGGCACGCTCAAGCGTGGCGACGTGGTGCTGGCAGGCTCCAGCTACGGCCGCGTGCGCGCCATGCTGGATGAAACCGGCAAGCCGACGCAGGAGGCCGGCCCGTCGATCCCGGTCGAGATCCAGGGCCTGACCGAAGTGCCGCAAGCCGGCGACGAGTTCATGGTGCTGGGCGACGAGCGTCGAGCGCGGGAAATCGCCACCTTCCGCCAGGGCAAGTACCGTGACGTCAAGCTGGCTCGCCAGCAGGCCGCCAAGCTCGAGAACATGTTCGAGCAGATGGGCGCCGGCGCGGTGCAGAACCTGCCGCTGATCATCAAGGCCGACGTTCAAGGCTCGCAGGAGGCGTTGGCTGCATCGCTGCTCAAGCTGTCGACCGAAGAGGTCAAGGTGCAGATCGTGCATGCGGCCGTGGGCGGCATCAGCGAGAGCGACGTCAACCTCGCGCTGGCCTCCAAGGCCGTGCTGATCGGTTTCAACACCCGGGCCGATGCCGGGGCGCGCAAGCTGGCCGAGCACAACGGCGTCGACATTCGCTACTACAACATCATCTATGACGCGGTCGACGAGATCCGCGCCGCGATGTCGGGCATGTTGGCACCGGAGCAGAAGGAAGAGGTCATCGGTACCGCCGAGATCCGCCAGGTGTTCCGTGCCTCCAAGATCGGCGCGATCGGCGGTTGCATGGTCACTTCGGGCGTCATCCGCCGCAACGCGCGCCTGCGCCTGCTGCGCGACAACGTGGTGATCTTCACCGGCGAACTGGACTCCCTCAAGCGCTTCAAGGACGACGTCCGCGAAGTGAAGGAAGGTTTCGAGTGCGGCTTGAACATCAAGAACTACAACGACATCGCCGAAGGCGATCAGCTGGAGTTCTTCGAGATCAAGGAAGTGGCACGGACGTTGTGAGGATGAGGCTCGCACGCTCCCTTCGGTCGCTGTCCCTCTCAGGGGCACTCGCAGCAGACCGGCGGAGCCGGATACGCGCAAGAGACTGATCTTGCGCGCGTCTCGCCTCGAAGCCCCGCCCACGCGGGGCTTCCCGTTTGGAGGTTCACGATGAGACACAAGAAATCCGTTCCCAACCGCAGCTACCGCGTCGCCGACCAGATCCAGCGCGATGTGGCCGAGTTGATCCGCGACCTGAAGGACCCGCGGATCGGCATGGTCACGATCAACGCAGTCGAGGTCACGCCTGATTACGCGCACGCGAAGGTGTTTTTCTCGCTGCTCGTCGGCAACCCGGAAGAATGCGAGGCAGCGTTGAACGAGGCGGCCGGCTTCATCCGCAACGGGCTGTTCAAGCGACTGCAGATCCACACGGTGCCGACGCTGCACTTCGTGTTCGATCGCACGACCGAACGCGCCGCCGACCTGAATGCACTGATCAATCAGGCCAACGCGACGCGCGCAAAGGAATGAGTACCGGACCATGCACGCCCAGACGACGCTCCAACGCACGCAACAGCCCCGGCTGCCGCGTCGCGCCGTCCATGGCGTGCTGCTGCTCGACAAGCCTTTGGGCCTGAGCAGCAACGACGCGCTCCAGAAGGCGAAGCGGCTGTATCGGGCTGAAAAGGCGGGCCACACCGGCACGCTCGACCCGCTGGCCACCGGGCTGCTGCCGCTGTGTTTTGGTGCTGCCACGAAGTTTTCGCAGGTCAGCCTGGATGCCGACAAGCGCTACCGCGCCCGGCTGAAACTGGGCCTGCGCACGACCACCGCGGACGCCGAAGGCGAGGTGCTGGAAGAGCGGGCGGTGCAGGTGACCCGCGAGAGCGTGCAGGACGCCTGCGCACGCTTCGTCGGCCAGATCGATCAGGTGCCGCCGATGCATTCGGCGCTCAAGCGTGACGGCCGCGCCCTGTACGAGTACGCGCGCGCCGGCATCGAGGTCGAGCGGGAGGCGCGCCGGGTGACGATACACAGCATCGACATGCTCGATTGGCAGCATGACGAAGTCGAGATCGACGTGCGATGCAGCAAGGGCACCTACATCCGCACGCTGGCAGAAGACATCGGCGAGATGCTGGGCTGCGGAGCACATCTGATTGCGCTGCGGCGCACGGGGAGCGGCCCGCTCACCCTGGACCGCGCGGTGACGTTGCCGCAGCTGGAGTCGATGGACGAAGCCGGGCGCGACGCGCTGCTGCGCCCCGTCGACGAATTGCTGGGCGAATGGCCGATGGTGCGGCTGGAGGCGGACGATGCCGGCCGCTTCCTGAGCGGCATGCGGCGGCGCACGTCGCACGCCGATGCCCCGCAGGTGCGCGTCTATGGCCCGCAGCCGGCGGCCTTTCTGGGCAGTGCCAGCATCAAGGCTGGCGAGCTGATTTCAACGCGGTTGTTGAGCCCGCTGGAGGTCGAAGGACTTCTGAATGCTCAAGCATCGAAGTGAACCGAAACCCATCATGAGCAAGCAAATTCGCAACATCGCCATCATCGCCCACGTCGACCATGGCAAGACCACGCTGGTGGACCAGTTGCTGCGCCAGTCCGGCACCTTCCGCGAGAACCAGCAGGTCAGCGAACGCGTGATGGACAGCAACGACCTCGAACGCGAGCGCGGCATCACCATCCTGGCCAAGAACTGCGCCGTCAGCTGGCAGGGCACGCACATCAACATCGTCGACACCCCGGGGCACGCTGACTTCGGTGGCGAGGTCGAGCGGGCGTTGTCCATGGTCGACGGCGTCGTGCTGCTGATCGACGCCCAGGAAGGCCCGATGCCGCAGACGCGCTTCGTGACCAAGAAGGCGCTGGCGCTGGGCCTCAAGCCCATCGTCGTCGTGAACAAGGTCGACAAGCCGGGCGCACGGCCCGACTACGTCATCAATGCCGCGTTCGAGCTGTTCGACAAGCTCGGCGCGAACGACGAGCAGCTCGACTTCCCGGTGGTGTATGCCTCAGGCCTGAACGGCTGGGCCTCGCTCGAAGAGGGCGAGCCGGGCCAGCAATGGGGCCAGGACATGAGCGCGCTGTTCGACACCGTGCTCAAGCACGTGCCGGCGCACGAGGGCGACCCGACCGCGCCGCTGCAACTGCAGATCTCCTCGCTCGACTATTCCACCTATGTCGGCCGCATCGGGGTGGGCCGCGTCAACGCGGGCACCATCAAACCGTCCATGGACGTGCTCGTGATGGAAGGCCCGGACGGCAAGTCGTACAAGGGGCGCATCAACCAGGTGCTGAAGTTCGAAGGGCTGGAGCGCAAGCAGGCCGAGTCCGCCGGCCCCGGTGACATCGTGCTGATCAACGGCATCGAAGACATCGGCATCGGTGTGACGATCACCGACCCGCTGGACCCCAAGCCGCTGCCGATGCTGAAGGTCGACGAGCCGACGCTGACGATGAACTTCTGCGTCAACACGTCGCCGCTGGCCGGCCGCGAAGGCAAGTTCGTGACCAGCCGCCAGATCTGGGACCGGCTGCAGAAGGAGCTGCAATCCAACGTGGCGTTGCGCGTGCGCGAAACGCCCGAGGACGGCATCTTCGAAGTCTCCGGCCGCGGCGAGCTGCACCTCACGATCCTGCTGGAGAACATGCGCCGCGAGGGCTATGAACTGGCTGTTTCGAAGCCGCGCGTGGTGTTCCAGGACATCGACGGCGAGCGCTGCGAACCGGTCGAGCTGGTGACGGCCGACGTGGAAGAACAGCACCAGGGCGGCGTGATGCAGGCGCTGGGCCTGCGCAAAGGCGAACTGGTCAACATGGAGCCGGACGGCATGGGCCGAGTGCGCCTTGAGTACCGCATCCCGGCGCGTGGCCTGATCGGCTTCCAGAACGAGTTCCTGAACCTGACGCGCGGCACCGGCCTCATCAGCAACATCTTCGACGGCTACGAGCCCTACAAGGGCGAGATCGAAGGCCGCAAGAACGGTGTGCTGATCAGCCAGGACGACGGCGAGATCGTGACCTACGCGCTCGGCAAGCTCGATGACCGTGGCCGCATGTTCGTGAAGGCCGGCGATCCGGTGTATGAAGGCATGATCGTCGGCATCCACAGCCGCGAGAACGACCTCGTCGTCAACGCGGTGCGCACGAAGCAGCTGACGAACTTCCGCGTCTCCGGCAAGGAAGACGCGATCAAGATCACGCCGCCGATCGAGCTGACGCTGGAGTACGCCGTCGAGTTCATCGAAGACGACGAGCTGGTCGAGATCACACCGAAGTCCATCCGTCTGCGCAAGCGCTTCCTGAAGGAGCACGAGCGCAAGCGCGCCCAACGCGAGGCTGCCTGACGGGCCCTTTCTCTCCAACAACATGAAAGGGGGCTGCGGCTCCCTTTGTCGTACATGTCTCATACCCGCGCTGTGTTGTTGATGGTGGTCGTCACGCTGATGTGGAGCATCGCGGGTGTCGTGACGCGTCACCTCGAAGCTGCACGTGCGTTCGAGGTGACCTTCTGGCGCAGCTTCTTCAACGCTGCGTTCCTGCTCGGCGCGCTGGCCTGGTGGCGCAGGGGCGCGCTGTGGCGCAGCCTGTGCACCGGTGGGTGGCCGTTGTGGGTGTCGAGTGTCATGTGGTCGATCATGTACACCTGCTTCATGGTCGCGTTGACGCTCACGACGGTGGCCAACGTGCTCATCACGATGGCGTTGGCGCCGCTGATGACAGCGCTCGTGTCGAGGCTCGTGCTGAGTCAACGCCTGCCCGTGCGCACCTGGGCGGCGATCGCCACCGCGGGGGCCGGCATTGCGTGGATGTACGGCAGCGAAGTCACCGGGGCGGACCCGCGGCACCTGCTTGGCACGCTGGTGGCATTGGGTGTGCCGCTGGCGGCCGCTGTCAACTGGACGGTGATCCAGCGCAGTTCCCGACGCACAAGCGGCGGGGAGGGGCAGGACATGCTGCCCGCCGTGCTCATCGGGGCGGTGCTGTCGGCCGCGGTGTCGCTGCCGCTCGCCTGGCCGTTGCAGGCCTCGACACACGATCTCTCGCTGCTGGCGTTGCTCGGCGTGTTCCAGCTTGCCATTCCCTGCCTGCTGGCGGTGCAGTTGGCCCGCGTGCTGTCGGCCCCGGAAGTTGCACTTCTGGCGCTGCTGGAGGTGGTGTTCGGCGTTGCCTGGGCGTGGCTGGGCGCAGGGGAGTCGCCATCCCCCCATGTGCTCGGCGGCGGCGCACTGGTGCTGTTCGCGCTCGGCGCCAATGAAGCCCTCGGGCTGCGCCGGCCGGCACGCTAGCATCGCTCCACGCGAAGTATCGGAGACACGATGAACCCACCCACGCTTCCCCTCGTATCCAACGGCCATGTGCAGTACGGCAGTTTTGGCGATGTCGGTGTCATCACGCTCAACCGGCCGCAGGCGCTGAACGCCTTGTCGCTGCCGATGATCCGTGACCTCACGACCATTCTGCTCGCGTGGCGTGACGATCCCGCCGTCAAGGCGGTGTTCGTGCGCGGTGCCACGCAGGAAGGCAAGGGCATCGCCTTCTGTGCCGGCGGGGATATTCGCTTCTTTCACCAGGCGGCGCTGTCGGGCAACCCGCAACTGGAAGACTTCTTCACCGAGGAATACGCGCTCAATCACCTGATCCACGTCTACCCCAAACCCTACATCGCCTGGATGGACGGCGTGGTGATGGGCGGTGGCATGGGCATCAGCCAGGGCGCGGCACTGCGCATCGTCACCGAGCGCACGAAGATGGCCATGCCCGAGACCAACATCGGGCTCTTCCCCGACGTGGGAGGCGGGTGGTTCTTGTCGCGCTGCCCAGGTCAGGTGGGCGAATACCTGGCGCTCACCGGCCAGGTCATCGGCGCCGGCGATGCCATTGCATGGGGCCTCGCGGATGGTTATGCGTCGTCGGACGCCCTGGATACCTTCGAGGACGCACCCAATGCCGGCTTCTTCGCAAGCGATGCCGACGTGCTTCGATTTGCGCGTGCCCGGCTGCAAAAGGCCCCGGCGCCCGTGCTCGCGACGGAGCAGCCTGCCATCGACTACCACTTCGCGCAGCCCACGGTGCGGGAGATCATGGCCTCGCTGCAGAAGGACGAGAGCCGCTGGGCGCAGGAGACGCTGGCCGCCATGCACAAGCGCTCGCCGCTGATGATGTGCGTGACGCTGGAGCAGATTCGTCGGGCCCGCGCGATGAGCCTGGCCGACGACTTGCGCATGGAGCGTGACCTGGTGCGCAACTGCTTTTTCATCCGCCCGGGCGACGACAGTGAAACCGTGGAAGGCATCCGCGCGCTGGCCATCGACAAGGACCACGCGCCCCGCTGGAGCCCGCCGACCGTCGAGACCGTCACGCCGGAGATGGTGCAGCAGTTTTTCCGCAGCCCCTGGCCCGCGCATTCGCATCCGCTGCGCACCCTGGAATGAGCGTTCGATGACTCCTGCTGCGAGCCCTGCAGGCACCAATCCCTGGCGCCTGTCCGTCGCGCCGATGATGGATCGTTGCGGAAATGAAGCATTCATGCGGGTTTCCAGGGGGGCGTGTGCACGGTGTGTGCAATTCGTCAAGCCTTGTTGTTGCGCTTGCGCAGGTTCATCGCCCGCCCCAGGGCCTCGCTCCCGGGGCCGTTAAGGTAGCGCTCGAAGCTGCGCGGGTCGATCGCCTGCACGTGCCAGTGGTGCGTGTCGCCAGCCTCGCGGCCGGCACCCTCGCCAGCCATATCGCGCACGGCGTTGGCCAGCTTCGCAGGCAGCACCATTTCCTCCTCGTGCAGCTGCGTCATGGGGTTCAGGCCAGAAGGGATGTCGTAGCCCTTCGAAGCGGATTTGACCTTGCTGCCCATGCCCATCACGGCAGCGAACATCGCAGCCATCGCGGCCAGCGCCAAGGCTGGCCCTACGATCGGGATGCCGGCCAGGGCGGAGGCTGCGCCGGAGCCCGCCTCTGCCGCGTTCGCGCTGACCACTGTTCCTGCTTCCTGCGTCTTGATGGTGGCCTTGGTCGCCGCAGCCGTGCCTTCCATCGCCGTCTCTTTGCCGATGAACCCCAGTCTTACCGCAAGCATCTTGGCTTGGTTGGCGAGCCACTGGGAGAACGGCTCAGTGACCAGGTTGCGGATCAGCATCCCCCGGACGTTCGCCATCACGGAAGACAACGCGTCCGACCAAGACGACGTGCGCGCCAACATGCCGTCGAGCGCACGGCCGAAACTATCGGCGAGTCCGTTGAACATGCCACCGAGCCCGCCACCTTCCTTCTCGCCCTGGCCGATCAGCTGCTTGCGTCGCAGCTCGTGCTGCTGCTCGAGCTGCAGGATCTGGTTGAGCAGCTTCTCCTTCTCAACCGGGTTGGTGTTCGGGTCCTGCGCGAGCAGCTGCATGCGCTCCTGCAGCGCAGCGCGCTGCACCTCGTACCGCTGCAGCTCGAAGTCCATCTCGAGTTGCAAGTACTCGAGCTTGGTGATCTTGTCCATGTCGAGCAGCATCCGCGCGGAGGTGCGCTTGCCCTCGATCTCGCCGAGCATCAAAGCCTCGCGGGCGCGCAGCGACTCGGCGTCGACGGCGCTCTGATCGCGCGCCGCCTGGCGGCGCACGTCGACCTCCAGCTGCGACACCTTGCGCTGAATCGCCACGCGGTCATTGCCACCCAGCTGCGCGTACTTCAGCAACTCTTGCCAGTACCCGAGCTCCTGCTGCTTGCTGAACTCACGCAGGGCATCGTGCTCCGACTGCACCCGGCGGCGCTCGGCGAGCTCGAGCTCGTAGTACTGCATGAAGCTCGGCTCGGCCGGGGCCGCTTTGGGCTTCGGTGTCTTCTTCTTCTCCTTGGGGCCCCACTTCTCTTCCTCGCTCATCGCGGAAGGAGTCACCGGCGCCGGCGGCGGATCGTATTCGGCGTAGGTGGCATCCGCCACCTTCTTGAGCGCATCCGAGGTCTCCAGCGCTTCACGCTGCAGCCTGGCCAGCTGCTCGCGAAGCTGGGCCAGTTGGGGCGGCGCCGTGGTGGTGCCGGAGGCCTTCATGCGGGTCTCGATCCGCTCGATCGCCGCCATCGTGGCATTGATCGCGTAGGAGGTGGCCCGCGCCTTGTCCTCCAGCTTGCCCACCTCGTCGATCCCGAGCATGCGTGCTCCGATCGACCCGAGGCTCAGCAGCGTTCCACGGAACACCCCAGCCCGCCGGGTGGCTTCTGCAAACTCGCGGATCAGCGCCCCGAGACTGCGGACCATGGGCCCGGCAATCTGGTTCGCCACACCCCCCAGCACCTGGCGCAGACGCTCGAGGTCATCGTTGAAAGCCTCTGCGGCCGCGCCGGCTTCGCTGTCGACGACGACGCCCAGGCGGTGCGCCTCCTCCCGCATTGCGCGCAGCCCGTCCTCGCCCTGCGTCAGGAAGGGGATCAGCCGCGGTCCCAGCTTCTCGCCGAACACCTCGATGGCCAGCGCCGTGCGCGCCGCACCTGGCTCGAGCTCGGAGAAGCGGCGAACCAGCTGCTGGAGCAACTGGTCAGAGTCCTCGATGTTCTTCGGGTCGATCTTCAGCTGCTTGAAGAGCGCAACCGCATCCTCGTTGCCTCGCTTCGCCTCGGCCAGCAGCGACGCCATCTTGCTGAAGGTCTTGCCCAGCTCTTCCGTGCTCACGTCGGAGAACTTGGCAGCGTACGCCAGCTCGCTAAAGGCCTCGGTCGTGATGCCCGCCTTCGCGGCCATCTTCGACATCTCGTCCTGCACGTCGATCGACGATTTGATCCAGGCACTGAAGCCCGCCACGCTGACCGCCCCCGCCAAGCCGACGAAGGCCCTTTTCAGACTGTCTGCCGAGGAGACGCTCTTACTCATACTCGCGGCCGCGTCGCTGCTGAAGCTCTTCACCTCACCCAGCGCCTGGCGCAAGGTTTGCCGCAAGGGTCGGTCGTCACCTTCAAGGGTGACGCGTGCAGTGGTGTTCGTCATGGATGTGCTCCAACGGTGGGGGTTGGGTCAGGTCTCGCCGACAAAGCCAGCGATCAGAATCTGTTTCGACGGGGAGTCGCGCACCACAAGCCGGCCGAAACCGGGGTACGTGAGGACATAGCGCTTGCCGAGGTAGTTGAACGAGCCGGGCAGGTAACGGCCGTCACACTGGTGGATCCACTCCTCGGCTGCGAGGAACAGGGCATGCAGCGCGGGAACCGCCTCCGGGGGAACGAAGGCCACACCGCGCTTGCGAAGGAGGAGAGCCTCTTTCTCGATCTGCGCGTGAGTTTCACCAAAGATCGGGCACCGGCTGACCGAGCGGCGGCGCTTGCGCCCAGGCCGTCGCGGTGCAGCTCGTGGTCGCATGTCTTCAGTGCGCGCCGCGAAGGTCCTGGCGCACGCGAGCCACCATGCCTTCGTCAGCTGCGAGGTGCAGCAGCTGCTGCTTGACGCCGCCGCGGGTCGACTCGATCACGAGCTCGGCCTCGTGGCCACGCACGGCCACCGCGAAAGCGATGGTGGTATCACCTCGCTCGACCGAGGCCAGGACATCGAGCGCTTCCGCCTTCGACATCTGCATGAGTCGCTGCACGAGCAGCCCGTACAGGCCCACGACGGCGGTCTGAAGCAGAACGCCTGCCTTGTTTTCGTCGAAGTTGTCTTGTTGCACGATGGTCCTTTGAAAGTGCTCGGCTGATCGGTTGGTAAGGGTGCGCGCTACCCCGCAACTTGGCGGCCCTCGCGCGCGTGCCTTGAGATGCAGCCGCATCTCTCTGGCGGGTGACGACCATGGGTAGGGAACCTGCCCGCGGTAAGGCAAGTAGGGCCGGCTATGGTCGCCTTCTCGCCGGTCCCCGCACCATGGCAATCAGGCCCCAGGGTTCTTGTAGAGGCCGCGGAAGTCCATCACGCCGGTGCCGAAGTCGTGGCGTACCTTGAACGAGATGGCGTCGCGCTCGAACTCGCTGTTCTCCTCGACGTGAGGACGGTCGGTGCCGACCAGATACGCGCGCACGATCGTGTCGAACTGGGCCGGAGAGGCCGCCAGATACCAGGCCGTCGCAGACGCGGCATCGAGCCGCGGGTCAGCGATGAGCTCGAGCCTGCGCATCCACTCGGGATTCGTCGTGTCGTTGTTCTTGGCCGGATCGACCAGGCTGGCGAGCAGCTGCTCAGCTTGCGTTTCCAGCGCGACAGGCACGATGAGGAAGCGCGGTTGAGGATCGAGGTAGCCTTCGCCCTTCAGGCCCTTCTGCTTGCGCATGGCAGCCCGCGCAGCGCCGAGGGTGGTCACCGAAAGCGCGCCACCACTGGCCGCAAGGTTGCCGTGGTCGGCATGGAACAGCGCCACGCCATCCTTCAGCGCGTCATTCGCCGTCAGCTTTGCCAACACCATGTCGGCTTCCATCCGGCGAGCGGCCAGCCCGAAGGCCTGCGGGATGCGGGTGAACGCAGCCAGGTCGTCGTTCACGAGCATCTGGCGCGAGATGCGGACAATCCGGCCGTAGGTCTCGACCTTGAACGCCTCGGCGCCTTCCGCAAAGGTGCCGTGCTTGTACTCCGCCAGCTCGGGCACCTTGAGCAGATCAGGTGCCTCGGACAGCGCTGCGAGGGTCTGCTCCTTGAAGTCGACCACCTCTCGCTCGCCGGTGAAGCGAGCGTAGCCGTTCGGCGCGTTCTCGTAGCCGGCCCGCAGGGACTTGCCTGTCACGCCCTTCAGAAGCTCGGGGAAGTCCGAAGTCGACATTGCAGCTTGAATGATGTCGACATTGCTTCGGCCGGATGTCGACACCCCCTGCATGGACAAGCAGCGCTCCGCAAGCGCGGCGATGGACATGCGTTGAAGGTCGCGAGCGGCGGGGTGCGGTTCTGCGACGTGAACACCTCCGCGCTGAAGCAGCACGTCCGTTGCGGCTGCCTGGAAGTCGCGGCGCCGCTTGTCGTCGTCGCTGCGGATGTCAACCACATACCCGCCAGCGGCCGGACTGACACCCTCCGCGAGCTTGGCCAGGATCTTGTGCCCCGCCGCCGCGGCCGAGCAGGTCACGTCCTGCTCGCATGCAGCCATCAGCGCCGCCATCGTGTGGCGCCGCTCGCCGTTCAGGAAGGGTTGGAACTGCGCGCGGATCTCTGCGACACGCTGCCGCTCAGCTTGAACGGCAGCGTTGATCTGCGCCTGCAGGTCGGGGGGGGTGGCGGGCGTTTGCGAGGGCGGCGTGGTGTGGAGAGGGGAAGGCATTGCAGTGATCCTTGCTTTGATGTGGTCGGGGATGTGGAAGGCACAGGCCTGCGCGCCTGCAGTGATGTCGGCAGACTCGGTCGTGATCTCGTCCACGAGTCCGGCCTCGAGCGCCTGGTCGGCGTCGAACCATGTCTCTGCCGCGAGCCAGGCGGCAATCTGAGCGTCGCTCTTGCCGGAGCGCTTGTAGGCCTTCACCAACGGGCCTTCGACCGTGTCTAGGACTTCCGCAGTGCGGCGCATGTCGTTGGCGTTTCCCGTGGCGCTGGTCCAGGGCTTGTGAAGCATCATCACGCCCGTCTGGGCGATGCGCACTCGTCGGCCAGCCATCGCGATAACGCTGGCAATCGACAGTGCCCAGAAGATGTCGACGGTCACGGGGCCGCGGTGGCGAAGCAGCAGCTCGTAAATCGCAAGGCCTTCCGACACGTCCCCGCCGTTGGAGTTGATTCGCACGAGAACGGGATTCGCGCCGGCCGCCTCGAGCTGCGCGCGCACGCTGTCCGCTGTCACGGCTTGGCCAATGGTTCCGAAGATGTCGATGGTTTGCATGTGCCTCTCACGCGTATAGCGAGAGGAGTCTCAAGCCTTCTTCACTACCGGAATAGAGGGGGGTTTCGGTGAGTACCTTGTGCAGCCCCTTGGCTGTTTTTGGAACGGCAAGCTGGGTTTGCATGGCGCGTAGCACGTGCGGCTTCCACGCGGGCCAGTCGCTGGGCGTGATCTGAAGACCACGAACTCGCATCCACTCCGCTGCCTCGAAGCGTTTGATGCACTGCGCGAGGCGCTCGCAACGCTGCCAGTCCGACAACGCATCGTCGACTGCAACAGCTCGAGCTGCCTGGTGGAGATGGTGATTTCGCTGCAGACGGCGGACTCGCGATTGCAGCGACCGGATGCCCGGCCCCGAGAGGCCGAGGGAGCTATCCAGCGAGGTCCCGTGGCGCGCGCACTCGAGGATGGCCACGATGAGCGCATCGGCTGTTGGCACCGGTAGCGGTTTGCCGTCGAGCACGTAGGCGAACAAGTCTCCCACGATCAACGCACCGGCCGGTTTCCGTTTTGCAGACGTGTGCACAGGCATGGTTACTTACCCCCTGTGCCTGGCCAGAACTGGGTATCGCGTGGGGCCCGAATTACCCTCACGCACCACCTGCCGGGAGGACCCACTTGCGACCGAGGGGCCGGAGGCACTGTCCTACTGTCCTGACTGTCCCACCCTAAAGGGTGTGGGACAGTAGGACAGTGGACAGCAGTCGCTGTCCGCGCTGTCAAAGGACAGTAATCGGTCAGTGATCGGACAGCGATTGCTGCACTCATTCCCCGCTCCTCAGCGCGACGAAGCCGCTTGTCTCGTGAAGCCTGCCGTCTCCGACCATGCGGCGGATCTCGCGATAGACAGACGTGTCAACGTAGCGGCCCTCAAAGTGCGAAGCCAGTTCGCTCTTCTTCATGCCAGCACCTCGCTGGGTCAACGCTTCCACGATGGCCCCGGCAATCTCGCTGGTCTTCTTGCCGCGCTTTAACCGGTCGGCCCGTTCCGGGGCTGCTGCAGGAACAACCACGCACGACGTGTTCGGCTTACCCCATTTGCCGACGCCCATGGTGACGACATCGAGACAGAAGCCGATGCGATCGCCTTTGCCGCCCATGTCTCTTTGCTTTGTGATCTCAGCGGCACGCGCACCCGTTGCTTCATCACTGGTGATCTCGATCTCCGTATCGACTGCGGCTCGCAATCCGCTCCATCCCCGCATGCCGCGAGCGGAGTCTTTTCCTGAGTGGTGCACGAGCATGAAGTGACAGCGGATCTCTTGGCGAATGCGGTCGACGTGGCGCAGCACCACCGTCATGTCATCGCCGGCGTTCTTGTTGCCGTCGCAGTAATACTGACCCACCGCGCCGGAGTAAAACTGACCCGCCTG
>NZ_CAMLJQ010000042.1 GCF_946480305.1 uncultured Caldimonas sp.
GCACCAGGTCGCGCTCTTCCTTCGACGAGGTGAGCATCACGACCGGCACCTGCTTGAGCGCCGGGTCGCTCTTCACGCGCTCCAGCACCTCCAGCCCGTCGATCTTGGGCAGCTTCAGGTCGAGCAGCACCACGGCCGGATCGCCGCTGTCGCGGCCGACCCAGTCGCCGCGGGCGTACAGGTAGTCGAGCGCCTGTGCGCCGTCGCGCACCACCTCGACGGGGTTGGCGAGCTGGCAGCGCTGCAGCGCCGTGAGCGTGAGTTCGAGGTCGTTGGCGTTGTCTTCGACCAGCAGGATGGGTCTAAGCGGGCTCTTCATCGGAATTTCTCGAGATGTCTTCGGGCTGCTCCCCGCGTGCCTCGCGGCCTGAGGGAGCGTGCCGGGCGCCTTCCGGCCGCGCTTGCTTCGAGGGGCCGGGCAGCGCGAAGCGGAAGGTCGCCCCTTGGCCGACGGTGGCGTCGGCGGCGATCCAGCCGCCATGGCGGTCGATGATGCGTCGGGTCAGCGCCAGGCCGATGCCGCTGCCCTTGAATTCTTCGGGGCCGTGCAGGCGCTGGAACACGCCGAACAGCTTGTTCGCGTAGGTCATGTCGAAACCCACGCCGTTGTCGCGTACCCAGTACACGGTTTCGCCGTCGCCGGCTTCACCGCCGATCTCGATCACGGCCGGATCGCGGCTGCGGCTGTACTTGAGCGCGTTGTCGATCAGGTTGGTCCAGGCCTGGCGCAGCATCGCCGCATCGCCGAACGAAGGGGGCAGCGGGGCGATGCGCCATTCGACGCGGCGGCCCTCCTCGTCGAAACGCATCGAACGCTGCACCTCGGCCACCAGCTTGGCCATGTCCACGCGGGTCAGGTTGAGTGCGGAGCGGCCCAGCTGCGAGAAGTGCAGCAGGTCGTCGACCAGCTGCCCCGCGGCGAGGGCGGACTCGACGATCGAGTCGAGGTAGTGGCGCGAGCGTTCGCTCAGATGCTGCTCGCGCTCCGCGAGCAGTTGCGAGAAGCCGACGATGTGGCGGAACGGCGCACGCAGGTCGTGCGAGACCGAGTACGAGAACGCCTCCAGCTCGCGGTTGGTTTCCTCGAGCCGCCGGGTCAGCTGCGCCTGTTCCTCGGCCCGGCGCAGCACGAAGTTCACGATGGCGTTGCGCAAGGAGCGCGCGGCATCGATCTGCACCGTGCTCCACGGCAGCGAGGTGCCGCGCACCTGTTCGGTCCACAGCGCGAACGAGCGGCGTGGGTGCAGGCGCCCGTCGTCCTGGCGTGCTCCCTTGTCGGGCTGTCCGCCCCAGCGCACGGTCTGCACCACCTCGGGACGGAACCACAGGATGTAGTCGGAATGCAGTGCCGAGATCGGCACCGCCAGCAGCCCGCACGCGCAGTCGGTGTGCAGCGCCGCGGGCGGGTAGACGCGCGGCAGTTCGTGCGTCGAGAAGACGTCGTTCACGTCGCGCGCGTGCAGCCAGGCCACGAGCGAATGCAGCATGTCCGGCGGCGGCGTGCGGCCGACGGTGTGGATCGCCTCGTCGCGCAGCACCGCGGCGCCCTCGGCGTCCACCAGCCGCAGCCACACCTGCGGGTTCTGCACCAATCCGTCCTGCACGGTCTTGGCGCGAGACACGAGCGCGAGCAGCTCGGCCTCCACATCCTTGAGGACGAGGCGTTGCCCGGCGTCGGCGTGGCGCTCCCGGGCGCCGAGCTGCAGCGCGAGGATCTGGCCGATGAAATCGCACGCGCTGCGGATCTGCGGGCCCACGTGCCGGGGCGTCGCGTGGTGGCACGACAGCAGGCCCCACAGCCTGCCGTCCACCAGGATGGACACCGACATCGATGCCGCGGTGCCCATGTTGCGCATGTACTCCAGGTGCACCGGCGACACGCTGCGCAGCGCGGACTGCGACAGATCGAGCGCCCGCCCGTCGATGGGGCTCAGCGGCGGGTCGATCGGCACCGGCCGGTAGCCTGCGTCGGGGATCAGCCGCAGCCGCACGCGGCGGTACAGCTCGCGGGCCTGGGCCGGGATGTCGGAGGCCGGGAAGCGCAGGTCCAGGTACGACGGCAGGGTGCCGTCGCCGTCTTCGGCGATCACGGTGCCGTTCCACTCGGCGTCGAAGCGGTACAGCAGCACCCGGTGGAAGCCGGTGATGCGACGCATCTCCCGCGCGGCCAGCAGGCCCAGCGCCGGGATGTCGGACTCCGACTGCACGCTGTCGACGAAGCGGCGCAGGTGCGGGTACAGCGAATCGATGGTCTGCACCTCGCCGGCGGCCGACGGTTCGAATTCGAGCAGCAGGCCTTGCGGCGTGCGATGCGCACCGAGCTGCATCGCGCGGCTGCCGATGAGCAGCGGGCGCAGGTAGGGCATCTCCGGTGCCGTGGCCTGCCACTGGCGCAGCTCGGCCTGCAGCGACTGCAGCTCGGCACGCTCGTGCCCCAGGCGGGCGCCGGGCACGACCGGGCACTCGAGCAACGCGGCTGCGTTGCGGCTCGCATGCAGCACCGTGAAGTCGTCCGGATGCAGGACGACCAGCGCGCCGTGCGGCTGGATGCTGCCCGGAATGTGGATCGGCTCGTCGGCGCAGGCCTGCAGTCGTGCCGCGTGCACCGGCCGGTCCCCGTGATGGGAAGGCGGCGGGTTCATGAGACGGTCTCCGCGAGCTGTGGTGTCGCCCGTGCAGCGGTTGCCGGGCCGGCGCCGGCAGGAGGCAGCCAACGGTGCAGCAGCTCGAAAGTGGCGACGGCAGCGTCGGCCACATCCTGCTGCCAGGCAGCAGGCGTGCCCTCCAGCCGGGCCAGCGTTTCCTGCCAGCGCTGGCCGGTGTGCGCGCCGTGGGGGTCGAAGTAGCGCAGCCCGCCAGGCGGCAGCCAGGGCGCCCCGGCCAGGTGGCGGGCGATGTGGCGCCCGCCGAGCGTGGAGCCTTCGAGCACGTAGAGCGAGCCGAGCGCGGCGGGTGCGCTGCGGCACAGGCCGGCAGCCTCGGTGCAGGCGGGCAGCGCCGCGATGTCGCCGGCGCGCATGCCGAGCGCGAGCAGGTCGGCGTGCAGCAAGGGCTCGCGTTGTCGCGCGACGAGAAAGTCGTCGCAGCCCAGCGTATCGGCAAGGGCGGGTTCCCAGACGCGATGAAAGCCATGGAACCGCTCGAGCAGCGCGCGGAAGCGGGCCGCTTGCGCCGATGGGCCGAGCAGGTCGAGCGAGTGCTCCAGCCGGGCGTGGCTCGCGGCCGTGGCTTCTCGCAGCAGGCGGTGCATCGTCGCCAGCGGCTTCATCGGGGGCCGGGGTGCAGCAGCGACGGTTTCGCCTCGGCCATCGGGGGCCAGGGCGACGGGGTTGCCCGCGCGCTTGCGCGCGGCAGCGGCTCGCCGGTCGGTGGCGTGTGCGGCTTCATGTCGAGCGCCGGCGGGGTGTCGTTGGGGGCGGCGGCGCATTCGCGCGGGATCGTCACCTCGATCGACGTGCCGCGCTCCACGCTCGAATGCGCCACCACCTGCCCGCCATGCGCGGCGACGAAACGGTCGACGATGTAGAGCCCCAGGCCCAGGCCGCGCGCCTCGCTGCCGTCGACCCGGTGGTAGGGCTCGAACAGCCGGGCCATCACCGCCGGCGGGATGACGCCCTTGTTGTGCACGCACACCTTCAGCGACTCGGGTTCGGTGCCGTCCAGCTGCACGCGCACGGTGGCCCGCGCATCGCCATGGTCGAGCGCATTGCCGATCAGGTTGGCGAGCACCTGCAGCATGCGGTCGACGTCGAAGCGGCCCTGCAGGTCGCCTTGCGGCTCGACCGCGATGCGTGCCGAGTTGCCGCCCAGGTCGAACTCCGAGCAGATCTGCTCGCACAGCGCGCCCAGGTCGGCCGGCACGCACCGCAGCCGCAGCCCGCCGTTGCGCAGGCGCGAAACGTCGAGCAGCTGCTCGACCATGCGCGACATGCGCACGCTGCTCGACTTCAGGCGCTGGCCGATGCTCTTGGAGATGTCGTCCTTGCCCTGCAGCAACAGCAGCTCCGAGCTGAGCTTGACCACCGACAGCGGCGTGCGCAGGTCGTGGCTCAGCACGGCGGTGAACATCTCGTTGAGCTGCAGCGCGTGCTGCAGCTCCTGCATCTTCTGCGCGAGCTCGCGCCGCTGGCGGTGCATCTCGATGAACACGTTGAGCTTGCTCACCAGCACGTGCGGCTCCACGGGCTTGTGCAGGAAGTCGACCGCGCCCGCGTCGTAGCCGCGGAACGAGCGCTGCTGGTTCGCGGTGGCCGCCGTCAGGAAGATGATGGGCACGTGGCGCGTGCGCTGCGAGCCGCGCACCAGCTCGGCCAGCTCGAAACCGTCCATGCCGGGCATGTGGACGTCGAACAGTGCGACCGCCACGTCGTGCGCCAGCAGCATTTCCAGCGCTTCGGGGCCGGAGCGCGCGCGCAGGACCTTGATGCCCGGACGCGCGAGCAGCGCTTCCATGGCGACGAGGTTCTGCTCCACGTCGTCAACGACCAGCAAGTGAATGTCCTGTTCCATCTTCGACTCAGTTCGGCAGTCGGCCGGCTCGGCCGGCGGGGTGCGTCCCGTTCGGCGTTCCTTCCTCGCGGAAAGGAGCGGCGACAGGCTCCAGGCAGGCAAGTTGCTTGCCTATCTCTTCCAGCGTGCAGGCAGCCTCGGCCCCTGCAGCGAGCAATGCGGCGGCCGGCATCGTCCGATGGGCGGCCGTGGCCGGGTCCTGCACCCAGGTGGTGCCGCCGGCGCGGCGCACCGCGGCCACGCCCTGCGCGCCGTCGGCGCTGGCCCCCGTGAGCACGATGGCGAGCAGCCGTTGCCCGTAGGCTGCCGCGGCGGACTCGAACAGCACGTCGATCGCCGGCCGGGAGTAATGCACCGGTGGGTCCACCGACAGCGCCAGCGTAAGGTCGGGCTCCACCAGCAGGTGGTAGTCGGGCGGCGCGAAGTAGACCGTGCCGGCGCGGATCGGTTCCTTGTCCTGCGCCTCCTGCACCGGCACCCGGCAGCGGGAGGCGAACAGCGTCGCGAGCTGGCTGGTGCGTTGCGGCGGCAGGTGCAGCACCACGAGGACCGGCAGCGCATAACCGGCCGGCAACTCGCACAGCAGCGTGCCCAGCGCCTCGACGCCGCCGGCCGACGCGCCGACGACGACGGCATCGAAGCGGTGGTTGTCCTGCAGCTCGGTCGCGTCCATCGTCAGCCCTTTCACTTGCGACGGTAGATGCGGTGCTCGGGCACCACGTCCTCGAAGCCGTCGGCATGCGCGGTGAAGCGCAGCGATTCGCGGCTGCCCAGCCCCAGGAAGCCTCGCCGCACCAGCGCCTCGTGGAACAGGCCGAGCGCGCGGTCCTGCAGCTCGCGGTTGAAGTAGATCAGCACGTTGCGGCACGACACCAGGTGGACCTCCGAGAACACGCTGTCGGTGGCGAGGCTGTGGTCGGCGAACACCACCTGCCGGCGCAGACGGCGGTCGAAGGCCGCGGCCTCGTAGGCCGTGACGTAGTAATCCGACAGCGACCGCCGGCCGCCCGCCTGCCGGTAGTTGCTGCTGAACTGCGCGATGCGGTCGAGCGGGTAGACGCCGGCCTCCGCGGTGCGCAATGCCTCGGGGTTGATGTCGGTGGCGTAGAACACCGTGCGCTCGAGCAGGCCTTCCTCGTCGAACAGGATGGCCAGCGACCACAGCTCCTCGCCCGAGCTGCAGCCGGCCACCCACACCTTGATCGACGGGTAGGTCTGCAGCACCGGCGCCACCTCCTGCCGCAACGCGAGAAAGTAGCCCGGGTCGCGAAACAGCTCGCTCAACTGCACGGTGAAGTACTGCAGCATCTGCGCGAACACCTGCGGGTCGTTCAGCACGAGGTGCTGCAGCTGCGAGACGCTGCTGCACGAGAAGCGCTCCATCGCCTGCCGCATGCGCCTGCGCAGCGAGGCGGTGGCGTAGTTGCGGAAATCGTGCTGGTACACGCGGAACACGCCCTCCAGCAGCAGCTGGATCTCCACGTCGAAGACGTGGGTGTCCGCGTCCATGGCGCCTACTTGCGTACCCATACCCTGCACAGCGAGACCAGCCGGTCCACGTCGATCGGCTTGGCGATGTAGTCGTCGGCACCTGCCTCCAGGCAGCGCAGCCGGTCGTCGGCCATGGCCTTGGCCGTCAGCGCGATCACGGGCAGCTGCTGCAGCGCGGTGTTGCTGCGCAGGTGGCGGATCGCGGTGAGGCCGTCCATCTCCGGCATCATCAGGTCCATCAACACGAGGTCCACCGACGGCAGCCGTTCCAGCTGCGCCAGCGCTTCGCGGCCATTGCGCGCGATCTCGAGCTTCACGCCCAGCGGCTCCAGCACGCTCGACAGTGCGAACACGTTGCGCACGTCGTCTTCGACCAGCAGCACCGTGCGGCCGTCGAGCACCGAGTCGCGCTTGCGTGCCTGCTGCAGCAGGCGCTGCTGGTCGGGCGGCAGCGCCGACTCCACGCTGTGCAGGAACAGCGTGACCTCGTCGAGCAGCCGTTCGGGCGACCGTGCGCCCTTGATGATGATGGAGCGCGAATAGCGGCGCAGCCGCTGTTCTTCTTCGCCGGTGAGCGCGCGGCCGGTGTAGACGATGACCGGCGGGAACGAATACTCGGTGCTGCGCGACATCTGCTCGAGCAGGTCGTAGCCGCTGCCGTCGGGCAGCGACAGGTCCATCACCACGCAGTCGAAGGTGCGTTGCGACAACTGCTCCAGCGCGTCGCGCACGGTGCCCGTGGTCGTGATCTCGGCCCGCGTGGCACCCAGCAGCGCGCGGATGCTGTCGCGCAGCGAGGCGTCGTCTTCCACCACGAGCACGCGCGGCTGCTCGCGGCCCAGCCTGCCTTCGATCTTGCGCACCGCATTCGCGAGTTCGGTGCGGTCGACCGGCTTGACGGCATAGCCGATCGCGCCCAGCTCGAGCGCGGTCTGCGAGCGGTCGTGCAGCGAGACCACGTGCACCGGGATGTGCCGGGTGGACGGGTCCCGCTTCAATTGCTCGAGCACGCCGAGGCCGGACTGGTCCGGCAGGTTCATGTCGAGCAGGATGCCGGCGGGTTGGAGCTCGTGCGTGAGGCGCAGCGCCTCGGCGCCGGTGAAGGCGACCACGCAGTCGAAGTCCAGCTCGCGCACGAGGCCGTAGAGCACCTGCGCGAAGCGCTCATCGTCTTCGACCGCGAGGATGAGCCGCCCCGGGCGCGAGAGACGGTGCCGGTCGTCCTGCCACGACAGCGCACCCCCCGCCGGTGCCGGCACAGAAGGCGGTGGCTGCGTTGAATGCGGTTGCGGTTGCGGCTGCGGCGGCCGTGGCGGCGGCACCTGCGCGGCAGCCGATGCGGCCTTGGCCGCCGGTTGCAGCACCACCGGCACTTCGAGCGTGAAGGTGCTGCCTTGCCCCGGTGTGCTCTGCAAGCGGATCTCGCCGCCCAGCAGGTGGGCCAGCTCGCGCGAGATCGACAGGCCCAGCCCCGTGCCGCCGTACTTGCGGCTGGTGGAGCCGTCGGCCTGGCGGAAGGCCTCGAACACCACCTCGTGCTGCTCCGGCGCGATGCCCACGCCGGTGTCGCGCACCGCGAAGCTCACGCGCCCGTTGGCCGGCACGCCTATTTCCAGTACCACCTCGCCCCGCTCGGTGAACTTCAATGCGTTGGACAGCAGGTTGCGCAGGATCTGCTGCAGCCGCTGGGCGTCGGTGAGCAGCGCGTCCGGCACGGCCGGCGCCACCCGGGCCGACCACGCGAGGCCCTTCTGCTGTGCCATCGGCTCGAACAGCTCGCGCAGGCGTTGCACCATGTCGGCCACGCCCACGCGCTCGAGATTCACTTCCACGTGCCCGGCCTCGATCTTCGAGAGGTCGAGGATGTCGTTGATCAGCGTGAGCAGGTCGTTGTTGGCGGAGTGGATGGACTGCGCGAACTTCACCTGCTCGGAGCTGAGGTTGCCGTCGCGGTTGTCGGCCAGCAGCTTCGACAGGATCAGCGAGCTGTTCAGCGGCGTGCGCAGCTCGTGCGACATGTTGGCCAGGAACTCCGACTTGTGGCGGTTCGCGCTCTCGAGCTTCTCGGCATTGAGGTGCAGCGCCTGCTGCGCGATCAGCAGGTCCTGCCGCTGCCGCTCGAGGCGCTGGGTCTGCTCCTCGAGCTGCACGTTGGTCTGCTCGAGTTCGGACTGCTGGGCCTCCAGCCGGGCCTGCGACTCCTGCAGCGCGCGGCTCTGTTCTTCCAACTCCTCGTTGGAGACGCGCAGCTCTTCCTGCTGTGCCTGCAGCTCCTCGCTCTGGCGCTGCGTTTCCTCCAGCAGCTCCACCAGGCGTTGCCGGTAGGCCGCGGAGCGCAGCGCCACGCCGATCGCCTCGCCGACCTGCGCGACCAGCTGGCGCACCTCGTCCGCATTGCCGGGCGGGCCGGCAAAACCGAGCTCGATCACGCCGCACGGCTTGCCGTCCGCGGTGACCGGTGCCGCCAACACGGCGACCGGCGCCGACGAGCCCAGCGACGAGGCGATGCGCAGGTAATCGGGTGGCAGGCCTTCGAGCCACTGTGCCTGGCCGTCACGAGCCACCTGGCCGGCCACGCCATCGCCCACGCGCAGCGCCGGCGGCGCATCGCCGCCGCCCGCCAGCGCATAGGAGCCGGTGGGCAGCAGCTGCTGGCCTTCGAGCCGGTGCAGCACCGCCACGGTGGCCCCCACGAAGCGTGCCAGCGTGGCGCACGCGGCCTGGCCGAGCGCGTTCAATGTCTGTTCGCCCACCACGCTTTGCGACACGGCGGTCTCGCCCTGCTGCAGCCACAACTGGTACTGCTCGAAGCGCCGGCCGCGCAGCACCTGCTGGACCAGGATCGCGGTGGTCCACAGGGCGAACACCCCCATCGAGCGGTTGATGATCACCTGCTCGAAACTGCCATGCGCCGGCGAGAAGAAGAAGCCGACGACGATCAGCACGGTGGCCAGGGCAGCGGCGGCCAACGGCACCAGCGGGCGCGGCTGCAACATGCACAGGCCGATGGGCAGCACGTAGAGCACCCACTCGGCAATGCCCAGCTTGGTGACCAGGTCGACGGCAAAGATCAGCGCCATGAGCGCGCCGATCACGGAATAGATGAGGAGATGCGATGGAGCGTGTCGAGGAGGCATGCGGTTCGGCACGGGAGAAAGGTCAGCGGGCCGCGCGGGGTCGGGGGCCGCAGTGCCGTGCGGCACGGAGGTGGCCGCGCCCGGCCCTGGCAATTTTTTCAGGGGTGTCCGGCCGACTTGTAACAAAAAGGCGTGAACACCTCGGCCCGGTCGCGTTCCACGCATCCGGGGCAGCCGGCAAACAGCGTGCCTACCCGGTCAGCGGGCGCGGATCAGCCGCAAGGCGCGCGACGGCGCGGTCACGCGGGTGTCGTAGGGGTGAACGGCAAGACCTGCCGCCTTGAGGATGCGGCGCACGTAGGCACGCGTTTCGACGTACGGCGGCACGCCGCGGTAGCGTTCCACCGTGCCCTCGCCGGCGTTGTAGGCCGCCGCCACGAGCGTGACGTCGCCCTCGAAGTACGCCAGCAGCCAGCGCAGGTAGGACAGGCCGCCGCGGATGTTCTGCGTCGGATCGTACGGGTTGCTGACGTTGAAGCGCGCGGCGGTTTCGGGGATCAGCTGCATCAACCCCTTCGCGTTGCGCGGCGACAGCGCGACGATGTTGTAGTTCGACTCGGCCTCGATGATCGCCAGCGCCAGCTCGGGCTGCACGCCGAAGTCCGGCGCCATCTTCAGCACCAGGTCGGCCACGTCCTTCGGCGCCGTGTTGAGGATCGCAGGCGGGGCCGGCCGGGCGGCCTGCAACACGGGTGCCGCAGCGGGCAGTGGGGCCGCGCGCATGCACTCGGGCACGCTGTTGGGCGGGCCGCCGACCATGCGCAGCATGTGCCTGGCCTGCTCGTAGCCCTGTTCGGCCGCCGCGTGGAAGAAGAACGCGGCAGTCGAGTCGCTGCGTTCCACGCCGCGCCCGTTCGTGTACATCCAGCCCAGGCTGAACTGCGATTCCGGGTCGCCCAGCCGCGCGGCCTGGCAGTACAGCGATGCGGCACGCGGGCCGTCCTGCGGCACGCCGTTGCCATGTTCGTAGCTGGCCGCCTCGGCGCGCAGCAGCGTGATCAGGATGTTCTCGTCGGGCTCGCCGTCGGCCGGCAATGGCGTCGCCGGTGTTGCCATCGCACCGGCACAGCACAGGGCAAGCGATCCGACGAGCCGGCGCAGCATGGCAGGGCTCACTCCTCCGCGGCGATCTGGCGCAGCGCCTGCTCGAACACATCGGGCGGCTGCCCGCCCGAGATCAGGTGCCGGTCGTTGATGACCACCCCCGGCACGGCCTGGATGCCGGCCTGCTGGTAGTAGTGCTCCTGTGCGCGCACCTCGTCGGCGTAGCGGTCGGAGTCGATCACGCCGGCCGCTTCCGCTTCATCGAGGCCGGCGGCAGCCGCCGCGCGCAGCAGCACGTCGCGTGCGCCCGGGTTCTCGCCTTCGGTGAAGTAGGCCGCGAACAGCGCGTGCTTCAACGCCAGTTGCTGCGCCTGGCCTTGGGTGCCGGCCCAATGCAGCAGGCGGTGGCAATCGAAGGTGTTGTAGGCGCGGGTGCGCCGGTCCATGCGGAAGGTGAAGCCCACCGCCTCGCCGCGCTGGCGGATGGCTTCCTGGTTCTGCTCGACCTGCTCGGGGGTGAGCCCGTACTTCTTCGACAGATACCCGACGAGATCCTCGCCGGCCGGCGGCATGCCGGGGTTCAGTTCGAAGGGCTGGAAATTCAGTTCGACCTGGAAGTCGGGGCCCAGGCGTTCAAGCGCCAACTCCAGCGAGTGCAGGCCGATGGCGCACCAGGGGCACGCCACGTCGGAAACGAAATCGATCTTCATGGGCGGCATCGTAGGCGAAGCGGCGCAACCCTGCCGCCCCCGGACGCGGGGGTCAGCCCTGCTGCAGCAGTTGCGCGACCACCGCCACCGCGATCACCTCCGGCGCCTTGCCGGCGATGCCCGGCACGCCGATCGGGCAGGTCATGCGGTCGATGGTCGCCTGCGCGATGCCCTGCGCCTGCAGCCGGTGGATGAAGCGCTCGCGCTTGGTCTTCGAGCCGATCAGCCCGAAGTAGCGGAAGTCGCCGCGCTTCAGGATCGCCTCGGTGATGCGCAGATCCAGGTCGTGCCGGTGCGTCAGCACCAGGTAGCTGGCACCGGGCGGCGCGCTCGCCACTTCGGCTTCCACCGCGTCGACGCACACGCGTTCCACCTGCGACGGCCACCCCTGCGGCCAGGTGGCGGGGAACTCGTTCTCGCGCTCGTCGATCCATTGCACCCGGCACGGCAGCGTGGCGAGCAGGCGCACGATCGCGCGGCCGACGTGGCCGGCGCCGTACAGCTGCAGGTGGAAGAGGGGCGGCACCTCGGGCCAGCGCACGAGTTCCTCGTCGTTCAACGCCGAGAACCGCAGCGTGACGACACCGCCGCAGCACTGGCCGAGCGTCGGCCCCAGCGCATAGCGTTTCTCGAACGTGTCGTGCGCGCCCATCGGCAGGCTGCGCCGTGCCGTCTCGATCGCATCCAGCTCCAGATGGCCGCCGCCGATGGTGCCGCGGGTGCGCCCGGCGCTCACCAGCATGCGCGTCCCGGTTTCACGCGGCACCGAGCCCTGCGTGGCGGCGACCTCCACCACCACCACAGGCTCGCCCTGCGCCAGCCATTCGCGCGCCGTGTGCTTCATGGCGCCTTGCGCGCCTGCACGGCGCGCAGCACCGACTCCGGCGTGGCGGGGGCATGCAGCACCACCGGGTCGCGCCGTTGCGGGTCGACCGCCGCCACCGCATCACGCAGCGCTTCGTACACCGAGATGGCCAGCATGAACGGCGGCTCGCCGACCGCCTTGGAGCCGAACACGTTGTCTTCGCGGTTGGCTTCAGGCCACAGCGCCACGTTGAAATGCTCCGGCACGTCGCCCGCCGTCGGGATCTTGTAGGTGCTCGGCGCGTGCGTCGTCAGCTTGCCGTCGGCGTTCCACTTCAGCTCTTCGGTGGTGAGCCAGCCCATGCCCTGCACGAAGCCGCCTTCGATCTGGCCGATGTCGATGGCCGGGTTCAGGCTGCGCCCCACGTCGTGCAGGATGTCGACGGCCAGCACCTTGTTCTCGCCGGTCAGCGTGTCGATGACCACCTCGGTGCAGGCTGCTCCATAGGCGAAGTAGTAGAACGGCCGGCCGGTGAGCGTGTGCCGGTCGTAGTGGATCTTGGGCGTGGCGTAGAAGCCGTCGGACCACAGCTGCACCCGCGCCACGTAGGCCGCGTGCACCACGTCGCCGAAGTCGCGCGCGCCGTTCGGTGTGATCACCCGGCCGCCTGCGAACACGACCGACGCTTCGTCGCAGCCTTGCTGCTGCGCGACGAAGGCCGCCAGCCGCTGCCGCACCTGCCGCGCCGCGAACTGCGCCGCGCGACCGTTGAGGTCGGTGCCGCTCGATGCGGCGGTGGCCGATGCGTTGGGCACCTTGCTCGTGTCGCTGGCCGTGATGCGCACCCGCTCGAACGGCACGCCCAGTTCGTCCGCGACGATCTGGCACACCTTGGTGTGCAGGCCCTGGCCCATCTCGGTGCCGCCGTGGTTGACCTGCACCGTGCCGTCGCCGTACACGTTGACCAGTGCGCCCGCCTGGTTGAAGAAGGTGGCGGTGAACGAGATGCCGAACTTCACCGGCGTGATCGCCAGGCCGCGCTTGAGCACCGGGTGCTCCGCGTTCCACGCGGCGACGCGTTGCCGCCGTTCCTGGTAGCGGCTGTCGGCCGCCAGTTGCGCGACCAGCTGCGGCGCGATGTTGTCCTCGACCGTCATGCCGTAGTGCGTGACGTTGCGGTCGCTGCTGCCGTAGAAGTTGCGCTCGCGCACGAGCAGCGGGTCCAGCCCCTGGTGGCGGGCGATGTCGCCCAGCACCGCCTCCGTGACGATCATCCCCTGCGGGCCGCCGAAGCCGCGGAACGCGGTGTTGCTCTGCGTGTGCGTCTTGCAGCGGTAGGAGGCGATCTCGACGTGCTCGAGGAAGTAGGCGTTGTCGGCATGGAACACGGCGCGGTCGTTGACCGGGCCGGAGAGGTCGGCCGAGAACCCGCATTGCGACGCGAGCATCAGTTTCAGGCCCAGGATGCGGCCGCTGTCATCGAAGCCCACCGTGTAGCGGTACAGGAAGTTGTGCCGCTTGCCGGTGACCATGAAATCGTCCAGCCGCTCCAGCCGCAGCTTCACCGGTTTGCCGAACTTGCGTGCGGCCAGCGCGGCCCACACGGCAAGGTGGCCCGCCTGCGTCTCCTTGCCGCCGAAGCCGCCGCCCATGCGCCGGCATTCGATGCGCACGTGGTGGTTGTCCAGGCCCAGCGCATGGGCCACCCAATGCTGCACCTCGCCCGGGTGCTGGGTGGAGCTGTGGATGAGCCAGCCGTCCTGCTCCTGCGGGATGGCATAGGCGACCTGGCCTTCGAGATAGAAGTGCTCCTGCCCGCCGACCGAGAAGCCGCCGGTCAACGTGTGCGGGGCCGCTGCGATCGCGCCGGCCGCATCGCCGCGCTTCACGTGCACCGGCGGCAGCACGTGGCTTTGCTGCTGCAGCGCTTCTTCGATCGTCAGCACTGCCGGCAGCGGCTCGATCTGGCAACGCACCTGCTTGGCCGCGGCGCGCGCGGTGTTCACGTCGCGGGCGATCACGAGGCCGATCACCTGGCCCACGTGCTCCACCTCGTCGATCGCGAAGATCGGTTCGTCGTGCGCCGTGACCGCAAAGCGCTTGTCGCCGGGGATGTCGGCCGCCGTCACGAGGCCGACCACGCCGGGCAGTTGCAGCGCGGATGCGGCATCGAGGCCGAGCAGCTTGCCGTGGGCGACCGGGCTGAGGATGGGCGCCGCGTGCAAGGTGCCTTTCAGTTCGGGCAGGTCGTCCACGTAGGTGGCAGCGCCGCTCACCTGCGCGCGGGCGCTTTCGTGCGGGTGCGACTGGCCGCAGGCCGCGGTGGGGGTCAGCAGGTCCGGCGCGTTCATCGGGCGTCTCCCTCCAACGTGGCGAGGGTCAGGCTTTCCAGCCCCAGTGCCGTCGTTCCCTGGCTTTCGAGCCAGTAGCGCCAGAGCAGGTTGCCGGCGGCCTCGCGGCGGTAGTCGGCGCTGGCCCGCATGTCGCTGATCGGCGAGAACTCGCGGCGCAGTGTCTGCATGGCGGTGCGCACGGTGGCGTCGTTCCACGGCTGGCCGAGCAGGGCCGCTTCGGTCTGCACGGCGCGCGCCGGCGTCGCGGCCAAACCGCCGGCGCCGACGCTGGCTGCCGTGACCCGGCCCTGGTCGATCTCGAGGCGGATGGCGAGGCACACCGCCGAGATGTCGTCCTCGAAGCGCTTCGAGAGCTTGTAGGCGCGCAGCAGGCCGCGCGGTGGCAGGGGCACCAGCACGTGGGTCAGCACCTCGTCCGCCGCGAGCACGTTCTGCCGATAGCCGGTGTAGAAGGCTTCCAGCGACACCTCGCGCGGGCCGCGCAGGCTTTGCAGCCGCAGTCGTGCATCGAGCGCGATCAGCACGGGCATCGAGTCCCCGATGGGCGAACCGTTGGCCACATTGCCACCCAGCGTGCCGGCTTCGCGCACCGGCAGGCCGGCAAAGCGGGCCGCGAAGGCATGCAGCTGCGGCCAGTGCGAGGTGAGGGCGGCATAGGCATCGCTCAGGCGCACGGCCGCGCCGATCTCCAACTGGCCGGCCGCCTCTTCGATGCGCTGCAGTTCGCGCACGCCGGTCACGTCCAGCGTGGTGTCGAAGCGCCGGTGCATCTTCGTGACCCACAGGCCCACGTCGGTGCAGCCGGCGATCACCTGGGCCTGCGGGTGCTGTGCGCGCAGTTGCAGCAGGGCGTTCAACGTCGTCGGGCGCAGTGCGGGGCCATCGAGGGCGGGCTGCTCACGCAGCGCTTTCAGTTGCTCGACCAACGCCGTCTCGTCCACCCGGCGCGCCGGGTACTGCGTCATCTTCTGCGTCGCGTCGATGATCGGCCGGTAGCCGGTGCAGCGGCACAGGTTGCCGGAGAGTGCCTCCTGCGCTTCCTCGCGCGTCACGGCCTGTGTGGCCCCGCACGCCGCGCGCTGCTGGTACAGCCCGAACATCGACATCGCGAACCCCGGCGTGCAGAAGCCGCATTGCGAGCCGTGGCAGTCCACCAGCGCCTGCTGCACCGGGTGCAGGCTGCCGTCCGGGCCCTTCAGGTCCTCGATCGTCCACAGCGCGCAGCCGTCGATCGACGGGACGAAGCGGATGCAGCTGTTGATCGCGCGGTAGCGCAGGCGGTCTCCATCCAGTTCGCCCAGCACCACGGTGCAGGCGCCGCAGTCGCCTTCGCCGCAGCCTTCCTTGGTGCCGGTGGCACCGGCGTCTTCGCGCAGCCAGTCGAGCAGGGTGCGCGTGGGTGGCACGTCGGCCAGTGCAACGACCTGGCCTTGGCGGATGAATCGGATGGGGCGGCTGGGCATGGGCAGCAGTGGGCAGCAGTGTGCGGCAGTGGACAAGCGTATCGGGAGATACCCGGAAGGTACACCGCCGTCACCCTCTGTCTATACGAGAATCCGCATACAAGGTATTTGCGATCACGTATGGCCGAGCGCACCGATTTCGACAACATCGAGCTCCATCTCATCCGGGTCCTGCACACGTTGATCACCGAACGCAGCGTTTCTCGCGCCGCCTTGAAGCTCGATCTCTCGCAGCCCGCCGTCAGCGCCCATTTGCGGCGGCTGCGGCAGGCCACGGGCGACGTGCTGCTCGTGCGCTCGGGCAACGGCATGGCGCCCACGCCGGTGGCGCTGGAGCTGGTGCAGCCGGCGGCCGAGTTGCTGCAGCAGGCCGAGCGGCTGTTCGGGCGCCAGCAGCGCAGCCGGGGTTTCGATCCGGCCGCGAGCGAGGCCACCTTTCGCGTGGCCGCCAGCGACTACCTCGACCCGCTGTTCCTGCCCGAGCTGGTGGCCACGCTCAAGCGGGCCGCCCCGGGTTTGCGGCTCGACCTGCTGCCGCTGTCCGCCGAGTTCGATGTGCAGCGTCGGCTGGCCGGCGGCGAGGTCGACCTCGTCATCGGCAACTGGCTGGAGCCGCCGGAAGACCTGCACCTGGGTCGCCTGCTGACCGACGAGGTGGTCTGCCTCGTGGCGCACGACCACCCCGCCGTGCGCAACCCCCGCGGCTGGACGGTCGACAAGTACCTCGCCTGCGAGCACGTCGCGCCCACGCCGCTGCACACCGGCCGCGGCGCGCGGGGCGTCATCGATGCCCACCTCGAATCGCAGGGCTTGACCCGCAACGTCACGGTGCGCAGTGCACACTTCGGGCAGATTCCGCAGATGGTGGCGGCCAGCCTGCTGGTGCTGACGACCGGGCGGCAGTTCTGCCAGCGCTACGTCGAACAGTTGCCGGTGAAGATCGTGCGCTGCCCGGTCGCCTTCCCGCCGATGAGCTACTACCAGCTGTGGCACGACCGCACGCACCCGTCCGCGGCGCACCGCTGGTTCCGCGAGCAGGTGCGCGATGTTGCTCGCGGCCTGGTCGCCCGCAAAGAGATCACACGATGACCCAACGCCTGGCCATACGCGCCGACCTGCTCGACTTCCCCGAAGACCCCGGCTGGCAGGTCGATGCCGGCGCCGCTGTGCGCTACCAGCCCGACCACTGGCTGCTGGTCGAAGACGGCCAGATCGTCGGCACGCAACCGGCCGCACAACACCCCGGCGAGGGCTGGCAGTGCGTGGACCACAGCGGCCACCTGCTGCTGCCCGGCTTCATCGACACCCACGTGCACGCGCCGCAGCTCGACGTGATCGCGAGCTTCGGCACCGAGCTGCTGGAGTGGCTCAACACCTACACCTTCCCGGCCGAGCGCAAGTACGCCGATGCGAACGAGGCCGAGCGCGGCTCCGCGCTGTTCCTCGATTCGCTGCTGGCCTGCGGTACCACGGCGGCGTCGGTCTTCCCCACCGTGCACAAGGTGTCGGCCGAAGCGCTGTTCCAGGCGGCCGCCCACCGGCACATGCGGGTGCTGACCGGCAAGGTGCTGATGGACCGCCACGCCCCGGAAGGCCTGCTCGACGACGTGGACCAAGCCGAGCGCGACTGCACCGACCTCATCGAGCGCTGGCACGGCAAGGGCCGCGCCGCCTACTCGGTGACGCCGCGCTTTGCCGCCACCTCCACGCGCGAGCAACTGCACATGGCCGGCCGTTTGTGCGCCACGCACCCCGGCGTCTACATGCAGACGCACGTGGCCGAGAACCGCGCCGAGGTGCGCTGGATGGCCGAGCTGTTCCCCGAGGCGCGCAGCTACCTCGACATTTATGTGCAGCACGGCCTGATGACATCGCGCTCGGTGTTCGCGCATGGCATCTGGCTCGACGACGCCGACCGCGCCGTGCTGCGCGAGGCCGGCGCGTCGATCGCGTTCTGTCCATCGAGCAACATGTTCATCGGCTCCGGCCTGTTCGACTGGGGCAAGACCGAGGGCCAGGGCGTGCACGTCAACCTGGGCAGCGATGTGGGCGGCGGCACGGCCTTGTCGATGCTGCGCACGATGGCCGACGGCTACAAAGTGCTGGCGCTGCAAGGCCAGAAGCTCACTGCCTGGAAGGCGCTGTACAGCGCCACGCACGGGGCCGCCCGGCACTTGCGGCTATCGCACGAAATCGGCCACTTCGCGCCCGGTACACTGGCCGACTTCGTGGTGTGGGACTGGGCGCAAGGCCCCGTGGCCCGGCGGCGCATCGAGGTGGCGCGCGACTTGCATGAGCGCGTGTTTGCGTGGATGACGCTGGGCGACGAGCGCAACGTCGTCTCCACCTGGGTGGCGGGGCGCGAGCTCTACCGTCGTCCCGAATGAACACCGCCGCCATGCTCCGACTCGAACTCCGCGACATCAGCAAGCAGTACCCCGCGGTCAAGGCCAACGATGGCGTGAACCTCAAGGTCGCGCCCGGCGAGATCCACGCCGTGCTCGGCGAGAACGGCGCCGGCAAGTCGACCTTGATGAAGATCATCTACGGCGCGGTGCGTCCCGATGCCGGCGAGGTGCTCTGGAACGGCCAGCCGGTCGCCGTGCGCAACCCGCATGAAGCGCGCCAGCTCGGCATCAGCATGGTGTTCCAGCACTTCTCGCTGTTCGACACGCTGACCGCGGCCGAGAACGTGTGGCTGGGTCTCGACAAGAGCATGAGCCTCGCGCAGGTGAGCGAGCGCATCCGTGCCGTCTCCGGCCAGTACGGGCTGGATGTCGACCCGCAACGACCGGTGCACACGCTCAGCGTCGGCGAGCGACAGCGCGTCGAGATCGTGCGCGCGCTGCTCACCAACCCGCAGCTGCTGATCCTCGACGAGCCCACGTCGGTGCTCACGCCGCAGGCGGTCGAAAAGCTCTTCGTCACGCTGCGCCAGCTGGCGGCCACCGGCTGCTCCATCCTCTACATCAGCCACAAGCTCGACGAGATCCGCGCGCTGTGCCACCACTGCACGGTGCTGCGCGGCGGCCGCGTCACCGGTGAGGTCGACCCCACGCAGGAAACCAACGCCAGCCTCTCGCGCCTGATGATCGGCGCCGAGCCGCCGCAGCTGGTGCACCGTGCGATGAAGAGCGGCGGCGTGGCGCTCGCGGTGCGCGAGCTGTCGTTGGCCAAGTCGCACCCGTTCGGCACTGCGCTCGATCGCATCACGTTCGACGTGCATGCCGGCGAGGTGCTGGGCATCGCCGGCGTGTCGGGCAACGGGCAGCAGGAGCTGCTCGCCGCGCTCTCGGGCGAAAACGTGCGCGCGCCACGCGGCTCCATCCAGCTGTTCGGCCGCGACATCGCCCAGCATTCGCCGCGCAAGCGCCGGCACGAGGGCCTGCACTTCGTGCCGGAAGAGCGCCTCGGCCGGGGCGCGGTGCCGAGCATGTCATTGGCCGACAACACGCTGCTCACCCGCACCGAGACGGTGAGTGCGCGCACCGGCTGGGTACGGGTGGGCGCCGTTCGCGCGTTGGCACAGCACCTGATCACGCGCTTCAACGTCAAGGCCGGCGGCCCGGAGGCGCCGGCCAAGAGTCTGTCGGGCGGCAATTTGCAGAAGTTCATCGTCGGCCGCGAGATCGAAGCCAAGCCGAAGGTGCTGATCGTCGCGCAGCCCACCTGGGGTGTCGACGTGGGCGCCGCCGCGCAGATCCGCAGCGAGCTGCTGAGCCTGCGCGACAACGGCTGCGCGGTGCTGGTGGTCAGCGAAGAGCTGGAAGAGCTGTTCGAGATCTGCGACCGACTGGTGGTGATGGCGCAGGGCAGGGTGTCGCCGCCCATTGCCACCGCGCAGGCCACGGTGGAACAGATCGGCGCATGGATGAGCGGGTTGTGGCCGCGCGAGGGTGACGTGAACGCTGAACAGGACAAGGTGGCCCATGCTCAAACTTGAAGCCCGCCCGCAGCCCTCGAAGCTGATGGCTATCGCCTCGCCGCTGCTGGCGCTGGCGATCACCGTCGTGCTGGGCGTGCTGCTGTTCATAGCGCTCGGCAAGGACCCGGTGCGCGGGCTGCAGGTGTTCTTCTACGAGCCCGTCAAGAGCGGCTACGCGCTGAGCGAGCTGGCGGTCAAGGCCACGCCGCTGATCCTGATCGCACTCGGCCTCGCCGTGTGCTTCCGCTCCAACGTGTGGAACATCGGCGCCGAAGGGCAGTTCATCCTCGGCGCCGTCTTTGCGGGCGGCGTCGCGATGCAGGCAGGGCCCGACACCGGCCGCTGGATCGTCGTCGCCATCCTTGCGGCCGGCATCGTGGGCGGCATGCTGTGGGCGGCCATCGTCGCGCTGCTGCGCGACCGCTTCAACGCCAATGAGATCCTCGTCAGCCTGATGCTGGTGTACGTGGCGGGCATGGTGCTGAACTACCTCGTCTACGGCCCCTGGAAAGACCCGCAGGGCTACAACTTCCCGCAGACCATCACCTTCCTCGAAGCGACCAAGGTGCCGCGGCTGTTCCAGGGCTTTCGCGTCAACATCGGGCTCGTGATCGCGCTGGGTCTGGTGGCTGCGTTCTGGATCTTCCTGTTCCGCACCTATGCGGGCTTCCAATTGCAGGTGGGCGGGCTGGCGCCGCTGGCTGCGCGCTATGCCGGCTTCTCGTCGCGGCGGTCGCTGTGGATGGCGCTGCTCACGTCCGGCGGCATGGCCGGCCTCGCCGGCGGGCTCGAGGCGGCCGGGCCGCTCGGGCAACTCACACCGTATGTGCCGGTGGGCTACGGTTTCGCGGCCATCATCGTCGCCTTCGTCGGCCGGCTGCACCCGGTGGGCATCGTGTTCTCGGCCGTGCTGATGAGCATGTTCTACATCGGCGGCGAGCTGGCGCAGTCGCGCATGGGGCTGCCCAAGTCGATCACCGGCGTGTTCCAGGGGCTGCTGTTGTTCACGCTGCTGGCGTGCGACACGCTGATCCACCATCGCATCCGCTGGCGGGCAAGCGCCGCCCGGGTGCAACCACTCGCTCAAAAGAGAGCCTGAGCCATGGACGCCATCGCACTCCTGATCGCCTCCACGCTCAACGCCGGCACCGTGCTCGCCATCGCGGGCCTGGGCCTGCTGATCAACGAAAGGGCGGGCATCGTCAACCTGGGGGCCGAGGGCATGATGCTCGTCGCTGCCATCGCAGGCTTTGCGACCGCGGCGCACACCGGCAGCGACCTGCTCGCCTTTGCCGCGGGCGCCGGTGCCGGCGCGCTGCTGGCAGCGGCCTTCGGCGTGCTGGTGATCTGGTTCAACACCAACCAGTACGCCTCGGGCCTGGCGCTCAGCCTGTTCGGCGCAGGTTTCTCGGCTTTCGTCGGCATCGGCTACACGCAGGCGAAGCTGTCGGAGCGCATGCGCTTCGAGATCCCCGGCCTGGCGGACATCCCCTTCGTGGGCGCCGCGTTGTTCAAGCACCACCCGATGGTGTATTTCGCCGTGGCGCTGACGGTCGGGCTCGCGTGGTTCCTGTACCGCTCGCGCGGCGGGCTGGTGCTGCGCGCCATCGGCGAATCGCCGGAATCCGCCCATGCGCTGGGGTACCCGGTGCGCCGCCTGCGCCTCGTTGCCGTGATGGTCGGCGGCGCGCTGTGCGGCCTGGCAGGCGCGTATGTTTCGGTGATCTACACACCGCTGTGGGTCGAAGGCATGATCGCCGGCAAGGGCTGGATCGCGCTCGCGCTGACCACCTTCGCGACGTGGCGCCCGACGCGTGTCTTGCTGGGCGCCTACCTGTTCGGTGGCGTGACGATGCTGCAGTACCACCTGCAAGGCCAGGGCGTCGAGATCCCGACCCAGGTGCTGACCGCGTTGCCCTACGTCGCCACCATCGTGGTGCTGGTGCTCATTTCGCGCAACCCCACGTGGATCCGGATCAACATGCCTGCATCGCTCGGCAAGCCGTTCCATCCAGGCAGTTGACAGCCCTTCGTCACATAATCTTCGCTTCCCCTTACCGCTCGTTCACTGCTCTTTCGGAGAGACCCACATGACCGATCTGAACAAACGTACCCTGCTCAAGCTCGCAGGGTTGAGCTCGCTGGTGGCTGCTGCCGCCCTTGCCGGCTGCGGCAAGAAGGAAGAGGCGCCCGCGCCGGCCCCGACGCCGGTGACCGAGGCCCCCGCGCCGAAGGCCGAGCCGCTCAAGATCGCGTTTGCCTACGTCGGCCCGGTGGGCGATGCCGGCTGGACGTATGCGCACGACCGCGGTCGCAAGGAGATCGAAGCCGAGTTCGGCGACAAGATCGTCACCAGCTACGTCGAGAACGTGCCCGAAGCGGCCGATGCCGAGCGCGTGATCCGCGACATGGTGGGCCAGGGCAACAAGCTGGTCTTCGGCACCACCTTCGGCTACATGGAGCCCATGCTCAAGGTGGCCGCCGACCACAAGGACGTGAAGTTCGAGCATGCCACCGGCTACAAGACGGCCGACAACATGCGCACCTACGATTCGCGCACCTATGAAGGCGCCTACATGGCCGGTGTGATCGCCGGCAAGATGACCAAGAGCAACACGCTCGGCGTCGTCGCATCGCACCCCATTCCCGAGGTGATCCGCAACATCAACTCCTTCACGTTGGGCGCGCAGTCGGTCAACCCGAAGGTGAAGACCAAGGTCGTGTGGGTCTACACGTGGTACGACCCCGCCAAGGAAGGCGATGCTGCGCAGGCGCTGCTCAACCAGGGCGCCGACGTGCTGATGCAGAACACCGATTCGTCGGCCGTGCTGCAGACGGCCGAGAAGGCCGGCAAGCTCGCGTTCGGCTGGGATTCCGACATGAGCAGCTTCGGCCCCAACGCGCACCTGGGTTCCGCCGTCATCAACTGGGGCCCGTACTACAAGAAGGCCGTGGCTGACGTGCTCAACAACACGTGGAGCACCGAGCAGAACTGGTGGGGCGTGAAGGAAGGCGCCATCGACCTCGTGTCCATCTCCGACAAGGTGCCCGCCGAAACCAAGGAGCAGATCGAGAAGATCAAGGCCGGCCTGAAGGACGGCAGCTTCGCGATCTGGAAGGGCCCCATCGTGGGCCAGGACGGCAAGGAATTGCTCGCCAAGGACGCCGTCGCCGACGACAAGTTCCTGCACGGCATCAACTGGTACGTGAAGGGCGTCGAGGGCAAGGTGCCCGCCGGCAAGTAAGCCGCTCGCTGCATGAACGAACAGGCCGCCGCGGTGAGAGCCCGGCGGCCTTTGTCTTCCGCATGAAAGAACTTTCGCTCTGGCACCCGGTGTGCCGTGTCGATGAACTGACAACCAGCCCGCTGGCCGTGCGCCTGCTGGAGCGCGACCTCGTGCTGTGGCGTGGCGGCTCAGGCAGCGTGCATGCATTCGCCGACCGTTGCCCGCACCGCGGCGCCCGGCTGTCGCTCGGCCGTGTGCAGCAGGGCGCGCTGGAGTGCCCCTACCACGGCTGGCAGTTCGAAGGCAGCGGCCAGTGCATCAAGGTACCGGCCGTGCCCGGCTTTCAGCCGCCTGCCGGGCACAAGGCATGCGCGCACGCGGTGGCACCGGCGGCCGGGTTGCTGTGGGTGCGCCTCGAAGGCGATGCGCCCATGCCGTCGTTCGAGACAGAAACCGATACCCATCTGCGCAAGCTCACCGTCGGCCCCTATGACGTGGCCACGAGCGCACCGCGCATCGTCGAGAACTTCCTGGACATGTCGCATTTCGGTCTGGTGCACGAAGGCTGGCTCGGCGACCGCGCCCACCTGGCCCAGGCGGACTACCGCGTTCAGGAGAGCGAGACCGGCGTGCTCGCGACCGGCTGCAGGGCGTGGCAGCCCCAGAGCAACCGGCTCTCGAGCGAGGGCAGCGACGTCGAGTACACCTATGCCGTCACCGCGCCGTATACCGCGATGCTGACCAAGCTGCCGCAGGCGCAGAACGGCTACCGCGACGTGATCTCGCTGTTCGTGTGCCCGGTGGAGCCCGAGCGCAGCCGCGTGTGGTTCCGCCTGGCCGTGACCGACTTCGCATCGTCCGACGAGCAGCTGAGCGCGTTCCAGCACACGATCTTCATGCAGGATCGGCCGGTGCTCGAATCACAGACCCCGCGCCGCCTGCCCTTGAGCGGCGGCGAACTGCACAGCGCGGCCGATCGCTTGAGTGCCGCCTACCGCCGCTACCTGCGCGAGCAGGGCATCACGTTTGGAGTGTGCTGACCATGTACGAAACCATCGCCCAAGACCGTCTGCCCGAACTGCTGCGTGCCATGCCCAAGGCCGAGCTGCACATTCACATCGAAGGCTCGCTGGAGCCGGAGCTGATCTTCGCGCTGGCGCAGCGCAACAACGTGCAGCTGGCCTACCCGAGCGTGGAGGCCTTGCGCGCAGCCTATGCCTTCACCGACTTGCAGAGCTTTCTCGACATTTATTACGCCGGTGCCAGCGTGCTGCTGACACAGGAAGACTTCCACGACATGGCGTGGGCCTACCTCACGAAGGCGGCCGCCGAAAACGTCCTGCACGCCGAGATCTTCTTCGACCCGCAGACGCACACCGCGCGCGGCGTGCCGATGGACACCGTGATCCACGGCCTGAAGCGCGCGACCGACCGCGCGGGCCGCGAGCTGGGCGTCAGTGCTTCGCTGATCCTGTGCTTCCTGCGCCATCTGAGCGAAGAAGAGGCGTTGCAGACGCTCGAAGCCGCCTTGCCCTACCGCGAGCATTTCATCGGCGTGGGCCTCGACTCCAGCGAGCGCGGCCACCCGCCCGAGAAGTTCGCGCGCGTCTTCGCACGCTGCCGCGAGCTCGGCCTGCGCCTGGTGGCCCACGCCGGCGAAGAAGGCCCGCCGGAATACATCCGCAACGCGCTCGACGTGTTGAAGGTCGAACGCATCGACCACGGCGTTCGTTGCGTCGAAGAGCCGGCCCTGGTGCAACGCTTGGCCCGTGAGCGCGTGCCGCTCACCGTGTGCCCCTTGTCCAACGTCAAGCTGTGCGTGTTCGGCACGCTGGCCGAGCACAACCTGGGAGAATTGCTGGCCGCGGGCCTGGTCGCCACCGTCAACTCCGACGACCCGGCCTACTTCGGCGGCTACCTCAACCAGAACTACCTCGAAACCTTTGCGGCGCTGCCGCAGTTGAACGCGAGCCACGCCTACACGCTGGCGCGCAACAGCTTCGAGGCCAGTTTTGCGAGCGATGCCGACAAGGCCCGCTGGATCGCGCAACTCGACGAGACGTTCGCGCGCTTCCAGTAGCTCTCTATCGCCTACCCGCAGCTCCGCGCCCCAGGAGCCGAGCGGTTTTCACCCCGGGGCCATGTAGAGGAACACCATGTACAAAAACCTCAGGCGCGCCATGCTGGCCGCCTCGATGTTTGCCGCCGCCTTTCCCCTTGCCGCCCAGGCGCAGGCCAGCCCGCCGCTGAAAGTCGGCTTCGTGTTCGTGAGCCCGGTGGGCGAAGCGGGCTGGACGTATCAGCACAACCTGGGCCGGCTCGAACTGGAAAAGGCCCTCGGCGCCAAGGTACGCACCACGTACGTCGAGAACGTGGCCGAAGGCCCCGAGTCCGAACGCGTGATCCGCGACATGGCGCAGCAGGGCCACCGGCTCGTCTTCACCACCAGCTTCGGCTACATGGACCCCACGCTCAAGGTGGCGGCGGAGTTTCCGCAGGTGACGTTCGAGCACATGGGCGGCTACAAGTCTGCCGTCAACGTGGCCACCTACAACGCGCGCTTCTACGAAGGCCGCTACCTGGCCGGCATGGTGGCCGGCCGCATGAGCAAGAGCGGCCAGGCGGGGTATGTGGCCGGCTTCCCGGTGCCCGAGGTGGTGCAGGGCATCAACGCCTTCACGCTCGGCATGCGCGCGGTCAACCCGAAGGCCCAGGTCAAGGTGGTGTGGCTCAACAATTGGTTCGACCCCTCGCGCGAGCGTGACGCCGCGATGACGCTGATCAACCAGGGCGTCGACGTGATCACGCACCACAGCGCGTCGACTGCCGCCGTGCAGGCCGCCGAGGAGCGGGGCGCGATGAGCATCCCGTACCACAGCGACATGCGCACCTTTGCGCCCAAGGGCCAGCTCACCGCGGTCACCCACCACTGGGGCGCGTTCTACACCCGCGTGGCGCAAGCCGTGATCGACGGGCGCTGGAAGCCGCAGCCCTTCATGGGTGGGCTGAAGGACGGGATGGTCAAACTGGCGCCATTCGGCACCCAGGTGCCGAAGGAGGTGGTGGCACAGGTGCGCGCGCGCGAGCAGGCCATCGCGTCGGGCACCTTCCATCCCTTCTCGGGCCGCATCACCGACAACGAAGGCAAGGCGCGGCTGACAGGCGGCGTGATGGACGAGCAGGCCATCGCGACGATGGACTACTACGTCGAAGGCGTGGTGGGCAGCTTTCCGAAGCGCTGAGCAGCGCCAACGGTCCTCAGACGCGGGCAAACACCAGCAACTGGTTGTTGGCCGGCATCGCGATGCGCTCGCGCAGCTTGAGCTGCCGCGCACGCGCTTCGTCGACCACCGCTTCCAAGTCCCGCACGCCCCAGCGTGCGTCACGGCTGCGCAACTCGGCATCGAACGCCGCGTTGCTGTCGGCCGTGTGCTGCCCGCCGATGCGGTAAGGCCCGTACAACACCAGCAGGCCCCTCGCGGCCAGGTGTTGGCGCGCGCCGTCCAACAGGCCGAGGCAAGCTGCCCAGGGCGCAATGTGGATCATGTTGGCGCAGTAGATCAGGTCGTAGGGGTCGACCACGGGCCACGGGAAGCCGGTCACGTCCAGCTGCAGCGGCGGCTCGACGTTGCTCAAACCCGCCTCGCGCGCCCACGCGACGATCGACGGGAAGGTGGCGACTTCGTGTTCGGTCGGCTGCCATCGCCAGCCGGGCAGGGCGGCGGCAAAGTGCGCGGCGTGCTGGCCAGTGCCGCTGGCGATTTCAAGTGCGCGCCCGGTGCTCGGCAGCAGGCGCAGCAGCTCGGCCAGGATGGGCGGGCCGTTGCGTTCGGCGGCGGGGCTGTGCAGTGCGGATGACGACATCCCGCCATTGTGCGCATCAGGTCGTCAAGCGCGGCACTGAACCGGCGGCATCAAAGCGGGGGATACCCGTACTTGCGGTCGAATTCACTGACGCTGTCCGGCTTGCCCACGTCGAACATGTCCCAGAGGCTCGTGCCGAAGTCCTGCTCGATCTGCCCGCCCTGCTCCGAGTAGACGTGCTGCGCGGCTTCCAGCACCTCCGGCAGCGAACCCTCGCGTTCCCAGCCGTTGACCCACTCCCTGAAGGAGCCGAAGTCATGCCGGTACTCCGAGCCTCCACGAACCTCGTGGAGCACCTGCAGGTTCGACACCTCCTCGTCGTATCCGTTGAACCACCCCGGCGGGTCGATCTCGTATTCCTTCGACTCCGTCAATGCCTGGGACGTCGACTTGCTGAACCCCATCTCCTGCAGCAGCGACTGCGTCAGCACCGGGTCCTTGCCGTCCTGGTAGCCGGCCACTTCGAACAGCGCGGCATCGAACCATTCCTTGAATCTTGCCTGACGCGCCTGCGCCACTTCCTGCTGCTCGGGCGACTGCGGGCCGCCGGCGGTCTCGTCGCCATAGGTCAGATACTCCCGGTACGCTGCCAGCGCATCTTTTTCTTCTCCACGGTCGAGCATTTCTCGTATGTCGCTCGCTGCTTCCTCCGCGAGCTCCCAGGAGTTCTTCTCCACGACCTCGACGCGCCGATTCCGGCTGTCCACGGCACTCAACGTGACGGCGCCGTCATCGGCCATCTCCATCGACCAGTCGCCGGAACTCGGCCCCTTCGGGCCATGGTCCTGGGAGACGGACAAGCGACCCCGGTCGTTGATGACGGTGTAGTTCTGTTCTGCACAGCTCACTTCGTACGTCTGCCTGCCGTCTTTCAGGGGACTCGCGGCTCGTACCTGCACATCCCCCCCGATCATGCGTTCGCCGTTCCAGTCCTTGTCGACCAGCAATTTGCCGTCCTTTTCTGCGACGAGCGTGGCGTGGTTGTACATGTCGCCAAGCGACAGCTCGGACTTGCCGCTGCGCCAACCCTCCGAAGTGAGGGAAGCGTTGCCGCCGCCTTCCTGGGTCGATGCCCTGCTGGCGACGGTTGCATAGAACCTGTCGGACTTCTGCGCTTCGAGCAGCAGGTTCCCTTGGGCGAAGTGCCATCCGTCAGGCCGGCTGGTGAGCAACATGTGGAACTCCCTTGATGATGAGCGGACCGTGTGGAGCACGGTCACGAGAAACAATCCGGAGCGCGTCGCGGCACGTCTCCCAGCGCAGCAGGGAATGCATCGCGCAGGAACCGCTTGCACGTCAATCGAGGCCGGCAACCTTACCAACGGCATGTTGGCTGCAGGATTTCATCTGTGTTGCAGGCACTGCATTGCCGAAACCGGGAATTCGTAGATGCGGGACGGCGAAGCCGAACGCGGCATGTCCGGCACGCCGTGTCGAGCTTCGCGTTTCATCAGCGTCGGTCGCGCGTTCTCGTCGCCTTCCTGTGCATTTGTATGCAGACAGACCGCGAACTCGCGACGGCTGGCTATCAGCGCAGGGGCGGGGCGGACACCCCGCATCTGCGCATGCAGGTACATCAACGACGCTGATAGGCTTTACCAGCTTTCACAGGCCGAGCTGTTCTGCCGTTGTTCAAGGCCGTCGTTCACAGCCGAAGACGGTGTTCACTCGCATGTCTTCGCCGCTGTGGTTCCACTCAGTGCCTGGCTTTGTCATGTAAGAGAAATTCCCTGCGCTGAGCCCGCCGAGCTATGGCGTTGCTCGATGCTCGCGTCGATGAGTTCCTCGAACAGCCGTTCCTGGCCGGCGGGCAACAACTCGCGCAGCGTCTGACGACGCTTCTCCGGGCCGAACAGGCGCTGCACCGCCCAGCCAGTCAAATACAGGGCCGACAGGCAGCCGCCGGCGGTCGCGACGTTGCCTCTGCACACCAAGGGCTGGTCAAGCACTTCGATGCCCAGTGCGCGCAGGCGTGGGGCCGCATCGGGGTGCGTGGTGGCCTGGCGGGCGCTGAGCAGCCCGAGGTGGGCGAGGACGAAAGCGCCGGCGCAGATCGAGCCCAGCAGTTGGTGACGCGGATCGAGCGCGTTGGCGCCCTGCAAGGCGGACGTGAAGGCTTCGTCGGCCAGCGCGGCCGGCACGCCGGCCTTGCCGCTCGTGAACAGCACCACATCGGCCTCGCAAGCCTCCTGCAGTCTGCCTTGCGTGGGCACCATGAGGCCGTGCGCGGAGCGGTGGGCGTGGGCGGTGCCGAGTACTCGCACCTGCCAGTCCACGCGGTTGCGGCCCAGGATGTCCCACATCAGGAACAGGTCGATGTCGGTGAAGTCGTCGAACACCACCAGGCCGAAGGTCTTCATGGCCGGGTTTCTTCGCCCGCTGCCGCCGGGGCTGCCGATGCCGCGGGTGAGGCAGGGATGCCCGCGCCGATCTGCTGCATCAGCATGTGCACGTTGGCGGTGTGCCACATCTCGATCACCTTGCCGTCGACCAGCCGGTCGACGGCGGTGCCGCCGAAGGCCACCTGGCGGCCGGTGGCTGCCACGCCGGCGAACTCGCCGCTGTGGGTGCCGTGAAAGGTGACGCGCGTCACCACGCGATCGTCTTCGGCGATCTGGTCCTCGATGGTGAGACACAGGTCCGGGAAGCCTTGCCGGAGGTTCAGCTGCCGCATGATCTGCGCTCGCACGTCGCCGGATCCGTTGAAGGTGACGCCAGGGGCGAAGTGGCACTCCGCTGCGGCGAAGTCCCTGGCATTGGCGATGGCTTCGAGGTAGCCGCGCGAGACGGCCTTGTTGCGTTGCTGCGGGGTCATGGACTCTCCTGGTGTTGACGGTTGGTTGGAGTTAACAACGTTAACATCACGATAGGTCGCGATGTTATTCTTGTCAACATGCAAGCCGATGGCCCCTCTCGCAAAAAGCGCGTCGCAGGTGCGACCAAACCCGCCTACCACCACGGTGATCTGGCGCACGCCCTCGTGGATGCCGCGCAGCAGCTCATCGAGCACGGCGGTAGCGCGCGCCTGACCCTGCGTGCAGCGGCGCAGGCGGCGGGTGTCAGCGTTGCGGCACCGTATCGGCATTTCACCGATCGCGAAGCGCTGCTGGCTGCAGTGCTCGCCAAGGGCTTTCGCGAACTGCAACGGCGCACCGAGGATGCTCGCCACAAGAAGCGCGATCCGATGGACGCATTGCTGGCGGTCGGCGTTGCCTACGTCGGCTTTGCCGCAGATCACCCCGCGGTCTACCGTTTGATGTTCGGGCCCGAATGCGACAAGGCGGCCCACCCCGACCTGCTGGCCGCCGCGCAGGATGCCTTTGGTGTGCTGATGGGGACGGTAGCCGACTGCGCGGCGAGCGGGCTCATCGGCAAGGCTGAGGTTCAGAACGTGGCGCTTGCGGGCTGGGCGCTGTCACATGGGCTGGCGTCGCTTCATGCCGACGGCGTCCTGGCGACCACCATCCCGGTCGACTTGCGCGTGGCGTCGCGTCAAGCCCTGGGCGCGCTGATCAACGGGCTCCAGGTGGGTACGCGTGCACGGCGCGTGCAGGCAAGGGGTCGCAATGCGCAAGAACGAAGCTGAAGGAGGCGGGACCGGGCGTGCTCAGGGTTCGAAGATCGGCCGCGCTTTCGGCAACCTGCGGACATTGGCGCGAGATCGGGCCGACGGGGTGATTAGCCCCCCTCGTGCCTGGCGCAGAGCACCGGGCGAGAAGCGACAGGCGGTCGAGGCACAGGTTGCCGAGCCGATGTCTGCCCGCTGACCCAGGCGCTGCGCTCAAAACATCAGCTTCAGCGCCTGCGGCAGTGTCTTCGCCTCGGGCAACCAGTGCCCGATTGCCACACCGGTCAGCACCGTAGCCGCCAGGACGATGGCCATCGGCCCGACGGTGCGTCGCACGGCGTGGTTGAGCCACCCTTCGCGCTGCGCCTTCAGCGCGAGTGCGCCGCCGGCCGAAGCGAACGCGATTTCCACCGCGACGCCCAGCAACACCTCCACGCCAAAGAGCCCGAAGACGGCGAAGCCGAACGCGGCAGACAGCGCCACCCCAACCCCGATGACCAGGGCCAGCGGGACGAGCACCACCGCCCCCTCGTCGGCACCGCCTACTGCTTCTGCGGCAGCGGAGGCGACCTTGCCCACCGTCGAGCCGCCGGCGTCCGCGGCAGCCGACAGTGTTTCGCCGACGCCGCCGGGCGCATCAAAGCTTGCGGACGCGCCGCCACCACCGAAGTCACCGCCACCGCCGGAGCGGAAGACCGCCACATCCGCCGACCCACGGGCTGTGGACGGCGACGAAGACAGATCGGGGCCGGCATCGACGAAGTCGAGTGGCCCTTCATCGCGCGAGAGCAGCCATTTGCACCACAGCCACAGCAAGCCGAGATAGAGCAGGTACGCGCCGACGAGTGCCAGGCCGTGGCGCACCGCCATCGAGTCGATGCCGGCCACCATCAGGCCGTGCGACACGCCCCACAGGGTGCCGAACGTGACGAGCCCGATCAGGAACACGTGGAACCGCACCCAGCGGCGTTCACGCAGATCGGCGCGAACGCCGCGCTCGAACTTCAGGGTCGGCGAGATGGTCGATGCCCGTACTGCCAGACGGCCTCGCATGTGGTTCATGGGTCTTCACCTCCGAGCGCGGAGTGTGGCAGAAGCCCGAGGGGCACGAGGTCGTCACCGCTGTGGCAACCGACTCCGCACGCCACGGTCGAGCCTGATCCGGATACGGCCGCTTAAGGTTGGCTTCAGCATGCGCTGGCGCAATGGCCGGCATGCTGCAATCTCCCCCGGACTCCAGCGTTCTCGCCGGACGCCCAGACGCGCTGCCTGCCCGACGCTTCGGTCGGCTGGTCATCCCGGTCACGGTCGAGTGCACGGTGTTGATGGCCAGCCTGTTCTGGACACTCGCCTCCAACCACCGCTTTTTTGCGGGTGCGCTGCAGGGGCGTCCGGCCGGCGATCCTTCCACCTGGGGCTTTGCGTTGGCGCTCACCGTGACACTGGTGTGCGGCCACGCCGCGCTGCTGTTGATGTTGGTCAATCGATGGACGGTGAAGCCGCTGCTGGGCGTGCTGATCGTCGCCACGGCCTTTGCCACGCATTTCGTGGAGCGGCTGGGTGTCTACCTCGATCCATCGATGTTGCGCAACGTGCTGCATACCAACCCGGCCGAGGCGCGCGAGCTCTTCACCTGGGCGCTCGTGCCGCATCTGATGCTGTATGCGGGTCTGCCGCTGGTCTTGCTGAACCGTGTTCGCATCGTTCGCCGCCCGCCATGGCGCGCCGTGCTCGTGCGCGCCCTGCTGCTGGCGGCTCTCGTGATCGCGGCCGTGGGCGCGACGCTGTCGGTGTATCAACCGCTGTCGTCGCTGATGCGTGAGCACAAGGAGCTGCGCTACCTGATCACGCCCGGCAACTGGGTGTGGTCGCTTGCGAGCGTTGTCGCGAAGGACGCGCGCGGAGCGGCAAGACCACGCCAGCCCATCGGGCTGGACGCCGCACCCGGCCCGAGCTGGGCGAAGCAGGAACGGGCACGGCTGGTCGTGCTCGTCATCGGCGAGACGGCACGCGCCGCGAACTGGGGACTCAACGGCTACGCACGGCAGACCACACCCCAGCTGGCGCGGCTGCCGGCGGTCAACTTCGGTGTGGTGCAGTCCTGCGGCACCAACACCGAGGTGTCGCTGCCATGCATGTTCGCCCCGGTGGGCCGGCGCGATTACGACGGGGACCGCATACGTGGCAGCGAATCGCTGCTGCACGTCGTGGCGCGGGCCGGCGCGGGCGTGCAGTGGCGCGACAACCAGTCGGGCTGCAAGGGCGTATGCGACGGCTTGCCCACCGAGTCGGTCGCGTCGTTGAACCCGCCCGGCGTGTGCCAGGACGGCCACTGCCTCGACGAAGGACTGCTGCTCGGCCTCGACCAACGCCTGCAGACCGCCCGCGGCACGCAACTGCTCGTGCTGCACATGCTGGGCAACCACGGGCCGTCGTACTTCCGGCGCTATCCGCCCGCGTTTGCGCAGTTCAAGCCCGCGTGCATGGAAGACGACTTGCAGAAGTGCTCACGCGAAGAGATCGTCAACGCCTACGACAACGCACTGCTGTACACCGACCATGTGCTCGCCACGCTGATCGCACGGCTGCAGGCCCATGCGGGGCAGGTCGACACCGCGATGCTCTATGTGTCGGACCACGGCGAGTCGCTGGGCGAGAACGGACTGTTCCTGCATGGCGTTCCCCATGCCGTGGCGCCTGCCGAGCAGAAGCAGGTGCCGATGGTGATGTGGTTCTCCGAGGGCTTCGGGCAGCGGGCGGGGTTGAACGTGTCGTGCCTGCGCGCCCGCGCGGCGCAGCCTGCGCGCCATGATCATCTGTTCCACACCGTGCTGGGGCTGATGGACGTGAGCACCTCGCTGTACGAACCCGCGTGGGACCTGACGGCCGACTGCCGCGCGCAAGCCGCGAGCGCCCGGGCCGGTCTGCAATGAGCCGGGCCGCACGCGACGCGGCCGTGACGTTGGCCGCGCTGGCGCTCATCCTCGCCTGGGAGGCGAGCGGCGCCGACGTGGCGGTGGCGCATCTGTATGGCGGCAGCGGGGGCTTCCTGTGGCGGGGCGTCTGGTGGGCGCGCGACGTATTGCACGACGGCGGCCGGCTGTTGTCGGGGCTGGCCCTGGCGGCGTTTGCGCTTCATGCCGCATGCCCGGCGCGGCGCGGCCCGCCGCGCGCCCAGCGGCTGTACTGGCTCGGCGTGGCCATCGCGTGCCTGCTGCTGGTGCCCACCCTCAAGCGCTACAGCCGCACCAGCTGCCCGTGGGACCTGGCGCCTTTCGGGGGGCGCGCGTCCTACGTACCGCACTGGGTCACGAACCTGTACGACGGCGGGCCGGGGCACTGCTTTCCTTCGGGGCACGCTGTCGCGGCGTTCGCCTTCCTCGCGCTGTATTTCCTGTGGCGCGACCACCACCCCGCCAGGGCGCGTTGGGCGCTGACGAGCGTCGTAGCGCTGGGCCTGCTGTTCGGGTGGACGCAGACGGCGCGTGGCGCGCACTTTCCGAGCCACGTGATGTGGTCGGCCTGGCTGTGCTGGGCCGGATGCGCGGTGGCTGCGTGGCATGCGCGCAGCCGTTCCGCCTGGGCGTTCGCTGGCTCTTCGGCGCGTGAACGGGCGGAGGCCGTGTCGGCGGGCCGATCGGATGCCGGCCCGCCGTGCCTGCTGCCTACGAGGGCGTGGCGGGCGGGTCCACCGTCGACGGGCCCTCGTCCACCGCCAGCTCGGCGCCCGTGGTGAAGGTGGCGTCGAACGCGAGGTACAGCGCCGCGCGTGCCACTCGTCCACCGTGCCGTGGCGGTGCATCGGGGCCATCGCATCGCCGAGCGCCGAAATCTCTGCTCGCTGTGCCGGTGTGAGCCCGCGAGCCCGAGCATGGGTGTGTCGATGAACCCTGCGGTGGCGCGGCCCATGCCATGAGTGCCGCCGATCGGGCAGGGGTTGAGGGTGGCTGGCATGATCCCGGGCATCGCCTTGCGCATCAAGTACTTACGTGGTTGTAAGCACCCTGCGCCAACGACTTGGGAGATGGGCATGGAGCAGCCGGATCAAACCGTGGAGTGTGGGCTCGAGCGGGCACTGACGGTGATCAAGGGCAAGTGGAAGCCGACGATCATCTGGCTGCGCGCTTCCATACCTCAGCCACAGCCGGCACTGCCGCAGCCGGGCGTGGTGCGGGTGTCAGCTGGCGTGCGCCAGAAAGAACGCATCGCCTGACGCGCGCGCACCGGTGCCTGCATGACCGACAGCCTGCCCCTCCAGCCGCCGGAGCTGCTGCGTCGCCTGCTGCGCGCGAAGGACCGCATGGATGCCGCCTCGCACGAGGATTGGCCGGTGCACCGGCTGGCAAAGGTGAGCGGCGTCTCGCAGGCGCACTTTGCGCGCTCGTTCAAGCAGGCGTTCGGCCTGCCGCCGCACCGCTACCTGCTCACGCGACGCATCGAGCGGGCCACGGCCCTGTTGCGCGACACCGATCTGCCGATCACCGAGATCGCGTTCAGCACCGGCTGGGAGAGCCTGGGCACCTTCGGGCGCACGTTTCGCGACATCACCGGCGACAGCCCCCGTGCCATCCGCGAGCGGGCGAGGGCGGCTGCGCAGGCGCAGGGGCAGGTGCCGCCTTGCTTCCTGAGCGCCGCGCTACGACCGCATCTCGTCACCGCAGTTTCGGAGAAGCGGCGCCAGCAGGCGGCCGATATAAACGAGCCCGATTCAACCAAGGAGAACCCATGAACGATGGTATTCAGGTGGTCGGGCTGTACGTGCGCGACCAGGACGAAGCACTTGCGTTCTACGTCGACAAGCTCGGCTTTCGCGTGCACACCGACGTGCGCAACGGCGACTACCGCTGGCTGACCGTGCAGCACCCCGACCAGCCGCTGTTCCAGCTCGGCCTGTTCGTGCCCGGCCCGCCGGTGCACGATGCAGCCACTGCACAGGCGCTGCAGGCCCTCGTGGCCAAGGGCGCAATGCCGCCGCTGGTGCTGGCGGTGAGCGACTGCCGCGCGGCTTATGAGCGCTTGCGTGCGTTGGGCGTGGAGTTCACGCAGGAGCCGATGGAGCGCTACGGCAACGTGGATGCGAGCTTCCGCGACCCGGCGGGCAATGGCTGGAAGATGATCCAGTCGCGTCGCTGAGAGACCGGCAAGCCGACGGGCCGCAGCTGCGCAGGCCCGTCGGGGCCCGACGGCCTCGCACTTCCCGTCACTTCTGCTCGACGCCCATCATTGTGTCGGGCAGCCGCGTCACGATGCCGGGGAACAGCGTGATCAGTGCGATGCAGATCACGAGGCACACGAAGAACGGAACGGCCGCCTTCGCGATGACGTTGCTGTCCTTGCCGGTCATCATGTCCGAGCTGCCCGGCGGCGCGGTGCAAGCCGGGTCAGGGCGCGGTGCCCACCTTCCGGGTCTGCGCCCGGCGCGACAGGATGTTGAGTGCCTCCACGAGCGTGGAGAACGCCATGGCCGCGTAGATGTACCCCTTCGGTACGTGCACGCCGAAGCCGTCGGCGATCAGCACGGCGCCGATCATGAGCAGGAAGCCCAGCGCCAGCATCACGACCGTCGGGTTGCGGTTGATGAAGTTGGCGAGCGGGTCCGCGGCCAGCAGCATCACCGTCACGGCAACCAGCACGGCGATCACCATCACCGCGAGGTTGTCGGTCATGCCGACGGCCGTGAGGATGGAGTCGATCGAGAACACCATGTCGAGAAGGATGATCTGAAAGATCGCGGCGCCGAAGCCGAGCGCCGCCGTGCCCCGCGTCTCGAACACGTCGCCGGTGGGCGCCGGGTCGACGTTGTGGTGGATCTCCTTCGTCGCCTTCCAGATCAGGAACAGCCCGCCGGCGATGAGGATCAGGTCTCGCCAGGAAAACTCGGTCTCGAATGCCGGAGCGCCGTGGTCCCCGAGCGGCCCGGTCAGACCGAGATCGAACACCGGAGCCGTGAGGCCGACGAGCCACGCGATCATCGACAACAGCACCAGCCGCATCACGAGCGCGAGCCCGATGCCGACGCGCCGTGCGCGCTTGCGGTGCGCCTCGGGCAGCTTGTTCGAGAGGATGGAGATGAAGATGAGGTTGTCGATGCCGAGAACGACTTCCATCACCACCAGCGCAACGAGGGCTGCCCAGGCGGCAGGGTCGGAAAACAGAGCGGTCAGACTGTCCAAGAACGTTCTCCATTCGATGGTTTGAGGTCATCTCAGGTGCGCCTTGCTTTGATGCAATCGCACGTGGACGCCAGGTGAAGCCCGGCTGCTTGTGCCTGCCGGACGAGGGAGAGCAAACGCCGTGCGCGCTACTCCGCGCCAGCGATTTTCAGGTGTCGCAGGCAGGCTGGTCCCTCCGGGTTTCGTGCCCCGCGAATGCGGGGGCGGTCGGGCTGGATCGCGCACCTATCATTCGCGCCTCTCATGCGCCGCGTACCTTCGTTCACGCGGCGTTGCGCCAGGCTGCCGTGCTTTCCGCCGTTTGATCAAACCATCCTCCATGCGTGTTTTCATCTCCCGTCTGCTGTCGATCATCGTTGCCACGCTCAGTCCCTCGCTTGCGCACGCGGCCACACTCGAGCCCCACATGCCCTCCAGCGCCGAAGGCGCGCACGCATATCGCTTCAAGTTGCGTGATCCTCAATCGCTCACCGAGCCGTACCGCCGCAAGCCGTACAAGATCCTGCTGCGTGACGGCGCACGCACGCACGACGGCAGCACGCTGCTGCGCGGGCTCACGGATGACGCGGGGCGGACCGCCATCGTGCGAACGCAGCAGCCTTTGCAGGACAGCCAGTGGCAGGTTTCGCCGGTGGTGGGCAGCGGCAACAACAGCCAGTCCTTCTCGTTCATGAGCAGCAACGCAGGCGACGGCATTCCGGACATGCCTTACGTCATCGACGTGGAGGGCGGCGAGCTGTTCTGCGGCTATACCGACGAGCAGGGGGCCACCGCCGAGATCGCGTCTCCCGTCTCGCGCAATGTGTCGGCCGGCCCCATCTCGGGTTCGTTTGCTGACTGCCTGCGCTTGGCCCGTGAAGTGGCGCGGGTGATGAAGGGCCGCTCCGTCGCTGCCACCGCGCGCGGGCTCGAAGCACTGGCGCAGCGGTATGAGCACCTCAGCGACACCTATGGCTCGCTGCTGCGCTCCAAGGCGGAAGGCGAAGTCCTCCGGCGAGGCTCGGCCGCGCAGGTGCGCGCGCTGCTCGACCGCCAGCTGGCCGAAGTGACGGAGGGCGCGGCGCAGGAGCGCGGCTCGGCGTACAACCACGTCGGTTATGGGCTGGTCAGCCAGCACCCGCCGCGCCACGTGGAACTGGCGCACGAGTTCCTGCAACAGGCCGCGGCGCTCTATCCCGGCTCACCCCACGTGCTCGACAGCCTGGCCCTGGCGCAGCACCTGCTGGGCAGGAACGAAGAGGCCCTCGCAACGATCGACGCATCGATCGCTGCCTTCGAGCAGATCTGCGATCCCGACGACCTGAACAACCGCCAGATCGCGCATGGCCGCCGCGGCAGCATCCTGTGGGCACTGCGCAAGCGCGACGAGGCGTTGGAGCACTGGGCCCTGGCCTACGCGGCCGGCGGCGACGGCAGCTGGGCTGCAGGGATGGACGGCGAACTCGTCAACCAGCACATCGGCCGACGGGCTGAAGGCCGTGAGGCGACCGACCTGTGCGGCGCGCGAACCGGGGCAGCGCAGTGAATGGCCCGTCGTGATTCCCTGGTGGGTGACCTCTGTGGCGATGGTGAAAGCGCCGGTGCGGGCGCCCTTCAGCGACGCAATGAAGCTGTGCCCGTACTCTTCATCGCGCGTGTAGGCGAGCGTGATCTTGCCCGTCTAGGGCCTGTTAACACTACGGAGGGCTGATGCGTTGGTGCCCAAAAGGCCGTGA
>NZ_CAMLJQ010000043.1 GCF_946480305.1 uncultured Caldimonas sp.
GGCAACCGCAACACCCCCGCGCAGAACTGGCTACCGGATGGTGCGCCGTATCCGGGCATGTCCTGACGAACCGGCCTGCCGGTGCACCGCGTCACGCCACTCAATCGGTGACGCGCCCCTTGTCAGAGATCATCACGATGTTGGTATAGCGACTGCCCGCCCGCCGCCCCGCACCGAACTGCACCCGGAAGTGATCCGGCCCGTCCAGCACGACCGATTCCAGCGCGCGGACGAAGGCAGCCCGATCGAGTTCGCGCCCCGCTCGCTGCAAGGCCATCACGACGAAGCGGCCGGCAATGTAGCCCTCGAACTCGGTGAAGTCCGGCTGTGCCTGAGGGTCGCGCCGCTTCAGCAGCGAACGGTACTCGGCGACGAGCGGGTGGGCCCCGCGCGCCGGGTTGGGCACCACCTGCGTGATGATCACGCCGCGTGCCGCCTCACCCAGCGTCTGCTGCAGCAGGCCCAGATCGACCAGATTGCGGGCGATGAACTGCGCCGGCGGGCAGCGGCTCGCCGCCATGCTTTGAACGACTGCGGCCGCATCCCGGCCCGAAACCCCCAGGATCACCAGCTTCGGGCACTGCTCGGCCAGCGCTTGCACGGCACCGCGCGCCGCCGCCATGTAGTCCGGCGCGTTGATCTGCATGCCGCCACTGGCCACCAGGCTGCGTGAGGTGCGCTTCAACTGCTCGCTGACGTCGTCGCGCAGTTGCACGCCCAGCGCGGTGGTGTAGTGGACCATCGCCACCTTGTCGTAGCCGATGGTTTCGATGTGGCGGATGATGGCGGCGAGCTCGTCGGCAAAGCTGGCACGCGTGGCGAACACCAGCGGCTGGCTGCCGTCGTAGAGCTCGGGCGAGCCCGTGTAGGCGCCCACCAACGGCACCTTCGCCGCCTGCAGCAGCGGCAGCGCCGCGCGCACGGGGTTCGTGAAGGTGTAGCCGACCAGCGCGAACACGCGCTTGTCTTCGATCAGCGTGCGTGTGTTGTCCCGGGCTTTGGTGGGTTCGTTCTGGTCGTCCAGCGTGACGAGCTCGATGCGCCGCCCGTGGACGCCCCCTGCGCGGTTGGCTGCACCGAAGGCCAGCATCAGCCCATCACGGTACTGTCGGCCCGAGAAGGTGCCCGCGCTGCCGCTGAGCTTGGCGGACTGGCCGAGCAGCACGCTGTCGGGCGTGACGCCGGGCGTCGGCCCTCGCGTGGACTGCGCGTGCGTGTCCTCTGCTGTTGTGCACCACCCGACGGCAACCACCAGCGCGGCCAGGGCGTGTCGTCTGAAAGATGTGGTCATCCGGCTCATGAGCTGCTCTCCTTCAGGGTGCAGACGGGCTGCGCGATCCATCGTGCGCGCGTCGTCTGGCATATGGCGCTTCCGATACTTCGTCGGGTTGCGCCGAACTCCCTCAGTGATCCAACGGGCTGACGTGTGCGGCGGTCACGCTTCATCGCAACGAGAACGCCAGCCTGCACCGGCAGCGCAGGCGCGGGTCGCGCGCACCATGGCCTGGTATTGATCGAGCCATCGGCTGACCTGCGCGCGGAACTGCTCCGGCGTGCTGGGCGACACCGTGGCGCAGACCTGTGCTGCCTTTTGCTGGAACGTCGGCGACTTCATCGCCTGGTGCGCGACCGCGCCCAAGCGCTGCACGAGTTCGCCCGGCATCCCGGCCGGCCCCACCAGCCCGAACCACAGCGGCTGGCTCACCGGCGCATAGCCCAGCTCCTTGTAGGTCGGTGCGTCGGGCAGCATGGGCAGCCGTTCTTGGCTGCGCACGGCAAGGACCCGCAGCGCACCCGTGCCGAGATGCGGTACCCACAAGGGCAGGTTCTCACTGGCGACGTCAACCTGTCCGCCCAGCAGGTCGGTCTGGATCGGTCCGCCACCGCGATAGGGCACGTGGTTGAACCTCGCGCCGGTGAGGTGCGAGAAGTGATCGAGCAGCACGTGTCCTGCGGAGCCGATGCCTGGCGTTGCGAAGCTGACGGCGCCGGGGCGGGCACGAGCGGCCCGCACCAGATGGTCCAGCGACTGCACCGGCGAGGTGGCCAGCACCACGGTGGCGCTGGGCAACGTGACCACCGTGGTGATCAGCGTGAAGTCGGACAACGGGTCGTAGCGCGGGGAGCGGCTCATCGCCGGGTTCGAGACCAGCGTGCTGACGGACGCCATGCCGAGCACATGTCCGTCCGGTGCGGCACGGGCGACGATCTCGGCTCCCACCGACCCGCCACCGCCGGCCTTGTTCTCGACGGTGATCTGCTGGTTCAGCAGCTTGCCCATCTCGCTCGCCAGGAGGCGTGAGAAGTAGTCGGTGTTGCTGCCCGCCGTGAATGGGTCCACCAGCGTGAGCGGTCGCATCGGATGACCAGCCTGCGCTGCGGCCCGACCCGCTACGGTGGCCGAGGCGGCCAGCATCAGTTGACGGCGGTTGAGGAACATCATCGAAGCTCGCCGGGAGAGATATCGCTCGGGTACTGCAAGAGGGCAGGGCGGGTCGGCACGTTCCGGTCGTCCGGCGCTGTGCTCGCCCTGCCCCGCGTGTCACACCATGGGCGAACGCGACCGCATCAGAAGTTGTGCTTCATGCCGGCCTGGATGCCGGTGTGGCGGTCGAAATCGGTGCTCTTGCCCGAGCCCAGGTTCGCGTACAGCGTCGTGCGCTTGCTGAGCGGGTGCTCGTAGCCGAGACCCAGCGTCGTGGTCTTCAAGTCGACGCCGTCTTCGCCATCGCGCAGGTGCGAGAGGGCGGCCAGCACCCGGCCGGTGCCGACGGGCACGGTCGCCCCGACGGTGATGTTGCGAGACTTCAAACCAGTGACTTCATGCGCGGAGTACGCGGCATTGAAGCGTGCGAACCCGAAGTCATAGGCGCCCGCGAGTATCCAGCTGGCGGTCTTCTCCGCGCTTTCGGCGCGCTGGTTGTGCGCGTAGGCGAGGCCCAGGTACAACGGGCCGGAACCGTAGGTGCCGGCGAACGAGTAATAGTTCTTCTGGTTGTCCGTCTCCGTGGGGGCCATGGCCGCGCGCACCTGGAAGCCGCTCAGCTTGGGCGAGATGTACTGGATCTGGTTGTTCTGCCGCAGCGCGGTGCCGCCTTGCAGGTGCACGCTGCCGACCTGCGCGATGTTGCTGTAGCCCCAGGGGTCGGACGCGAGCCCGACCTGATAGATCGGGGTGTAGTCGCGCCCCAGGCGCAGTTCACCAAAGCCGCCCGACAGCCCGACCCACGATTGCCGCCAGAAGTCAGTCGCGCTTGTCGATGCTCCGGTGTCCGGGTTGAACCGGTGCTCGAAGTTGAAGTTGGCCTTCAGGCCGCCGCCGAGGTCCTCACTGCCGCGCAAGCCGAGCCGGCTGCCGCTGCCTTGGCGCACCTGCCAGTTGTCGTTGGCCGGGGTCACCGCCATCGTCAGGGGGTTCACCCCGTGGATGCCACCGGGCAGGAACGACTCACCGTCGTTTTCCTTGGAGACGCCCATGTCGACCCGCCCGTACACGGTGACCGTCGATTGGGCGAGCACACCCTCCGTGGTCGAAAAGAGAAGGAGGGCAATGGAAAGAATCTTCTTGCTGTTCATGCGGAACACCTGGCAAATGTGGAAATCGCACCGGGGTGCACAAGGCACGGCCTCGCGCACTCGGCACGTGCAGTTCACGTAAAAGGCGGAGGGATGGAAGGCCGGGCTCGATTGCGCGACGCGCGTTCTCACCTTGCGAGGCGGGAGCTGTCTCTGTTCGTCAAGCCGACGGCCCACGGGTGTGCGGCCGGCGGTCTGCGTTCCCGCTGTTGTTGTATTTGTTCGTGTCCGATACGTCAGGTACCGCGGTCGGCCGCGAAGCCGAGCGCGACAAGGGCTCTGCAGGCGCCCGCCAAAAAAAGAGCAGGACGCTCCGTTTCACCTCTGCCTACCAGCCCCAGCCAAGCCGGGAGCGTCCTGCAAGCTGGCCCAGGAGTTCTGCGGTGGAATGGCCTTTGCGGCGGCTCACTCCAGCACGATCTTGTACGTCTTGACGATGTCCTTGTAGAACCGGATGCGTTCCGAGATCTCGCGCTTGTACTGCGCGGGCGTCATCGCCTCCGGCAGGATGGCCCCGCGAGCCTCCCACGCCTGCTTGGTCGTGGGGTCGTTGAACACGGTGCGCATGCCTTCGTACAGCTGGGACACGATCGCATCCGGGGTACCGGCCGGGGCTGCAAGACCGGTCCATGACGTGTGATTCAGCTCGGGAACCTTGAGCTCGGCGAACGTCGGCACGGAGGGCAGTTGCGGAACGCGCTGGGGCGATGCCACGGCGAGCGCTCGCAACTTGCCGTTGGTGATGTTCGAGAGGTTGGACGTGAGGTTGTTCCACGTCATTTGCACCATGCCCGAGAGCAAGTCATTCAGCGCGACGCCCGCGCCCTTGTACGGCACGTGCGTGATGGACAGCCCCAGCTTCGCCTTCAGCAGCTCCATGCTCAGGTGAGCCACCGAGCCGTTGCCGGAGCTGGCGTAGTTCCATGTGCCCGAGTTGGCGCGAACGTAGGCGACGAATTCGTCGAAGGTTTTCACCGGCAGCGCCGAGTTCACGAGCAGCACGTTGGCGAGCCGGTCGACCAGCGTGATCGGAGCGAAGTCTGTCTCGGCGTTGTAGGGAAGCTTCGGCGAGACCGCAGGGTTGACGGCATGCGTCGTCTGCGAAGTGACGATGAGCGTGTAGCCATCGGGTGCCGCTTTTGCCACGTGCGTCGTCCCGATCGCTCCCCCCGCACCCCCGCGGTTCTCCACGATGATCGTCTGGCCGAGGACCTTGCCCAGGCGCTCGGCAATCGCCCGACCGGAAATGTCCACCGAGCCCCCCGGTGTGAAAGGGACCACGAGCGTGATCGGGCGATTGGGATAGCGCCCGGTCTGTGCCCAGCCCGGAAGCACTGCGCCTCCGAGTAGGCCGGCGGTGGCGCCGAGCATGTGCCGACGATTGAGGGGGTGCTTCATGATGCTCTCTCCGTTTCGCTGCTTGTGGCGGGTTGTTTGCCTGTTTCGGCTTGAATGAAGGCTGCGACCGTTCGCAGCACGCGAGCGACGTCGTCGCGTGTCTGCGCATAGCGCGGGTTGGGAGCCCGCGTTTCTTCGTCGAGATAGAGCTTGCGGTTGATCTCGACCTGCAGGCTCTCGAAGCCGCTGGCTGGCCGGCCGTGCTCGCGTATCAGGTCCTGCCCCGCATAGGGGTCGTTGAGCGACACGCGATAGCCCAGGGCCCGGAATGCATCGCCGACGCAGTCCGCGAAGGCGGCGGAACAGGTGCGTCCCTGCAGGTCGCCGAGCACGATGTCGGCCAGCGGCTTTTCGGAGACGCGTCCCAACCGCTCATATGCATTGCTCGGCATCGAATGCAGGTTCAGGTGCCAGACCCGTCCGAAGACCGTGCGGGTGGCCTGCAGCATCGTGTCGAGCGTACGGCGGTAGGGCATCCAGCAGGTGTCGATGCGGCGTTGCACCTCGCTTGCGCTCAACTTGCGGTCGTAGATGCGGGTCAGCGTGGTGGTCTTGCTGAATACCAGCCCGTTGCCGAGCTTGATGCAGCGCTCCGACGGATCCACCTTGCCCGGCCAGGGCTCGCAGAGCATGTCCTGCTCGATGTCCGTGCAGGCTCGGTTGACGTCGATGTAGCTGCGAGGAAAGCGGGCGTGGATCAAGGTGCCGCCGACCCGCGGGACGTCGGCCCACAAGGTGTCTACCAATGTGTCCTCGCATTTGCGCAGGTCCGGCAGTGCGACGGAATACCCGAAGTCGTCGGGATAGACGGTGCCGCTGTGCGGCGAGTCGCAGACCAGCGCGATGGGTTGGGTTTCCGGCTGGACGATGGCAACGAAGGGGTCGGGTTTCAACACGGGATCCAAAGGCAACGACAACAGGCCTTCAGCGTACGGGTGGTCACAGGTTTCAGGAATCGACAAATCTGTGCACTGTGTTGCCATAATGTCATCACCATGAAATTCCAGGCAGCCTCCCTCGTCGAGTTGCACGCGTTCCTCAGCGTGTGCCGTTCGGGTTCCATGCGGCAGGCGGCGGAGCAGCTGTGCGTGACGCAGGCGGCGGTGAGTCGAGCGGTGCTGCGGCTCGAGAGGCGACTGGGCTGCGCCTTGTTCGAGCGCAGTGCGCAGGGCGTGGTGCCCAATGCTGCGGCGCGTGCATTGCGAGAGCGGATCGAGCCCCACCTGCGCGAACTGGAGCACGCGTTCGCCGAATTTGGTCGGGTGCATGGGCCGCGCCACACGCTGCGTCTGAGCGTGGTCCCGACGCTCGGCACCCGGTGGCTGATGCCACGTCTCAAGGCGTTCCAGGCGGGGCATCCCGACATCGATGTGCAGCTGCGGCAGTTCCATCACGACGAGGACTTCCAGCGTGACGATGTGGATGTCTGGATCCACTTGAAGCGCGCCGGGCGCCGGTGGCCGCGCGGTATCTCGGCCCGCTACCTGCTGGGGCGGCACCTCACGCCCGTGTGCACGCCGGCGATTGCGTCACGTCTTGACGGGCCGGGTGACCTGTTGAAGGAGACGCTGCTTCATCACACGAACTTCCCCGAGAACTGGCAGCTGTGGATGGACGCCGCCAAGGTCGGCGTGCAGCGCTTGAAGCTGGGCAGCGGCTTCGATCTCAGCAACAACCTCATCGTCGCTGCCACCGACGGGATGGGCGTGATCATCGTCCAGCCCTGTCTCGTCGAGCGTGAGTTGGCGTCCGGAGAACTGGTACGGCCATTCGAGCTGTCCGTATCCACAGGTCGCGGGTACTACCTGTGCACTCGCCATGCTACGGCCGGGGGCCATGCGGTCGAGGTGTTCAGCCGGTGGATCGCGGCAATGGCGGACATGTCTGAACGGTGACCGCGCTGGAGGCAGGGCGACGCGTCACGCACCGCGTTGGTCGTATCGTCACCACCATGTCGCGTTCGGGGAAGGCGATTCGCGGCCGGCCGTTTGGACAAGCCAGGTGAATTCGCCCGGGTGAGGCGGCAGCTTGGCAGGAACAACTGGGTCAACAAACGCGAGACTTGCTCGCAGGCGTCCATGCGACCGGATGTGAAAGAGGTTATCACTTTCGGCTTGTTGTGGTCCTCGGCTGGTGAGCTTTGTGCGAGCCAAGGGTGCCGGGTGGCCGACTCCGCTGATGTCCTCCGGCCCGCGCTATCGCCCGGGCCTCCCCCTTCACTTCGCTGCGTCGGCCACCCGGCACCCTTGGCTGGAGCCGCTCGTTGCCTTTGGATCGCAGAACGACGAGCGTTGGTAGGTCGGGCAATGTCCGCAAATGGCGGTTGATGGCCCTTCCCAAACCTGTCTCCGGGGCGTCGACCACGTTCGGGTGCCATGCGACGCGGCGCTTCCGCCGGCCAGGTGGTCGCTAGACTCTGGCGCATGCCGCGCCGCGTAGCCCGCCACCATCACCACGTGTACGTCGTCGAGCTGTCCGACCGCGTGTGGAACGAGCCGAGCTTCCGCAAGGCGAACCCGGATTACCGGCTGGGAAAGCCATTCGTCTACGTCGGCATGACCGGGCTCGACCCCGACCTGCGCTTCGACAAGCACAAGGCCGGCATCCAGGCCAATCGCTTCGTCCGTGAGTACGGCCTGCGCCTGCTACCGGACTTGTACGAGGTCTACAACCCGATGCCCTACGAGGCCGCGCGCGAGATGGAAGTGGAGCTCGCGATCGGCCTGCGCGAGGCGGGCTATGGGGTGTGGCAGGCTTGAGCTAAGCGCGGTGCATGATTGCCGCGCAGCCAAACCCCTGCTGGCTCTTTGCGGTAGCGCTGATCATCGGCTTCCAGGCGTGTCGGCGAAAGGGCGTTGCCGGCCAAGGGCGGGCGTTGGCGCGAGATCTGGCTGACGGGGTGCTCTGCTCCGCTCATGTCCCCCGCGACGGGCTACGCCCGCCGCTCCTCCTTTACTTCGCTGCGCAGAACACCCCGCCAGCCCGATCCACCACCGCCGGTAGTTCGCGACCCCGAGGACAACGAGCGGCTCCAGCCAAGGGCGCTGGGTGGCCGATGCAGCGAAGTAAAGGAGGAGGGATGGGCCTGGCCCATCCCGGGGGAGCGAGACCGGACAAAAACAGTCCAGTGGACTGTTTATGCCTGACGAGCGCCCGGTGCCTTGCGCCGGGCATGAGCGGAGTCGGCCACCCGGCGCCCTTGGCTCACCCAAGACTCATGAACGAAGGACTGCAACGGGTCGGATCGAGTCGCAGGTCTCGGCCATGAAGGGCCTCTCATCATCAGAGGTGGATGCCGCCGGATGCTTCGATGCGCTGCCCGTTGACCCATCCCAGTTCGTTCGACAGCAGCGCCGCCATCGCACCGCCGATGTCATCGGGCTGGCCGACCCGCCCCAGCGCCGTTTGCGACGCGATCAGGCCACTGAGCTGCGCGTTGTCACGTACGGCCCCGCCGCCAAAGTCGGTCGCGATGGCCCCTGGCGCGATCGTGTTGACGGTGATGCGACGAGGCCCTAGTTCGAGGGCCAGGTAGCGGGTGAGCACTTCGATGCCGCCCTTCATGACGGCATAGGCCGCATATCCGGGCAAGGAGAAGCGGGCCAGACCGGAGGAAACGTTGAGGATGCGACCACCATCCGCAATCAAGGGCAGGAGGGCCTGGGTCAGGAAGAACGTGCCCTTCAGGTGCACGCGCATCATCTCGTCGAACTGCGCCTCCGTTGTTTCCGCGAACCCGGCGTGCATGCCGCTTCCCGCGTTGTTGACCAAGGCGTCGAGCTTGTCGCGCTGCCAGTGCGTGCGAAGCGCGCGTTGCACTGACTCGGCGAAGGCGCCGAATGTGCTGCTGTCACCGAGGTCCAGTTGCAGCGCGACCGCGCGTGCGTTGCGCGCCCGTAGTTCTTCTACGGTGGAAAGGGCGTCGGACTCACCTTGCCGGAAGGTGAGGATCACGTCCATGCCACGGTCAGCGAGATGGAGGGCGGCACTGCGCCCCAGGCCGCGGCTGCCACCGGTCACTAGCGCGATCTTTCGAGTGCTCATGTGGGACTCCTTGGTCGGGAAGTTGGAACACTTCGCACTCTATTGGGCGATGCGATGAAGATAAACGAGGTAAATATGGCATCACTGTGCGTTCAATCTGCACAATAGGGGCATGCACCTGACCGAATCCCTCCGCATATTCGTCCGCGTGGCCGAACTCGCGAGTTTCAGTGCGGCGGCCCACCAGTTGTCGCTACCCCGCACCACGGTGTCGGCCGCCGTGCGAGAGGCGGAAGCCGAACTCGGCACACGTCTGCTCCACCGCACCACGCGCAGAGTGCAGCTCACACAGGACGGACAAGTGGTCCTGGCCCGGGCTCTGGACCTGCTGACCGACATGGAAGAACTCCGCGTCCTGTTCCGCGCCGATGCGGCCAGCCTGCAGGGGCGGCTGCGCGTGGACATGCCCGAGGCCATCGCCAACGACGTGGTGCTACCCGCGCTGCCCGCCTTCCTGGGCTCGCATCCGGGGCTCGAAGTGGAGCTCTCGTCGGTCGACCGTCGCGTGGACCTCGTACGAGAAGGATTCGACTGCGTGCTGCGAGTGGGCCGGGTCGGGGACGCCAGCCTGGTTGCCCGTCCGTTGGGTGCATACCGCATGATCAACGTCGCCAGCCCGGGCTACCTCAAGACCGCGGGGCGACCGAAGACGCTAGACGATCTGGAGCGGCACCGGTTGGTGCACTACGTGCCCAACCTCGGCGACCGTTCCGACGGCTTTGAGTACGTAGACGACTCGGGCGAAGTCCGCCACGTTGCGATGGCGGGCGCAGTGACGGTGAACACCACCGCCGCCTACTTGGGCGCCGCGTTGGTCGGGCTGGGCATTGTGCAAGTGCCCGCGGCCGGGGTGCAGGCGCTGGTTCAGAGCCGGCGGCTGCTGGAGGTGCTGCCGCGCTGGTGTGCTGCGCCGATGCCGGTGATGCTGGTCTACGCAAACCGCCGTCACCAGCCGCGCCGAGTGCAGGTTTTCATGGACTGGCTTGCAGGCGTGGTAGCGCCGCGGCTGCAGGCGTGAGCTCCAGCGATCCAAGCGGCGGGTTGATGCGCACGAGCACGCTTGAAGCGACACTTCGCGTCGCGTTGCTCAGTCCATCCCCAAACCGCTCCCGGCGGTGTTGCCGAGGCAAGATCCAGTGGATATCAATTCGCAGCGCACACTTATCTTCTGCAGCATTTGGAGTCAGGATGACCGCTTACGCAGTGGCAGTGATACGAGAGACACGCTTCGGAGACGAGATCCGGGAGTATTTGCAGCGCATCGATGCAACGCTCGCCCCCTTCTCGGGGAAGTATCGGGTCCACGGCGGGCCGTATCAGCGGCTGGAAGGCGCATGGGCGTCGGACCTCGTCGTGATCGAATTTCCCTCCATGGAACATGCGCAAGGCTGGTACGAGTCCGCGGCCTACCAGGCTATCCGCCCGCTCCGAGCCGAGCATACCGAGGGCGACCTGTTCCTCGTTCAAGGAGTTCCGGAAGGGCATCGGGGTGCAGACCTTCTGAGCACGTAGCCTTGGGGTGTGCTCCAACAATTCGTCCAAGCCGACGCGGAGCTTGCACCGGTTTCGTTGACTTCTGTGCCCAACCGGAGAGGGACGGTAGTCACCCATCCCCGGGGGACATGAGCGGAGTCGGCCACCCGGCGCCCTTGGCGCACGCAAGGCTCGTCAATACCGGTCGCTCGGGGTAGAGGTGTCGTCGACAGGCCGAATGGCCGCAAAAGTCGCGCGGCCGTGAATGGCGGCCTCGGCGGCGATGGGCAGCAACCGCTACTCGCCGATCAGCGCTGCGTTACTCCTCACCACGACCGGCAGCGAGCAGAGCATTCCTGGCGGAAGCGGTGAGATTCGAACTCACGGAAGGGTTCCCCCTTCGCTGGTTTTCAAGACCAGTGCCTTAAACCACTCGGCCACGCTTCCAGAGAGACCGCGATTCTACTCGCGGCCCCGTCAGCCCGGCTTCTGCGCCTGCTTGCAGCCCACCTGGAATATCTCGCGCCGGCCGCCGTCGACCCGGGCGGCCGTCAACTGTCCGCCCCACACGCAGCCAGTGTCCAGGGCCAGCAGGTCGGGCCTGTCGATCAGGCCCAGGGTGGACCAGTGTCCGAAGGCGATGGGCACGCCCTCGGTCTTGCGGCCGGGGACGTCGAACCACGGCATGTACCCTTGCGGGGCTTGTTCGGCCGATTCCTTGGCTGCGAACTCCATGTGCCCGTCCGGGGTGCAAAAGCGCAGCCGGGTCAGGGTGTTGACGGCATTGCGCAGGCGATCGTGCCCTTGCAACGAGTCGCTCCAGCGTGCCGGTTCGTTGCCGTACATCACGCGCAGGAACTCGCAGGCACCGGGGCCGCGCAAAGCGGTCTCCACCTCGCCGGCCAGTTGCAGCGTAAGCGGTGCGTCCCATGCCGGCGCAACGCCTGCATGCACCATCAGCCATCCATGCTCGTGCACGGCCATGCGCTGGTGCCGCAGCCACGCGAGCATCGCGTCGCGGTCCGGTGCATCGAGGATCTGCTGCACCGTGTCGCCCCGGCGCACGGGGCTCACGCCCTCGGCCACGGCCAGCAGGTGCAGGTCGTGGTTGCCGAGCAGGCAGGTGGCGGCGTCGCCGTACCGCTGCAGGGTCTGCAGCACGTCCCTGGAGCGCGGGCCGCGGTTGACCAGGTCGCCAAGCAGGTAGAGGCGGTCGCGCGAGGGGCTGAAATCGATGGCTGCCAGCAGCCTTTGCAGGGCATCGCAGCAGCCCTGCAGGTCGCCGATGAGATAGATCATCACGCGATTCTGCTACGCTCGCCGGGTTTTTCACCGACAACCGGAGTGGACTTCGGCCTCGCATGGACGTTGCGTTACTGATCTTTCTCATCCTGCTCAATGGCGTGTTCGCCATGTCCGAGATGGCGCTGACCGCCGCGCGCAAGGTGCGGCTGCAGGTGATGGTGGAAAGCGGCGAGTCGGGCGCGCAGGCGGCGATGGACCTGCACGAGAACCCGACCAAGTTTCTCTCGGTGGTGCAGATCGGCATCACCTCGATCGGCGTGCTGAACGGTATCGTCGGTGAAGCGGCCTTCTCCGACCCGCTAGCGGACCTGCTGGTCGGCTACCTCCCGCTCTCGGCGGCTGGCGCCAAGATCGCCGCCACCGCGCTGGTGGTCGTGAGCATCACCTTCCTCACGATCATCTTCGGCGAACTGGTACCCAAGCGCCTGGGGCAGATGTACCCGGAGACCGTGGCGCGCATCGTGGCGCCGCCGATGAACTGGCTGTCGTTCGCGGTCAAGCCGTTCGTGGCGGTGCTGTCGGCAGCCACGCATGCGGTGTTGCGGCTGCTGGGCATCAAGGACATGCCGGTGCGCATGGTGACCGAGGAAGAGATCGCCGCGAGCCTGGAAGAGGGCCTCGATGCCGGCGTGATCGAGGCGCACGAGCACCAGATGGTGCGCAACGTGTTCCGCCTCGACGAGCGCCAGATCACCTCGATGATGATCCCCCGCGGCGACATCGTCTGGCTCGACGCCTCCGAGCCGGCCGAGGCCGCGCTCGCAGTGATCTCGGAAACCGAGCACTCGCGCTACCCGGTCTGCCGCGGCGGCCTCGACGACGTGATCGGCGTGATCGCCGCGCGGCAGTTGCTGCAGCAGCTCTCGCAGGGCCGCAGCCTGGAGCTGACGGCGGGCCTGCAGTCGCCCGTGTTCGTGCCCGAGACGCTGACCGGCATGGAGTTGCTCGAGAGCTTCCGCGCGTCGGACATGCAGATGGTCTTCGTCGTCGACGAGTACGGCGAGATCCAGGGAATGATCACGCTGCAGGACGTGCTGGAAGCCATCACCGGCGAGTTCACCACTGCTGCGCCCGAAGATGCCTGGATGGTCCGTCGCGACGACGGTTCCTGGCTCATCGACGGCCTGATCCCCGTGCACGAGCTGAAGGACCGCCTGCCGCTGAAGGAGCTGCCCGAGGAAGACCGCGGCCGCTACAACACGCTCGCCGGCATGGTCATGCTGCTGCTCGGCCGGCTGCCGAAGACGGCCGACGCCGTGGAGTGGGAAGGCTGGCGCTTCGAGGTGGTCGACCTCGACGGCAAGCGCGTCGACAAGCTGCTGGCCACGCCGGTGCCACCGGCCGTGGAAGAGCCGACGACGTAAGCCTCCGTCTACGACGCTCCGGCATCGGCAGGCCGCGGCCTGCGCGCAAAGCCGACGCTGCGACTGTCGAGCGCGACCGACTTCACCAACGCCCAGGCGGGCAGGCCCGCGCGCAAGCCCAGCCGGTCGCATGATTCACGCGTGACGAGTGCGCGCACGGTGGTCGAGCCCAGCGCGATCGCGACATCGACATAAGGCCCTTCGCGCGCGGTCAGCGACTCGATGCGGCCGGCCAGCCGGTTCGTCAGGCTCACGTCGGTGGGGGCCGACAGCGAGATCGCCACGTCGCGCGCCCGCAGGCGCGCGCGCACCGGAGCCCCTTCCGGCAGGTCCACGAGCGGCACACGCAGCTCGCCGTCCGGGAAGGCGAGCGTCGTGAGCTGGTAGTGCTCGTCGTGCCGCGCCACACGGCACTCGATCACCACACCCGCCTCGAAACGACCGATCAGCGGCGCGTGCTCGGGGTTCGACATCACCTCCGTCAGCTCGCCGCACGCCACCGTGTGGCCTTCGCTGACGATGACGAGGTGCTGCGCGAGCCGCGTGATCTCGTCGACCGAGTGGCTCACGTACAAGGCGGGCAGGTGGAATTCGTGGCAGAGCCGCTCGATGTAGGGCAGCACTTCTGCCTTGCGCGGCGCATCGAGTGCGGCCAGGGGTTCGTCCATCAGCAGCAGCGCCGGTTGCCGCAGCAGTGCGCGACCCAGCGCCACGCGCTGGCGTTCGCCACCCGACAGCGCATGCGGCCGGCGTTGCAGCAGGTGCCCGATGCCGAGCACCTCGACCACGGCGTCGAAGGCAATGGCGGGCGTGCGGGCGCAGCGCTTCAGCCCGTAGCGCAGGTTGCCGGCCACACTGAGGTGGGGGAACAGCCGCGCGTCCTGGAACACGTAGCCGATGCCGCGCTGCTCCATCGGCACATCGATGCGGCGTGCGGCGTCGAAGAACACGCGGTCTGCCACGCGGATGCTGCCGGCGTCGGGCCGCAGCAGCCCGGCGATCGCGTTGATCAGGCTGGTCTTGCCCGAGCCGCTGCGGCCGAAAACCGCGGTGATGCCCTGCGAGGGCACCTGCACCTGCACCTGCAGCGTGAGCCGGCCGAGCTGGCGGGTGAAGTCGAGTTCGATCATGCTCGGCCCAGCCAGCGGCGCGTGCGCCGTTCGAGCAGGCCCGACAAGACCAGCGCCGACAGCGCCAGCACCATCGACAACGCGACGAGCCGCAGCGCGGCCGCATCGCCGTCCGGCGTCTGGGTGGCGGTGTAGATCGCCAGCGGCAACGTGCGGGTCTCGCCTTCGATGTTGGAGGCGAAGGTGATCGTCGCGCCGAACTCGCCCAGGCTGGCAGCGAAGGCCATCATGCAGCCCGAGAGGATGCCCGGCAGCATCAGCGGCAGCGTCACGGTGGCAAACGCGTCCCAGCGGCTCGCGCCCAGCGTGCGGGCGGCCACTTCCAGCCCGCGGTCCACTGCGTCGAGCGACAGCCGGATCGCCCGCACCATCAGCGGGAAGGACATCACGGCCGCTGCCGCCACGGCGCCTTGCATCGTGAAGATCAGTTGCAGGTCGAAGTGCTCCTTGAGCCAGCGGCCGAGCGGCGCGCGCGTGCCGAGCGTGATCAGCAGCAGGTAGCCGATGACCACCGGGGGCAGCACCAGCGGGGCGTGCACCAGCGCTTCCAGCGCGGCCTTGCCCGGCATGGACGAGCGCGAAAGCAGCCATGCGGCTCCTACGGCCGCCGGCAGGCTCACCAGCGTGGCCCACAACGCCACTTGCAGGCTCAGGCGCACGGCTTCCCATTCGATGGGGGTCAGCATGGCCGCGCATCCTCCATGAGCAACGGCGCTGCAAGGTGCTGCGATGGGCCGCTGCGGGCAGGGCGTCGGGGGGCGATTTGCATGGCGAAAGGCAATGTGGCGTCGGCGATGCGCAGTCTATCCAGCACCGGCGCGCAAAGCGACCACAGGAATGCCGTTTGCTGCGTTTCGGGGCCGGCGACACCGCATTCGGCTCGCCGTGCGGTACGGCACTGGAGGGGATGCTGCATGAGGTTATCGATCGCCGCGAGGCTCGCCCTGGGGTTGGCCCCTGCGCTGCTCGCGCTGCTGGTGGTCGGGGGCGTGTCGCTGGCGAGCCTGAAGGCGGTCGAGGAGGACCAGCGCTGGGTCAGGCACACCACCGAGGTGCTGCAGCGCATCGGCGAGGCCGGCACTTCGCTCGCAGAGGCAGAAAGCAACGCGCGCGCCTACCGTTTGACGGGCGACGCGGGGTTTCTGGAGGCCTACCGGTCCGCGGCCACTCAGCTCTACCAGAGCCTCGCGTCGCTGCGCGCGCTGGTGCGCGACAACGCCCGCCAGCTGGCGCGACTTGGCGAACTCGACCCTATCGTCGCGCAGCGGCTGGAAGCGCTCGAGGCGCTGATCGCCCGCGAGTCCGGCGTCGCCGCGCGGCAGGACGCTGCCGTCAGCCGGCTGCAGGAGATCAGCAAGCGGCACGCGGAGCGCAGCCGGGAACTGCTTGCCGCCCTGCGCCACGAAGAGCTGCAGCTGTTGGCGCGGCGCAGCGAGCAGGCCCGGAACACGGGGCTGCTGACCAGCTGGCTGATCGGCGGCGTGACGCTGCTCACGCTGCTGGTGGTGCTGGTCGGCCTGCTGATGACGGCACGCAGCATCCTGCGATCCTTGCAGCAGCTCAAGCTCGGTGCGCAGCGCGTCGGCTCGGGCGACTACCTGCACCGCGTGCCGGTGCCGCCCGACGAGTTCGGCCAGGTGGCCGAGGTCTTCAACCGCATGACCGACCAGGTCCGGGACCGCGAGGAGCGGCTCTCGCAGGAAGACTGGATCAAATCCAGCCTGGCGCGTTTTCCTCCGATCTTCCAGGCACAGCGGCGGCTGGATTCGTTCTGCCGCGAGGTGCTCTCGGAAATCGCCGCGGTGATGCAGGTGCCCCACGCCGCGCTCTACCGTCGAACGCGCGACGACGGCGACGACGTGCTGCTGCGCTGCGGCAGCTTTGCGGCCGACGACGCGCCCGCGCGCTTGGCGATCGGCGAAGGCGCGGTGGGGCAATGCGCGGTGGAAGGCCGCATTCTCGAGCTGAAGCCACTGCCCGAGGGGCACGTACGCATCACGTCGGCGCTCGGTGCGTCGGTGCCGTCGGAGATCCTGGTGTTGCCCGCGGTGTTCGAAGGCACCGTCAATGCCGTGCTCGAACTCGCGTTCCTGCGCACACCGAGTAGTGCCGAGCGCGAGTTCATCGAGCGCCTGATGGGTGGTGTGGCGGTGGCGTTGAACGGCATCGAGGCGCGCGAGCAGCTCGAGGAGGCGCTCGACCGGTCCACGCGGCTCGCAGGCGACCTGCAGCGCAAGCAGGAGGAGCTGTCGCAAAGCTACGAAGAACTCGAGGCACAAGCCGACCAGCTGCGACAGTCGAGCCACCTGCTGCGCGAACAGCAGGACGAGCTGCAGCAGGCGAACGACGAGTACGAGCAGGTCAACGCCGACCTGCGCCAGGCCGCAACGGAACTCGAAGAGCGCTCGCGCCAGCTCGAAACCGCGTCGGCCTACAAGTCGGAGTTCCTGGCCAACATGTCGCACGAGTTGCGCACGCCGCTCAACAGCCTGCTGATCCTGTCGCAGCTGCTGGCCGAGAACCGCGAGCGCACGCTCAACGACAAGCAGGTGCAGTACGCGCGCACCATCCACGCGGCGGGCGAAGACCTGCTGGCACTGATCAGCGACATCCTCGACCTTGCGAAGATCGAGTCCGGCACGGTGGAGCTGGACCTGGAGGACATGCCGCTCGAGGAGTTGCTCCGCTCGGCCGACAGCAGCTTCCGCGCGATGGCCGAGAGCAAGGGCCTGCAGTTCGAGCTGACCGCGGCGCCGGACGTGCCCCGCCTCGTGCGGGTCGATCCGCGCAGGTTGTGGCAGATCGTCAAGAACCTGTTGTCGAACGCATTCAAGTTCACGTCGCACGGTCGCGTGGCGCTTTCCGTCGCCTCGTCGCCAGGACCGGCAGGGCAACCCGGGGAATGGATCGCGGTGACGGTGGCGGACACGGGCATCGGCATTCCTGCCGAGCAGCTGGCGCGCATCTTCGAGTCGTTCCACCAGGGTGACCGCGGCACGGCCCGGAAGTTCGGCGGCACGGGGCTGGGTCTTGCGATCAGTCAGCGCCTGGCGCGGATGATGGGCGGGCACATCGAGGTGGCGAGCACGCCCGGTGAAGGCAGCCGCTTCACGCTGTACCTTCCGCTGCGGCCCGGGGCGGAGTCGGGGCCCGCGGTGGCGCCTGCAGCGGCACCGACGGAGGAGGCCCCTGCACCCGCGCCTGCCATCGCGTCGGCGGTGCCCGCTCCCGTGCCGGCGCCGCTGCAGTCCGACGGATCGCGCTGCGTGATGGTGGCCCACCGCGATGCGGAGTTCGTGCACCAGGTGACCCGTACGGCACGGTCGCGCGGGTTCGACGTGGTGGCGGTGTCCGAGCTCGGCAAGATCGTCGCGCTGTGCCGGCGCACCCGGCCCACGCTGCTGGTGCTCGAAGCCGCGATGGACGACGACGAAGGCTGGGTGGCGCTCGGCCTGCTCAAGCAGAACCCCGAGACCCGGCATGTGCCGGTGCACCTCGTGTGCGACCGCCGCCAGCGTGAGCGGGCGCTGCAACTGGGCGCTGCGTCCGCGTTGCAGCCTGCGAGCCTGACGCCCGACGTGATCGAGGACGTGCTCGGCTCTCACCTGGAGCGCTTGACGCGGCCCTATCGGCGCCTGCTCGTCGTCGAGGACGACGAGGCACAGCGGCATGCCATCCTCGAGCTGATCGGCAACGGCGACGTGAAAGCTTACGGCGTGGACTCCGCCGCCGCGGCGCTGAACGAGCTCGCCCAGACCACCTACGACTGCGTGGTCGTCGACCTCGGCCTGCCTGACATGGAGGGGGCCGACCTGCTGATGGCGATGCACGAGCGGATGGGCGCGCATTGCCCGCCGGTCGTCATCTACACCGGCAGGGATCTGACGCGCGCGCAGGAGGCGCGGCTGAAGCCAGTCTCCGAGGCCATCATCGTGAAGGGGGCGAACTCGCCCGAGCGACTGCTCAGTGAAACGGCGTTGCTGCTGAGCCGGCAGCATTCGCGGCTGCCTGAGCCCAAGCAGCGCATGATCGAGCGCGGCAACGAAAAAGACCCGGTGCTGGGCGGACGCAGGGTGCTGGCGGTCGACGACGACGTCCGCAACATCTTTGCCATCACCGCCGCACTGGAAGCCTATGGTGTCGAGGTGCTGCACGCCGACAGCGGCCGGGCGGCGTTGGAGATCGTCCAGACGGACGACCGGCTCGACGCCGTGTTGATGGACATCATGATGCCGGAGATGGACGGCTTCGAGGCGATGCGCCGCATCAGAGCGATGCCCGGCCGCACGTCGATGCCACTGATCGCGATCACCGCCAAGGCCATGCCCGGCGACCGCCAGCGATGCCTGGATGCCGGTGCGTCCGACTACCTGACCAAGCCGGTCGACATGGACCGGCTGCGCGCGATGCTGCGCGTGTGGCTGACCCTCGCTGCGCCATGAAGGAGCACACCTCGTCTCTCGATGAAACACGTGCGACGCTGAGTCTGCTGCTGGAGTTCGTCTACGAGCGTACCGGCGAGGACTTTCGCCAGTACAAGCATCCGTCGATGCTGCGACGCGTGTTGCGTCGCGTGGAGGCCGAAGGCGTGCCTTCGCTGATGGGTCTGCTCGAATGCGCTCGCCATGACGAGGGGTGCCTGCAGCGGCTGAGGGCCGCGCTCACGCTGCACGTCACCTCGATGTTCCGCGACGCGGAGTTCTTCCGCTTCATGGCAGCGAAAGTGCTGCCCGCATTGCGCACCTACCCCTATCCGCGCCTGTGGATCGCGGGCTGCTCGACCGGGCAGGAGCTGTTCTCCTATCGCATCCTGCTCGAAGAACTGGGCCTGGGTGAGCGGTGCATGCTGTACGGCACCGACCTCAGCGAATCGGTGATCGAGACCGCTCGTGCAGGCACGCTCGATGCTTCGTTGATGGACGACTACGAGGCCCCCTATCGTCTGGCAGGAGGCCGTCGCAGCCTGCGGGACTACTTCGAAGTCGACGGACGACAGATGAGGTTGCACCAGCGCCTGCTCAGGAACACGAGTTTCGCGGTGCACAACCTGATCAGTGACGGGTCCTTCAACGAATTCCATCTGATCTCCTGCCGCAACGTGCTCATGTACCTCGACGAAACCGGGCAGCGCCGCGCGCTCGACGTCATCCACCAGAGCCTCGCACCGCTGGGCTACCTCGGGCTGGGTAACAGCGAATCGTTGTTGCACGCAGCCCACCGCGGCGACTACGAGCGTGCCGACGGTTCAGAGCCGGTGTACCGGCGCGTCAGGTGAGGCACAGACCATGACGGTGGGGTCCGGCAAGACGGTCAGCCTGCTTCTCGTCGATGATGAGCCCGCCAACCTGCTGTCGCTGGAGGCCATCCTCGAGCCGCTGGGCGAGCGGCTGGTGCGTGCGCAATCGGGGCACGAGGCGCTCAAGCGCGTGCTGGAGGAGGACTTCGCGGTCATCCTGCTCGACGTGCGTATGCCCGACATCAGCGGCATCGAGACGGCAACGCTGATCCGTTCACGCCGGCGGTCCCAGACGACGCCGATCATCTTCCTCACCGGGCTCGAAAAGAGCGAGGAAATGATGTTCGAGGGTTATTCGGCCGGAGCGGTCGACTACCTCACCAAGCCGGTCGTGCCCGCCATCCTGCGCGCGAAGGTCGAAGTCTTCATCGAGCTGGAGCGCGCGCGCTCCCAACTGAAGGCCGAGGTGAGCGAGCGCGAGCGGGCAGCGGCGGAGCTGGCGCTGCTCAATTCGCTGATGGCGCGGCGCAATGAAGAACTGGCAGCGGCCAATTCGGAGCTCGACGCCTTTTGCGCTGCGGTGTCGCACGACCTGCGAGCCCCGCTGGCGCACGTGGAAGGCTTCATCGAGCTGTTGCAGGCCGCCACCCTGCCGCAACTGGGGCCACGGGAGCAGCAGTACCTTGAGGCCATCGGCAGCGAGACCGCCCGGATGCGCCAGCTGATCGGTGACTTCCTGCGGTTTGCACGGCTGGGAGCGGCACAACCCGAGTTCGCGCCGGTCGACATGCGGCAGCTCGTGCAAGAAGCCTTGGATGACCTGTCGCGGCAGCGCACCCCGCAAGCCATCGAGTGGTGTGTCGGCGATCTGCCCACGGCCCACGGCGATGCGCGCCTGCTGCGCCAGGTCTGGCTCAACCTGCTGTCGAACGCGGTGAAGTATTCGCGCAACCGCGAGCCGCCACGCGTGCACGTCAACGGCGAGGTGCAGGGCGACGAGATCGTCTACTCGGTGACGGACAACGGTGTCGGCTTCGACCCGCAGCAGGCGGATCGGCTGTTCAATGCCTTCTTCCGCATGCATGCGGCCGCCGAGTTCGAAGGCGTGGGCATCGGGCTCGCATCGGTCAAGCGGGTCGTGCAGCGCCACGGGGGCCGCGTCTGGGCGCATGCCAGGCCGGGTGAGGGCGCGACGTTCTGCTTTGCCCTGCCGCGCCCTGCCATGCATGCCCAGGCCGCGTGAAACGCGTTGCGGCAAGTTCTACTGCATGCCGGCCTTACTGCAGCAGGAATCCGGCGCAGCGGTCGTCGCGCACGGCGAGCACCACCAGCAGGTCGTCCTCGCCGGCCGTGGGATCGACGCGGTAGAGATGCACGTCCAGACCCGTCTTCCGGTAGTTCCCCAGGTAGTCGCTTTCGTACCCTTGCGCCAGCACCGGCTTGATGGCGTTGCTGACGTTTTCGAGCTTCTCCGGCGTCACCGCGGCGCGCACGTCGTCGTTGCAGACACGGTGAAAGTCGCCGACCTTGTTGTGGACGGTCGCGTCCATCAGGGTTTCGTACAGGGCCTGCACGCGAGGCGCCTGCTCAGGCGACTGCGTCGACTGCGCGATGACGGCCGCCGGGGCGGCGGCGGAGAGGGCGACCAGCCCCGCGGCAAGCCAACGCGTGATCGGGAATGCAATCGGGCGTGTGGTCGGGCCTGTGGCCGGGAATTTCATACGGATGCTCATGCACATGCCCCAGCAACCGCCGATCCCGCTTGTGTGTCTCGCGCCCAAGCAAAAAGGCCCGACGGTTGCCCGTCAGGCCTTTGGCGTTCGTCTCTTGGTGCCGGTGACCGGATTCGAACTGGTGACCTTCGCATTACGAATGCGCTGCTCTACCAACTGAGCTACACCGGCAAAAGAGACCGCGATTCTAGCAAATTCTTTTCCGGGCAGGGAAGCCCGTCAGCTCGCCGCGTCGACGTGGTACGAGGTGACCCGCTCCACCTCGTTCTTCGAACCCAGGATCACGCTGACCCGCTCGTGCAGCTTGCCCGGCTGGATGTCGAGCACCCGCTGCAGCCCGTTGGTCGCGGCGCCGCCGGCCTGCTCGACGATGAAGCCCATCGGGTTGGCCTCGTACATCAGGCGCAGCTTGCCGGGCTTGTCGGGCTCGCGCTTGTCCCAGGGGTACATGAAGATGCCGCCGCGTGTCAGGATGCGGTGCACGTCGGCCACCATCGAGGCGACCCAGCGCATGTTGAAGTCCTTGCCGCGCGGACCCTCCTTGCCGGCCAGGCATTCGTCGATGTAGCGCTTCACCGGCGGGGCCCAGTGACGCATGTTGCTCATGTTGATCGCGAATTCCTTGGTGTCTTCCGGGATCTGCACGCCGTCCTGCGTCAGCACCCAGGAGCCCTGCTCGCGGTCGAGCGTGAACATCGCCACGCCGTCGCCCACGGTCAGCACGAGCGTGGTCTGCGGGCCGTAGATGCAGTAGCCCGCGGCCGCCTGCTGGCTGCCCGGCTGCAGGAAGTCCGCCTCGCTGACGCCCGCATGCCCTTCCGGCTTCTTGAGCACCGAGAAGATCGTGCCGATGCTGACGTTGACGTCGATGTTGCTCGAGCCGTCGAGCGGATCGAACAGCAGCAGGTATTCACCCTGCGGGAAGCGGTTGGGCACCAGGTAGATGCCGTCCATTTCCTCCGAGGCCATCGCCGCGAGGTGGCCGCCCCATTCGTTGGCCTCGATCAGCACCTCGTTGCAGATGACGTCGAGCTTCTTCTGCACTTCGCCCTGCACGTTCTCGGTGCCGGCGCTGCCGAGCACGTCGCCCAAGGCGCCCTTGTTGACGCTGATCGCGATGCGCTTGCACGCACGCGCCACCACCTCGATCAGCAGGCGCAACTGCCCGGGAATGTGCCCGTGCATGCGCTGCTGCTCGACGAGGTATTGCGTCAAGCTGATGCGTTTACCCATAGAAAACTCCCCAAGTGAATCAATCGGCCAGCGCGCGCGTGACGATCTCGCGCACGTCGTCGCTCAGCTCGCCCCTGGCGGCCACGCGGGCGATGGCCTCGCGCGCGGCACTGCGGTAGGGCTCGGCCAGCTGCTTCCAGCGGTCCATGGCGCGCGCCAGGCGGGCGGCGAGCTGAGGGTTGATCGCGTCGAGTTCCAGCACCCGCTCGGCCCAGAACACATAGCCCGCGGCGTCGGGGCGATGGAAAGCGGCCGGGTTGGAAAAGCACAGCGCGGTGACGAGGCTGCGTGCCCGGTTCGGGTTGCGCAGCGAAAAGTCGGGGTGCGACATCAGCGACTTCACGCGGGCGAACACGCGGCCGTCCTTCTCGGGGGCGCTGGCCTGCAACGCGAACCACTTGTCGACCACCAGCGCCTCGTCCTTGAACATCGCGTGGAAGCGCTCGAGCGCCGGCGTGGCCAGTTCGCTGTGGGCGCCCACCAGCGCGCTGAGGGCGCCCAGGCGGTCGGTCATGTTGCCGGCATCCTTGAAGCGCTGGTAGGCCTTGCCCGGCCAGATTGGCGCGTGCTTCTCGGCGGCAGCCAGGCACAGGTAGGCGAGCGACAGATTGGCCAGCGCGCGGCGGCCGGAAGAGACCGGGTCCGGCGAGTAGCCGCCGGTGTCCTGGTGCATCTCGTACGCCCATTCCCAATCGGCGTGCAGCGCGTTCGCGAGCTGCAGGCGCATCGATTCGCGCACCGTGTGGATGCGCTGCGGGTCGACCTGCTCCAGTTGCTCGGCAATGTAGCTCTCGCCGGGGAGCGTGAGCACCAGCTCCTTGAAGGCAGCATCGAGCGCGGGGTGGTGGATCACCGCGCGCATCGCGTCGATGTACGGCGCATCGAGGTGCAGCACGCCGCTGCCCTTGATGACCGCAAGCAGGCGGTTCAATGCGAGGCGCTGGCCGGCTTCCCAGCGGTTGAACGGGTCGGCATCGTGCGCGAGCAGCGTCAGCAGGTCGGCATCCGAAAGGGTGTCTTCCAGGATCACGGGCGCCGAGAAGCCGCGCAGCAGCGACGGCACCGGCTCGACCTCGACGTTGACGAACTCGAACCGTTGCGTGGCTTCGCTCAGCACCAGCACCCGTTCGGTGCCCGCAGGGGCGTCTTCACCGACGAGCTGCAGCGGCAGGTGCTGCGCATCGCGGCCCACGAGGCCGAGCGCGACGGGGATCACGAACGGCAGCTTCTCGGCCTGGCCGGGCGTGGGCAGGCAATGCTGGCTGAGCTGCAGCGTGTAGGTGCGCATCTCGGCGTTGTAGAGCCCGCGCGCCACCACGCGCGGCGTGCCGGCCTGGCTGTACCAGCGCTTGAACTGCTCCAGCTTCTGCGCGAGCGGGCTGCCGGGGTTGGCGTCGGCAATGGCCTGTGCGAAGTCGTCGCAGGTCACGGCCTGCCCGTCATGGCGCTCGAAATACAAGGTCATGCCGCGCGCAAAGCCTTCGCGCCCGACCAGCGTCTGCATCATCCGCACCACTTCCGAGCCCTTGTCGTAGACGGTGGCGGTGTAGAAGTTGTCGATCGCGAGATAGCTGTCCGGGCGCACCGGGTGGGCCATCGGGCCGGCGTCTTCGGGGAACTGATGCTGGCGCAGCGTGCGCACGTCGTCGATGCGCTTGACGGCCCGCGCGCTCGGCGAGCCGGCCAGATCCTGGCTGAACTCCTGGTCGCGGAAGACGGTCAGGCCTTCCTTCAGGCTCAGCTGGAACCAGTCACGGCAGGTGACGCGGTTGCCGGTCCAGTTGTGGAAGTACTCGTGGCCGACCACGCTCTCGATGCCGGCGTAGTCCACATCGGTGGCGGTGGCGGGGTTGGCGAGGACGTACTTGGTGTTGAAGATGTTCAACCCCTTGTTCTCCATCGCGCCCATGTTGAAGTCGCTCACTGCGACGATCATGAAGCGGTCGAGATCGAGCGAGAGCCCGAAACGACGCTCGTCCCAGGCCACCGATGCGATGAGCGATTGCATCGCATGCTCGGTCTTGTCCAGGTCGCCGGCGCGCACGTACACCTGCAGCAGGTGCTCGCGCCCGCTCGCGGCACGGATCTTCTGCTCGCGGCACACCAGCTTGGCCGCCACCAGCGCGAACAGGTAGCTCGGCTTGGGGAAGGGGTCGTGCCACTTGGCGTAGTGCTTGCCGTTGTCCAGCGCGCCTTGTTCGACCAGGTTGCCGTTGGACAGCAGCACCGGGTATTTGGTCTTGTCGGCCTTCAGCGTGACGGTGTAGACCGCCATCACGTCCGGGCGGTCGAGGAAGTAGGTGATGCGGCGAAAGCCCTGCGCCTCGCACTGGGTGAAGAAGCCGCCGCCGGAGGTGTAGAGCCCCGACAACTGCGTGTTCTTCTCCGGCGAGCAGGTGTTGCGCAGCTCCAGCGTGAACGCCTCGGTGGGCAGGTTTTCGAGCACCAGTTGCTGGTTCTCGACGCGGAACGACACCGATTCGCCGTTGACCAGCACGCGCAGCAGGTTCAGGTCTTCGCCGTCCAGGCGCAGCGTCTGGGTGGTGGCCTGCGGGTTGCGCTCGACCTGCATCCGGTTGGTGACCAGCGTCTTGGCTGGGTCGAGGTCGAAGGTCAGTTCGACCGAGCGGATCCAGTAGGCCGGCGGGGCGTAGTCCTCGCGCCGGATCACGGTGGCGGTGCCTTCACGCATGCTGTGTCTCTCTTTCGATCAGCACCAGCCCACCGGGGGCCGGTGCAGGTTCTTAGATGCCTTGCTTGAGGCTGGCTTCGATGAACGCATCCAGGTCGCCGTCCAGCACCTTCTGGGTGTTGGAGATCTCGACGTTGGTGCGCAGATCCTTGATGCGGCTCTGGTCCAGCACGTAGGAGCGGATCTGGTGGCCCCAGCCGACGTCGGTCTTGGTGTCCTCCAGTTTCTGCTGTTCTTCCATGCGCTTGCGCATTTCATGGTCGTACAGGCGCGAGCGCAGGCGCTGCCAGGCGAGGTCGCGGTTGCTGTGCTGGCTGCGGCTGTCCTGGGCCTGCACCACGATGCCGGTCGGGATGTGCGTGAGCCGCACGGCCGAGTCGGTCTTGTTGATGTGCTGACCACCGGCGCCGCTGGCGCGGAAGGTGTCCACACGCACGTCGGCCGGGTTGATCTCGATCTCGACCGAATCGTCGATCTCCGGGTAGACGAACACCGAAGCGAACGACGTGTGGCGGCCGCCGGCGGAGTCGAACGGGCTCTTGCGCACCAGACGGTGCACACCGGTCTCGGTGCGCAGCAGGCCGAACGCGTATTCGCCCTCGACCTTGATCGTGGCGCTCTTGATACCTGCGGTGTCGCCCGCGGTCTCGTCCTCGAGCGTGGCCTTGAAGCCCTTGCGTTCAGCGTAGCGCAGGTACTGGCGCAGCAGCATGCTGGCCCAGTCGCACGCCTCGGTGCCGCCGGCGCCGGCCTGGATGTCGATGAAGCAGTTGAGCGGATCGGCCGGGTTGCTGAACATGCGGCGGAACTCCAGCCGTTCCACTTCCTCCGTCAGCTTGCGCGCCTCGCTCTCGATGGTTTCGAGGCCGGCCTCGTCTCCGTCCTCGCGCGACAGTTCGAACAGCTCGGTGTTGTCGGACAGCTCGGACTCGAGGTGGCTGATCGTCAGCACTACCGCTTCCAGCGACTTCTTCTCGCGGCCGAGTTCCTGGGCCTGTTTGGGGTTGTTCCAGACGGCCGGGTCTTCGAGCGCGGCGTTGACCTCGCTCAGGCGGTGAGACTTGGTCTCCCAGTCAAAGATACCTCCGTAGCTCGGAGGTACGGCGGGTCAGGTCCTCGAGGGCCGACCCGATGGCGTTGATGCGTTCTGCGTCCATGGCTGTGTGTCCTTGTCGAAACCGGCGATTTTCTCACGCACCGGCCAGCCACTCGCCTTCAAGGCGTATCGAGGAACGCCTCGATGTGCCGGGCCAGCGCTTCCGGCTGGTCGTGGTGCAGCATGTGCCCCGCCGGACTGAGCACGTGGCGTTCCAGCCGGGGCACCACCGCCAGGCGGGTCTCGAAGTCGCTGCGGGGGTAGCGGTCGCCCCACCATTTGCTCACGTCGGTCTGGTCGCCCTCGACCCACAGGACCGGCGCGGTGATGCGCTGCCAGCAGGCCAACGCTTCTTCCTTGCGGTAAAGCACCGGGTTGGCGCGTTTGTGCGCCGGGTCGCCGAGGATGGCCCATTGGCCCTGCTCGTCCTGGCGCGACCAGTGCCGGGCCAGCCACGCGGCGCGGTCTTCGCGCAGCAGCGGGTTGTTCTTGCGCAGGCGCTCGGCCACGGCGGCGAGGGAGTCGTAGGTGCGCAGTTGCTGGGGTGTTTTCAGGTCGTCCAGCCATTGCACGTAGCGCTTCGGTGCCTGCGCCGGCCGGCTGTCGGGCAGGCCGAAGCCTTCGAGGTTGATCAGGCGGCGCACGCGCTCGGGGCGGATGCCGGCATAGAGCATCGCGACGTTGCCGCCCATGCTGTGGCCGAGCAGGTCGATGGGCTGGTCGGGCAGCAACTGGTCGAGCAGGGCGTCCAGGTCGGCCAGGTAGTCGGGGAACCAGTAGGTGTCGGTGGGCGGGGTTTCGGTGAGGCCGAAGCCGCGCCAGTCGGGTGCGATCACGTAGCGGTCGGCGCCCAGCGCGTCGACCGCGAACTGGAAGGACGCGCCCACGTCCATCCAGCCGTGCAGCATCACCAGAGCAGGTCGTTCAGTGGTCGCGAGCCCGGGCTGGCCCCAGGTCTGCACGTGATAGCGCAGGCCCCGCACGGTAAGGAAGCCGGACTTCGGCGGGCGTCGCTCGGCATACGAGGGCGCGGCGGCGGGTGGGTTCATCGATGACTTTCGCGGAGCACCGCCGACTTCGTCAACGACGGCCGGGCGGTTGGACGGGATACAGCATCGCGCTGAACGCGACGAACAGCAGGCAGGTGTTGGAGCGCCACAGGTAGGACTCGGCGAGGCTGATGACGGTGAAGAACACCGGCAGTGCCAGCCGCACCGCGGCGAGCTCGTCCGCTTCGCGCCGGTAGATGAAGTACGGCCCCCAGTACAGCAGCAACAGCGCGGCGCCGCCGAGCGCCCCGGCGGTCACGAGGCTGAACAGGAACTGGTTGTGCGGGTTGAAGGTGTACTTCCATTGGGGCGTGTAGCGTCGGTTCACCTCGCGGTACTCGGCGGTGTAGTCGCCGGCTCCGACACCCAGCACCGGATGCTCGGCAATGATGCGCAGCGTGTTCACCGTGAACGTGTAGCGCTCGCCGACCGAACTGCCGACCTTGGCCTGCGGGTCGGCGGCCTCGGCCACGATCCTATGCAGACGTTCGCGGGCGTGGCTGTCACTTGAGAGATAGACGGCGACGGAAACGAGCACGCCGACGAGCAGCGCCACCAGGGAGCCCACCAACGCGCGCCCGGGGAACTGCTGTACCACCAGCAGCATGACGAGCACCAGGAACGCCGCCAGCCCCGTGCGCCCGCCGGAGAACACCAGGTTGCCGAACGTGAGCAGCAGCATCGCGGCGTACGCCACGCGTGTGCGCCCCTGGCTGGTCAGCACGCCGCGTGCCGCGAGGTAGCCGCCGAAGGCGAGGGCGGGCGCGTAGAGGATGCGATCGACGAAGGGTGCCGTCTCCTGCAGTCCCTTGGACTTCAACAGCGGGCCTTCGGGCCACTGCGTGAACAGGTTGATCTGCAGCCAGTTGTAGTAGGCCAGCACTTCGCACAGCAGCAGCCCGGCCAGGAAGGCGAGGACGTAGCGCGACCTGTGCTCGCGCCGTGCCACCCAGAAGAACATGGGGGCCAGCGCGACGAAGGTGTAGCGCAGCACGTTGCGGCGCCCCTCGTCCCAGTGTTCCGTCCACAGCAGCGAGGCAGCCATCACCCAGAAGAAGCCGTGGAAGATCCACGCAGGCGGGTGCGACCGCAGCGCTTGCCACTTCTCGGCATGGCGGCCTTCGATGAGCCACAGCCCGAGCATCACGGCGGTCAGCACGTAGGCCGGCGCCACCTTGATGGGGATCAGGAAGAACAGCGCGGCCAGCAGCCACGAGTTGATGCCGGGGATCCGCGCGCGAAACGCAGTGAGGCTCATTCGAGGTGCACTCCGCAGGTGCGGAACACGTCGGTCATGTCGGCCCGCTCCCGCTCCGACTTGAACTTCACGTGCTCCCAGCCCAGCGCCACCACCTCGGTGGCCGGGCCGTACAACTGCTTGGCGAACAGCAGCGACGACGATCGCACGCCGATGACCACTTCGAACCGCTGGTGGCTCATCCACGCTTCCAGCGGTTCGTCGGGTTCGACGATTTCGTACCCCGGGCGGTACAGCTCACGGTTCGGGTCCTTCGGGTGCCCCTTGTAGAGGATGCGCTCGATGCCCAGCGCCTTCAGGCGGGCTTCGATGCGCGCGGCGATCTCGTGCATCGACGCTTCGCTGATCAATCCCACGCCCACGAGCGGCTGGCCCACCACGAGGGCGCGCTTCGCCTCGCCCGGCCGCGGCTCGGCCTGCTGCGTGGCGCTCGCCAGTGGTGCGAGCGTCACGGTCTTGGCTGGCGGATATTCGTGCGGCAGGCCCGGCAGGACGTAGATGCGGTCGCAGAACGCGGCATCGGAGCCGATGCGGTCACCGGCGAAGCACCAGTAGTCGAGCTCGGGAGCCACCACCCGGCGCAGCTTGCGCAGGTATTGGGCCAGGCGTTTGGGCCACGACAGCGGGTAGCGCCGGATGCTGATCAATCCGTCGGGCAGGATGCGGGCACGCATCGTGGTGGCCCCGCTCGCGCGGGGGAGGGCATGCAGGAAGTAGTTGATCGCCTCGGTGTCGAACACCGCGCTGTGGATGTGCAGTTCCGTGCATTCGCCCACGAGCGTGCTGACGAGGCGGATGTTCTCGCGCAGGCGCCGGTGGCGGCCGAACGGCCCGGGCAGCGGATCCCAGCGGGGCCACGCCATGTAGACCGAAGCATCCCAATCCTGTTGCCGCACCACCGGGCGCAGGCCGCGCTTGTACCAGACCAGCACCTGGCGGGCCCCGGCCTCGTGCGTCAGCGCGATCTGCCGGGCGGCCAGGTATTGCAGCGGCGAAGCCACGAAGTACAGCGCAACCTTCGTCATCGCCGGGCCATCCGTTCCGAGAGCACGTCCGTATAGACCGCCCGGTTGCCGCGGACCATGGCCGCCACCGAGAACTCGTCGAGCGCCAGCTGGCGACCTTGGGTGCCGTACTGCCGCCGCAGCCCGGGCGACGCCAGCAGCCGGTTGACGGCCTGCGCCCATGCCGGCGCATCGCCGGGCGCGACCAGTTCGCCGCTCAGGCCCGGGCGCACCACCTCGGGGATGCCGCCTGCGCGTGCCCCCACCATCGGCACGCCGCAGGCTGCGGCCTGCAGCAGCGCGACGCCCAGGCCTTCCATCGAGGCCGGGTGCACGACCAGGTCGACACACGGGATCACACGATGCAGGTCGTCGCGGAAGCCCGCCACGGTGACACTGGCCTGCAGCCCGCGTTCGGCGATGAGCCGGGCGATGGCCTCCTGCTCCGGGCCCTTGCCGAACAGCAGCAGGCGGGTGCGTGGATGCTCCCGCAGGATCGCCGGCATCGCGTCGATCATCGTGCGGTGCCCTTTGCGGGGAATGAACTGCGCGATCATCGCCAGCACCGGCGCGTCGGCTGCCAGCCCGAACTCCTGCCGGAACCATGCGTCGTCGCCGCCGTCCGGCCGATAGCGCTCGGTGTCGACCGAGCTGTGCACGCACACCACCTTGTCGGCAGGCAGGCCTTCGGCCAGCAGCACCTCGCGGATGCCGTGCGAGATGGCGATCACGCGGTCAAACAGCCGGTACTTCAGCGCGACCCAGGTCTTCGACTCCGGGTTGTCGACGCGCCGGCTCAGCACCGCAGGCACGCCCTCGAGCCGGGCCGCGAGCCCGCCCCAGAGGTCGCTGCCCCGGCGGCTGTGCAGGTGGACCACGTCGGGCCGCTCTTCGCGGATCAGCCGGCGCAGGCGCGACACCATCCCCAAGTCCGCATCGCCGCCCATGCGGATCGGCCGCACGGGAATGCCATGGGTGGCCGCCGCCTCTCCGATCGCGCTGCCCAGCGGGCAGGCCAGCACGTGCTCGTCACCCGGCACGGCCTGCAGGCCCCGCAGCAGGAACACCACCTGCAGCGCGCCCCCGTACAGGTGCATGCCCGCTTCGACGTGCAGCACTTTCATGTGTCGCTCCGTTCGCTCAAGCGGTGGCACCCGGCGTGCCGTAGTACTGCAAATACCACGCGACGAAGCGGTCGATGCCGTCCCGCAGCCTGGTGGTGGGGCGGAAGCCCACCCATTCCTGCAGGCGGTCCACGTCGGCATAGGTGGCGGGCACGTCGCCGTCCTGCATCGGCAGCAGGCGCAATTCGGCCTTGCGGCCCGTGGCGGCTTCGATGCAGGCGATGAAGTCGAGCAGTTGCTCGGGCTGGTGGTTGCCGATGTTGAACAGGCGGTATGGCGGTGTGTCGCCCACCGGGGGCGGGCGGTCGGCCACGCGCACCACGCCTTCGACCACGTCGTCCACGTAGGTGAAGTCGCGCGCCATCTGGCCGTGGTTGAACACGTCGATCGGCCGGCCTTCGAGGATGGCCTTGGTGAACGAGAAATACGCCATGTCCGGCCGGCCCCAGGGGCCGTAGACGGTGAAGAAGCGCAGCCCGGTGGTCGGCAGCTCGTACAGGTGGCTGTACGAATACGCCATCAGCTCGTTGGCGCGCTTGGTGGCGGCGTACAGGCTCACCGGCGTATCGACGCGATCGTCTTCTGAGAAGGGCATCCTGGTGTTGCCGCCGTAGACGCTGGAACTGCTGGCATAGACCAGGTGCCGAACCCGCGCCTGCCGGCAGCCTTCGAGCACGTTCAGGTAGCCGGTGAGGTTGCTGTGGCCGTAGGCGAGCGGGTGGTGGATCGAATGCCGCACACCCGCCTGGGCGGCGAGGTGCACCACCACGTCGAACCCGCCGTGCGTGAACAGTGTCTGCATGGCGGGCGCGTCCGCCACGTCGATCTGCTCGAAGCGAAAACCGGGCAGGGGCCGCAACTGCGCCAGGCGGTCGCGCTTGAGCTGGGGCGGGTAGTAATCGTTGAGGTTGTCGATCCCGGTGACGTCGTCTCCGCGGGCCAGCAGGCGCTGGCAGACATGCATGCCGATGAATCCGGCGGCGCCGGTGACGAGGATCTTCATTGAGGGAGGGCCAGACAGGGTGTACGCAGCGGGATTGTGCCGTGTCGAGCTGACGGGGCCTTTCAGGCAGCGGGCGGCAGCAGCCGCATGGCCTGCTCGAACACCGCGTCCACGCCGTGGCGCTGCATGCAATGGAAGGCACCGCCGCACGTGGGGTGCCGATGGCAGGGCGAGCAGTCGAGCGCCTCGTAGAGGATGCGCGTGCTCGGCGTGCGCGCGTCGAGATACGGCCGCGTGGAGCCGAACAGGGCGACGGTCGGCACCTTCAACGCCGTGCCCATGTGTGTGAGCCCGGTGTCGACGCCGATCAGCAGGCTGCTTTGGGCGATGGCCGCCGCGGTTTCGTCGAGCTTCAGGGCGCCGGCCAGATTCACCAGCCCGGGCGCCATGGCCGCAATGCGTGCGGCCGCCTCTGCATCTGCCGGCCCGCCCAGCATCACCGGGGTGAGCCCTGCCGCCCGCAGCCGAGTCGCCAGCGCGGCCCACCGGTCTTCGAACCAGTGCTTCTGCGGCCGGGTCGTGAAGGGGCACAGCGCCGCCCAGCGACCCTGCACGCCGGCCTGCGCGAGCTTGTTCGTCGCCGCGACGCGAGCAGCGTCTCCCAGGGCCAGATCGAGCTGGAAGGCCTGGCCCGGCGCGCCCAGGTATTTCGCCAGGTACCGGTATTCATTGCCGATCGGCTTGGTGGGGTCGGGCGGTGGCACCACCCGCTCGGTCATCAGCCGGTGGCTGCTTTCGTGCCCGATCAGGCTGATGCGGCGTGGGGCACCGCTCGCACGCGCCCACACGGCGCTTTTCAACAGGCCTTGCGCATCCAGCACCACGTCGAAGCTGCGTTCCTTCAGCTCACGGCGGAACTGGCGCACCCGGCGCCACAGCGTCAGGTAGCGTCGCTCGCGCCACAACTGCTGCCACTCGCCACGTGGCCACACGATCACTTCGTCCAGCCGGGGGTTGTGGCGCAGCAAGGGCGCTGCGGCGGGCTCCACCAGCCAGGCGATGTGTGCCTGCGGATGGAGGTGCCGCAGGGCAGGGATGAGCCCGGAGGCCATCACCACGTCGCCCAGTGCCGAGAGCCGGATGATCAGGATGCGGTTCATCGAGCTGATCGACGCTGCGCGCCCAGCTTTTCGTACAGCTCGAGGTAGGCGCCGACGACCGCGTTTTCGTGGTGCTCGTTCTGCACGGTCTGGTAGCCGGCGGCGGCCAGTGCCTCGCGGGCTTCGGCCGGCATCTGCAGCATCGCAGCCAGCGACCGCGCCAGGCCGTCGGCATCGGACAGCGGCGCCAGCACGCCATTGCTGCCGTCGCGCACCAGTTCCAGCGCCCCCTCGTTGCGCGTGCTCAGCACCGGCAGCCGGTGTTGCCATGCTTCCAGGATCACGTTGCCCAGCGGTTCGTGGCGCGAGGGGCAGACGAACACGTCGGCCAGTTCATAGAACGGCGTGGGGTCGTTCTGCCAGCCGGCCCAGCGCACCCGGGCCTGCAGGCCGAGTTCGTTGCTCAGCGCTTCCAGCGCCTGCCGGTCCGGCCCGTCGCCGGCGATCACCAGCACCACCGGCCGACCCTGCGCTTGCTCAGGCACCTGCCTGAAGGCCTGCAGCAGGTCGACGAAGCCCTTCTTCTCGATCAACCTGCCGAGCGCAAACACCACCAGTGCCTGCGGCGGCAGCGACAGCGTGGTGCGCAGGGCCTGCAGTTCCTGTGGCTCGACTGCGCGCGGTTGCGGCACGAAGTTGCCGATGTAGAACACCCGGTCGGCCGGCAGCCCCTGCGCACGCAGGTAGTCGCAGATGCCGTGCGTGTTGCCGACCCACGCATGCGCGTGCTCGTAGTAGCCGCGGATCTTGTAGTAGCCGCCCAGCCGGGCCACGTGCAGCGCGGTGCTGCCGGCCGGCAGGCGGGTGAGCCGTGTGGCCCGGCCCATGTAGGTCTGGACCACGTCGGGCTGGCGCTTGGCGATCAGCCGCGTGAGCTGCCAGCGCGAATAGATGTCCCACTTTGCCGCCAGCGACAGGTGCACCTGCTCGATCTGCGGCTTGAGCGCCAGCGCGACCGGGCTGCCGGGCCGCGTGACGGCAAGCGTCGGGTGGCCGGCCTGCGCCAGCGCTTCGACCAGGCGGATGAAAAAGCGGTCGGCGCCGCCCAGCTCGCGGCTGCCGAGCACGTGGATGGAACTGATCATGGCCTCAGGCGCGCGGCAGCGCGCGTTGCAGTTCGGCCAGCGTGATGGCCGTGGTGCCCACCTTGCCGACGGCCAGGCCCGCCGCCAGGTTGGCGAGTTCCGCCGCCGCAGCCCAGCCGGCGCCGGCAGCGGCGCAGGCAGCGAGCACCGCGATCACGGTGTCGCCCGCGCCGGTCACGTCGTAGACCTCCTGCGCGCGGGTGGGAATGTGCAGCGCCTGCGCGCCGCGTTCGAGCAGCGTCATGCCTTCTTCGCCGCGCGTGATCAGCAGGGCCTGCCAGTCGTAGCGTTCCAGCAGCTCCCGGCCCTTGTCGACCAGCTCCTGTTCGGTGCGGCAGGTGCCCGCGGCGCGCTCGAACTCGTGCCTGTTCGGGGTGAGGGCGGTGGCATGGCGGTAGACCCCGAAATCGAGCTGCTTGGGGTCGACCAGCACCGGTTTGCCGGCATCGCGCCCCGCGCCGATCAGCTCGGGCACGTTGAACAGGGCCCCCTTGCCGTAGTCGGACAGCACCACCGCATCGACCGGCGCAAGGTGCGCGCGGAAGCGTTCCACCGGCAGGCTGGCCGCCGGGTCGGGGGCGTCCTCGAAGTCGAGCCGGATCATCTGCTGCTGGTGGCTCAGCACCCGCAGCTTCACGATGGTGGCGCGCGATGGGTCTTCCTCGAACAGGCAGTGCACACCGGCGGCTTCCAGCACGCCGGCCAGCGTGCGGGCGCCCTCGTCGCGCCCCACGCGGCCCATCACGTCGACCTGGGCGCCGAGCGCGCGCAGGCCGAGCGCCACGTTGGCCGCGCCACCGGCGCGTTCCTCCGACTTGCGCACGTTGACCACGGGCACCGGTGCTTCCGGCGAGATGCGTGTCGTGCTGCCCGTCCAGTAGCGGTCGAGCATCACGTCGCCGGCCACCAGCAGGCGCAGGCGGGAAAAGTCAGGGATCTGCTGCATGGAAGGAGGTGTCATTCGGCGTTGCTGAACTGCAGGCGGTGCAAGCGGCTGTAGATGCCGCCGCGTGCGAGCAGCTCCTGGTGGGTGCCGACCTCGGCGATTCTGCCCTGGTCGAGCACGACGATGCGGTCGGCGTTGACGATGGTGGAGAGGCGGTGCGCGATGATCAGCGTCGTGCGGCCGCGCTTGAGGTTGTCGATGGCCGCCTGCACCGCACGCTCCGACTCGGTGTCGAGCGCGGAGGTGGCTTCGTCGAGCAGCAGGATGGGCGCGTCCTTCAGCAGCGCGCGCGCGATCGACAGGCGCTGCCGCTGCCCGCCGGACAAGCGCGCGCCGTTCTCGCCGATCGGCGTGTCCAGCCCCTGCGGCAGCGCGTTGATGAACTCCATCGCGTAGGCCGCTTCAGCCGCTTTCACCACCTGCTCGCGCGTCACGTCGCCCTGCAACCCGTAGCCGATGTTGGCAGCCACCGTGTCGTTGAACAGCACCACGTGCTGCGTCACGAGTGCCAGGTTGGCGCGCAGGTCGCGCAGCCTCACGTCGCGCGTGTCGATGCCGTCGAGCAGGATGCGCCCTTCGGCGAGCGGATAGAAGCGCGGGATCAGCGACATCAGCGTCGACTTGCCGCTGCCGGACGAACCCACCAGCGCCACTGTTTCTCCGGGCTGGATGTCCAGATCCACCCCTTGCAGCGCGGGCCGTTCGGCATGCGGGTAGCGAAAGCCCACGCCCTCGAACTTCAGGTGCCCGGTGGCGCGCTGCATCGGCTGGCCCTCGTCGGGCTCGGGCTCGGTGTCGAGCACCTCGAACACGCTCACCGCCGCCGCCAGGCCGCGCTGCAGCGGCTCGTTGACGTTCGACAGGCGCTTCAGCGGCGCGAGCAGCAGCGCCATCGCGCCGAAGAACGACACGAAGCCGCCCACCGTGAGCTGGTTGGTCTGCGACTGCAGTGCCGCGTAATAGATGATGGCCGCCAGCGCCAGCACCGCGATCGCCTGCACGATGGGACCGTTGGCCGCGGCGGTGGACACCACCTTCATCGTGTAGCGGCGCAGGCCGTTGGCCACCTCGTGGAAGCGCTTGTACTCATACGCCTCGCCGCCGAAGATCTTGATCTCCTTGTGGCCGCCGACCACCTCCTGGATCACGTGCGTCATCTCGCCCATCGACGCCTGCTGCGCCCGGCTCAGGCCACGCAGCCGCCGGCTCACCGAGCGGATCACGAAGGCGATCACCGGCAGCACGGTGAAGAACACCAGCGACAGCCGCCAGTTCAGGTAGAGCATGTAGCCCAGCAGGCCCATCACCGTCAGCGTGTCCTTGACGATGGTGATCAGGGCATTGGTGATGATCGGGCTCACCTGCTGCGCGTTGTAGGTGAGCTTGGACATCGTCGTCGCGCTCGACTCGCGGTCGTAGTAGCTGGTGGGCAGGCGCAGCAGCTTGTCGAACATCTGCGTGCGCAGGTCGAGCACCACGCTGTTGGCCACGCCGTGCAGCGCGGTGGTGTGCAGGTAGTCGGACAGGCCCCGCACGACGAACAGCAGCACGATCAACAGCGGCGTCAGGTGGATCGCGCGCGGGTCCTTCTCGACGAAGCTGCCGTCCAGCAATTCCTTCAGCAGGGCCGGCAACGCCGTCTCGGTGCCCGCATACACCACCATCGCGACGATGCCGAGCGCGAACTTGCGCCAGTACGGGCGTACGCAACGCAGGACGCGCAGGTAGAGATCGAATTGCTTGTTGTGGGTCATCGGCCAGGTCCGGGGGATCGAGGCGCGATTTTCCACTGTCTTGCCATGCCGCCCTGGCGGTGGGGCGGTAGCCGCCCATAATCGACCGCATGACCGCTCACATCCGCCCCGCCGAACCGCACGACGTACCCACGCTGGTTCGCCTCATCACCGCCCTGGCCGAATACGAGAAGCTGACCCACCTGCTCGACATCACGCCCGACAAGCTGCACGCCCAGCTGTTCGGCCCCCGCCCGCCCGCCGAGGCGCTGGTGGCCGAAGTGGGCGAGGGCAGTTCGCTGCAGGTCGTCGGCTTCGCGCTGTTCTTCACCAATTTCTCGACCTTCCTGTGCCGTCCGGGCCTGTACCTCGAAGACCTGTTCGTTTTGCCCGAGCATCGCGGTTCAGGCCTCGGCCGCGCGTTGCTGAAGCACCTGGCCGCGATGGCCGTGGAGCGCGGCTGCGGGCGCTTCGAATGGAGCGTGCTCGACTGGAACGAGCCGGCCATCCGCTTCTACGAGGCGATGGGCGCCACGATGCTGCCCGACTGGCGCATCTGCCGCGCCACCGGCGATGCACTGCTGAAGATCGCGCGGCCCGACTGAGAGGTTGAGAAGCAATCCGCCATGACCGCTCACCCCCGCAAATGGCCCCACTCGGCGTTGCAAATGCTCGCCATAGCCTGAGCTATGGCTGTGCTTTGCGCCTTGATTGGGGGCGTTTGCGGAGTCTGCTCGGCCACGCCGGATTGCTTCTCAACCTCTGGCGCCACCGCGGCAAGCCCTGATGGCTTGCCGCGCGTGCTCTCGCTAAGCTCGGCCTGGAGGAGGCACCGATGGCCCAAGACGACGATCTCTACGACGCGCTGTACAGCGAATTCCGTTGGCACGTGCCGCCGGTGTTCAACATCGCCGAGCTGTGCTGCTCGCGCTGGGCCCGGGAGG
>NZ_CAMLJQ010000044.1 GCF_946480305.1 uncultured Caldimonas sp.
AACGGCTACCTGCACGTGGGCCACGCCAAGAGCATCTGCCTCAACTTCGGCCTCGCACAGGAGTACGGCGGCGTGTGCCACATGCGCTTCGACGACACCAACCCCGAGAAGGAAGAACAGGAGTACGTCGATTCCATCCTCGACGCGGTGAAGTGGCTGGGCTGGACGTGGGACGTGAACCACACCTCGCACCTCTACTACGCCAGCAACTACTTCGACTTCATGTACCGCGCGGCCGAGTACCTGATCGAGAACGGCCACGCCTACGTCGACGAGCAGACGCCCGAGCAGATGCGTGCCAACCGCGGCGACTTCACGACCCCGGGCACCGACAGCCCCTACCGCAGCCGCCCCGCCGCAGAAAGTCTGGCGCGCTTGCGCGAGATGCGCGACGGCCAGCACGCTGACGGCGCGATGGTGGTGCGTGCCAAGATCGACATGGCGTCGCCCAACATCAACATGCGCGATCCGGCCATCTACCGCATCAAGCACGCGACGCACCACAACACCGGCGACACCTGGTGCATCTACCCGATGTACACCTTCGCGCACCCGATCGAAGATGCGCTGGAGAACATCACCCACTCGATCTGCACCCTCGAGTTCGAAGACCAGCGCCCCTTCTACGACTGGGTGCTGGAGCGCATCGTGCCCATCCTGCGCGAGCCGGAGTTCCGCCGCGCGAAGGAGCTGATCGAGCGCATCGAGCAGCAAGGCATCGAAGCCGGCAAGGAGTTCGCGCTGCACTGCCACAACCATGCGCACAAGCTCGATCACAGCGAGCCCGAGGAACGCATGCGTGCGCTGTTCGGCAAGTGGGAGCACGACCGTGGCGCCGTCATCACCGACCTCCCGGTGTTCTTTCAACTGCTGAAGACCGAGGCGCACCACTTCACGCCGCTGCTCGCGCATGCGCTGGAGGCACACCGCATCGAGCCCTTCAACCTGCCGCACCAGTACGAATTCGCGCGGCTCAACCTCACCTACGTGGTGACGAGCAAGCGCAAGTTGAAGCAACTCGTGGACGAAGGCATCGTCGACGGCTGGGACGACCCGCGCATGCCCACCATCGTCGGCATGCGCCGGCGCGGCTACACGCCCGAGGCGCTCCGCCTGTTCGCCGAGCGCATCGGCGTCAGCAAGGCCAACGGCTGGATCGACTACAGCCTGCTCGACGCCGCCGTGCGCGACGACCTGGAAGGCAAGGCACCGCGCGCGATGGCCGTACTCGACCCGGTGAAGCTCAAGCTCACCAACTGGGCCGATGTGTTCGGCAACCCCGATCACCTGGAGCCCTGCAGCGCCCCCGCCCACCCGAAGCTGCCCGAGCTCGGCACCCGCCAGTTCAGCATCGGTCGCGAGGTGTGGATCGAGCGCGAGGACTTCGCCGAAGAGCCGCCCAAGGGCTACCACCGGCTGTACCCGGGCAACACGGTGCGGCTGAAGTACGGTTATGTGGTCAAGTGCACCGGCTGCGAGAAGGATGCTGACGGCAACATCACCGCCGTGCTGGCGGAAGTGGTGCCCGACACCAAGAGCGGCACGCCGGGCGCCGATACCGTGAAGGTGAAAGGCGTGATCACCTGGGTCGGCGTGGCTGACGGTGCCGAGGCCGACGTGGTGCTGTACGACCGCCTGTTCACCGACGAGCAACCCGATGCCGGCGGCAAGGACTACAAGCTGGCGCTGAACCCGAACAGCAAGAAGGTGGTGCGGGCGTATGCCGAGCCTTCATTGGCGAAGGCGCCGCAGGGCACGCGGTTCCAGTTCGAGCGGCACGGGTATTTCGTGCTCGACACGGCAAGCGCGCAAGGCCTGCCGGTATTCAACAAAGTCACCGGGCTGAAGGACAGCTGGGGCAAATAGGCTACTGCCCGGCGCCCTGCTCCTTTTGGTAGAACTCGCGGTATCTCCCGTTCAGCTCCTCCGCCTGCAGCTGCCACAGCCCGAGCGGCCCGTGCACCCACTGGAAGGTGTGGCGGGAGCCGATGTCGAACTGGGCCCAGTACTCCCTGGTGCGCCGCATCTGCAAGGTGGGGGGCCCGGGTTCGACCGGCTCGAGCAACGCCGGCTCCACCAGCGTGTATTCGTAGTCGCGCACACCGCCGGCAAGCAGCTGGTCCACGCGCTTGAGCAAGGGCACCGTGGCCGCCAGCAGCCCGATCGACAACAGCATCGACAGCACCAGCGATTCCCGCGACGGCACCTGCTTGCGCACCAGCAACGGGTAGGCGGGCACCGATACCAGCAGGGCCGCCGGAGCGGCCCACAGCACCGGGGCCATGCCCACCAGTTCCAGTGTGTTGAGCACGGCGCCATCGAGCGCTGCGAACAGGATCAGCCCGAAGAACAGCACCATGGCGGTCAGCGATGCGGGGTTGCTCTCGAGGGCAAAGTCCTTGCGGGCTGCCGTGGGCACCTGGCCGGGCGGCACGATCTGGGCGTACAGATCGGCGGATGCTTCGCGCGACTGCACCGCGTTGAACCCGGTGTCGGCGCTCAGCATGACCTGCTCGCTGCCCTCGCCCAACGACATCCAGTGCAGGTTGGAACTGCCGAGTCCGGGGTTGCCGACCCATTGCGCGGCGGCGCGTTCACGCGGGTAGGTCAGACGCAGCGGCGTGCCGTCGGGCAGGCGGGCGAGCAGGCGGATATCTTCCGGGCCGAAGCCAAGGATGCCGCGGGCCTCGAAGCCGAGCAGCTTCATGCGGCGCTTGAAGTGGGCCGGCCGGCTGACGTAGACGCGCACCCAGTGGCGCGGGCCGTCCGCCGCGCGGGCCTCGTCCATCAACGCGTCCTGCACACCCTTGCTGCGCCTGGCCCTCCACCAGATGCGGCCGAACACGATGAGCATGATCAGCACGGTCGCGCCGTGCAGCATCCACAGGTAGTCCCTCGTCATCCCGACCCTCTGCAGTTGTGATTCTTGGTGCGGCGCAGTGTGCCATGGCAGGCGCCTCTTCTTCGATACGTGGAGGTACGCAAAAGCATCGGAAGCGGGAACCAAACACTGCCCCCCGGGTCACGGTTAAGGTTTGCTGCACGATCCGCTTGCCTGGAACGCGAGCTCTTTGAAGGAGAGAACACGATGAAATGCCCCAGTTGCGCCGATGTGACGCTCGCCATGACCGAACGTCAAGGCGTGGAGATCGACTACTGCCCGCAGTGCCGCGGTGTGTGGCTGGACCGCGGTGAACTGGACAAGCTGATCGAACGCGCCGGCGCGGCCCCTGCCCCGGCACCGGCGGCAGCGCCACAGCAGGCTCACTACCAGCAACGCCGGCCCGACTTCGTCGATTCCGATTACGGCCATCACAAGAAGCGGCACAAGTCCTGGCTGAGCGACATCTTCGACTGACGCGAGGCGGCAACGGCCGCTGCGTCGCGCCGGACGGCATCGAGGAGGCGGCACCTGTCAGCCGCCGGTGGCGTCGCGGATCCGCTCCACGTTGCGGTTCATCATGTGCCGCACGACCCGTTCGAACAGCCAGCGCTTGATGCCGCGCAGGTTCACGCCGTGCTCGGCGTAGAACGCGTCCGGGCTGTCGTAGATGCCGAAGTCGTGGTTGATGCCGTCCTTCTGGATGTAGGTGTGTGTGCCTTGCCAGTCGACCGGCGGGCATTGCAGGTCGGGCGTGGCGGCGCCGTAGCCGCAGAACGGACCACGGTGCCCGACGAACCGCCGTTGCAACTGCGTCAGGTAGTCCTTGTCGAGGATGTAGCCCTCGAGGTTGAGCCAGCGCCCGTCGAACCAGACCTCGACCCAGCTGTGCACGATGTTGCGCGGCGCCAGCCAGTACGCCACGCCGGTGACGGCGCCGCGCTGCAGCGCCTTGTGGATCGTGAAGCCATGGAACCGGCAGCGCACGCCGACGGCGCGCAACAGGGCCATCAACAGCGTGCCCTTGGTGTTGCACTGTCCGATACCGTCGGCGAGCACCCGTGAAGCGGGCAGGTCGTCGCTGCGGTTGTAGCCGAACCGGATCTCGTCGCGCACGAAGGTGTAGACGGCGCCGATGCGCTGCCGCTCGGGCAGTGTGCGCCAGCCACGGGCATCGACAAGTTGCCGCAGCGCGGGATGCTCGATGTCGAGCAAGAGGGTAGAAGCGAGCAGCGGGTCGGCCGGGTGTGCAGGCATGGTGGAATCCGTGGTGAGGTGGTTGAAACGCGCATCGCTCGCGCGCACAACCGGATTCCAAAGGCTGTAGCTGCTACAGGGTCAAGCGCTGGTGACGGTGGTGACGACAGGCCGCTCCGCGTAGCGCCCAGGCAAGGCGATCGAGTACCGCCCCTTGCCTGCGCGCTTCGCTTCATACATCGCCGCATCGGCCTGGTCGAGCAAGGCACCGGCCTCCGTGCGGCCGGCGGCCGGGGTCCAGACGACGACACCCACGCTGGCGGCGATGCTCACCGCCCGCTCGCCCACCGCGGCAATGGCACGAAGCTCCTCGATGACGGAGCCCGCCACGCGCCGGGCACCGGCCTCGCCCGTGCCTTCGAGGATCAGCACGAACTCGTCGCCGCCGAGCCGGGCCACGGTGTCGGCGCCCCGCACCTGGCGCTCCAGACGGCGGGCCACCTCGATCAGCAGTTCGTCGCCCACCGCATGGCCATGCCGGTCGTTCACGGCCTTGAATCCATCCAGGTCGAGAAACAGCACCGACACGGCGGTGGACTGCCGCTGCGCCAGTCGCAAGGCATGCGCCAGCCGATCCTCCACCAGACGGCGGTTCGCGAGCCCGGTCAGTGGGTCGCGCGTGGCTTCGAGCTGGAGCTCGTCGGCGCGGCGCATCAGGCGGCGGGTTTCCTCGAGCTGCTGCGCCAGCCGCGTGTTGGCGGCACCCAGTTCCCGGTAGCTGCGCCACCAGCCGGCCGCCGCGTAGAGCGCGCCGGCGCACAACATCGCGGCCAGCAGCACGAAGTAGCCCCGGTAGCGCCGCGCCTCGGCGAGCCGCTGGTCGCGCAGGCCGTTCACCCGTGCCTCCAGGGCATCGATGGCCGCGACCACCGGGGCCTCCAGTGCCTCGATCGACGCGCCGTGCGCCTGCTGCCGGTGGCGCACCACCGCCCGGGCGTGCACGCCGAGCAGTTCGAACCGCGTGGCCATCTCGCGCAGGTCGGCATGGCGGGCCCAAGAGTGCTCCAACGTGTCCAGTGCGTCGTCGAGATCCGTGACCGCGGCCGTGTCGAGGTGGCTCACCGAACGCAGTACGGCGCGCGCGACCACATTGACCGCGTCGAGCGTCCCCTGCGCGTGCATGCGCGACGCCGGGTGGCGGCGGCGCTCGCGCAGCTCCCGGGCCAGCTCATCGACCTGCGTGGGCAGGAAGCGCAAGGAATTGGCCAGGATGGCGCGCTCCGACTTCATCCGTTCGGCAGCAGCCCCCTTGGTGTCGATCGCACTGCGCAATGGCGCAAGCAACGGCGTGTCGGCAGCCACACCGAACCGGACCACGGCCCTCTCGGCCTCGGTCTGTTCCAGCAACACGGCCTCGGCCGCGCTGCTCAGTGCGTCGTAGTTGAGGGCCAGGCCCGACTGCACAGCGAGAATCTGCACGGTCCATTCCCGATCGGCCTGACGCAGCGCGCCGAGCTGGCCCAAGGTGCGCGAGTGCTGGTCGACGAAGTCGAGCGAAGACTTCTGTTGCACCAGGGCGAGCGCCGCCGCCAGCCCCACAGCGACCGCAGCGCCGATCACTCTGCGCGGCATCGACTGCCACCACGCGGAGCGATTCATTCGCGCACCTCGCCGTCGAGCGTGCGCAGGAAGCGGATGATGACGGCCTTGTCCTCGGCAGGCGCGTCACGGCCGAGCTGATAGCGCAACATCACGCCCACGGCTTCTTCGAGTGTCTTCGCAGAAGCATCGTGGAAGTACGGCGCGGTGCGGGCCACGTTGCGCAGGCTCGGCACCTTGAAGACGTGCAGGTCCTCGCGCTTCTTCGTGACGTTGTAGCGGCCCTTGTCGGCGTCGGTCAGCGGTTGCCCGGCGGCAGCGCGCGCCTTGAAGTAGTCGCCCATCACGCCGAAGCGCTGGAACATGTTGCCGCCGACGTTGACACCCTGGTGGCAGCCCACGCAGCCATAGGCCTTGAAGCGCTCGTAGCCCCGCCGTTCATCGGCGGTGATCGCCGAGGTTTCACCGCGCAGGTAGCGGTCGAAGCGCGAGGGCGTGACGAGCGTGCGGACGTAGGTCGCCAGTGCGTCGGCCACCGTCTTGTCGTTCAGGCCCCCGGCGTATGCGTTGCGAAAGCCTGCCACAAGGCGCGCGTCCGCCTTGAGCTTGCCGAGCACTTCGTCCCATCCGCTGGCGAACACGCGCGGGCCCTTGATCACGTGGCCCACCAGTTCTTCGAGCGACGTGGCCCCGCCCGTCCACTGCTGGCGGAAGTTGAAGCGCGAATTGAACACGCTCGGCGTGTTGACCACGTGCCGTACACCGCCTGCGCCGACCGAAAAAGGCCGCGGGTCGGCACCGCCGTGCTGGAACGAGTGGCACGAGATGCAGGCGACCGAGTTGTCCCGCGAAAAGCGCGTGTCGCGAAACAGCTTGCGGCCCAGCTCGACCCGGCGTTGATCGAACTGTTCGACGGCGGGCAGGGGTGAGATCGGTTCGCTCGCCTGTGCTGCGCCGCACGTGAGCACGGCAAGGGTGATCAGTGACTGCCGCCAGCGGCGCGGCGTCCGAGCAGGTGCGGATCCAGGCATTGCAACTTCCGTGCGGAGGACGTAGGACGGGACGGCAGACCCGTCTTCCTCCCTTCGGAAGCAATATCGGCAAACCGCGGCAGGACTTGAGCGCGGACTTACGCCTTCCGTTGACCGCCATGCGGCGCCGCTGCGCCCGGAGCAAGCCGCGCGAGCACGCGCCCCACCTCCAGCTCCGCGCGCATCGAGGCGTCGAGCGGAGAACGGCACAAGCCGGCGTGCTGGTAGTTCAGGTTCTCATAGAGCTCCCGCGCAGCGGGATACGCCTCGAGCACGGCGTCGAAACCCTCGCCCTGAGGGGCGCTGCGCAGCGCGCTCGACAGGCGCTCGACCACCGAGCGGTACTGGTCCGGCGACACCGGCTCGGTGCTGCTTTCCAGCCGCTGCAGCAGGCGCGACAGCATGACGAGAGGAACGAGCGAAGCAGAGATCGTGACGGATCTGGTGGCGTGCATGACATCAACTCCTGCAAGCGTTTTCGGGCGGGCATCGCCGGCCCGGCTCACGGCGCATCTAGGGTCCACCGACGTGCGATTCAAGAGCTCCGCCCCGTGTCTCGCTGCAGGGAAATGTGTCTGCCCTGCAGACAGGGTGCGCCCGGACGCAGCGTCCGGCCGGCCGGACACCCGCGACTGCGGCGCGAGCGCGTACTCCGCACGCAACACCCGTTCGAATGTGCCCGGGCGCGGCAGCCCGGCGCTGGCCGCCAACTTGCAAAGGCCCGGGCACGCCGGCCGATCGACCGGCGACACATCGAAGAACGTTGTTGGAGACCGCCATGCCCTTCCCTTCCACCCGGCCCGTGCGTCGTTCGTTGCTGGCGTGCGGCGCAGCACTGCTCCCCGCGCTGGTTCTGCACGTCCCATCGCTCGCATCGTCCGCAGCCGGCCCCCGCCCCACCGGCGAGATCCGCATCGCCCACATCTACAGCAAGACCGGCCCGCTGGAAGCCTACGGCAAGCAGACCGCCACCGGCTTCCTGATGGGTCTCGAATACGCGACCAGCGGAACGATGACGGTGGCCGGTCGCCGGCTCGTGGTGAGCGAGGCGGACGACGAGGGCAAGCCCGAGCGAGGCAAGGCACTGCTCGAAGCGGCCTACGGCGAAGGCCGCGCCGACATTGCGGTGGGGCCGACCTCGTCCGGCGTCGCGCTCGCGATGCTGCCGGTCGCACGGCAGCACAGGAAGATCCTGGTCGTGGAGCCGGCCGTGGCCGATGCCATCACCGGTGAACACTGGAATCGCTACGTCTTTCGCACCGGGCGCAACAGCTCGCAGGACGCGATCTCGAATGCGGTGGCCCTCGACCAGCAAGGCGTGCACGTGGCGACGCTTGCGCAGGATTCCGCGTTCGGCCGCGATGGCATACGCGCGTTCAAGGACGCCCTGAAGCTCGGCAAGGTGGTCCACGAGGAATACCTGCCGCCCACGTCGGCAGACTTCCCTGCCGCACGCCAGCGCTTGATCGACAAGCTCAAGGGCCTGCCCGGGCGCAAGGTGATCTGGGTGCTGTGGGCTGGCGCGGGCAATCCGTTCAGCATCGCCGACGCGGAGTTGAAGGCCCACGGCATCGAGATGGCGACCGGCGGCAACACCTTGCCGGCCATGGTGCAGTTCAACCGTCTGCCCGGCATGCAGGGCGCGGCCTACTACTACTTCGGCTTTCCCAGGGGGCAGGCGAACATGTGGCTCGTCTCGCAGCACTTCCTGCGCTACAACGACCCGCCCGACATGTTCACGGCCGGTGGCTTTGCAGCAGCGATGGCGATCGTGACGGCGCTGAAGAAAAGCGCGGGGAACACGGCCGGCGACACACTCGTCGGCGTGATGGAAGGCATGAGCTTCGACACGCCGAAGGGCACGATGACCTTCCGCCGCGAGGACCATCAGGCGATCCAGGCGATGTACCACTTCCGGGTGTCGGCAGGCGCCAACGCGGGCCGCATTCCAGACCTGCGGCTGGTGCGGGAGATCGGCGCCGACGAGATCCCGGTGCCGGTACGCAACAAGCGCTGAACATGCCGCCGGCGTGGTAGCACAATCGCGCTCGCCATGCCCACACCTGCCACGCTCCTGTTCCTGCCCGGCGCATCCGGCAATACCGCCTTCTGGCAGCCGGTGGCCTCGCTGCTGCCGCACGCCGGCAACAAGCGTCACATGGGCTGGCCCGGCTTCGGGCCGCCGCCAGCCGACCCCGGCGTACGCAGCCTCGAGGACCTCGTCGACCGGGTCGTCGCGCAGATCAGCGCACCCACGGCGCTGATCGCGCAGTCAATGGGAGGCGTCGTCGCGGTCAGAGCCGCGTTGCGGCGCCGGCACCTCGTCACGCACCTGGTGCTGACCGCCACCTCCGGGGGCGTGGACGTCTCCGGCCTCGGCGGCGAGGATTGGCGCCCGGCGTTTGCGCGGTCCAACCCCGGGCTGCCGCGGTGGTTTCTGGACGACCGCACCGACCTCACGCCCGACCTCTCGGCGCTCGACATGCCCGTGCTGCTGTTGTGGGGCGATGCCGACCCGATCAGCCCGGTGGCGGTGGGTCGTCACCTGGCCTCGCTGCTGCCGAACGCGCGGCTGCACGTGCTGCCAGGCGGCGACCACGACCTCGGTCACGCTCGTGCAGCCGAGGTCGCCCCGCTCATCGCGCGTCACCTCGGCCACCGCTGCTGAAACACTGCTCAGCCGGCAAACGGGTTGGCGGTGGCAAACCACAAGCCGATGCCGGTGGCGATGATGAAGGCGCCGTCCGTGAGCCCTGCGGCCAGGAAGAACTTGCCCTGCAGGCGCTCCATCAACTCCGGCTGGCGCGCGCACGACTCCAGCAACTTCATGCCGGACATCGCGACGCCGATGCAAGAGCCGATGGCTGCCAGCCCGATCAACAGGGCGACGGCAAGAGGAAGAAGGTCTGAGCCGGTCATGGCGCTACTCCATGTTGTTGAGGAATCCCGGCGGGCCGGTGGCTGCTGCCACTTCCCCGCGCTGTGCCTCCATCATGGCGAGCGCCGTTCATCGCGTCGATGACCTGGGAGGTCATAAACGCCGGCACAAAAAAGGAAGAAGCCCTCAGGCGTGGAGATCGAGCAGCGAACCGAGCATGTCGCGCTCGGTACGCAGCGTCAGCACGTTGGCCTTGAACATGTAGCTGGCGGCCTTCTGCTCGACGAGGTCTTGCGCGAGAGAAGTGCCGGCAGTTGGCTGCTGCACGACCTGCGCAGCCACGCCGCCCGCCGGCTGCGCCTCTTGTGCAACCGCCTGGCGGCGAAAGCCCTGCGTCTGCGCGTTCGCAATGTTGTGCGCCGCGGTATCCATGCGCAACATGGAGGCGTTCATTCCCGACAGGGCGATGGCGGTGGCGGACATGCTCAGGTGCTTCGTGCAGGGTGAACAAGCGTAGCCCGCTCACCGGGCAGTGGCTCACGCAACCGGGCCGCTGGCGTGCAATTCCGCACGCGCGGCAGGCATCACCAGGGCCTGTTCACGTTACTGAGGGCCGCGCGAGCGGGCCCTAGCCTCGACCCAGCAGACGCTTCACGACCGAAACCACCGCCAGCACCAGGCCGCCGGCCACCACGCCCGCCACACCGTTGAGCAGCATCGGCCCGGCCACTTCCAGCACGCCCCCGACGCCGGGCACGCTCGCCAATGCATGGGCGGTCTGCTCTTCCAGATGGTGTGCGGCCGGAATGCCGTGCATCAGGATGCCGCCGCCGACGAGGAACATCGCCGCCGTGCCGGCGATGGACAGGGTTTTCATCAAGTAGGGCGCAGCGCGCAGGATGCCGGCACCGAGCGCTCGCGCCGCCGCGCTGCCGCGCTGCGTCAGATACAGGCCGGCGTCGTCGAGCTTGACGATACCTGCCACCAGGCCGTACACCCCGACGGTCATCAGGACGGCGACGCCCACCAGCACCGCCACCTGAGTGCCGAAGGCCGCTGCCGCGACGGTGCCGAGCGTGATCGCGATGATCTCGGCCGACAGGATGAAGTCGGTGCGCACCGCACCCTTGATCTTTTCCTTCTCGAAGGCCACGAGATCGACCGACGGGTCGGCCAGCGCCTTGGTGATCTGCGCGTGCTCGGCATCGTCCTCTTCCTTGCTGTGCAGGAACTTGTGCGCCAGCTTCTCGAAGCCCTCGAAGCAGAGGAAGGCGCCGCCCGCCATCAGCAGCGGCGTGATGAGCCAGGGGGCGAAGGCGCTGATCGCCAGCGCGGCAGGCACGAGGATGGCCTTGTTGATCGCCGAGCCCTTGGCCACCGCCCACACCACCGGGAGCTCGCGTTCGGTGGCGACGCCGGTGACCTGCTGCGCATTCAACGCCAGGTCGTCACCCAGCACGCCTGCCGTCTTCTTTGCTGCAACTTTGGTCAGGATGGCGACATCGTCGAGCATCGTCGCGATGTCGTCGATCAGGGCGAGCAGGCTGGTTCCGGCCATGGGCGGGTTTCCTTGTTGTTGCAAATGGGGGGAACTGCCGCGCAGGACCGGCACCTGCCGGCCCGCGAGCGCGACGGATTGTGGCAGAACGCATGCCCGCGGCCGCGCGGGCCTCAAGATGGTGCAAAGCCAGCCGAAAACCTCGCTGAGAGGCAGGGGACCGCGGTCCCGTTGCCGGCCTGTCGCATCGCCGACGCCCGCCATCGCCGCAAGGCAGCGGCAGGCGCGCCGGCGCCACCACGAAGCACATCATGCACAAAGAACGCAACGAGACGCTCGCAACCTCGCGGCAGGACCCGGGCCACGGCAGCGTGCGCGACGAGTCCCGCGAGCGGCTGATCCACCTGATCGAACTGGCCGGCATCACCTATTGGGAGCAGGACGAACATTGCCGGTTCACGATGGTGAATTCGCCCAGACGCGACGCGCTGGGTTTCGATTTGCAGGAAATGCGCGGCAAGACGCGCTGGGAGTTCGGCGCCCAGCCCATCAGCGATGGCGGCAGCTGGGAGCCGCACAAGGCCCTGCTCGCCGCGCGCCAGCCCTTCGCGAACTTCCTGTACACCCGCACACGGCCGAACGGCGAGCTGCGCTACATCCGCACCAGCGGCCAGCCCGTGTTCGACGACGACGGCCGCTTCACCGGCTATCGCGGCACCGCGGCCGACATCACCGAGCAGGTCCGCACCGAGCAGGCATTGCGGCAGAGCAGCACGCTGCTGGAGAGCATGTTCGAGACGATGGAGGAAGGCGTCAGCGTCTTTGACGCCGAACTCCGGCTGGTGGCGGTGAACCGGCGCTTTCGGGAGTTGCTTGGCTTTCCCGAGACGCTGCACGTACCCGGCACGCCGTTCGAGGCCTTCGTGCGCTACAACGCGGAGCGCGGCGACTATGGGCCCGGCGACATCGAGGCCCAGATCCGCCAACGGGTGGAGCAGGCGCGGCTGTTCGAGCCGCACCACTTCGACCGCGAGCGCCCGGACGGCTCGGTGCTCGAGATCCGCGGCCGGCCGCTGCCCAACCGGGGCGGCTTCGTCACCGTGTACACCGACATCACCGAGCGCGCGCGCGCCGAACGCGCGCTGCGCGAGAGCAAGCTGGTGCTGGAAAACACCTTCAACTACATGGACCAGGGCATCAGCATCGCAGACAAGCATCTGCGGCTGCTGGGCATGAACCGGCGCTTCCGCGAGCTGCTCGACTTTCCTGAGGAGATGTGCACCCCCGGTACGCCGTTCGAGGCTTTCATCCGCTACAACGCACAGCGAGGCGACTACGGACCCGGCGACGTCGAAGAACAGGTACGAGAACGCGTCGAGCAGGCCCGCAGCTTTGCACCGCACGTGTTCGAGCGCGAGCGCCCGGACGGCACCATTCTGGAGGTGCGCGGCGCGCCGGTGCCCACCGGCGGCTTCGTGACCGTCTACACCGACGTGACCGAGCGCTCTCGCTCCGAGCGAGCACTGCGCGAAAGCGAGGCGCGCTTTCGCAGCCTCACGGAACTGTCGTCCGACTGGTTCTGGGAGCAGGATGCGCAGCTGCGCTTCACCCGATTGGAAGGTCGCCACGTCAGCGGCAACGACCGGGCCTTCGAGACCGAGCTCGGCAAGACCTGGTGGGAGCTGGGGTTCGAGGTCGAGGGGGGATGGGACGCCATGCGGGAGACGCTCGCACGGCGCGAGACCTTCCGAGAAACGGTGATGCGCCGGGAGGGGCCCGCTGGCGACGTGCACCATGTGCGCGTGAGCGGCGAGCCGATCGTCGATGCAGCGGGTTGCCTGCAGGGCTACCGTGGCGTGGGCCGCGACATCACGCAGCAGAAGCAGGCCGAGGAACGGATCCAGTACCTGGCCACGCACGACAGCCTGACCTCGCTGCCCAACCGTGCATGGTTCAGCGAACTGCTCAACCTGGCGCTGCACACGGCCCGCCGCTACGACCGCAAGCTCGCGGTGCTGTTCATCGACCTGGACCGGTTCAAGATCATCAACGACACGCTGGGCCACGAGGCCGGCGATGCCCTGCTGCGCGAGGTCGCGAAGCGGCTGTCGAACTGCCTGCGCGCCAGCGACGTGGTGGCGCGCCTGGGGGGAGACGAGTTCGTGGTGATGGTGCAGGAAGTGGATGAGCCCGAGCAGGCCGCTGCCGTGGCCCGCAAGATCCTCGCCGAAGTGATCGAGCCCATCGTGATCCTGGGCCAGCCCTGCCGCGTGACCGCGAGCATCGGCATCTGCCTCTTCCCCGCCGACGCGCAGGACGAGCAGACGCTGATGAAAAACGCCGACATCGCGATGTACCTCGCCAAGGAAGAGGGCAAGAACAACTACCAGTTCTACTCGAAGGACATCAAGACCCTCTCGCTCGAGCGGCTGACGCTGGAGAGCGCGCTGCGCACGGCACTCGTGCGCAACGAGTTCTCGCTGCACTACCAGGCCAAGCTCGACCTGAAGAACGAGACCATCACGGGCGTCGAAGCGCTGCTGCGCTGGAACAGCCCCGAACTCGGCGCGGTGTCACCGAACCAGTTCATCCCGATCGCAGAGCAAACGGGGCTGATCGTGCCGATCGGCAAGTGGGTGCTGCACACGGCCTGCGCGCAGAACGTGGCATGGCAGCGCCAGGGGCTGCCGCCGGTGTGCATGGCGGTCAACATCTCGGCGCGGCAGTTCTCCCACGAAGACCTGCTCGACGACGTGGAAAGCGCGCTGCGCGACACCGGCATGGACCCCGCGCTGCTGGAGCTGGAGCTCACCGAGGGCATGGTGATGCACAACACCGAGCGCGCGGTGAAGCTGCTCGGCGACATCAAGAAGATGGGCGTGCGCATCGCCATCGACGACTTCGGCACCGGGTATTCGTCGCTCGCGCAGATCAAGCGCTTCCCGATCGACGCGCTGAAGGTGGACCGCTCGTTCATCCGCGACCTGGCGACCGACTCGGCCGACCGAGCCATCACCGAGGCCATCATCGCGATGGGGAAGACCCTGAGCCTCACCGTGGTGGCCGAGGGCGTCGAGACCCATGAGCAGCAGGTGTTCCTGCGGGACAGCGCCTGCGACGAGATGCAGGGCTACTACTTCAGCAAGCCGGTTCCGCCCGAGGAGTTTGCCGCGCTGTTCCGGCGGCATCTGCCGGGTGCCTGACGCGCCGGCCGTACGCGTGGCAGCCGGCCGAGGGGTCAGTGGGTCTCGCTCTTCACGACCGCAGGCACCGCGTACTCGCGCCCGATGACGGCGCGTGCGTACAGGTAGTTCTGCCGCGCGCGGTCGCTCAGCGAATCGAGATGCACGTGACCTTCCTCGTCGCAGGGAAACGCAAGTGCACGCCCCTGATGGAACAGCGACTGGAAACGCAGTTCGAAGCGGGGCGATTCCTTCAAAGGCATCAGCGAGCTATCCATGGCAGTGACCTCCTAATCGGTACGGCGCGGGTCCGCGCGGGTCTGCACGATGTCTTCACTCTAGGCAAGCAATCGCCGTGCTTCATTAGGTCGCTACCGGTGCGCCGCGTCAGACGGGGACTGCACGCCGTGTAGAAAAATTGCTGACACGGATACAAGACCCCCAGTCCGTCCACTGCGTCACGGTTTCACACCCGACATTGCACCGCCAAAGCCCATGACCGACACCCACCGCAGCTACACGATGACGATCGCGCCCTTGAACAGGTGCATCCAAGTGTCCGCAGACAGCACCGTGCTGCAGTCGGCACGCGAAGCGGGCATCCGGCTTCCGAACTCCTGCCGCAATGGCACGTGCAGGGCATGCCTGTGCCGGCTGTCGGAAGGCTCGATCACCTATCGCATCGAGTGGCCGGGCGTGAGCCGGGAGGAAAAGGCAGAAGGCTGGGTGCTGCCTTGCGTTGCCTACCCGACATCGGACCTGGCGCTCGAGGCGCCCGCCGCGCGCCTCTGCGAGCCAGGCACATAGCCGCGCCCCGCGCTTGCCCCCATTTCGGGGGGGCCGAGCGGGCCGCCGTTGCGGCTAACATGCGCGCCCATTCGAACTCATCAAAACAATCAGGAGAGGAACGATGAGCATCAATCTCAAAAAGGGCAACTCGCTCAACCTCACGAAAACCGAGCCCGCGCTCAGCCGGGTGCAAGTAGGCCTCGGGTGGGAGCTGCCCGCTTCGGTGCCCCCGCTCGACCTCGACGTGTCGGCTTTCGTCTGCCGGCTCAACGAACGGCAGGAGCCGAAGTTGCTGAGCGAACAGCACTTCGTCTTCTACAACAACAAGGCCACGCCCAATGGCGCCGTGGTGCACAGCGGCGACAACCGCAGCGGCGCCGGCGATGGCGATGACGAGACGCTGGTGCTCGATCTCGCGAAGCTGGAGCCGGAAGTGCGCGAGATCTCCTTCGTCGTCACGATCCACGAGGCGGCCGAGCGCAAGCAGCACTTCGGCATGCTGAAAGATGCCTACATCCGCGTCTACAACGAGCAGACCGGCAAGGTGCTTTGCACCTACGACCTCGACGAGGCTTTTGGCCGCGAGACGGCGGTACAGATGGGCTCGCTGGTGCGCAATGCCGAAGGGCAATGGGAGTTCCGGGCCGTGGGCGCAGGCTACGCCCTTGACCTCGGCACCTTCGTCAGCGGCTACCTGAACTGACGGCAGAAGCCGTCCTTTCCGACCGAGACGCAGGGCGCATGACGCGTCCGCTTTTCTCCGGGGGTCGCACGGTCCCTCCCGGCACAGGCGTAGCCACACCCGTGGCCGCCCCGCCGGCGGCGGCCGTCGTGCCGGAACCCGTCGCACCCGCCCGCGTGCGGACCTTCCATGCCGAACAGGCACAGGTCCCGGCGGCGCGGCCGTTGTTCGCCCCGTCGATGACCGCCGAACTGCCGTCCGGGTTTGCCGCCGCGTTGGCGACGCAGGGCGGCAGCGGGCTGCCGGATGCGGCGCAGCGATCGATCTACCGCCTGGTGCGGGAGCTCGGCGAAGCACGCGACGAAGACATCCTGCAGTTCGGCGAGCAACCCGCCTCCGCCGTGGACGACTTGCTGAAACAGGCCACGTCCATCATGACCGACCCCGACCTTGCACAGGTCGGCACATTGCTCGCGCAGACGCTGTCGGACCTGGTGCGCCACGGGCCGCAGCAGGGTCCCCGCGGTTGGCTTCAACGATTCACTCGCCCTTCTGCCACGTGGTTCCAGGATCAGGCGGAGTTGCTCGAGGCGCGTCTTGCGGAACTCGAACGCCTGGAGCAGGACGTGCTCGACGATGCAAGCCGTCTGGTCGAGCTGATGGAGCACAACGACGACCAGCTCGAAGCGTTGGCAGAGCACCGCTGGGCCTGCCTGATGGCCCATGCCGCGGCGAGCGAGCACGATTCCGCCAGACGCGAGCGGCTTGGGCGCCGCGCTCAGCTGCTGGGCACGCTCTACACGTCGGCCCAGATGACCAGCCGGCAGCTGCACATGGCACGCGAACATCTGCTCAACGTGGCCGAACGGGTGCAGACGCTGCGCTTCGCCACGCTGCCTTTGTGGCGGCAGCAGTTCCTGGCACCGCGACGCGGCACCGAAGCGCTGGCCGAGGCCGACCAGCAAGGCCTGCAGACACACCGCCAACTCGTCGAACAGTTGGAACATCTCGTGCAACTCACCACCCGCAAGACCTATGAATAGCTTCAAGCCTCGATCGGCCCTGGCGAGCACTGGCCACCCAGCCGTGCAGGCACCCGCCGGCAGCGCCGTCACCTTGCCAGACACTGTGCAGGCGACGGCGGCGCGCGACGAGCAGACGCTGCTTGAGCAGTTGCTGCTCGACCAGCAACTCACGAACGACGACGCACCACAGGTCCAGGGCATCGCGAACCAACTCGATGCCGCCCGGCCCATGACCGTGCACGATCTCGGCAGCCAGGCCGCCGGGCATGCGACCCAGTATGCGGACGAGATCCTGTCGCAGGTCAAGAACAACGATCTCGGGGAAGTCGGAACCAAGCTGAGTCAGATCGTCGTCACGGCCAAGGCACTCAACCTGGGTGCCTTGAGCAGCGAACGCAGCCGCATCCCCCTGATCGGCGGGTTCATCGACCGGTTGAGGCTGGGCAAGGAGGCGCTGGTGCAGCAGTTCCAGTCCACCGACAAGCAGCTCGAGAAACTGGTGAAGGAGGTGGACGTGTCGCAACAAGGTCTGCGCCGCCGGGTGCAGGACCTCGACAAGGCTTTCGCTGCAACGCAGGAGGAGTTCCGCCGGCTCGGGATTTCCATTGCGGCAGGCAAGCTCAAGCTCGCCGAACTGCAGGCACTGATCGGCAATACGGCCGGCGTGCAACTCGACGCCTCGCAGGCGCAACGCATCAACGACCTGCGGCAGTTCGCCGAACGCCTGGACAAGCGCGTGGCCGATCTGCAGGCGCTGCGCATGTCCGCCCTGCAGACGCTGCCCATGATTCGCCTGATACAGAGCAACAACCAGACCATCATCGAGAAATTCCAGAACATCAAGGAGCTGACGATCCCGGCATGGCGGCGGCAGTTCATGCTGGCGCTGTCGCTCAATGAACAGAGCCAGGCGGTCGAGCTGGCCCGCAACATCGACGATGCCACCAACGATTTCCTGCGGCGCAATGCCGAGTTGCTGAAGCAGAACTCGGTGGAAACCGCCAAGGCGAACCAGCGAGCGGTGATCGACATCGAGACGCTGGAGCACGTCCAGCAGACCTTGATCCAGACGGTGGAAGAGGTGCTCGCGATACAGCGCGATGGCCAGGCACACCGTCGTGATGCCGAGCAACGCATAGGCGCGTTGCAAGGCGAGCTTCAGGCGGCGATGAGCCGCCCGCATTGAACCGCCAGCCCCGCCGCTGGCAACTTCATACAAAGACCACTCAGGAAGGAAACCGCCATGTCGATGATCAACCTCGTCAAGAAAACCGAGATCGTGCTGCAGAAACGCGGCATCACCCCCGTGCCCTCGCAGGTCGCGCTGGCGGTCGACATCTCCGGCTCGATGGCGGACGAATACCAGTCCGGCATCGTGCAGGCCGTCGTCGAGCGATGCCTCGCCGTCGCGATGAAATTCGACAGCGACCAACTGCTCGACGTCTGGGTGTTCGACGACGAGTATTCCTATGCCGGGCAGGCGACGCAATCGAGCATCGAAGACTTCGTGAGACGCGAGATCCTGAGCAACCAGGACGTCAAGAAGTGGGGCGGCACCGCCTACGCCCCGGTGCTCGGCGCGATCCAGGCGCACTACTACGGCACCGAGGCCAAGAAGGCCAGCAAGCTGGGCAGGCTGTTCGGTGCAAAGGACAAGGCGGCCGAAGCCGCGAAGCAGGACGTCGGCAACATGCCCCTGATGATCCTGCTGATCACCGACGGTGAGAACTGCGACCAGCAGGAGTTCGAGAACCTGCTGCGGGTCTTGCGCGCGCGCCGCGTTTACATCCAGTTCGTCGGTATCGGCAACTCCGACCTGAGCTACCTCGAATCGGTCGCCGATGCCGAACCGAATGCGGGCTTCGTGCAGCTTCGCGAGCTGAAAGGCATCGACGACGAGGCCCTGCTGGGCGCGTTGATCTCGCCGGAGTTCTCGAACTGGATCGCCAAGCTCGCCTGAGATCCCCCATTCAGGCCGACAGCGCTTCGTGCAGCGCCAGGAACTCCTGGGTCAGCTTGTGCTTGGGGTCCAGATGGATCATCGGGCGCGACTGCTCGTGCGATTCCTTGATCTTGACCGAGGCGCTCAGGTAGGGTTGCAGCACTGGCAGCCCCTCGTCGATCAGTTCCTGCACCAGCCGCTGCGGCAGGTTGGCGCGGGGCTGGAACTGGTTGACGACGATGCCGTCGATCCGCAGCTCGGCGTTGTGGTCGGCGCGGATCTCCTGCACGTTGTCGAGCAGCGCATACAGCGCGCGGCGCGAGAAGTCGTCGCAGTCGAACGGGATCAGGCAGCCGTGCGCCGCGATCAACGCTGAGCGCGTGTAGAAGTTGAGCGCGGGCGGCGTGTCGATGTAGATGCAGTCGAACTCGCCGTCGAGTTCGCTCAGCGCGTCGCGCAGCTTGTAGATCTTGTAGCGGGACTCGAGCTTGCCCTGCAGTTCGTCGAGCGATGGCGCGGACGGCATCAGGTGCAGGCCTTCCCAGGGTGTCTCGACGATGAAGTCGACCGTGGACTTGGGCCGCGCGCTGAACTTCAAGGTCTGCTCGAAGAACTCGGCAACGCTGCCCGGCGCGTCTTCGGCCGCTTCGCCGAGCAGGTAGCGGGTGGAGTTGCCCTGCGGGTCGAGATCGACCAACAGCGTGCGCACGCCTTGGGCCGCGCTGATGGCAGCAAGGTTGCTCGCGATGGTGGACTTGCCCACCCCGCCCTTCTGGTTGAACACGACGCGTCTCATGCCGGAGAACCCTTTGCTCGTTGCATCAGCGACCATTGTGCAGTGCAACAAGCGGAGCGGGAAGAGCCTGCGGTTTGCGCGATATCAGTCCCCGCGCGACAAGGCCTCGCCCTGCAACAGTTCGTTCAGCACTTCGATCAGACGGTCGACCTGCACCGGCTTGACCAGGTGCGCGTCGAAGCCCTCGGCCAGGGCGCGCGCGCGGTCCGAGTCGGCGCCGTAGCCCGTGAGCGCCACCAGCTTGACGTGAAGCAAGCGGGCATCGCGACGCATGCGCCGCGCGAGTTCGTAGCCGTCCATGCCTGGCAGGCCGATGTCCAGCAGGGCGAGCCGCGGGCGGAACTGTTCGAGCAATTCGAGCGCGGCCTCCGGGCTGGCCGCGGCGCGTACCTCGTAGCCGAATGCCTCGAGCAGCAGCGCCAGCGATTCGGCAGCGTCGACGTTGTCGTCCACCACCAGCACCGGGTGGCCGCCCGAGACGGCCGGGGTCGCTGCCGGTTGCGACGGCCGGCCCGCCCGGCCGGCGGCCTCGACCGCGGGCAGCCACACCACAAAGCGGCTGCCGCGCCCCGCGCCTTCGCTGTGCGCCTGCACGCGCCCCCCGTGCATCTGCACCAGGGTGCGCACGATCGCGAGCCCCAGGCCCAGCCCGCCGGCATGGCGTGCCAGCGGTTGCTCGCCCTGCACGAACAGGTCGAACACACGCGGCAGCAGGTCGGGCGCAATGCCGGCGCCTTCGTCTTCGACGCAGATGCGCACCATGTTCTGGGCCACCGACAGCTGCAGCCGGATGTCGCGATCGGGCGGCGTGAACTTGGCCGCGTTGATCAGCAGGTTGCAGAGCACCTGGGTGAGCCGCACGGCATCGCCCCAGACGCACACGTCCTGGCGTGCGATCTGGACGTCGACCGGTCGGGCCCGCTGCTGCAGCGCAGGCTGGGTGAGCTCCAGCGCCTGCGACACCACCGACTTCATGTCGACGAGCGCCAGTTGCAGCTGCACCTTGCCCTGCGTGATGCGCGACACGTCGAGCAGGTCGTCGACCAGCCGCGAGAGATGCGTCACCTGCCGCTCGATGATGCGGCGCTCGTGCGCACTGGCGCCATCGCCATCGCGCAGCTTCATCAGATGCAGCGCGGTGACGATGGGGGCAAGGGGGTTGCGCAATTCGTGCCCGAGCATGGCCAGGAACTCGTCCTTCGCACGGTGGGCGTGCTGGGCTTCCTTCAATGCAGTCTGGGTTTCGGCATACAGGCGCGCGTTGTCGAGCGCCAGTGCCGCGCGGTGCGCGAGTTCGGTGATGAGCGCGCAGTCCTCTTCACCGAACCCGCGTGAGGACTCCGCCTGCAGCGCGGCGAGCGCCCCGAGCGTGCGCCCCCGCGCCACGAGGGGCACGATGAAATACGCCCGCAAGCCGATGGCCCGCGCGAAGGTGAGCAGGTCTGCATCGCGCACCGGGTCGAATTCTCCCGACGGATCGAAGTGCGCCAGGTGAGACCGGCCGGTCTCGACCGCCCATGCCATCGAACCGACCTGCCCGGGTGCGGCACGCAGCTTCTGCACCAGTTCCGCCCCGAGGCGCGCCTTCGCCGGATCGCTGTGGTGCGTCAACGCGCGGTGCAGCACGCCCTTTTCATCGAGCAGGTCGACTCGGCACCAGTCGGCGACGGCCGGCACGATGATCGAGGCGATGGCCTCCAGCACTGCCGACTGTTCCAGCGTGTGCGACAGCCTGGCGCCGGCAGCGGCAATGTGTTCGAGACGGCGCCCCGCCCGCTCGGCAGCGTCGCGCGCGGTGCGCTCGGATTGCAGCAGTTCGTCGCGCTGCGCCTGTGCCTGCGCGCGCTGCTGTGCGGAAAGCGCAAGCACGCTACCCAGTTCCTGGATCTCGCGGATGTCGCTCTCGGGCGGTGCAACGCGCGCTTCCCCCTGCCCCATGGCCTGGGCCACGCGGGCCAGCCCGGCCATCGGCCGATTGATGCTGCGCGCCACCAGCAGCACGCCTGCCCCGCCCAGCAACAGCGACAGCAACAGGCCGCTGCCGTAGGCGATCAGCGAACGGTTGCCGGCCGCCTCGACGACGCTGGCCGGAATGCCGATGGCCACCACCCAGCCGCTGTCGGGCAGGCGCGTGAAGCCGGTGTAGGCGCTGTCGCCCTCCAGCGTCTGCGTGATGCCGTTGCCTTCCTGTCCCCCGCGCCGGATCAGCGTCTGCAGCGTTGCGGACGCCGGTTTGCCGATGAACTGGTCCTGGCCCCGCGAGCGGGCGACGCACCGTCCGTTCGCGTCGAGCACGGTGACCACCCAGTCGTCCGGCGTGCGCTGCCGCAGCACCACGTCGAGGATGGCCTTGGGCTGCACGACACCGGTGAGCACGAAGCGCAGTTCGCCGTCGCGCACCACCGGCACGCGGGTCGGCACGCCGAGCTGCCCCCGGGGCCCCGGCGCGACCGATCCGACCACCGGTCGCTGGATGCGAAGCAGCTTCTCGAAGCTCTCGCTCTCGCTCAGCGGCCACAGCTCGGCGCCGAAAGGCAGCGAGGTGTTGACGACCGTCCTCCCCGTCACGTCGGCCAGGATCACCGCGAGCCAGCCGGGCTGGGTGCGCCGCACCTCGCGCGCCTGTTGATCGAAAGCGGGCATGTCCTGATCGTCAGAGGGGACCGAGGTGGCGAGCGTCTCGAGCACGGCCACCGAACGTTTCAGCTCTGCGTCCACCGCCGTGGCGAGTGCACGGGTGATGCCGAGGCTGGCCCGGCCTGCGGCTTCCCGCTGCTGATGTGCAAGCGCCAGCAGTCCGGCGCCGGACATCAAGGCGAGAGGAAGGATGCCGGCAACTGCAAGAAGCAGCAGGCGCCGGCGTAGCGTGACTGTGCGCATTGCCGCTTTCATACCCCTGTGAGAGCCACCGGCCGACGCACTGCGCACGGCGGATTCGGGCCATTGTGGCCGAGCGCCAGGGGGTTTGGCGACGCATCGGTGTCGTCGCATGCCACCGGGATATGTAATGTTATAACATCGCCTTTTCTTTACTCACGGAGGACCGCATGCCCGGACGCTCTCTTCGGGACGTTGTGAGCCGGGCATCGAAAGCCATGACCATGAATGACCGTATCCTGGCTGCGGCAGCAGGAGCAGCGCTGCTGCTCGCGCTGCCGCAACTCGCGTCCGCGCAATCCACCCCGAAGCCCCAGGCCCCGCCGATCGAACTCGGCCTGGTGCTCGACGGCGCCTACAGCTCGCGGGCCCTCGCGCTCGGCTCGCGCGACAAGGGCTTCGGCCTCGGACACACCGAGCTGACCGCCGGCGCCAACATCGACGACCTCTTCTCCGGGCGCGCCAGCCTGGCCATCCACACGCACGACGGCGACACCGAGCTCGAACTCGAGGAGGCCTACGTCGAAACGCGCGGCCTGCCCGCCGGCCTGCAGGTGCGCGCCGGCCGCTTCCTCTCGCAGATCGGCTACCTGAACGAGTTGCACGCACATGGCGACGATTTCGTCGAGCGCCCGCTGCTCTACCGCGCCTTCCTTGGCAATCATTGGTTCGACAACGGCGTGCGCCTCAACTGGGTGGCACCGACCGACATCTACTGGCGCACCGGCTTCGAGGTGCTCAGCGGCAAGCAGCTCGTGCACGAGTCGGAACGGTCATTGCGTGTCGGCGCCTGGACGCTCGGCACCAAGCTCGGGTCCGACATCGGTACCAACCACAGCTGGCAGCTCGGCCTTGCATGGCTGCGCAACCGGCTGGAGCCGCACCACGAGGAAGAAGAGGACGGCGATCACGCCGAAGCGCACGAGCATGGCGAGGAGCACGACGCGCACGGAGCGCGCTACACCGGCCGCAACCTCGTCATCGCGGACGCGGTGTGGAAGTGGGCGCCGAACGGCAACAACCGCGAGCGACAGTTGCGCGTCTCGGCCGAATACGCACGCGTGAGCGACCTCAACGAACACGCACGCTCGGGCGACGTGCACGACGCCTGGTACCTGTCGGCGGTGTACCGCTTCGTGCCGCAGTGGGAAGCAGGCGTGCGCTTCGACTCGCTGAAGGTGCGCGAGCCCCACGGCGACCACTTCCACTCCGGCCGGCTCGAAGAAACCAGCCTGGCGTTGGCATGGAAGCGCTCGCACTTCTCGACGCTGCGACTGCAGTGGACGCACCAGCGCGACCGTGGCGGCTTCGACGATGCCGACCAGTCGGTGCAGGTGCAATACGTGATGAGCCTGGGAGCCCATGGTGCGCATCCGTTCTGAGTCACTGCTGCTCGCCGCCGCCCTGTGGCTCGCGCCCCTGGCAGCCCACGCATTGGAGGTGTTCACCTGCGAACCCGAGTGGGCTGCACTGGTCAAGGAACTGGCGCCGCAGGCACGCATCACGTCGGCCACCCATGCGCGGCAGGACCCGCATCACATCGAAGCGCGACCTGCACTGATCAGTGCACTGCGCCGCGCGGATCTGGCCGTGTGCACCGGCGCATCGCTCGAGGCGGGCTGGCTGCCGATGCTGCAGCAGCGCGCCGGCAACCCGGCCGTGCAGGACGGCCGCGAAGGCATGTTCTACGCATCGCAGGCCGTCGAGCTGATCGAGGCCCACGAGCACGTGGACCGCAGCATGGGCGACGTGCACGCCGAAGGCAACCCGCACTTCCACCTCGATCCGCGCCGGCTGAAGCAGGTGGCGGCAGCATTGGCACAGCGGCTCGGCCGCATTGACCCGCCGAACGCGGCGGCCTACCGCAGCCGCTTGGCCGCCTGGGCCACGGACTGGGACCGGCGCACCGCTGCATGGGAAGCCAAGGCCAAGCCGCTCGCCGGGCGCAAAGTCGTCGTGCAGCACACCGCGTTCTCATACGTGTGGCAGTGGCTGGGCCTGCAGCAGGTGGCCGACCTGGAACCCAAGCCGGGGCTGCCGCCCACACCGGGTCACCTGCGGCACGTGCTGCAGCAGGTGCGCAACGACCGGCCGATGGCGGTGGTGCAGTCGCTCTACCAGGATCCGCAGGGCGGCCAGTGGCTCGTGGGCCAGATCGGCGTGCCGCTGCTGGTGCTGCCGTCCACCGTCACGCCGGACGGCCCGGCGCAGACGTTGGCAGGGCTGTACGACACCTTGCTCGACGAGTTGCTGCGCGCCGCCTCGACCCAGGCGCAAGACCCCGTGCAGGCAGTGCGCAGGGCCACCCCGTGAACGAGCTGTCGATCCTGCTGCTGCCGCTGGGGGCCGGCGCGCTCGTGTTGCTCACGCATGTGCCGCTCGGCGAGCAGGTGCTGCGGCGCGGCATCGTCTTCATCGACCTCGCGATCGCCCAGGTGGCGGCACTCGGCGTGCTGATGGCGTCCTCGATGATCGACGACGCCACGCTGGCGTGGCTGGCCGGCACCTGCGCGGCCCTTGGCGGCGCTGCACTCGTGGCGTGGCTCAGCCACCGCTGGCCGGCCCGGCGCGAAGCCTTGATCGGGCTGGTCTACGTGGCGGGCGCGGTGCTGGCACTGCTGTGGGTCAGCGCCGATCCGCGCGGCGGGCAGAAGCTGTCGGCCATGCTGTCCGGCGACGTGCTGTGGGTGGACGCGATGCGGCTGGCCCCGCTGGCCGCGGCCACGCTGCCCTTTCTGCTGCTGCACCTGTTCAAGCCGCAGCTGTGGGCCGATGGCCGCCTGTTCTATCCGTGCTTCGCGATCCTGGTCAGTCTGTCGGTGCCGTTGCTGGGGCTCTACCTCGTGTTCGCCACGCTGATCGTGCCGGCGCTCGCGTTCGGCGGCGGCACGCGCGCTGCGGCCGCCAAGGCAGTGGGGCTCGGCGGCTGCGCTTACGCCGCCGGCCTGCTCGCGTCGCTGTGGTGGGACCTGCCCAGCGGCCCCTGCATCGTGCTGGCGCTGATGCTGTGCGGCGGTGCCGTCGCCGCCGTGCGCGGTCGGTCGGCGGAGGCTCGCGACGGCTGAACGCCCCATTACACTCGCCGTCGTGACTGCCGCTCCCGCTTCAAAACCCCCCACGAAACGCGCCGCCGACGCGGTGGGGCGCAGGCTTGCCGAGGCCGAGGCGCACTGCCAGGCCCGCGGCGCCCAGCTGACCGCGTTGCGCCGCGAGGTGCTGGAGCTGCTGTTGTTGCGCAACGGCTCGGCCAAGGCCTACGACCTGCAGGACGACATGCGCGCGCGCCACGGCCGGGTCGCGCCCACCACCGTGTACCGCGCGCTCGAATTCCTGATCGAGCACGAACTCGTGCACCGCGTCGACGCGATCAACGCCTTCGTGGTGTGCGACGGCGAGCACGACCATCACCACTCGATGATGCTCGTGTGCTCGCGCTGCGGGCAGGTCAGCGAATGGCACGACGAGGACGCCTTTGCAGCGCTGGGCAAGCGGCTGCAGAAGGCGTTCCCCGGCTTTCACCAGGGGTCGGTCGAGATCAAGGGCCTGTGCGAGCGCTGCGCGCAGGATCAGGCCGCCGGTTGACCTGCCAGCAACGCGGCGTACCGTGCCGGATCGACGTTGCCGCCCGACAGCACCACGCCCACCCGCAGGCCCCGCACGTCCAGCCTGCGCGTCAGCACGGCGGCCGCGCCCAGGCAACCCGTCGGCTCCACCACGCCCTTCATCCGCATCGCGATGAAACGCATCGCCTCGACGAGTTCGTCGTCCGTGACCGTGACGATGCGCTCCGCCAGGCGCTTCAGCACGCGAAACGGGTGCTCCCCCAGGTAGCGGCTCTGCGCGGCATCGGCAATCGTGCGCGGTGTGTCGATGCGCACGATGTCGCCGCACTCCAGGCTGCGCTGCCCATCGTTGCCGGCCTCCGGCTCCACGCCGACGAGCCGGCATCGCGGGCTCAGGCCCTGTGCCGCGAGCGCGCTGCCTGACAGCAACCCGCCGCCGCCCACAGGCGTCAGCAGCACGTCGAGTTCGCCGACGTCCTCGAACAACTCTTTCGCCGCCGTGCCCTGCCCCGCCATGACGTGCAGGTGGTCGAACGGCGGGATCAGCGTCAGGCCCTGTTCCTGCGCCAGCCGCAGCGCCACGGCCTGGCCGTCTTCGGCATAGCGGTCGTAGCTCACCACCTCGCCGCCATAGCCTCGTGTTGCCGCCTGCTTGGCCTGCGGTGCGTCGGCCGGCATCGCGATGACGGCACGCACCCCGAGCAGGCGCCCCGCCAGCGCGATGGCCTGCGCATGGTTGCCGGACGAATACGTCACCACGCCGGCCGCGCGCTGCGCCGGCGTGAACTGCGCGACCGCGTTGTACGCCCCGCGGATCTTGAAGGCGCCCATGCGTTGCAGCTGTTCGCACTTGAAGTACACCTGCGCACCGGCGAGCGCATCGACGGTGGAAGACGTCCACACCGGCGTGCGGTGCGCCACACCGCGCAGGCGCTCGTGCGCGCGGGCCACGTCGTCAAAGGAAACCGGCAGTTCGTTCATCGCAACTCCTCCGGGAAGGCTTGCAGCGTAGGGGCGACGCGCGGCAGGCGGTAGGTACAGGCCGGCCGGCTTTCGACCGGAACAGCACCGCCCTCCGCTACGATGCCGGCGTCCCGATGCCCCCAAGCTGCCCACCATGCCCGCCCAGCCTCTCTACCTTCAGCTCGCCACGCACTACTGCCAGGCGATCGAGGCCGGCACGTTGCGCCCCGGTGACCGCATGCCGGCCCTGCGCGTGCTGACCGAGCGGCACCAGGTGAGCCTGTCCACCGCGCTGCAGGCCTGCCGGCACCTCGAATCGCTCGGCTGGCTGGAGGCCCGGCCGCGCTCCGGCTACTTCGTGCGCAGCCCGGCCCGGCCCCGGCTGCAGCCACTGCCTGAGCCGCAGGCGCTGCTGCCCGACCCGGCACAGTACGTCGGCATCCATGAACGCGTGTCGTCCGTGGTGGCCCGCGGACGGCTGGCACAGGTGAGGTTCAACCTGGGCGGTGCCGCCGGGGCGACCCAGCTCTACCCCTGCGAGGCCCTGCGCACCGCGAGCGTGCGGGCACTGAAGCGCGAGCCCACGCTATGGGGCCAGGCCGTGCCGCACGCGGGTCACCCTGCCTTCTGCACCGCGCTGGCCCGCCACGCACTGACGGCCGGCATCGTGGCCGCACCGCAGGACGTGCTCGTCACGCACGGCGGCACCGAGGCGCTCACGCTGGCCCTGCGGGCCGTGATCCAGCCGGGTGACGTGGTGGCGGTGGAGTCGCCCGCCTACTACGGTCTGCTGCAACTGCTCGAAAGCCTGGGCGTGCGGGCGCTCGAAATCCCCACCAGCGCGCAGACCGGGCTGTCGCTCGAAGCGCTGGACCTCGCCGCCCGCGCCTACCCCGGCATCCGCGCCGTGGTGTTCGTGCCGCACCTGCAGAACCCGCTCGGCGCCACCATGCCGGCGGCGCAACGCGAGCAGCTGGTGCAGTGGTGCCAGGCGCAACAGATCGCGCTGATCGAGGACGACACCTTCGGCCCGCTGTACGACGGCGAGGCGCCTCTGCCGGCCGCCAAGTCCTGGGACAGCACCGGCAACGTCATCTATTGCGCCTCGCTGCACAAGGTGCTGGCGCCCGGCATGCGGCTGGGGTGGGTACTGCCGGGTCGCTGGCGCTCGCGCATCGAGATGCTGAAGTACAGCCAGTCGCGCGGCAACGAGGCGCTGTCGCAGGTTGCGGCCGCCGAGTTCATGGCGAACGGCGGATTCGACAGGCACCTGCAACGCCTGCGGCGGCGGCTGCGCGTGCACCGCGACTGGATGGCGCAACACATCGCCGACAGCTTTCCGGCGGGCACACGGCTCAGCATGCCCCTCGGCGGCATCCACCTGTGGCTCGAGCTGCCCGCGGGTACGTCGTCCGAGCGGGTGTTCGATGCCGCGCTGGCCGAGGGCATCCGCGTGGCGCCCGGGTCGATGTTCTCGAACTCGCGCCGTTTCGACCACTGCCTGCGACTCAACTGCGGGCTGCCGCCATCGCCCGAACTGGCGGCGGCACTGCGCACGTTGGGCGGCATCGCGGCGAACGCCGCATGACCCACAGCCCTCAGTGCATGGGCATCTGCCGGTGCACCGGGAAGTCGGCCGCGTAGCGATCGATCCATTCGAACGCCGCCTCCTCCGAGCTGAGTTCGCGCCCTTCGCAACGCCGTACCTCACGCCGGTAGTCCTCGATGTAGCAGATCTGCTCCACCATGTGCGCGAGGAATACGTCCTGGGGGTCGAGAAAGGCCACGCCCAGCTCATAGCCTCCGGGGGTGCCGTTGGCCGCATGCGGCCGGCACCACACGACGCGTGCACGCGCCTCGAACGGCGGGTGCACGCAGGCAATGCGCACCGCCAGCTGCGCACCCGGCGGGTGAGACCGGTCGGCCACGATCGCCAGACCGCCCAGGCTGATGTCATGGGTGTGCAAGGACTGCGCAGGCGCCGCGTCGCCTTCCCTCACCTCGATCGGCACGCTCACGGGATGCCGGATGAACTGTCTCATGGCTGGGTTCCTCATGAGTCGACGAAGGGCCGCTCCCGGGTGGGCTCACCCCTCGGCTCAGAGCGGCAAACAGCATCAGTTATAGGCCGCAGGGTCACTGCCGCCACCCGGGTTTGCCAGCTGGCAAGGCACGTCATCTGCTGCTTGGAGCTGCCCACGCCGCGACCGGAGAACGCCGATGCCCATGCCCATGCCACTGTCCCGCCTCGTCCGCTGCGCTGCGATCCCGTTCGCTCTGGCCCTCGCCGCGTGCGGCGAAACCGCGAAGCTGCCGGTCGAGGCCGGCATCGGCCCCGAGCCGCAATTGCCACCGCCCGACGAGCAGCTGATCCCCACCGTCAACATCGCACCCGCCAAGGGCTGGCCCGAGGGCACGGCGCCTGCCGCCGCCCCCGGCACGCAAGTCGCGGCGTTTGCCAGCGGGCTCGACCACCCTCGCTGGCTGCTGGTGTTGCCCAACGGCGACGTGCTGGTCGCCGAGACCAACGCCCCGCCCAAGCCCGAGAGCAAGGGCATCCGCGCCTGGATCATGAAACAGGTGATGAAGCGAGCGGGCGCCGGCGTGCCGAGCGCCAACCGCATCACGCTGCTGCGCGACACCGACGACGACGGCATCGCCGACCACCGCTCCGTCTTCATCGAAGGACTGAACTCGCCCTTCGGCATGGCCCTGGTCGGCCAGGACCTGTACGTGGCCAACACCGACGGCGTGCTGAACTTCCCCTACACGCCCGGGCAGACGCAGCTCACCGCGAGGGGCCGCCCCGTGGCACCGCTGCCCGGCGGCCCGCTGAACCACCACTGGACCAAGAGCCTCATCGCCAGCCCGGACGGCAGCAAGCTCTACGCGGGCGTCGGCTCCAACAGCAACGTCGGCGAGAACGGCCTGGACAAGGAGGAGGGCCGCGCTGCCATCTGGGAGATCGACCGCGCCACCGGCCAGGCCCGCGTGTTCGCCTCCGGCCTGCGCAACCCGGTCGGCCTGGCCTGGGAGCCCGGCACCGGCACGCTGTGGGCGGCCGTGAACGAGCGCGACGAGATCGGCAGCGACCTGGTGCCCGACTACATGACCTCGGTGCGCGACGGCGGCTTCTACGGCTGGCCCTACAGCTACTACGGCGGGCACGTGGATGCCCGCGTGCAGCCGCCCCGGCCTGACCTGGTGCAGCGCGCCCTGGTGCCGGACTACGCCCTCGGTGCACACACCGCGTCGCTCGGGCTTGCGTGGTCGGGCGGCAACCGGCTGCCGGCCGTTTTTGCCGAAGGCATGTTCGTCGGCCAGCACGGCTCATGGAACCGGCGGCCGCACAGCGGCTACAAGGTGGTCTTCGTGCCGTTCAGGCAAGGCAGGCCGTCCGGGCCGCCGGTCGACGTGCTGACCGGTTTTCTCGACGCCGAAGGCAACGCACTGGGACGCCCGGTCGGCGTGGCGGTCGACACCAGGGGGGCCTTGCTGGTGGCCGACGACGTGGGCAACACCATCTGGCGGGTCAGTCCGGCGGGTGCGGGTCCTCGGCCTCGATGAAGGCCTGCAGGTAGAGCGTGTCGACGAGCGACATGGCCACGACCATCATCGGCGTGGCCAGCAGCACGCCCGGCAACCCGAACAGCACGCCGAAGATCACGACCGACAACAACCCCAGCACCGGCGGCAGCGCCACCGCCCAGCGCTGCACCAGCGGCATCAGCACGTTGCCCTCGATCTGCTGGATCGCGATGACGGCCACCGCCACCTGCAACGCCGTCTGCGGCCCTTCGATGAACGCGAGCAGCACCGACAACGCCCCGGCCACGATGGGGCCGAAGAACGGCACGAAGTCGAGCACCGCCGCGATCACGCCCAGTGCCAGCGCCAGCGGCATGCCGATCGCGTAGAGCGCGATCGTGGTCATCACCCCGACGGCCAGCATCGACACGCCCTGCCCCACCAACCATCGGTACAGGCTTTCGCTCGCCTGCGTGAGCGCATCGCCCACCAGGGCCCGGCGCGCACGCGGCAGCAGGCGCACGACCCCGTTGCGGTAGGTTTCCGGGTCGGCCGCCAGGTAGATGCCGAGCACCACGACGAGGCCGAACGTGGCGAGCGAGCCGAGCGTGACGCTTGCCACGCTGGCCACGCGGCTCCATGGCACGCCGTCGGCCTTGAGGCCGTCCCAGGCCTCGCGAAGCGCCATGCCGAGCGAGTTGTTGTCCAGCCAGCCGCCGACGGCCTCTATGGCGCGGGGCAGTTCCTCGCGCAGCCGCTCGAACTGCTGCGACAGTGCAGGCCCGATCAGCCACCCGCCCGCGGTGATCAACAGCACCAGCAGCACCAGCACCGCCACCAGCGCCACGCGGCGGGGGAACCCGAAATGCCGCTGCAGCGGCCGCGCCAGGGCGGTCAGCGTGACGGCCACCACGATGCCGGCGAACAGCAGCACCACCACTTCGCGCAAGTACCACGCGAGCAGGGCCAGCGCAATCGCGCCGAGCGTCAGCGCCAGGCGCCGGAGATAGGGTTGGGTATCAGGCACACCGGCTCTCAGCAATCGGCTTGCCCGTGCGGCGGCAGCCCCCGCCGCGTTGCGCGATCATGTCGGCCCCGCCCGCCCCCGGCCGGTCGAACAAAAAAAGTTTCCGAAGTGCGAATCCTTTTGTGCGCGAGCCCCCTCTTAGGCGCCGAGGACTGTCCCTCGTCACCGCGTCTTGGAGAAAACATGCTCTATGTGAAGAACGTCCCGACATGGGAACGCGCGCTGCGCATCCTGGTGGCCATCGGCCTGCTCGCCTGGGGTTTGTGGGGTGGCGCCGGGCCATGGGCCTGGGCCGCAGTGGCGAGCGCCGTGGGGCTCAGCCTCTCGGGGCTGCTCGGGTTCTGCCCCGCCTGCGCGCTGGTCGGGCGCAGGCTGGCACGCAACGAAAAGCGATGAACACCGTCCAGCGCCATACGCCGCTCGTCGAGGCGGCGCGCAGCGGCAGCCCCCAGGCGCTGGAGCGCCTGTTGCGGGCCTGCCAGCCCGACATCCGCCGCTACGCGCAACGCCACTGCCTGGTGAGCGATGTCGACGACGCGGTGCAGGAAACGCTGTTGATCCTGTCCCGGCGGGTCGGCTCGCTGCGGGTCGTGGCCGCGTTCTCGGGCTGGCTGCTGCGCGTGGTGCAACGCGAATGCCGGCGACTCGGCCGCAAGGCCTTCGGCTTCGATCCCTATGAGGAAGAAGCGGTGGACCGATGGCTCGCGCGGCACTCCGACGAGAGCATACGCATCGACCTCGCGCGGGCGCTCGAGTCGCTGCCCGAGCACTACCGGGAGGTGATCCTGCTGCGCGACTTCCACGGCATGACCATCGGCGAGATGGCGCGCGAACTGGCGCTGACACCCGCTGCCGTGAAGAGCCGGCTGCACCGGGCCCGCGAACTGACGCGCGAATACCTGCTCGCCTGACCGCAGCCGCACGGGGGCCCGATCAGAGCCCCTGGTCCATCTCCTCGGCCGGCACGTGGCCTTCGCCGTGCCGGCGCACCACCCGTGCCGGCACGCCGGCCACCGTGCAGCACGGCGGCACCGGCTGCAGCACGACGCTGCCGGCGGCCACCTTGCTCATCGCACCGATCTCGATGTTGCCGAGGATCTTGGCGCCCGCGCCGATCATCACGCCGCGCCGCACCTTGGGGTGGCGGTCGCCATGCTCCTTGCCGGTGCCGCCGAGCGTGACGCCTTGCAGGATGGACACCTCGTCCTCCACCACAGCCGTCTCGCCGATCACGATGCCACTCGCATGGTCGAGCATCACGGCGCTGCCGATGCGCGCCGCGGGGTGGATGTCGATCGACAGCATCGCCGCCACCTGGCCGGCAATGGCATGCGCCAGCTCGCGGCGCTCCTGCTGCCACAGCCGGTGCGCCACCCGGTGTGCCTGCAGGGCCTGAAATCCCTTCAGGTTGAGCAGCACGTGCAACAGGCTCGGGCAGGCCGGGTCACGCTGCTTCACGGCTCGCAGGTCTCGGGCCGCATGCGCGAGAAGGCCCGGCGCCTCGTGCAGCACGTCCAGCATCAGCGCACGCAGATCGTGCGCCGGCAGTTCGTCGTCCGCCAGCCGGCGCGACAACACCCCGGCCAGCATCGCCTGCGGGGTTTCGGCCTCGAGCAGATGGTGCAGCCGGCGGCGCAGCAGCGGCTCCTCGGTTGCGAGCCGGCGTGCTTCATGCTCCAGGAGCTGCCAGACGGAAGCATCTGGGGCGGGGTCGGACGCTTCGGCAGGGGGACGGGCCACGGTCAGGGATGTCATTCGACGGCTCCGGTGCTTGCGTTGCTGACAAGGACAGAAAAACGAAAGGCCGCAGGGCGATGTGCACTGCGGCCTGGAGAGATGAACGCCGTTCGTGAGCGTTCGCTAGATGAGCAGCCTCCAAGGCACGCCTGCAGGGCGACAACAACACACCGGGCGCAGGGCCAGGGCGGCGGAGTCAGGGCGATGCAGGCGGAACATGCCGGCGAGTGTACGCATCACGCGCAGGGGCTGCAAACGCGGCGCAAATTGCCCTGCCGGCGGTGCACACTACGGGATCGAGCTCCCTCCGAAGCTCCCCTTCTGCATCGCCGTCGGACATGCCGCTTCACTTCCTGCGTCGGCTCACGGGCCGGGACCGCACCCGCACCGCCAACCGCCAGCTCGGCTGCGCACTGGCCTTCGTGGCCGGCGGCATCAATGCCGGCGGTTTCCTGGCCGTGCACCGCTACACCTCGCACATGACCGGGGTGGTCTCGTCGATCGCCGACGACATCGCGCTCGGCGAGGTCACGCTCGCACTCAGTGGCGCACTGCTGGTGGCCGCCTTCATGCTGGGCGCCGCCAACACCGCCGTGCTCATCAACTGGGCGCGACGACGGCGCATGCACAGCGAGTACGCCCTGTCGCTGATGCTCGAAGCGATGCTGCTGCTGGTGTTCGGGCTGCTGGGAGCCAACCTGGCGGGGCACACCGAACTGCTCGTCCCCGCAACGGTGCTGCTGCTGTGTTTCGTGATGGGCCTGCAGAACGCCGTCGTGACCAAGATCTCGCAGGCCGAGATCCGCACGACGCACGTCACCGGACTCGTGACCGACCTCGGCATCGAGCTGGGCCGCCTCGTCTACTGGAACCGCACGCACGAGGGCAACGAGCGCCACTACGTACGCGCCAACCGCGACAAGCTGCGGCTGCATGCGCTGGTGCTGGCGATGTTCCTGCTCGGCGGCGTCGTCGGGGCGTCGGCCTTCAAGACCTTCGGTTTCCTGGCAGCCGTGCCGTTTGCGCTGTTGCTGACGGTGATGGCAGTGCTGCCGGTGCTCGACGACATCGGCGAATGGAGGGCGGCCTCGTGAAGGCCGCACGCCGGCCGTGACCTTGCGACGCGTCGCCCTGCCTGTCGGCGTGCCCGGGGCGCTGTGGCTGTCGTCCATGCCGGGGCGCTTCGAGCCCTGGCCGCGCTTTCTCGACGAAGCCGCGCAAGCACGGCTCGAGTTGGTCGCGTGCCTCACGCCGCGCGACGAGCTGGCTTCTCTCTCCCCCGACTACGAACTCGCGCTCGCACAAGGCGCCCTGCCCTTCGCCTGGCTGCATCTGCCGATGCGCAATTTCGGCTTGCCTGACGACCCCGCCGCATTCCGCGCGGGCATCGGGCAGTTGAGCAGCACGCTGCTCGCGGGCCGGGCCGTGATGCTGCACTGCGCCGCCGGCATGGGCCGCACCGGTTCCGCCGCCGCGTGCGTGCTGAAGCGGCTGGGCCTGCCGGCGCACGAGGCGCTGCAGCGCGTTCGCGACGCCGGCTCCAACCCGCAGAACGCCAGCCAGGCGGGGTTCGTGGACTGGTTCTGACGCACCCCGATAGACTCGGCGGCATGCGTCAACCCGTCGAACTGCCCAAGGCCTACCGCCTGCTCAACCACGGCCCCACCGTGCTCGTCACCAGCGCCCACGGCGGCCGCCGCAACGTGATGGCCGCGGCATGGTCCATGCCGCTGGACTTCGACCCGCCCAAGGTCATCGTCATCATCGACAAGTCCACCTGGACCCGCGAGCTCGTCGAAACCTCCGGCACCTTTGCGCTCAACGTGCCGTGCCGGGCGCTCGCAGACGCCACGCTCGCCGTGGGCAGCGAATCCGGACGCGAGCTGCCGGCCGGTGACGACAAGTTTGCCCGCCTGGGCCTCGGCACTTTTGCCGCCAGCCGGATCGAGGCGCCGCTCGTGGAAGGCTGTGTCGGCTGGCTCGAATGCCGCGTGATCCGTGAACCGCACAACGAGCGGGCCTACGACCTGTTCATCGGCGAAGTGGTGGCCGCCCAGGCCGACACGCGCGTGTTCTCCCACGGTCGGTGGCACTACGCCGACGACACCGACCCGCGACTGCGCACGCTGCACTACGTCGCCGGGGGCGCCTTCTTCGCGATCGGCGAAGCCTTCGAGGCCCGGCGGGCCTGACACGACCACACGAGGAGACACCCATGCACATCGGCGTGCTGACCGGCGGGGGCGACTGCCCGGGCCTCAATGCGGTGATCCGTGCGGTCACCAAGGCCCTGATCAACGAATGCGGTGCGCGGGTGACCGGCATCGAGCGCGGCTTCCTGGGTCTGCTCGAGCGGCGGGTCCGCCCGCTGGGGCTGCGCGAGGCCAGCGGGATCCTGCACCTGGGCGGCACCATCCTCGGCACGCACAACCGGGCCGACCCGTTTCGCTACTTCGCGGCCGGCGGCGCCGACTGCTCCCGGCAGGTGATGGACTATGTGCAGGAGCTGGGGCTCGACGGGCTGGTGGTGATCGGCGGCGATGGCAGCATGAGCATCGCGTACCGCTTCAGCCAGCTCGGCTTGCCGGTGGTCGGGGTGCCCAAGACGATCGACAACGACCTGATGCACAACGAGCGCAGCTTCGGCTTCGACAGCGCGGTCGCCGTCGTCACCGAATCCATCGAGCGGCTCGAAACCACGGCGCAGAGCCACGGCCGCGTGATGATCGTCGAGACCATGGGGCGCTATTCGGGCTGGATCGCGCTGGAGGCGGGCATGGCAGGCGCTGCCGACGTGATCCTGCTGCCCGAACTCCCCTACGACCTCGAGGCCGTGTTGCAACGCTGCCGCGAGCGCGCCGCGCTGCAGGGCTACACGATCATCTGTGTCGCGGAAGGCGCCCATGCCCGCGGGCAAGGCATGACGGTGCAGGCCCATCTCGCCGACAGCCCCGACCCGCTGCGTCTGGGTGGCATCGGCAACGTGCTGCGCGAGCAACTGCAGCAGCGGCTCGATGGCGAGGTTCGCTCCGTGCAACTGGGCCACGTGCAGCGCGGCGGCTCACCCACCGCCTTCGACCGGGTGCTGGCCACCCGCTTTGGCTATGAAGCCGCGCAACTCGTCGCGCAGGGCCAGTTCGGTCACATGGTGGCACTCGAAGGTAACCGCTGCATCAAGGTGTCGCTCAGCGAGGTGGCCGGCCGCAACCGGACGGTGCCCGCCGACCACGAACTGCTGCAAGCGGCGCGAGGGCTGGGCATCTGCCTCGGCTGAGCGCGTTGTAGGCGTGCACCGACGCACGACGCCACGCCGGCCGACGCCAAGGCCCGCAGG
>NZ_CAMLJQ010000045.1 GCF_946480305.1 uncultured Caldimonas sp.
GCCGGCGTGCGCACGCTGCTCTACAAGGAGGTGCTGCGCTTCTGGAAGGTCAGCTTCCAGACGGTCGCCGCGCCGGTGCTGACCGCGGTGCTCTACCTGCTGATCTTCGGCCACGTGCTGGAAGACCACGTCAAGGTGTTCGACTCGGTCGGCTACACCAGCTTCCTGATTCCGGGGCTGGTGATGATGAGCGTGCTGCAGAACTCGTTCGCCAACAGCTCGTCGTCGTTGATCCAGAGCAAGATCACCGGCAACCTGGTGTTCCTGCTGGTCACGCCGTTGTCGCACTGGGCGTGGTTTGCGGCCTACGTGGGGGCCTCGGTGGTGCGCGGCCTCGCGGTGGGGTGCGGTGTGTTCCTCGTCACGGTGTGGTTTGCGCCGCCGAGCTTCGCCGAGCCGTGGTGGATCGTCGTGTTCGCGGTGCTCGGCGCCGGCATGCTGGGCTCGCTGGGCCTGATCGCCGGCCTGTGGGCCGAGAAGTTCGATCAGATGGCGGCGTTCCAGAACTTCATCATCATGCCGATGACCTTCCTGTCCGGCGTGTTCTATTCGGTGCACTCGCTGCCGGTGTTCTGGCAGACAGTCAGCCACCTGAACCCGTTCTTCTACATGATCGACGGCTTTCGGCGCGGCTTCTTCGGCGCGAGCGACGTGTCGCCGTGGGTCAGCCTCGGCGTGGTGGGCACCAGTTTCGTCGTGGTCGCCGGCATTGCGCTGAACCTGCTGCGCTCGGGCTACAAGCTGCGTCATTGACCGACAAGCTGAGCGATAATCCTCGCCTTATGGCCGATCCCACCCCCCAGGAAGTGCGCGACTACATCGCCCAGGGGCTCCGTTGCGAGCACCTGGAGGTGGAGGGCGACGGCCGTCATTTCTTCGCCACCATCGTGTCGCCCGAATTCGAGGGCAAGAGCCGCGTGGCGCGTCACCAGTGCGTTTACCGGGCACTGGGCGATAGAATGCGCGAGCAAATCCACGCCCTGTCGATGAAGACGCTGACCCCCGCCGAGTGGGACAAGACCTCGGCCTCCAACCACCACCATCACTGACCGGCAACCGCCCGGCGGCGCGGTTGCGGACTCGACGCGCGTGCCGTGCCGGTGCGCGATGGTGGGTCCGGACGCAGCGTGGCGCGGGTGGTGTGCTCCACACCACACACCATGGACAAACTCCTCATACGCGGTGGCCGCCGGCTCAACGGTGACGTCACGATCTCCGGGGCCAAGAACGCCGCGCTGCCCGAGCTCTGCGCTGCCCTGCTGACCGCCGAGCCGGTCACGCTGACCAACGTGCCGCGCCTGCAGGATGTCAACACCACGCTGAAACTGCTGCGCAACATGGGCGCGCGCGCCGACCGCAGCGAATCGCAGCCCGACCAGGTGCTGATCGACGCCGGTAGCGTCACGTCGCCCGAGGCGCCGTACGACCTGGTCAAGACGATGCGGGCGTCCATCCTGGTGCTGGGGCCGCTGCTGGCCCGATTCGGCGAAGCCACCGTCTCGCTGCCCGGCGGCTGCGCGATCGGCTCGCGTCCGGTGGACCAGCACATCAAGGGCTTGCAGGCCATGGGCGCCGAGATCACCGTCGAGCACGGCTACATCATCGCCAAGGCCAAGAAGCTCAGGGGCGCGCGCATCACCACCGACATGGTGACCGTGACCGGCACCGAGAACCTGCTGATGGCCGCGACGCTGGCCGATGGCGAAACGGTGCTGGAGAACGCCGCGCAGGAGCCCGAGATCCCCGATCTCGCCGAGATGCTGATCGCGATGGGCGCCAAGATCGAAGGTCACGGCACCAGCAAGATCCGCGTTCAAGGCGTCGACAGGCTGCACGGGCTGGCGGGCCCGGTGGGGCACCGGATCATCCCGGACCGCATCGAGGCGGGCACCTTCCTGTGCGCTGTGGCGGCGACCGGCGGCGACGTGGTGCTGAAGAACGCCTGCGCCGGTCATCTGGAGGCCGTGATCGAGAAGCTGCGCGAGGCGGGCGTGTCGATCGAAGCCGGCGAGAACCACATCCGTGTCAAATCCGATGCGCGGCTGAAGGCGGTGTCCTTCCGCACCAGCGAGTACCCGGCCTTTCCGACCGACATGCAGGCCCAGTTCATGGCGCTCAACTGCGTCGCCGAAGGGGCCGCCAAGGTCACCGAGACGATCTTCGAGAACCGCTTCATGCACGTGAACGAGCTGGTGCGGCTCGGCGCGCGCATCGAAGTGGACGGGCACACGGCCATCGTGCAGGGCGTTGAGCAATTGTCCGGCGCGATCGTGATGGCGACGGACCTGCGCGCTTCGGCCAGCCTGGTGATCGCAGGCCTGGTGGCTGACGGCGAAACCATCGTCGACCGCATCTATCACCTCGATCGCGGATACGACCAGATGGAAGCCAAGCTGCGCGGCATCGGTGCCGACATCGAACGGCTGAAATGAACCAGGGCGTCAATATGATCACACTCGCTCTGTCCAAGGGACGCATCTTCGACGAGACGCTGCCGCTGCTCAAAGCCGCCGGCATCGAAGTGACCGAAGACCCGGACACCTCGCGCAAGCTGATCCTGGCCACCAACCGGCCGGACGTGCGGGTGGTGCTGGTGCGTGCGACGGATGTGCCGACGTATGTGCAGTACGGCGGTGCCGACCTGGGCGTGGCCGGCAAGGACGTGCTGCTCGAGCACGGCGGCCAGGGCCTGTACCAGCCGCTGGACCTGCGCATCGCCAAGTGCCGCATGAGCGTGGCCGTCCGGGCCGACTACGACTACGTCGCCGCCGTGAAGCAGGGCTCGCGCGTGCGGGTGGCCACCAAGTACACCACCGTCGCGCGCCAGCACTTCGCCGACAAGGGCGTGCACGTCGACCTGATCAAGCTCTACGGCTCGATGGAGCTGGCGCCGCTCACCGGCCTGGCCGACGCCATCGTCGACCTCGTGTCGACCGGCAGCACGCTGAAGGCCAACCACCTCGTCGAGGTCGAGCAGATCATGGAGATCTCCTCGCGTCTCGTCGTCAATCAGGCCGCGCTGAAGGTCAAGCGCGAGCCGATCCGTCAACTCATCGACATCTTTTCCTCCGCAACCGAACAAAGGTGACCCCCATGACCGTGCAGATCCGCCAACTCGCCACCACCACGCCGGACTTCGACACCGAGTTCCAGCGCGTGCTGCATTGGGCGGCGGAGACGGATCATGCGATCGAGCAGCGCGTGGCCGAGATCCTGGCCGACGTGCGGGCACGGGGCGATGACGCGGTGCTGGAGTACACCCGCCGTTTCGATGGCCTGGCCTGCGAGACGGTGGCAGCGTTGGAGATCCCGCGCAGCGAACTGCAGGCGGCGCTCGAAGCGATCACGCCCCGGCAGCGCGAGGCCCTGCATGCCGCCGCCGATCGCGTGCGCGACTACCACCAGCGCCAGCTCGAAGCCTGCGGCCGTTCGTGGAGCTACCGTGACGCGGACGGCACACTGCTCGGCCAGAAGGTCACGCCGCTCGACCGGGTGGGCATCTACGTTCCCGGCGGCAAGGCGGCCTATCCGTCCAGCCTGCTGATGAACGCCATTCCCGCCAAGGTCGCGGGTGTCGGTGAAATCATCATGGTGGTGCCCACGCCGGTGAAGGGCAGCATCGCGACCGGGGGCACCGGCACGGCCGGTGGCAAGGGCGAACGCAACACCCTGGTGCTGGCCGCGGCTGCGGTGGCCGGCGTGGATCGGGTGTTCACAATCGGCGGCGCCCAGGCTGTGGCGGCGCTGGCCTACGGCACCGCCACCCTCCCCAAGGTCGACAAGATCACCGGCCCGGGCAACGCGTATGTCGCGAGCGCGAAGAAGCGCGTGTTCGGCACGGTCGGCATCGACATGATCGCCGGCCCGAGCGAGATCCTGGTGCTGGCCGACGGCAGCACGCCGGCCGACTGGGTGGCGATGGACCTGTTCAGCCAAGCCGAGCACGATGAACTGGCGCAGAGCATCCTGCTGTGCCCGGACGCCCACTACATCGCGCAGGTGAAGGCCGCGATCGACCGCCTGCTGCCCGGCATGCCGCGGCGCGATGTGATCCGCGCCTCGCTCGAAGGCCGCGGCGCGCTGATCCACACGCGCAGCATGGAAGAGGCCTGCGAGATCAGCAACCGCATCGCGCCCGAGCACCTGGAAGTGAGTTCGCGCGATCCGCAGCGCTGGGAGCCGTTGCTGCGCCACGCTGGCGCGATCTTCCTCGGGGCCTACACCAGTGAATCGCTCGGCGACTACTGCGCCGGCCCCAATCACGTGCTGCCCACGTCGGGCACTGCGCGTTTCTCGTCGCCGCTCGGCGTGTACGACTTCCAGAAGCGCTCCAGCCTGATCGAGGTGAGCGAGCGCGGGGCGCAGGTGCTGGGCACGATTGCCGCCGAACTCGCCTATGGCGAAGGCCTGCAGGCGCACGCGCAGGCCGCCGAGTTGCGCCTCTCCAAAAAGCAAGGAGCATGAGGTGACGGACCTGACCCAACGCATCCAACGCTGCGTCCGCGAAGACATCCGCAAACTGCACCCGTACGTGGTGCAGCCGAGCACCGGCATGGTCAAGCTCGATGCGATGGAAAACCCGTTCCGCCTGCCGGTCGAACTGCAGCGTGAACTGGGCGAGCGGCTCGGCGCCGTCGCGCTCAACCGCTACCCTGGTGAGCGCATCGAGGTGCTGCGCGAGGCGTTGGCGAAGCACAGCCGGATGCCGGAAGGCTATGCGCTGATGCTCGGCAACGGTTCCGACGAGCTGATCTCGATGCTGGCGATGGCGTGCAATCTGCCGGGGGCCGCCATCCTGGCGCCGACGCCCGGCTTCGTGATGTACGAAATGTCAGCCGAGTTGCAGGCGATGAAGTTCGTCGGCGTGCCGCTGCAGCCGGGCTCGCTGGAGCTGGACGAGCCCGCCATGCTGGCGGCCGTCGAGCAGCACCGGCCGGCGCTCATCTACATCGCCTACCCCAACAACCCCACCGGCAACCTGTTCGACGACGCGATCATCGAGTGCATCGTGCAGGCGGCGCCGGGGCTCGTGATCATCGACGAGGCCTACCAGCCGTTCGCGAGCAAGAGCTACATCGACCGCCTGACGCGCCACGACCACGTGCTGCTGATGCGCACGCTGAGCAAGTTCGGCCTGGCCGGCGTGCGGCTGGGCTACATGATGGGGCGCCGCGAGCTGATCGAGCAGATCGAGAAGGTGCGCCCGCCCTACAACGTCAGCGTGCTGAACTGCGAGGCCGCCTTGTTCGCGCTGGAGCACGAGGACGAGTTCGCGCGGCAGGCCCGGGTCTTGCGTGCAGAGCGGCAGCGCCTGTTCGATGCCCTGAAAGCGATGCCCGGCGTGCACCCGTACCCGAGCGAAGCCAACATGATCCTGGTGAAGGTGCCCGATGCACCCCGCTGCTTCGAGGGCATGAAGCAGCGCAAGGTGCTGGTGAAGAGCGTGGCGCGCAGCCCGTCGCCACTGCTTGCCAACTGCCTGCGCCTGACGGTAGGCTCGCCCGAAGAAAACGACCTGATGATCGCGGCCCTGCGCGAAAGCCTCTGATGGATTGGCCCACCCCCTACGCGCTTCGCTCGCCCCCTCAAGGGGGCGCCCACTGGCGGCCCGGCGGAGCCGGTTCCGCGGTGGCACTCGGTTGTGTCCTCTTGCTCACGGTGCGCTAGGCAAGCGTCATAGAGACCCCATGACTTCAGCAATTTCATCCGAACGTGTGGCAGAAGTCACACGCAACACCGCCGAAACGCAGATCCGCGTGCGCGTCAACCTGGACGGCACCGGCCAGGCCAAGCTGTCGACCGGCATCGGTTTCTTCGACCACATGCTCGACCAGATCGCGCGCCACGGCCTGATCGACCTGGAGATCGATGCCAAGGGTGACCTGCACATCGACGGCCACCACACGGTGGAAGACGTGGGCATCACGCTGGGTCAGGCGGTCGCCAAGGCGGTGGGCGACAAGAAAGGCCTGCGCCGCTATGGCCACGCCTACGTGCCGCTGGACGAAGCGCTGTCGCGCGTGGTGGTCGACTTCTCCGGCCGCCCCGGCTTGACGATGCATGTGCCGTTCAAGTCCGGAATGATCGGCGCGTTCGACACGCAGCTTGCCTACGAGTTTTTCCAGGGCTTCGTGAACCACGCCCTGGTGACGCTGCACATCGACAACCTGCGCGGCGAGAACGCACACCATCAGTGCGAGACGGTGTTCAAGGCCTTCGCGCGGGCACTGCGCATGGCGCTGGAACTCGATCCGCGCATGGCCGGCATCGTCCCGTCCACCAAGGGGAGCCTGTGATGCCGACGGTCGCGGTGGTCGACTACGGCATGGGCAACCTGCGCTCGGTGTCGCAGGCCGTGATGCACGTGGCGCGGGGCTCGGGTGTCGACGTGATCGTCACGTCGCGTCCGGAAGAGGTGTACGCCGCCGAGCGCGTCGTGCTGCCGGGTCAGGGCGCCATGCCCGATTGCATGCGCGAACTGCGCGAGTCCGGGCTGCAGGAAGCCGTGCTCCATGCCGCCGCCAACAAGCCGCTGATGGGCGTGTGCGTGGGCATGCAGATGCTGCTTGAACGCAGTGAGGAAGGGCCCACCAACGGGCTGGGGCTCATTCCGGGCGAGGTGGTGCGTTTCCAGCTCGAAGGGCAGTTGCAGCCTGACGGCAGCCGCTACAAGGTGCCGCAGATGGGCTGGAACCAGGTGTTCCAGGCCCGGCCCCATGCCCTCTGGGAAGGCGTGCCAGACGGCACCTACTTCTATTTCGTGCACAGTTACTACGCCCGGACGCAGCATCCGCACCACAGCTCGGGGGAAACCGAGTACGGCGTGCGCTTTACCTGCGCGGTGGCACGGGATAACATTTTTGCGACCCAGTTCCACCCGGAGAAGAGCGCAGACCACGGTTTGGCCCTGTACCGCAACTTCCTGACCTGGAAGCCCTGAGCGGCCATCGTCCCCGAAGCACTGCGTCGTTCCTCTTCTCGACCCACCCGTTTTCCCACCACCACCATTGCCTCGGCTATGTTGCTGATCCCTGCCATCGACCTGAAAGACGGCAAGTGCGTGCGCCTCAAACAAGGCGACATGAACGACTCCACCACCTTCGGCGAGGACCCGGCTGCCATGGCACGCCGGTGGCTCGAAGCCGGGGCGCGCCGGCTGCACCTCGTCGACCTGAACGGCGCATTTGCCGGCAAACCGGTCAACGAGCCCGCGATCAAGGCCATCCTGGCAGAAGTGGGCGACGAGATTCCCGTGCAGCTGGGCGGTGGCATCCGCGATCTCGACACCATCGAGCGCTACCTCGACGACGGCCTGAGCTACGTGATCATCGGCACCGCGGCGGTCAAGAACCCGGGCTTCCTGAAGGACGCCTGCAGCGCGTTCGGTGGCCACATCATCGTCGGCCTCGATGCGAAGGACGGCAAGGTGGCGACCGATGGCTGGTCCAAGCTGTCGGGCCACGAGGTGGTCGACCTTGCGAAGAAGTTCGAGGACTACGGCGTCGAAGGGGTGATCTATACCGACATCGGCCGCGACGGCATGTTGACCGGCATCAACATCGATGCCACGGTCAAGTTGGCGCAGGCGTTGTCCATTCCGGTCATCGCTTCGGGCGGCCTGAGCAACCTCGCCGACATCGAGCGCCTGTGCGCGGTCGAAGGCGAGGGCGTCGAAGGCGTGATCTGCGGCCGGGCGATCTACAGTGGCGACCTTGATTTCGCACAGGCGCAGAAGCGCGCCGACGAGTTGAACGGCGGCACGGCCTGACATCACCCTCTTTCTCGGAACGGAGCGTTTGCCGCGCTTCGACTGCAAGCATGCTGGCCAAACGCATCATTCCCTGCCTGGACGTGACCGGCGGTCGCGTCGTCAAGGGCGTCAATTTCGTCGAACTGCGCGACGCGGGCGATCCGGTCGAGATCGCGGCGCGCTACAACGAGCAGGGCGCCGACGAACTGACCTTCCTCGACATCACCGCCACGAGCGACGGGCGCGACCTGATCCTGCACATCATCGAGGCGGTGGCGAGCCAGGTGTTCATTCCGCTCACCGTCGGCGGCGGAGTGCGCACGGTCGAAGACGTGCGCCGGCTGCTGAACGCGGGCGCCGACAAGGTGAGCTTCAACTCGGCGGCGGTTGCCAATCCGCAGGTCATCCGCGATGCCTCGCACAAGTATGGTGCGCAGTGCATCGTCGTTGCGATCGACGCCAAGGCGCGCGCCGACGGCAGCGGCTGGGACGTCTACACGCACGGCGGCCGCAAGAACACCGGGCTGGATGCGGTGGCCTGGGCCGAGCAGATGGCCGAACACGGCGCGGGCGAGATCCTGCTGACCAGCATGGACCGCGATGGCACCAAGAGCGGGTTCGATCTCGCACTCACCCGCGCCGTCAGCGATGCTGTGCCGGTGCCGGTGATCGCCTCCGGTGGCGTCGGCAACCTGGAGCACCTCGTCGAAGGCATCCAGCAGGGCCGCGCTGACGCCGTACTCGCCGCCAGCATCTTCCACTACGGCGAATACACCGTGCAGCAGGCGAAGGCCTTGATGGCCGAGCGAGGCATCCCGGTGAGGGCTTGACCCACCCCCGAGCGCCTGCGGCGCTCCCCCTCAAGGGGGGCGCCACTGGCGGCCTGGCGCAGCCAGATCTGCGGTGGCCGCTGACATTTCACCGGTCCTGTTCTGTCGCGTCCTCAAATCCTTCACCGCTCCGGGCAGCATGTCGTCGGATCCGTCACACCCGGTTGCTACACTGCCGCCCATGGATTGGCTCGAACACGTCAAGTGGGACGATCAAGGCCTCGTGCCCGTGATCGCGCAGGAACTCGGCAGCAACGATGTGCTGATGTTCGCCTTCATGAACCGCGAGGCCCTGCGCATGACGGCAGAGCGCGGCGAGGCCGTGTACTGGAGCCGTTCGCGGCAGCGGCTGTGGCACAAGGGTGAGGAATCCGGCCATATTCAGAAGGTGCATGAGATCCGCCTCGACTGCGACGCCGACGTGGTCTTGCTGAAAGTCACGCAGCTCGGCCATGAGCCGGGCATCGCCTGCCACACCGGGCGCCATTCCTGCTTCTTCAATCTGTACCGCGACGGGCAATGGCAGGTGGTCGAGCCCGTCTTGAAAGACCCGGAGCGGATCTACAAATGAGCGGCATGACCTCCAACCAGACGCTCGAACGCCTGGCCCAGGTGATCGAGTCGCGCAAGGGCGGCGATCCGGACGCGTCGTACGTCGCGCGGCTGTTCCACAAGGGCACCGACGCCATCCTGAAGAAGATCGGCGAGGAGGCGACCGAGACGGTGATGGCCGCCAAGGACGGCGACGCGCAGAAGATCGTCTACGAGGTGGCCGACCTGTGGTTTCACTCGATGGTGGCGCTGGCCGCGTTCAACCTGCGTCCGGCCGACGTGCTGGCCGAACTGGAGCGCCGCGAGGGGCTCTCGGGCCTGCAGGAGTTTGCGCAACGCAAGACCGAAGGAGGCAAGGGATCGTGAACGACTACATCGACCTCGGCGAACGCGACCGGCAGCTGAAGACGATCGGTGTCGTCAGCTATCTGTTGCACGCCATCGTTGCGGTCGCGGCGCTCGTGCCCGGCGTGCAGGCGAGCATCGTGCTGCTGGTGATCGCCTTCGTGCTCGATCTCGTCAAGAAGGACGACGCCGTCGGCACCTGGCAGGAGTCTCACTTCCAGTGGCGCATCCGCACAGTGTTGTGGGCCGGCGGCCTCTACCTGCTCACCTCGCCGCTGTGGTTGCTGCTGCTCGCGCCCGGCTGGATCGCGTGGTCCGTGATTTCCATCTGGTTTCTGTACCGCATCGTGCGCGGCTGGTTGAACCTCAACGAGAATCGCCCGATCCAACCCTGAGCGTTGACATCCGCATGAGCCACGACCCCCACTGCATTTTTTGCAAGATCGTTGCCGGGCAGATCCCGTCGAAAAAGGTCTACGAGGACGAAGAGCTCTTCGCCTTCCATGACATCCGCCCGCATGCGCCGGTGCACTTCATGATCATCCCGAAGCTGCACGTCCCGTCGCTGAACGAGGCCACGGCCGAGCACCAGGCGCTGCTGGGGCGCATCCTGACGCTGGCGCCGAGGCTTGCGCGCGAGCAGGGAGCGACCAACGGCTTCCGCACTGTCATCAATACGGGTGTCGACGGCGGGCAGGAGGTCTACCATCTTCACGTTCACGTCATGGGCGGCCCGCGGCCCTGGAATGTGGGCTGAACGTAAAATTCGCATCTGTCGTTAGGAGAAAGACATGGGTTCCTTCAGCATCTGGCACTGGTTGATCGTGCTGTTGATCGTCGTGCTGGTGTTTGGCACCAAGAAGCTCAAGAACATGGGCTCCGATCTCGGAGGCGCCGTCAAGGGCTTCAAGGACGGCATGCGCGACGGCTCCGCCAGCGATGCCGCGGCGCCCACGCAGCAGGTCACCAGCGAGAAATCGGCCGACAAGTCGACCATCGACGTCGAAGCCAAGACCAAGTCCTGACACCTCTTGTGCCTGTGGCCGGCGTGAGCGTCCCGCCCGCGCCGGTTCGGCCTTTTCCCTTGTTCCATGATTGATTTCGGCTTTGACAAGCTGGCCCTGATCGGGGCGGTGGCGTTGATCGTCATCGGCCCCGAGAAGCTGCCCCGGGTCGCCCGCACGGTCGGGCACCTGCTGGGCAAGGCGCAGCGTTACGTGGCCGACGTCAAGGCCGAGGTGAACCGGTCGATCGAGCTCGACGAGCTCAAGAAGATGAAGACCGAGTTCGAGGACGCCGCGCGCAACGTCGAGCAGGAGGTCTCGAAGGCGACCGGAGACTTCGAGAAAGCCTGGACCGACGCGACCGGCAGCACCGGCGCGATCGAGCAGGACGGCGGCTGGCAGCCGCCACCGCCCGAATACAAGCACCCCAAGAAGAACTGGCGGCTCAAGCGCGGCGCGACGCCCCAGTGGTACAAGCAGCGGCAGGGCGTGCGCACCCACGTGCAGTCCGGCGCGGCCCGCGTGGCGCGGTTCCGGCCGCGCAGGCCGTCATCGAAAGCGGGCTCGTGAGCCAGAAACCCTCCCCAGACCAGCCCGACGAACTCGAGGGCACCGAACAACCGTTCGTCTCCCACCTGATCGAGTTGCGGGACCGCCTGATCCGCGCGCTCATTGCCGTGGGCATCGTGTTCGGCGTGCTGTTCGTGTGGCCGAGCCCGGCGGGGCTCTATGACCTGCTCGCCGCGCCGCTGGTTGCGCACCTGCCGCAGGGCAGCACGCTGATCGCCACCAACGTGATCTCGCCGTTCATCGTGCCCCTGAAGATCACGCTGATGGCGGCTTTCCTGATCGCCCTGCCCGTGGTGTTGTACCAGGTGTGGGCCTTCGTCGCGCCGGGGCTGTACACGCACGAGAAGAAGCTGGTGCTGCCGCTGGTGATCTCGAGCACGATTCTGTTCCTGGCGGGCGTGGCGTTCTGCTATTTCTTCGTCTTCGGGCAGGTGTTCAAGTTCATCCAGAGCTTTGCGCCCAAAAGCATCACGGCGGCGCCGGACATCGAGGCCTACCTCAGCTTCGTGATGACGATGTTCATCGCCTTCGGCCTGGCGTTCGAGGTGCCGATCGCCGTGGTCGTGCTGGCGCGCCTGGGCATGGTCAGCATCGAGAAGCTGAAGGCCTTCCGCAGCTACTTCATCGTCGTGGCGTTCATCATCGCGGCGGTCGTGACGCCGCCGGACGTGATCTCGCAGCTCGCGCTGGCGATCCCGATGTGCCTGCTCTACGAGGCCGGCATCTGGGCCGCGCAGATCTTCATCAAGCACACCCGGGCACCGGACGCCGAAGAAGACCCCGCCGCGTGAGCCGGTGCGGCCGGCCCGCGGCCGCAGGTTTCAGCGCAGGCGTCGCTGCACCTGGGGCCTCTGCGCGACCGTGACCTTCAGCGCAACCGATTCGTCCCCGCGCTGAACACCGATCTCGGCTTCGCTGCCGGGCTTCAGCTCGGCGACGGCGTTGAGCAGTTGCACGGTGCTCTTCACCGGCTTGCCCGCCACCTCGACCACCACGTCACCCGGCCGCACGCCGGCCTGCTGGGCAGGCCCGCCCTGCAGCACGCCGGTGATCAGCACGCCTTCCTTGACCGGCAGATTGAACGTCTCCGCCATTTCGGGCGTCAGGTCCTGCGGCTCGACGCCGATCCAGCCGCGGGTGACCCGGCCGTCGCGGATGAGGCTTTCCATCACCTGCCTCGCCGTCGATGCGGGAATCGCGAAGCCGATGCCCATGCTGCCGCCCGAGCGGGAGTAGATGGCGGTGTTGATGCCCATCAGGTTGCCGCCGGCATCGACGAGCGCGCCGCCCGAATTGCCCGGGTTGATCGCGGCATCCGTCTGGATGAAGTTCTCGAAGGTGTTGATGCCGAGCTGATTGCGGCCGAGCGCGCTGACGATGCCGGAGGTCACCGTCTGCCCCACGCCGAAAGGATTGCCGATGGCGAGCACCACATCGCCCACCTCCAATGCGTCGGAGTCGCCGAACGTGATGGCGGGCAGCTTGTCGAGATCGATCTTCAGCACGGCGAGGTCGGTTTCCGGGTCGCTCCCGACCACCTTGCCGCTGGTCTTGCGGCCGTCGCTCAGCATCACCTCGATGTCGTCGGCGCCTTCGATGACGTGGTTGTTGGTCAGCACGTAGCCTTCGGACGACACGATCACGCCTGAACCGAGGCCGGTCTGCGGCTGGCCGCCCTGATCGCCGAAGAAGAAGCGGAACCACGGGTCTTCCGCCTGCGGGTTGCGGGAGGGCGCCTTGCTGGTGGCGATGTTGACGACCGCGGGCGAGGCGCGCTTTGCCGCCCCCGAATACGTGGTTGCACCTGCCGCCGCCGGAAGGGCCGGGGCTTCGGTGATCGAGATGGCCGGGACCACGCTCGAGGGATTGCGTTGCAGCCACTCGGGCTTGAGCGTGGCGACCACGAAGAGAGCCGCGACGGCGACCGTGACGGCTTGCGAGAAAATCAGCCAGGTTTTGCGCATAAGGACTTGCCAGATGATCCACCGCGAAGAAATGGACGCGTACTTGAAAGGCCTGCTGGCGGTGGACCGGTTCAAGGATTATGGGCCGAACGGCCTGCAAGTTGAGGGCAAGCCCGAGGTTCGCAAGCTCGTGAGCGGCGTGACCGCGAGCCTGGCATTGATCGAGGCTGCCATAGAGGCCGGTGCGGACGCGATCCTGGTCCATCATGGTCTGTTCTGGCGCGGCCAGGACGGGCGCGTCACCGGCTGGATGAAAAAGCGTCTGCAACGCCTGCTCGTCGCGGACGTGAACCTGTTCGCCTATCACCTGCCGCTCGACGCCCACCCGGACCTGGGCAACAACGCCCAACTCGGCCAGAAGTTGAAGCTCACCATCGACTCGCGTTTCGGCGAACAGGACCTTGGCTGCATCGGGTCGCCCGCGCAGCCGCTCACGATGGCGGCACTGACGGCGCTGTTGCAATACAGGCTGAACCGCCCGCCGGTGATGGTCGAGGGCGACGGCCGGCCGATCCGGCGCGTCGCCTGGTGCACCGGCGGCGCCCAGGGCTATTTCGAGGCGGCCATCGCTGCCGGCGCGGACGCCTACATCACCGGCGAAATCTCCGAACCGCAGGCGCACTATGCGCGCGAGTCGGGCGTCGCCTACTTCGCCTGCGGTCACCATGCCACCGAGCGCTACGGCGCGCCCGCGGTGGCGGCGCACGTGGCGTCGCATTTCGGCATCGAGCACCAGTTCATCGACGTGGACAACCCTGCATGACCAACCCAGCACCCCGGCCTCTGGCCATCACGATGGGCGATCCGGCAGGCATCGGCCCCGAGATCGTCGCCAAGGCATTCCTCGCAGGAACGGCCCGCCACGCCATCGTACTGGGCGACGTGGGCGTGATGCGGCGTGCGGCGCAATGCATCGGCGGCTTGCTGCCGGTGGCCGTGCTCGACCGTATCGAGGACGTCGATGCGGTGCCGCCTGCCTGCATCCCGGTGCTGCCGGTGGTCGAGATGCAGCAGTTGCCGGCTTTCGGCGCGATCGACGCCTCAGCCGGCGCCGCCGCGCATGCGTGCATCCGCACTGCTGCAACGATGGCCTTGGCCGGCGAGGTCGCGGCCGTGGTGACCGCCCCGATCCACAAGGAAGCACTGGCCGCCGCAGGCGTCGGCTACCCTGGCCATACCGAGATGCTGCAGGCCTATGCCGGCGCCGCGGACGTGAGGATGATGCTCGCCAACGATGAGCTGAAGACCGTGCTGGTGACGATCCACATGGCCTTGCGGCGGGCCATCGACGACGTGACGTTCGACAACGTGCTGCAGACCCTGCGCATTGCGCATCGCAGCGCCGCGCTGTGGGGCCAGCCGCAACCGCGCATCGCGGTGGCTGGGCTCAATCCGCACGCAGGGGAGGGGGGGCTGTTCGGCGACGAGGAGTTGCGCATCATCGGGCCTGCCATCGATGCGGCCCGGGCGGAGGGGATCGATGCCCGCGGCCCCTATGCGCCCGACACGGTGTTCATGCGCGCGCGCAACACGCTCGATCACCCAGGTGAATTCGATCTCGTGATCTCGATGTACCACGACCAGGGCTTGATCCCGGTGAAGTACCTCGGCGTGGAGCGCGGCGTGAACGTCACGCTGGGCCTGCCTTTCGTGCGCACGAGCCCGGATCACGGCACGGCGTTCGACCTGGCCGGGACGGGCAGGGCCGACCCGGCAAGCCTGATGGCGGCCGTCGAGATGGCGCGCAGGCTGGCCGGCTGCGCGCAAGGTTGAGCCGCGTCAGAGGATGTAGCGCGACAGGTCTTCGTTCTTCGACAGCTCGGCGAGCCGGGCGTCCACGTACGCTGCATCCACCGTCACGGTCTGCCCGCTCAGCCTGGTGGCGTCGAACGACACTTCATCGAGCAGGCGCTCCATCACGGTGGACAGGCGACGTGCTCCGATGTTCTCGGTGCGCTCGTTCACGTCGTATGCGATCTGCGCCAGACGGCGGATGCCTTCGGCGGTGAACTCCAGCGTCAACCCTTCTGTGGCCAGCAGGGCCTGATATTGCAGCGTCAGGTTGGCGTGCGTCTGCGTCAGGATGGCTTCGAAGTCGTCGACCGACAGCGAGCCGAGTTCGACGCGGATCGGGAAACGGCCCTGCAGTTCGGGGATCAGGTCGCTCGGCTTGCTGAGGTGGAAGGCGCCGGAGGCGATGAACAGGATGTGATCCGTCTTCACCATGCCGTACTTGGTGTTGACGGTGGTGCCTTCGACCAGCGGCAGCAGGTCCCGTTGCACGCCCTGGCGTGACACATCAGCGCCGCTGACGTCGGAGCGCGAGGCCACCTTGTCGATCTCGTCGATGAAGACGATACCGTTCTGCTCGGCGTTGGCCAGCGCCTGCGTCTTCACCTCGTCCTCGTTGAGCAGCTTCGCGGCTTCCTCGTCGACCAGCAGCTTCATCGCCTCGGCGATCTTGAGCTTGCGCGTCTTGCGCTTGCCGCCACCGAGGTTGGCGAACATGCCGCGCAACTGCTCGGTCATCTCTTCCATGCCGGGCGGGCCCATGATCTCGAGCGACGGCTTCACGTCGGCCACGTCGATCTCGATTTCCTTGTCGTCGAGCGTGCCCTCGCGCAGGCGCTTGCGCATGGTCTGGCGGGCGGTGTTGTCAGGCGTCTGGGAGGGCGCCAGGCCGAAATCGCCGCGCGGCGGCGGCACCAGCGCGTCGAGTACCCGCTCCTCGGCGGCGTCTTCGGCCCGCGAGCGCACCTTGCGCATCTCGGTCTCGCGGGTCTGTTTCACGGCCATGTCGACCAGGTCGCGGATGATGGAGTCGACGTCCTTGCCCACGTAGCCCACTTCGGTGAACTTGGTCGCCTCGACCTTGATGAACGGGGCGTCGGCCAGCTTGGCGAGGCGGCGTGCGATCTCGGTCTTGCCCACGCCGGTGGGGCCGATCATCAGGATGTTCTTCGGCGTGATCTCGGCGCGCAGCTTCTCGTCGACCTGCTGCCGGCGCCAGCGGTTGCGCAGCGCGATCGCCACGGCACGCTTGGCCTGGGCCTGCCCCACGATGTGACGGTCGAGTTCGGAGACGATCTCCTGCGGGGTCATCGCACTCATGCGGATGCCTTTCTCTGGCTTGTCTGTTGACGGATGCACAACGTCGAGCGAGGCGACGTCGGGACCCGGGCTTCAGCCCAGCGTCTCGATGGTGTGGTTCTGGTTGGTGTAGATGCACAGGTCGCCGGCGATCTCGAGCGACTTCTTGACGATGTCCTTCGGGGCCAGTTCCGTGTGGTCGAGCAGCGCGCGCGCGGCCGCCTGGGCGTAGCCGCCGCCGGAGCCGATGGCGATGAGGCCGTACTCGGGCTCGAGCACGTCACCGTTGCCGGTGATGATCAGCGAGGTTTCGCGGTCTGCCACGGCGAGCATGGCTTCGAGCCGGCGCAGCACGCGGTCGGTGCGCCAGTCCTTCGTCAGCTCGATCGCGGCGCGCGTGAGGTGGCCCTGGTGCTTCTCGAGCTTGGCTTCAAAGCGTTCGAACAGAGTGAACGCGTCGGCGGTCGCGCCAGCGAAGCCGGCGAGCACGTGGTCGCGGTACAGCTTGCGCACCTTGCGGGCCGAGGCTTTGACGACGATGGAGCCGAGCGTGACCTGCCCGTCGCCGCCGAGCGCGACGACGTTGCCCCGGCGCGCGCTCACGATGGTGGTGCCGTGATAGGAATCCATAGCGGTCTCACATGAGGTTGAAGCCCGGCGGTTCAAGCCGGAAGGGTGACACAAAAAGCAAGAAGGCCCCGCGAGGGGCCTTCTTGCCGCAGGGGCATCGTGAAGGCCGCACTCAGATGTTGCGCACCTTCACGCGTGCGTGTTCGGTGATGCCCATCGCGCCGAAGAACAGCGCCACCAGACGGTGCGTTTCCTCGAACTGGATCGTGCGATTTTCGCCCCGACGGTTCAGCACCCAGTTGAGCAGATCGCCGGCGGCGATGAAATCCACGCGGATCAGCCGCGTGCAGGCGACCTTGACGATGGCGGCCTTGCCGAGGTTGCGGTCCAGGCCCTTCAGGGTTTCGGAAATGTCGCCCACCAACTGGCCGGAGAGCTCGAGCGAGGCCACCTCGATCATTGCCGGGTCGTCCATGATCTGCGACTCGACGAAGCTGGTCGATACGTCGCTGACCACTGACAGCGGTGCGGTGGAGGTGCTGGCGCGGCCGGCCGCGCCACCCATCTTGACCTGGCACTTTGCGGCTTCCCACGAGGGCGGTGAGACTTCGTAGGTGACGCAGTAGTCGATCGCTACTTCGTCGAACTGGTCGGGGCGGTTCGCGAGGCGCAGTGTGTCGAGTCGCAGTGCCCAGAACGCGGGGTCAGCGTCTTTCACGCCGGTGGGAGCAGCGTCCTGCAGCACCTGCAGCAGGTTCTCGCCCGCCATCCAACGCATTTCGAGCGTGTCCTTGGCCCAACTGCGGAACACCTCGCTCAAGTGCGATGCGGCTTCTGCGTCAACGCTTTTCAAGGGCGCCCAGTCGAGCACCCAGGGCAGCGGCATCTGCAGCGTCTGCGAGCGCAGGCGCGCGACCGCGTCGACGTCCAGGATCTCGGGGCACACCCAGCCGATCTGGCCTTCGAGCTTGGCGGCGGTGGTGGTCGGCGTTTCTTCAGCGGCCGCCTCCGCCACCAACCGTGGCAGAGAGAACCACTGCGGTGCGGACCATCCGAACTGCTGGGCGTAGTCTAGTGCCAGGCTCTCGAACCGGGGCTGCTGGCCGGTGGCGCGGTACAGGTCGAACAGCGCCATCCAGGTTTCGGCATGCTGTGCGCGGCTCGCGCCGGGCTGGATCAGGGCCGAAAGCGATTGCTCGCAGGAATCGAAGTCGGCGTTCGCGAAGGCGATGACGGCTTCGTCGAGTTCCGGGTCATGGGCGACTTCGTTGACCTCCACCGCGAAGGCGTCGGAGAAGTCGCTGGAATGGCTGCCACCGCGCAGCAGTGGCGACATGGGTGAAACGCCTTGCGGCGTGCCCTGGGCCGGCGTAGCGGCGGGGGCCGCGTGACCCGCGACCACGGCAGGCTGACCCGGTTCGTCTGCCCTTGCAGGGGGTTCGGCGGGCGGCTCGAGCCGGATGGGCTCGGTGACCCTGGCATGCAGGCCGCCGGGTTGGGTGGGGGCGTTGTAGAAGGACGAGGAGCGGCGCGTGCCGATCGATTCGCCGACCATCTGCTGCTCGATCTCGTCGATCTTGGCCTTGACGACGCCGACGTCGGACTTCGCGGGCAGGTCGCGTTCTTCGTCGAGATTGGAGGTGGCATCGAGCGCGCCGACCGTCGCTTCGGTCAGGCCTTCGCGGCGCACCTTGCGCAGCATGTCGAACTCGCGTTTGCGGACGAAGTCGTTGCGCCGCTTGCGCTCGATCATCGCCTTCAGCTCCGATTTCGCGTACTCACTTTCACGCGACTCGGCGGTGGCAGAGCTCAGTTCGGCCCAATCGGTGGTGGGGTTCGCGACGAACCGCACCACCTTGCGCAAGAAGCTGGGGTTTTCTTTGTCTTTCGGGTCCGACATGGCTCGCTGATGCGGTGGGCTCGATCAGTCTCCGAACATCTTCTGTTTGAGCTCACGCCGCTGCTGAGCCTCGAGGGACAGTGTAGCGGTGGGACGCGCGATCAACCGGCCCAGGCCGATCGGTTCGCCGGTTTCGTCACAGAAGCCGTAGTCGCCTGCGTCGATGCGGGCCAGGGCCTGGGAAATCTTCTTCAGCAGCTTGCGTTCGCGGTCGCGGGTGCGCAGCTCGAGCGCGTGCTCTTCCTCGATCGTCGCGCGGTCTGCCGGGTCGGGCACGATGGAAGTGTCTTCGCGCAGGTGCTCGGTGGTCTCGCCCGCATTGCTCAGCAGGTCTTCCTTCAGGCTTTCGAGCTTGGCACGGAAGAACTCGAGCTGCTTGTCGCTCATGTATTCGCTGTCCGGCATCGCAAGCACTTCGGCGTCGGTGAGCTCGCGACCTGCCTTGTTCTTCCAGGCGTTGGCCAGCTTGGGGTCGGACGGCGCGGAGGTGCGGGGCTGGTCGAGCACCCCGGTGACGGAGGATTTGTTCATGGTGGCTGAGGGAGAGGCGCGGTCAGCAAGGGAACTCGCGAACGAGGCCTTGGCCGGGCTGGGACGTGACACGACAGGCTGTGGGGCGGGGGCCGCCACCGCGGGAGCAGGCGCCGCTGCGACCCCTTTCGCCGCGGCCGGCTTGGCTGCGGGGGCAGCCGCGGCCTTGGCCGGTGCCTTGGCAGGCGTCGACTTGGCAGCAGGCTTGGGGGTAGGGGCTTTGGATGTGCTCACCGGTTTAGTGGAACTGTCGACGGGGGATTTCCGGGCCGGGGCCGCGGAGGTCTTGGCAGCTTTGGCAGAAGCGGCCTTGCTGTCGGCCGCTTTCGCCGGGGCCTTGGCTGCCGGGCTTGCCTTCTTGCCGGCGGCAGCCACGGGCGGAGTTTTCGCCGCGGGCTTGGCGCTGCTGGTTCGGGCCGGGGTCTTGCTCACTTTCCGTCTCCTCGCAGGGGCAGTTATATACCTGCTCTTGTCGAATTCGGCTAGGAACTTGAGGCGTCCGGCACGCCGGGGCACCCAAGGGCGCCGCGGATTGTAGCCATCCCGTGGGCCCTGGAACGGGAGTTTTCCCGGGGGTGTGGTGACGGTTGGTCACGAGAGACACTGTTGCAGACCCTGCAGGAAGATGTCGCGCGGCAGGTCGATGCCGATGAACACCATCTTGCTGTTCTTCGGCTCGCCCTCGGCCCACTTGGGCCCCAGGTCGCTGCCCATCAGCTGGTGCACGCCCTGGAAGATCACCTTGCGATCGGTGCCCGCCATGTAGAGCACGCCCTTGTAGCGCAGCATGCGCGGGCCGTAGATCTGGACGATGCTGCCGAGAAAGTCTTCGAGCTTGGCGGGATTGAACGGGCGATCGGCGCGAAACACGAAGGATTTCACGTCGTCGTCGTGGTGATGGTGGTGCGGGTGGTCGCAGTGCTCGCCATGTTCATGTTCATGGTCATGATCATGGTGATGGTGGTCGTGATCGTCCTCGGCATTCAGGAAGTCCGGGTCGATCTCCAGCTTGGCGTTCAGGTTGAAGCCGCGCAGGTCGAACACCTCGCTCAGCGGCACTTCGCCGAAATGCACGCGGCGCTGCGGCGCGCGCGGGTTCATGTGCTTGAGCCGGTGCGCGAGCGCGTCCGCGCTGGCTTCGTCGACCAGGTCGGTCTTGCTGATGAAGATCTGGTCTGCGAAACCCACCTGGCGGCGCGCTTCCTGCCGGTCGTTCAGTTGCTGTTCGGCATGCTTGGCATCGACCAGCGTCAGCACCGAGTCGAGCAGGTAGGTTTCGGCGATCTCGTCGTCCATGAAGAAGGTCTGGGCGACGGGGCCGGGGTCGGCCAGGCCGGTGGTCTCGATCACCACGCGCTCGAAATCGAGTTCGCCGCGGCGCTTGCGCACGGCCAGGTCGGCCAGCGTGGCGCGCAGGTCCTCGCGGATCGTGCAGCAGATGCAGCCGTTGCTCATCTGGATGACCTGTTCCTGGGTCTCGGCCACGAGGATGTCGTTGTCGATGTTTTCTTCGCCGAACTCGTTCTCGATCACGGCGATCTTCTGGCCATGCGCCTCGGTCAGCACGCGTTTGAGCAGCGTCGTCTTGCCGCTGCCGAGAAAGCCGGTGAGGATGGTGGCGGGGATCAGGCTCATGGAAGTACTCGCTTCGGACGGTGCCGCGCCAAGTGGGGGCGACGGGCGGGAATTCAAGAAGGCGGCCAGTGTAGCGAGCCCGTCACCGGCCCGTCGGCACCAGGGCGACGGCGGTACAGGCAGGTTTCGTGCCTGAACGGTCGGGCGGGCGGTGGAAGCGGCGCGGGGGGTGGGGTATCCTTGCGGTTCCCCAACTACGACGCATGCTTGTGTCCGACCCTCACCCGAGTCGCTCGCACCGCATCGGTGACAAGCGTACTCTCTTCGAACGCCTGGTCGAGCTGATTTCTCCCGGGCCTGATTCAAAAGACGAGCTGATCGAAACCCTCGCGGAGGCCGAAGACCGCGAGCTGATCGAGCCGGAGTCACGGCTCATGCTCGAGGGTGTGCTGCGCATGGCCGACATGACGGCCGGCGACGTGATGGTGGCCGCACCGCGCATGGACCTGCTGGACATCGACGCGCCGTATGACGAGCTGCTCGCGGTCGTCATCGACACCGGCCATTCGCGCTTTCCGGTCTACGACGGGCACCGCGAGAACATCATCGGCATCCTGATGGCGAAGGACCTGCTCAAGCTGCAGCGTGCGCCCGAGTTGAACCTTCGCACTCTGCTGCGGCCGACCGTGTTCGTGCCGGAGTCCAAGCGGCTGAACGAGCTGCTGCGCGATTTCCGCTCCAACCGCAACCATCTTGCGATCGTCATCGACGAATTCGGCAAGACGGCGGGGCTGATCACGATCGAAGACGTGCTCGAGGAGATCGTCGGCGAGATCGAGGACGAATTCGACGAGGACGATGCCCCGACGGGCATCTACACGCTGGCCGACGGCAGCCACCGCGTCGCGGGCGATGCCGCCATCGAAGCCGTGAATGCCTTTTTCGGCACCGAGCTGCCTGAAGACGACTTCGACACGATCGGCGGGCTGATCGCCCACGAGGTCGGCCATGTGCCGCGCCGCGGCGAAGTGGCCGACATCGCCGGGCTGCGTTTCGCGGTCATGTTCAACCGTGCCGGCGCGGTACGGTGGTTCAAGGTCACCCGCGTGCCCGTCGCCGCGATGGCTGAAAACTGATGCGGCCGTGGCTTGACCTGCTGGTCGCCGCGGCGGCAGGCGGCGCGCACGCGCTGGCCTTCAGCAACACCGCGCTGTGGTGGCTGCAACTGCTGGCGTTGGCCGTGCTCGTGTGGCGCGTGCAGGTGGCGCCGGGTGCCGGCCGTGCGGCGCTCATCGGCTGGGTGTTCGGCACCGCATGGCTGGTGGGCGGCACCTGGTGGCTGTTCATCAGCATGTACCGATATGGCGGCCTGCCGGCCTGGCTGGCGGCGCTGGCGGTGTTGCTGCTCGCGGCGGTCCTGTCGATCTACCTTGCCGCAGCGACGTGGTGGTATGCCCGCTCGGCGGTCCGGTCCCGCCTGTGGTCGCCGGTACTGTTCGCCTCGCTGTGGCTGCTCGCGGAACTGGCCCGAGGGGTCTTGTTCACCGGCTTCCCCTGGGTGGCGTCGGGTTATGCGCACGTCGATGGGCCGCTGTCCACGCTGGCGCCCCTGGTCGGCGTCTATGGCATCGGCTTCGTGGCCGCCTGGATCGCGGCGGCTGCCGCCAAGCTGATCGGTGCAGGGTACCGCCCGCGCGGCTGGGCGCCTTTGCTGGCGGCGCTGCTGCTGTGCGTGGTGGCGTCCGCCTTGCCGCGCGACTTCACCGCGCCCACGCGTGCGCTCACCGTCACGCTCTTGCAAGGCAACGTGCCCCAGGACGAGAAGTTCTCGCAGGAACACCTGCCGCGCGTGCTGGAGTGGTATGCCGACGAACTGGAGTCCGCTGCCGGCGACCTGGTCGTCACGCCGGAGACCGCCATCCCGCTGCTGCCGCAGCAACTGCCGCCGCGCTACTGGGAAGGGCGCGAACTGCACTTTGCACAAAAGGACACCGCCGCGCTGATCGGCATGCCCCTGGGTGACTTCGTCGAGGGCTACACCAATTCGGTGGTCGGTCTGAAGAAGGGCCAGACGCCCCACTACCGCTACGACAAGTTCCACCTGGTGCCCTTCGGCGAATTCATCCCGCTCGGGTTCCGCTGGTTCGTCGACATGATGAACATGCCGCTCGGCGACTTCGACCGCGGGCCGTTGAACCCGCCGTCGTTCGAGGTGGCCGGCGAACGCATCGCGCCGAACATCTGCTACGAGGATCTGTTTGGCGAAGAGCTGGCGGCGCGCTTCGTCTCGCCGGCCAGCGCGCCGACCATCTTTGCCAACGTGAGCAACATCGGCTGGTTTGGCGACACCGTGGCGGTGCACCAGCACCTTCAGATCTCGCGGATGCGATCGCTCGAGTTCCAGATCCCGATGCTGCGCGCCACCAACACGGGTGCCACGGCCATCATCGACCACAACGGGCGTGTGGTGCAGGAGCTCGCCCCCTTCACGCGCGGCGTGCTGACCGGCCCGGTGCATGGCCGCACGGGGCTGACGCCCTTCGCGCGCTGGGCGTCGCGTGCGGGGCTGTGGCCGCTGCTGGCGCTGGCCGTCTCGCTGCTCGCGCTGTCGGCGGTGTGGCGCCGGCGCTGACACCACCCCGTTCGCCAATAGAATCAAGCGTTTATCCGCGCTGTTTCCTGCATCGCAGGCTGCGCGGGCGCCGATTCCACTCCAACACCAAGACGATGCTGACCTTCCAGCAAATCATCCTGCGCCTGCAGGAGTACTGGGACGCCCAAGGCTGCGCCCTGCTGCAGCCCTACGACATGGAAGTGGGCGCGGGCACCAGCCACACCGCGACCTTCCTGCGCGCGCTCGGGCCCGAGCCCTGGCGTGCCGCCTACGTCCAGCCGAGCCGCCGCCCGAAGGACGGCCGCTACGGCGAGAACCCCAACCGCCTGCAGCACTACTACCAGTACCAGGTGGTGCTCAAGCCCGCACCGGCCAACATCCTGGAGCTGTACCTGGGCAGCCTCGAAGCCCTGGGCTTCGACCTGAAGAAGAACGACATCCGCTTTGTGGAAGACGACTGGGAGAACCCCACGCTCGGCGCCTGGGGCCTGGGCTGGGAGGTGTGGCTCAACGGCATGGAGGTGACGCAGTTCACCTACTTCCAGCAGGTGGGCGGCATCGACTGCAAGCCGATCACCGGCGAGATCACCTACGGCCTGGAGCGGCTGGCGATGTATCTGCAAGGCGTGGAGAACGTCTACGACCTGAAGTGGACCGAGGGCCTGAGCTACCGCGACGTGTATCACCAGAACGAGGTGGAGCAGTCGACCTACAACTTCGAGCACAGCGACGTCGACTTCCTGCTGGGCGCCTTCGGCGCGCACGAGAAGCAGGCCAGGCACCTGATGGAGCAGCAGCTCGCGCTGCCGGCCTACGAGCAGGTGCTGAAGGCCGCGCACACCTTCAACCTGCTCGACGCCCGCGGGGCGATCAGCGTGACCGAGCGGGCCGCCTACATCGGCCGCATCCGCAACCTGGCGCGCAGCGTCGCGCAGAGCTACTACGACAGCCGCGAGCGGCTGGGCTTCCCGATGGCGCCCCGCGAGTGGGTTGCGCAGTTGCCCTCGAAGAAGGGGGCCTGACCATGACCAAGAATCTTCTTGTTGAACTGTTCGTCGAAGAACTGCCGCCGAAGGCCTTGAAGAAGCTCGGCGAGGCGTTTGCGTCGGTGCTGACCGACAGCCTGCGTGCTCAAGGCTTGACCGATGGGCGTGCCGCCACGACCGCCTATGCCTCGCCGCGCCGCCTGGCGGCGCTGGTGCCCGCCGTCGCCTCGCGCGCAGCGGACAAGGCCGTGCAGCAGAAGCTGATGCCGGTCAGCGTCGGCCTGGACGCGCAAGGACAGGCGACGCCCGCGCTGCTGAAGAAGCTCACGGCGCTCGGCGCCGACGCCTCGGTGGTGCCGCAACTCAAGCGCGCGATGGACGGCAAGGCCGAAGCCCTGTTCTACGACAGCGTGGTGCCCGGCGCGACGCTGCTCGAAGGCCTGCAGAAGGCGCTCGAGGAGGCGCTCGCCAAGCTGCCTATTCCGAAGGTCATGACCTACCAGCTGGCCGATGGCTGGACGAGCGTGAACTTCGTGCGCCCAGCGCACGGCCTGGTGGCCTTGCATGGCGACGAGGTGGTGCCGGTGGGTGTGCTGGGCCTGCAGGCCGGACGCAACACGCAGGGGCATCGCTTCGAGGCGCTGAAGAGCCCCATCGTGCTGACGAACGCCGACAGCTACGCCGAGCAGCTCGAATCCGAAGGTGCGGTGATCGCCAGCTTCGAGGCGCGCCGCGCCGAGATCGCGCGTCAGCTGCAGGCTGCAGCGCAACAGGTGGGCGGCGGCGCCCGGCCGATCGAAGACGATGCGCTGCTCGATGAAGTGACGGCGCTGGTCGAGCGACCCAACGTGCTGGTCGGTCAGTTCGAGCCGGAGTTCCTCGAAGTGCCGCAGGAGTGCCTCATTCTCACGATGAAGGCCAACCAGAAGTATTTCCCCCTGCTCGATGGGAATGGCAAGCTGACGCACCGCTTCCTGGTGGTGAGCAACATCCGCCCGGAAGACCCGAGCGCAGTGATCGGCGGCAACGAGCGCGTGGTGCGGCCTCGCCTGGCCGACGCCAAGTTCTTCTTCGACCAGGACCGCAAGAAGACGCTCGCATCGCGTGTGCCGGGACTCGCCAAAGTGGTCTATCACGGCAAGCTTGGCACGCAGGGCGAGCGCGTGGAGCGGGTGCGGGCCATCGCGCGTGCGATCGGCGAGCAGCTCGGCGGGCCGGTGCTTGCGCAGCGTGCCGATCAGGCTGCGATGCTGGCGAAGGCCGACCTGCTGACCGACATGGTCGGCGAATTCCCCGAGCTGCAGGGCGTGATGGGCGCCTACTACGCGAAGCACGACGGGCTCGACGACGAGATCGCCTTCGCGATCGAAGACCACTACAAGCCGCGCTTCGCGGGCGACGACCTGCCGCGGCATCAGCTGGGCGTCGTCGTTGCACTCGCCGACAAGCTCGAAACCCTGGTCGGCCTGTTCGGCATCGGCCAGGTGCCCACCGGCGACAAGGACCCGTTCGCGCTGCGCCGGCACGCATTGGGCGTGATCCGCATGCTGAGCGAGAAGCAGCTGCCGCTGGCCCTCGATGCCTTGTTGGTGCAGGCCGCCGGTGCCTTCGGCGGGCGGCTCACCGAGTCGACCGCGGCGTTGACCGAGTTCATCTACGACCGCCTGAGCAGCAGCCTGCGCGAGCAGGGCTACACGGCCCAGGAGGTCGAGGCGGTGCTCGCCTTGCGCCCGCCGCATCTGTTCGACGTGCCCAAGCGGCTGCAGGCGGTGCGTGCTTTCGCCTCGCTACCCGAGGCGGAAAGCCTTGCCGCGGCCAACAAGCGCGTCGGCAACATCCTCAAGAAGGCCGAGGGCGCGGTCGTGCCGCAGGTTGACGCCGCGCTGCTGCGCGAGCCGGCGGAGCAAGCCTTGTCCGCGGCGCTGCAGGAGGTGCGACCCCAGGCCGATGCTGCGTTCGAGCGCGGCGACTACGCGGTGTCGCTGCAGGCTCTGGCGGTGCTGAAGGCACCGGTCGACGCATTCTTCGACGGCGTGATGGTCAACGCCGAAGACCCCGCATTGCGGGCCAACCGGCTCGGGTTGCTGGCCACGTTGCACGCGGGCATGAACCGCGTGGCCGACCTGTCCAAGCTCGCGAGCTGACACCGTCAAGGAGCGCAAGCGATGGAACGTGCGATGAAGCTGGTGGTGCTGGGGCGCGATGGCGTCATCAACCGCTACCGCGATGAGCACGTCGCCACGCCGCAGGAATGGGAGCCGTTGCCCGGTGCACTCGAGGCGATTGCCCGCCTCAACCATGCGGGCTGGCACGTGGTGGTGGCCACCAACCAGCCGGGCCTCGGCACCGGGCTGCTCGACATGGCGGGCCTCAATGCCGTGCACCGTTACATGAACGAGATGCTCGCGCGCCACGGTGCCCGCGTCGATGCCGTGTTCATCTGCCCGCACACCGCGGCCGATGGCTGCGACTGCCGCAAGCCAGCGCCTGGATTGCTGCTGAAGATCGGTGAACGCTTCGGGGTCGACCTCGCGCAAGTGGTGGTTGCCGGGGACACCGTGCGTGATCTGGAGGCGGCGTACGCCGCCGGCTGCGAGCCGCACCTGCTGCTCAGCGGTCGCAGCGGCCAGTTGACGGCGGACGAAGCGCAGCAGCTGGCTGCGCAGGTGCCGGGCAGCCGGGTGCATGCCGACCTCGATGCGCTGGTCGCCCACCTCGTGCAGCGCGAGCGCACCGGGCGCGACTCGGGTTTCGGCGCGCTCAAATGAAGCTCGTCATCCTCGATCGCGACGGCACGCTGAATGTCGATCGTGACGATTTCGTGAAATCGCCGGAAGAGTGGGTGCCGCTGCCCGGCGCACTCGAGGCGGTGGCACGGCTGAACCATGCCGGCTGGAAGACCGTCGTCGCGACCAACCAGTCGGGCCTGGCCAGAGGGCTGTTCGACATGGGCGCCCTCAACGCCATGCACGCCAAGATGAACGCCTTGCTCGCGCAGCACGGCGGGCGCATCGACGCCATCTACTTCTGCCCGCACGGGCCGGACGACGGTTGCGATTGCCGCAAGCCGTTGTCGGGGCTGTTTCGACGCATAGGCGTCGACTTCCGCGTCGACCTGCACGGCGTGCCCACCGTGGGCGACACGCTGCGCGACCTGCAGGCCGGCGCGGCGCTGGGCTGCGAAACGCACCTCGTGCGCACCGGCAAGGCCGAGCGCCTAGACGCGGCGGGGCTGGACGACCTGCTGCGCCGCGTGCCGGGGACGCAGGTGCACGCCGACCTGGCTGCCTTTGCCGATGCGCTGATCCAGCGCGAGGCGCCTGATTCCCTCTCGGTCTTCGGAGACCCGACCTGATGTTGTTGTTCCTGCGTTCCCTGCTGTACATGCTGTGGCTGATCGTCACCGTGGTGCCCTATGCGGTCGTCGTGCTGATCGTCTCGATCTTCGTGCGCGGCGCGCCGCTGTACTGGCTGTGCGTCGGCTGGATCCGCACGGCGCTGTTCGGGGCGCGCTGGATCTGCGGCATCCGCGAACGCGTGCAGGGCATGGAGAACCTGCCTGACGGGCCCTGCATCCTGCTTCCCAAGCACCAGTCGGCCTGGGAGACCCTGGCCTTCCCGTCGCTGATGCCGCGGCCGCTGAGCTATGTGTTCAAGCGTGAGCTGCTGTATGTGCCGTTCTTCGGTTGGGCCCTGGGCCGGCTCGACATGGTGCACATCGACCGCAGCCGTCGTACGGAGGCCTGGAACAAGGTGGCCGAACAGGGCAGTCGCTACATGGCGGGCGGCAACTGGGTGATCATGTTCCCGGAAGGCACGCGCACCGCCCGTGGCAGCCAGGGTGCCTACAAGAGCGGTGGCACGCGGCTGGCCATCTCGACGGGCGTGCCGGTGGTGCCGATCGCCGTCACTTCGGCGCGCTGCTGGCCGCGGCAGGCCTTCATCAAGCGGCCCGGCGTGGTCGACGTGTCGATCGGCAAGCCGATTCCTTCTACCGGGCGCGACGCCGACGAACTGATGCGCGAGGTCGAGGCCTGGATCGAGGCCGAGATGCGCCGGCTGGACCCGCAGGCCTATCCGCCACAGGGCGGTGCGGCACCCGCCGGGGCTGCACCGACCGGCGCTTGAGCCCTATACTCCGCGGCCATGGCACGCAGCAGGGCAAGCAATCTCGACACGTCCCAGTTGAGCTTGCCCTTCTTTTCCTCTGTGCCTGAGCCCGCGCCTGGGCTGCCCGAACGGATGCCGTCCGTCGAGCGGGAGCCCACCCCTGCGCCCGCCGCCCCACCATCGCATGCAACGACGATGGCGCCGGTCGAGTTCCGCCATCCGCGTGCGAGCCGCGAACTGCGGGTCGACGAGCATCTGGTCGCCTACGAACTGAAGCGCGCCAAGCGCCGGTCGATCGGTTTTGTCGTCGGTCCGGAAGGCTTGAGCGTCAGCGCGCCGCGCTGGGTCGGCCAGGCCGAGATCGATGCCGCGCTGCGCGACAAGGGCGGCTGGATCCTGCGCAAGCTGGCCGAGCAGTCGGAGCGCAACAAGCGCCTGCAACAGGCACGGGTCGAATGGTCCGATGGCACGGCGCTGCCCTTACTTGGCGAGACCGTGATCGTGGTGCTCGACCCTCGGGCCACCGGCGCCGTGCTCAACAGCGCCGCCGACGCATTGCCCGGCGTTCCCAGGCTCACACTGCACGTGGGTCTGCCGCAGCAGGCAACGCCCGAGCAGATCCGCGACGCGGTGCAAAGCTGGCTGCAACGGCAGGCCCGCCGCGTGTTCGAGGAGCGCTGCCAGCACTTCGCGCAGCGGCTCGGCGTGGCCTACAAGCGCCTGGCGCTGTCGTCGGCGCAGACGCGCTGGGGCAGTGCCTCGGCCGATGGCTCGATCCGCCTGAACTGGCGGCTGATCCACTTCGCGATGCCCACGATCGATTACGTCGTGGCGCATGAACTCGCGCACTTGCGCGAGATGAACCACAGCCCGCGCTTCTGGGATGTGGTGCGCTCGGTGATGCCCGATTACGAGCAGGTGCGCGGCACGCTCAAGGACACGGTGCTGCCGGTGCTGGAGTAGCGGCGGCAGGCATTGCCGACCCGCAACGGCTTCATTTCTGGCTCGATGCCAGCATCACACCGACCACGGCGATCGCGCCGCCGATCAGCATGCTGGGCAGCAAGGGTTCATCGAGCAGCACGACGCCGAAGCAGGCACCGAACACCGGAACGAGGTTGTTGAACACCACGGTGCGTGCGGCCCCGAGCCGTTGCACGCCCTGGTAGTACCAGACGAACGCGACCGCCGTGCCGAGCACACCGAGATAGAGCGCCGAGGCCAGCACCGCCGGCGTCAGCGAGGCCGCATGCAATGCGGGCAGATCGAACACGGCAACGCCGGCCAGCAGGGCGGTGCCCCACAGCGAGGCGTAGGTCGTGGCAGCCAGTGGCGTCATGCCTTTCAGCGCGACGCGCCCGATCAGCGTGTAGGCGGCCCAGGCGCACACGCCGGCGAACATCAGCGATTCGCCGATACCGACCGACTGCCCGAGAGAGGCGCCGAGCTGGCCCCGGGAAATCACCGTCCAGACGCCGAGCAGCGCCACCGCGACACCCAGCCAGCGCAGCGGGCTCAGCCGCTCATGCAGCACGACGGCGCCGACGGCGATCGTGACCACCGGGTTCAGCGCGATGATCAGCGACGTGCGACTGGCCGGCAGGTGCGAGAGCGCACCCAGGAAGCACAGGTTGTAGGCAAAGATGCCGGTCGCCCCGAGCCCGAACGTCGCGAGCAGCTGGCGGCGATCCAGCCGGGGCAGGCCGCCCTCCAGCCAGCGTGCCGCGAGCAGCAGCGCGATGCACGCGACGACGTATCGCAGCACCGAGCCGACGGCGGGCGGCAGCTGCAAAGCGATCACGCGTCCGGCGATGAACGTGCCACCCCAGATGGCCGGCACCGCGACCAGGCGCAGGTAGAGCGGCCACAGGCGGCGGGTGTCGGAAGAGATCACGGCGCTCATCGGAGGTGCTCCATCAGGGGGGTCATCGCGTGCAGGGGCTGCCGAAGGATGGGGGATGAGTCTATGCTTTCAGTCATTCATAGGGAAATGAGCGACCGCTCATGACTTGCCATGACCTTCACTCAGCTCGAAGTCTTTGCCACGCTGGCGCAGGCGCGCAGTTTTTCCCGCGCTGCGGCGCTGCTCGGTATCACTCAATCGGCGGTGAGCCACGCGTTGCGCTCGCTCGAACGCGAGCTGGGCGTCACGCTGTTCCTGCGCGAGCGCGCGGAGCCGGAGCTGACGCCGGCCGGCGCCCGCCTGCTGGCCCGCGCACATGAGATCCGCACGCTGCACGAAGCGCTGATCCAGGATGCCAAGGATGCGCAAGGTCTGCGCGAGGGCGTGCTGCGCATCGGCTCGTTCGGCTTCACCTCCAGCCTGCGCATCCTGCCGGAGCTGCTGGCGCGCTTCCAGCAGGCGCACCCGGGCATCGAGGTCTACATCGACGAGGACAGCGACGACACCGTGGTGCAGTGGCTCGCCGAGCGCCGGGTGGAGATCGGCTTCGTCGTGCTGCCGGATGATCGCTTCGAGACGGTGCCGCTGGTGGAAGATGAGTTCGTCGTGGTGCTGCCGGCCGGCCACCCCCTTGCACGCAAGCCGGCCGTGCCGCTGGCCGACCTGACCGACCTGCCGTTCGTGCTGACGGAGGCCGGTTGCGGTGAACTGATCCGCCGGTTGCTCGAAGCAGCCGGGGCACGGCCGCGCCTGCTCTATCGGTTTCCGCAACTGCTGTCGATCCTTGGCTTCGTCGAGCGGGGGCTCGCTGTTTCCGTGGCGGCCCGCCTGGCACTGCCGGACGACCATGCCGGCGTCGTGTACCGCCCGTTGGTGCCGCGTGCGCCGCGGCGCGTCGGCCTTGCCGTGCGCGACATGGCCAAGCTTTCGCCCGCCGCCCAGGCCTTCGTGAAAGTGGCTCGGGAGATGTACGGCGGGCGCAGGCTGCGCGCCGCGTGAGTCGCAAGCGACCGGCGCTCAGGCGGGCACGAAGCGGTGCACGCCGTCGGCCCCGGTGACACGCTGCAGGCGGCCGTCGTGCCACAGCGCGTGCAGGTGCGCGATCGCCTCGCCCATGGCAAAGGTGGTCTGGTGCAGATCGAGCTTGCGCTTGAACAGGACCGGCAGGATGTCGGCCGCGCTGCACGGAGCTTCGCTGCACGCGGCGACCACCTCGGCGTAGCGCTCCTCGTGATGCGCCTGCAATTGGCGCACGCGCTCGTGCAGGCCGCGGAACGGTCGCCCGTGGGCCGGCAGCACCAGCGTGTTTTCGGGCAGCGGCAGCAGTTGTTCGATCGACCGCAGGTACAGCGGCAACGGATTGCCCTCGGGTTCGGCGTCGAACACGCTGACGTTGGTGGAGATGCGCGGCAGCAGCATGTCGCCCGAGATCAGCACCTGCACCTCGTCGCAGTACAGCGAGATGTGCTCCGGCGCGTGGCCGTAGCCGCTGATGCAGCGCCATGCCCGGCCGCCGATGCGCAATACCTGCCCGTCGAGCAGGCGTCGGAACTGCGCCGGCACCTGCGGCACCATCGACGCGTAGTAGTTGGAGCGCGCGCGCACCTTGGCGACCGATGCCGGGTCGGTGAGCCCGTTGCTGGCGAAGAAGTTCGCGGCGGCCTCGCCGCCATAGCCGGTGGTGCTCTGGCTCGCGATGCGCGCGGCGTTGTAGTCGGTCGCGCTGATCCACAGGCGGCATTGCCAGCGCTCGGTCAGCCAGTGGGCCAGGCCGATGTGGTCCGGGTGCATGTGCGTGACGACCACGCGCAGGACGGGCAGGCCCTCCAGCTCGTGCTCGAACACGCGCTCCCAGGCGGCGCGGGTGTCGTCGTTGGTGATGCCGCAGTCGACGATGCTCCAGCCGGCGCGGCCGTCGAGCTCGTCGCGCAGCAGCCAGAGGTTGATGTGGTCGAGCGCGAAGGGCAGGCCCATGCGCACCCAGCGGACACCCGGCGCGACTTCGAGCGCGTGCCCCGGTGCGGGAAGCTGCTCGCCCAGCGGGTACTGCAGACGTTGTTCGAGAGCGTTCATTGGCTACACTTTACGTAAACGTCAATCCAGTATAGGGAACCATGGCTGCTTCTGCTGTCTCCTTGGCGTCGCCCGCCACACCGACCTACACGATCAGCGATCTCGCAAAAGAGTTCGACCTCACGACGCGTGCGATCCGCTTCTATGAAGACTGCGGCCTGCTGAGCCCCGAGCGCAGTGGCCCGAGCGGGCGCAACCGGGTCTACACGTCTCGCGACCGCACGCGGCTCAAGCTCACGCTGCGCGGCAAGCGGCTGGGCCTGAGCCTCGCGGAGATCAAGGAACTGGTCGACATGTACGAGTCGCCGCGCGACACGGTGCCGCAGTTGAAGAAGTTCCTCGTGGTGCTCGCAGCCCACCGCGAGCAACTGGAGCAGCAACTGGCCGATCTGCAGATCACGCTGGAGGAAGTGCGCACCCACGAACGCGAGGCCCGGCGCTTGCTCGGGGAAAGCGAGAAGAAGAAAAAAGGGTAAGTCCGGCCCCTTGCCTCTAGAATTGACGTTTACGTCAACGTCAATTGCGCCATCCGGCGCTGCACACCGTGGACACTGGCAGCCCTCACACCCCCGCAGATCCAGGCTACGCCGAGCGCGTGCGGCGCTCGTTCGAACGGCAGGCCGTGATGGCCACGCTGGACATTCGCCTGTCGGATGTCGCGCCCGGGCGGGTGGTGCTGGAGATGCAGCACCGGGCCGATCTGACGCAGCAGCATGGCTTCCTGCATGCCGGCGTGGTGTCCACGGCGCTCGACTCGGCCTGCGGCTACGCTGCCTTTTCGCTGATGCCGGTCGACGCCGCCGTGCTGACCATCGAGTTCAAGGTCAACCTCGTGGCGCCGGCCCGCGGCCCGCTGTTTCGCTTCGAGGGCATCGTCATCAAGCCCGGTCGCACGATCACGGTGGTCGAGGGCCGTGCGACCGAGCGCGGCGACAAGGGCGCACGCCTCATCGCGACGATGACCGCCACCGTGATGACGGTGCTCGGCCGCGAAGGCATCCATCACTGACTTCTTCTTGATCTCTCGAAAGGCTCTTCCATGCAACTGCCCGGACTCAACTTCCAGCTCGGCGAAGACATCGACGCACTGCGCGACGCCGTGCGCGCCTTCGCCGAGGCCGAGATCGCCCCGCGTGCCGCCGAGATCGATCGCAGCGACCAGTTCCCGATGGACCTGTGGCGCAAGATGGGCGAGGTGGGCGTGCTCGGCATCACCGTCGAAGAGGAATACGGCGGCGCCGCGATGGGCTACCTGGCCCACATGATCGCCATGGAAGAGATCAGCCGCGCCTCTGCGTCGGTGGGCTTGTCGTACGGCGCGCATTCCAATCTGTGCGTCAACCAGATCCGCCGCAACGGCACGCAGGCGCAGAAGAAGAAATACCTGCCCAAGCTGATCTCCGGGGAGCACGTCGGCGCGCTGGCGATGAGCGAGCCGGGTGCCGGCTCCGATGTCGTCAGCATGAAACTCAAGGCCGAGGACAAGGGCGGCTACTACCTGCTCAACGGCAACAAGATGTGGATCACCAACGGCCCGGACGCCGACACGCTGGTGGTCTACGCCAAGACCGAGCCGGAGCTCAATGCGCAAGGTATCACCGCCTTCCTGATCGAAAAGGGCATGAAGGGCTTCTCGATCGCGCAGAAGCTCGACAAGCTCGGCATGCGCGGCAGCCACACCGGCGAGCTGGTGTTCGAGAACGTCGAGGTGCCCGCCGAGAACGTGCTGGGCAAGCTCAACGGCGGCGTGAAGGTGCTGATGAGCGGGCTCGACTACGAGCGCGCGGTGCTCGCCGCCGGCCCCATCGGCATCATGCAGGCGGTCATGGACAACGTGGTGCCGTACGTGCACGACCGCAAGCAGTTCGGCCGCAGCATCGGCGAATTCCAGCTCATCCAGGGCAAGGTGGCCGACATGTACACCGTGCTGCAGGCGGCGCGCGCCTTCTGCTACACGGTGGGCAAGAACCTCGACCACCTGGGCACTGACCACGTGCGGCAGGTGCGCAAGGACTGCGCGGCCGTCATCCTGTGGTGCGCCGAGAAGGCGACCTGGATGGCCGGCGAGGGCATCCAGATCTTCGGCGGCAACGGCTACATCAACGAATACCCGCTGGGCCGCCTGTGGCGGGACGCGAAGCTGTACGAGATCGGTGCGGGCACCAGCGAGATCCGTCGCATGCTGATCGGCCGCGAACTGTTCAACGAGACGATGTGAGCCTGCACCGGCAGACTGCAAAGAAGACACCACTTTGAAACCAGTCGTTGCCGAGCGGCTGCGTACACTGTGCGCTGCAACATCGCGCCCGCTCCGGGCGCTCATCCAGCACGGCGTATGAGCACACAACTCCAGGAACTCTTCGACAGCAACCGCGCCTGGGCGCAAAGCCTGGAGCAGCGCACTCCAGGCTTCTTCTCGCGCCTGCTCGAGCAGCAGGCGCCGCAATACCTGTGGATCGGCTGCGCCGACAGCCGCGTGCCCGCCAACGAGATCGTCGGGCTGCTGCCAGGGGAATTGTTCGTTCACCGAAATGTCGCCAACGTCGTGGTGCACTCCGACCTGAACTGCCTTTCGGTGATGCAGTTCGCGGTGGACTTGTTGAAGGTCAGGCACATCATGGTGGTCGGGCACTACGGCTGCAGCGGCGTGAAGGCGGCGATGAACGACGTGCGCGTCGGCATCGCCGACAACTGGCTGCGCCACGTGCAGGACGCGCGCAACAAGCACCAGGCATGGCTGGACACGTTTGCCGACGAGACCCAGCGCCACAACGCACTGTGCGAGCTGAACGTGCTGGAGCAGGTGCTCAACGTGTGCCAGACCACGGTCGTGCACGACGCCTGGCAACGCGGCCAGGAGGTGGTCGTGCACGGCTGGGTCTATGGCCTGCACAACGGCCTGCTGCAAGATTTGCGCATGACGGTGGACAGCCCCGAGTCCGTCATGGCTCAGTACACGGAGGCGCTGACGCAACTGCAGGCGCGGCACGATCGCGTGCGGGAACTCGGAGCCGGGTGATGTTTCCGCAGCAGCTCACCGACTCGCGCGCGTTCGACATCGCGCAGGCCCTGCTCGACGGTTTCAACCGCCACTACCGGCTGTTCCGCGAGGCGAGTGCGGCTGCCAAGCAGCGTTTCGAGGCGGCCGACTGGCAGGGTCAGCAGCGCGCCCAGCGCGAGCGCATCGTCTACTACGACAAGCGGGTGGACGAAGCGGTGGAGCGGCTGCAGACCGAATTCAAGGCACACGAGCTGCCGATGGACGTGTGGCAGCAGGTCAAGCTGCATTACATCGGCCTGCTGACCAACCACCTGCAGCCCGAGCTGGCCGAGACCTTCTTCAACTCGGTCACCACCAAGATCCTGCACCGCAGCTACTTCCACAACGACTTCATCTTCGTGCGCCCGGCCATCTCGACCGAATACATCGAGAACGACGAGCCCGGTTCGCTGCCGACCTTCCGCGCCTATTACCCCACCCGTGAGACGCTGCGCGACACGCTGCACCGCATCGTCACCAACTACCAGTTGCAGCGCGAGTTCGAAGACCTCGACCGCGACGTCGACAACGTGCTGCAGGCCGTGTTCCAGCAGTTCGGCGACGTGCGCTTTCGCACCAACTTCCAGATCCAGGTGCTGTCGTCGCTGTTCTTCCGCAACAAGGGCGCCTACATCGTCGGCAAGATCATCAATGGCTATCGCGAGACGGCGATCGCGATCCCCATCCTGCACAACAGCAAAGGCAAGCTCTACATCGACGCGGCACTGTTCGGCGAAGACGAGCTGCAGATGCTGTTCAGCTTCGCGCGGGCGTACTTCATGGTCGAGATGGAGATCCCGGCCGCCTACGTGCACTTCCTGCGTTCGCTGATGCCGCGCAAGCCGCGTTCGGAGATCTACAACGCGTTGGGCCTGCACAAGCAGGGCAAGAACCTCTTCTATCGCGACTTCCTGTTCCACCTGCGCCATTCGAGCGACAGCTTCCGCATCGCGCCCGGCATCAAGGGCATGGTGATGCTGGTGTTCGACCTGCCGTCGTTTCCGTACGTGTTCAAGGTCATCAAGGACTTCTTCCCGCCGCAGAAGGACACCACGC
>NZ_CAMLJQ010000046.1 GCF_946480305.1 uncultured Caldimonas sp.
TCCAGCGAGGGCGCCCACACCGAAGCGCCGCCGGCCACCCGCCCATGCCTGAGCCCGCACCACCCTCCGCACGAGCCCGAGCCCACACTCAAGCTATCACCGCCTCCCCCACGACCCGCAGCACCGCCTCCTGAACGGCCGCAGCCTGCGGCACCCCCGCCTGCTCCAGCCCCCATGAGGATGGCGACGGCGCATCCGGCCCCCCAACCCGCAGCACCGGTGCCTTCAACGCAGCAAAGGCCTTCTCCGCGACCACAGCCGCCACCTCCGCCCCCACGCCGCAAAGCTGGTTGGCCTCGTGCACGATCACCGCGCGCCCGGTCTTGCGCACTGAGGCCAGCACGGTGGTCTCGTCCAGCGGCTTCAGCGAGCGCAGGTCGATCACTTCGGCCGAAATGCCTTGTTCGGCCAGCGAGGCGGCAGCCTGCAGGCAGGTTCCCACGGTCTTGGCATAGGACACGAGCGTCACGTCCTCGCCGCGGCGCAGTACCGCCGCCTGCCCGATCGGCACCACGTGTTCGCCCTCCGGCACCTCGCCCGGCACTTCGCCGAGCGCCAGATCCATGAAGAACAGCACCGGGTTGTCATCGCGAATGGCAGCCTTCAGCAGCCCCTTGAAGTCGGCCGCGTTCGACGGCATCACCACCTTCAACCCCGGCGCGTGCACGAACATCGCTTCCAGGTTGTGGTTGTGCTGCGAGCCGACGCCCCAGCCGGCGCCCGTCTGCGTGAACACCACCATCGGGAAGGCGAACTGCCCGCCGGAGAGGTAGCGCAGCTTGCCGGCGCTGTTGATGATCGCGTCCATCGCGAGCGTCAGGAAGGGCGCGAACAGCAGGTCGACGACCGGGCGCAGACCGGTAGCTGCGGCGCCTGCTGCGGTGCCGGCGATGATGCCTTCGGCCAGTGGCGTGTTGCGCACGCGTTGCGCGCCGAACTCGGCGAGCAGATCGCCGCGCTTGGTGGCCACGCCTTCGCCGAACATCAGCACGCGCGGGTCGCGGCGCATTTCCTCGGCCAGCGCTTCGCTGACGGCCTGGTTGACGGTCAAGGTTTTCATGGGCGGCTCCTTCAGGCGTAGACGTCGGTGGTGAGCTCGTTGATCGAGGGGAAGGGCGAGTTCTGCGCAAAGGCCAGGCCGGCGTCGATCGTGGCCTGCACGCGCTGCTGCAGGTGCGCGAGTTCGCCATCGCCCAGCATCTTGCGTTCGGCAAGGCGTTGCCGGAAGGTTTCGATCGGGTCGCGGGCGCGCCAGTGAGCGAGCTCGGCCGGGTCGACGTAGCCCTGGTCGTCCGGCTCGTAGTGGCCGCGCAGACGGTAGGTGTGGGTCTCGATGAAGTACGGTTTGCCGGTGGTGCGGATGGTCTGCACCGCCAGCTGAGTGGCTGCATGCACCGCTTCGACGTCGTTGCCGTCGACCGTGACGGCCGGCATGCCGTGCGCTTCCGCCCAGGAGCGCACGTGCGCGTGCGGCATCGTCTCGCGTCGGTGCACGAAGGCCTGCCACTCGTTGTTCTCGCAGACGTACAGCACCGGCAGTTGCCAGGTGGCGGCCAGGTTGAGCGACTCGTGGAAGATGCCCTCGCAGGCCGCACCGTCGCCGAAGAAGCAGGCGACGATGCCGTCCCGGGCCAGCATCTTCTGCGAGAGGGCCACGCCGGTGGCGAGCGACAGTTCGCCGCCGACGATGGTGGAGGTCAGCACCACGCCCAGCTCCTTCGCCGAGATGTGCAGCGAGCCGCTCTTGCCCTTGCAGTAGCCGGTGGCGCGGCCCATCACCTCGGCGAACAGCCGGCCGGTGTCCGCACCGCGCGCCAGCAGATGGCCGGCGCTGCGGTGGTTGGTGAGGATCAGGTCCAGAGGGCCGAGCGCTCGCACCACACCGACGGCCGACGCCTCCTGTCCGACGGAGGTGCAGGTCCCCGGGGCGCCGCCCTGGGTGTGGAGAGAAACGAGCGCCTCTTCATAGGCGCGGATCAGCATCATGGCCTCGAGCATCGAGACCAGGGAGGTCGAGTCTTGCGGGGTGCTCATGGCGAGTCCTTGCGTTGCGAAGGCTCGCACTGTAGGGACGCGGCACGCGCTTGTGGCGCGCCTAAGGATCTTTTAAGAAGCGTTTACGAGAGTCTTAGCGAGCCGCATCTCGTCAGTCGTCGTCGCAACTGCGCACGCCGTGGGGAATGGGCCGTGCGGTGGCGTCGAAGGGGTGCAGGTCGTTGGCGCGTGCGGGGCGCACTTCCCAGCAGCGCGTGCCTTGACGCACGACCCATCCGCCGTGGGCCATGCGTTGCTCGGTACGCTGCCCGGTGCCGACGAGGCGGCGGGCCATCGCGTCGGCCTGCGAGCGGCGCACGTTGGCGCGCGGGTCGGCCGTGGCCTGTTGTGCAGGCGCAGAACTGCCGCTGACGGTGCGAGGCACGCTGAGGTCGAGTGCCGGCGCAGCCGCGGGCGTGGCGGCGGCCGAGGTATCGCTTGTCGACGCAGAGCCCGCGGGCGTCTCGACCTGTGCGATGCCGCCGGTGTCAGGCGCTGCGGCCGCGGCAGGCGGTGGGAGCGGCGCCGGGCGTGCCTTCGGGGCAGGCCGGTTGCGCGCCGGGGCGTGATCGCGCGCTGCGGGCACCGGCGCGGGCGAGGCCGCAGGAAGCCACCGGACCTCCAGCGGCTTGGGCGGCGCGGTGGCGATGGGCACGACCGCCGGCTCGGCATGCAGCAGCCACAGCAACACTGCGGCATGCACGAGCACCGACAGCAGCAGGCCAGCGCGCGGCAGCGCGGCCCGGCCGGTGGCCGGTGCGGGCGCAAGCGCGGTCATCGTCAGCGCGGCGCCGGTTCGTCCGGCCGGTACTCGAGCAGGTCGCCCGGCTGGCAGTGCAGCACATCGCAAATGGCCTCGAGCGTGTCGAAGCGCACCCCGCGGACCTTGCCGGACTTCAGCAGCGAGACGTTCTGTTCGGTGATGCCGATGCGCTCGGCAAGCTCGCGCGAGCGCATCTTGCGCTTCGCGAGCATCACGTCGAGGTTGACGACGATGGGCATCAGACGAACTCGGCGTGTTCCTGTGCCAGGCGAGTGGCTTCCACCATCACCCAGGCAATTGCGAGCAGCACGCCGCCGACCAGCAAGAAGGTGTAGTCGTGCCATGACAGTCCGATCGCCAGCACCTTCTGCCCGGGCGGATTGAACAGCGTGAGCGCCAGCACCGTCAGCGTGCGCGAGAGCGGCTGCGCGACCGCGATGGCGATCAGCGCGATGGCGATGCGCCGCAAGTGCAGGCAGGCGCGCGAGCCGAACACCTCGCCGCGGGCGTACTCGCCGAACAGGCGCCAGATCTGCAGCAGGGCGTAGATGCCGATGAGTGCGGGCAACGCCGTTGCCAACGCGCCCAGCACCTGCACCGTGGGGTTGATGGCGATCGGGTGGCCGGCGAAGTCGCCCTGGCTGTGCGCCATCAGGCGGATCCAATCCGGAGAGGCCCACAGCAGCACGGGCATGGTGGCCAGCGCGACGATGCCGAAGGCGGCCAGGCCTCGTATCCAGCGGGACAGCCGACGCACGCGGGCAAGCGGGGCAGGGAAGCGGGTCATGGGCAGGCGTGGTCGGTTGAGATGGCGGAAATTTATCGTAAAACAATAAGAACACAAAATGAAAGAGCAAGAGCGGTTTCCGTGGCCGGAGCTCCTTCACATCTGCACGATCTGGCGGCTTGCGGCACACTGAGCGCCTTTCTTCTTCTGCACGAGGACGCACGAACGATGGAGTACACCGCGCTGGGCCAGAGCGGCCTGAAGGTGGCGAGGATCTGCCTGGGCACGATGACCTTTGGCGAACAGGTGGGCGAGGCCGAGGCGCACGCCCTGATGGACCACGCGGTGGCGCGCGGCGTCGACTTCCTGGACACCGCCGAGATGTACCCGGTGCCGCCGAAGGCCCAGACCTACAGCCACACCGAAACCATCATCGGCCGCTGGCTCGCAGCACGGCCGGGCATGCGCGAGCGCATCGTGCTCGCGTCCAAGGTGGCGGGCCCCGTGCGCGGCTACGACTGGATCCGCAACGCGAGCCCCGATCTGACCGGGGCCGACATCATCCGCGCCTGCGAAGACAGCCTCAAGCGGCTGAACACCGACCGCATCGACCTCTACCAGATCCACTGGCCGGTGCGCCACGTGCCGATGTTCGGTGGGCTGTACTACAACCCGCAACTCGACAAGCCCGTCAGTTCCATACACGAGCAACTCGAAGCGCTGGGCCGCCTGGTGCGAGACGGCAAGGTGCGCGCCATCGGCCTGTCGAACGAAACGCCGTACGGCGTGGCCGAGTTCGTGCGTGTGGCCGAGCAGCATGGGCTGCCGCGCATTGCCAGCGTGCAGAACCCGTACTGCCTGGTCAACCGCAGCGCCGAGAACGGCCTCGATGAAACGATGCACCGCTACGGCGTCTCGCTGCTGGCCTATTCGCCGCTCGGCTTCGGCCTGCTGACCGGCAAGTACGACGCGACCGGCATCGAACCGAAGGGCGAGCCGGCCGGGCGCATGGCGCTGTTCGAGACGATGCGCAAGCAGCGCTGGGGCCGCCCGGAGGCGTTGGCGGCAGCGCGGCGCTACAACACGCTCGCGCGCGACCATGGCCTCACGCCGACGCGGCTGGCGCTCGCGTTCTGCTACACCAAGTGGCAGGTGGCCAGCACCATCATCGGCGTGACGAGCCGCGCGCAGCTCGACGAGAACATCGACGCCTGGGGCACCACGTTGAGCGAGGAGGTGCTGGCCGAGATCGACCGCATCCGCTGGGAGATGCGCGACCCGGCGCAGTGAGGTGGCGCATGGCACGCAAGGACCACGCGAGCGAGACGCCGGCCACCATGTTGCTGCGGCAGCACGGCGTTGCGTTCGAGCCGCATCTGTACGAGTACGAGGAGCGGGGCGGCACCAGCGTGTCGGCGCGCGAGCTGGGCGTCGACGAGCACAGCGTGATCAAGACGCTGGTGATGGAAGACGAGCGCAAGCAGCCGCTGATCGTGCTGATGCACGGTGACCGCATGGTGTCGACCAAGCAGCTTGCCCGCGAAGCGAAGGTGAAGACCGTGCAGCCCTGCCAGCCCGAGGTGGCCCAGCGTCACACGGGGTATCTGGTCGGGGGCACATCGCCGTTCGGCACGCGCAAGGCGATGCCGGTCTACATGGAGGCGAGCATCGCGCAGCTGCCCCGCATCTACATCAACGGCGGCCGGCGGGGATTCCTCGTGTCGATGGACCCGAAAGAGGCGATCCGGCTGCTGCTGCCCGTGCTTGTGAACGTGGCGCTGGACGCGTGAAAAGACGAAGGGCAGGCCGAGGGCCTGCCCTGGTGGCGCCGGTGTGCGGCCGCTCAGGACTCGCCGCCCGAGCCTCCGGGCTCCTGCGAGTATTCCTTCAGCCGGTTGTAGAGCGTCTTCAGGCTCACGCCGAGCGCGGCGGCCGTCTTCTCCTTGTGGCTGCCGAAGTGCTGCAGCGTGGCCAGGATCAGCGAGCGCTCCACGTCGGCCAGCGGCGTGCCCACGCGCACGGTGATGTAGGGGCCGCGCTGTTCCTGCACGGCTGGTGCGTCGAACACCAGCCACTCGTCGCCGATGGTGTGGCCTTCTTCCATCACGTAGGCGCGCTGCACCACGTTGCGCAGCTCGCGCACGTTGCCGGGCCAGCGGTAGCTGCGCATCTTGTCGAGCGCCTGTTGGCCGAAGCGCTTGTTCTCGCCCTCGCGACGGCAGATGTCGTGCAGGAAGTGCTCGGCCAGCAGCGGCACGTCTTCGGTGCGGTCGCGCAGCGGCGGCAGGTGGATCGGGAACACGTTGAGGCGGTACAGCAGGTCTTCGCGCAGCTTGCCCTGTTGCACGGCCTGCTCGGGCACCCGGTTGGTGGCCGCGATCACGCGCACGTCGGCTTCCTGCGATTGCGTGGAGCCCACGCGCATGAAGGTGCCGGTCTCCAGCACGCGCAGCAGCTTGACCTGCAGCTCCAGCGGCATCTCGGTGATCTCGTCGAGGAACAGCGTGCCGCCGTGAGCCCGTTCGAAGAAGCCCTGGTGCATGCGATCGGCACCGGTGAAGGCGCCTTTCTCGTGGCCGAAGATCTCGCTTTCGATGAGCTGCGGCGAGATCGCGCCGCAGTTCACCGCGAGGAAGGGCTTCTTGCGGCGCCGGCTGAGTTCGTGGATGGTCTGCGCCACCACTTCCTTGCCGGTGCCGCTTTCCCCGGTGATCAGCACGGTGACGGCCGTGCTCGACACCCGGGCGACTTGCTCGTAGACGCGCTGCATTGCGCCCGAGCGACCCCACAGCAGACCGAAGCGCCCGCTGCGCTCGAATTCGGCGCGCATGCCGGCAAGCTCGGCCTTCAGCGTGGACGGCCGCATCACGCGCGACAGGATGCCCTGCAGCTGCTTGATGTTGACCGGCTTGATGAGATAGTCGGCCGCACCGAGGCGCAGCGCCTGGATGGAGGTGTCCAGGCTGGCGTGGCCGGTGATCAGCACCACCTCGGTGTTGGCGAGGGTTTCCGGTTCGTTGAACAGCTCCATGCCGCTGCCATCCGGCAGCATCAGATCGAGCAACACGATGTCGGGCTCTTGCAGAGCCAGTTGCCGGCGCGCGTCACGCAGGCTGTTTGCGGTGGCCGCCGTGAACCCTTCACTGGCGATCAGCGCTGCCATCATTTCGGCCGAGTCTGCATCGTCTTCGACGATGAGTGCGTGCCCCATCTTCTTCCTCCGAAATACGCGGACGATGCCCTGGCTTCGCGTCCGCGCGTTGCGTATAGGCCGGACAGTGAAGCCCCTGGCGCGACCTGCTGAAAAGCATCCGGCATGTCGTGCGTCGAAGCGGGATGCGAAGGCCACTTCGATTCACGGCGGTGCCGGTACGACCCTGTCCCTCGGTCGCTCCCATGGTGGTTGGGAATCTTTTGCTGTGTTGTGTCTTGCAGCGCCTGAAGCCAATCGGTGCATGGCTGCGGCGTTTGCAGGTGCTTGGCGAGCCGTGGCCCTGAAGCGGGGCTGCCCCGCATGTGGGGGCCGGCGGCACGCTGTTGCGAGCGAGCGGTAATTATGTGCCGCGAACCCGCGATTTCAATCATTTCGGCTCGACACCACCCTGATAGTTATGACGGGAAGGATTGCAAGTTGTGTCGTCTCTCACCAAAAGCGTGCGAGGAACCACTTGCCAGACGCTGCCTTCCGCCAATCTGCCCATCGTGCCTAACTCTCGCGCAGCAATTGCAACAGGGTGTCAATCAACGCGTTGGAATCGATCGGCTTGCCGAAGTGAGCGTCGAACCCGGCGTGCAGCGCCTTCTTCCGTTCAGGGGCACTGGCGAAGGCGGTCACCGCCAGGGCCGGCAGCCGGGGCAGCGAGTGCCGGGCTTCGTGTGCGCGCAGGCGCCGGATGAAGCTGTAGCCGTCTTCGCCGGGCATCGCGATGTCGGAGATGAGCGCGTGAGGCCATTCGTCGACGCTGAGTGCCGCGAGGTGATCGAAGGCTTTGGGGGCGCGGTCGAACAGTGCGAGCTGCGCTTGCTGGTCGCGCAGGATGAAACCGAGGATCTCGCGCCCGTCGGGGTCATCTTCGACGACGACGATGCGCTTGCCGTTCAGGCCCTCGGTGCGTCCGTCGACGCCCGCGCCGGGGCGCTCGCCCCCCTCGGCAAGCCGCCTCGGCAGCTCGATCACGAACGAAGTGCCGTGCCCCAGCCCGTCGCTGTGCGCGCGCAGCCGCCCCCCGTGCAGATCGACCAGCTGGCGCGCGAGCGACAAGCCCAGCCCGAGGCCGCCTGCCCGCCGCGTGCTGGAGCCGTCGGCCTGCTTGAAGCGCTCGAACAGCTGCGGCAGCACGTTGCCGTCGATGCCGATGCCGGAGTCACGGACCTCGATCTCCAGCGAGTGGGGGCCGAGCCGCGTGCTGATCTCGATGCGGCCGTCCTCGGGTGTGAACTTGACGGCGTTGGAGATCAGGTTCACCAGCGCCTGCCGCAGCCGCTCCACATCGATGAGCACCATGTCGATGTGCGGATCGTGCCGCAAGGTCATCTCGATGCGCTTGGCTTCGGCGGTGGGGCGGAAGGTCTCGCTCGCCTGCTCGATCAGCGGGGCGAGCGCCGCGCGTCGCGGCTCGAGCTGCAGCTTGCCGCGCAGGATGCGCTGCATGTCGAGCAGGTCGTCGACCATGCGCGCCTGCGCCTGGGTGTTGCGGTCGATGGCATCGAGCGCACGCAACTGCGCCGGCGCATACTGCCCGGTTTGCCGCAAGACGTGCGCCCATCCGCGTATCGCGTTCAACGGCGAGCGCAGCTCGTGCGACACCACTGCCAGGAACTCGTCCTTCGCCGATGCCAGCGCCTCGGCTTCGGCGCGCAACGCGCGTTCGCGTGCCAGCATCTCCTCACGCTCGAGCTCGCGTTCCTTGCGCTCGGTGATGTCTTCGGCCACGCCGCCGATGCGCACCACCTCGCCGTGCTCGTCGCGCAACTGGAAGCGCCGGTCCCGGATCCAGCGCACCTGGCCGCCGGCATGACGGATGCGGTATTCGCGTACGGCCTCGTAGCCCGGCGATCCCGAGGCATCGGCAAAGAAGGGCGTTGGCAACTGCGGGAGGTCGCTGGGGAGCAGAGCTTCGTTCCAGCGCTCCGGGTCGGTGTAGAGGGCTTCGCAGCCCACGCCCCACACGCGCTCGAAGGCCGGGCTCACGTACAGCAGTTCGCGGGTGCGCACGTCGGCCAGCCAGAACACGTCGTCGGTGCTTTCGGCGAACTGCCGGAAGCGAAGCTCGCTTTCCTCCAGCGCGGCCATCGCGCGGCGCCGCTGCGTGATGTCGTAGCCGATGCACAGCACGGTCTCGAGGGCGCCGTCGCGCCCGCGCTCGGGTATCAGCCGGCAGATGTAGTGGCTCACCGGCCCCACGCGACCCGGCCCCGGCCGTACGCTGAACTCGCACTCCTGTTCCTCGCCGGTCGCCAGCGCCGCCAGGGCGGCATTGCGCCACTGCGCCGTCACCACGCGCGGCAGCCCGGCCTGCTCGCCGGTGTGGCCCACCAGACTCGCGGGCGCCACGCCGAACGCCGTCTCGATGGCGCGGTTGGCATACACATGGCGCAAGCCGCGATCAAACCGCGTGATGACGTCCGGGGCGTTCTCGACCAGCGTGCGGAACTCACGCTCGCGTTGATCGAGGGCATCTTCCACGCGTTTCTGGTGCTCGATCTCGGTGGCCATGCCCGCCCACAGCAGCGGCTTGTCGTGGTGGTCGCACATCAGTCGCGCGCGACACAGGTGCCAGCGGAACTCGCCCTGCGCATTGCGCAGCCGGAACTCCGCTTCGAAGCGGCCGCCGCGCGCGTGGGCGTGGTGCCAGCTTTCCATCAGCACGGCGTGGTCGTCGGGGTGGATCAGGTCCAGCCATTCGTCGGCCAGCGAGCGATCGGTCGGCAGGCCGGTGTAGTCGAACCAATGGCGGTTGACGTAGACCGAGGTGCCGTCCGGCGAAGCGGCAAACAGCAGCGCCGGCACCGCGTGGGCGAGCCCGGCGAAGGGCAACCCGGCGAGGGCCGGCAATTTCTGCTGCGCATCGTGCGCGGCGGGGCGCAGCGTGTGGAAGCTGACGAGCCATGCGGTGTTCGCAATGGCGTGCAAGGGCTGGGCTCGCACATAGCCGTGCGCACACGAGCCGGTCTTCAGCTTGGCGACCGAGGCGTGGGGGGCCGAGTCCGGGTTTCCGTCCGGCTCGCCGCCGAGCAGTTCGTCCACGCCTTCGAGCAGGTTGTTCAGCGGCTGGCCGAGCACCTCCTTGGCGTCCTTGCCCAGCAGTTCGTCGAGCGCGCCTGCGGCACTGGCAACCCAGGGCTTGCCGTCCGCGCTCGATTCCACGGCCACGAAGGTCAGTTCTCCGAGCGCCACGCCAGCATCTGCCAACAGGCTGGCGGCATGTGCGGGTGACTGAGTCTGCGACTGCATGTGTCGGGACTCAGCGGTTGAAGCGAGGGGAGCGGCCGTGCATCGCGGGGGCGCGCACTAGCGGTACCGCCCCGGTCGCTCCCACGGAGGCAGCATCGGACGTTTTCGTTCCGGGGCCTCACCGTCGTCCGGTCCGCACACGCTGCCCGATCGACCGGCAGGTGCGCCCGCGGCTGCGTCGTGCCCTTGTTCCTGCTCGACCAGAGCGGCCTCGGAGGAACAGAGCGGGCGCGTGGCCCGATGGGTCAGCGGGTGGGGACTCTGGGTGGGCATCGGAACGATCTCCTGGATCCTGGCTTCCTGGCGCTCGACCAACGGGCCGATGCCGCGAGCGGTGAACGCCATTGCAACGGCTCCACGCAAGCTGCATGCCCGCGACGCGAGAGCGAGTGGCCCGCCCAGCGCGCCGAGATCGAAGGAAACCGCGGGTCCGCACTGCAATTCCTGCGCGCACGCGTGGTGCATCTTGCAGGCAGGGCCTGCATCAGGCTGCGCGGCACGCCGGTTGCTCCGTTCCTGGCGTGAGCAGTGGACTGCTTCCTGAGCAGGCGCAGCGCACAACTTTCTCCCACCAACTTGACAGGAGCATGCCCGTGATCAACTTCATCGTTTGGTTAGTCGTTGGCGGCGTGGTCGGCTGGATCGCCAGCATGATCATGCGAACCGACGCCCAGCAGGGCGTCATCCTCAACGTCGTGGTCGGCATCGTCGGCGCCGCGCTGGGGGGCTGGCTGATCTCTCCGCTTGTCGGTGTGCCGAGCATCAACGAGAACGCCTTCAGCATCGGCGCCTTGCTGGTGTCGCTGGTCGGGGCGATCGTGCTGCTCGCCATCGTGAACCTGCTGCGCCGCGGAAGCGTGCGCTAGCCGTTGCGTGACGAGCGCCCCAGTTCCTTGTTTCACGAGCCGGTGGCAGCCGTTCGATCACGGCTGTCCCTCGTGAGACCGGCGCTGCGGGCGCGCTGCAAATCTCTCTGCAATTCCTACTAACCCGGCGGGTCTTGTTCCAGCCACCTTGCAGCGTGCACTGGCAGACCGCCCATCAGGAGAACTTCACCATGGAAAACCAGACTGGCACCACCGGCACCTACGGCACCACCGGCACGACGGGCGCGAGCAATGGCATCGGCAGCACGGGCAGCAGCGCCAACGTGGTCGATCGCGTGGCGCAAAGCGCGCATGAGGTGGTCGACCGCGTGGCAGCGAAGGCCGGCCCGGCAATGGAGAAGATGCGTTCGAGCGCGAGCGGCTACAAGGAGCAGCTGCACGCCAAGGCCGACCAGTTCGGCGCGATGGAAGAGCAGTGGATGGAGTCCGCCCGCGGCTATGTACGCGAGCATCCGTTCACGGCGATCACGGTGGCCGTGGTGGCCGGCATGCTGATCGCGAAGATGACCTCTTCTTCGAACCGCTGACCATGGCTGCCACCATGCCTGCCGATTCCGCTGCGCCCAGCGCGGAGACGGCTGCTGCCTCGGCGGCAGCCGCCTCTGCCGGCACGCAGGCCGGGTCGTTCACCGAAGCGGCCACCACGGTGTGGGGCGACCTCCGCGCCAGCCTGCAGGACCGGGTCAAGCTCTTTTCCCTGGAGACGCAGCGCACCGGCCTCACGCTGGTGCAGCTGGTGCTCTATGCAGTGATGGCCGCGGTGCTCACGGTCACCGCATGGCTGGCTGTCGTGGGCGGGGTCGGGGCGTGGCTGGTGCTGCATGCCGGCATGCACTGGGCCGCCGCGGTGGCGATCCTGGTCGTGCTGAACCTCGTGGCCGCGGGCCTGCTCGCGTGGTCGATGCGGGGGCTCGTCCGCCACCTCGGGTTCCCCGCCACCATCCGCCAACTGCAACCGCTCGCGCAGCGGTCGCGCGCGTCCTGAGCGACACAACACGAAGGGCTCCCCATGCTCCATTCGATGCTGGACCAGATAGACGAACGCATCCGTGAAGCCGAGGCGCGCGTGCAGCGGCAGGATGCGCACACCGTGGCGAGCTGGCGGCAGGCCAGCGTTGCCGGTCGCAAGCGTGCGCGGGCGGTGCTGATCGGCGGCGCCACCACGCTCGTGACCGGCTGGCTGCTGCGTCGCCTGACCCGCGACCGGCGCGGTGCGTCTCGCAGCGGGCGCCGCGCCCGTTCATATGGCTGGCTGCGCCCGCTGCTGAGCCCTGCGGTGCTGCCGCTCGTGGCCTCGACCGTGGCGCCGCTGATCGGGCGCAAGGGCTCGTCTTTCCTCGCGCGGCTGGGCCTGCCGTTCGCGCACACTGAACCGGCGGGGCTTGCAGTCGCCCCGATCGACCTCGCGCGCTACGCCGGCCTCTGGTACGAGGTGGCGCGCCTGCCGACCAAGCACGAGAGCCAGTGCGCAAGCGACGTGCACGCGCTGTACGAGCTGCTGCCCGAGGGTGGCCTGCATGTCGTCAACCGCTGCCTGCGCGGCGATGGCGAGGTGCAGGAGGTCGAAGGTGTCGCACGTGTGGCCGACGAGATGTCCCCCGCGCGGCTCGAGGTGTGTTTCGCGCCGAAGTGGCTGCAGTGGTGGCCTGGCGCGTGGGCCGACTACTGGGTGCTTGAAATAGCGGGCGACTATGCCGCGGCATTGGTCGGCACGCCAGATCGCGACGAGCTGTGGGTGCTCTCGCGCAGGCAGGGCATCGACGAGGACACCTACGCGCGCTTCGTGGAGCGCGCGCGCAGCGAAGGCTTCCCGGTCGAGAAGCTGATCCGCACAGCCCACACCACCACGCCGCCCGAAGACGCGGCCAGCTACACCGAACCCCCGCAGAGGTCACCCGCCGCCAACGCTCGCCCGGCCGCCTATCACTGAGCGCCTGAAAGCAGTCGCGGGCCATGGGCGAGCTGTTCGTCTTCCACGTATCGGCGTGGGAACTGGTCGTGCGCGGCACTGCGATGTACTGGTTCCTGTTCCTGATCTTCCGCTTCGTGCTGCGCCGCGACGTGGGCGCGGTGGCGATTGCCGACGTGCTGCTGCTCGTGCTGATCGCCGATGCGTCGCAGAACGCGATGTCCGGCGGCTACCAGACGGTGGCCGAGGGTTGCCTGCTGGTCGGCACCATCGTCGGTTGGAACTACCTGCTCGACTGGGCCAGCTACCGGTTCGAGCGGGTGCGCAAGCTGGCCGAGCCGCCGCCGCTGCCGTTGATCTGGCGCGGGCGCATCCTGCACCGCAACCTGCGCAAGGAGTTCCTGCCCGTGGCCGACCTGATGGGCAAGCTGCGCCAGGAAGGCATCGACGACGTCGCGCACGTGAAGGCGGCCTACATGGAAAGCGACGGCCAGATCAGCGTGGTGAGGTTGCGCGACTGAAGGCGCTCACGGCACCCCGCTTGCTGCTCTTGCTCCACACCACAGCAGTAGCAAGAGGAACACACCATGGCACAGAGCAACGTCACCGGCGGCACCCGCATGCCGCAGCGCAACGAAGGCAGCCGCACCGGCGTGCTGGGTCCGAGCGATACCTCCGACAGCGGCAGCGACGTCCAGGGCGGACCGGGGCTCGTCGACACGCAGGCGCAAGGCCTGGACGAAGGCTCGACGTCGGACCTGGACCGCCGCGCCGGCGTGGGGGCGGATTTCGGCGACCCCGGTCTCGATGCCGACAGCGATTCCCAGGGCACCGGCGAACGGGCGCTGGCCGACCGCGACGGCTACCGTGAAGCAAGCGACATCGGGCCCGACCACATCGAGAACATCGACACCGGTGAGATCGAGGCGATGTCCGACGACGAGGTCGATGACTTCGGCAGCGAGGATCTCGCGATCGACGAGGACGAAGACTCGGCGGGCGACGAAGCGCGGCACTAGCCATAGCGCTGCATCCACTTACATGTGATACCCGATTGCCTCTCCCTCGAGGATGGGCGGACGAGGGAGGTCCTTCTATCCTTGTGCTTCTAATCATCGAGGAGGAGAGCAGATGAAAGGCCTCCACGCCCTCATCGTGCTGTTGCCGACCTTGTTGCCCGCATCGCCGGCCGCACTGGCGGAAGCCTATCCGATGCCTGCGCCGACGACGCTCGCCGAGCAGCCACACCTGATGGGCGAGGTGATCGACCGGCTACGCTACGAGTTTGCGTACTTCACGCCCTATGGCCTCGGCCCGGTGCGTGGCCGCGAGTTGACGACCGGGAGCGTCGGCGCCACCGTGGTCCGATCCAGGGTCGATGGCTCGCTGGACTTCCATTTCCACTTGACGCACGACGCGTCCTCGTTGGGCGTCGTGTACGCGGTGGATCTGACCAACGGGTTCTATCGGGACGATTTCACCTACGTCGCGCACCAACTGAACGATGGCCCGGTGCCGGCCGACCGTTTCCAGGAGGTGGCGCACCTCGATCGGCAAGGCACCGCGGTCGACTGGACGACCGGAAAGGAATACTGCTTGTTGCCGCCGTGCAAGATACGGCTGGACTTCTACAGCAAGACCGACGTGTACTACCTGGAGCCGGGCAACGAAGCCTACTTCGTGATCGACACGAACGCTCGCCACTACAGCCGCACCGGGGCCATGCAGGTATGGGATTTTCACACGGACCCCGAATACAGCAGCGGCGCTCTCCCGATGTTTGCGCCGGCAATCCCGGAGCCGGGCTCCGTGGCGCTGCTCGCTGCTGGGCTGGGCACGCTGGTCGGGTGGGCACGCCGCGATCGTGCCCGCAGCGGGGCGGGACTCAAGTCGCCGCCAGAAACCGCTGCAGCTGGTTCACGTCGATCGGCTTGACCATGTGGGCGTCGAAACCCGCCGCCAGCGCGCGCTCGATGTCCTGCGGCTGCCCGTAGCCCGATAGCGCGACCAGCGTGGTGCTGCGGCCTGCCGCACGCACCCGCTGCGCGACCTCGTAGCCGTTGAGGCCGGGCAGCCCGATGTCGACCAGCGCCAGATCAGGCGCGGTGTCGATCACCTTCTGCAGGCCGGTCTCGCCGTCGTGCGCAGTCGTCACGCGGTGGCCGGCGAGGGTCAGCAGGTTCTGGATGGCCGAGAGCGCGTCCTCGTTGTCTTCCACCACCACCACGTGCTTGGGCGGCGTGGTCACGGCGCCCGCCATCGAGAGCACGGCGCGCGGTGGCGAGGCCCGCTTCAGTCGAACGACGAAGGTGCTGCCCTGGTTCGGGCCCGGGCTTTCCGCATGGACACGCCCGCCATGCAGTTCGACGAGGCGGCGCACCAGCGTGAGTCCGATGCCCAGCCCGCCCTGGCGCCGGTCGAGCGTGCGCTCGCCTTGCACGAACAGATCGAACACGCGCGGCAGCAGCGCGGCCGGGATGCCGACGCCGCTGTCGCGCACCTCCAGCACCGCCTCGTCGCCCTCCACCGCCACGCGCACGTGCACCGAGCCGCCGGCCGGCGTGTACTTCACCGCGTTGGTGAGCAGGTTCGTCACCACCTGCTCCATGCGCATCGCGTCGGCCTCGACCCACACCTCCTGCAGGTCCACCGTCACCGTGTGATCCTTCAGCGTGCCGGCCACTTCGAGTGCGCCGAGCGGGCGCTGCACCAATTGCACGAGGTTCATGCACTGGCGCGTCAGCGCGATCTTGCCGGCGGTGGCGCGCGCCATGTCGAGCAGGTCGTTCATCAGGTGCGCGAGGTGGCTGGTCTGCCGCCCGATGATGCGGCGGGCGCTCTGTGCGGTGTCGTTCTGAGCGCCGACGCGGTTGAGCACCTCGACCGCGGCGGCAATCGCCCCGAGCGGGTTGCGCAACTCGTGGCCCAGCATCGCAAGAAACTCGTCCTTGGCACGGTTCGCGTTTTCGGCATCGCGCCGGGCGGCCTGCTCGCGCGCCACCACTTCCGCTCGCGCCTGCTCGGCGATCTTCTGGTCGCTGGCGTCGACGCTCACGCCGATCATGCGGGTCGCGCGACCCTGTTCGTCGTACGACAGCAGCACGCGGCTGGCCAGCCAGCGCATCGTGCCGTCGCTGCGCAAGGTGCGGAACTCGAACGTGGCCTGCGCGTCGCGCCGGGCAACGGCATCGTCGACCGCCTGCCGCACGGCCTGCGCGTCTTCCGGCATCATCAGGCGGGCCCAGCCTTCCCAGCGCGTGTCCACGTCCTCCAGTTCCACGCCGAACAGCTTGGCCAGGCCCGAAGTCCAGATGGTCACGTCTTCGGCGAAGTGGTAGTCGAAGAAGCCGACGTGGCCCGCCTCCTGCGCCAGCTCGACGAGGTTCTGGCTTTCGCGCAGCTGCCGCTCGGCGGCAATGAGGCGTTCCTCGGCGCGCTTGCGTTCGGTGATGTCGACGAAGGCGCCGATCGCGCCGCGCGGCTGCCCTTGCGCGTCGAGCAGCGGCACTGCGTAGGCGAGCACGTTGACGAGCCTGCCGTCGGCATGCACGACGTCCAGTTCCACGTCGCGCAGCTCGACGCCTTCGCTGCATGCCTGCTGGATCGGCAGCTGCTCGACCGGCAGCTCGCGGCCCTTGCGGAACACCCGCGGCGACCGGATGCCGCCGTCCGTCGTGGAGGCGGCCGGCTCGTTGCGACCGGCCACGGCGTTGAACATGGCCGCCAGCGCAGGGTTCATCAGCAGCACGCGGCAGCCGGCGTCCTGCGCGATCGCGAGCCCGATCGGGCTGGTGGTGAACAGCGCCTCGAACTCGTCGGCCTTCGCCTGCAACCGCTGGCGTGCCACCTCGCGCTGTTCGGCCGCCGACAGCAGCGCGTTGCGCAGCGCAGCGATCTCGCGCACGACGATGGTGCCGCGGGCCGAGTGCGGCCCGTCGTTGGCGAGTTGCTGCAACGGGTCGGTCACCTGCCGTGCCACCAGGAGCGCCAGTGCCAGCCCGAGCGACAGCGAGAGCAGCCCGGCCCCCATGGCGGCTGCCACGGCCGAGAGCTGTGCCCGGTTCAGCGGCTCGGTGGCGACGCCGACGCCCACGCCCCAGCCCGCTGGCGGCACCTTGTGCCACGCCGCATAGCTGCTGTTGGATCCGACCATGGGCGTGTCGCGCACGCTGCCCGCATCGACGCCGGGGCCGGGCATCGGGCCGCGCCCGGCTTCGTCGGAAACGGCCGCGCCCAGGCTGTGGGCGATGATGCGCGAATTGGCGTCGAACAACGAAAGAAAGCCCCCCGTGGGCACGCTCGCGCCGCTCATCAGCGATTGCCATTCGGCCGTCGTGATGCGCGCGCCGAGCACGTACTTCAGCTCGCCGTTGACGATCACCGGCACCTGGATGCCGGTCACGAGTTCCTCCGTGTCGTGGCCGAGCACGAGGTCGGTGACCACCGGCCGTTGCGTGCGCTTGATCCGCTCGAACTCCGGCGAGCCGTCGACGTTGCCGAGCCTGGTGCCGTAAGGCCGATCGGTCGAGAACAGCATGTCGCCGTTGTCGGAGACGAGGTAGGCGCTGCGCCAGGTGTTGCGCATCGTCGGCCGGCGCGTCAACGTGCGATAGAAGCGCTCCACGTCGCCGTTTTGCAGCGAGTCCGCTTGCGCCAGGATCGCCAGCGCATCGATCGACGAGACGATCTCGCGCTCGACCGCCAGCGCGAAGGTGTTGGCGGTGCGATGCAGTCCTTCCTCGATCTGGTTGCGGGCGGCGAGCGTCTCCTGGTAGATCAGGTACGACACGAAGGCGGCCTGCGGGACGGTGGCAACCAGGATCACGATGACGAAGTACACCCGCAGGGACGAAGCCGGCCACTTGAGCAGGCGGCGCCAATGCTGCAGTCGGAGTTTCAGTGTCGCGAGAGGCCCGGTCGGGTGGTCTGGCATGGCGGAGCGCATCGGCGAAGTCGGTGCAGGAGGGTAGCTTCGGCGCGCCGTGAGTCAAGCCGCGCGCTGCCTTCAGTCTGCCGCGGTGTGCGGCGATGGATGTAACTGCTGCATACAAACCGGAGTCGTCGTGCCTGCCGGCTGCGCGGCTCGCCCGCAGTGGCCGCAGGCGCGGCCGCGGGCATGAGGCTTGCCGACTCGGAGGTGGGAGTTCCGTTCACCACCCAACTTCGAGGACCGAGTCGATGAGCCTGCGTTTCATGTTGCTATGGGTTGCCGCCATTGCGATCGTGATCGCTTCACACGAAGCGTCTGCGCAGCAGGCACCCGCCGCCCAGGCGGCGCCCGCCGCACAGAAGCAAGCCTCGCCCGAGGGCGACGGCCGCACCACGTATCAATCGATGCGCGACAACGAGCGTTGGGAACGCGCCCACCGGCTCAGCCAGCTGATCGGCACCGAGGTGCGCGACAAGATGGGCGAACGCATCGGTGAAGTGAAGGACATGGTGCTCGGCCCCGACGGGAACCTCGCGTACGCGATCGTTTCCACGGGGGGCTTCCTCGGTGCAGGCGACCGTCTGCATGCCGTGCCGTGGCAGGCACTGGAGTCCGACGGCGAGGGCCACTACACCGTGGACCTCACGAAGGACCGGATGGAGAACGCGCCGAGCTTCGCCCCCAACAACTGGCCTTCCCTGCACGACCAGCGATGGACGGAGCAGAACCGCCAGTTCTATTCCATTGAAGCCAACTGAAAAGGAGCACGCGATGGCCAACATCTCTCCGGGCGAAGGCGCCCGCATCGACATCAACAACAGTGGTCCGGGCCCACGGCTCATGACGGCCGACACGCTGGAGGGCGACAAGGTCGTCAACCGGCAGGGCGACACGCTGGGCAAGGTCACCGAGATCATGCTCGACGTGCCGCGGGGCCGCATCGCGTATGCGGTGATGTCGTCCGGCGGTTTCCTGGGCCTGGGCGACAAGCTGTTCGCTATTCCGTGGAGCGCGCTGACGCTCGACACCGAGCGCAAGTGCTTCGTGCTCGATGCCGACAAGTCGCTGTTCGACAACGCACCCGGGTTCGACAAGGACCACTGGCCGAGCGACGCCGACATGGGCTGGCACCAGAGCGTGCACCAGCACTACAAGTCGCGTCCTTTCTGGGAGTGACCACCATGGCGAACCGCACCCTCTGGATGGCACTGGGTGCCGGCCTCCTGGCCGGTGCGAGCATTGCGGCCTACCGCGCGCGGCAGCGCTCGCGCCAGTCGGCGGTGGGCCCCGAGTACCTGGACCGCTGGAAAGGCGAGGCCTCCTCGCCCGAGTCCCAGCTGGGCACCAGCGGCACGGGAGCGAACGTGTCGCCGCTTGCGAGCCGGCCTCTGGCCAGCGGCAACGGCACGCAGTCGTCGATCTGACGGCGCTTGCGACCGACGTGGGCCGCGCATCCGGCAACGGGTGCGCGGCCCCTCTCTTTTTGAGCGGCCGCCGTGGCGGACCGCCATGTGCTCGCGTGCGCGTGGCCCTGCGCCCCAGCCTTCGCATCACCTGGAAGATTTACCGGGCCGGCCGCGCCGACTTACATGCAAAACGCTTGAAGTCGTTTTTCGCCGGTGTGGAAGGGGAGCGGCACGGTGTTTGCCCCATAGGGGTCACCCCTTCAACTCTTGCAGCACCATGAGTCGCAGCCCACGGAGATCCCCGATGAAGATTGCTCTGATCAGCGAGCACGCCTCGCCGCTCGCGACGCTGGGCGGCATCGACGCAGGCGGGCAGAACATCTACGTGATGCACGTCGCGCAGTGCCTCGCACGCGCCGGGCACGAGGTCGATGTCTTCACACGACGAGACGATGCCTCGTTGCCTACGGTCGTGCATCTGCGCCCCGGGCTGCGGGTCATCCACATCGACGCGGGGCCGGCGCGCTTCGTTCCGAAGGAGCAACTGCTGCAGTACATGCCCGAGTTCGCGCATGCCTGCGAAGTGCTGTGCCGCAACGTGGGCGGCTACGACGTGGTGCATGCGAACTTCTTCATGTCAGGTTGGGTGGCGCTGCACCTCAAGCAGACGCTCGGGCTGCCGTTTGCGATCACCTTCCATGCGCTGGGACTGGTGCGGCGCGAACACCAGCGCGAGGCCGATGCCTTCCCCGACGAACGCATCGAGATCGAGCGCACGCTGGTGGAAGAGGCCGACTGCATCGTCGCCGAATGCCCGCAGGACCGCACCGACCTGATCCGCCTCTACGGTGCCGACCCCGACAAGACCGTGATGGTGCCGTGCGGCTTCGATCCCAGCGAGTTCTCGCCGATGGACCGCAACGAAGCCCGCCGCCAGCTGGGCCTCGACCCCGACGAGTTCATCGTGCTGCAGCTCGGCCGGCTGGTGCCTCGCAAAGGCATCGACAACGTGATCCGCTCCATGGCTCATCTGCCGCACGACAAGCCGTCGCGACTGCTGGTCGTCGGCGGCGAATCCGACGAGCCGGACGAGCGCATCACGCCCGAGATCGCCCGCCTGCGCGGCATTGCCCGGGACATGGGCGTCGATGCCCGCGTCACGTTCACCGGCCGCCGGCAGCGCAACGAGCTGCGGCGCTACTACTGCGCGGCCGACGTGTTCGTGACCACGCCCTGGTACGAGCCTTTCGGCATCACGCCGCTGGAGGCGATGGCCTGCGGCGCCCCGGTGGTCGGCAGTGCGGTCGGCGGCATCCAGTACACGGTGATGCAGGGCGTCACCGGGTTCCTGGTACCGGCTCACGACCCCGCGGCGCTGGCCGAGCGCCTGGCCGCACTGCAAGCCAACCCTGCACTGGCACGCGCGCTCGGTCGCGCCGGCATCCGCCGCGCGCGTTCGATGTTCACGTGGGAGCGCGTCGCGTTGCAGCTCGCGGCTGCGCTGTCGAGCGTGCGCGGTGCGGTGCCTGTGTCCGCCCCAACCGCCAATGTGGTGCCGATGCGGCGCCACGCGGCGCGGCTCACCGCGGTCCAGACCGCAACGACCTGATTCTTCACTTCACTTCCAACTTCTTCCAAGGAGAGACCTGCATGACAACGTCCCAAGCTCCCGTGATGACCGCGCTGGAGAACCAGGTGGCCCTGGTCACCGGCGCCGGCCAGGGCCTGGGTGCCGCCATCGCGCGCACGCTCGCCGCATCCGGCGTACGGGTGGTGGTGGCCGACCTGAAGGGGCCCGCAGCCGACAAGGTGGCGGGCGAGATCGACGCGGCGGGCGGTCATGCGTTGCCGATGGTGCTCGACGTGGCCGATGCGAAGTCCGCGTCGGAAGCGGTGGTGAAGGCGGTGGGGCATTTCGGCTCGCTCGACATCCTGATCAACAACGCCGGCACCGACGTCACCAAGTCGATCGATGAACTGGCGTTCGACGAATGGGACCGCGTGATCGCAACCAACCTGCGCGGCCCTTTCGTGATGAGCAAGTGCGCGCTCGATGCGTTGCGCCAGGGTGACGGTGGTCGCGGCGGGCAGATCGTCAACGTGGCATCGACCGCGGCCAAGCGCGCGTGGCCCAATGCGAGCGCCTACCACGCCAGCAAGTGGGGCCTGGTGGGGCTGTCGCACGCGCTGCACGCCGAGCTGCGGCCGCATGGGATCCGGGTCTCCACGCTGGTTGCCGGCGGCATGCGCACCCCCTTCCTGCTCGACCGCTTCGAGGGCCTCGACCAGAGCAAGCTGCAGGAGCCTGCCAACGTGGCGCAGGCCGTGCGCTTCCTGCTGACCATGCCGCGCGAGTCGGTGATACCCGAGCTGATGGTGCTGCCGGTGATGGAGACTTCATGGCCCTGAACGACGACAACGGCCTGGCGCCCGCGGTCTTTCTCGACAAGGACGGCACCGTCATCGAGAACGTGCCGTACAACGTCGACCCCGCCCGCCTGCGCTTCACGCCCTATGCGATCGAAGGCCTGCAACTGCTGGCCGATGCCGGCTATCGGCTGGTGATGATCACGAACCAGCCGGGCGTGGGATTGGGCCTGTTCGACGAGGCGGCACTGACGCGGCTGCAGGAGGCGCTCACCGAGCGCCTCGCGGCGCACGGCATCCCGCTGGACGGCTTCCATGCCTGCACGCACGCGCCCGGCCTTGACCCTTCGCGGCCGGTGTGCACGTGCCGCAAGCCGGCCCCGGGGCTGTTGCACCAGGCCGCCGAGGCGCACGGCATCGACCTCGCGCGCTCGTGGATGATCGGCGACATCCTCGACGACATCGAGGCCGGCCGCCGCGCGGGCTGCCGCACCGTGATGCTCGACGTGGGCAACGAGACGGTGTGGCGCACGTCGCAGCTGCGTGTGCCGCACCACACCGCAAGCGACCTGCTCGGGGCCGCGCGTCACATCGTCTCGGCCGACGGTGCGGCCCAGGCTGCCTCCATCGGCGTGCGCGAGCACGCGCTGCAGCACACACCGCAACCTCTAGCCTGAAGACGACCGACATATGCCTCTTGCAGAAGGTTGGCGCGATGTGCGCCGAGTGCTCGCCGTGCGACTCGACAACCTCGGCGACGTGGTGATGACGACGCCGGCGATTGGCGCCATCCGCGACAGCCTGCCCGAAGCCGAGATCTCGCTGCTGTGCTCGCGCAGCGGCGCTGCCGTCGCGCAGCACCTGGCCGATGTCGACGATGCGATCGTCTACGACGCGCCGTGGGTCAAGGGCACGCGCGAGCGCGACGTCAACGACGACTTCGACATGGTGAACCGGCTGGCCGCACGCGAGTTCGATGCGGCGGTGATCTTCACGGTCTACACGCAGAGCGCGTTGCCCGCCGCCATGTTGTGTCGGCTGGCCGGCATTCCGCTGCGGTTGGCGCACAGCCGCGAGAACCCCTACGACCTGCTGACGCACTGGGTGCCCGACCCGGAGCCCGCGCAGGGCATCCGCCACGAGGTGGAACGGCAGCTCGCGCTGGTCGCCAGCGTGGGCCTGCGCACGCAGGACGACCGCATGCGCTTCAACTGTCACGATACCGACCGGGCCTCGGTGCAGGCGCTGCTGCCGAGCCTGGGGTTGGCGCCCGGCGAGCCGTACGTGGTGGTGCACCCGGGAGCAACTGCCGCCTCGCGCCGTTATCCGGCGGTGCGGTTCGGCCTGGCGGCCGACGAGATCGCGCGCCGCGCGGGCTGCACGGTGCTGTTCACCGGCGGGCGCGACGAGGAAGCGCTGATCCTCGATGCGCAATCGGCGATGAAGCAGCGCTCGATCTCGCTGGCCGGTCGGTTGACACTGGGCCAGCTCGCCGCGTTGCTGGAGCGGGCGCAGGTGCTCGTGTCCAACAACAGCGGCCCAGTGCACCTGGCTGCGGCCCTCGGCACGCCAGTGGTCGATCTGTACGCGCTCACCAACCCGCAGCACACGCCGTGGCGCGTGGCGAACCGCGTGCTCAACCACGACGTGCCCTGTCGCAACTGCCTGAAGAGCGTGTGCCCCCAGGGGCACAACGACTGCCTGCACAAGGTCGAACCGCGGGCGGTGGTCGAGGCGGCACTGGAGCTTGTGGCCGCACGGGCCGATGCTGCGTTGCACCACAGTCCTCATTTCAAGGAAGCCGCCTGCGCATGATCACGCTCGGTATCAACGCTGCGTTCCATGACAGCGCTGCGGCGCTGGTACGCGACGGGCAACTCGTCGCCGCCGCCGAGGAAGAGCGTTTCACGCGCATCAAGCACGGCAAGCGGCCGGTGCCCTTCAGTACCTGGGAGTTGCCGTACCACGCGATCGACTACTGCCTGGCCGAAGCAGGCGTCACGCTGGCGGAGGTCGATCACGTTGCGTACAGCTACGACCCGCAGCGCTTCATCCGCGACCGCGTGAAGGGCGACACGGTGACCTTGCCGATGCAACCGTCGGCCGGCGAGGCCGGCGCGTGGGAAAGCGTGTGGGACCCGCTGTTCGCAAGCTACATCGTCAACGCACCGCGCCAACTGGCCGACGGCGCGCCCCACCATCTGAAGAAGCGCTTCGCAGGCGTACGGCACGACGGCCCGTTCCGCTGGCACTTCGTCGACCACCATCTGTCGCACCAGGCCAGCGCCTTTCTTGCAGCGCCTTTCGAGCGTTGCGCGGTGATGACCCTCGACGGTCGCGGCGAGGAGGCGACCACCACCTATGGCCGTTTCCACGAAGGGCGCTACGAGCCGCTCGGCGAGGTGACCATGCCGCATTCGCTGGGCATGCTGTACGAACGCATCACGAGCCATCTCGGCTTCCTGCATTCGAGCGACGAGTACAAGGTGATGGCACTGGCAGCGCTGGGCAGGCCGCGCTGGCTCGACACCTTCCGGGAGATCGTGCGCGTCGGCGACGATGGCCACTACCAGATCGCAGCGTTCGATGCGCAAACCCTGTTCGGCCCCCGGCGTGAGCGAGGCGCACCGCTGGAGCAGCACCATTTCGACCTGACCGCGTCGCTGCAGGCCGTGCTGGAAGAAACCGTGATCCAGCTGGCCGGCTGGCTGCGCGAGCGCAGCGGCGAGCGCCGTCTCGCAATGGCGGGCGGCGTCGCGCTGAACTGCGTGATGAACGCGAAGCTGCGCGACGCGGGCATCTTCGACGAGGTATGGGTGCAACCGGCCGCAGGCGATGCCGGCACCGCGCTGGGCGCTGCGTTGTGGACCGACTGGCGCGAGCGAGGTTGCCCCGCGCAGCGCGCCTGGACGATGCGGCACGCCTACTGGGGCCCGGGCTACGACGACGATGAGATCGAAGCGCTGCTGCGCTGGGCCAAGTTGCCGTACCGGCGCCTGCGCGACGTGCCGGCAGAAACCGCCGCACTGCTGGCGCAGGGCCGCATCATCGGCTGGTTCCAGGGGCGCATGGAATACGGCCCGCGCGCCCTGGGCGGGCGCTCGATCCTCGCGTCGCCTATCGACCCGCAGATGCAGGCGCGCCTCAACGAACTGAAGGACCGCGAGGACTTCCGGCCCGTGGCCCCCGTGGTGGCGCAGGACGACCTGGCCGATTGGTTCACGCCCGCGGACGCGAATGGCGGCGAAGCGCCGTTCATGCTGTTCGTCTACGGCGTGAAGCCGGAGCAGGCCTCGCGCATCCCGGCCGTTTGCCATGCCGACCACACCGCGCGCGTGCAGACCGTGCGGCGTGAGACCAACCCGCCGTACCACGACCTGCTCAAGGCCTTCGGCCGGCTCACCGGCGTGCCGGTACTCGTCAACACCTCCTTCAACGTGCGCGGCGAACCCGTGGTGTGCAGCCCGCGCGACGCCATCAACGCGTTCTACAGCACTCCGCTGGACGCGCTGGTGATCGGCTCCTTTCTGCTGGAGAAAACAACATGAGCTACACGCACAGCGGCTCCCTGGAGCAACCCGACGGCATCGCGTTCGAGCAGTTCCTGACGCCCACGGCGCGCGAGCGCTACGAACAGCCGGACCGCAGCGCCGCCCCGGTGCCGGCGCTGGGCTACGAACAGGGTGACGAGGGTGCGCCTCGCGCGGCGGCCACCAGCGGGCTGCGCGTCTCGGTGGTGATCCCGACCTACCAGCGGCCTCAGTTGCTGAGGCGCTGCCTCGACGCGCTCGTGGAGCAGCGACTGGACCCGACCTGGTACGAGATCATCGTCGTCGACGATGGCCAGAGCGACGACACCGAGGAGGTGGTGGCACAGGTGGCCGAGCAGACGCAGGGCGCGCCCGAAGTGCGCTACCTGCGGCCCGAAGGCACACGCGGCCCGGCGGCCGCGCGCAATCGCGGCTGGCGGGCGGCGCAGGCACCGGTGGTGGCCTTCACCGACGACGACACCGTGCCCGATGCCGACTGGCTGCGCTACGGCGTGCTGGCCATGAGCGTGGACCGCGCCGCCGCGTGGGGCCGCATCGTGGTGCCCACCTCCCCGGTGCCGACCGACCACGAGAAGAACACGCAGGGCCTGGAGCAGGCCGAGTTCGTCACCGCCAACTGCTTCGTGCGGCGCGATGCGCTCGAAGCGGTGGGCGGGTTCGACGAACGCTTCAAGCGCGCCTGGCGCGAGGATGCCGACCTGTATTTTTCGCTGATGCGGCGCTACGGCACCGTGGCGCACGTGGCGGCGGCGGTGGTGGTGCACCCCGTGCGCGAAGCGCCGTGGGGCGTGAGCATGCGGCAGCAGGCCAACATGTTCTTCGATGCCTTGCTCTACAAGAAGCATCCGCAGCAGTACCGCGAGGTGATCCGCCGCCTGCCGCCATGGCGCTACTACGTGATCGTCGCGTCGACGCTGGCGGCGCTGGTGTCGGCCCTCGGCGGCCAGAGCGGCTGGGCCATGCTGTTCGCGCTGGTCGCGCTCGGCTTCATCGGCGCGTTCGCGTGGAAGCGGCTGAACGGCACGTCGCACGAGCCGCGGCACGTGGCCGAGATGATCGTCACGTCGTTCGCGATCCCGTTCATGTCGGTCTTCTGGCGCATCGCGGGGGCCTTGCGCTTTCGCGTGCCCTTCCTCTGAGGCGGGCATGACGGTCGCGGCACGTCACGACGCTCCTTCGCCGCCGCGCACCCCGGCGTTGCCGCGCTTTGCGCAGATCGAACCGACGGCGACCTGCAATCTCGCCTGCCCGATGTGCACCGTCAACCACCGGGCCGACACCACCCGCCACCTGACGCTGGCGCAGTTCCAGGCACTCGTGCAGCAGCTGCCCGGCCTGGAGGAGCTGCACCTGCAAGGCCTGGGCGAGCCGATGCTCAACCCGGAGTTCTTCGAGATGGTCGAGTGGGCGACGGCGCGCGGCATCCGCGTGTCGGCCAACACCAACCTCACGCTGTTGACGCCGGAGCGCGCGCAGCGCTGCATCGACAGCGGCCTGCACGCGTTGTCGGTGTCGATCGATGCGGCGGACCGCGAGATCTACGAGTCGATCCGCGCACAGGCTTCGTTCGACAAGGTGATGCGCAACCTCGGTCGGCTGGCGGCCGTGCGCGAGCGCGCAGGCGAGCGCGGACCGCAGGTCCGGCTCGTGATGGTGCTGATGCGCCGCAACCTCGACCAGCTGGTGCCGGTGCTGCGCCTGGCGCAGCGCTTCGGCGTGCATACCGTGCAGGTGCAACGGCTGTCGAGCGACCTGGAGCAAAACGACCTGCCCGCGCGCTACATCCCGATCCGGGAGTACGTGCGCGATGCCGAGCTGACGGCAGTCGACACCGCGCATGCCCGGCAGGTGTTCGCGCATGCCTCGCGCGTGGCGGCGGCGCTGGGCGTCACGCTGCACCTGCCGCGCCTGTCGCCCAACCCCGACGCGCGCGCCTGCTCCTGGCCCTGGGAGCAGATGTACCTCACCGCGGCCGGCGAGATGCTGCCGTGCTGCATGGCGGGCACGCCGGACCGCGCCAGCTTCGGCAACGTGTTCGAAGAAGGCGTGCTCGCGCGCTGGCATGGCGAGGCCGCGCAGCAGTTCCGTGAGCAGCTGGCGAGCGCTGAGCCGCCACCGGTGTGCCGGCACTGCGCGCTCTACCACGGCGCCTTCTGAAGAGGCCGCGATGCACCGCGCCGCGGCATCGACCTTCGCCAGGCCGATCGACGGCGCCCGGCGCATTGCCGTCTTCCGTGCGCTCGTGCTGGGCGATCTGCTGTGCGCGGTGCCGGCGTGGCGTGCGTTGAAGGCGGCCTGCCCGGAGGCGCGCATCACGCTCGTGGGTCTGCCGTGGGCACGCGAGCTGGCCCAGCGCTTGTCGTGCATCGACCGGTTCGTCGCGTTTCCCGGCCATCCGGCGTTGCCCGAGATGCCGTGCGATCTGCCCGCACTGCCTGCGTTCCTGAGCCGCATGCAGCAGGAGCGCTTCGACCTCGTGATGCAGATGCACGGCAGCGGCGGCGTGGTCAACCCGCTGGTGGTGTGCTTCGGTGCGCAGCGCACGGCGGGCTTCTTCCTGCCGGGCCAGTACTGCCCGGACCCGGAGACCTTCATCCCCTGGCCGGCGCGCGGCCATGAGATCGAACGCCTGCTGTCGTTGACCGATGCGCTCGGTGTGCCTCGACGCGGGCTGGCGCTCGAGTTCCCACTGACCGATGCCGACCGGCAGGCGTTGGTGCGTGTGTGGCCCGGTTCGGCGCAGGCGCGTTACGTCTGCGTGCATGCAGGTGCGCAACTGCGCTCACGGCGTTGGCCGGTGCAGCGCTTTGCGCGGGTGGCCGATGCGCTGGCCGGGCAAGGCTACACGGTGGTGCTGACCGGGACCGTGGCGGAGCGGCCTCTGGTGCGGGAGCTGCACGCGGCGATGCAACGGCCCGCAGTCGACCTGTCGGGTCGCACCAGCTTGTTCGAGCTGGGGGCACTGGTCGAAGGGGCGGACTTGGTCGTCTGCAACGACACCGGCATCTCGCACGTGGCCGCCGCGCTGGGCACACCGAGCGTGGTGATCAGCTCGGGTGGCGACGTGTCGCGCTGGCGCCCACTGGACGCACGGCGCCACCGCGTCTTGTGGCACGACCTGCCGTGCCGGCCCTGCGCGCATGACCTGTGTCCGTCGGCGCACGAGTGCGCACTCGAAATTTCAGCAGCGACCGTCATCGAGACGGCGCTCGATTCACTCGGAGAGCAAGCCCATGCCGCATAGGCGTCTGAAGATCCTCACCTGGCACGTGCACGGCAACTACCTCTACTACCTCACGCAGGTGCCGCACGACTTCTATCTCGTCACCGACTCCGCACGGTCGACCCACCACAGCGGCCGCAGCGGCACGCTGCCATGGGGCGACAACGTGTTCGAAGCGCACGTGGAGCAGATCCGCGACATGGCGTTCGACGTGATCCTGTTCCAGTCGCGCGACGCGTGGGATCGCGAGCAGCACGAACTGCTGAGCCCGGCCCAGCTTGCGCTGCCGCGGGTGTACCTCGAGCACGATCCGCCGCAGGAGCACCCCACCAACACCCGGCACTGGGTGCAGGACCGCAACGTGATGCTGGTCCATTGCACGCACTTCAACGCGTTGATGTGGGACAGCGGCGACACCCCGACGCAGGTGGTCGAGCATGGTGTGAAGCCGATGTCGCCCGCGAGCTACCGCGGCGACAAGCCCGAAGGCATCGTCGTGGTCAACAACCTCAAGCGCCGCGGGCGGCGCCTGGGGCTGGACGTCTACCTGCAGGCGCGCCAGGCCGTGCCGTTGAGCCTGGTCGGCATGGGCTCGCTCGAGCTGGCCGACGCGGGCGGGTTGGGGGAGGTCGAGAACCACCGGCTCGCCGAGGTGGTGTCGCGCTACCGGTTCTTCTTCAACCCCATCCGCTATACGAGCCTCGGCTTGTCGATCATCGAAGCCATGATGGCGGGCGTGCCGGTGGTCGGGCTGGCAACGACGGAGCTGGTCACGGTCATCCGCAGCGGAGAGAACGGTTTCGTCGATACCCGCCTGCCGGTGCTCGTCGATGCGATGCGCAGCCTGATCGACGACCCGTCGCTCGCCGCGGCCCTCGGTGAGGCGGGCCGGAAGACCGCGGTGGAGCGGTTCGGCATCGAGCGGTTCGTGCAGGACTGGCTGGCCGTCTTCAACGAGGTGACCGGCTGACTCACGGCCCCTCTCCGGCGAGGAGAGGAGCCGCGTCGACACGCCCGCTCAGGCCACCTGGATCTCGATGCGCCGCGGCTGTGCGTGCTCCTGCTTCGGAATGCGCAGCGTCAACACGCCGTTCTTCAGATTGGCTTCCACACGGCTGGCATCGAGCTCGCGGCTCAAGGTGAACGCCCGGCGATAGCGGGGCACCCGCACTTCCGCGTACACCGGCTCCAGCGCGTCGGGCGTCTGCGGCGCGACCTGGCCTTCGATCGTCAACGTGTCGCCTTCGACCTTCAGGTCCAGTTGCTCCTTCGGCACGCCGGGCAGGTCGGCCAGCAGCGTGATGCCGGCATCGTCTTCCAGCACGTCGACACGGGGCAGCATGACCCGCGTTTCCTGTTCGCGGGCCTGGGTCAGTTGCTTGTCGCTCATGATGAGTACCTCCTTGCGTGTTCTGCGCTCACTGGACGGCGATGCGCCTCGGTTGCGCCGATTCGCGCCGCGCGATGCTCACGCGCAGCACGCCGTCTCGATAGGTGGCCTGCACCTGCGCCGGGTCGATGTCTTCCGGCAGGTTGATCGCGCGCTTGAAGCTGCCGCTCACGCGCTCGCGGCTGTAGATCGTCGCCTTGCGGGCGCCGTCGCCGGAGGGCAGGTCGGAAGGCCGTTCGCCCGCCAGCGTCAACACGCCGCGGTCGAGCGTCACTTCCACCTTGGACGGGTCGATCCCAGGGGCAAAGGCATAGATCTCCACGCTGGTCGGCGTGTTGCCGATGTTGATGGCGGGGAAGGTTCCCGGCGCGACCGAGCGGATGCTGGCCGGCCTGCCGGACAGGCCGAACACGTCGTCCAACTCGCGGCGCAGACGGTCGAATTCGCCGAACAGGCTGCCCGGAAAACTCAGCATCGATTCGTACATGACGGTCCTCCATTGGATGGTTTCCGGAGCCGGTGCGGGCGGTGCCTGCCGGCTCCGGTGAAGGAAATTGGGCGTGGCGCCGCGAGTTTCAAGGGGCATCTCCGCGGTGCGGGCAGGCAGCCGTGCCTGCACGAAGGTGTAAGGGCCGGCACTTGCCCGGCGACTCGCAATGCTGAATCATGGCCTTCGATACACCGCCTCCACCCGCCCACGTGCCGACGATGCCTGTCCCGCCCGCCGTTGCCCCTCGCCACCCTCGCCCGACATTGAGCGCTGCGTCCGCGGGCTTCGCGCATGCGGTGACCGTCACCGACGAGTACGGTCACGAGCGCACGGTGCAGATGCCGATGGAGCGCGACCTCACGCTCTACCTCGACAAGCGCGAACTGGTCACGCTGATGACGATGGGCGGGCAGCCGGAGCTGCTGGCGCTCGGCTATCTGCGCAACCAGCGGCTGGTGACCGACGTCGGCCAGATCGAAAGCGTGCAGGTCGACTGGGACGTCAACGCCTGCGCGATCACCACGCGGGGCGGGGTCGACGACATCGAGGCGCGTACCGCGCGTCGCATCGTCACCACCGGTTGCGGCCAGGGAACGGTGTTCGGCGGGCTGATGGACGAGGTCGACAGCCTGCGGCTGGGCAGCACGCGCTTGACGCAAGCCGAGCTGTACGGCCTGCTCGACGCCATGCGCCGGCATGAAACGGTCTACAAGTCGGCCGGCTCGGTGCATGGTTGCGCGCTGTTCCAGGGGCCGGAGTTGCTGCTGTTCACCGAAGACGTCGGCCGCCACAACGCGCTCGATGCGATCGCCGGGTGGATGTGGCTCGAGGGCGTGGGCGGCGAGGGCAAGACGCTCTACACCACGGGCCGGCTGACCAGCGAGATGGTCATCAAGGCCGCACAGATGGGGGTGGCGGTGGTCGTCTCGCGTTCCGGTATCACCGAGATGGGGTACCGGCTGGCCGCCCGGCTCGGGATGGCGCTGTTCGCGCGTTGCACCAACCGGCACTTCCTACTCTACACCGGGCAGGCGCGTTTCGTCGCCCAGCCCGGGCTGGCCCCGCCCGCTGCCTGACCCGCCCTGCGTCGGCTCCCAAAAAAACAAAAGCCGCCAGCCCGGCGGGGGCGGCGGCTGCGCGGCAGCGTGCCGATCAGGGACGCGCGTTCGCCAGATCGCGCAGGATGGTCGGCCCGGCGCGCTTTTCGATCTCCTGCAGCATTTCGCGGTTCCAGCCCATCGCGAACATCCCTTCGGCCACCACGAACATCGGCCCGACGAGCAGGCCGACCAGATCGTCCACGAAGGCCGGCTTGCGCCCTTCGTAGTAGTGGCCGATGAACTGGATCGCCCACCCGACCACGAAGAAGCCCACACCGGTGGCGAGCCACAGCACCGTGCTGCGCTCGGCCACCTCATGGCCCAGCGCGATCAGCACGCCGACGGCCATGCTCACCGCGAGCCCGAGCGTCAGGTGCCGCGTGAGGTACCACAGCGCGGCCAGCCCGAAGGCGACCCATGCAGGCGTGAGCAGCAGGCCGCCCACCGGGACGGCCGGCCGCGCCAGCAGCACCCCGACCGCGAAGACGATCATCGGCACGCCGACGAAGTGGGTGGCGATGTTGCGCCGATCGCGGTGATATTCGGCGTACTGCGTCAGAAGGTCGAGGGCGGTGCGCATGGTGTGTCTCCTGCTCCTTTGCGACAGGCGTATGACGCAATGCTAGGACTTTTCATCGGGACCGGACTGTCAAAATCCCGACATTTGTTGCAGCTTTTGTACCCAGGTTTTCCCGGGGGAGGCGGGGCAGACGTGGCGCAAAGGGCCGGCGCAGCCGCTTCCCTACAATTCGCCAACTTCCGGGAAAACCGCATGAGCATCAAGAGCGACAAATGGATCCGGCGCATGGCCGAGGAGCACGGCATGATCGAGCCCTTCGAGCCCGGGCAGGTCCGCCACGCGGCCGATGGCCACAAGATCGTCAGCTACGGCACCAGCAGCTATGGCTACGACATCCGCTGCGCGCGCGAGTTCAAGGTCTTCACGAACATCTTCAGCACGGTGGTCGATCCGAAGAACTTCGACGAGAAGAGCTTCGTCGACATCGAATCCGACGTCTGCATCATCCCACCCAACAGCTTTGCGCTCGCGCGCACGGTCGAATACTTCCGCATCCCGCGCAACGTGCTGACCATCTGCCTGGGCAAGAGCACCTACGCGCGCTGCGGGATCATCGTCAACGTGACGCCTTTCGAGCCGGAGTGGGAAGGCTACGTGACGCTCGAGTTCAGCAACACCACGCCGCTGCCCGCCAAGATCTACGCGGGCGAGGGCTGTGCGCAGGTGCTGTTCTTCGAGAGCGATGAGGTCTGCGAGACCAGCTACAAGGACCGCGGCGGCAAGTACCAGGGCCAGCACGGCGTCACCTTGCCCAAGACCTGATCCCGGCGGCCACGCCCACCGCGGCGGCTCGCGCACGGCGTGATGCAGTTCACGCTCCCGCCTTTTGGGGGCCTCGAGCCCCCCGAATCGAAGGGGGGCGAACCACCCCTTCTAGGGAGGCGCGCTTCGAGCGACTCGCCTACTGTTGCCTGCATGGTTCCCCACGTCGGGAGCCGATGCGGAGGCAGCGATGAACACAACCACTCTTTCTCGAATGCAGCAGGACCCGCCCGTCGACTTCCTGCTGCTGGTCGACTTCAAATGGCTGATGGCGGGCCAGGGCCGGTGGGTCAACCTGACCCGGCTGCAGCACGACGCCGCCTATGCAGACGACTGCATCGCCTCGGCGCTCGCCAGCGGCTGCCAGCCCTTGCGCGAGCGCGCCGTCGAACTGCAGGCCTGCAGTGCCGATCTCGTGCCGGCGCACTGATCGCGGGCAAAACTGCACCGCTCGCGCCGCCCTTATCGAGCGATAGCGTGGCCGCGCAACCTCTATCTTCCAGGCATGGCCTGCCATGCAGGCGCCAGGAAAGACGGGGGACCGCATGATTCCGTTGCCTGAAGTGATCGAATATCTCGACGACCTTCCTTCCGAGTTCATGAGCTCGGCCTTTGCCGCGCTGCGTGAGCTGCCCGCCGCGGCACAGCGCCCGGCATTGATCGAATCCCTCGAACCGAGCGCTCGCCCCGCGTTGCCGAGCACCAACCTGCTGCTGCTGGCGCGCTTCAGGGAGCTGATGGCGGAACATGGCTGGCCCGTGCAGGTGGCACGCATGCTGTTCGACCGCCTCTACGCCTTCGAACAACTGGCCCAGGCGCACAGCAGTTCCAACCCGCTGCTGCAGTCGCTCGCGCTCGAGCTGTTCAAGAGCTACCAGAACGGCGCTCCGAGACTGCGCGCCTCGCACTGAACATCCGTGCACCGGGCGCGCAGCTTGCCCGCTGCGTGCCATGCAATCCACACACTCACTGGCGGCGGGCAGTCGCCGCACCGAAGGCCGGCTGCGCTGGGCCGCGGCGCTGATCGGCTTCGCCCTCGGCGGCTTCTTCGACGGCATCCTGCTGCACCAGGTGCTGCAGTGGCACCATCTGCTGAGCGGGCTCGACGGCCCGGGCTGGCAGGACCTGCGGGTGCAGGTGCTCGCCGACGGTCTTTTTCACCTGTTGATGTACGTCATCGCCGCGGTGGGCCTCTGGCTGCTGGTGCGGTCGCGCTCGCGGCTGCCGGTGGCGGGGTCGCAACGCAGGCTGGTGGCGTACACGGCCATCGGCTTCGGCAGCTGGCATGCGATCGACGCGGTGCTCAGCCACTGGTGGCTGGGCCTGCACCGCATCCGCATGGACGTGGCGCAACCGCTGGCCTGGGACGTGGGCTGGCTGGTGCTCTTCGGCCTGTTGCCGGTGCTGATCGGCTGGCGCATGGCGCGCCGGCCGGGCGGGGGCACTGGGACTACGCTGTCGGGCTGGATCGCTGTTGCCACCGTTGCTGCGGCGGGGTGGGCCGCCCGGCCGGTCCCCGGTGCTGAAGACCGCCTCACCGTGCTGCTGGCGCCGGGGGCGAAGCCGGCGGATGCGCTGCGCGTGGTGGCGCACATCGACGCGCGGGTGACCTGGGTCAACGGGCGCGGCACCGTGTGGGTGATGACGCTGCCGGCGGGCGCAAGGGAGCGGGGCGGGTGGCGTGACGGTGCGCTGGTGGTTCCGGGGCGGTGGGTTGCTGCGGCTTGCGGGGGGTGGGTGTGATGCGTGGATTGCTGAGCGGGGGCTTGCGGAAGTTGGAGCGGCTCAGGCATGGGCGGGTGGCCGGCGGCGCTTCGGTGTGGGCGCCCTCGCTG
>NZ_CAMLJQ010000047.1 GCF_946480305.1 uncultured Caldimonas sp.
AGCAACGCAGCCTCTGCCACCGAGTGGCACCGCGGATCCGGCTCCGCCGGTCCGCTGGTGCCGCCCATTGAGCGACTCGCCCTGCGCGAAGAGGCTACGCCGTGCGGCAAACATTGCTGCAGCAACGCAGCCTCTGTCACCGAGTGGCACCGCGGATCCGGCTCCGCCGGTCCGCCAGTGCCGCCCCTTGAGGGGCTGAGCCGGGACATGAACAGTCCCTGCGGACTGTTCGTGCCTGGCGAAGGGGCGAGCCTCCTGGCTCGCCGCGGCCTGCAGGGCCGCGAAGCGCGTAGGGGTGGTCCATTTTTTAAGCCACAATCCCCCATCGGCACTGCGCCGCATTCGTGAGTGAGCATCGTGTCTGGCAAAGGCAAGATCCTGGTGGTGGACGACGACCGGCTGGTGCTGGCCACCCTGACCCACGGCCTGTCGCAGGCAGGCTACGAGATCATCGACGCCGACAACGGCGACGACGCGATCCTGCTCGCGCGTGAACACCGCCCGGCGCTCGCGCTGCTCGACATTCGCATGGAAGGCAAGAGCGGCTTCGACGTCGCTGCCTACCTGCGCGAATACCTGCAGATCCCGTTCATGTTTCTGTCGGCGTTCTCCGATGACGAGACCCTCGAGAAAGTGAAGGAACTCGGCGCCGTGGCCTACCTGGTGAAGCCCTTGGACATCCGCCAGATCGTGCCGGCGGTCGAGGCGGCCTTTGCCAGCCAGCATCGGCGCGACGACCAAGAGATGCCGTCTGCCATGCCAGGCGGCGACGAGGATGCCCAGGCGCTCGAACACGTCGTGTCGATCGCGGTGGGCATCGCGATGCACCGCTTTTCGTTGACGCGCATGCAGGCGCTGGAGCGCCTGCGCCGGCAGGCCGCGCAGGAAAAGCTGTCGCTCGAAGAGCAGAGCCGGCGCTTCGTCTCTGCGCTCGAAACCCTCAGCGCACCGGGTTCCTTCGAGCACTCCCAGACCTGACGACGCGCGCCCCGCCGCTCGAGCGCCGAATGACGCGGCAAGCGTCTTTCAGCTCTTGCGCGACGGCTTGATGATCATCACGGAGCATCCGAGTTTGCGCGCGACATGGTAGGTGGTGCCGCCGAACAGCGTGCGGGTCAGGCTGCTGGTGCCGTGCGAACCCATCACCACCACGTCGGCGTTCCAACTGTTCGCGACGCCCAGGATCACCTGGGCGGCCTTGCCGATCTCGACGATGCCGTGGATCTCGGCCCAGCGGTCCTTGTGTGCACTGACGAGCGACAGCAGGCGTTCGCGCGTGTCGTTGACGAGCGTCGAGTTCATCTGGCTCTTGAGCAGCAGGTGCTCGTCGTCCAGCGCGGCCGCCTGCTCGACGGCGTTGAGCAGGATCAAGGTGGCGTCGGGCGACGCCAGCCGTTCCAGTGCAACTTGCAGTGCGTTGATTGAATCGTTCGAGAAGTCGATCGGAACCAGAACGCGTTCGAATTTCATGGACCCTCCACGGCCAAAAGAGGTTGTCGACATGCGGTTTTTCCTCCCGCAGTTCGAGGACGGCCTTGTGTTGAACCAGGGGCTCAGGGGGAGGGTGCGGTTTTCGCACAAGGGTCTATGGGCGATGCTATGCGCCGAGACCCTCGCGGCGTCTCGGTGTTTTTCCTGTCGCCGGTCCTAGCGTTGCCGCTTGGCTTCGCCCAGCGTGAAGAAGAACGTTGCGCCTTCGCCGACTTCGGACTCGGCCCAGATCTGCCCGCCATGCCGGCGCACGATGCGCTGCACGGTGGCCAGGCCCACGCCCGTGCCCTGGAAGTCGTTCGCGCTGTGCAGCCGCTGGAAGACGCCGAACAGGCGGTCCGCGAAGCGCATGTCGAAGCCGGCACCGTTGTCGCGCACGCGGTAGACGATGCGGCCGCCCTGGTTCTCGCTGCGGAACTCGATCACGGCATGGTCGCGCTTGGCGCTGTACTTCCACGCGTTGCCGATCAGGTTCTCCAGCGCCACGCGCAGCAGCGTCGGGTCGCCGTGCGCCGTCATGCCGTGGTCGATGCGCACGTCCACCAACCGCTCGGGCGACTGGCGCTTCAGGTCGTCGACGATGTAGGTGGCGAGCTGCGTGAGGTTGACCGGCTGCTGCTGCACCGGCTTGGCGGAAAGCTGCGAGAGCGCCAGCAACGCATCGATCATGCCGTTCATGCGCGCAGCGGCGCCGAGCACGCGATCGAGGTGATCGTTGCCGATGCGGTCCAGCGCCCGGCCGTAGTCTTCCTTGAGGATCTTCGTGAAACCTTCGACCACCCGGATCGGCGCGCGCAGATCGTGCGACACGGTGTAGCTGAATGACTCCAGCTCACGCTCGGCCGCTTGCCGCTCCAGTTGCGCGGCTTCGTCGGCATGGGCCGTCGATGGCGTGAAGACCGCCAGCAAGGCATGCCGCTGCGTGCCGCCGTGTTCGAAAGTGAAGGTGTCGATCTGTGCCTGCCACGGTGTGCCGGCGGCGGCAGGCGCCTCGCGTTCCGGCAATTCCTTGCCGAGCCGCTCGCAGACGACCGCAAGCGGCCACTCGGGCACGCGCTGCAGCTCGCCCAGCACTTCGCGCCCGAGCAGCTTGGCGGTCGATTCCCCGAGGTGCCGCGCGGCGAGGTCGTTGCAGTGGCGGATCAGGTAGCGCGCCGGATGGGCATCGTCAGACGACTCGGCGAGCACGACGGCGCTCGGCACGGTGTCGAGCAGGTGCAGTCCGATCTGACGTTCGAACTGCAACTCGGCGCGGCTGGACACATCGCGTGCGGTGCCCTGGTAGCCGGCGAACCGGCCCTCGGCATCGAAGCGCGGCACGCCACGCAACAGCCACAGGCTGGTGCGTCCGTCGCCCTCCCGCCGGTGCGCAGGCAGCGCCTCGAAGGCGCGCTGCGCGTCGAGCATCTGGCGGTGCGCCAGCCAGAGCTGGGCGTCGCTGTCGAAGTCGTCCCACAGTGTCTTGCCCAGGCGGGGTTCCACCTGCCAGTCGGCCGGCTGGGCGCCGGGGGGCGGGCGCATCAGCGTGAGGCGATGACGGGCATCGGTCTCCCAGTACCAGTCGGGCAGCAATTGCAGCAGGCTGCGCTGCTGCGCCTGCGCCAGGCGCTCGAGCGAGGCCAGGGTGTCGAGGCGGCGTGCAAACCACCAGGCGAGGCCGAGCATCAGCACGAGGCCCAGCACGAACACGAGCAGCAGCAGGCCGGACTCGACGAGCGAGCGCAATCCCTGCGCCCAGGATTGCGCAAGCCACGCGGCACCGGCGAGGCTCAGGCCCACCCAGGCGAGCGTGAGCCCGGCCCCCAGGCCCGCGGCGAAGAGCAAGCGCTTGCCTTGGGAAGCATCGTCGGTGGCGGGGGCGCGATCCATCCAACTCATTGTAAGTAGCGGTTCTCGCATTTATTCCCGACGGATCGCACGTTTCGGACGTGCATGACGCGCAGAAGTGCACGCGGTGCGCGCAAGATGGCTCAAGTCTGCGCGCCGCGCACCGAAAACGGAGATGGAGTAGGACCCGCGGGCCGGCGGGACGCCGGGAGGGCCTGGCGACGGTCGCCCGTGCAAGACATGCCGAGGAATCAAACACCCACTTTGCGCCTGATGGCGGCGGGCGTGCTGGGCCTGACCGGCTGGGCGACGGCCGTGCTGGCCCAAGGGCCGCTGGCCGCCGCGGCCTCGCTCGCGCTCGCGCTGGTGGCGCTCGGGTGGGCGTGGCGCGCGCCCTCGCGCCGGACGGCCGAGGCGCCGCTGTCGTCGTTCCTGCCGGCGCTGCGCGATGACCTGCCTGCGTCGCCGCATGCCGTGCAGCAGCGGCTGGAGGCGCTGGAGTCCGTGGTCTCGGCCGTCAACGGCGCGAACACGCTGGGCGCGGCGATGGAGGGCGTCAGCCGCGCGCTGGGCCGGCACCTCGGTGCGCAGGCCTTTGCCGTGCTGCGGGTCGACGACTGGAACGGGGAAACCGGGCTGGTGTTCCCCTGGGACGAGCGCGGCGGCGGGCGCGAGAACCACGTGGACCTGAGCCTGCTGGGCACCATGCATGCCGCCGATGGACTGACCGGCACGGCGATTGCGCGGCACGCGGTCACGATCTGCGCGGACCTGCCCGGCGCCGGCAGCGCCGGGCACCGCCTGCGGCCGTCCGGCGCCCGGTGCGCCGTCGCGGTGCCGGTGTGGTCCGACGACGAACCGGTGGCGGTGGTCGAGTGGTACGACCCGCAGACCTCGCCGGCGCATGACCATGTGCAGCAGTTGCTGTCGACCGCGATGTCGCTGCTTTCGCTGCTGGCGCGCCGCGAAGTGGCCCGCTCTGGAATGGAGCTGAGCCAGGAGCGCTCGCGCCGGCTGGCGATGGTGGCGTCTCGCGTCTCGAGCGGCGTGGTGATCGCAGACCGCCGCGGGCGCATCGAGTGGGTCAACGAAGCGTTCACGCGCATCACCGGGCGCGCCGCCGACGAGGTGATCGGCCGCGAATGCTGGAGCTTGATGAGCGACCCGCAGGCAGCGCGCGCGTTGCACGACGCCATCGGCAGCCGCGAGCATTTCAAGCTGCAGTACCGTGGCCAGCGCCAGCTGCCCGAGGGGCGCACCGAACCGTACTGGGGCGAAATCGACGTGGCGCACGTGCTGGACGAGCAGGGCGCGCGTTTCGTCTTCCTGGGTGTGCTGACGGACGTGAGCGAGCGCGAAGAGCGTGCGGAGCAACTGGAAGGCGAGCGCGCGCATCTGAACGAGCTGATCGAGCATCTGCCGATCAGCCTGTACGTGATGGAGCCCAACGAGTTGCGGCTGCTGGCCGTGAACCGCCATGCGGAGCGCGAGTTCGCGATCCGCCGCGAGGAGATGATCGGCCTGCCCGCCGAAGATGCGCTGGGCCGCCAACTCACCGCGCTGATCCTGCCGTCGGTGCGCCGCGCGCTCGACAGCGGCGAGCCCGTCGAGGATGAATTCCTGTGGCGTTCCCATCGCCGTGGCGACCGCCATCTCAACGCGCGCTACATCTCGCTGCGCCAGGCCGACGGCTCGCCGCGCGCGGTGATCATCATCGCGCGCGACCTCACCGAGCGGCGCCGGGCCGAAGGCGCGCTGGTGGAGTCGGAGGCGCGCTTCCGGGAGTTCGCCGACGCGGTCGACGACCACCTCTTCATCACCAATCCGGACCGTTCGCATTTCCTGTACGTCAGCAACCGGCTGCACGACTTCTGGGGCGTCACGCCCGACGAGCATGCGCGCAATCCGCGCGGCTACCTGAAGAACATCCCGCCGGAAGACCAGCCGATGTTGGACGAGCGCGAGCTGCGCGAACGCCAGCTGCTGCCGGTGGACTTCACGCACCGGCTCATGCACCCGACGCGGGGTCTGCGCTGGCTGCACACGCGCACCCGCGCGCGACGACTGCCCAACGGCGAGATCCGCGTCTACGGCTTGTGCACCGACATCACCGAGGAGCACGAGCGAGAGCAGGAGCTGCAGCGCGCGCGCGACGCCGCAGAGGCCGCCAGCCAGGCCAAGAGCCAGTTCATGGCGAACATGAGCCATGAGATCCGCACCCCGATGAACGGCATCCTCGGCATGACCGAATTGCTGCTGGGTACGTCGCTGAGCGAAAAGCAGCGGCGCTTCGCGCACGCGGTGTACCGTTCGGGCGAAAGCCTGCTGGAAATCATCAACGACATCCTGGACTTTTCGAAGATCGAGGCCGGCAAGCTCGAACTGGCGCCGACCGACTTCGCGTTGCGCGCCGTGGTCGAGGACACGCTGGAGCTGATGGCGCCGCGCGCGCACGAGAAGTCGCTGGAATTGAGCTTTCGCGAGCAACCCGGGCTGCCGGCGGTGCTGCACGGCGACCCGTTGCGGTTGCGTCAGGTGCTGACCAACCTGGTGGCGAACGCGATCAAGTTCACCGAGCGTGGCGAGGTGGTGGTCGACGTGCAGCGCGCTACCGAAGGCGAGGCATCGTCACCGGGCCGGTTGCTGCTCGAATTCACGGTGCGCGACACCGGCATCGGTATCGCCCCGGAAGTGCTGCCGCGCCTGTTCAATGCCTTCACGCAGGCAAACGGCGGCATGGCACGCCGGTACGGCGGCACCGGCCTGGGTCTGGCGATCTCGAAACAGCTCGTCGAGATGATGGGAGGCACCATTCGCGCCAGCAGCATGCCCGGCCTCGGCTCGCAGTTCACCTTCAGCCTGCCTTTCGGGGTGACGGAGGAGGGGGCGGAGCACATGCCGGCCGACGCGCTGGAAATGCCGGCATTGCGCGTGCTCGTGGTGGAAGACCATGAGACCAACCGCACCGTGCTCGAAAACATGCTCGGCGCGTGGGGCATGCGGGTGACGCTGGCGAGCGACGGGCTGGAGGCACTGGACGTGCTGCGCCGCGAGCACGAACTCGGCGGCACCTTCGACCTCGCGCTGGTCGACATGTCGATGCCGCGCATGAACGGCGTTCAATTCGCGAAGGAGCTGCGCGCGTCGGCCGAGTGGCGGCATCTCAAGCTGATGCTGCTGTCGTCCGTGTCGAGCCCGGACGACGTGCGGGTCGCGCACGATGCCGGCTTTCACCGCTTCGTCTCCAAACCGGTGCGCAAGGTGGAACTGCGCCAAGCCATCCTGGGCTTGTCGGCCTTGCCGGTGCGTGAGCGTGAAACCCCGCTGCCGCGCCTCGATCGGCACGTGCTGGTGGTCGAGGACAACCCGGTGAACCAGGAAGTGATCCACCAGATGCTGCGCCGCCTCGGCTGCCGCACGCATCTGGCACATTCCGGAGTGGAGGGGCTGCGCGCCTTGTGCGAACATCGGTTCGATCTGGTGCTGATGGACATCCAGATGCCCGGCATGGACGGCGTGGAAACCCTGCGCTGGTTTCGCCGGGGCTCTGGCGGCCGTTTCACCTTCCTGACCCCGCCGGACACCCCGGTGCTGGCCGTCACGGCCAATGCGCTGGGTGGTGACGAGGAGCGCTTTCTTGCCCATGGATTCAACGACTACCTGTCCAAGCCGTTCCGCCAGAACCAGTTGCTTGCCGTGCTGACGCATTGGCTGCGCCCGGTGGCCGAGGCCACCGGCGCCGCAGGCGCGCGAAATGCCACGCAAAGGAAGGTTGTGACCGACACCAGTGCCGTGATGCCGGCCTCAAGGGAGACAGACATGATCGATCCGGATCCGCAGGTTTTCGACGCCGAGGCCGTGGCCCGCCTACGCGAGCTCGATCCGCGGGGGGAAAACCAGCTTCTTGGCCGGCTTTTCCGGACTTTTCACACATCCTTGCTGCGTCTTGTCCCCCAAATGGAGGAAGCGCACGATATCAACGATCTGGCCACAATCCGACTGACGGCCCACACGTTGAAATCGTCCTGTGCAAGCGTTGGTGCGCTCAAGTTGTCCGGCCTTTGTGCCGAAATCGAGTCCATGATCCGATCCGGCCAACCCGGCCCCTTCGACACGCACATCGCAGCCATACGCCAGGAGACCGACCGCGTGCTGGAAAGCCTGAGCATCCTGCTGGGGTCCGACAGATGAGTTCATCCATCACCGAAGACGGCGACCTCGGGCAGCCCACCGTGCTGCTCGTGGACGACGACGAGGTGAACCTGTTGCTGACGTCGATCGCGCTGCGCGAGCGCGGGTTCTCGATCACCGAGGCCGCAAGCGGCGAGCGCGCGCTCGCCTTGCTCGCCGACTGGTCGCCGGACGTCGTCGTGCTCGACGCGATCATGCCGGGCCTGGACGGCTTTTCGGCCTGCCGCGAGTTGCGCGCGATGCCCGGTTTCCAGTCCATCCCGGTGCTCATGCTCACCGGCCTCGACGACGAGGCGTCGATCAACCGTGCCTATGAAGCCGGGGCGACCGACTTTTTCGTCAAGTCCAATCAGTGGAGCCTGCTTGCCGGGCGGCTGCGCTACCTGCTGCGGTCCTCGCGCACCCGGCTGGAACTGGAGCGCAGCAAGGCCCAGCTGGCCCGTGCGCAGGATCTGGCGCGCATGGGCAGCTTTGACTGGCGGCCGGGCTGCGGCGAAGTGCTGTTCTCCGTGGAAGCGCTGCGTGTGTTCGGGCTCGGCCCGGCGGACGCACTGACGATCCGCAGCGTGCTGCGCATGATTCCGCGCGACGAGCGCAAGGGCTTTTTCGCCATCCTGCGCGAGGTGCTGACGCACTACACCGTCTTGTGCACCGACGTGCCGGTGCGGCTGGCCGATGGCCGGCAGCGCGTGCTGCACCTGGAGGCCGAACCGGAGTTCGACGAGCACGGTGCCGTTTACGGCTACAACGGCATCGTGCAGGACGTGACCGACCGGCGCATCGCCGAAGACAAGATCAAGCACCTTGCCAACTTCGATTCGCTGACAGGTCTGCCCAACCGGCGCCAGCTCATCTGGCGCGCCGAGCGGGCCATCGAGCACGCGCGCCACATGGGCCACCAGGTGAGCCTGCTGCTGATCGACCTCGACCGCTTCAAGATCATCAACGACACCCTCGGCCATGCCGCCGGCGACGAACTGCTGGTGGAAGTGGCGCGCCGCCTGCGCGGCTGCGTGCGGCATTCCGACCAGGTCATCGACGCGACCGTCGACACCGCCGGCTCGCGCGCGCACCGCACGCTGGAAGCGGTCGGCCGGCTGGGCGGCGACGAGTTCGTCGCATTGCTGTCGGAGGTGGGCGACGAGCGCGACGCCGAACGCGTGGCGATGCGCATCCTCGAATCGCTGCGCGAACCGGTGCTGGTGGGCGGGCAGGAATGCTTCGTCACCGCCAGCGTCGGCATTGCGCTGTACCCGCGTGACGGTCTCACCGTGGCCGACCTGCTGCGCAATTCCGACGTGGCCATGTACTCGGTCAAGGCACAGGGGCGCAATGCCGCGTCGGTCTACACGCCGCAACTGGCTGGCAAGGGGCGCGAGAAGCTCGAACTCGAGACGGCCCTGCACAAGGCCCTGGAGCGCGAGGAGCTGGTGCTGCACTACCAGCCCAAGATCGACGTGCGGGCGGGCCGCTTCATGGGTGCCGAGGCCTTGATGCGCTGGCAGCGCGGCGGGCAGATCGTGCCGCCGGGCGAGTTCATCCCGCTGGCAGAAGAGACCGGGCTGATCATCCCGATGAGCCACTGGGCGGTGCGCGAGGCGATCCGGCAGGCGCGCGCGTGGCAGAACTCCTTCGGCTTCGATGCCTCGATTGCCGTCAACATGCCCAGCCGCATGTTCCAGCGTACCGACCTGATGGAGAAGATCCAGAACGCGCTGACGGAGCAGCAGGTCGACCCGCGCTGCCTCGAGCTCGAGATAACCGAGACGGGCCTGATGAAGGACCTGCAGAACGTGATCCCCGCGTTGAAGCGGCTCAATGCCCTGGGTGTCGAGATCTCGATCGACGACTTCGGCACCGGTTATTCGTCGCTGGCCTACCTGACCACGCTGCCGATCAGCGAACTGAAGATCGACCGCTCCTTCGTGCGCGAACTGGGCCATCGGCCCGAGAGCACGGCGGTCGTCACGGCCATCATCGCGCTGGCGCGCTCGCTCGGCCTGCGCGTCATTGCCGAAGGCGTGGAAACCACGCTGCAGATGGAAGTGTTGAACCGGCTCGGCTGCGGCATCATGCAGGGCTTCCTGTTCAGCAAGCCGCTACCGGCTGCCGCGTTGGAGCAGTGGATCCGCGAGACGGTCCTGCCCCAGAAAGCCCCGTGGATCGGCGCCGCCGGCTCCGCGAATGCCGAGGTCGTGAGCGAAGGCGCGGTGACGTCGATCAACGTGCCGCCCCGCGTCAAACCGGCGCATTGACCCCGAACCATGATCGACCCCACGCCCGGTGCCACCAGCCGCGCGACGCAGCCTGCGCCGCTGGGCGGCCCGACCGTTCCACCGGCTCAGCTGGCGAAGGCGGCGCTGCGGCGCCTGGCGCAGGAGCGGCTGGAGCCCACGCCCGAAAACTACCGGCGCGCCTACCGGGCGGAGGCCGGCGAGCCGCCTGATGGCGAGCCGCCTTTGCCGCCAGCCGCGCAGCGCGTGATCGAGCGGCTGGCCGCGCATTTGCCGGGCGCGCCGGCAGCGCTGCTCGATGCACTGCAGCACGGCAAGTGGGAGCACGCCGATCGATTGTTGGCGTCGGCCGGCGACAGCGATGCCGCGGCGGCGCAGGCCCAGGCCTGGGCGGCGCTGATCGGCCGTCTCGTCAAAGGGGTCGAGCGCGGAGGCCGGCAATGGACCAGCGGTCGCAAGAAGGACAGCCTGCAGCGCGTGCTGGCGGGCAGCCGCAGCGACCCCCAGCGTCTGCAACAGCGACTGAGCCAGCTGGCGAGCAGCTGGGAGACCGACACCGCGGCCGACCCCGCCGTGCAGGCCGATCCTCTGCTGGCCGAGGCGATGTCCGCCGGCGGGCCGCTCACCGCACCGGCCGAGCTGGCACCGCTGACGCCTCCGGCACCCTCTGCCCACCCATCGCTCGCACTGGATCACGACGGCCTGCTGCCTGCGGCATGGCAGGCGGTCGTGGGGGATCTGGCCGGCGCCATCGAGCCGGCGATGCCGAGCGATGACCCCCGGTGCGTGCGCCTCAAGTCGCGCCTCGCCGAGCTGCTGCCACCGTTGGCGAGCGACGCTGACGACGACTTGGCCGAAGACTGGCGCGGCTGGGCCGATGATGCCCAGCGCCTGCTCGAACACCGCCAGCATCTGACCGACCAGTTGCGGGTGCTGTGCGAGGAACTGACCGCCGGACTGGCGGATCTTTCCGAAGACAGCTCCTGGGTGCAAGGCCAGTGCGAGGCCATGCGCACCAAGCTGCAGGAGGGGCTGACCGCCCGCACGGTGCGATCGGTGAGCCACATGCTGCATTCCACCCGCACGCAGCAGCTCGAACTGAAGACGCAGCGCAACCACGCGCGCGACCTGTTGAAGCAGGCCATCAACAGCATGCTGCAGGAGATCGGCGAACTCGGCCTGCACACCGGGCGCTTCCAGGACAGCATGGGTCGCTACGCCGTCGCGATCGAGCAGGCCGACTCGCTGGAGAGCCTGGCCGGCATGGTGAAGGAGCTGGTCGAGGAAACCAAGTCCGTGCAGAGCAAGGTGGGCCAGACGCAGCAGCGCCTGCAGATCGAGCAGGCCGAGGCCGATCACCTGCAGGAACGCGTGCGCGAACTGGAAACCGAACTGCAACGCCTGTCGGCCGAGGTGTCGACCGATCAGCTCACCGAGATCGCCAACCGGCGCGGTCTGATCCAGGCGTTCGATACCGAGCACGCGCGCATGCAGCGCACGGGCCGGGAGCTGGCCGTCGGCTTGCTCGACATCGACAACTTCAAGAAGCTCAACGACACGCTGGGCCACCAGACCGGCGACCAGGCGCTCAAGTTCCTTGCCAACAACGTCAAGCAGGCGTTGCGGCCGATGGACACGGTGGCCCGCTACGGCGGGGAAGAGTTCGTCGTGCTGCTGCCCGAAACCAACGCCGAGGAGGCCAGCGTCGTGCTGACGCGCCTGCAGCGCACGCTGACGGCGAGCTTCTTCATGCACGAGGACAAGCAGGTCTTCGTGACGTTCTCGGCCGGCGTCACGCTCTACCGGCACGGCGAGCGCCTGGAAGAGACGCTGGACCGCGCCGACGAGGCACTCTACGAGGCCAAGCGGACCGGCAAGAACCGCACGTGCGTGGCGTGACTCACGCCGGCGCGGCGTAGGCGACCGTGCTCAGCAAGGCCAGCGCCGGCTGCCGCGTATCCAGCCGCGTGTGCTGCACGACGATGGGCACGTCGGACTCGATCACGCTCGCATAGTCGGTGCCACGGGGCACCGGTTCCGGGTCCTTCAGATCGTTGAAGCGCACGTGCAACGTCCGCCGCGGCTTCACCGTCACCCGGTAAGGACCGGCGGGCGCCCGATCACTGAAGTACAGCGTGATGCGAACCTGCGCCGGCACGTCGCCCGTGTTCAGCAGGCAGGCGGTCTCGTGGCTCTCGAGAGCCGGGCCGTCCCCCGTGCTGGATGGCGGGATGTAGCCCTCGGCGATGGCCCAGAGCGTGGCTCCAATGGCTGACATTGAACAACTCCTGCGTTGGCTGTGGCTATGGCGCTCCGGGCAACGGGAATGCCAACCGGCGACGTGTTACATTTCAGTACATGTAAAAAAATCCCATCCAACTAAGATGGGCCGGTCGTTTAGCAGGAGACACGACATGGGGACGCCTCACACCTTTCGCGATTGGCTTCAAGGCCACGCCGAAACGCGCCCTGGCTTGCGTCCCGTGGCGCTGCTCGTCGGTCAGGACGAAGCGGCGGCTGCGCTGTCGGACTCGCTGTCGCAGTGGCAGTTGCACTACGCGGCGCGCGGCGCATCGTTCGAAGTGCTGGAAGCGCTGCGCGTGGCGTGGTGGGACTACATCCAGTGCCGCGCCGCAAACGCCGTTCTGGAGCCGGCCGCAAAGCGCAGGATGCGCACGCTGGAGCGCAGGCTGCAGAGTCTGGCGCCGTCGTTGCCGTGAAGGGGCGCGGCTGCCCTCAGCGCCTGGAAGACACCACGATTCCCGCGACGATGAAACCGAACGCCACCGCGTGGAACCATGCCGGCGCCTCGCCCAGCAGCGCGGCCGACAGGACCGCGGCAAAAACCGGGGTGAGGTTGCTGAAGAACGCAGCGATCGCCGGCCCCACCGTCGCCACGCCGAGTCCCCAGCAACGGTAGGCCACCAGCGAAGCGGCAATGGCGACGTAGAACAAGGCCGCGAGCACCGGCGCCGTCAACGGCACGCTCACGTCACGCAGGCTCGACTCGACTGCCGTCGCAAGGCCGGCCCACATCGTGCCGAAGACGATCTGCGCGAGCAGGAACTCGGACCAGTGCCACTCCTTGGCAGAGCCGTCGCTCGGCTTCGCGAGCATCCAGCTGTAAAGCGCCCACAGCAGCACGGCCAGCAGCATGTAGAGGTCGCCCGGAACGAGCCGCACCTGCATCAGCGTGTCCCAGCTGCCGCGCGAGATGACGAACAGCACGCCGGCCAGCGAGAGCGCCGCCCCGAGCACCTGCGAGGCCCGCGCGCGCTCGCCGTACATCAGCGCGCCCACGCCCAGCATCCACACCGGCATGCTGGCCGCGATGAGCGTGACGTTGATCGGCGTCGAGGTCTGCAGCGCGAGGTACTGCAGCGAGTTGTAGCTGCCCACGCCGAGCAGGCCGAGCAGGGTGAACCGCCTCCAGCGCCCCCACAGCGGGCTGCCGGGCCGCAGCACGCGCCAGCCGAGCGGCAGCAGGATCAAGGCCGCGAGCAGCCAGCGCAGGAAGTTGAGCGTCAATGGCGCCACGGTGCCGACCATGAGCCGGCCGACCACGGCGTTCCCGGCCCACAGCAGCGGCGGCAAGGTCAGGAGCAAGGCAGTCTTGGCGGTGATGCGGGTCATGCACAGGTCTTCAGTGCGCCCCTTGGCGGCACAGGCCCGCCACCTGCAAGGGGGGCGAGTTCATTCGGGGGGTGCCCGTTGTTCACTCAGAGGCCGGGCATGTTAGCGCCGCATTTCCAGCATTGCTCGAACGGTCCTTCTATCAGCTCGTTGCAAGCTTCGCAGACCCACCGTCGCTCGCGTGGGTGCTGCAGTTCGTGCAACAGGCGGCGGGCGTCGTCGAGCCGATGGGTGTCGATCAACCAGACTTCGGGCAGGCTTTGATCAGGTGGAATCTCACCTGCGATGCCGCTGGCGTAGAGCCGCTGCACACAGGCTTCGATCCCCGCCTGCGTCAGCCAGTCTGCCCAGAGAGTGGCAACGAGTAGGTTGGGCGCCTGCGTGAGCTTGAGCATGGCGCCATGCTACTGCGTGCCCCCTGGCCGGCGCGCGTAAGGCCGCCCGCGGCACGTCGACCCGGGAATGCCACCTCGATCACTCGACGGCGGGAACGGCCGCCCGATAGGCGTGCCACGACGCATGGCCGAGCACAGGCCCGGCGATGAGCAGGCCGAGGAACCACGGCAGCAGTGCCAGCACCACGAGCCCGGTGATCAGCGCACCCCACCACACCATCACCAGCGGCTGCGTCAACACCAGCCGCAGGCTGGTGAGACCGGCGGTGATCGCGTCGGCCTGGCGGTCGAGGATCATCGGGATCGCCACCACGCTGACGGCGAAGATCAGGCCGGCGAACACGCCGCCGACCGCAAGGTACGCGACGATGAAACCCAGGTTCTGCGGGTCGAGCAGCTGCAGCACCGAGCCCTTGAAGTCCGGCATGCCGTCGAAGCTGACCGCGAACACGATCAGCGAGGCGCGCCCCCACAGCATTTCGAGGATCAGCAGCACGCCACCGAAGATCGCCATCGTGCCCAGGTTCGACTCCCAAGCAGGCAGCGAACCGCCGAGGTCAGGCCGTTCGCCACGCTCCAGCGCGCGGCTTGCCTCGTAGAGGCCCAGGCAGAGGAAGGGCCCGACCAGCAGGAAGCCGGCACTGAGCGCGAGCGTCCAGGCCGGTGCATGGCGGAACACGAGCATCAGGGTCCAGCCCATCAACGCGAAGCAGGTGCCGTAGAAGCAACCGATGCCCGGACAGCGCACGAAGTCGCGCCAACCGAGCGCGAGCCACCGCAACGGCGCGCCGAACGACAAGCGGTTCCGCGGGATGTCGAGTGCCGAGGCCGGCTGGGCAGTGTGCGGCGAGTGTGCATCCATGTGCGCAGCGTAGGAGCAAACCCGAGGCGTACGAAAGGCGGGAGAACGAGCATCGGCGCCTTGCCGCAGATCAAGGGCGTCGGCCTGCAAGTTTTTCCATCGCGGCGTATGGTGTCGCCTGTTTGATGTCGCACCCGACCGAGGAGAACCGCACATGCCTCTTGCCGTCCAGATCCGCCGCACCGGCGGGCCCGAAGTGATCGAGTTGGCCGAGGTGGCCGTGGGCGATCCGGGCCCGGGCGAGATCCGCATCCGCCATCACGCCTGCGGCGTGAACTTCATCGACGTGTACCACCGCAACGGCCTCTACGCGCTGCCGCTGCCCTTGACCTTGGGCATGGAAGCGGCAGGTGTGGTGGAGGCGGTGGGTGACGGCGTGTCGCACCTGCGGCCCGGCGATCGCGCGGCGTATGCCAGCCAGCCGCCCGGCGCCTACAGCGAGGTCCGCGTGATGCCGGCCAAGTGCGTCGTGAAGCTGCCCGATGCGATCAGCTTCGAGGACGCTGCGGCGATGATGCTCAAGGGCCTCACCGTGCAGTACCTGCTGCGCAAGACGCAGCCGCAAGGCGGCCTGCAGCCGGGCGACTTCATCCTGTTTCATGCGGCGGCCGGTGGCGTCGGCCTGATCGCGTGCCAGTGGGCGCGGGCGATGGGTCTGCAGCTGATCGGCACGGCCGGGTCGGACGAGAAATGCGCGGTGGCGCTGGAGCATGGCGCGTCGCATGCGATCAACTACAGCCGCGAGAACTTCGTCGAGCGGGTGAAGCAGATCACGAACGGGCGGGGCGTGAAGGCGGTGTACGACGCGGTCGGCAAGGACACCTGGGACGGCTCGCTGGACTGCCTGCAGCCTTTCGGGTTGATGGCGAGCTATGGCAACGCCTCCGGCCCGGTGGCGCCGATCTCTCTTGCGACGCTGGCGGCCAAGGGCTCGCTCTACGTGACGCGGCCCACCGTGTTCACGCACCTCGCCACACGCGAATCGACGCAGGCCATGGCCGACGACCTCTTTGCCATGGTCACCAGCGGGCAGGTCCGGGTCCGCATCGACCAGCGGTACGCACTCAAGGACGCAGCCCAGGCGCATGTGGACCTGGAGGCACGAAGGACCATCGGTTCGAGCGTGTTGCTGCCCTGATTCAGCCGGTCTGCCCGGCGAGGGCTTCCGCCAAGGCTTTCGCCAGGGTGTCGAGCTGCACCGGCTTGGCCACGTAGCCGTCCATGCCCGCCGCGATGCAGCGCTCGCGATCTCCTTCCATGGCGTAGGCGGTCATCGCGACGATCGGGGTGCGCGCCAGACCGTGTTCGCGCTCGTGACGGCGGATCTCGCCCGTCGCCTCGAAGCCGCCCATGATGGGCATCTGCACGTCCATCAGCACCACGTCGAAACGGTCGTCGCGCAGGCGGTCGACGGCATCGCGCCCGTGTCCGACCACCTCGCAGCGCATGCCCAGGTTGCCGAGCATCGCGACCGCGAGCGTCTGGTTGATCGGGTTGTCCTCGGCCAGCAGCACGCGCTTGCCTTCGAGTTCGGGCCAGCTGCGCGGCGGTGCAACACCCTCGGCGGGAGGGCTCTCCTCGGGTGTCTCCGGCCGCTGGCAGCGCACGGTGCAGTGGAACGTGGTCCCGTAACCCGGTGAACTGGCCACGCTGACCTCGCCGCCCATCAGCTGCACGAGCCGCCGCACGATTGCCAGGCCCAGCCCGGTGCCGCCATAGCGCCGCGTGAGGCTGTTGTCGGCCTGCATGAAGGGCTCGAAGATCGTTTCCTGTTCCTGCGTGGAGATGCCGATGCCGGTGTCGCTGATGACGAATTCGAGCATCACGTCGCCGTCGGGCAGCGGGCGCGCGCCCGTGGCCACGCGCACTTCGCCGACGGTTGTGAACTTGAGGCCGTTGCTGACGAGGTTGGTCAGCACCTGCCGGATACGGCCGGGGTCGCCGATCGCGATGGTCGGCACGTCGGCGTTGAACTCCGCACACAGGGCCAGGTTCTTTTGATGAGCCTGCGCCTTGAAGAAGTGCAGCACCTCGTCGACGAGCGCGCGCACGCGGAACGGCGTGCGCTCGAGCACGAGCTTGTCGGCTTCGATCTTCGAGAAGTCGAGCACGTCGTTGATGATCGCGAGCAGCGAGCGGGCGGAGCTGTGCGCCAGTTCGAGGAACTCCCGCTGGCGGCCGGTGAGCGGCGTGTTCAGCACCAGCTCCGTCATGCCCAGCACACCGTTCATCGGCGTGCGGATCTCGTGGCTCATGTTGGCGAGGAAACTGCTCTTCGCACGGTTGGCCGATTCGGCCGCGTTGCGCGCGTGCTCCAGCGCACGCTGGGCTTCCTTCAGGTCGGAGATGTCGCGCGCGTTCAGTTGCACCGCCCGCTCGCCGGTCACCGGGTCCCACACCGGGCGCGCATCGAAGCTGTGCCAGCGCGGGCCGTCGCGCGTCAGCAGCTGCACTTCGCCGGCGCACGACTGCCCGGCGCGCACCTGCCGCAGCACGTCGTCCGCAACCGCGGGGTCGGCAAACAGCGGGAGCAGATCACCTTCTGGCGACGCACCACCGACCGGGCCGAACGATTGCAGTGCGGCCGGATTGCGCATCAGCACGACGCCATCGGACAAGCGGTGCAGCGCCACCTTCACGGTGGTGTGCTTCATGGCTTCGACGCCGCGCAGCACGACCGGGTCCACATCGGTGTGCACGTGCACTGCCGCAAAGAGAATGGCAGGGCGGCTGTCTTCGAGCGCGATGCCGCGGCTTTGCAGATCGACCGTGACGGGATGGCCTTTCGGGTAGAGCGTCCACTGCTCGTGCGTGGTCCGCCCGGCGGCGTGCGCCTGGGTGACCAGACGCAGCCGCGTGGCCGTCGATTCGCTCATGTCGGAGAAATCGCGTGCGGCCAGGTCAGCGGTGGAATTTGCTTCCCAGAACAGCAGGCCGGCAGCGTTGGCCCACGGAATGCGGCTGCGCTCGACATCGAATACCCACAAGGGCACCTCGAGCCAGGAGAGATGTTCGAGTGCCGCGTAGGGCAGCAGCGGCGTCATCTGCCCTCCACGACGCCGTGCGGGCGTCCGGTGGCATCGCTTGCGGCCCGGGCCTGCCGGAACCTGCGGCGCTCTCGTAGGGTGTCTCGCACGGTGCTCCCCTCCTGTGGGTCGGCGCATTGTCGTGGCATTGCGTCGAGCCGGTCAACGCCGTGCGGACGGCTTTCAACGACCGCGACGCACCCGCAGCAGCTCGTCGAGGATCAGCAGTGCCGCACCCACCGAAATGCCGCAATCGGCGATGTTGAAGGCCGGGAAGTGGCGACCGCCGAGGTGGAAATCGAAGAAATCGACGACGTAGCCATGCAGCGCACGGTCGATCACGTTGCCCAGAGCGCCGCCCAGGATCAGCGCCAGCGCCCAGGCGAACAGCCGTTGTCCGCCATGGCGCTTGAGCATGAACACGATGAACACCGCAGCAGCCACGCCCAGGCCGATGAAGAACCAGCGCTGCCAGCCGGAGGCACCAGCCAGGAACGAGAAGGCGGCCCCCGTGTTGTGCACCCGCACGATGTTGAAGAACGACGTGACGGGCGTGCCCTGGCCCAACTGGTAGTAGCCGAGGATCAGCGTCTTGGTGAACTGGTCGAGCAGGATCACGACCAGCGCGATGCCGAGCCACGGCCACAGGCTGGACGAGGACTTGGACCTTGCCATCAGGCCGCCTTGCGGCTTTCGCCGTCGCCGTAGAGGTTGCTCGTGCAGCGACCGCAGATGGTCGGGTGCGCGGCGTCGTGGCCCACGTCGTCCCGGTAGTGCCAGCAGCGCTCGCACTTGGGGGCGCTGGCGGGTGTCACCGTCACTGCCAGCTCGTCGGCCGCCACCACCTCCACCGCGGAGGTGATGAAGACGAACTTGAGGTCGTCGCCCAGGCTCGCGAGCATGGCGCGGTCGTCTGCATTGGCCGCGATCGTCACGTTGGCCTGCAGCGATGCGCCCACCTTCCCTTCGGTGCGCAGCGCTTCGATCTCCTTGTTCACCGCCGCGCGGATCTCCAGCAGGCGCGACCACTTCAGCTGCAGCGCTTCGTCGTTGCCGGCGAACTGCCAGTACGTCTCGACGAAGATCGACGGCGACTGGCCGGGCGCGAACACCTTCCAGGCTTCTTCGGCGGTGAAGCTGAGGAACGGTGCCATCCAGCGCAACATCGCATTCGTCAGCTGCCACAGGGCGGTCTGCGCCGAGCGGCGTGCGTGCGACTTCGGTGCAGTGGTGTAGAGCCGGTCCTTCAGCACGTCGAGATAGAAGGCGCCCAGGTCTTCGGAGCAGTAGACCTGCAGTTTCGCGACCACCGGGTGGAACTCATAGACCTCGTAGTGCGCGAGGATCTCCGTCTGCAACGCGGAGGCGCGTGCCAGCGCGTAGCGGTCGATCTCGAGCAGCTGGTCGAACGGCACCGCGTCCTTCGAAGGATCGAAGTCGCTCGTGTTGGCCAGCAGGAAGCGCAGCGTGTTGCGGATGCGGCGGTAGGCATCCACCACGCGCGCGAGGATCTTGTCGTCGATGCCCAGGTCGCCGGAGTAGTCGGTGCTCGCGACCCACAGGCGGATGATCTCGGCGCCCAGCTTGTCGCTCACCTCCTGCGGCACGACCGTGTTGCCGAGCGACTTGCTCATCTTGCGGCCCTGGCCGTCGACCGTGAAACCGTGCGTCAGCAGGCCCTTGTACGGCGCGCGGTCGTACATCGCGCAGGCGGTCAGCAGCGACGAATGGAACCAGCCACGGTGCTGGTCGTGGCCTTCGAGGTACAGGTCGGCCGGCCAGGTCGATTGTTCGGCATGGCTGCGCTTCAGCACGTGGAAGTGCGTCGTGCCGGAGTCGAACCACACGTCGAGGATGTCGGTGCTCTTGGTGTAGTGCTCCGCCTCGTCGCCCAGCCACTCGCGCGGATCGAGCTTGGCCCACGCTTCGATGCCGCCCTGCTCGACGAGCTGCGCGGCCCGCTCGATCAGGTTCATCGTGTCCGGGTGCAGCTCGCCGGTGGCCTTGTGCAGGAAGAAAGGCAGCGGCACGCCCCAGTTGCGCTGGCGCGAGATGCACCAGTCCGGTCGGCCGGCGATCATGTCACGCAGGCGCGCCTTGCCGTTCTCGGGGTAGAAGCTGGTCTGCTCGATCGCGTCGAGCGCGAGCTGACGCAGCGTCTTGGGCGCCTTGTCGGCGGTGAACACGCCAACGCCTTCGTCCATGCGCACGAACCACTGCGCGGCCGCACGGTAGATCACCGGCGTCTTGTGGCGCCAGCAGTGCGGGTAGCTGTGCACCAGGTTGGAGGTGGCGAACAGCCGGCCGGCGTCGCGCATCGCCTCGATGATCTGCGGACCGGCCTTCCAGATGTTCTGGCCGCCGAACAGCGGCAGGTCGGCCGCGTAGACGCCGTTGCCCTGCACCGGGTTCAGGATGTCGTCGTACTTCAGCCCATGCGCGATGCAGGAGTTGAAGTCGTCCAGACCATAGGCGGGGGCCGAGTGGACGATACCGGTGCCGTCCTCGGCGGTGGCGTAGTCGGCCAGGTAGATGGGCGAGAGGCGGTCGTAGCCCGGGTGCACGTGGGCCAGCGGGTGGCGGAAGTTGAGGCGGTCGAGTGCGGCACCCTTCGTGGTGGCAACGACGCGGCCCTGCAGGCCGTAGCGCTCCAGGCATTTCTCGACCAGCGCCGACGCGAGCAGCAACAGCCCCCGCTCGGTGTCGACCAGCGCGTACTCCAGCTCCGGATTCAGGTTCAAGGCCTGGTTGGCAGGCAGCGTCCAGGGGGTGGTCGTCCAGATCAGGACGAAGGCGTCCTTGTCCAGCCGGGGCAGGCCGAAGGCGGCGGCGAGCTTTTCAGGCTCGGCGCACAGGAAGCCGACGTCCAGCGTCTGCGACTTCTTGTCGGCGTATTCGATCTCGAACTCGGCCAGCGACGAGCCGCAGTCGAAGCACCAGTACACCGGCTTGAGGCCGCGGTACACGTAGCCGCGCTCCATGAGGCGCTTCAACGCGCGGATCTCGCCGGCCTCGTTGCCGAAGTCCATCGTGCGGTAGGGCCGTTCCCAGTCGCCCAGCACGCCCAGGCGCTTGAAGTCGGCGCGCTGCTGGTCGATCTGCTCGGTGGCGTAGGCGCGGCTCTTGGCCTGCACCTCGTCGCGGCTCAGGTTGCGGCCGTAGGTCTTCTCGATCTGGTTCTCGATCGGCAGGCCGTGGCAGTCCCAGCCCGGCACGTAGACGGCATCGAAGCCGGCCAACTGCCGCGCCTTGACGATCATGTCCTTGAGCACCTTGTTGACGGCGTGGCCGATGTGGATCTTGCCGTTGGCATACGGCGGGCCGTCGTGCAGCACGAACTTCGGGGCGCCGCAGCGTGCGTCGCGCAGCTTCTTGTAGATGCCTTGCTCGTCCCATTCCTTGACCCAGCCCGGCTCGCGCTTGGGCAGATCGCCGCGCATCGGGAAGGGGGTGTCGGGCAGGTTCAGCGTCGAACGGTAGTCAGGGGTGTCGCTCATGGTCTGGGGGCACGCACGGCGTGCCATGTCGGGTGGGAACGGGCCATGAAAGGGGAGTGCGCAGGCCCGGGCTCGCAGCAGATGAGCGAGCTTTAAATTCGGTCGCGGGTGGTCTGGCGACGCGTCTGCTGGTGCAGCGAGGCAAAGTAGCTGCGCGCGTTGGCGGCGTCCTGGCGGATCGCGTCCGTCAAGGCATCAAGCCCGTCGTAGCGGGCTTCGTCGCGCAGTTTATGAAGGAGTTCCACGCGGGCGATTTTACCGTAGCCCCCTTCGGGGCCCAGTTCGGCCGGCCAGTCCAGGCAGTTGACTTCCAGCAGGATGCGGCCGGTGTCTTCCACGGTGGGACGCAGGCCGAGGCTGGCGACCCCTTCCAGGGGCTCGGGCGTCAGCCCGTGCACGAGCACGACGAAGATGCCCATCGCCGCCGCCTTGCGGTGGTGGAAGCGCAGGTTCAGGGTGCGAAAGCCCAGCTCGCGCCCGAGCTTGCGCCCGTGGATCACGTGGCCGCTGATGCTGTAGGGGCGGCCGAGCAGACCGGCCGCTCGCTCCATGTCGCCGGTGGCCAGCGCCTCGCGCACGGCCGAGCTGGACACCCGCAGGCCATGCACCTCGTAGCTGTTCATGCGCGCCACGTCGAAGCCGAGCCGGTCGCCGGCCGCATCGAGCATCGTGTAGTCGCCGGCACGCCTGGCACCGAAGCGGAAGTCGTCGCCGACCAGCACGTACCGGGCACCCAGGCCGTCGGCCAGCACCTGCTGGATGAAGTCCTCGGCGGTCAGCCGCGACAACTGCTGGTCGAAGCGCAGCACCACCACCTGGTCGATGCCGCAGCGCTCCAGTTCGGTCAGCTTGTCGCGCAGCGTGGCGATGCGTGCCGGGGCCAGTTCCGGCTTGCCGGCCTGCATGGCGAAGAAGTCGCGCGGATGCGGCTCGAAGGTCAGCACGCAACTGGGCAGCCCGCGGTGGGCAGCTTCGCTCTTGAGCAGCGCCAGCATGGCCTGGTGGCCTCGATGGACGCCGTCGAAGTTGCCGATGGTCAGCGCGCAGGCGGGCGCCAGGGCCGCATGGTGAAAGCCACGAAAGACGTGCATGGGCGGATTATCCGGGCGCGAGGATGTCCTGCGGGCCCTGCAGCCAGCGCCACTGGCCGGGTTGCAGGTCCGCCGGCAGCGCCAGCGCGCCGAAGCGGCTGCGGTGCAGCGTTTCCACATGGTTGCCGACGGCGGCCACCATGCGCTTGACCTGGTGGTACTTGCCCTCGGTGAGCGTGAGACGCAGCGCCCGTTCGCCGGTGGCTACGCAGGCTGCGGCGCGCACGGGCTTGGGGTCGTCGCGCAACACCACGCCGGCCAGCAGGTTCTCGACCTGCTTGGCGGTCACCGGCTCGGCCGTGCCCACTTCGTAGACCTTGGGTACGTGCTTCTTCGGCGACGTGAGCCGATGGATCAGCGCACCGTCCTCCGTCAGGATCAGCAGGCCGGTGGTGTCCTGGTCGAGCCGGCCCACCGCCTGCACGTCACGACGGCGCAGCGGCGGCGGCAGCAGCGTGTAGATGCTGGGCCAGGCCGACGGCTTTTGCGAGCATTCGTAGCCGGCCGGCTTGTGCAGCATCAGGTACGCGCGCTCGTGGTACGGCCACTCGCGTCCTTCGACCGTGAAGACGAGGCCTTGAGGGTCGACCTCGGCCCCGGGGTCGTCTTGTACCTGCCCGTCGATGGCGACGTAGCCGCCGAGGATGAGTCCTTCGCACTCGCGGCGGGTACCGAAACCTTGGGAAAACAGCAACTGGGCGAGGCGCATCGACAGGATGAAAGAAGTACAAAAGCCGCCCGCAGGCGGCTCGGGTGGGGCGAGTCTACCCGTGCTCAGGCGAACACGCCGGCCGTGTCCTGCATGCGCGCGGAGACTTCCGCCAGATGGTGCATGGTGTCGCCGAAGCTCATTTCCAGGCAGGTGAGGCGCTTGAAGTAGTGGCCGGCGATGTATTCGTCGGTCACGCCGATGCCGCCGTGCAGCTGGATCGCCTGCTGCCCCACGTAGCGCATCGACTGCCCCAGCTGCACCTTGGCCTGCGAGAGCGCCCGGCGACGCGGGGCAGCGTCCTCGCCCAGCTTCAGCGTGGCGAAATAGCTCATCGAGCGCGCGAGCTCGAGCTGCATCTTCATGTCGGCGATGCGGTGGCGCAGCGCCTGGAAGGTCCCGATCGCCACGCCGAACTGCTTGCGGGTGTTGAGGTAGTCGACCGTGACGGCAAACAGCGCGTCCATCGCGCCCACCGCCTCGGCACAGCCGGCGGCGATGGCGATGTCCGCGGCTTCCTCGAGCACGAAGTGGCCGTCCTCGGGGCCGACCAGCAGCGTGGCGGGCGCGTGGTCGAAGCGAACCTCGGCGGCCCGGCCGCCGTCCTGCGTCGGATAGCCGCGCGTCGACACACCGGAGGCCGAGCGCTCGACCAGCAGCAGCGCAACGCCGCGAGCATCGTCGACGTTGCCCGACACCCGGGCTGGCACGATGTAGGCATCCGCGTGGTCGCCCACCGGCACCACGCTCTTTTCGCCGGTCACCAGCCACTGTCCGCCCTGTTGCTGGGCGGTTGTCGCGACGTGGCGCAGCACATAACGCGCGTCGCGCTCCTGGTGGGCCAGCACGACGAGCGATTCGCCCGCCGCCACCTTCGGCAACCAGGCCTCCTGCACGGTCTGCGGCGCATGTTGCGCGAGCACGGTGGTGGCGACCAGCGCCACCGCCGCGTAAGGCTCGACGACGATGCCGCGCCCCAGCTCCTCCATCACCACCATCGCCTCGACCGGGCCGAAGCCCATGCCGCCGTGCGCTTCCGGCACGGCCAGGCCCGTCAGCCCCAGTTCGGCCATCTCGCCCCACGCCTCGCGCGAGAACCCGCCGCCCTTGACGATGCTGCGGCGGCGCTCGAAGTCATAGCCCTTGGCCACCCACTTCTTGACTGCGTCGCGCAGTTGTTCCTGTTCGTCGGTGAAATCGAAATCCATGGTCAGACTCCCAGCGTCATCTGCGCGACGATGTTGCGCTGCACTTCGTTGCTGCCGCCGTAGATGGTGGTCTTGCGCACGTTGAAATACGTGCCGGCCATCGGCGCGCAGTGCATCGCGCCGACGTATTCGCCCTGCCAGCCGGCTTCCATCGCTTCATGGATGTAGGGCAGCGAGTAGGGCCCGCAGGCCAGCATCATCAGTTCGGTGTAGCGCTGCTGGATCTCCGAGCCGCGGATCTTCAGCAGCGCGGCCACGTCCAGCGCCTGCTTGCCGCCGCGCTCGGCGCTCAGCACGCGCAGCACCATCATCTCGAGCGCGACGATGTCGACTTCGAGCAGCGCGATCTGGTCGCGAAAGCGCACGTCGTCCATCAGCGGGCGCCCGCCGGACTTTTCCGCCTTGGCGATGCGCTTCAGCCGCTCCAGCTCGCGCTTGGCGCGGTTCACGTCGGCGATGTTGGTGCGCTCGTGCGCCAGCAGGTACTTGGCATACGTCCAGCCCTTGTTCTCCTCGCCGACGAGGTTCTCCGCCGGCACCTCGACGTTGTCGAAGAACACCTCGTTGACCTCATGCTCGCCGTCGAGCGTGATGATCGGTCGCACCGTGATGCCGGGCGACTTCATGTCGATCAGCAGGAAGGAGATGCCCGTCTGCGGCTTGCCTTCGTTGGAAGTGCGCACCAGGCAGAAGATCCAGTCGCCGTACTGGCCCAGCGTCGTCCAGGTTTTTTGGCCGTTGACGATGTATTTGTCGCCGCGGCGCTCGGCACGCGTCTTCACCGAGGCGAGGTCGGAGCCGGAGCCCGGCTCGCTGTAGCCCTGGCTCCACCACACCTCACCGCTCATGATCCCGGGCAGGAAGCGCTTTTGCTGTTCGGGCGAGCCGAAGGCCATGATGACCGGCGCCACCATCACCGGCCCGAAGGGAACGACGCGCGGCGCGCCGGCCAGCGCGCATTCTTCCTCGAACAGGTGGCGTTGCACCGCGTTCCAGCCCGGGCCGCCGAATTCCTTCGGCCAGGCCCAGCCGTGCCAGCCCTTCTTGCCCAGGATCTTCGCCCAGCGCTGCATGTCGTCCTTGCTCAGACGCAGCGCGTTGTGCACCTTGTGGCTGATGTCCTTGGGGAGGTTGTCCCGCACCCAGGCGCGGATCTCGGCCCGGAACGCCTGTTCCTCGGGCGTGAAGTTCAAATCCATCGACGGTCTCCTTGCTCGACGCGGAACGCAGCCGCATCGTCACGTGGAGGCCAGTTTACGCACGATCGTTCGAAATCGAGTGTCTCAGCGGCGACATCAGGGTTGTCACGCAGGGGGCCGGGTCAGAACCGCTTGTCCAGCGTCAGCTGGTCGTTCTCGCGCTTCATCTGGAAGCGGCTGAGGAAGCTGTTGCCGAGCAGCACGTAGGGCATGTCGCGTGAAGCGACCGTTGCGAGCACGTTGTAGATCTCGACGTCGCCCACCCGCACCGAGTTGAGCATCACCGTGTAGCCCTGGATCACGCCGTTCGCGGTGTTGATGCGCACGGGCTGGCCGCGCTTGTAGTCCAGGCCGATGCGTTCGGCATCGCTCGAGGACATCGACACGGCGGTGGCGCCGGTGTCGACCATGAAGCGCACGATGCGCCCGTTGATCTGCCCGTCGGTGAGGAAGTGCCCGCCGGTGCCCGCGGTCAGCACGATCTGCGAGCCACCGGCGCCCCCGCCGGAGCCACCGACACTCACCGGGGATCCACCGAGCACCAGCGTCTGGCGCTGCCCGCTCACGTCGATCACGGCCTGCCCGCCGGACATGCTGACGAGCTTCACGCCGTCGACGGTGGCACCCACCGCGACGGTGCGCGGGCTGCCGTTGATCATCAGCAGCCCCTTGCTGCCCAGGCTGCCCGTGAAGGCGATATTGCTGTTCGCCTGCGCGGTGAGCGCGGCGAGGCTGATCAGCGCGGCTGCGGCCGCTCGCAAGGCTTGCATCGGTGACCCTCTCCGGCCTCGCCTGGGCCGCACTGGCGGTATGTCAGTCGCGAAAATTGTTGAAAGACAGCGGCACGTCCGTGACATCCTTGCGCAGCAGCGCGATCGCGGCCTGCAGGTCGTCCCGCTTCGCGCCGCTGATGCGCACCGTGTCGCCCTGGATGGCGGCCTGCACCTTCATCTTGCTGTCCTTGATCAGCTTCTGGATCTTCTTGGCCAGTTCGGTCTCGATGCCGGCCTTGACCTGGACGACCTGCTTGACCTTGTCGCCGCCGATCTTCTCGACCTTCGCGGAGAGGTCGAGAAAACGAACGTCGACCTGACGCTTGGTCATCTTCGCGGTGAGGATATCGCGCACCTGGCCGAGCTGGAAATCGCTGTCGGCGTAAAGCGTGAGTTCCTTGTCTTTTTGCTCGATGCGGGCGTCGGAGCCCTTGAAGTCGAAGCGCGTGCCGATCTCCTTGTTGCTCTGGTCGACGGCGTTGCGGACCTCGACGAGATTGGGTTCCAGGACGGTATCGAAGCTGGGCATAAGGCGAGAGGCGGTTCGTGGAGAGGGAATCGGCGAAAATTCTGCCATGCAAATCGAGACAGGCGTGAGCCTGAAGCCCTACAACACCTTCGGCCTGCCGGCCGTGGCGCAGACGCTGGTGCGCATCACGAGCGATGCCGACGTGCGCCGCGTCCTCGACCACCCGGAACTCGGCCGCGCACCGAAGTTCGTGCTCGGCGGCGGCAGCAACATCGTGCTGACGCGAGACCTGACCCCGGTGGTGTTGAAGGTCGAGGTGCCGGGCCGCCGGTTGGTCGAAACCCGCAGCGACGCGTGGATCGTCGAGGCCGGCGCCGGCGAGAACTGGCACGAGTTCGTCCGCTGGACCATCGAGCAGGGCCTGCCGGGTCTGGAAAACCTGGCGCTGATCCCCGGCACCGTGGGCGCCTCCCCGGTGCAGAACATCGGCGCCTATGGCGTGGAGCTGAAAGACCGCTGCCATTCGGTCGACGTGGTCGATCTCGTCACCGGTCGCAGCGTCACGCTCGACGCGTCGCTGTGCCGCTTCGGCTACCGCGACAGCATCTTCAAGCAGGGCCTGGCCGGCAAGAGCCTGATCACGCGCGTGCGCTTTCGCCTGCCCAAGCCGTGGCAACCGGTGCTCGGCTACCTCGATCTGGAGCGCAAGATGGCCGAGACCGGCATTGCCGAGCCCTCCGCAAAGCAGGTCTACGACTGGATCTGCGAGATCCGCCGGGCCAAGCTGCCCGACCCGCAGGTGATCGGCAACGCCGGCAGCTTTTTCAAGAACCCGGTCGTCACTGAAGACCAGTGCCGCGACATCATCGGCCGCGACCCCGAGATCGTGCACTACCCGATGCCCGACGGGACCTTCAAGCTTGCTGCCGGCTGGCTGATCGACGCCTGCGGCTGGAAGGGCAAGAGCATCGGCCGCGCCGGCGTGTACGAGAAGCAGGCGCTGGTGCTGGTGAACCGCGGCGGCGCGATCGGGGCTGAAGTGGTGACGCTGGCCCGCGCGATCCAGGAGAGCGTCTACGGGCGCTTCGGCATCCGCCTGGAGCCCGAGCCGGTCGTCGTCTGACGGGCCCTTCACCCCAGCCCCCTAATTCGAACCACGAACGTACCCTGTTCTAGGGACAGTCACCGCGGCTGCGCGCGCCTACGATGCGCGCCCTATGAGCTTGTCCGAAAGCACGTGTGTTCGCATGTGTTTTCGGGAAGCGGACGGACCAGCAGGAGCGCGCAATGAAAGCAGTATCGACCTTGATGGCGCCGGTGGCGGCGCTGGCCCTCGCCGGATGCATGGCGACCAACCCGACGATGGGGCACAGCGGTGCCAAGACCGTGGCCACGGGCGCGACGGCGGGCTCCACCGCAGAAAACGCCAATCCGCAGATGGAGCGCTGCACCGAGAGCCTGGGCACCGTGGCGCTGGTCGAGGACCAGGGCTCGTCGTGGTACCAGCAGGCCCGCAGCAACAACCTGCAGTCCACCATCCCGGTGCTGCGCATGCTGGTGCAGCAGTCCAACTGTTTCGTCGTGGTCGAGCGCGGCAAGGCCATGCGCAACATGCGCCAGGAGCGCAACCTGCAGGACAGCGGCGAACTGCGCGAGGGCAGCAACTTCGGCCGTGGCCAGATGGTCGGCGCCGACTACACGATGAGCCCGAGCATCACCTTCAGCCAGAAGGACACCGGCGGCCTGGGCGCGCTGATCGGCGGCAAGGTCGGCAGCGTGACCGCCGCACTGGGCGGGCGCATGAAGTTCAACGATGCGTCCACCGTGCTGACGCTGATCGACAACCGCTCCGGCGTGCAACTGGCCGCCGCTGAAGGCAGCGCACGCAACACCGATTTCGGCCTGCTGGCCGGCGTGTTGAACGGCGGTGCCGGCGGCGTGGGCGGGTATGGCAACACGCCGGAAGGCAAGGTCGTCATCGCCGCGTTCGCCGATTCCTACAACCAGATGGTCCGCGCCGTGCGCAACTACCGCGCACAAGAGGTCAAGGGCGGCCTCGGAACCGGCGGGCGCCTGGGCGTGCAGGGTGCGACACACGGGCGCTGAGGAGCCTCCCGGGTGTCACTCCAAGGGCCGCGCTGTGCGGCCCTTTTCTTTTTTTTGACCCCCCCTACCGGCTTCGCCGGCTTGCAGCCCGCGCCTGACCGGGGACGGTCAGGCCCTTCGCCAGGCACGAACGGTCCGCAGGGACCGTTCGTGTCCGGGCTCAGCCCCCCGAGGGGGCGGTACCAGCGGCCCGGCGGAGCCGGTTCCGCGGCACCACTCGAAAAGGGGAGGTTGCCTGCAGAGGCCTTCGCGGCCGATTACCGCTCAGACCATCGCTGCGAAAGAGGCCAATAGAGCTTGCAGCCACCGCACCCCGCCACCACTGGCCTTTGCTCCCAGCGTGCGGCTTGTGCCGGCCCAACGAACACCGCGGAACCGGCTTTGCCGGGCCGCTGGTGTTGCCCCCTCGAAGGGGGCGGCCGAGGGCCGTAGGGGGTGGTCACCCAAAATGACAGATGTAGTGGTAAGGGGCGCCCTCGACCTTGATCTCGAAGCTGGAATTGCCGGGCACGTCGAACGACTGGCCGGCGCCGTAGCGGGTCCACTCGTGCTGGCCGGCGAGCTTGACCTGGCATTCGCCGGCCACGGTTTCCATCACCTCGGGAGCGCCGGTGTTGAAGGTGAGGGTGGCCGGCAGGATCACGCCGACGCTCTTGCGGGTGCCGTCCGGGAAGGTGACGGTGTGCGAGACGCACTTGCCGTCGAAATAGACATTGGCCTGCGGGTTGACGGAGACGTTGGAGAGTTCGGTGCTCATGCGTTTTCGATCAAAAGGTCATGCAGGGCGCGATGGTAACTGTGCGAGCAGGCCCCCCACATCGGGGGCCGATTCCCCTCCCCCGGGGGATACCGCCGCGTGTCTCATGCTGGAACACTTCCGCCTGCGCTGTCATCGCGGCAGGGGCACACCGGATACCGGGGCCTCGCTGCAACACCGGGCAGCACGCACGCTGCCCTTCGAGGCGGTGGCGTTCAAGCTCCCCGGGAGCGGTCGAAGTTAGGGGCAGGTGCTGCGTGCAGCGCTTGCCAGGGAGGCGACCGACTTCCGGGGGCCCTGCAGCAGGAGCGGGGCCCCATGCATGGCGGCCGGTGTGGCGGAAGAGGAAACCGCCGCACCGGCTTCGATTTCCGGGCCCGCACCTGGGTTGCGGGCAAAATACGCGGTTTCGCACGGCGCCCGTTCGGGCTCCCGGCCCATTTCTCGACCGCTCGCTCCACCAGAAGACATGGCAACCATCCTGCAGAACCTCCCCTCCGGCCAGAAGGTCGGCATTGCGTTTTCCGGCGGCCTGGACACCAGTGCCGCGCTCCACTGGATGCGCAAGAAGGGCGCGATTCCGTACGCCTACACCGCCAACCTGGGGCAGCCGGACGAGCCCGACTACGAAGACATCCCCCGACGCGCGCTGCAATACGGTGCCGAGAAGGCGCGCCTGATCGACTGCCGCGCACAGCTGGCCGCCGAAGGCATCGCCGCGTTGCAGTGCGGCGCCTTCCACATCTCCACCGCCGGCGTCACGTACTTCAACACCACGCCGCTGGGCCGTGCCGTCACCGGCACCATGCTCGTGGCCGCGATGAAGGAAGACGACGTCAGCATCTGGGGCGACGGCAGCACGTTCAAGGGCAACGACATCGAGCGCTTCTACCGCTACGGCTTGTTGACCAACCCGGCGCTGCGCATCTACAAGCCCTGGCTGGACCAGTTGTTCATCGACGAGCTCGGCGGTCGCGCCGAGATGTCGGCCTTCATGCAGGCGTCGGGCTTCGCCTACAAGATGTCCGCCGAGAAGGCGTATTCCACCGACTCCAACATGCTGGGCGCCACGCACGAGGCCAAGGACCTGGAGCACCTGAACAGCGGCATCAAGATCGTCCAGCCGATCATGGGCGTGGCCTTCTGGCGCGACGACGTGAAGGTCGAGGCCGAGGAGGTGACGGTGCGCTTCGAAGAGGGCGTGCCGGTGGCGCTGAACGGCGTGGAATACCGCAACCCGGTCGACCTGATCATGGAAGCCAACCGCATCGGCGGTCGTCACGGCCTGGGCATGAGCGACCAGATCGAGAACCGCATCATCGAAGCCAAGAGCCGCGGCATCTACGAAGCCCCGGGCATGGCGCTGCTGTTCATCGCCTACGAGCGCCTGGTCACCGGCATCCACAACGAAGACACGATCGAGCAGTACCGCATCAACGGCCTGAAGCTGGGCCGCCTGCTGTACCAGGGCCGCTGGTTCGACCCGCAGGCCATCATGCTGCGCGAAACCGCGCAGCGGTGGGTCGCGCGCGCGATCACCGGCGAAGTGCGCATCGAGCTGCGCCGCGGCAACGACTATTCGCTGCTCGACACCACGTCGCCCAACCTCACCTACAAGCCCGAGCGCCTGACGATGGAAAAGGGCGAGCTGAGCTTCACGCCGGCCGACCGCATCGGCCAGCTGACGATGCGCAACCTCGACATCGAAGACACCCGCGGCAAGCTGCAGGTGTATACCCAGGTGGGCCTGCTCGCACCGGGCGAAGGCAGCAACCTGCCGCAGTTGAAGAACGACGAGTGATCGTCGTGCCGGGCGCGCCGTTCGTGCGGTGTGCCCGGCTGCGCTTCACAGATCGGTGCGCAGCTTCCAGATCTCCGGGAACAGCACCACGTCCAGCATCTTGCGCAGATAGCCCACGCCCGACGTGCCGCCCGTGCCGCGCTTGAAGCCGATCACGCGCTCCACGGTGGTCACGTGCCGGAAGCGCCACAGGCGGAACGCATCTTCCAGGTCGGTCAGCTCCTCGCCGAGCTGGTACAGGTCCCAGTGGTGCTCCGGGTCGCGATAGACCCGCAGCCACGCCTGCTCCACCGCTTCGCTTTCCGCATAAGGCTGCGTCCAGTCGCGCTCGACGTATTGCGCCGGCACCGGCAGCCCGCGCCGCGCGAGCAGCCGCAGCGATTCGTCGTATAGCGAGGGCGAGCGCCAGGCCTGCTCCACCTCGGCCAGCCGCTCGGGCCGGTGCGCGTGGGGCTTGAGCATCGCGGCGTTCTTGTTGCCGAGCGAGAACTCGATGCAACGGTACTGCCAGCTCTGGAAGCCGCTGGAGTTCGACAGGTACGGCCGGATGGCCGAGTACTCCGGCGGCGTCATCGTGGCGAGCACGTCCCAGGCGTGGACCAGCTGCTCCATGATCTTGCTCACGCGTGCCAGCATCTTGAAAGCCGGCGGCAGCTCGTCGCGCGCCACGCTGGCCATCGCTGCACGCAGCTCGTGCAGCATCAGCTTCATCCACAGCTCGCTGGTCTGGTGCTGGATGATGAACAGCATCTCGTTGTGCTCGGGCGACAGCGGGTGCTGCGCGCTCAGCACCTGGTCGAGGTGCAGGTAGTCGCCGTAGCTCATGTCCTTCGAGAAATCGAGCTGTGCCTTCTCGCTGTGGACGATGTCTTCGGGGGTGGGAGTGCTCATGTGGACCTCGGTCACGTCACCGCATGGCGGCGGTTGAATTCGGGGCGTTGCCATTCGGCGTTGGCCATCACCTCGCGCAGGTGCTCCACCGCATCCCACACGTCGACAAAACGCGTGTACAGCGGTGTGAAGCCGAAGCGCAGGATGTCCGGCGTCTGCGCATCACCGGCCCGGAAGTCGCCGATCACGCCGCGCGCGATCAGCGCCTGCACGATGGCGTAGCCGCCTTCGCTGCGCGTGAGGCACACCTGGCTGCCTCGTTGCGCTGCATCACGCGGCGACACGACCGCGAGGCCGTGTCCCGCGCAACGTTCCTCGACGAGTCGTGCGAACAGTTCCGTCAGCGCAATCGACTTGGCCCGCAGGGCTGCCATGCCGCCGTAGGGTTCTGCGGCAAGCACCGTGTCGACCCCGCATTCCAGTGCCGACATCGCCAGGATCGGTGGTGTGCCGCAGAGGTAACGTGCAATGCCTTCGGCCGGCCGGTAGTGCGGCGTGAACTCGAACGGTGCGATGTGGCCCATCCAGCCCGACAGCGGTTGCGAGAACTCGTTCGCATGGCGCGGGTGCACCCACACGAAGGCCGGGGCACCGGGGCCGCCGTTGAGGTACTTGTAACCACAGCCGATCGCGAAGTCCGCGTCCGCGCCCTTCAGGTCGACGGGGACGGCACCGGCCGAGTGGGCGAGGTCCCACACGGTCAGCACGCCGGCCGCGTGTGCCCGGGCGGTGACCTGGGCCATGTCGAACATGCGGCCGGTGCGGTAGTTCACCTGGGTCAGCATCAGCACGGCAACGTCGTCGCCGAGGTGCGCATCGATCTCGTCCGCGGCGAGCAGCTTCAGCGTCCAGCCGAGCTGCTCGCACACGCCTTCGGCGATGTAGAGGTCGGTCGGGAAGTTGCTGCGCTCGGAGACGATCACACGGCGCTGCGGGTCGCGTGCCTGCTGCATGCGGGCGGCGGCCGAGAGCACCTTGTAGAGGTTGACCGAGGTCGAGTCCGCGACGACGAGTTCGTTCTCGCCGGCACCGACGAGTCGGGCGATCTTGTTGCCGATGCGTTGGGGCAGGTGGATCCAGCCGGCGGTGTTCCAGCTCTTGATGAGGTCCTCGCCCCATTCGTGTTCGAGCACGTGGTGCAGGCGTTCGGTGGTCGCTTTCGGGCGCACGCCGAGGGAGTTGCCGTCGAGGTAGATCACGCCTTGGGGGAGGTGGAATTGCTGGCGCAATGGGGCGAGGGGGTCGGTGGTGTCTTGGGTGACACAGTCGTGTCGGGTGGTCATTGAAATGTCCTTCTCTCCAAAGGTGTGGCGCTTGGTTCTACGCGGGCTGCCGCGCCGGGAGTCCGCCCCGGCGGGCGGGTAACTTTCTTCTGGGCCCAGAAGAAAGTCACCAAAGAAGAGGGCTTGAAGACAAACACCATGCATTCGTCGGACTCGCTGCGGAGACACAGTCCGGTGGGCGGTTGATGACTGCCAG
>NZ_CAMLJQ010000048.1 GCF_946480305.1 uncultured Caldimonas sp.
CGACCTGAGCATTCACCGCATCACGGCCACGCCGGAGCGGGAAGTGAACTGGTGAACGCACGGCGCGGTTGACATTCCGAAACCAGCTCGGCGCGGAGGCTCCACGCGTTTCCCCTTCTGATCCCCTAGCTGCTGCAGCCCGGCGCCCGCCGCAGTTGCCAACCAAGAGCAGTACGAACCAGAGGAGGGCCTGACGATGAAGGGCCTGATCGCCCTGTCACTGGCTGCTCTGGCGGCATGTTCCAGCACGGGCCGCCCTCACCGGCTCGAACAGGTCTTCGTGAAGGACTGGCGCGATGAAGGTCGCTCAGTTCGTCGCCGTCGTGAGCCGCGTGGTGCGCAGGTGCAATGCATGCACCGTCACCGCGGCGGCCAGCGCTGCCACCAGCGCAGCGACGACCGCCCCCACCCGGCCCGCCCACGGCAGGCTGGCGTGCAGCACGATGAAGAAGGCCGCGAAGCCGAACATGCCGCGCACGAAGCCGGTCAACAGCGCGATCGTCGCCTGCGCGCCGTGACGCGGCATCGTGAAGCACGGCAGCACGTTGCCGGCGATCGGGATCGCCAGCAGCAGGCCGCTCACCATGGCGGGCAGCACGTCGGCGCTGAGCATGATGACCGCTGCCGCCGACAACGCAGCCAGGAGGCGCCATGCGAGTTCGCTGCGAGGGATGGGCACGGGCCCGCCGGCAGGCAACCCCAGCCCCGAGCGCCGGGCGCACCATTGCATGCCCTTGAGCCCGACCGCAGGCGCCACAGCTGCCAGCAGGTAGACCGCGGCCGCCGGCAGTTCGAGCAACGACAGCAGCCAGCCGCCGCCGACGATCGTGAGATTGGCGCCCAGCAGGCCCCACCACCAGGGGCGGCCGTTCGCGGCCGTGGCCGCGAACACCAGCAGGTGCGCAATGGTGGCCGGCAGGCACACGAGCGTTGCGAGCGCAATGCCGGCGGCATGGTCCTGCGGCTGCTGGAACAACACGAACACCATGATCGGCCCGCCGATCACCGGCATGCCGGCCAGCGCACCGCCCACCCCGTGGCCGTAGCGGCGCGAGACGAGCGAAGCCAGCAGGACCGAGGCGGCAACGAACGCGAGCTTCAGGAAGAACACGCGCCCCCCGCCGCACTGGACGCACGTTCAGCCATTCGTCGCGCCGCGCTCGTCGTCAACGGGTGGCCGCCTGGGTGAAGTACGGCAGGAACACCGCGTTGCCGAGCCCGTTGGTCGACCGGATCCATTCGAGCGAGAACTTCTCGCCCAAGCGCTTCAGCTCGCGTGTCAGGATCGGGCCGGGAGGCTCCACGCTCATGCCGCGTGCCTGCAGCGTCTGCTTGCCGGCACGCGCGGTCTCTTCGCTCAGCTGCCAGCCGCGCTGCTGCGCCTGGGCGGCACTTTCGAGCACCGCACGCTGCTGCTGCGGCGTGAGGCTCTCGAAAGCCGCCACGCTGACCGTCACCGCGTTCTTCGGGATCCATGCATTGACGTCGTAGAAATGCTTCATGCCCGTCCACGCCTGGCTTTCGACCCCGGTGGCCGCGGACGTGATCATCGCGTCGATCTGACCGGCCTTCAGCGCGGCGGGCAGATCGACCGCGCTCACCTCGACCGGTTGCGCCTGCACGTAAGACGCGAAGCGACGGGTGGTGTCGTTGTAGACGCGGATGCGCAGCCCGCGCAGATCGCCGATGCCCTGCAACGGCCGGTTCGAGTACAGCCCCTGGGGCGGCCAGGGCACGTCGAACAGCACGCGCAGCCCGATCGCCTTGGCGCTGTCGTTGATCGGCTGGCGCGCCAGTTCGGCGAGTCGTTGGGCGTCCGCATAGCCGGACACGACGAACGGTATCGCGTCGACGCCGGCCATTGGCAAGGAGCCGGCGGTGGCGCTGAGCAGCACCTCGCCGGCCTCGAAGCGCCCTTCTTTCACGCCGGCCAGGATCTCCGGCAGCTTGGCGAGCTTGCCACCAGCATGCACCTCGATCGTCAAGGCGCCGCCGGTGGCGGCTTTCACGTCCTGCGCGAACTGCTCGATGTTGCGGGCATGGAAGCCATCGGCTGCATAGCCGGTGGCCAGCCGCCACGTTCGTGTGGTGGCTGCTGCAGCCGCCCGGCTGGGCGACAACCCCGCTGCAAGCGGCCAGACGACCGCCGCCTGCAACAGGGCGCGACGGCGCAGCCTGCCGTCGCCCTCCTGAGTCATTGTGGTTGTGTGATGTCCCTCATTCAGCTTGTCCATAGCCGCCACCTCCGGGCGTTTCGATCACGAACTGGTCACCGGCTCCCATCTCCACCGAGCCGATGTGCGTGAGCTGCTGCGTCGATCCGTCCGCGCGCAGCACGTAGTTGCGCCCGGGTTCGCCCGCGGCGCCCCCCGCCAGCCCGAAGGCAGCGGTCGACCGGCCGTTCGACAGGATCGAGGCCGTCATGGGTTCGAGGAAGCGCACGACGCGCGTGCCGCCGTCACCGCCGCGGAAGCGGCCCGCGCCACCCGAGCCGGCGCGGATCTCGAAGCGCTCCAGCCGCACGGGGTAGCGGAACTCCAGCACCTCGGGGTCCGTGAGGCGGGAGTTGGTCATGTGGGTCTGCACGACGCTGGTGCCGTCGAAGCCGCGCACCGCCCGGCCGTCGGCACCGATGTCGATGCCGGCGCCGGAGCCGCCGGCAATGGTTTCGTAGTACTGGTACTCGTCGTTGCCGAAGGTGAAGTTGTTCATCGTCGGCTGGCTGCCGGCCAGCACGCCGAGCGCACCGTACAGCGCGTTGGTCACGCAGGTCGACACTTCCACGTTGCCTGCCACCACGGCGGCGGGCGGGCGCGGGTTCAGCATCGAGCCTTCCGGCACGATCACCTCGATCGGCTTCAGGCAGCCGGCGTTCAGCGGAATGTCGTCATCGACCAGGGTACGGAACACGTAGAGCACGGCGGCCATCGTCACCGCGCGGGGCGCGTTGAAGTTGTTGGGCATCTGCTCCGACGTGCCGCTGAAGTCGACCACGGCCGAGCGCTTTTCGCGGTCGATCTTGATCGCGACCTGGATCTGCGAGCCGTTGTCCAGCGGCAGGATGAAGCGGCCGTCACGCGTCAAGGCCGGGTCGAGGCGCGCAATTGCCATGCGCACGCTTTCCTCGGCGTTGTCCTGCACGTGCTTCATGTAGGCCTGCACCGTCGCCAGGCCGAACTGCTTGACCATCGAGCGCAGCTCCTGCACGCCCTTCTCGTTGGCGGCGATCTGCGCGCGCAGGTCGGCAATGTTCTGCTGCGGGTTGCGCGCGGGCCAAGTGCCGCTGCCGAGCAGCTCGACCATCTCGGCCTCGCGGAAGCGGCCGGCCTCGACCAGCTTGACGTTGTCGAGCAACACGCCTTCCTCGTCGATGGTGCGCGAGAACGGAGGCATGGAGCCCGGCGTGATGCCGCCGATGTCGGCGTGGTGGCCGCGCGAGGCCACGTAGAACAGCACGCTCTTGGCAGCGTCGTCGAACACCGGCGTCACGACGGTCACGTCCGGCAGATGGGTGCCGCCGTGGTACGGGTCGTTCAGCACGTACACGTCGCCGGGCTTCATGTCCGGGTTGCGCTCGATCACCGTCTTGATCGATTCGCTCATCGAGCCCAGGTGCACCGGCATGTGCGGCGCGTTGGCGATCAGGTTGCCCTGCGCATCGAACAGCGCGCACGAGAAGTCCAGCCGCTCCTTGATGTTCACCGAGTAGGCGGTGTTCTGCAGGCGCAGGCCCATCTGCTCGGCGATGTTCATGAACAGGTTGTTGAACACCTCCAGCATCACCGGGTCGACCTCGGTGCCCACCGCGTTGAGCTGGCGGCGCGGCTGCACGCGGGTGAGCTCGATGTGGTCGCGGCCCGTCAGCACGGCTTGCCAGCCGGGCTCGACGACCGTGGTCGCGGTGCGCTCGGCAATGATCGCCGGGCCATCGATCACCGCACCGGGAGCCATGTCGTCGCGGCGGTAGAGCGTGGCATCCTGCCAGCCGTCGTCGGTGTACATGCGGACCACGGCATGGGCGGTCGGGCGGTGGCGCTCGGCAGCCTGCGCTGCCTCTTCCGGCGTTTCGCCGGGGCCCACGGCCTCGATCGAGACGGACTCGATCACCAGACCCTTGTCAGGCATCAGGAACGCGAAGCGCGTGCGGTACGAGGCCTCGAACGCGGCGCGGATCTCGTCGATGCTGCCGAGCGGCACCACCAGCGAGGTGTCGGTGCCCTCGTAGCGCACGTGCACCTTGGGCAGCATCTTCACGTCGGCCGGCTTGAAGCCCTGGCGCACGATCTCTTCCTGTGCGTCGGTGCCGATGCGGTCGAGCGTGGCGCGGGCGCTGCTCAGGCCTTCGGTCGTCAACGGCTGCTCGATCGCGGCTTCCCGCATCGCGATCTGGTCGGCCAGGCCCATGCCGTAGGCCGACAACACGCCGGCCAGCGGGTGCACGAACACCCGCGTCATGCCCAGCGCATCGGCCACCAGGCAGGCGTGCTGGCCACCGGCGCCGCCGAAGCACTGCAGCGTATATTGCGTGACGTCGTAGCCGCGGGCCACCGAGATCTTCTTCACGGCATTCGCCATGTTCTGCACGGCGATCTGCAGGAAGCCCTGAGCCAGCTCTTCCGGCGTGACCTTGCGGGCCGTCTTGCGGCGCACGTCGTCGGCCATCGCTTCGAACTTCTTCACCACCGCGTCGCGGTCGAGCGCTTCGTCTGCGTGCGGTCCGAACACCTTCGGGAAGTACTCGGGCTGGATCTTGCCGAGCATCACGTTGGCGTCGGTCGTCGCGAGCGGGCCGCCGCGGCGATAGCAGGCGGGGCCGGGGTTGGCACCGGCCGACTCGGGGCCCACGCGCAGGCGCGCGCCGTCGAACGAGAGGATGGAGCCGCCGCCGGCCGCCACCGTGTGGATGCTCATCATCGGCGCGCGCATGCGCACACCGGCCACCTGTGTCTCGAACGCGCGCTCGAATTCCCCCGCGTAATGCGACACGTCGGTGGACGTGCCGCCCATGTCGAAGCCGATCACCTTCTCGTGGCCGCCGGACACCGCCGTGCGCACCATGCCGACGATGCCGCCCGCCGGGCCGGAGAGGATCGCGTCCTTGCCCTGGAAGCGGTCGGCCTGCGTCAGGCCACCGGACGACTGCATGAAGTACAGCGGCACGCCGGGCATCTCGTTCGCAACCTGCTCGACGTAGCGGCGCAGGATGGGCGACAGGTAGGCATCGACGACGGTGGTGTCGCCACGCGAGACGTACTTCATCAGCGGGCTGACCTCGTGCGAGACCGACACCTGCGTGAAGCCCACGTAGTGCGCCAGTTCGGCTGCCTGCTTCTCGTGCTCGGTGTAGCGGTAGCCATGCATGAACACGATGGCGCACGCGCGGATGCCGTCGTCGTACGCCTTCTGCAGCGCGTTGCGCAGGCCCGAGCCGTCGAGCGCCTCGACCTCTTCGCCATGCGCACCGACGCGCTCGTCGGCCTCGATCACGCGCTCGTACAGCAGTTCGGGCAGCACGATGTGGCGGTCGAACAGGCGCGGCCGGTTCTGGTAGGCAATGCGCAATGCATCACGGAAGCCACGCGTGGTGACGAGCACCGTGCGATCACCCTTGCGCTCGAGCAGTGCGTTGGTCGCAACCGTCGTGCCCATCTTCACGCACTCGACGCGATCCGCCGTGATCAATTCGTCTTGCTGCAACCCGAGCAGCCGGCGTATACCTTCGACTGCCGCATCACGGTACTGCTCGGGGTTTTCCGAGAGCAGCTTGGCGGTGGTCAGGGAGCCATCCGGCCGCTTGGCAACGATGTCGGTGAACGTGCCTCCGCGGTCGATCCAGAACTGCCAGCGGTCGGTCGAGGTGGTGGTCATGGGTGGCTCCGGTGCTTGGTCCCTTTGCAGGGGAAGAAAGGTTGAGGGTCAGAGTGAGGCGGCGGCTCTCGCTGCCTGGTCATACACGCCGGAGAGCACGCGCAGCAGGCGCGCGAGCTCCCCGATCTGTTGGTTCAGTGCGTCGTCTGCCTTCAGTGCATTGATGAGGCAGTTCTCGCGGATCTCGCGGTAGCGCTCGACGTGCTGGCGGCCAAGGTCGGTCGTGGCGTAGGTCACGTCCTTGCCGTTGCGGCTGGACTGCACGACGCCCAGGCCCTGCAGCTTCTTGAGCGAGTAGTTGATGAGGTGCGTGTCCTCGACATTCATGATGAAGCAGATGTCGGACAGGCGCTTGTCGCGGGCGCGGTGGTTGACGTGGTGCAGCACCAGCACGTCCAGCGGCGTCAGCTCGCGCAGACCCGCGGCCGACATGCAATGCACGATCCAGCGCGAGAACGCGTTGTTCGAGACGATCAGGCCGAATTCGAACTCGCTCAGCTCCTTGCTGCGCGGCGACACGAGATGGGCGGACGACACGATCTCGTGGTGCGTGGCGTCGGCCTCGTCTGCAGCGGTGATCTTGCTCTTGCGATTCATGGGTGAACCCTTCTGGTTCATCGCACCTTTGCTGTGCATTCCGCACCCATGAAGGGCACTGCCAGCGCGCTGCGATGGTTGAAACTGTAGCTCAAGTTGAAAACAAAATGCCAACAAAATGTCGACGTATCGGGAAAACACTGATATCACTTCATCGTCAGTTCCTTACATTTCAGTCAGCAAGCTCTGGCCTTGATCTTGCAAGTTTGCCAACACCCGCGGCGCCCGCCGCGCTCAACTCGCTAGGAGTCAACATGTTCAAGACGTCTCTTGCCGCCGTCGCGCTCAGCGGACTGGCGCTCAACGCCTACGCGCAAACCAAGTGGGATCTGGCCTCTGCCTACCCCGGCACGAACTTCCACACCGAGAACCTGGTGCAGTTCGCCAAGGAGGCGGAAGCGGCTTCCGGCGGCAAGCTGGCGATCACCGTCCACTCGAACGCGTCGCTGTTCAAGGCGCCGGAGATCAAGCGTGCCGTGCAAGGCAACCAGGCACAGATGGGCGAGATCCTGCTGAGCGCGTACCAGAACGAATGGCAGATCTTCGGCCTGGACGGCATCCCCTTCCTGGCCGACAGCTACCCCGAAGCGCGCAAGCTGTACCAGGCGCAGAAGCCGGTGCTGCAGAAGAAGCTGGCCGATCAGGGCATGATGCTGCTGTACTCGGTGCCCTGGCAGCCGCAGGGCCTGTACTCGAAGAAGCCGGTCAACACCTTCGCCGACCTGAAGGGCAGCAAGTGGCGCGCGTACAACCCGGCCACCGCCCGCATCGCCGAACTGATCGGTGCACAGCCGGTCACCGTGCAGGCGGCCGAACTGTCGCAGGCGATGGCCACCGGCGTGGTGGAGTCGTTCATGACCTCCAGTTCCACCGGCTACGACAGCAAGACCTACGAGCACATCAAGTACTACTACAACGCCCAGGCCTGGCTGCCGAAGAACGCCGTGCTGGTGAACAAGAAGGCCTTCGACTCGCTCGACAAGGCCGCGCAGGACGGCATCCTGAAGGCCGCCGCTGCCGCTGAAGAGCGCGGCTGGAAGGTCTCCGAAGCCAAGGACCGCGAGTACCTCGGCCTGCTGAAGAAGAACGGCATGGAGATCGCCGAGCCGTCGCCGCAACTCAAGACCGATCTGCGCAAGAACGTCGGCACCACGATGCTGAACGAGTGGATCGAGAAGGCCGGCCCCGAGGGCAAGGCCATCGTCGACGCCTACCAGAAGCTCTGACATGCGCCGGCTGCTCGACTTTCTGTATGACAGTGCCGTCGGTCTGGCGGCCCTGTTCATGGTCGGCACGCTGGCAATGGTCCTGGCCAGCATGTTGGACCGCATCGTGACGCTGCCGATCCGCGGCATCGACGCGTATGCGGGCTACTGCATGGCCGGGGCCGGCTTCCTGGCCCTGGCGCACACGCTCAAGCGCGGCGAGCACATCCGTGTGACCCTGCTGCTCAACAGCGTGGGCCCCAAGACCAAGCGCGTGCTGGAACTGTGGAGCCTGTCGGTGGCGGTGCTGCTCAGCGGTTCGTTCGCTTTCTACAGCGCACGCCTCGTCTGGGAGTCGCACTCGTTCAACGACATCTCCACCGGCAACGACGCCACGCCGCTGTGGATCCCGCAGCTTTCGATGGCGATCGGCGCGGTGATCTTCTTCATCGCCTTTGTCGACGAATGGTGGCTGGAAGTACGCGGCAAGCGGGTCGCCCCGGTGTCCGCCGAGCTCAAGCTCAACGAGTGAGAAGTACATCATGAACGACCTGTTGATCACGACGCTGCTGATCCTCAGCCTGTTCGCGCTGCTGGGCAGTGGTGTGTGGATCGGGCTCACGCTGACCGGCGTGGCCTGGATCGGCATGCAGCTGTTCAGCGCGCGGCCGGCCGGCGATGCGATGGCGGTCACCATCTGGGGCTCGGCTTCATCGTGGACGTTGACGGCATTGCCGCTGTTCGTCTGGATGGGCGAGATCCTCTTCCGCACCAAGCTGTCGGAAGACATGTTCAAGGGACTCGCGCCCTGGATGAACCGCCTGCCCGGGCGCCTGCTGCACACCAACGTGATCGGCTGCACGATCTTCGCGGCGGTGTCGGGCTCGAGTGCCGCCACGTGCGCGACGATCGGCAAGATGGCGCTGCCTGAGCTGAAGTCGCGCGGCTACCCCGACCACATCGCGGTGGGCTCGCTGGCAGGCGCCGGCACGCTGGGGTTGCTGATTCCGCCGTCGCTGATCATGATCGTCTACGGCGTCACCGCCGACGTGTCGATCGCCAGGCTGTTCGCGGCCGGCGTGATCCCCGGCCTGATGGTCGCGGCCCTGATGATGGGCTACGTGATGATGTGGGCGTGGCTGAACCCCGGCAAGGTGCCTTCGGCCGACCGCTCGATGAGCTTCTTCGAAAAGCTGAAGGAATCCCGCAGCCTGATCCCGGTGGTGCTGCTGATCATCGCCGTGCTCGGGTCCATCTATTCCGGCGTCGCCACCGCCACCGAGGCCGCCGGCCTGGGCGTGGTGGGCTCGCTGGCGCTGTCGGCCTTCCAGGGTTCGCTGAACTGGAAGACCTTCCGCGACTCGCTGATGGGCGCGACGCGGCTGTACTGCATGATCGCGCTGATCCTGTCGGGCGCCGCGTTCCTCACGCTGTCGATGGGCTACATCGGCCTGCCGCGCCACCTGGCGGAATGGATCGCCTCGCTGGGCCTGTCGCCGTTCATGCTGATCGTCGCACTGATGGTGTTCTACATCGTGCTCGGCTGCTTCCTCGACGGCATCTCGGTCATCGTGCTGACGATGGGCGTCGTGCTGCCGATCGTGCATGCGGCCGGCATCGACCCGATCTGGTTCGGCATCTTCCTCGTGCTGGTCGTCGAGATGGCGCAGATCACGCCGCCGGTGGGCTTCAACCTCTTCGTGCTGCAAGGCATGACCGGGCGCGAACTTCCGTGGATCGCCAAGGCGTCGGCCCCGATGTTCTTCCTGCTGGTCGGCGCCGTGGCACTGCTCTACGTGTTCCCCGGTATCGCGACCTGGCTGCCCAAGCAGATCATGGGCTGACCAAGGAGCGCGCGGCAGCCGCGCCGCTCACAACCCCAGCAACGCCTGCACACGCAGGCGTTCTTTTTCGTCGAAGTGCTGCTCGAGGTAGGCCTGGATGGCCGCCTCGCGCTGCACCGGTGACAATTCCGGCGCTCGCCTCAGCCGGTCCACGTCGCCGTAGGCCTGCGCGACGCGCTGCTCCCAGCGCTGCCACGCTGCGTCTTCCTCACGCAGCCGCTGCGCGGCCTCCTCGCCGAACTGCTGCACCCGCTGCCGGTGCAGCACCTCGGGGTCGGTGCCCGGTGCGCCGCCGAGCAGCAACGCCTGCTGCGACTCTGGCGCCGGCTGCTGCGCTTGCGACATCTCCCGCCGCAGCGCTTCCTCTTCCTCGCGGTAGAAGGCTTCGGCCCAGGCGGGTCCGAGGATGCGCCGTCGCGCCAGCTGCCGCTCCGCGAGCGCCGGCGCCCACGTGCTGCGGTCGCCCAGCTTCACCTGATGCTCGTAGGTCTGCTGCTGCAGGGTCACGTAGCGCTGCCACACCTCGCCGATGCGCGCAGCGGCTTCGGCACCGACTGCGCGCGTCGCCTCGGCGAGCACCAGGGCCCCCAGCTCTTCCACACTCGCCTCGCCCAGCGCGGTGAGGTAGTAGTCGAAGCGCCGGCGCAGCGTGATCGATGGACGCAACTGGCCGGAGGCGTCGACGCCCCAGTCGCCGTCGGGCGAGGTGTCGCGCAGCGAACCGTCCGTGAACAGCCGGTGTGCCACCTGTTCGGGCGACCGCTGCGCCGTGGAAGCGCCCATGCCTGCAGCCGGGGCGGCACCCATCAGGCTGAAGCCTTCGCTGCGACCCAGCGGCGCGCCGCCGCTGCGCTCTGCGGGCGGCCGGGAAGGCGAGGCGCAGCCGTCGGGGCAGGCGAAGTGCCACCCGATCGATGCGAGCACCAGCACGCCCGCCGCCGACACGGCCCATCCTGCTGCGCGCGCACCGGGCCACGCCATCACAACCCTGCCTGCTGCAGCCGGTTGGCGTGCGCGCGGTAGAAGGCCACCGGATCGGGCGTGAACAGGCCGCGCAGCCCGAAGGCGTGGTTCATCTGGTCGACGTGGTTCCACGGGTAGTCGTCACGCAGCACCTGGCCCCAATGCGACGAGCAGCGCCCCACGAGCCCGTCGTTCGGCGATCCCTTGAACATCAGCGAAGTGATGCCCAGCAGCCCGTCGGTCGGGTCGAGCACGTTGGTCAGCACCGAGGTGCCGCTGGCCGAGTAGTAGCGCACGCCGTTCGCCGTTGCCGGCCCTTGTCCGCATGACGTGGTCGGCTTGCCTGCCGGAAAGCGTGCGTTGAAGCTGGCCGCGCCCGCGCTCGTCAACGAGTTCATCGCCGCCTCGGAGTTCTGGGGCAGCGACGGCGCGCCGGACAGGAAGCTGATCACGCTCGCAAAGCCGTTGACGATGCTGGACACGACCTGCGTGCTGCCGGTGGCGTCGGTGCCGCGCTTCACCGCGTCCGCCACCGGGCTGCCGAGGTGCGGCGTGCCGACGGTGGTGACCGAAGCCACCAGTTCCGGCGCCACGGCCGCCACGTACCGCACCGTCTGGCCGCCATGGCTGTGCCCGATGAGGTTGAACTTCGCGTGCCCGTAGGCTGCCTTCAGGCGGCGCAACTCGGCCAGCAGCTGCTCGCCACGCACCTCGCTGGCGTTGGCCGCGGACTGCTGCGGCACATACACCGTGGCACCACCTGAGCGCAATGCCGAGGGAATGCCGTACCAGTAGTTCACGATGCCGACCGAGTCGAAGCCGAACAGGCCATGCACCAGCACGACGGGATGGCGCGTGCGGGTATAGGTGTCGGCCGCGTGGGCGGTGGTCGTGGCACCGAGGGCGCCGAGGCAGGCGGCCGCAAGGGCCGTGCGCGCGAGCAAGCGTTTCACGTGTCTGTCTCCTTCTGGTGGGTCCGCGCAGCTGGGGTGGGCTGTTTCGCCGTGGCGCGGTGAGCGGATTAAAGAACGATCGTTCGTTTTCAACCCTGCGGAATTGCCCGCAGCTGCAATGCAGCAAAGTGATGCGAGTGACGGCGAAGGCATCGGCGCCGTCATCTCGATCACTGGCGACAACCTGCGCTTACAACCCTGCCTGCTTCAACCGGTTGGCCTGCGCCCGGTAAAACGCCACCGGTTCCGGGGTGAACCACGCGCGCAAGCCGAAGGTGTGGTTGATCGCGTCGACGTGGTTCCAGGGGTAGTCGTCGCGCAGCACCTCGCCCCAGTGCGACGAGCATCGCCCCACCAGGCCATCGTTCTGCTCGAAGCCGAAGAAGACGCTGGTGGCCGCGAGGAAACCGTCTGCCGCATCGAGCACGTTCGTCACCACCGACGTGCCGCCGCTGGAGTAGTAGCGGACGCCGTTGACCACTGCCGGCCCCTGCCCGCATGCGCTGGAGGGCTGGCCTTGCGGAAAGCGCCGGTTGAAATCGGCCGACCCTGCCGTGCTGAGCGATTGCAGCGCTGCCAGCGAGTCCTGCGGCAACTGCGGGCTGCCCGACAACGAACTGATGAGACGCGACAACGCATCGGCGATGGCGGCCACCGGGCCGGTCGTGCCGGTCCACGACGTGAGGCCTTCCACGCCGTCGGCCGTCTTGCTGCCGTGGTGCGGCGTGTGCACCGCGGTGACGGACGCGACCAGCTCCGGCGCCACCGCGGCCACGTACCGGCTGGTGTGCCCGCCGTGGCTGTGCGCGACCAGATTGAACCTGGCATGCCCATGCGCGCGTTGCAGTGCCCGCAACTCGCGCAGCAGTTGCTCGCCGCGCACTTCAGAGGCGTTCGACGCCGAGACGCTGGCGGTGTAGACGGTGGCACCGCCGCTGCGCAACGCATCGGGCACGCCGTAGAAGTAGTTGACGGGCCCGAGCTGGTCGAAGCCGAGCAGGCCATGCACCAGCACGATGGGATGGCGCGTCTGCGTGTAGGTGTCGGCTGCGTGGGCTGACGTGGCGGCAGCGAGAGGGCCGCCGAGGCAGGCAGCGGCCAGCACCGCGCGGGCAATCATGCGTTTCACGTGGGTTTCCTTTCTCCCGGTTGCCGTGGTTCCGGCCGCGCACGAGGTGAGCGCTTGCCACCACGGTCGGGCCATTGAAGGCTTGAGCCCTCGCAGGGTTGCACCGTGAAAACCCAAAGCTGCACTGCAGCAAAGTGATCGAGCAGACGGCCCGCAACGCAGGGCGTGCATGGCGATCACACAGCCCCCGCATCTCAGGGGGCCGAGGCACTGGTGGGCACGTATCGAGCTCCCGGGGCGGGAACTGCAACGGCCGCAGCGCGCCGTCAGGGGTGAACTTCGTTGGGCGAGACCGGCTCGCCGTTCGGCTCGCCGGCGTGCGGCGCGACCGGAAAGCGCACCGTGAAACGGGTACCGCGCCCGTTGCCGTCGGTCGACACCCGGGCATCCTCGATCGTCACCACCGCCCCGTGCTGTTGCGCGATCTCACGCACGATGGCCAGGCCCAGGCCACTGCCGTCCACGTCGGTCCCCAGCGCCCGGTAGAACGGCTGAAACACCAGTTCGCGTTCGGACTCCGGGATGCCGGGCCCCGAATCCTCGACCTGCAACACGCTGACCTGCCCGAACGGGTCGTTGAACATCCGCACCGTCACGGTCCCGCCCTCCGGCGTGTAGAGGATGGCGTTGTCGACCAGATTGCGCACCAGCTCCTTCACGAGCAGCGGGTTGCCGAGCACGCGCGAGCCCGAAGCGCCGGGCACGGTATCCGGGCGGTCGGGCTCCGGCCCCTCGTAGCCGAGGTCGATGCGCTTGTCGAGCGCGCGCGGCACGAAGTCACGCACCGCCTCTGCCGCCACTCGTGCCAGCGGCACTTCATGGCGGTGCAGCAACTGCCCCTGGTTCTCGGCCCGCGCCAGCGCGAGCAACTGGTTGACCATGTGCGCGGCCCGCTGGCTGGAGCGCGCGATCTGCCGCAGCGATTTCTTCAACTCCTGCGGGTCGCGCTGGCCGGCATCGATCTCGCGCTGGGCCAGCTCGGCCTGCATGCGCAGACCTGCCAGCGGCGTCTTCAACTGGTGCGCCGCGTCGGCCAGGAAGTGCTTCTGCGTCTGCAGCGACTGGTCCAACCGGCCGAGCAGGTCATTGATCGAGCGCACCAGCGGCGCCACCTCTTCCGGCGCGTCGCGCTCGTCGATCGGGCTGAGGTCGTCGCTGCGACGGCGACGGATGCGCTGCTGCAGCTCCGACAGCGGCGCGATCCCGCGCGACAGTGCCAGCCACACCAGCAGCACCGCGACCGGCAGGATCACGAACTGCGGCAGGATCACGCCCTTGATGATCTCGGTCGCCAGCTGCGAGCGCTTGTTCAACGTCTCGGCCACCTGCACCAGCGCCACGGCGTCGTCGGCCAACGCCGGCAGCGGCACCCACACGTACGCCACCCGCACCGCCTCGTTGTGCGCCTCGTCGTTGCGAAAGCGGACTTCGCGCGTGTCGCGCTGCTCGTCGGTGGGCACCGGCAACTCACGGTCGCCGCTCACGTACTCGCCGCGCGTGCCCAGCACCTGGAAGTAGATGGTGTCGACGTTGTCCGCGCGCAGGAACTCCGAGATCGCGCGCGGCAGCTGCGGCACCGCCTGCCCCGGCGCAGCGGCGATCTGCTGCCCCAGCGCGCGCGCCGTTTCGCCCAACGCCCGGTCGAACGGGCGGTTGGCGATGTTTTCCGCCACCAGCCAGGTCAACGCCACGCTCATCGGCCACAGCAGCAGCAGCGGTGCCAGCATCCAGTCCAGGATCTCGCCGAACAGCGAACGCTGCTCGCGATAGGCCGAACTCGTATGGGCCAGCAGATTGGGCGGCATCAGGGCGTGCGGGGCAATCCAGCGTGGCCGAGCAGCCTGCGCTCAGCCCGGGATCTTCTCGAGGCAGTAGCCCAGCCCGCGCACGGTCGCGATGCGGATCGGGCCCTGCTCGATCTTCTTGCGCAGGCGGTGGATGTAGACCTCGATCGCGTTGTTGCTGACCTCTTCGCCCCACTCGCACAGGCGCTCGACCAGCTGGTCCTTGCTGACCAGCCGCCCGGCGCGCTGCAGCAGCACCTCGAGCAGGCTCAGCTCCCGCGCGGACAGCTCGATCATCTGGTCATTGATGTAGGCCACGCGCCCCGTCTGGTCGAAGGTGAGCGGGCCGTGCCGGATCACGCTCGACGCCGTGCCGAGCCCGCGCCGCGTGAGCGCACGCACTCGCGCCTCCAGCTCCTGCAGCGAAAACGGCTTGGCCATGTAGTCGTCTGCGCCGAGATCCAGCCCCTTGACCCGCTCCTCGATGCTGTCGGCTGCCGTCAGAATGAGCACCGGCGTCGCCGTGCCGCGGCCGCGCAGGCGCTTCAGCACCTCCAGCCCATGCATCTTGGGCAGCCCCAGGTCCAGGATGATCAGATCGAACTCGTGCGAGGACAGCGCCGCATCGGCTTCCGTGCCCGACCCCACCTGGTCCACCGCATAACCGGAGCTGCGCAGCGACCGCAACAGCCCGTCGGCGAGGACTTGATCGTCTTCGGCGATCAGGATACGCATCGTATGTCTCCTGCAGCTGTCATCGGCATCGGTCGCTGCTGTGACTGATTGTAGGTGTGGCACGCCGCGTAGCACTCGCATTTGCCGCGCGGGCACCGCAGAGCCGGCTTCGCCGGGCTGCTGGTGACGCCCCCTCGAAGGGGGCGCGCGGAGCGCGTAGGGGGTGAGCCAGCCACCACTGTACAAACATCCAGCTTTTGCGATAATGCGCCGATCTTTGGAGAACCGAATGGACGCAGCCAACAAATCCGCCCTCAACACCGAAAAGGCCAAGGCCCTGCAGGCCGCGCTGGCGCAAATCGAAAAGCAGTTCGGCAAGGGCTCCATCATGCGCCTGGGCGAGGGCGAGGTGGTCCAAGACATCCAGGTCGTCTCCACCGGCTCCCTCGGCCTCGACATCGCGCTCGGCGTCGGCGGCCTGCCCCGCGGCCGTGTGGTCGAAATCTACGGCCCGGAATCCTCCGGCAAGACCACGCTCACGCTGCAGGTGGTCGCTGAAATGCAGAAGCAGGGCGGCGTCTGCGCCTTCATCGACGCCGAACACGCACTGGACGTGCAATACGCGCAAAAGCTCGGCGTCAACCTCCAGGACCTGCTGATCTCCCAGCCCGACACCGGCGAGCAGGCACTCGAAATCGTCGATGCGCTCGTGCGCTCCGGCTCGGTCGACCTGATCATCGTCGACTCGGTCGCCGCACTCACGCCCAAGGCCGAGCTCGAGGGCGAAATGGGCGATTCGCTGCCCGGCCTGCAGGCGCGTCTGATGAGCCAGGCGCTGCGCAAGCTCACCGCCACGATCAAGAAGACCAACTGCATGGTCATCTTCATCAACCAGATCCGCATGAAGATCGGCGTGATGTTCGGCAGCCCCGAAACCACCACCGGCGGCAACGCGCTCAAGTTCTATTCGTCCGTGCGCCTCGACATCCGCCGCGTCGGCTCCATCAAAAAGGGCGACGAGGTCATCGGCAACGAAACCAAGGTCAAGGTCGTCAAGAACAAGGTCTCGCCCCCGTTCAAGACCGCCGACTTCGACATCCTCTACGGCGAAGGCATCAGCCGCGAGGGCGAGGTCATCGACATGGGCGTCAATGCCCGCATCGTCGAGAAATCCGGCGCCTGGTACGCCTACAACGGCGAAAAGATCGGCCAGGGCAAGGACAACGCACGCGAGTTCCTCAAAGAGAACCCGGACATCGCCTTCGAGATCGAGAACAAGGTGCGCGCCGCACTGGGCGTGCCGCTGCTGGCCGGCGCCGAGAAGCCGGCCGACAAGCCCAACGGCAAGGCCAAGTCGAAAGACGTGAAGGACGCGAAAGACGCCAAGGAAAAGGACGAGTAAAACCGTCCCGCGCCCTTCACCGCCATGGGCTTCGGCAAGCTGTCGCTGAAAGGGCGGGCGCTCAAATATCTGGCCGCTCGCGAGCATTCCCGGCCCGAACTGGAACGCAAGCTGCGTCCGCACGAAGAGGAGCCGGGCCAGCTCGACGCCATCCTCGATGAACTCGAAGCCAAGGGCCTGCTCTCGCAGGCCCGCTTCGTCGAGTCGGTGCTGCATCGCAAATCGGCCCGCTTCGGCACCGCCCGCATCCGCCACGAACTGCACGGGCACGGGTTGGACGCCGACACCGTTTCCGAAGCGCTGAGCCGCCTGCAGGCTTCGGAGTTCGAACGCGCGCAGGCGCTGTGGCAGCGCAAGTTCGGCACACCGGCGGCTGAGCCGGCCGAACGTGCCCGGCAGATGCGGTTTCTGGCAGGGCGAGGTTTTTCAGCCGAAGTGATCCGGCGTGTCGTGAAAGGCGCCGAAGATGACGGCCCGGCGCCTTGACAGCCGGCCGCAAGCTTTGGTGCAGCGCACCATGATAAAGTCACGGGCTCGCCGAAACCCGCCCGTAACTCCCGGCTGTCATGGCACTTCCTCCGGCTGACCCGCAGCGCCAGCTCAAACACCGCCGCAGCATCGACGTCGCTGTCTATGCCCGCGGCGATGGGCTTTGGGAAGTCGATGCCCGCCTGACGGACGTCAAGACCCGCGACTATCCGTTGGCCGGCGGCCTGCGCCCCGCGGGCGAGCCGGTGCACGACATGACGCTGCGCCTGGTGGTCAACGAGCAGCTCGACATCCTCGAAGCCGGCGCCATCACCGAAGGCATGCCCTATCCGGGCCACTGCGACGCGCATGGCGACGCCTACGCCCGCCTCGTGGGCCTCAATCTCTTCAAGAACTTCCGCCACGCCGTGAAAGAACGGCTCGGCGGCATCCAGGGCTGCACGCACCTGACCGAGATGACGCAGGTGCTGCCCACGGCCGTCATCCAGGCCTTCGCCGGCGAGGTGCTCGACACCCAGGAGAACGGCGAAGCCGGCAGCAACAACCCGCCTTTCCAGCTCGACCGCTGCCATGCGCTGCGCTCCGATGGCGAGGCCGTCCGATTGTTTTACCCGCGCTGGTACCGGCCGCAAGCCGAACCGGTCATTTCAGTAGACGACCCAGAGAGAGTCACACCATGAAGATTCATGAGTACCAAGGCAAGGAGATCTTGCGCAACTTCGGTGTGCCGGTGCCGCGCGGCTACCCCGCCTTCACCGTGCAGGAAGCCATCGAGGCGGCCCAGAAACTGGGCGGCCCGGTCTGGGTGGTCAAGGCCCAAATCCACGCCGGCGGGCGCGGCAAGGGTGGCGGCGTCAAGCTGGCCCGCTCGCTCGATGAAGTCAAGAGCCTGTCGGAGCAGATTCTCGGCATGCAGCTGAAGACCCACCAGACCGGCCCCGAAGGCCAGAAGGTGCGCCGCCTGCTGATCGAAGAAGGCGCGGACATCAAGAAGGAATACTACGTCGCCGCCGTGACCGACCGCGGCACGCAGAAGGTCGCGATGATGGCCTCCAGCGAAGGCGGCATGGACATCGAGGAAGTGGCGCACAACACGCCCGAGAAGATCATCAAGGTCTTCGTCGACCCCGCCACTGGTCTGACCGACGCGCAGGCGACCGAACTGGCCAAGGGAATCGGCGTGCCGGAAGGCTCCGTCTCGCAGGCCGTCGACGTGCTCAAGAAACTCTACCAGTGCTACATGGCGACCGACGCCAGCCTGGCCGAGATCAACCCGCTGATCCTCGAAGGCAACGGCAACATCAAGGCCCTCGACGCGAAGTTCAACTTCGACGCCAACGCCCTGTTCCGCCACCCCGAGATCGTCGCCTACCGCGACCTCGATGAAGAAGATCCGGCCGAAGTCGAAGCTTCGAAGTTCGACCTGGCCTACATCCAGCTCGACGGCAACATCGGCTGCCTGGTGAACGGCGCCGGCCTCGCGATGGCCACGATGGACACCATCAAGCTGTTCGGCGGCGAGCCGGCCAACTTCCTCGACGTCGGCGGTGGCGCCACGGCCGAGAAGGTGACCGAAGCCTTCAAGATCATGCTGAAGAACCCCGAGGTGAAGGCCATCCTGGTCAACATCTTCGGCGGCATCATGCGCTGCGACACGATCGCCGACGGCGTGATCGTCGCCTCCAAGGCCGTGGGCCTGAAGGTGCCGCTGGTGGTGCGCATGAAGGGCACCAACGAAGACCTGGGCAAGAAGATGCTGGCCGAATCCGGCCTGCCCATCATCTCCGCCGACACGATGGCCGAAGCCGCGCAAAAAGTCGTGGCCGCGGTGAAGTAATCGCCCTGAGAGGAATTTGAAATGAGCATCCTGATCAGCAAGGACACCAAGGTCATCACGCAGGGCATCACCGGCAAGACGGGCCAGTTCCACACCCGCATGTGCCGTGACTACGCCAATGGCAAGAACTGCTTCGTCGCCGGCGTGAACCCGAAGAAGGCCGGCGAGGACTTCGAAGGCATTCCCATCTACGCCAACGTCACCGAAGCCGCCAAGGCCACCGGCGCGACCGTCAGCGTGATCTACGTGCCGCCCGCCGGCGCCGCTGCCGCGATCTGGGAAGCCGTCGAGGCCGACCTCGACCTGGCGATCTGCATCACCGAAGGCATCCCCGTGCGCGACATGCTGGAAGTGCGCAACAAGATGAAGGCCAAGGAAGCCGCCGGCGGCAAGAAGACGCTGCTGCTCGGCCCGAACTGCCCCGGCCTGATCACGCCCGACGAGATCAAGATCGGCATCATGCCGGGCCACATCCACCGCAAGGGTCGCATCGGCGTGGTGTCGCGTTCCGGCACGCTGACGTATGAAGCCGTGGCGCAGCTCACCGAACTGGGCCTGGGCCAATCCAGCGCCGTCGGCATCGGTGGCGATCCGATCAACGGCCTGAAGCACATCGACGTGATGCGCATGTTCAACGACGACCCCGACACCGACGCCGTCATCATGATCGGCGAAATCGGCGGTCCGGACGAAGCCGAAGCCGCGCGCTGGTGCAAGGACAACATGAAGAAGCCGATCGTCGGCTTCATCGCCGGTGTCACCGCCCCTCCCGGCAAGCGCATGGGCCACGCCGGCGCGCTGATCTCCGGTGGTGCCGACACGGCCGACGCCAAGCTCGCCATCATGGAAGAGTGCGGCTTCAAGGTCACGCGCAACCCGTCGGAAATGGGCAAGCTGCTCAAGAGCGTGCTCTGATCGCCGTCTCGCCCGCTTGAACGGAAGGCCGCGCGAGCGGCCTTCCGCGCTTGCCGCCCGTCACTTTGCTGTCGAGGCACGCTCAAGCCGCTGTCGACGTACGTAGTTCACGCAAGGGAGCCACAGCGCGCGCCCCTACACTTGCGGGTTCACCCTAGGGGCCTCAGCGCTCCGGCATCTGATTTCCGAGAAAGAGAAGGACAGGACATGGAGCAATTCCTGACGCCCGAATTCTGGGTAGCCGTCGGGCAGATCATCATGATCGACATCCTGCTGGGTGGCGACAACGCCGTGGTGATCGCCCTCGCCTGCCGCAAGCTGCCGCCGGCGCAACGCCGCCTCGGCATCCTGTGGGGCACCTTCGGCGCCATCGCGCTGCGGGTCATCCTGATCTTCTTTGCACTGACGCTGCTGAAAATCTCGTTCCTGAAGATCGTCGGGGCGCTGTTGCTGCTGTGGATCGGCATCAAGCTGCTCGCTCCGGAAGACGAAGACGAGCACGCCAACATCCAGGCCAGCGACAAGCTGTGGGCCGCCGTCAAGACGGTCATCATCGCCGACTTCGTGATGAGCCTGGACAACGTGATCGCCATTGCCGGCGCAGCAGAGACCGCCGGTGAAGGCCACCAGATGCCGCTCGTGATCTTCGGCCTGCTCGTGTCGATCCCCATCATCGTGTGGGGCAGCCAGCTGGTGATCAAGCTGATGGACCGTTTCCCCATCATCATCACCGCCGGCGGCATGCTGCTCGGCTGGATCGCCGGCACGATGGCACTGAGCGACCCGGCCATGCTCACCTACCTGCCGCAAGTGCCACAGACCGACACGATGAAGTACGTCTTCGGCATCGCGGGCGCCCTGTTCGTGCTGGCCGTCGGCAAGCTGGTAGCGATGCGCGCCAAGAGCAATTCCAGCGAGTCGAGCGCAGCCTGACGCCTTCCCGCTCCCGTGCGCTGCCAGGGCGCCGCTCGCAGGCGTGAGCGGCGCCCTTGTCTTGCCTGGGGGGCTCTGCTAACGTGCCAGTCCACTGCTGCCGTCTGCAGCACGAAAGCACGAGCATTCGATGAGCAAGAGGAAGGGAAGCGTCTGGCGGGCCGACTGGTTCGTCGGCGTTTGGGTGGTGCTGGGCGTGCTGATCCTGCACGCGGCGACCGATTTCATCGGCGTCCTCGAACGGCGCTATTACGACTTCGGCATGGAAAGCGCCGCACGGGCGCCGTCCGACCGCATCGCCGTCATCGCGATCGACGACCAGAGCATCGCCAACATCGGCCGCTGGCCCTGGTCGCGCGACATCCACGCGCAGCTGATCGACAAGCTGACCGAAGCGCGCGCCAAGACGATCGTCCACACCGCCTTCTTCTTCGAGCCGCAGCAGGATCGCGGGCTGGCTTACATCCGCCAGTTGCGTCAATTGCCCGCCGTGGCGGGCGATCCCGCCGCCGCGAAGCTGCTGCAGGACGCCGAGGCCGCGCTCGACACCGACTCCCGCCTCGCGGCCAGCATGGCGAAGGCCGGCAACGTGCTGCTGGCCTCCGACCTGCGGCTGGGCGATCCGCTCGGCCGCCCCGACCGCCCGCTGCCCGACTTCGCACTCGCCAGCACGCTCGACCCGACCGGGGCCTTCCTCGTGACCGCCATCGGCACGCAGCAACCGATCGAGATGCTCGGCGCCAAGTCCGCGGGCGTCGGCCACCTGCGGCAGGTGCAGGACCCTGACGGTGCGATCCGCCGCGACGCCCTGCTGATCGATTACTACGGCCGCGCCGTGCCGTCGTTGCCGTTGCTGGCCGCCGCCCGCAGCCTGAACCTGGGCCTGGGCGACGTGAAGATCGGCACCGGCGACGTGATCGAGGTGGGCCGCCTGAAGATCGTCACCGACGGCGCGGCCCTGATGCGCCCTCACTTCTATGCCACGGGTGGCAAACCGGCCTTTCCGATCGATTCGTTCTACGACGTGATCAGCGGCAAGATCCCGGCCTCCAAATACGCCGACAAGATCGTGCTGATCGGCGCAACCGCCGCCGGCGTGGGCACCACGCTGCCAACGCCCGTTGCCGCGTCGATGACGCCGGTCGAAACGATGGCTCACATCACGTCGAGCATCCTGTCGGAGCATTTCGTCATAACGCCCGGCTGGGCGCAGGGTTTGCAGCTCGGTGCCGTGGTACTGGTGGCGCTGTACCTGATCGCGCTGCTGCCCCGGCTGTCGGCAGGTGTCGGCGCCACCGCCACCGGCCTCGTGCTGCTGGTGCTGCTGGTCGGCGAACTGGTGCTGCTCAGCCAGATGGCGGTGTGGGTGCAGTTCGTGCTGCCGGCGGCGCTGCTGCTGATCGGCCACCTGCTGCTCACCACCAAACGCTTCCTCGTCACCGAGGCAGGCAAGATCAAGTCGGATGAAGAATCCGCCGAGACCAACCGCATGCTCGGCCTCGCGTTGCAGGGGCAGGGCCAGCTCGACATGGCGTTCGACAAGTTCCGCCGGGTGCCGCTGTCGCCGCCGGTGATGGACAACCTCTACAACCTCGCGCTCGACTTCGAGCGCAAGCGCCAGTTCAACAAGGCGCAGGCGGTCTACGAGCACATGGCGAGCTACGACCGCAAGTACAAGGACCTCGAAACCAAACTGGCACGCGCGAAGAATCTGTCGGAAACGGTCATGCTGGGCGGCGGTACCTCGTCGGCCGGCGCCACCGTGTTGCTGGGCAACGGCCAGGTCGAGAAGCCGATGCTCGGCCGCTACCAGGTGGAAAAGGAGCTCGGCAAGGGTGCGATGGGCGTCGTCTACCTAGGCAAGGATCCGAAGATCGGCCGCATGGTCGCCATCAAGACGATGGCACTGAGCCAGGAATTCGAGGGCGCCGAGCTCGACGATGCACGCGAGCGCTTCTTCCGCGAGGCCGAAACCGCCGGCCGGCTGCAGCACCCGAACATCGTGACCATCTTCGACGCCGGCGAGGAGCACGACCTCGCCTACATCGCGATGGAGTTCCTCAAGGGGCAGGATCTGGTGCCCTACAGCCGCCCCGGCGCCTTGCTGCCGCCGGCCAGGGCGGTGTCGATCGTCGCCCGCGTGGCCCAGGCGCTGGCCTACGCGCACGCGCAGGGCGTCGTCCACCGCGACATCAAACCGGCCAACATCATGTACGACCCGGCGGCCGACACGGTGAAGGTCACCGACTTCGGCATTGCACGGATCACCGATTCGTCACGCACCAAGACCGGCATGGTGCTGGGCACGCCGTCGTTCATGTCGCCCGAACAGATGGCCGGCCGCAAGATCGACGGGCGCAGCGATCTCTACTCGTTGGGGGTCACGCTGTTCCAGCTGCTGACGGGCCAGCTCCCCTTCCGCGGCGATTCGATGGCCGAGTTGATGTACAAGATTGCCAATGAGCCGGCACCCGACATCCGTACGCTGCGCCCGGAACTGCCCGAGGCCCTGGCCAACATCGTCGCGCTCGCTATGGAAAAGCGCCCCGAGATCCGCTACGCCGACGGGCAGCAGCTGGCAGCCGATCTGTTGAAAGTGGCCGGTCAGCTCCCCGACGCAGCGCCCGCCGTCGACGACGGCGCCACCACGGTGCTGCCGCCCGGTGCTGCGGCTGCCGCAATCGCCAGGGCAGGCACAGGGTATGCTGCAACTGCCGCCGTACAGCAGTCGGCCGCCGAACCCACGATGAAACTGCCCCCCCGTGACCAAGGGGGGACATCGAGCGTGGCGGGTGGCGATCCACGGCACAATCCAGCCCACCCGGCGGCCCCTGTATCCAAGCCCAAACAATAGGTGCCGGCCTTGAGTTCCGCTTCCATGCTTTTCGAGTTCTTCAGCCTCACAGACCCTGGTCGCGCACGCGACAACAACGAAGACTCGACAGCCGTGGACGAGCAGGCTGGCCTTGCCGTTCTGGCCGATGGCATGGGAGGCTACAACGCAGGCGAAATTGCCAGCGGCATGGCCACCGCCTTCATCAAATCGGAGTTGGGGCGCTGGCTGACGGAAGCGTCCGCCAATGCCACCGACACCGACGTGCGGCGCGCAATGGACATCTGCGTCGACAACGCCAACCGGGCCATCTTCAACGCCGCCAATTCCAACCCGCAGTACGCCGGCATGGGCACCACGCTGGTGGTCGCCGTGCTGCGCGAGGGTCGCCTGCTCATGGGCCACATCGGCGATTCGCGGGGCTACCGTTTCCGCAACGGCAAGCTCACGCAGATCACGAAGGACCACTCGCTGCTGCAGGAACAGATCGACGCGGGCCTGATCACCCCCGAACAGGCGGCTTTTTCCTCGAACAAGAACCTCGTGACCCGCGCCGTCGGGGTCGAAGACAACGTCCTGCTCGAAACACACCTGCACGACGTGCTCTCGGGCGATATGTTCCTGCTGTGCTCGGACGGCCTGTCCGACATGATCAGCGACAACCAGATCGCCGCGGTGTTGCAAAGTGCCAACGACTTACGGGAAGCCGGTACCGGCCTGGTAGCTGCCGCCAATGCCGCAGGCGGACGGGATAATATCGCCGTCGTGCTGGTGCGCGCCCAGGGCGCTGCCGCCGGCGGCCGATCATGGTGGCCATTCAGGCGCTGAAGCGCAGTACACAAACAGCGTCGCAAGAGACATTTAACAGAGGTCAAGCATGGGGAAACTGGTCGTTTCGCTCGACGGGGTGGTGATCAAGGAGGTACAGCTCACCAAGGACAAGACCACTCTTGGCCGGCGTCCCTACAACGACATCGTCATCGACAACCTCGCCGTCAGCGGCGAGCACGCCGTGCTCCAGATGGTGGGGCAGGACGTGTTCATCGAAGACCTCAACAGCACCAACGGCACCTACATCAACGGCAAGGCCGTCAAAAAACAACTGCTCACGCACAACGACACCGTCGAGATCGGCAAGTACAAGATCAAGTACCTGACCGACGAAGTGCACGAGTACGAGAAAACCATGGTGATGAAACCGGGCGCCGTTCCCGGAGCACCGGCGGGTGGTTTGCCACCGGCGCATTCACCCTTGAGCACCCCCTCCGGCTTTGGCGGCCTGAGCGGCACTCCGGTGCCAGCCGCCTCGATCAAGGTCTTGAACGGCGCGGCTGCCGGGCGTGAGGTGAGCCTCACCAAGGTCGTCACCACGGTCGGCAAGCCGGGCGTGCAGGTCGCCTCCATCACCAAGCGGCCGGGCGGGTACGTCTTCGCCCACGTTGAAGGCGCGATGAAACCCACCGTCAATGGCAACGCCGTCGGCAACGACCCCGTGCATCTGAAGAACGGCGACGTCATCGAGCTCGCCGGCACGCAGATGCAGTTCGTGCAGTTCTGAGCACGAACGGGCGCCCGCCGTCGATGCCGCGGCGCCCTACCCCTGCCGCCGGTCCGCCTGAGGAACACCTTGTACGCCACGCAGTACTGGCCGCGGTTGCTGATGGCCGCCGTTCCGCTGCTGCTGGCGCTGCTGCATGCCGTCGACCTCGTTCCGCTGGGGTTCGTGCGGCAGCTCGACCACGCCATCTATGACGCGCGCTTGCGCGCGACCATGCCGCACACGCGCGACGAGCGCATCGTCATCGTCGACATCGACGAAAAAAGCCTGGCCGAGGTCGGCCGCTGGCCGTGGCCTCGCGATCGCATGGCGGCACTGGCCGGCGAGTTGTTCGCTCGGCAACAAGTCGGGCTCGTGGGGTTCGACGTCGTGTTTCCGGAGCCGGACACCAGTTCCGGGCTCGCGCAGCTCGAACGGCTCGCGGCCGACGAACTCAAGGGCATCGCCGCTTTCGAGGCCAAGCTGCAGCAATTGCGCGGGCCGCTGAACTTCGACGCCCGCTTTGCCGATGCACTGCGCGGGCGCCCCGCGGTGCTCGGCTACTACTTCACCAGCGACCGCAATGGGCGCACGAGCGGCGTGCTGCCGGCCCCGGTGATGGACCGCACCGACCTCGCCGGGCGCCCCGTTCCCTTCACCCGCTGGGACGGCTATGGCGCCAACCTGCCTTTGCTGGCGCAGGCGGTACCGCGCGCGGGCTTTTTCAACTCGATCCAGGACCCGGACGGGATCGTGCGCTCGGTGCCGGTCATTGCCGAACACGAAGGCAAGTACTACGAATCGCTCGCGCTGGCGATGTTCCGCAGCCTGAACGGCTGGCCGGCCGTGCAGCCCGGATTCCCGGCCGAGCGGTGGCTGCCGCGCAGCTACCAGGGACTCGAAAGCATCCAGCTTCGCGTGCCCGGCACTGCGCCGATCGCCATACCGGTCGACGCCCGCGTGAGCGCACTGGTGCCCTTCCGTGGTCGCGGCGGGCCGAACGGCGGGTCGTTCCGGTATATATCGGCGTCCGACGTGCTCCAGGGCAAGCTGCCCGCAGGCGAGCTGAAGGGCAAGATCGTGCTCGTCGGCACCACCGCCCCGGGCATGTACGACCTGCGTGCCACCCCGGTGGAGGAGGTGTACCCGGGCGTTGAAGTGCATGCCAACCTGCTCGCGGGCATGCTCGACCGCAACCTGCCGGTTCAGCCCGATTACTCGCTGGGCTACGAGGTCATGATGCTGCTGCTCGTCGGCATCGGGCTGGGCCTGCTGCTGCCGCGCCTGACCGCCCTGCAGGCGATAGCCGCCACCGCGGGCACGCTGGTCGCGCTGGTCGCGCTGAACACTTGGCTGTACCTCGCGGCGTCGCTCGTGATGCCGCTCGCGTCGCTGTTGCTGCTCGTCGCCGCGGTGTTCGCCGTCAACATGTCGTACGGATACTTCTTCGAAGGCCGTACGCGCCGGGCGCTGACGCGCCTGTTCGGCACCTATGTGCCGCCGGAGCTGGTCGACGAGATGGCGCGCGATCCGGCGCACTACGGCATGGAAGCTGCCAGCAAGCCGCTCACGGTCTTGTTCTGCGACATCCGCAATTTCACGCAGCTGTCCGAATCGATGCAGCCGCAAGCCGTGCGCGAACTCGTCAACCGGTTCTTCTCGCGCATGACCGACGTCGTCCGCGAGCACCGCGGCACCTTGGACAAGTACATCGGCGACGCCGTCATGGCCTTCTGGGGTGCACCGCTCGACGAGCCCCGGCATGCGGAATGTGCCGTCAAGGCCGCGCAGGCCATGCTGCGCGCATTGGCGCCGCTGAACGCCGAGCTGAAGACGCGCGGCCTGCCGGAAATATCAGTAGGCATCGGCATCAACACCGGCATGATGTGCGTCGGCGACATGGGCTCCACCGCGCGTCGCAGCTACACGGTGGTCGGCGACGCGGTCAACCTCGCATCGCGCATCGAGACACTCACCCGCAGCTACGGTCTGGATGTACTGGCCGGCGAAGGCACGCGCGACGCCGCCAACCACCTCGCCTGGCAGGAGGTTGACCGCGTGCGCGTCAAGGGCAAGGACCGGGCGGTGACCCTCTATACCCCCCTGACCGGCTCGCCGGACACCGACAAGGCGCTCGCCAGCGAGCTCATGGCGTGGCATATGGCACTGAAAGCCTATCGAATGCAGGACTGGGACCAGGCAGACGTTCAACTGTTGAATTTGCAACGCTTGAATCCGGAAAAGCGGCTGTACAGTCTGTTTGCCTACCGCGTGGCGCACTTGCGCAAGCATCCGCCGCCCGCCGGATGGGACGGGGCCTTCGAGGCCAAATAAAAGACTGATCTCAGGAACCGCGCACAGATGAAAGTCCGCGTGTTGGGCTGCTCCGGCGCCATCGCAGCAGGATGCAAGACCACGTCCTTCCTGCTCGACGACGACCTCCTCGTCGATGCCGGCACCGGCGTGGGCGACCTCACGCTCGACGAACTCGCGCGCATCAACCACATCCTCGTCACCCACTCGCACCTCGACCACATCGTGTCGATCCCGCTGCTGGTCGACAGCGTGATGAACCGCCGCACCAAGCCCATCGTCGTGCACGCGCTGCCGCAGACGATCGCCGCGCTGCGCCAGCACATCCTCAACTGGGTGATCTGGCCGGATTTCACGCAGTTGCCGACGCGCGAGCAACCGGTGCTGCAGCTGGAGCCGTTGAACACCGGCGACGTGCTCGACCTCGCCGGCAAACGCATCGAAGTGCTGCCCGCCGAACACACCGTACCCGCCGTGGGTTACGCCGTCGAAGGGCGCACCGGCTGGTGGGCCTTCACGGGCGACACCGGCCCCAACCCTGCGCTGTGGCCCGTGTTGGGCAAACGCCGCGTGTCGATGCTGGTGATCGAAACCGCATTCGGCGACAGCGAACAGGAGCTTGCGCGCGTCAGCAAGCACCTGTCGCCCAGCACACTCTCTGAAGAGCTGCGCGGCCTCGCGCGCGACGTGCCCGTGTTCGTCACCCACGCCAAGCCCGGCGAAATGGGCTCCATCGTCACCCAGGTACACGCGCTCGATTCCGGCCACCGCATCGAGCACCTCGAGGCCGGCCAGGTCTTCGTGATCTGACCATTCCTGTCACCTGCGCCCATCGCGTGACACGACCCGTCTCAAAGCTGACGCCGACGCGTCACATTTCCGTGCGGTAGATCACAGTCCTTTGGCCCCACGCCCTGGCACACGGCCTGCATTGTTCTCCACGCTTCCTCAAACCCCCGAAGGAGAAATCATGAAGCGAGTTCAACAAGGTTTCACGCTCATCGAACTGATGATCGTGGTGGCGATCATTGGTATCCTGGCTGCGATCGCGCTGCCGCAGTACCAGAACTACACTGCCCGCGCGCAGGTCTCGGAAGCCATGAGCTTGGCTGCAGGACTGAAATCGCAAGTTGCCGAAATTGCGCAGCAAAACGGCGCTCTCGATGACATCGATAGTGGAACCGACGGCATTCCGGCTGCCAATGAAGTGACTGGCAAGTATGTCGCGGATGTCGAGGTCGACGAGGGCATAATTACCGCCACGATGGAAGCGGCGGGAACGAATGGGACGAGCGCACTGATTGCGGGCGGGACGCTGATCCTGACCCCCGAACTCAACTCCGGCTCCATCTCTTGGAGCTGCAGCGGCAGCATCGACTCCAAGTACCGTCCGAAGAACTGCTGAAGCCCCACGTAATAAGCCTGACAAAAAAGGCCGGCGCAAGCTGGCCTTTTTTCTTAAAAACTTATGCAAGGAGCCGCAACATGGTCAATGACAAAGAGAAGGGATTCACTCTCATAGAATTGATGATTGTTGTGGCAATAATTGGAATTCTGTCTGCAATCGCATTACCTCAATACCAGGCTTACGTGGCTAAAGGTCAAGTCGCAGAGGCAATGCAACTGGCCTCAGGACTCAAAGCGTCGGTTGTCGATGTCATTGCACAGGATGGATCGGCACTCAACGCAAATAGTGGCACAGGAGCTATCCCTGAGATTTCTGGCAGCGGCGGACGGTACGTAAAAGAAATTGCCGTTTCCTCGGGAACAATTACTGCGACCATGCGGTCCGATCTCAGTACAGGCGTCAGTTCATTAGTCGCAGGACAAACGCTTGTATTAACCGTCGACCTCAACGCGTCCGGATCTGTGGTGTGGCGGTGCGGAGGGACCATAGATTCCAAATATCGTCCTACAACGTGTTGACCATGTTGCAAAGAGTTTTTTGATGGCGGAAAGACTGCTGCTGTTCCTGCTGCCCTTCTTATCTTTTACGCAGCCGTGGCACTACCCGCCCCTCCCCTCTTTTTACAACGAATGGAGCGCGTGGTGCATTGCCTCACTTATTAGTCTAGTAAGTGCCTGGAAAAACACCAAGCTCCACTCTTTCGCTAGCAGAGTTTCGGTCACGGGCGGAGCAATCGCAACAATTGCCCTGATTACAGCCTTTCAAGCGCTCTCAGGAAAGCTAATTTACCCCGCTTCAGCACTTTTGGTTGCTGGAACAGCGATAACGTGCCTCGGAGTTGGCGCCGCCGCTCATCAGTGGAGCATATCTTCCCACAGAGAAGTATTGGTCGATGCCCTACTCAACGGATTCGTTTTCGCTGCTCTTTTAAACACACTGGCTGGTGGACTCCAGCTAGGTGGCTGGGGCATCCACGGACTCGAGATGTCGGAGCGCGCCATACCGGGCAGACTGGACGGTTTGCTTGGACAAGCAAATCATTTTGGAGTCCTAAACTCAGTAGCGCTCATCGCCTTGTGGCGTCACTGGTACATTCGAAAAAATAACACTGGCATATACACCGCGCTTGCCACCGTCTTAGCTTTTGGGATGATCGGCTCGGGGTCGCGGATTGCATTCGTTGGTTTTATCGTTTCGCTGGTCTTCATTCTCACAGCGACCAAAGGGCTGCCCCTCTCAAAAAGATTGGTCACAGCAGTGTTTGTCTCCGCTATAGCTGTCCTGGCTTTCATACTCTACAAAGCCGTATCGCCGGAGACGTCTACGTCGACCTTTCGCACAGGAACAGTCAGTATTCGCGCAGAACTGATCAGCACCGCCATAGATATTTTTCGGGGACACATTTGGTTGGGCGGTGGATTCGGCAACAGCGCTTGGCAAAGAATAGTTGATACTGATGCCCCGCTGAGACTTCTTATTTCGACTCACGCACACAACATATTTGCACAGTTGGCTGCAGAATGGGGAATAATTGGACTTCTTGCAGGCATTGTTGTATTTTTGACGTGGGGACAACGAGCAATTGCTGCCTACCGAGACGGAAATCCTACGGACATTGTTCTCGTCGGCGTCACCGGCATTATTTTGCTTCACAGCCAAGTTGAATACCCATTATGGTATCAGCATTGGCTCATGCCTTTTATCATCGTACTAGCTTTACTGAAAGAACCCTCGTTCAATTTACCCTCAACGAGAACCACCGCCTTGCTCAAGGTCATTGGGTCTTTTTTATTAGTTGGGTTTGGCGTACTGGTGGCACTCGACTACCGCCGGATTGAGGAAGTTACTGTCGACCTTGTGCGGCAGCACCAAGAAGGCAACAACACCATCGCAATTCCAAAAGACAAAGTTGCTGAAATTTCATCATTTTCAATGTTTCAAGGAGAAGCTGACATTCTCCTTGTACGCACGTTTGAGCTGGACCCACTATTTCTTAAGCACAAGGTTACCACCGTTGAGAATGCAACAGCGTACCTCCCAACCCCGGAAATGATCTCCCGTTATTCGCTTTACTTTAGCTATATCGGGCAAGATGACCGAGTGCTGCGCTTGTTAAACAGATTGGATCCCGCATCAAAGCCTTACGCCGAGGTTACCGAAATGCTAAAACTTCATGCACAGAATCACCCTGGCGTTCTCGACTACATTATTAGCAGGCTTCCAGCCCCTAGTAAGGCATCAAAAATCGAAAAATAGCACTGCATGCTCCAGTGAGAGGCATGGCAACTTCCCTAGTCCGCATCGACTGCTACACGCGAACGCGGTGGTCCCGTACGGGCAGCCGCTCCCCTGATAGACATACTGACAATGACAGCGTGGGGGATTAATGACGGCGAGGCTGGGCAGACCGATCGATGTTTGGGTATGCAGAACTGCGGGCCGTACTTGGCCGCCGACAGGCCCCCATTCAGCGGTATTTACCGGCGTCATTGACCCAACGTGGAGTTCTCGGCCGATTTACCAGCGATAACCACTTGAATGTCCGCAGTGAACCGTTGGCACAAAAGGAAGCAACGACAGAAGCATTCTTTCAAGCGGCAAAATGGTACTTCATTGCCCAGAGACACTGGTGACAAAGTCCACGGTCGTTACCAGCGCGCGCTCCAGCACCGCTCAACTCGGTCGTTCTACACACGCAAATATCACCTTTCGTAGACAAAATTTGTTTGAGCCCGCTAAACACCAAGGTCGCTGTGTCATGGCATGGATCGCCATCTCACTGCTCATCCTCAGCTATTGCGTGGGCTACTCACAGCCACCCAATACGTCGCTGTACAGCTCCTCATTTGCCGTCATCGGATGGGGCACCGTCATCGCATACGGAAGTGTTAGAGAACGCGAAAGGATAGTATGGGCCGCGCTGGTGCTCTCAGGCTTGTGCAGTTCGGCCCTTGCCTGCGTCCAGTACTTCACACCTTCTTGGGCCGACGGCGCGTGGATCGCCCAGCCCGCAAATAGTGGTCGCGCTTTTGCCAACCTGCGGCAGCCGAACCTGCTCGGCACATTGCTGCTGATCGGACTGTGCGCATTGCCGATCTGGGCCCATCAAACCGTGCGCATTCGAAGGTGGATATGGGCCCCGGCAGCCGTGTTTACGCTAGGAGTGGCGTTGACCAGTTCTCGCACAGCGCTCATCGGATTGCTAATGCTTGGCTCCTGGGCGGCGCTGGATCGCCGCATGCCCCGTGCCGCACGCCAGCTGTTTGCAGGCGCCGTCGCTCTCGGCCTTGCGTGGTGGGCGGCACTTTGGGCCTATGGACACCTAGGGGGCGTCGTGTACTTCGGCGAAGCCCGCCTATCCACAGGCAGCGACATCAGCAGCTCCCGCTTCAGGATCTGGGCCAACACGCTGCAGTTGATCGCCGACCATCCCTGGACCGGTGTCGGATGGGGCAACTTCAATTTCGCGTGGACGCTATCGCCCTTTCCCGATCGTCCTGTCGCCTTCTTCGACCACACACACAACCTCGTGCTCCAGCTTGCAGTCGAGTTGGGCATTCCCCTCACGCTGGCATTGCTCGCGCTTGGCATGTGGGTGCTGTGGCGGGCACGGGGCGGCCTGCGTCACTCCGACCCTTCTCAGGCTCTCGTGGCACGATGCTCTTTGATGATGCTGATGGTCGTGGGCTGGCACAGCATGCTCGAGTACCCGTTGTGGTATCCGTACTTCCTGTTCCCCACGGCATTCGCCCTCGGTGTGTACCTGAGCATTGGATGGCGGCGCCACGCCGACCAGACACCTGCGGCGGGATCGCAAACGGCATCGGTATTGGCTGCCCTGGTCGGCCTGCTGATGATCGCCGGAGCCCTCTATGCGATCTGGGACTACCAACGCGTCGTCCAGATCTTTGCGCCATATGGCGCGAAGGGCG
>NZ_CAMLJQ010000049.1 GCF_946480305.1 uncultured Caldimonas sp.
TGAACACCAGAACCCCTTGGTCGATCAGTTGGCCCAGTCCAACTGATCGAGGGCGCCAGCCGCGCAACCGACCCGCCCGCCCACTCCGCCTCTCGATCCGCGCTACGCTTGACGGCTTTTTCCGTCGTCGAGCCTTCATGTCCCGTCTCCCCCAATTCCTGGCCGAAAGCCGCGCGCTCGTGCGGCTGGCCACACCCATCGTGCTGTCGCAGGTGGCCTATGTGCTGATGGGCCTGACCGACACGGTGATGGCCGGCCATGCGGGCGCGTCGGAGCAGGCCATCGTGGGCCTGGGCGTGGCGCTGTGGATGCCGGTGTTCATCGGGCTGATGAGCGTCGTGCAGGCTGTGAGTCCGGTGGTGGCTCACCATTTCGGCGCAGGCGACCACGCCGGCATCGTCTGCGACACCCGTGAAGGCGTCTGGCTCGCGGCTTTCGGTGGCCTGCTGCCGTTTGCGCTGCTGCCGTTCGTGCAGCCGTTGTTGATCGCAGCCGGCGTGGACGCCCAACTCTCCGCAGGCACCGCCTGGTACCTGTGGGGCGTGGCGATGGGCTTGCCGGCGGCACTCGTGTTCCGCGCCATCGCCTTCTATTCGGCCAGCATCAACCGGCCGAAGCCGCTGATGGTGCTGGCCTTCGTCGGCCTGGCGGTGAACACCTTCCTCAACTGGGTGTTGATCTACGGCCACTTCGGTTTTCCGGCCATGGGTGGTGCCGGGTGCGGCTGGGCGACGGGCATCAGCATGTGGGTCGGCCTGATCGGGCTGCTCGTCTGGACGGCCCGAGCACCGGCCTACAAGCCCTACTACCTGTACCACGGCTGGGCCTGGCCCACGTGGCGCGGCCAGAGACGCCTGCTGCGCATCGGCCTGCCGATGGGAGGCGCGGGCCTGGCGGAAGTGGCAGCCTTCTCCAGCATTGCAGTGCTCGTGGGCCGCTTCGGTGCCGTGCAGATCGCAGCGCACCAGGTGGCGCTGAACTTCTCGGCGCTGATCTTCATGCTGCCGATGGGCTTGTCGTCGGCCCTGTCGATCCGGGTGGGGCAAAGCCTGGGGGCGGGCGAGCCGGCGCGGGCGCGGTTCATCGCCTGGACGGGTGTCGGCCTCGGCCTGCTCATCGCCGCATGCGCGATCGCGCCGATCATCCTGGGGCGGCACGTGATCACGGAGTTGTACAGCAGCGATGCTGCCGTGCGCAGCCTGGCCGCCTCGCTGATGCTGTTCGCGGCCTTCTGGCAGTTCTTCGACGCCACCCAGGTGTGCGCGATCGGCGCGCTGCGCGGCTACAAGGTGACGCTGTCGCCGATGCTGATGATGCTGTTCGCGTTCTGGGTGGTCGGCATCCCGTTCGGTGCCTGGTTGGGTTATGTCGGCCTGCCGGGCGGCGAGCCGATGAAGGTGCACGGCTTCTGGATCGGCCTGGTCGCGGGGCTGGTGCTCGTGTCGATCGCGCTGAGCCTCGCGTTGCGTACCGTCTCGCGCGTGGCGATCGAGGAGCGGCGCGGGGCATCGGCACAGGGCGCGGTCGCGGCGTGAGCCCCGTTTCGCAGAGGTAGACTGCCCGGCCCGTTCGACCTCTCACGCTGTACGCTGCCTGCCATGTCGCGACCCACCGCGCTGATCGACTTCATCGATCCCCACGAATCCGCCGAGCGCCTGCGCCTCGCGTTCGGTGAGCCGCGCGAGGTGTGGGAGGTTCGGGCTGCTGCCGAGGTGCCCGCGGTGCTCGATGCGGTCGAGTCGGCCGCGCGTGCGGGACGGTGGTGCATCGGCTTCGTTGCGTACGAGGCGGCGCCTGCATTCGATACGGCGTTCGAGGTGCACCCCTCCGCCGGACCTCTGGCCTGGTTCGCGGCCTACGACGAAGCGGGCGAGTGGCCGGAAGAACCACCGGCCGCGTATGGGCCTTTGCAATGGCGATCCAGCCTCGCGCGGGACGGCTTCAGGGCGGGCGTCGATACCATCCACCGCGCCATCACCGATGGCGAGGTCTACCAGATCAACTACACCGCCCCGCTGCACGGCGCTTTCAGCGGCGACCCCCAAGCGCTGTTCCGTGCACTGCACCGTGCCCAGCCCGAGGGCTACGCCGCGTACATCGACACAGGGAGCGCGCACGTGCTCTCGGTGTCGCCTGAGCTCTTCTTCGACTGGCGCGAAGGCCGATTGCTGTCCCGACCCATGAAGGGCACCGCGAAGCGGGGGGCCACGCCAGGGGAAGACGCGGCCCTGGCGCATGCCTTGCGCTCCACCGAGAAGGAGCGCGCCGAGAACCTGATGATCGTGGACCTGATCCGCAACGACCTGTCGCGCGTGGCCGAACCGTTCTCGGTGCGCGTGCCGCGCCTGTTCCACACGCAGGCGCTGCCGACGGTGTGGCAGATGACGTCGGACGTCGAGGCCCGGACACGCGCCGACACCCGGCTGCGCGACGTGTTCGGGGCGCTGTTCCCGTGCGGTTCCGTCACGGGCGCGCCGAAGGTCCGAGCGATGCACTGGATCCGCCGGCTCGAAGCGCAGCCGCGCGGCGTCTACTGCGGCGCGGTGGGGCTCGTGCGGCCCGGCGGTGCCGCGACCTTCAACGTGGCGATCCGTACCGTGGTGCTGGAAGGAGAGCGCGCCACCTGCGGCATCGGCAGCGGCATCACCGCAGACGCCCACGAAGCGGGCGAGTGGGCCGAGTGGGCCGGCAAGCGCGCGTTTCTGGAGATCGCCAGCGTGCCCTTTCAGCTGCTGGAGACGCTGCGGCTCGAGGACGGTGTGTTTCCGGCGGCAAGGCAGCACCTGGCTCGCATGCGGGAGGCTGCGGAGCACTTCGGCTATGCCTGGAGCCACGACCGCGTGCAGGCAGTGCTGGAACAGCTCGCCGCAGCCCATCCGCAGGGCCGCTGGCGTGTGCGGCTGCTGCTCGATGTCGGCGGCCAGGTGACGGCCGAGGCACACGCCTTGCCCCACACGCCGGCACGCGTGCGGGTGCAGCTCGCCCGCGCTCCGGTGGAAGCACCGGCACCGGATTTCCTGCGCTTCAAGACGACGCGCCGCGAGCACTACGACGTGCACGGGCCGACAGACCCGGCCTTCTTCGACACGCTGCTATGGAATGCCGCTGGCGAGATCACCGAGTTCACGCGCGGCAATGTGGCCGTGTGCCTCGACGGCCGGTGGGTCACACCTCCGCTGCAAAGCGGGCTGTTGCCGGGCGTGGCACGCAGCGAGGCCCTGCGGGCAGGGCGCATCGTCGAGCAGGTCGTGCGCGTCGACGATCTCGCGCGCGCCACAGGCCTGGCCTTCCTCAACAGCCTGCGCGGCTGGATCGACGCCGACCTGCACCGCGAACACGCCCGGCCGTGAAAAAGCCCGCAAGGCGTGCGCCATTGCGGGCTTTCGGAGCGTAGGGCGATCAGATCACTTCTGCGTCAGGATCCACTGCACCAGGGTCTTGGCTTCGGCTTCCGTGACCTGTGCGTTGGCGGGCATCGGCACCGGGCCCCAGACACCCGAGCCACCCTTGATGACCTTCTGGGCCAGCTTGTCGACCGCGTCCTTCTGGCCGGCGTACTTGGCGGCCACGTCCTTGTAGGAGGGGCCGACCAGCTTCTTGTCGACGGCGTGGCAGGCCATGCAGTTCTTCTGCTGGGCCAGTTGCTGGTTCGCAAGCGCCGGGGTCGCGGCGACGGCGCCGAGGGCTGCGGCGAGAGCGATGGCGTATTTCATTGCGTCCTTTCGGTCAAAGTGGGGAGGTGGAAGCGCCGACAAGTGCACAACGAGCGCGCTTCCCGGTGGCCTGCTTTGGGCTACATTTTTGTCAACGCATTCTATGCGTCGCGGTTGACGCGCAGCGGGCCCAAAAGCCCCGGAAACAGCAGGAGAAACGTGATGTGGTTCGTGGTCGTCGGCTTGTTGCTGATCTTGCTCAAATGGCTGGAATTCGGCCCGGTGGCCAGTTGGTCGTGGTGGCTGGTGCTGGCGCCGTTCCCGTGCGCAATGGTGTGGTGGTACTGGGCTGACGTGTCCGGCTACACGAAGCGCAAGGAGATGGAAAAGATGGAACAGCGCAAGGAAGAGCGGCGCAAGAAGAACGTCGTGGCGCTCGGCCTGCAGGAGCGCAAGCGCCGCTGAGCTGAGCCATCGCGCACGAAAAAGGCGGCCTCGCGGGCCGCCTTTTTGCTGGCACGGGGCCGGCTTACTCGAACTTGTCGAGCACGGCGCCTGAGCTGGCGCTCGAGGCGTTGTGCGCGAACTTCGCCAGCACGCCGCGGGTGTAGCGCGGTGCAGGCGCTTTCCAGGCTGCGCGGCGGCGAGCGATCTCTTCGTCGCTCACGTTGAGCTGCAGCAGCAACTTGTGGGCATCGATCGTGATCGAGTCGCCTTCCTGCACCAGCGCGATGGTGCCGCCAGCAGCCGCTTCCGGCGCCACGTGGCCGACCACCATGCCCCAGGTGCCGCCCGAGAAGCGGCCGTCGGTGATCAGGCCGACCGATTCGCCCAGCCCCTGGCCGATCAGTGCGCCGGTGGGCGCCAGCATTTCCGGCATGCCCGGGCCGCCCTTGGGCCCGAGGTAGCGCAGCACCATCACGTCACCGGCCTTGATCTGCCCGGCCATGATGGCGGCCAGAGCCGATTGCTCGTCGTCGAACACGCGCGCCGGGCCGGTGATGACCGGGTTCTTCAGGCCGGTGATCTTGGCGACCGAACCTTCCGGCGACAGGTTGCCCTTCAGGATGGCCAGGTGGCCCTGCGCGTAGATCGGGTTGGAGACCGGACGGATCACGTCCTGGTCGGCGCGCAGGTCCGGCACGTCGGCGAGGTTCTCGGCCACGGTCTTGCCGGTGATCGTGATGCAGTCGCCGTGGATGAGGCCGGCCTTGAGCAATTCTTTCATCACGGCGGGAATGCCGCCCGCGCGGTGCAGATCGATCGCCAGGTATTTGCCGGACGGTTTCAGATCGCACAGCACGGGGATCTTGCGGCGCACGCGTTCGAAGTCGTCGATGGTCCAGTCGACACCTGCGGCGTGCGCGATGGCCAGGTAGTGCAGCACGGCGTTGGTCGAGCCGCCGGTGGCCATGATGACCGCCACCGCGTTCTCGATCGCCTGCTTGGTGACGATGTCGCGCGGCTTGAGGTCCTTCTTCACCGCCTCGACGAGCACCGCGGCGGCCTGCTTGACGTTCTCGACGACCTCGTCCTCGACGTTCGCCATCGTCGACGAATACGGCAGGCTCATGCCCAGCGCCTCGAACGACGAGCTCATCGTGTTGGCGGTGTACATGCCGCCGCAGGAGCCGGAGCCGGGGATCGCGCGGCGCTCGATCTCGCAGAAGTCTTCCTCGCTCATCTTGCCGGCCGAGAACTGGCCGACGGCTTCGAACACGCTGACGATGTTGAGGTCCTGCCCCTTGTACTTGCCGGGCAGGATGGTGCCGCCGTAGACGTAGAGCGCCGGGACGTTGGCGCGCAGCATGCCCATCATGCCGCCCGGCATGTTCTTGTCGCAGCCGCCGATCACGATGACGCCGTCCATCCACTGGCCGCCGACGCAGGTTTCGACGCAGTCGGAGATCACTTCGCGCGATACCAGGCTGTATTTCATGCCCTCGGTACCCATCGCCATGCCGTCGCTGATGGTCGGGGTGCCGAAGATCTGGGGGTTGGCTCCGGCCGCCTTCAGACCTTCGACCGCAGCATCGGCCAGCCGCTGCAGGCCGGAGTTGCAGGGCGTGATGGTCGAGTGGCCGTTGGCGACGCCGATCATCGGCTTGGAGAAATCGTCCTCCTTGTAGCCCATGCCGTAGTACATGCTGCGGTTCGGTGCGCGGGCCACGCCTTCGGTGATGTTCTTGGAGCGGCGGTTGTAGCTCATCGGTTTCCTCGTGGTGCGGATGCGGTGCAGCGGTGGAGTATGCGCCGCTGCAAACTGGTGTTCAAATATATCTTTTTCGAACAACTCATTCGTTCGGTGTATCAATGGAGTTGCGCCAGCTGCGCCAGTTCGTCGCCGTGGCCGAAGAGTTGCACTTCGGCCGTGCCGCCGCGCGCCTGCACATGACGCAGCCCCCGCTCACGATGGCGATCCGCCAGCTCGAACAGGCGCTGGGCGCGCAGTTGTTTGCGCGCACACGCCGCTCCGTGGCGTTGACGGCGGCTGGCCAGGCCCTGCTGCCGCATGCCCGGCGCCTGCTCGCCGATGCGGAGCAACTCGCGCCGATCGTGCGCTCGGCTGCCGCCGGGCAACTCGGCGAGCTGCGGCTGGGGTTCGTGTCGACGGTGGGATACGGCCCGCTGCCGACCTGGCTGAAGGGCTTTCGGGAGGCCCATCCTGGCGTGGCACTGTCGCTGAAGGAGGCCACGCTGGATGTGCAGCTCGATGCGTTCGCAGCGGGCGAGATCGACGCCGGTTTCGTGCTGCACGCGCCGGGCGGGGCGCCGGCCGGCTTCCAGGCGCTGCCTGTCATGCGCGAGCCGCTGGTGCTGGCGCTGGCTGGCGACCACCCGCTCGCCGGTCGCGCGCGTCTGGCGCTGCCCGACGTGCTCGGCGAGCCGTTGGTGATCTTCCCCCGGGCCATCACACCGTCGCTTTATGATGCGGTGCTTTCGCTCTACAGCAGCCACCAGGCCGCACCGCAGATCGCGCAGGAAGCGATCCAGATGCAGACCATCGTCAACCTCGTTTCAGCCGGCATGGGTGTGGCGTGGGTGCCCGAGTCCGTGACACGCTTGCAGCGCCCGGGCGTGGTCTACCGGCCACTGCCTGCCAGCGGCCTGGCCTGCGAGACCAGTCTCATCTGGCCGCTGCGGCACAGTCCGGTGGTCGATCGCTTCATCGACCACGTGCGAGCCGGCCCGCGGGCAGCGCATGCTGGTCAACAAAACAACTCGTGAGGACTCCGCCGATGCTCGTGCATCCCCAGTTCGATCCCGTCGCCCTGCAGCTTGGCCCGTTGGCCATCCACTGGTACGGGCTCACCTATCTCGTCGCCTTCGGCCTGTTTCTGTGGCTCGCCGCGTTGCGCGTGAAGCAGCCGCAGTTCGCGCAGGCGGGCTGGACGCGGCGTGACGTCGAAGACCTGCTGTTCTATGGCGTGCTCGGCGTGGTGATCGGCGGGCGACTCGGCTACGCGCTGTTCTACAAGCCGGGCTACTACCTTGCGCACCCGCTGGAGGTGTTTTTCGTCTGGAAAGGCGGCATGGCCTTCCATGGCGGGCTGCTCGGCGTGCTGGCGGCGATGGCCTTGTTCGCGCGCAGTCGCGGGCGCCGCTTCTTCGAGGTGACCGACCTCATTGCGCCGTGCGTGCCCACCGGCCTGGCCTCGGGGCGCATCGGCAACTTCATCAACGGCGAACTGTGGGGCCGCGCTGCGGACCCGAACCTGCCGTGGGCGATGGTGTATCCGCAATCGGGCAGCGAGATTCCCCGCCATCCGTCGCCGCTGTACCAGTTCGCGTTGGAAGGGATGCTGCTGTTCGTGCTGCTTTGGCTCTACGCGCGCAAGCCACGAGCCACGGGGCAGGTGTCGGGCGCCTTCCTGTTCGGCTACGGGGTGTTCCGTTTCGTCGCCGAGTACTTCCGTGAACCGGACGACTTTCTCGGCCTGCTCGCGCTCAACATGAGCATGGGCCAGTGGCTGTGCATCCCGATGATCGCGGCCGGCGCACTGCTGTGGTGGTGGTCGGGTCGCCGACCCGTCGCCGTGCCCCAGGTCAGGGCGTAGCTGCACAAAAAGAGAGGTCTTTGCGCGGCAAGCGCAAAGACCCTGGAAGAGGGCGTGGAGCCCTGAGGAGATAAGGAGCAATCGCCGACTGGCGCACCGAGCTTCGAGCAAGGGCTGTGCCAGAGAGCGGGCCTCGCACCTCAGGCGGCCATCTTCTCGACGTGCCCGTGACGCGTGTAGAGGAAGTCCAGCACCTCCTTGCGGCACGCGGTGTAGCGCGGGTCTTCCGCCAACGCGACCCGGTCCCGCGGGCGGGGCAGGTCCACCGGCAGGATCTGGCCGATCGTGGCGGCCGGGCCGTTGGTCATCATCACGATGCGGTCGGACAACAGCACCGCCTCGTCGACATCGTGCGTGACCATCACCACCGTGCTCTGCGTGCGTGCGACGATCTTCAGCAGCTCGTCCTGCAGGTGGGCGCGCGTCAGCGCATCCAGCGCACCGAACGGCTCGTCCATCAGCAGCACCTTCGGCTCCATCGCCAGGGCGCGGGCGATGCCCACGCGCTGCTTCATGCCGCCGGAGATCTCGTGCGGGCGCTTGGCGAGCGCATGGCCCATGCCGACCAGTTCCAGGGCCGCCTGCGTGCGGGCCTTCAGCTGCGCCTTGCTCTCCTTCGCACCAAAAACCCGTTCCACCGCGAGGTGGACGTTCTCGAAGCAGGTCAGCCACGGCAGCAGCGAGTGGTTCTGGAACACCACCGCCCGCTCGGGGCCGGGAGCGTTGATCTCGCGGTTGTCGCACAGCAGCACGCCCTGCGTGGGCGTCAGCAGCCCGGCGATCAGGTTCAACAGCGTCGACTTGCCGCAGCCCGAGTGACCGATCAGCGTGATGAACTCCCCCTTCTCGACGATGAGGTGGATGTCGCGCAAGGCATGGAAGCGGCCCTTCCGGGTGTGGAACACCATCTCGGCGTTCTGGACTTCGATGAAGTGTCGGTTCATGGGGGGCTCCTTCAATCTTCGTAGCTGAAACGCCTGGCGATCAGCATCAGTGCCTGCTCGAGCAGCAGCCCGACGACACCGATGACGAAGATCGCGATGAGGATGTGGTGGACGTTGAGGTTGTTCCACTCGTCCCACACCCAGAAGCCGATACCGACGCCGCCGGTCAGCATCTCGGCGGCCACGATCACCAGCCAGGCCGTGCCTACCGAGAGGCGCACCCCGGTCAGCATGTAGGGCAGCACGGCCGGGAACAGGATCTTCGTGATCACCTTCCATTCGCTCAGGTTCAGCACCTTGGCGACGTTGAGGTAGTCCTGCGGCACGCGCTGCACGCCGACGGCGGTGTTGATGATCATCGGCCAGATCGAGCAGATGAAGATCGTCCAGATGGCGGCCGGGTTGGCCGACTGGAACACCAGCAGGCCGATCGGCAGCCACGCCAGCGGCGAGACCGGGCGCAGCAGGCTGACGAGGGGCGACACCATGCTGTTGAGCACCGAGAAGCGGCCGATCATGAAGCCCAGCGGGATACCCACCAGTGCCGCCAGCCCGAAGCCCAGGGCCACGCGCTGCAGCGAGAACAGCACGTTCCAGCCGATCCCCTGGTCGTTGGGGCCGTTGCTGTAGAACGGGTCGCTGAAGAGCTTCACGGCCGAATCGAAGGTGGCCGCGGGCGTCGGGAACGAGGAGGTGCTGATCGTTGCCAGCGCCCAGATGCCGATCAGCAACGCAACGCCGAAGATGGGCGGCAGCACCTTGAGCCACAGCCCCTTCCAGTCGAAGGGAAGGGCAGGGGCCTTCGGCATTGCCGGTGCTGCAGCTTTCGTGGCAACGGCGCCGGGGCGGGCGGCGGTTTCGGTGTCGACGGCACGCGGCTCCGCCACCGAGGGATGAAAGACGGCACTGACCATCATGTTCTCCTTGCGTGTGGGGGCGGGTCAACCGGCCTTGACCTTGAAGCCGTCGGCGTACTTGGCGGGGTCCTTGCCGTCCCACACCACGCCGTCGATCAGCTTGCTCGAGCGCATCACGTCCTTCGGCACACTCACCTTGGCGGCGGCAGCGGCTTGCTTGTACAGCTCGATCTGGTTGATCTGCCTGGCCACGCCCAGGTAGTCGGGGTGCTGCTTGATGAGGCCCCAGCGCTTGTGCTGGGTCAGGAACCACATGCCATCACTGAGATACGGGAAGTTCACCGCCCCGTCGTTGAAGAACTTCATGTGGTTGGGGTCGTCCCACGTCTTGCCAAGGCCGTTCTGGTAGCGGCCGAGGATGCGCTGGTTGATCGCGTCGACGCTGGTGTTGATGTAGGCCTTTTCGGCCACCGTCTCGGCCATCTTCAGCTTGTTCTGCAGGCCGGCGTCGATCCACTTGCTCGCTTCGAGGATGGCTGCCATCACGGCGCGGCAGGTGTTCGGGTACTTTTTCGTGAATTCGGCGGTGGTGCCGAGCGTCTTCTCGGGGTGGTCCCGCCACACGTCCTGCGTCGTGACGGCCGTGATGCCGATGCCGTCCATGATGGCGCGGTGGCCCCATGGCTCGCCGACGCAGAAGCCGTCCATGTTGCCCACCCGCATGTTGGCCACCATCTGCGGCGGCGGCACGGTGATCACCTTCGCGTCCTTGAACGGGTCCACACCATAGGCCGCGAGCCAGTAATACAGCCACATCGCGTGCGTGCCGGTCGGGAAGGTCTGCGCAAACGTGTATTCGCGCTTTTCCGCGGCCATCAGCTTGGCGAGCGAGGCGCCATCCACCGCGCCTTTGTCCGCCAGCTTCTTCGACAGGCTGATGGCCTGCCCGTTGTTGTTCAGGCTCATCAGCACGGCCATGTCCTTCTTGGGGCCGCTCACGCCGAGGTGCACGCCGTAGATCAGGCCGTACAGCACATGGGCCATGTCGAGCTCGCCGTTGACCAGCTTGTCGCGCACGCCGGCCCACGAGGCTTCCTTCGTCGGGATGATCTTCACGCCGTATTTCTTGTCGATGCCAAGCACCGATGCCATCACGACCGAGGCGCAGTCCGTCAACGGAATGAAGCCGATGCGCACTTCTTCCTTCTCGGGCTTGTCGGAGCCCTGCGCCCACACGGCGGACTGCAGGCCCGGGACCATGCTGCTCATGCCGGCCGCGGCACCCGCCTTCAACACGGTGCGCCGGCTCAGGGAGGCTTTCAGCGAGGAGTTCATCTTCATCTCGACCCTTGTGGTGGTAGTCGCAAAACAAAAAAGGCGCCCACACGCGAGCCGCCTGTGATGACGGATCGGTGAGGACGCCTTCGTCCAGGAGCACGTGACCTCGACGCTGAGGCTCATGCATCCATGCAGGGATCGCCGTTGATCCCCGATGCGACTCTTGCAACCCTTGTGCCAGCGCCTGCTGCGCGCCGTGCCCGTCGCATGGCCCTGTTGCGGTGCACTTTTGCGTGTGCGTCGCACAAGGCGTGTGCGGCGCACCTTTGCGGGCTTCATCCGAGCATGTCCGCCACATCGATCACGCGTTGCGCGACATCAGCCAGGCGCAGCCCCTTGTCCATCGCTGCCTTGCGCAGCCGCTCGTAGGCTTCCTGTTCGCCGCAGCGGTGGCGGCTCATCAGGATGCCCTTGGCGCGATCGATCGTCTTGCGGTCCTGGAGCTGTGTCTTGGCGTCGGCCAACTCGCGCCGCAGCGCTTCTTCGTGCTGGAACCGCGCCATCGCCACGTCGAGCACCGGCTTGATGCGCTCGGACGCCAGTCCAGCGACCACGTACGCGGTGACGCCAGCGGCGATCGCGTCCTTCACGTGGGTGGTGTCGCTGTCGTCGGTGAACAGCACGATGGGGCGGCGCGCGTCGCGGGTGGCGAACACCACGTGCTCCAGCGTGTCGCGGGCCTGGCTCTCGGCGTCGACGATGATCATGTCCGGCTGGATCTGCGCCAGCCGCTCGGGCAGGAAGATGTCGGGCGGCAGCACCGCGACGATGTTGTAGCCGCTCTCCAGCAAGCCGATGCGCAGGCTGCGCGAGCGCTCCGCCTCCCACCACGCCTGCGCATCGGCGGGGTCGGGAGCGAGCGTCTCGGGGGCAACGATGACGATGCGCAGAGAGGAAGGGTCGGCCATGGGCGGCACAGGCAGCAACATCCAGGCCAACCCATGAAAAACGCCGGCACGATGGCCGGCGTTCAGGAGCAGGGAGGCTGACGGCTCAGAGGTGCCGCGGCGGGCGCGGCCGCAGCGTGCGGCGGATCCATGCGATCGAGCGGTTCGCCATGCTCACGGCCAGCGGGGCTGCCGCGTGTTCACGCTCGACCAGCACGCCGCGCACGTTGAGGTGGCCAAGGAACTGCCGCACCGAGTCGCGGTCGAGCCCGCTGGCGCGAGCCAGTTGCGCCAGCGGCACGAAGCCGTGCGACATCTGGTGCAGCATGCGCTGGTACGCGGTGCGCTGGTAATTGACCGGCAACTCGGGCCAGCCCGACAACTTGTATTCCTTCATGGCTCCAACGACTTCCCCGGGCGGTCTGCCACCCCGTTATCCGATGCAAGGGACCCGGAGCCTACCGGGGCTGATTTCCCTTGCAAAGGGAATTTCGACGCACTTTGGTGCAAACCCTAGCATCAAGATGTGACAAAACGCTATCAACAGGGGTGGCCCTCGTCGTGTGGCCGTGTCAACCATTACCCCGGGCGGGCTGTCGTGTCGAAGATACACTTGCCGCCCATGTTGGTCCTCGGCATCGAATCTTCCTGCGACGAAACAGGTGTTGCGCTCGTGCGCGCCGAGGGGGCGGTCGTGCCGCGATTGCTGGCCCATGCCCTGCACAGTCAGATCGACATGCACCAGGCCTACGGCGGCGTGGTGCCCGAGCTGGCGTCGCGCGACCATATCCGGCGGGTGCTGCCGCTCGCGCAACAGGTGCTGGCCGACAGCGGTTGTGCGCTGGGGGACGTGGACGTCGTCGCCTACACCCGGGGGCCGGGTCTGGCCGGTGCGCTTCTGGTCGGCGCGGGCGCTGCATGTGCACTCGGTGCTGCCCTCGGCAAGCCTGTGCTGGGCGTGCACCACCTCGAAGGTCACCTCCTGTCGCCATTTCTTTCTGCAGACCCGCCGGAATTCCCGTTCGTGGCGCTGCTCGTGTCTGGCGGCCACACTCAGTTGATGCGCGTGGATGGCGTCGGCCAGTACGAGCTGCTCGGCGAAACCGTGGATGACGCCGCCGGCGAGGCATTCGACAAGTCAGCCAAGCTGCTCGGCCTGGGCTACCCCGGCGGGCCGCAGCTATCGCGTCTGGCGGAGTTCGGCGATCCTCAGGCCTTCGACCTGCCCCGGCCCTTGCTGCACAGCGGCACGCTCGATTTCTCGTTCGCCGGGCTCAAGACCGCGGTCTGGACGCAGGTGCGCAAGCTCGGCACCAACGTGTGCGAGCAGGACAAGGCGCATCTGGCCGCCTCCACCCAGGCCGCGATCGTCGAAGTGCTGCTCAAGAAGTCACTCGCTGCACTGAAGCAAACGGGGCTCAAGCGGCTGGTCGTGGCAGGCGGAGTGGGCGCGAACCGCTCTCTGCGCGAGCAACTGGGCCACGCCTGCGCGCGCCGCGGCGTGCGCGTGCACTATCCCGAACTGGCCCTGTGCACCGACAACGGTGCAATGATCGCGCTTGCCGCCGCCATGCGCCTGCAGTCCGGACGGTCGCAAGCGACTCACGACTACGCGTTCGACGTGAAGCCCCGCTGGGAGCTGGCCGCAGCCTGAGGGCAGTGCGTCGCTCCCAAAATTGCCGCCTCGTCCCGTGAGGCGGCCTCTTTCCTGAACCTTCCATGCACATCCTCCGTCGATTCCGTCTCGCCGCGGCCGCGCTCCTGATCGCCGTCAATGCGGCCCATGCCGAAACGCAGCCCATCCGGCTGGCGCTGATCGAAGGTCTCTCCGGCAGCTTCGGCAATGCCGGCGAGGCCGTGCACCGCAATCTCGTGTGGGCTGCCGAGCGCGTCAATGCCCGGGGCGGTGTGAAGCTGCCCGGCGGCTCGCGCCCGCTGGAGGTGGTGCGTTTCGACAGCAAGGGGACGACCGAGGAGGCCCTGTCGATGTTCAGGTCGGCAATGGACCAGGACATCCGCTTCGTGATGCAGGGCAACAGCTCCGCCACGGCCGCCGCGCTGATCGATGCGCTGACCAAGCACAACCAGCGCGAACCGCAGCGTCGGGCGCTGTTTCTCAACTACTCGGCCGTGGAGCCCAGCCTCACCAACGAGCGCTGCAGCTTCTGGCACTTCCGCTTCGATGCGCACGCCGACATGCGGCTCTCCGCCCTGATGGACGTGCTTTCGTCCGATCGCGCCGTGCAGAAGGTCTACCTGATCGGCCAGGACTACAGCTTCGGTCAGCACGTGGTGCGCAAGAGCCGCGAGATGCTCGGCGAGCGGCGGCCTGACGTGCAGGTGGTCGGCGAAGAGCTGCACCCCATCGGACGCATCAAGGATTTCCTGCCCTACGTATCCAAGATCAAGGCCAGCGGTGCGCAGGCGGTGGTCACCGGCAACTGGGGCAACGACCTCACCTTGTTGATCAAGGCCGCGCGCGAAGTCGGGCTGGACGCCAAGTTCTACACGTTTTACGGCAATGCTCTTGGCGTGCCGGCCGCGATCGGCGACGCCGGCGTAGGCGCGGTGCTGGCTGTGGCCGAGTGGCATCCGAACGCCGGCACCCGGGCGTCCGACGCGTTCTATGCAGCGTTCCGGCAGCGCTTTCCGCGCCCGGCGGACGACTACCTGCACGCCCGTATGCAGGCCATGGTCGAGATGCTGGCGCTGGCGATCGAGAAGGCCGGGTCGACCGACGCGGCCGCGGTGGCGCGTGCACTCGAGGGCATGCGCTTCAACGGCCAGGCGCTGGGCGGCGTGCACGAAGGCGTGATGCGTGCAGCCGACCATCAGTTCATCCAGCCGCTGTACGTCAGCGTGATGCAGAAGGCCGGCACCGAGGGCGCGCGTTACGACAACGAAGGCTCGGGCTACGGCTTTCGAACGGTGCGTTACGTTCCGCCCCTGCAGACCGAGTTGCCGACCACCTGCCGCATGGAGCGGCCCTGAGCCGGCGGCCGGCACGGCACATCCTGTACAATCTCGCGGTTTCGCTGCGTCGGCACTGCCGGCAGGGCGAATACCAAGCACGGCGCGGGTTGGTTTCACCTGCGACCGCAAGTGGCAACGAAACCGCACGCTCGCAGCAACAAGATCCGCCGGGCAGCGGTTTCCATTGAAGGAATCCTGATGTCCATCGCTGATCTGAATACCGCCGAAATCATCCAGGCGAACGCCCGCGGCCCGGCCGACACCGGCTCCCCGGAAGTGCAGGTGGCCCTGCTGACCGCCCGCATCAACGAACTGACCCCCCACTTCAAGACGCACGCCAAGGACCACCATGGTCGCCGTGGCCTGCTGAAGATGGTCAACCGCCGCAAGCGCCTGCTGGCCTACCTGAAGAACAAGGACGCTGACCGCTACACCGCGCTGATCCAGAAACTGGGCCTGCGCAAGTAAGTTGGCCGCAGCTTCCGCAAGGCCCGCTCGCTGCGTGGCATGGCGCTCGACGAGACCCTGCGCACCTCGGTGCAAGGGCCTCGAGGGAGCCGGTCACCCGGCGCGGCGAGCCAGCGCAAGCTGCACCGCGAATAAGAGCCTGTCTGGGTTGGCCAGCACAGGCTCTTCGTTTTTGGAGTCGATGCGACTGAATGGGGTTGCTGTGTCATTCCAGCGGGGCTTGCGCGCGAGCCCCGCTGGAATGGCACTCCGCTCCAGCGCCTTGGCTCCGGCTTTCGCGCGCCGCCCGGTGCGCGCTTTTGAATGGAGACACGCATGAGCATGTTCAACAAAGTCACCAAGACCTTCCAGTGGGGCCCTCACACCGTCACGATGGAAACCGGCGAGATCGCTCGCCAGGCCACCGGCGCCGTGGTCGTCAACATCGAGGACACCGTGGTGCTGGCCACCGTCGTGGCCGCCAAGAACCCCAAGCCGGGCCAGGACTTCTTCCCGCTGACCGTCGACTACATCGAGAAGACCTACGCAGCCGGCAAGATCCCTGGCAGCTTCTTCAAGCGTGAAGGTCGCCCCAGCGAACTCGAGACGCTGACGTCCCGCCTGATCGACCGCCCGATCCGCCCGCTGTTCCCCGAAGGCTTCTTCAACGAAGTGCAGGTGGTGATCCACGTGCTGTCGCTGAACCCGGAAGTGGAAGCCGACATCGCCGCCATGATCGCTTCCAGCGCCGCGCTCGCGATCTCCGGCATTCCGTTCAACGGCCCCATCGGTGCCGCACGCGTCGGCTACGTCAACAACGAATACGTGCTGAACCCGGGCAAGACCCAGCAGACGCAGTCGCGCCTGGACCTGGTGGTCGCCGGCACCGAAGCCGCCGTGCTGATGGTCGAGTCCGAGGCCGACCAGTTGCCCGAAGACGTGATGCTGGGCGCCGTGGTGTTCGGCCACGAGCAGGGCAAGGTCGCCATCGCTGCCATCAACGACCTCGTGCGTGAGGCCGGCAAGCCCGAATGGGACTGGCAGCCTCCTGCCAAGGATGAGTCCTTCATTGCCAAGGTCACCGCCCTGGCCGAAGACAAACTGCGTGCCGCCTACCAGATCCGCTCCAAGCAAGCTCGTACCCAGGCCACCCGTGAAGCCTACGCTGCCGTCAAGCAGGCCCTGACCGCCGAAGGCGCCGAGTTCGACGAAGTGAAGGTCGAAGGCCTGCTGTTCGACATCGAGGCCCGTATCGTGCGCAGCCAGATCCTGGCGGGCGAGCCGCGCATCGACGGCCGCGACACCCGCACCGTGCGGCCCATCGAGATCCGCACTGGCGTGCTGCCCCGCACGCACGGTTCCGCGCTGTTCACGCGCGGCGAGACGCAGGCGGTGGTGGTGGCCACGCTCGGCACCGAGCGCGACGCGCAGATCATCGATGCGCTGTCCGGCGAGTTCACCGACCGCTTCATGCTGCACTACAACATGCCCCCGTTCGCCACCGGCGAGACGGGCCGCGTGGGCAGCCCCAAGCGTCGCGAGATCGGTCACGGCCGCCTGGCCAAGCGCGCGCTGATCCCGGTGCTGCCGGCGAAGGACGAGTTCGCGTATGCGATCCGTGTGGTGTCGGAAATCACCGAGTCGAACGGCTCTTCGTCGATGGCCTCCGTCTGCGGTGGCTGCCTGGCGCTGATGGACGCGGGCGTGCCGCTGAAGGCGCACGTGGCCGGCATCGCGATGGGCCTCATCAAGGAAGGCAACCGCTTCGCCGTGCTGACCGACATTCTCGGCGACGAGGATCACCTGGGCGACATGGACTTCAAGGTGGCGGGCACCACGAGCGGCGTGACCGCGCTGCAGATGGACATCAAGATCCAGGGCATCACGAAGGAGATCATGCAGGTCGCGCTGGCCCAGGCCAAGGAAGCCCGCATGCACATCCTCGGCAAGATGCAGGAAGCGATGGGCGGCGCCAAGACTGAGGTGTCGCAGTTCGCGCCGCGCCTGTACATGATGAAGATCAACCCCGAGAAGATCCGCGACGTGATCGGCAAGGGTGGCGCCACCATCCGTGCGCTGACCGAAGAGACGGGCACCCAGATCGACATCGCCGAAGACGGCACCATCACCATCGCGTCGACCGACAGCGCGATGGCCGACCTGGCGAAGAAGAAGATCGAAGAGATCACCGCCGAGGTCGAGGTGGGCAAGATCTATGAAGGCCCGATCACCAAGATCCTCGAGTTCGGGGCGTTGGTCAACCTGCTGCCGGGCAAGGACGGCCTGCTGCACATCAGCCAGATCGCCAACGAACGCGTCAACAAGGTCACCGACTACCTGCAAGAAGGCCAGGTCGTGCGCGTGAAGGTGCTCGAAACCGACGAGAAGGGCCGTGTCAAGCTGTCGATGAAGGCGCTGCTCGAGCGCAGCGGCGGCGGCGAGCAACAGCAACAACAGCAGCAGTGACGTTGCGCAGGCGGTCCGGTCGCACGGACCGCCTGCAGCCCATCCTTCCAACACCCAGACCACATGCAAGCGATCGAGATCACCCGATACGGCGAGCCCGACGTGCTGCAGCCCTGCGAGCGACCTGATCCGGCGCCGCAGGCCGGAGATGTGCTGATCCGAGTGCGTGCATGCGGCGTGAATCGCCCGGACGTGCTGCAGCGCAAGGGGCACTACCCCGTGCCGCCCGGCGCGTCGGACCTGCCCGGGTTGGAGGTCGCCGGCGAGATCGTCGACGGCGATCGCGATGCGATGGCGCGTGTCGGGCTCGAGCTGGGTGACCGCGTGTGCGCGCTGGTGCAGGGCGGCGGTTATGCGCAGTTGTGCGTCGCCCCGGCCGCGCAGTGTCTGCCGGTGCCTGAGGGGTGGTCGGACGTCGAAGCCGCGGGCTTGCCCGAGACCTTCTTCACCGTCTGGTCCAATGTGTTCGACCGGGGGCACCTCGCGCCGGGCGAAACCCTGCTCGTGCAGGGGGGCTCCAGCGGCATCGGCGTCACAGCGATCCAGCTCGGCAAGGCATTTGGCGCCACCGTTCTGGTCACCGCGGGCAGCGACGAGAAGTGCCGGGCATGCGAAAAGCTCGGCGCGCACCATGCCATCAACTACCGCACCCACGACTTCGTCGCCGAGGTGCAGCGGTTGACCAACGGGCGAGGTGCCGACGTCATCCTCGACATGGTCGCTGGCAGCTACATACCTCGGGAGTTCGGCTGTCTCGCGGACGATGGTCGGCTGGTGATCATTGCGTTGCAAGGGGGCAGCAAGGCCGAGATCGACCTGGCAAACCTCATGCGGCGCCGGCTCACGCTGACCGGTTCCACGTTACGTCCCCGGTCGGTGGCGTTCAAGGCCGCCATAGCGCACCAGTTGAAGGAGAGGGTGTGGCCGTTGCTGGCGCAGCGCCGCATCGAGCCCGTCGTATTTCGCACGTTCCCGGCGGAGCAGGCGGCCCATGCGCACGCGCTGATGGAGTCGAACTCGCACATCGGCAAGATCGTGCTGGTCTGGTGAGCCGGGAACCTCCCTAAAATCCCGAACCTTTCGATCGAACTACGGAGAACGAACACATGCGCCGCAAACTTGTCGTCGGCAACTGGAAGATGCACGGCAGCCTGGCAGCCAATGCCGAGTTGCTGGCGGGCATCCGCACGGCCGAGCCTTTTGTTTGCGAGGCGGCGGTGTGCGTGCCGTTTCCCTACCTGCCGGCCTGCGTGCTGGCGTTGCAGGGCAGCCATATCGCGCTCGGCGCGCAGGATTGCTCCGCCCATGATCACGGCGCCTACACCGGTGAGGTCTCGGCCGCGATGCTGGCCGATGTCGGGTGCCGTTATGTGATCGTCGGGCATTCCGAGCGCCGCGCCTATCACGGCGAGAGTGATCAACTCGTCGCCGACAAGGCAAAGGCCGTTGTCGGCAAGGGGCTCGTGCCCATCGTCTGCGTTGGTGAAACGCTGGCCGAGCGCGAAGCGGGCCAGACGGAGGCGGTGGTGAAGCGCCAGCTTTCGGCAGTGATTCACACGCTGGGGCATTGCGTGCCCCAGGCTGTGGTGGCGTACGAACCCGTGTGGGCCATCGGCACCGGTCGCACGGCCTCGCCCGAGCAGGCGCAAGAGGTGCATGCGGTGCTGCGGGGGCAACTGCGCGCCGCCACCGAACATGCGAGCGCCATGAAGATCCTTTATGGCGGCAGCGTGAAGCCGGACAACGCCCGGTCGCTGTTTGCCCAGCCCGACATCGACGGCGGGCTGATCGGCGGTGCCTCCTTGAAGGCTGCCGATTTCGTCGCCATTTGCCGTGCCGCCCTGTGAGCGGTGTCGCCTGACAAGATACCTGGAGAACTTCGATGCAGTTTCTGACCACCGTCATCCTCGTCGTGCAGTTGCTGTCGGCCCTGGCCATGATCGGCCTCGTGCTCGTGCAGCACGGCAAAGGCGCCGACATGGGGGCGTCCTTCGGTAGCGGGGCGTCCGGCAGCCTGTTCGGCGCGACGGGCAGTGCCAACTTCCTTTCGCGCACGACGGCCGTCTGCGCAACGATCTTCTTCGTGTGCACGCTGGGGTTGGCGTATCTGTCCAACGCGCGCCCGGTCGACACCGGTGCCGAGAGCGTGCTCGAGCGTGCCGCACCGACGGCGCCTGCCGCGTCCGAGCCGGTGGGCGGTGCGACCCAGATCCCGGGTGTGGCGCCGCAGCCCGGCGCCGTCGAGCAACCCGCTTCCGGTGCCGCTCAAATTCCGACCAAATAATTCTTTCGCCCCCAGTGCCTCCATTGAGAAGGCACTGCTTTCGGGGTAGAATGCAAGGCTGTTCGGTAAGCAACAACCCTCACGCAAACCGAACGAGCTTCGTGCTCGCGAGGAGGTCTCAAACCTGAGGCACCCGAGCGATCACACCCGACACCCAAGAGTGTTGCGGGCCGACGTGGTGAAATTGGTAGACACGCTATCTTGAGGGGGTAGTGGCGAAAGCTGTGCGAGTTCGAGTCTCGCCGTCGGCACCAAGGAATTCAATCGATGCGGTTTTCATCCGGTGCCGCATCGGCCGCCCTGAAAGTGGTCTGAAAGGGACAACCAGGGGAAAAGTGGGCGTGCTGATCAGCGGGGTCTCCGCTGCGAACAGCGCGCCTTCTTTTTGCCGACATGGTTGAGCCGGATCTCTGAAATCTTTCGCGCAGCCAACCTCCGAACCAGCGAGCCACGCGTTCAAGAGCCATCATGAGCCTCGACCAGTACCTCCCCGTCATCCTTTTCATTCTGGTCGGTATCGCGGTTGGCGTTGCCCCCCAGGTGCTCGGCTATGTGCTCGGCCCGCGCAGACCCGACCCCGAGAAGAACTCTCCCTACGAATGCGGCTTCGAGGCGTTCGAAGACGCGCGCATGAAGTTCGATGTGCGCTACTACCTGGTAGCCATCCTGTTCATCCTGTTCGACCTCGAAATCGCCTTCCTCTTCCCGTGGGCGATCGCACTGCGCGAGATCGGGCCGGTTGGCTTCTGGGCCATGATGATTTTCCTGGGCATTCTCGTCGTGGGCTTCGTCTACGAGTGGAAGAAGGGTGCCCTGGATTGGGAATGATGCGAGGAGTACCGCTATGAGTATCGAAGGCGTCCTCAAGGAAGGCTTCATCACCACGACGGCCGACAAGCTGATCAACTGGTCCAAGACCGGTTCGCTGTGGCCAATGACGTTCGGCCTGGCCTGCTGTGCGGTCGAGATGATGCACGCCGGTGCGGCGCGTTACGACATCGACCGTTTCGGCATGCTGTTCCGCCCCAGCCCGCGGCAGTCGGATCTGATGATCGTCGCCGGCACGCTGTGCAACAAGATGGCGCCTGCGCTGCGCAAGGTCTACGACCAGATGCCCGAGCCGCGTTGGGTGCTCTCGATGGGATCCTGTGCCAACGGCGGTGGCTACTACCACTACAGCTATTCGGTGGTGCGCGGCTGTGATCGCATCGTGCCTGTCGACGTCTACGTGCCGGGCTGCCCTCCGACGGCTGAAGCGCTGCTGTACGGCATCCTGCAGCTGCAGACCAAGATCCGCCGCGAAAACACGATCGCCCGCTGAACGCGCCACCGCCTCATGAGCAAAATCGACACCCTCCAACAAGCGCTCGAGACGGTGCTGGGCTCCAGGCTCAAGCGCATCGTGTCCAACCGCGGCGAGCTGACGATCACGGTCGGCGCAGACGATTACCTCGAGGTGGCTCGCACCCTGCGCGACGCGCCCGAACTGCGTTTCGAACAACTGATCGACCTGTGCGGGTTGGATTACTCCACCTACGGTGACGGCCGCTATGAAGGGCCGCGCTACTGCGTCGTCACGCACCTGTTGTCGATCACGCACAACTGGCGCGTGCGACTCAAGGTCTTCAGCCCCGATGATGACCTGCCGATGGTGGCCTCCGTCAACGAGGTCTGGAATGCCGCCAACTGGTTCGAGCGCGAAGCGTTCGACCTCTACGGCATCGTCTTCGACGGCCACCTCGACCTGCGCCGCATCCTGACCGACTACGGTTTCATCGGCCACCCGTTCCGCAAGGACTTCCCGGTCACCGGCCACGTCGAGATGCGCTACGACCCCGAGCAGAAGCGCGTCATCTACCAGCCGGTGACGATCGAGCCGCGCGAGATCACACCGCGCGTGATCCGCGAAGAAAACTACGGCGGCTTGCACTAGATGGACCACCCCCTGCGCGCTTCGCGCGCCCCCTTCGAGGGGGCGACACCAGCGGACCGGCGAGGCCGGATCTGCGGTGTCCGCTCGCATGGCGCCGTAACGTGCCCATTGCGGCTTGTCTGAATGCCATGGAAGAGTGAAATGGCAGAAATCAAGAACTACACCCTGAACTTCGGCCCGCAGCATCCGGCCGCGCACGGCGTGCTGCGTCTCGTGCTCGAGCTCGACGGCGAAGTGATCCAGCGTGCCGATCCGCACATCGGCCTGCTGCACCGCGCCACCGAAAAGCTCGCCGAGTCCAAGACGTACATCCAGTCGCTGCCCTACATGGACCGTCTCGACTACGTGTCCATGATGTGCAACGAGCACGCGTACTGTCTCGCGATCGAGAAGCTGATGGGCATCGAGGTGCCGATCCGCGCGCAGTACATCCGCGTCATGTTCGCCGAGATCACCCGCCTGCTGAACCACCTGCTGTGGCTCGGCGCGCACGGTCTCGACTGCGGCGCGATGAACATGCTGATCTACTGCTTCCGCGAGCGTGAAGACCTGTTCGACATGTACGAGGCGGTCTCCGGCGCGCGCATGCATGCGGCCTACTTCCGCCCGGGCGGCGTGTACCGCGACCTGCCCGACACGATGCCGCAGTACAAGGTCTCGAAGATCAAGGGCCCGAAGGTCGTTGCCAAGCTCAACGAGAACCGCCAGGGCTCGCTGCTGGACTTCATCGAAGACTTCACCAAGCGTTTTCCGAAGCACGTCGACGAGTACGAGACGCTGCTGACCGACAACCGCATCTGGAAGCAGCGCACGGTCGGCATCGGCGTGGTGTCGCCCGAGCGCGCGCTCAACCTCGGCTTCACCGGCGCCATGCTGCGAGGCTCCGGCATCGCGTGGGATCTGCGCAAGAAGCAGCCGTACGACGTCTATGACCAGATGGACTTCGACATTCCCGTCGGCACCAACGGCGACTGCTACGACCGCTATGTCGTGCGCGTCGAGGAGATGCGTCAGTCCAACCGCATCATCCAGCAGTGCATAGCCTGGCTGCGCAAGAATCCCGGCCCGGTCATCACCGACAACCACAAGGTGGCGCCGCCTTCGCGTCTGGAAATGAAGTCCAGCATGGAAGAGCTGATCCATCACTTCAAGCTCTTCACCGAAGGCTTCCACGTGCCCGAGGGCGAGGCGTATGCCGCCGTCGAGCACCCGAAAGGCGAATTCGGCATCTACCTGGTCAGCGACGGTGCCAACAAGCCGTACCGCCTGAAGATCCGTGCCCCGGGCTTCGCCCACCTGGCTGCGATGGACGAGATGTCCCGTGGCCACATGATTGCCGATGCCGTGGCCGTGATCGGCACCATGGACATCGTGTTCGGAGAGATAGACCGATGATCTCGGATGCCACCAAGCAGCGCTTCGCGCGCGAGGTCGCCAAGTACCCGGCCGACCAGAAGCAATCCGCCGTGATGGCCTGCCTGTCCATCGTGCAGCAGGAGCAGGGCTGGGTCTCGCCCGAGGCCGAGCGCGAGATCGCCGATTACCTCGGCATGCCGGTGATCGCCGTGCACGAGGTGACGACGTTCTACAACATGTACAACCAGCGGCCGGTGGGCAAGTACAAGCTGAACGTCTGCACCAACCTGCCGTGCCAGTTGCGCGATGGCCAGAAGGCCGCCGCGTACCTGAGCCAGAAGCTCGGTGTCGAGCTCGGCGGCACGACGCCGGACGGCCTGTTCACCGTGGCCGAGTGCGAATGCCTGGGCGCCTGCGCCGACGCGCCGGTGATGCTGGTCAACGACCGCCAGATGTGCAGCTTCATGAGCAATGACCGGCTCGACGCGCTGGTCGACACGCTGCGCTCGGCGGCCAAGCAGGGGGTGAAGTGATGCTCGACCTCTCCAAGTTCCAGGCCAGCGGCGCCGAGACCTGCTTCCACGATCGCCACATCGGTGCGCAGATCTATGCAGGGCTCGACGGCAGCAACTGGCGCCTGAAAGACTACGAAGCGCGCGGCGGTTACCAGGCGCTGCGCAAGATCCTCGGCAAGGACGGCGGCGCCGGCCTCACGCCCGACCAGGTGATTGCCGAGGTGAAGGCCTCCGCCTTGCGCGGCCGTGGCGGCGCCGGTTTCCCGACCGGGCTGAAGTGGAGCTTCATGCCGCGGCAGTTCCCGGGGCAGAAGTACCTTGTCTGCAACTCCGACGAGGGCGAGCCGGGCACCTGCAAGGACCGCGACATCCTGCGCTACAACCCGCACATCGTGATCGAAGGCATGGCCATCGCGGCCTACGCGATGGGCATCACCGTGGGCTACAACTACATCCACGGCGAGATCTTCGAGGTCTACGAGCGGTTTGAAGAAGCGCTTGAGGAAGCCCGTGCAGCGGGCCTGCTGGGCAACAACATCCTCGGCAGCAACTTCAGCTTCCAGCTGCACGCGCACCACGGCTTCGGCGCCTACATCTGCGGCGAGGAAACCGCGCTGCTCGAATCGCTCGAAGGCAAGAAGGGCCAGCCGCGCTTCAAGCCGCCGTTCCCGGCGAGCTTCGGCCTGTACGGCAAGCCGACGACGATCAACAACACCGAAACCTTCGCCGCAGTGCCGTGGATCATCCGCAATGGCGGCGAGGCGTATCTCAACATCGGCAAGCCCAACAACGGTGGCACCAAGATTTTCTCCGTGGTTGGTGACGTGGAGCGCCCCGGCAACTTCGAGATCCCGCTGGGCACCCCGTTCTCCAAGCTGCTGGAGCTGGCCGGCGGCGTGCGCAAGGGTCGGCAGTTGAAGGCGGTGATCCCGGGCGGCTCGTCCGCGCCGGTGCTGCCGGCGAACATCATGATGGACCTGACGATGGATTACGACGCCATCGCGAAGGCCGGCTCGATGCTGGGCTCCGGTGCCGTCATCGTGATGGACGACACCCGTTGCATGGTCAAGTCGCTGTTGCGTTTGTCCTACTTCTACATGCATGAGTCCTGTGGGCAGTGCACGCCGTGCCGCGAAGGCACCGGCTGGCTGTGGCGCATGGTCGAGCGCGTCGAGCACGGCCGGGGCCGCCCCGAAGACATGGACCTGCTGAACTCGGTGGCCGACAACATCCAGGGCCGCACCATCTGTGCGCTGGGTGATGCGGCGGCGATGCCGGTGCGGGCGATGCTCAAGCATTTCCGCCACGAGTTCGAGCACCACGTCGAACACAAGACTTGCATGGTTCCGGCCTACGTTTGACCGGCCGGCGAAAGAGACACCATGGTTGAAATCGAACTGGACGGTCAGAAGGTCGAGGTGCCCGAGGGCAGCATGGTCATGCATGCGGCCGAGAAGGCCGGCACCTACATCCCGCACTTCTGCTACCACAAGAAGCTTTCCATCGCGGCCAACTGCCGCATGTGCCTGGTCGACGTCGAGAAGGCGCCCAAGCCCATGCCGGCCTGCGCCACGCCGGTGACGCAGGGCATGATCGTGCGCACCAAGAGCGACAAGGCGGTCAAGGCGCAGCAGGGCGTGATGGAGTTCCTGCTGATCAATCACCCGCTCGACTGCCCCATTTGCGACCAGGGCGGCGAGTGCCAGTTGCAGGATCTGGCAGTCGGCTACGGCGGCTCGTCTTCGCGTTACACCGAAGAAAAGCGCGTGGTGCTGGCGAAGGAAGTGAGCCCGCTCGTCTCGATGGCCGAGATGACGCGCTGCATCCACTGCACCCGCTGCGTGCGATTCGGTCAGGAGATCGCCGGCCAGATGGAACTGGGCATGGTGCACCGCGGCGAGCACTCCGAGATCACCACTTTCCTCAACGACACGATCGACTCCGAGCTGTCGGGCAACATGATCGACCTGTGCCCGGTCGGTGCGTTGACGAGCAAGCCGTTCCGCTACTCGGCCCGCACGTGGGAGCTGTCGCGCCGCAAGTCCGTGAGCCCGCACGATTCGACCGGTGCCAACCTGGTGGTCCAGGTCAAGGGCAACAAGGTCATGCGCGTGCTGCCGCTCGAGAACGAGGAGGTCAACGAGTGCTGGCTGGCAGACCGTGACCGCTTCTCCTACGAAGCGCTGAACAGCGACGAGCGCCTGACGACGCCGATGCTGAAGCAGGGCGGCCAGTGGAAGGCCGTCGATTGGCAGACAGCGCTGGAGTACGTCGTCAACGGCCTGAAGCTGGTGAAGGCCGAACATGGTGCGCAGGCCATCGGTGCCCTGGGGTCCGCGCACAGCACCGTCGAAGAACTGCATCTGCTCGCGCAACTCGTGCGCGGCTTGGGCAGTGACAACGTCGACCACCGTCTGCGCCATGCCGATTTCACGGCGGGCGAGGGCGCGCGCTGGCTCGGCATGCCGATCGCCAGACTGTCGACGCTGCAACGCGCGCTGGTGGTCGGTTCGTTCCTGCGCAAGGACCACCCGCTGTTCGCCTCGCGTCTGCGTCAGGCGGCCAAGCATGGCGCGCAGGTCCACAGCCTGCATGCCGTCGAGGATGACTGGCTGATGCCTCTGGCGACCCGCACCACGGTGGCACCGAGCGCCTGGGTGCAGTCGCTTGCAGACATCGCGACGGCGATCGGCGTCGAGAAGGGCGTCGCGGCTCCGGTTCAGGGCCAGGCCACCGACGCAGCAAAGGCGGTTGCCCGTTCGCTGCTGTCCGGCGAGCGCAAAGCCGTGTTGCTGGGCAATGCTGCTGCGCAACACCCGCAGGCCGGCGAGTTGCTGGCGCTGGCTGGCTGGATTGCAGAACAAGCAGACGCGACCGTCGGCTACCTGGGCGAGGCGGCCAACTCGGTCGGCGCGCAACTTGTCGGTGCGCAGCCCCGGCAAGGCGGGTTGAACGCTGGGCAGATGCTGTCGCAATCGCTCAAGGCGTATCTGCTGCTCAACGTCGAGCCCGAACTCGATTCCGCGAATCCGGCCGCGGCGCTGTCTGCGCTGCAAGGCGCGGAGATGGTCGTCGCATTGAGCGCCTTCCGTTCGCGTGCGGTGGAGTACGCCGACGTGCTGCTGCCGATTGCTCCCTTCTCCGAAACCTCCGGCACTTTCGTCAACGCGGAAGGCCGCGCCCAGAGCTTCTATGGCGTGGTCAAGCCGATTGGCGACACCCGTCCCGCCTGGAAGGTGTTGCGCGTGCTGGGAAGCATGTTGGGCCTCGACGGGTTCGGTTTTGAAACCTCCGAAGAAGTGAAGGCGGCTGCGCTGGGCGACCTGGAGCAACTGCCGGGTCGGCTGAACAACCGTTCGACCGGCGCTGCGTCTGGCGCTGCGGTCCCGTCTTCGGGCCTTCAGCGTGTTGCCGAAGTGCCCATTTACTCGACCGATCCGATCGTGCGTCGCGCGCATTCGCTGCAACTGACGCGTGATGCGCAGCCGCCCGTCGCCGGACTTCCCGCCGCGCTGTGGCAACAGCTCGGCCTCAAGGATGGCGATGCTGTGCGCGTGAGCCAGGGGCAGGCGGTGGCCGTGTTGCCAGCTCGCCTGGAGCCCGGGCTTGCATCGGACTGCGTGCGCGTTCCCGCCGGGCACCCTGCCACTGCGGGCCTGGGTGCCATGTTCGGTGCGATCGAAGTGACCAAGGCGTGACGAGGAATCGAGAGCATGCTTGAAACACTCAACACCTTCGGTCAGTCCACCCTCGGCGGGCTGTGGCCGGTTGTCTGGACGCTGGTCAAGATCGTCGCGCTGGTACTGCCGCTGATGATCTGCGTCGCCTACTTGACGCTCTGGGAACGCAAGGCGATCGGCTGGACGCAAATCCGCCCGGGTCCCAACCGGGTCGGGCCGTTCGGGTTGCTGCAGCCCATCGCCGACGCGGTGAAGTTGATCTTCAAGGAGATCATTTCCCCGACCGCCGCGAACAAGGGCCTGTTCTTCGTCGCGCCGATCATGACCATCATGCCGGCGCTCGCCGCGTGGGCCGTCGTGCCGTTCGGCCCTGAAGTAGCGCTGGCGAATGTCAACGCGGGTCTGCTGTTCCTGATGGCGATCACGTCGCTCGAGGTCTACGGCGTCATCGTCGCCGGCTGGGCGTCCAACTCCAAGTACGCGTTCCTCGGTGCACTGCGCGCGTCGGCGCAGATGGTGTCGTACGAGATCGCGATGGGCTTCGCTTTTGTCGTCGTGCTGATGGTGTCGGGCAGCCTCAACCTGACCGACATCGTGATGGGCCAGGGTGAGGGGCGTTTCGCCGAGATGGGCCTGACTTTCCTGTCCTGGAACTGGCTGCCGCTGCTGCCGATCTTCGTGGTCTACGTGATCTCCGGCATCGCCGAAACCAACCGCCACCCGTTCGACGTGGTGGAAGGCGAATCGGAGATCGTTGCCGGCCACATGATCGAGTACTCCGGCATGTCGTTCGCGATGTTCTTCCTGGCCGAGTACGCCAACATGATCCTGGTGTCCGCGATCGCGTCGCTGATGTTCCTGGGTGGCTGGTTGCCTCCGCTCGACATCGCGCCGTTCAACTGGATCCCGGGCTGGATCTGGCTGGGCCTCAAGACCTTCGTCGTCGTCACCCTGTTCCTGTGGGTGCGCGCCACCTTCCCCCGCTTCCGCTACGACCAGATCATGCGCCTGGGCTGGAAGATCTTCATCCCGGTGACACTGGTGTGGCTGGTGCTGATCGGCCTGTGGATCCAGTCGCCCTGGAATATCTGGAACTGAAGCCCGGACCTTGAAGAGGTAGAACCATCATGTCCGCTGTAGCCTCCGTCAAGAACTTCTTCAGCACCTTCATGCTGTGGGAGTTGCTGAAGGGCCTGTCGCTCACCGGCCGGCACTTCCTGTCACCCCACATCACGGTGCAGTTTCCCGAAGAGAAGACGCCGCTGTCGCCGCGTTTCCGCGGGCTGCATGCGCTGCGCCGCTACGAGAACGGCGAAGAGCGCTGCATCGCGTGCAAGCTGTGCGAAGCCGTCTGCCCCGCGCTGGCGATCACGATCGAGTCCGAGGTGCGCGCCGACGGCAGCCGCCGCACCACGCGCTATGACATCGACCTGACCAAATGCATCTTCTGCGGTTTCTGCGAAGAAAGCTGCCCGGTCGACTCCATCGTCGAGACCAACATCCTCGAGTACCACGGCGAAAAGCGCGGTGATCTCTACTTCACGAAGGAGATGCTGCTGGCCGTGGGTGATCGCTACGAGAAGGAGATCGCGGCCAGCAAGGAAGCGGACGCCAAGTACCGGTAACCGCCCCTTCGCGCCGGGGCCGCACGACGCGCGGCCCGCAACCCGAGAAAAACATGGAAACCACGACCGCGCTCTTCTACGTGTTCTCCGCGATCCTGCTGTTTGCGGCGTTTCGCGTGATCACCGCCCGCAGCACCGTGCATGCGGCGCTTTTCCTGGTGCTGGCCTTCTTCAACGCCGCCTGCGTGTGGATGCTGCTGAAGGCCGAGTTTCTCGCCATCTCGCTGGTGCTCGTCTACGTGGGCGCGGTGATGGTGCTGTTCCTGTTCGTCGTGATGATGCTCGACTTCAACACCGACGCCTTGCGGCAGGGCTTCTGGAAGCACTTCCCGCTGGCCGGCATCGTCGGCGTCGTGATCGCGCTCGAAATGGCGGTCGTGCTGCTGGGGGGCTTCAATCTCGCGGACGCCCCGGCGCCCACGCCTGAAGAGGTGCAGCTGGGCAACAGCAAGCTGCTCGGCATCGAGATGTACACCAACTACCTGTACCCGCTGGAGATCGCCGCCGTGATCCTGCTGGTGGCGATCGTCGCCGCCATTGCGCTGACCATGCGCAAACGCAAGGACTCTCGCTACGTCGACCCGGCCGAACAGGTGAAGGTCAAGAAGGCCGACCGGCTGCGCATCGTGCCGATGAAGCCGGAAGTGCAGGGCGCTGCTGCCGCCGCCACGGACAACCAAGCCACCACGGGAGGCCAGGCATGACGCTCACCCTTGGGCACTACCTTTCGCTGGGCGCGATCCTGTTCGCGATGTCGGTGGTCGGTATCTTCATGAACCGCAAGAACCTGATCGTGCTGCTGATGTGCATCGAACTGATGCTGCTCGCGGTCAACCTGAACTTCATCGCCTTCTCCCATTACCTGGGTGACATGGCGGGTCAGGTGTTCGTGTTCTTCATCCTGACGGTGGCGGCTGCCGAGTCGGCCATCGGTCTGGCGATCCTCGTCGTGCTGTTCCGCAACCGCTCCACGATCAATGTGGACGAGCTCGACACCCTCAAAGGCTAACCAGTCAGAACAATGAGTCAGCTCTCACAGAACATGCTGGTCGCGGTGCCCCTGGCGCCGCTGGTGGGTGCCATCGTCGCGGGCCTGTTCGGCAAATACGTCGGCCGACGCGGCGCGCATGCGATCACCATCCTGGGCGTCTTCGTCGCCTTCGTGATCTCCGCGATGGTGTTGAAAGCCGTGGCGGTGGATGGCGCGCGCTTCAACGAAACCGTCTACGAGTGGATGGTGCTCGGCGACCTGAAGATGGAAGTCGGCTTCCTGATCGACGGCCTTTCGGCCATGATGATGTGCGTCGTGACCTTCGTGTCGCTGATGGTGCACATCTACACGATCGGCTACATGGAAGAGGACCCCGGCTACCAGCGCTTCTTCTCGTACATCTCGCTGTTCACGTTCTCGATGTTGATGCTCGTGATGAGCAACAACTTCCTGCAGCTGTTCTTCGGCTGGGAGGCGGTGGGCCTGGTGTCGTACCTGCTGATCGGGTTCTGGTTCAAGAAGCCGACGGCGATCTTCGCCAACATGAAGGCCTTCCTGGTCAACCGCGTCGGCGACTTCGGCTTCATCCTCGGCATCGGCCTGATCGTGGCCTTCGCCGGCACGCTGAACTACGCCGACACCTTCGCCAAGGCGAATGAACTCGCCGGCTTGAGCTTCCCGGGCACCGACTGGATGCTCGTGACGGTCATCTGCATCTGCCTGTTCATCGGTGCGATGGGCAAGTCCGCGCAATTCCCGCTGCACGTGTGGCTGCCCGATTCGATGGAAGGCCCGACGCCCATCTCCGCGCTGATCCACGCGGCGACGATGGTGACGGCCGGCATCTTCATGGTGGCGCGCATGTCGCCGCTGTTCGAGCTGTCGGACACCGCGCTGAACTTCATCCTCGTGATCGGCTCCATCACGGCGCTGTTCATGGGCTTCCTGGGCATCATCCAGAACGACATCAAGCGCGTGGTGGCGTACTCCACGCTGTCGCAGCTGGGCTACATGACGGTCGCGCTCGGCGTGTCGGCCTACTCGGTGGCCGTGTTCCACCTGATGACGCACGCGTTCTTCAAGGCGCTGCTGTTCCTCGGCGCGGGCTCCGTGATCATCGGCATGCACCACGACCAGGACATCCGCAACATGGGCGGCCTCTGGAAGTACATGAAGATCACGTGGATCACGTCGCTGCTCGGCTCGCTCGCGCTGATCGGCACGCCGCTGTTTTCAGGCTTCTACTCGAAGGACAGCATCATCGAGGCAGTGCACGCGAGCAGCTTGCCCGCTGCAGGTTTCGCGTACTTCGCCGTCGTGGCGGGCGTGTTCGTCACGGCGTTCTACTCGTTCCGCATGTACTTCCTGGTCTTCCACGGCAAGGAGCGCTTCCACGACAAGCCGTTCCCGCCGGAAGACGACCACGCGCATGACGGTCATCACGACGAACACCATGAACCGCACGAGTCGCCCTGGGTGGTGACCGCACCGTTGCTGCTGCTGGCCATTCCTTCAGTCGTGATCGGCTTCATGACGATCCAGCCGATGCTGTATGGCGACTTCCTGAAGGACGCGATCTTCGTCGATGCGGCCAAGCATCCTGCCATGGCCGAGCTGGCCGAGCACTTCCACGGGGCTGCTGCGATGGCGCTGCATGGCCTTCAGCTGCCGCCGTTCTGGCTGGCGTTGGCCGGTGTCGTGCTCGCCTACTTCTTCTACATGGTCAAGCCGGGCATCCCAGCGATGCTGCGTCAGCGCCTGGGCTTCCTGGTGCGCATCATGGAAAACAAGTACTACATGGACTGGATCAACGAGAACATCCTCGCTGCCGCCGCGCGCTTGCTCGGTCGCGGGCTGTGGAAGGGCGGCGATGCCGGCCTGATCGATGGCCTCGTGATCAACGGCTCCGCGAAGCTCGTCGGATGGACGGCCTCGCTCGTGCGTCTGTTCCAGTCGGGCTACATCTATCACTACGCCCTCGTGATGATCGTCGGCATCTTCGTGCTGATGACGTGGCAACTGTGGCCGTACCTGCAGGCCTTCCTGCGCGGTTTCACCGGCGCCTGAAGCGAGGTAACAACAAATGAGTCTCCTGAGCCTCGCGATCTGGACCCCCATCCTTTTCGGGGTCGTGCTGCTGGCCCTTGGCCGCGATCAATATGCCAACGTGGTGCGCTGGCTGGCGCTGGCCGGCTCGATCGTCGGCCTGCTCGTCACGCTGCCGCTGATCACCGGATTCGACACCACCACGTCGGCGATGCAGTTCGTCGAAGACGTGATGTGGATCGAGCGCTTCAACGTGCACTACCGCCTGGGTGTCGACGGCATCTCCGTGTGGTTCGTGTTGCTGACCGCCTTCATCACGATCATCGTCGTGATCGCCGGCTGGGAAGTGATCACCGAGCGCGTGAACCAGTACATGGGCGCGTTCCTGATCCTCTCCGGCCTGATGATCGGCGTGTTCTCCGCACTCGACGGGCTGCTGTTCTACGTGTTCTTCGAGGCCACGCTGATCCCGATGTACATCATCATCG
>NZ_CAMLJQ010000050.1 GCF_946480305.1 uncultured Caldimonas sp.
CTGCTGTTCTACGTGTTCTTCGAGGCCACGCTGATCCCGATGTACATCATCATCGGCGTCTGGGGCGGCCCGCGGCGCGTGTACGCGGCGTTCAAGTTCTTTCTCTACACGCTGCTCGGCTCGCTGCTGATGCTGGTCGCGCTGGTCTACCTGTACTACAAGTCCGGCGGCAGTTTCGACATCCTCACCTGGCATCGCCTGCCGCTGCCGCTCGACGCTCAGCAGTTGTTGTTCGGGGCCTTCTTCCTGGCATTCGCGGTGAAGGTGCCGATGTGGCCGGTGCACACCTGGCTGCCCGACGCACACGTGGAAGCGCCGACCGGTGGCTCCGTGGTGCTGGCGGCAATCATGCTGAAGCTCGGGGCCTACGGCTTCCTGCGCTTCTCGATGCCCATCCTGCCGGACGCGACGCGCGAACTGGCCTGGGTCGTCGTCGCGCTGTCGCTGGTGGCGGTGGTCTACATCGGCCTCGTGGCGCTGGTGCAGCAGGACATGAAGAAGCTCGTCGCCTACTCGTCCGTCGCGCACATGGGCTTCGTGACGCTCGGCTTCTTCATGTTCAACGAGCTGGGCGTGTCCGGTGCGATCGTGCAGATGATTGCGCACGGTTTCGTGTCGGGCGCAATGTTCCTGTGCATCGGGGTGCTGTATGACCGCGTGCACTCCCGCGAGATCTCCGCATACGGCGGGGTGGTGAACACGATGCCCAAGTTCGCAGCCTTTGCCGTGTTGTTCGCGATGGCGAACTGCGGCTTGCCGGGAACGGCCGGCTTCGTCGGCGAGTGGATGGTGATCCTGGGCACGGTCAAGGTGAATTTCTGGCTTGGCGCGCTGGCTGCCACCACGCTGATCTTCGGCGCGGCCTACACGTTGTGGATGGTCAAGCGGGTGTACTTCGGCCCGGTCGCGAACGACAACGTCCGCGAGTTGGCCGACCTCAACGCACGCGAGTTCTTCATGCTGGCCGTGCTGGCCGTTGCCGTGCTGTGGATGGGCCTGTATCCGAAGCCCTTCACCGACGTGATGCACCACTCGGTGGTCGACCTGCTGCAGCACGTGGCCCAACCCAAGCTTCCCTGACGACGAGGCCACAGGAATGAACGACATGAACTGGCTCGCCATCTATCCCGAGATCCTGCTGCTGGTGCTGACCTGCGTGGTCGCACTGGCGGACTTGTTCGTCAAGGACGAGCGCCGCACACCCACGTATGTACTCGCGCTGCTGTCGCTCGTCGCGGTCGGCGCGCTGCAGCTCACCTACATCACCGACGGGGTCACCCTCTACGGCATGCAGGACATGGTGGTGAGCGATCCCATGGGGAACCTGCTCGAGTTCTTCGCGACCATCGCGACGCTGGTGTCGCTGGTGTACGCCCGCCCGTACGCCTCCAGTCGCGGCATGCTGAAGGGCGAGCTGTTCACGCTCAGCATGTTCTCGCTGCTCGGCATCATGGTGCTGATCTCCGCGAACAATTTCCTGACCATCTACCTCGGCCTGGAGCTGATGTCGCTGTCGCTGTATGCCCTCGTGGCGCTGCGCCGTGACCATGCCGGCTCTACCGAGGCGGCCATGAAGTACTTCGTGCTCGGCGCCCTGGCCAGCGGCTTCCTGCTGTACGGCATGTCGATGATGTACGGCGCGACCGGCTCGCTCGAACTGGGCGAGGTGTTCAAGGCCATAGGCACCGGCCAGATCAATGACCAGGTGCTGGTCTTCGGCGTCGTGTTCGTCGTGGCCGGCCTCGCGTTCAAGCTTGCCGCGGTGCCGTTCCACATGTGGGTGCCCGATGTCTACCAAGGCGCCCCGACCGCCGTGACGTTGCTGATCTCCGGCGCACCTCAGTTGGGCGGTTTTGCCATGGCGATCCGTCTGCTGGTCGAAGGCATGCTCGGCCTCGCGGTGGACTGGCAACAGATGCTCATCGTGCTCGCGGTGGCCTCGCTGGTGGTCGGCAACCTGGCCGCCATCGCGCAGACGAACCTGAAGCGCATGCTGGCGTATTCGACCATCGGCCAGATGGGCTTCGTGCTGCTGGGCCTGTCGTGCGGCGTGCTGCCGAGCAACACGGCATCGGCGGCCAATGCGTACAGCTCGGCGATGTTCTACACGGTCACTTACGTGCTGACCACGTTGGGCACCTTCGGTCTGATCGCGTTGCTCGCGCGTGAGGGCTTCGAAGCGGAGGAGATCTCCGACCTGAAGGGGCTCAACCAGCGCAGCCCGTGGTACGCGGCGGTGATGGCGATCTTCATGTTCTCGCTGGCTGGCGTGCCGCCGGCGGTGGGCTTCTACGCCAAGCTGGCTGTCCTGCAGGCATTGGTGTCCACGAATCAGGCGCTGTACATCTGGCTTGCGGTCATCGCGGTGCTGCTGTCGCTCGTCGGCGCGTTCTACTACCTGCGTGTCGTCAAGGTCATGTATTTCGACGAGGCAACCGACATGTCTCCCATCACCGCGACCGTCGATGCGCGCGCGGTGATGTCGGTGAACGGCCTTGCGGTCCTGGTGTTCGGCCTGCTGCCCGGCGGCTTGATGACCTTGTGCGCGCAAGCCATCGGCAAGGCCTTGGCCGGCTGATCGCGTGAGTTCCGCCGCGTCGGTCTGGCTCGTGCTGCTTGCCGCGGTGGTGGCGGCGAACCTGCCGTTCGTCAACGAACGCCTGTTCGTCGTCGGGCCACGGCGGGCACCGAAGGGCCTGGGCTGGCGCTTGCTCGAACTCGTATTGCTGTTCTCGCTGGTGCTTGGTCTCGGTTTTGCTTTGGAATCCCGCGAAGGGCAGGTGCACGCACAGAACTGGGAGTTCTATGCCGTCGCGCTCTGCCTGTTCCTGACCTTCGCTTTTCCCGGGTTCGTCTGGCGCTATCTGCGCCGGCACCGGAGCTGAACAGGATACCGGGACGTACACGAGCATGGACATCGAGCAGCAGCACGACGCTCACCTGCTGGAGCGTCGCCTGGAGTCCCGGCAGGTCTACAAGGGACACTTCCTCGACGTGAGGCGCGACCGCGTCGGGCTGCCCGATGGCAGCGAGGCGCATCGCGAGTACATCGTGCACCCCGGTGCGGTCATGGTGGTGCCCATCCTCGACGACGACCGCCTGGTGCTGGAACGCCAGTACCGCTACCCGCTGGCGCGGGTCATGGTGGAGTTTCCTGCGGGCAAGCTGGACCCGGGCGAGCCGGGCCGCACGTGCGCCGAGCGCGAGTTGCTGGAGGAAACGGGCTATCGGGCCACCGAGTGGGCCCATGCCGGCACGTTGCACAACGCCATCGCCTATTCGGACGAAGGCATCCAGATCTGGTTCGCGCGCGGGCTGAGCCCCGGCGAAACGCAACTGGACGAGGGCGAGTTCCTGGAAGTGTTCACGGCCACGGCCGAAGAGCTGGACGGCTGGGTGCGCGACGGGAAGGTCACCGACGCCAAGACCATGATCGGTCTGCTGTGGCTGCAGCAATGGCGTGCGGGCCGCTGGGACTTGGCCTGGCAGGTCTGAGCATTCCGACGAAGTCCGCCCATAATCGCGCCATGAAGGTGCTCAACCTGCAGTGCCGACACGGCCATGCCTTCGAAGGCTGGTTCACGTCGGAGGATGATTACCGTTCGCAGCAGGAGCGGGGCCTGGTGGCGTGCCCGCTCTGCTCGGACACCGAGATCGGCAAGTTGCCGACCGCACCCCGTCTCAACCTGTCCGGCGCCAAGGAAGCGCCTGCCCAAACCCAAAGCGTGGCGGTCGGGCCGGTGGCCGCAGCACAGGCACTGTGGTTGAAGGCGCTCCGGCACGTGGTCGAGAACACCGAGGACGTGGGCGAGCGCTTCGTCGAAGAGGCGCGCCGCATTCACTACGGCGAGGCCGATGCGCGCAACATCCGCGGTCAGGCCAGCCGCGAGGAAACCGAAGCCTTGCTCGACGAGGGCATCGAAGTGATGCCGTTGCCGCTGCTGCCGGCCCTCAAGGAGCCGGTGCAGTAGGCTGTCCCCCGATCATGGGCTGATCAGCCGGCCCGGGTTCAATCGGTTCTCGGGATCCAGCGCGCGCTTGACCGCGCGCATCAGCTCGAGCGCCACGGCAGGCTTCCTGCGGGTCAGTTCTTCCAGCTTCAGCGCGCCGATGCCGTGCTCGGCAGAGATCGAGCCGCCGTGTGCGTTCACGGCGTCGTACACCAGTTCATTGACGGCGGCTTCATGCTCGCGCAGGAACTCCGCGGCGCCCGTTCCGGCGGGAGCCTGCACGTTGTAGTGCAGGTTGCCGTCGCCCAGATGCCCGAAATTCACCAACCTCGCCCCAGGAAACGCCCGTGCCAATGCCGCATCGGTGTGGGCCACGAAGGCTGGAATGCGGGACACGGGTACCGAGATGTCGTGCTTGATGTTCAGCCCTTCCTCGGCCTGTGCCAGCGGGATCGACTCACGCAGGTGCCAGAGGCTGCGGGACTGCTCGATGCTTTCGGCCACGGCCGCGTCGGTGATCAGTTCCTGCTCCAGCGCCGCCTCCAGCATGCCTTCGAACAGGGCGCGTGCGTGGGCCTCCGATTCGGTGTCGGACTGCTCCAGCAACACCATCCAGGGCGAGGCGCCCAGCGGCTGGCGGATCTGCGGGAAATGCTTTGCGACCAGTTCGAGCGCGAACGCGCCCATGACCTCGAAGCCGGTCAGCCCGGCACCCAAGCGGGCCTGTGCAAGCTGCAAGAGCCTCACGGCCTGCTCCAGCGACACGACGGCCGCAAGCGCCGTGACGCGGGCGGCGGGGCGCGGATACAGCTTGAGCGTGGCCGCCGTGATGATGCCCAGCGTGCCCTCGCTGCCGATGTAGAGGTCGCGCAGGTCATAGCCCGTGTTGTCCTTGCGCAGCCCGTTCAGGCCGTCCCAGACCGATCCTTGAGCCGTGACCACCTCGAGGCCCAGGCACAGTTCACGCGCGTTGCCGTAGCGCAGCACTTGGGTGCCGCCGGCGTTCGTCGCGAGGTTGCCACCTATCGTGCAACTGCCTTCGGCCGCAAGGCTCAACGGAAAGAGCAGGCCCTCGGCCGCCGCGGCCTCCTGCACTGCCTGCAGCACGCAGCCCGCGTCGACCGTCATCGTCAGGTTGGCGGCGTCGATCTCGCGGACCCGGTTCATGCGTTGCAGGCTCAACAGCACCTGCGTGCCGCTGGTGTCCGGCACCGAGCCGCCGACCAGGCCGGTGTTGCCGCCTTGCGGCACGATCGCCGCGCCATGCTCCGAGCAGGCCTTGACGACAGCCGCCACCTCGTCGGTATGGCCGGGGCGCACCACGGCCAAGGCCTTGCCCCGGTAGCGCTTGCGCCAGTCGAGCTCCCACGCGGACAGGTCCCCATCGGTCAGTACGTGGGCCGTGCCCACCGCGGCACGAAGCGAGTCGAGCAATGTGTTCATGTGGATGAGTGGGTTTGGCCTCCGCCCTTGAGGCGCACGCGCACGTGCAATGCGCATGCGGTGAAGAGCAGCAGGCACAGAATGACTTCGACGGCAGCCAGCATGGCGCTGGTGCCCGTGTCGCTCGTGGCGCGGACCACGCCCTCGGTGAAGTACACCCAGACCATCAGGCTGACCCATCGGTAGGTGTACATGCGGTGCTTCAGCAGGCCAGCGAGCGGGATCGTGAGAGGCAGCACCTTGAGCGCCAGCCATGAGCCACCGGGGCGCAGCGGCGCAAGCCAGAGCTCCCATGCCAGCCCGAGCACGATGAGGCCCAGCAGGCTGCCGACAGCCAGTGCGCGGGTGCGGTCCACGAGGGGAGAGCGAATCATCGATGGCATGATACCGGCCATGAATTTCCCCAAGGGATTGCGCCGCTCCTGGCGCGACCAGGCCGCCAAGCTCGCTCAGACGTTGCACGACTGGCCCTGGATGGACACCATCAAGACGCTGCGGCAGCGGTTTCGCGAAGACCGCCTCGGCCTCACGGCGAGCAGCCTCACATTCACCACCATCATTTCACTGGTGCCCCTGTTCACGGTCACACTGGCCGTGTTCACGGCGTTTCCGATGTTCAGCCGCTTCCAGTCGGCACTCGAGAAGTACTTCGTCCAGAGCCTCGTGCCCGACGCGATCGCCAAGCCGGTGCTGCGGGCATTGACGCAGTTTGCCGTGAACTCCAATCGCCTCGGCACGGCCGGCCTCGTGATCCTGATGTTCACCGCCCTGGCGCTGATGCTGACGATCGACCGCACGCTGAACGCGATCTGGCGCGTGCGCAAGCCGCGTCCCATTGCGCACCGGGTGCTCGTGTACTGGGCGGCGGCCACGCTGGGGCCGCTGCTGCTCGGGGTGAGCCTCACCGTCACTTCGTATGCATTGACGCGCTCGCGCGGCATGGTCGGCGACTACTCGGAAGTGCTCAACTGGGTGCTGAACGTGATCGAGTTCGCGCTCTTCGTCGGCGGGATCGCTGCGCTGTTCCGTTATGTGCCCAACGTGTACGTGCGCTGGTCTCATGCCTTGGCCGGGGCCTTGTTCGTCGCCTTCGGCTTCGAGGTCGCGAAGAGCCTGCTGGCCTGGTACCTGAGCAAGGTGCCGACCTACTCGGCGGTGTACGGCACTTTCGCGACGGTGCCGATCTTCCTGATCTGGATCTACCTCGGCTGGGTGATCGTGCTGCTCGGCGCCGTGATTGCGGCCTATGCGCCCAGCTTGCAGATGCGCGTCGTCAGGCGCCCGGACACCGCCGGGCAGCGCTTTCACCTGGCCGTGACCCTGCTGCGTGAACTGCAAGTCGCTCGCAGCCAGAGTTTCCATGGCGTCACTGCAGCGGGGTTGGCTGAGCAGTTGCGCACCGACCCGCTGCAGATCGAGCCGGTGCTCGAAACCCTCGTTGCGCTCGATTGGATCGGCCGACTCGAAGAAGAGGGTGGGTCGCGCTATGTGCTGCTGGCCGACCCCGACAAGACCCTGGCGCAGCCGCTGTTCGCGGAGCTGCTGCTCGACCCGTCGCCCAATTTGCGCGGCTTCTGGAGCCGTGCAGGCTTCGGAACGCTGATGCTGGCGGACGTTCTGAAGGCTTGATCCCGCCGCGCTCGTCTCGCTCGCCGTTCAGGCGGAATGAATAACGACGAGCAAGGCGGTAGCAACCGTTTTGCCCGGATTGCGGATCGCATGCGGCTTGTCCACGGCGTAGCGGGCCGTCTCGCCGTGCTTGAGGCGTTGCACCGCATCTCCGGCGGTCACCTCCAGCACACCGGTCAACACGCTCAGATGCTCACGTGAGCCGGGCTCATGCGGTTGCGACTCCAACGCACCGCCCGGTTGCATCACCAGCTCGTACCACTCGAACTGCCCGGCCAGTTCGATCGGCCCCAGGATGCGCAATTCGCAGCGCTGGTCAGGCGTTCGCAAAGACGGCGTCGCGTGCGCCGCGATCGTCATGATCGGCGGGGTGGGCGCTTCCCTGCCTTCGAGAAGTTGCGCCAACGGGACGGCGAGCGCATTGGCGAGGCGCCACACCACCGCGACGGTGGGATTCGCCTGGTTGCGCTCGATCTGCGACAGCATCGACTTGGAGACTCCCGCCCGGCGCGACAGCTCGTCCAGCGACAGCCGCTCGGCCTGTCGCAGGGCCTGGATGCGTTCGCCCACGCGGGGCGGCTGGGATTCCGGAGAAGCGGGAGCGGGCATGCGGTTGACTTCGTGGACGGATCTAAAGATACTGCACAAAAGTTCGATATATCGAACTTCGTTCACCAAACCGTTCTATCGAACGCCGTCAGTGTGCCCGACCGGGCCGAGCAAAGGAAGGACTGCACCGATGTCCACCGAAGATTTCTACCGCCACCTGCAGGCCGAACTGGAAGGCACGCGCGCAGCGGGTCTGTACAAGACCGAGCGCATCATCGCCACACCCCAAGGCGCGGTGATCCGCACGACCGACGGTCGCGAGGTGATCAACCTTTGCGCCAACAACTATCTTGGGCTGTCGTCTCACCCGCGGGTGATCGAGGCCGCGCATGAGGCCCTGCGCACGCACGGCTATGGCTTGAGTTCGGTGCGCTTCATCTGCGGGACGCAGGATCTGCACAAGCAGCTCGAAGCCCGCCTTTCACGCTTTCTCGGCACCGAAGACACCATCCTCTATGCCGCTGCGTTCGACGCGAATGGCGGGTTGTTCGAGCCGCTGCTCGGCGAACAGGACGCAGTGATCAGCGACGCGCTGAACCATGCCTCCATCATCGATGGCATCCGACTGTGCAAGGCCCGGCGCTACCGCTACGAGCACAACAACCTCGAAGACCTGGAGCGGTGTCTGCAGCAGGCGAGGGCGGACGGCGCGCGCTACACGCTGGTGTTCACCGATGGCGCGTTCTCGATGGATGGCACCATCGCGCAGCTCGACCGCATTCGCGAGATCACCGACCGCTACGGCGCGCTGCTGGGGATCGATGAATGCCATGCGACGGGTTTCCTAGGGCGCACTGGGCGAGGCACGCATGAATACCGAGGACTGCTGCAGGACGGACGCAGCAAGGTGGACATCATCACCGGCACGCTGGGCAAGGCGCTCGGCGGGGCGAGCGGCGGTTTCACCAGCGGGCGCCGAGAAGTGATCGAACTGCTGCGGCAGCGTTCGCGTCCGTATCTGTTCTCCAACACGCTTGCACCGGTCATCGCCGGCGCGTCCATCGCTGTGCTCGATCTGCTGGAGGGTTCCACCGAGCTGCGCGACAAGCTGGAAGCGAACACGCGTTACTTCCGGCACGCCATTACCGATGCGGGCTTCGACATCAAGCCGGGAGAGCACCCGATCGTGCCGATCATGGTGTACGACGCGGTGAAGGCGCAGCAACTCAGCGCCCGCCTGCTCGAACTCGGCATCTATGCCATCGGCTTTTTCTACCCGGTGGTGCCGAAGGGGCAGGCGCGCATCCGCGTGCAGCTTTCTGCGGTGCATGAGCGTGGGCATCTCGATGCCGCCGTGCAGGCTTTCACCCAAGCCGGCCACGAACTGAACCTGCTGTGAAGGGGGCGCAGATGAATCCGAAGATCCTCGTCATCGGTGCCAACGGCCAGATCGGCAGCGAACTGGCCGAAGCGCTGGTTGCGCGTCACGGAGCAGCTCAGGTGGTGGCCGCCGACCTGGCAGATGCTGCGCGCGTGCAAAGCTCGAGCTATGAAAAGCTCGACGTGCTCGATGCCGCCGCGTTGGCCGACATCGTTCGTCGGCACGGCATCACCCAGATCTATCACCTGGCAGCGGCCTTGTCGGCCCGAGGCGAGCAACACCCGGTGTGGGCCTGGGACCTGAACATGCGCGGACTGCTCAACGTGCTCGAGGTCGCACGCGAACATGCGCTCGACCGCATCTTCTGGCCAAGTTCCATCGCGGCGTTTGGCCCGGGCACGCCGGCCGAGCCGGCGCCGCAACACACCGTGATGGACCCTGGCACCGTCTACGGCATCTCGAAGCTCGCCGGCGAACGCTGGTGCGCGTGGTACCACGCCAAGCATGGGCTGGACGTGCGCAGCCTTCGCTATCCGGGCCTGATCAGTTGGAAGACGCCGCCCGGCGGCGGCACCACCGACTATGCGGTCGAGATCTTCCATGCCGCGCGTCGGCAGGGGCGCTACCAATGCTTCCTGGCCGCAGACACGCGCCTGCCGATGATGTACATGCCGGACGCGCTGCGCGCCACGATCGAGTTGATGGAGGCGCCTGCCGAACGCGTGCGCGAACGCAGCTCATACAACCTGGCGGGTGTGAGTTTCACGCCGGCGGAGATCGCCTCCGAGATCGCGCGCCGGGTACCCGGTTTTGCCGTGACCTACGAGCCTGATTTCCGTGAGGCCATCGCACGCACGTGGCCGCGCTCGATCGACGACACCGCGGCGCGTGCCGACTGGGGCTGGCGGCCGCATTTCGACCTTGCGGCCATGGTGGCAGACATGCTCGCGCACATCCCGCCTCACCGGCTGGCCGCATGACGCCGGCCGGGCGGGGCGTCAGAACGGGATGCGCCCCGTCCACAGGTCCTTGTACATGACCCAGTCGCCCATGAAGCTGTAGAGCGGACGCTTGAACGAGGCCGGCCGGTTCTTCTCGAAGCCGAAGTGCCCGATCCAGGCAAAGCCATAGCCGCACAGCAGGCCCACGAGCAGCCAGTAGGCCTGCCCCGTCGCCAGCAGCAGACCCAGGCAGGCGAGGGCGAGCGTGGAGCCCACGAAGTGCAGGCGCCGGCAGGTCCGGTTGCTGTGTTCCGCCAGGTAGAACGGATAGAACTCCGAGAAGCTCTTGAACGCCTTCGGATCGGTGGGGGCGAGCGTGGACGTGTTCATGCGGCAACCTCCTTCGGTGGCGATGACAGGAACGCCTTCAACGCATTCAACACCCCGTCGGGCGCTTCCGCCATCAGGTTGTGCCCGGCCTGCAAGCGGCGCACATCGGCCTTGAGCAGGCGCACCAGCTCGGCCGTGGCCTTGGGCGATGTCATTTGATCCTTGTCGCCCAGCAGGAGTTGCACGGGGCAGCGCACCCGCACGGCGGCCTTTGCGGCCGCGGCGTAGCGGTCGCAGACGGTGAAGTCGTGCAGGAACAGGTTCGCCCCGTGCTCGCGTGCCGCATAGCCCGCCTGCAGGCGGCGCATCAGGGCCCGATTGGCGCCGTGCAGCCAGGCGCCCGGTCCCGGCGCTGCGGGCTTGGCGGCCAGCGTCGAGTGCGAGAACGCGTTGACCATGTCGATCGCCTTCAGAGGAGCGTCGCGGGCCGTGTCCAGCAGCGCAGCGGAAACCTTCATCGGGTAGGCGGTGGCCACCAGCACCAGGTGGGTTGCCCGATCACCCAGGGCCGCCGCAGCTTCGAGCGCGATCAGCGAGCCCATGCTGTGGCCGGCCAGCGCCACCTGCCGTGCCCCGGCCGCGTCCAGCAGTCCGACGATCCAGGCGCCGAGGGATTCGACATCCGGCAGCGCCGGGCCCGTGCTGCGTCCGTGGCCTGGGAGGTCGACCGCCAGCACGGACCAGCCGTGATGCGCGAGGTAGCGACTTTGCAAGGCCCACACGCTGTGATCGTTCAGTGCGCCATGGATCAGCACGACGCATGGTTTGCCGGCGTCGAAAGGTTTGCCGCCGGTGTAAGCGTATGCCTCGCGGCCCTGTACCGTGAGCTTCATGCGCCGCCTCCAGCCTTCTCGGCCACCTTCAACGCGCGGCCCAGATCGTCGATGAGATCGTCGGCGTTCTCCAGGCCGATCGACAGGCGGATGGTCCCCTGCGTGATGCCGGCCTGCGCGAGCGCGGCGTCGTCCATGCGGAAGTGCGTGGTCGAGGCCGGGTGGATCACCAGCGAGCGGCAATCGCCGACGTTGGCCAGGTGCGAGAAGACCTTCAGTGTCTCGATGAATTTGCGGCCTTGCGCCCGGTTGCCCTTCATGTCGAAGCTGAACACCGAGCCGCAGCCCCGCGGCAGCAGGCGCTGCGCGAGCGCATGGCTGGGGTGTTCGGGCAGCTCGGGGTAGCCGATGCGTTCGACCAGCGGATGCCGGCTGAGGAACTCGACGACCTTGCGCGTGTTGGCGATGTGGCGCTCCATGCGCATCGACAAGGTCTCCACGCCCTGCAGGATCAGCCATGCGGTGTGCGGGCTCATGCAGGCGCCAAAGTCGCGCAGTCCTTCGCGGCGGGCACGCAGCAGGAAGGCGCCGACCGTGCTCTCATCGGTGAACACCATGTTGTGGAAGCCGGCGTAGGGCTGCGTCAACTCCGGGAACCGCCCCGAGGCGTCCCAGTCGAAGCCGCCGCTGTCGACCAGCACGCCGCCGATCACCGTGCCGTGGCCCGAGAGGAACTTGGTCGCCGAGTGGTACACGAGGTCGGCGCCATGATCGAACGGGCGCATCAGGTAGGGCGTGGTGAACGTCGAATCCACCAGCAGCGGAATGCCGTGCTCGTGTGCGATGGCGCTGACGGCAGGAATGTCGAGCACGTCAAGGCCGGGGTTGCCAAGCGTTTCGCCGAAGAACAGCTTGGTGTTCGGCCGCACGGCGGCACGCCAGGCGTCGATGTCACCCGGTTTCACGAAGCTGGTCTCGATGCCGAAGCGTGCCAGCGTGTAGTGCAGCAGGTTGTGCGAGCCGCCGTAGAGCGCGGTGCTGGCCACAATGTGCGAGCCGGCGCCCATCAATGTGGCTATTGCCAGGTGAAGGGCGGCCTGACCGCTCGAGGTGGCGATGGCGCCTGCGCCGCCCTCGAGCGCAGCGACGCGCTCTTCCAGCACCGCCGTGGTGGGGTTCGATATGCGCGAGTAGACGTGCCCGGAGCGCTCCATGTTGAACAGCGCCGCGGCATGGTCGCTGTCCTCGAACACGAAAGAGGTGGTCAGGTAGATCGGCACCGCGCGTGCACCGGTGGCGGGGTCGGGTGGGCTGCCGGCGTGCAGGGCCAGCGTGTCGAAGCCGGGGTCGGCGTATCCGGGCATGAATGTCTCCAGGTTGGCGCAACTCGCGGGTGTTTGGCACCAGCGGTTACCGCTCGGTCACATGCCGATGATTGTGGGCTATATTGATTCACCCATCGGCCGCCTGGGGCGGGCCGGAACAGGAGGCACACCATGAAAGTCAGCGACATCCTTCGCGTCAAGGGCGGGACGCTCTTCACCGTTTCCCCCGATCAACCGCTTGCCGAAGCACTGAAGGCGATGGCCGAGCACGACATCGGCTCGCTCGTCGTGATGGAGCACGGTGACCTGGTCGGCATGCTGACCTTCCGGGAAGTGATTCAGGCCGTGGTGCGCAACGGCGGCATGGTGGGCCAGACCATCGTGCGCACCGTGATGGACAACGCGCCGCTGACCTGCACGCTCGAAACCGAGATCGACGAAGTGCGCCGCATGATGCTCGGCCGCCATGCCCGCTACATGCCCGTGATGAACCAGCGCACCTTGATGGGCGTCATTTCTTTCTACGACGTTGCCAAGGCCGTGGTCGACAGCCAGGACTTCGAGAACCGCATGCTCAAGGCCTACATCCGCGACTGGCCGGGTGCCGACGGCGGCGAGCCGGTCCAGACCCTTTGAGCTGACCACCGCCGAGGCGCCTGCGGCGCCTTGCAGGCCGCGCCGGCCCAGGAGGTCCGGCGGAGCCGGATCCGCGGTGGCTGCTCGGGCGTCCGCGCCCCCGTCGACTCCGTGGAGCCCTCCGTCGACGCTTAGAATCGGGGCTTCCTCAACGGCCCGATCAGGCCTCGTGCGATGGCGAGGCGGAAGGCCCCCACCGTCCTTCAGTCCATGTCCGGCAGCACCTTCGGCTCCCTGTTCACCGTCACCAATTTCGGCGAGTCCCATGGTCCGGCCATCGGCTGCGTGATCGATGGGTGCCCGCCGGGAATGGAGCTGTCCGAGGCCGACATCCAGCCTGACCTCGACCGCCGGCGCCCGGGCACCTCGCGCCACGTGACGCAGCGCAACGAGCCGGATGCGGTGGAGATCCTCTCCGGCGTGTATGAAGGCAAGACCACCGGCACGCCGATCTGCCTGCTGATCCGCAACACCGATCACCGCAGCAAGGACTACGGCAACATCCTGCAGACCTTCCGCCCCGGCCATGCCGACTACACCTATTGGCACAAGTACGGCATACGCGATCCGCGCGGCGGCGGGCGATCGTCGGCACGGCTGACGGCCCCGATGGTGGCGGCCGGCGCCGTGGCGAAGAAGTGGCTGCAGCGGCAATATGGCACCACCTTCCGCGGCTGCATGACCCAGCTCGGCGAGATCGAGATCCCGTTCGAGTCGTGGGAGCACGTGCCGGACAACCCGTTTTTCGCGCCAAGCGCAACCGTGATCGCGCAGCTCGAGGACTACATGGACGCGCTGCGCAAGGCCGGTGATTCGGTCGGCGCGCGCCTGCGGGTCGAAGCGACCAACGTGCCGGTCGGCCTGGGCGAGCCGCTGTTCGACAAGCTCGATGCCGACATCGCCTACGCGATGATGGGCATCAATGCGGTCAAGGGCGTCGAGATCGGTGCCGGCTTTGCCTGCGTCACCCAGAAGGGCACCGAGCATGGCGACGAGCTGACCCCGCAGGGCTTTCGCTCCAACAACGCGGGCGGCGTGCTCGGCGGCATCAGCACCGGGCAGGACATCGTCGTCTCCATCGCGATCAAGCCGACCAGCTCGATCCGCAGCCCGCGTACCTCGATCGACCTCGCCGGCCAGCCTGCCACGGTCGAAACCTTCGGCCGCCACGATCCGTGCGTCGGCATCCGCGCGACCCCCATCGCCGAAGCCATGCTGGCGCTGGTGCTGATGGACCACGCGCTGCGCCATCGCGCGCAGTGCGGCGACGTGCACGTCGACACGCCACGCATCCCCGGCCACCTGCCCGGCTGAGCTTCGCCACCCGATGGCCGCAGCTGCGTCGGCGCCGGGTGGCCTGTGGCGGTTCGCCGCGTTGTCGGCCACCTACTTCGCCTTCATCGGCTATTTCAACCCCTACTTGCCGCTGTGGCTCAAGGAGCTGGGCTTCGGCACGTTGGTGATCGGCGTGCTGGTGTCGGTGCAGAGCGTCACGCGGGTGATCGCTCCTTATGCCTGGGGATGGATCTCCGACCACACGGGGCAGCGCGCGCGGCTGTTGCGTCTGGCCTCGGTGCTGGCCTGCCTGTGCGCGCTGGGGCTGCTGCTGACCCCACGCTGGGTCGCGCCGCATGCCGGCTACGTCGGCGCCGTGCTGTTTTTGATGTTCATCAACACGAGCGCGATGATGCCGATGGCCGAGGCGGCGATGGCGCAACGCGTGAGCACCGAGCGTGGGCTGGACGTCGGCCGCTACGGGCGCATCCGGGTCTGGGGTTCGATCGGCTTCATCGTCACCGTCGTCGTGTTCGGTTTCTGGTTCGAAGGGCAGGGGCTGGCCTGGTTCGCGCCGGGCGCGGTGGCGATCCTGGTGGCGCTGGTGCTGGCGTGCGCGCGGCTGCCGGCCGATGACACGGCACCTGCCGGGCAGGAGGCCGCCCCTTCGCTCGCGCACGTGCTGGCCCAACCGGCGGTCCGCTGGTTCTTCGCGTCGGTGTTCTTCATGATCCTGGCGCACATCAGTCTCTACGCCTTCTTCTCGCTGCACCTCGATGCGCTGGGCTACAGCAAGGGCACGGTCGGCATGCTGTGGGCCGTGTCGGTGGTGGCCGAGATCGGCTGGTTCCTGTGGCAGGGGCGCTGGCTGGGGCGCTGGCCGTTGACCACCTGGCTGGCCTTGGCCTGCCTCGTGGCGGCTTTTCGCTTCGGCGCGACCGCGGCCTTCGGCGCCAGCCTGGCGGTGCTCGTGCTGGCCCAGGCCGCGCACGCGGTCACCTTCGCGGCGCATCACACGGTATGCATCGCGTTGATCAACCAGTACTTCCCGGGCAGATTGCGCGGCCGGGGGCAGGCCCTGTACACCGTGGTGGGCTACGGCGTGCCCGGCGTGCTGGGCGGTGTGGCCGGCGGGGCACTGAGCGAGGCCGCAGGCATCGCCTCCGTGTTCTGGGTGGCAGGAGGGGCGGCGCTGCTCGCAACCGGCGCCGCATGGCGCACCGCCAATTCCTGAGCACGGCCCGCGCGAGCGGAGCAGAATCGCCGCTCCTACCCATCATCTGCGGGAGCGAGTCCATGCAATACACATCCCTCGGCGCGACCGGCCTGAAGGTTTCGCGCATCTGCCTCGGCATGATGACCTATGGCACGCCGAAGTGGCGGCCCTGGGTGCTCGACGAGACGGCGAGCCGGCCGCTGGTGAAGAAGGCCATGGACCTGGGTATCAACTTCTTCGACACTGCCGACATGTATTCGGCCGGCGAGTGCGAGGTGCTCACGGGCCGGTTCGTGCGCGAGTTCTGCCGCCGCGACGAAGTCGTGATCGCGACCAAGGTCTACTTTCCGGTCGACCTGGATTACGCTGGCGGACCCGGCTCGGCGGGCTACCAGCCCCGCCCCAATACGCAGGGGCTGAGCCGCAAGCGCATCTTCCACGCGGTGGACGCGAGCCTGCAACGCCTGGGCACGGACTACATCGACCTCTACCAGATCCACCGGTGGGACCCCCACACGCCGATCGAGGAGACGATGGAGGCGCTGCACGATGTGGTCAAGGCCGGCAAGGCGCGCTACATCGGCGCCAGCTCGATGTGGGCCTGGCAGTTCGCCAAGGCGCAGCAGATCGCGCGCGAGCGCGGGTGGACACGCTTCGTGAGCATGCAGAACCACTACAACCTGGCCTACCGGGAAGAGGAGCGCGAGATGATCCCGCTGTGCCGTGACCAGGGCGTCGCGCTCATCCCGTGGAGCCCGCTCGCGCGCGGCTTCCTGGCCGGCAACCGCAGCAAGACCGACAAGGACGCCGCCGCAACCTCGCGCGCGCAGACGGATGACATCGCGCAGAGCTACTACTACCGCGACAGCGATTTCAAGGTGGTGCAGACCTTGCGCGACCTCGCCGAGGCGAAGGGCGTGAGCGCAGCCACGCTGGCTTATGCGTGGCTGCTCAAGAAGGGCGTGACGGCACCGATCGTCGGCGCCAGCAAGCCGGGGCAACTCGAGGATGCCGTGCGTGCGGTCGAGATCGAACTTGGCGACGACGAAGCGCGCCAACTCGAGGCGCCGTACGAGCCGCACCCCGTGCTCGGCCATCAGTAAGCGCTGTTGCGGGTGAAACTACAGCGCGCCGTCTGCGCGGCGCGCCCGCCAAGACTGCTGGTCACGACACTACTTACACAACATTCATCGGGTAGTCATACTTCTGCGTGCAATCCGTGCGGGCTGTACTTAAGCTACACGCCGGTTCCCCAAACCGCTGAGACGGAGACGTCACTCCGTCCTGCTTGAGCAAACCGCAGGAGACAAACATGCAGCGTTCCTTCACCGCCCCATGGCAGGGGCTGGCTCGACGTTTTCCGTCGATTTCCCGCAAGGCCGTTCTGGCCGTTGCAGCAGCCGCGACACTCGCCGGCCCTTGGGCCGCTTCGGCACAAGCCCAGACGGGCCCGCGCACCGCGTTCGTTCACCTCTTCGAATGGAAGTGGACCGACGTGGCCAAGGAGTGCGAAACCTACCTCGGCCCGAAAGGCTTCGCCGCCGTGCAGGTGTCGCCGCCGAACGAGCACAACTGGGTCAGCAGTGGCGACGGCGCCCCGTACCCCTGGTGGATGCGCTATCAGCCCGTCAGCTACAGCCTGGATCGCAGCCGCAGCGGCACGCGAGCCGAGTTCCAGGACATGGTCAACCGCTGCAATGCAGCCGGCGTCGGCATCTACGTGGACGCGGTGATCAACCACATGTCGGGCGGCAACGGGGGGACCTCGAGCGCCGGGCGCAGCTGGAGCTATCACAACTACCCCGGGCTCTACAGCTCGCCCGACTTCCACCAGCCGGTGTGCGGCATCACCAACTACGGTGACGCGAACAACGTGCAGAACTGTGAGCTGTCCGGCCTGCAGGACTTGAACACCGGCAGCAGCTACGTCCGCGGCAAGATCACCGACTACCTCGTGGGGTTGGTGAACATGGGCGTGAAGGGCTTCCGGGTCGATGCCGCCAAGCACATCAGCCCGGGCGATCTCGGCGCCATCATCGACAACGTCAACTCGCGTACCGGCACCAACAAGCCGTTCTGGTTCCTCGAGGTGATCGGCGCCCCCGGCGAGGCGGTGCAACCCAGCCAGTACTTCGGGCTGGCCAGCAACCAGGTCACGGTGACGGAGTTCGCCTACGGCAAGGAACTGCACGGCAAGTTCGCCGGCGGCGGCAAGCTGGCCGACCTGCAGACCTTCGGCCCGACGTGGAACCTGATGCCGAGCAGCAAGGCGGTGGCGTTCGTCGACAACCACGACAAGCAGCGCGGCCACGGCGGCGGTGGCAGCTACATCACCTACCACTACGGCAGCACCTACGACCTGGCCAACGTCTTCATGCTCGCGTGGCCCTATGGCTACCCGGCACTGATGTCGAGCTATGGCTTCACGCAAGGCAGCAAGTACGACACCAGCTATGGCCCGCCGCACTACAGCAATGGCGCGACCAAGGGCCCGTGGGATGGCAACCCTGCCAGCCCGGCCTGCTTCAACCAGTCGGTCGGTGGCTGGGTGTGCGAGCACCGCTGGCGCGGCATCGGCAACATGGTGGGCTTCCGCAACGCCACGGTCGACAACTGGTTCGTCAGCGACTGGTGGACCAACGGCAACAACCAGATCGCGTTCGGCCGCGGCAACAAGGGTTTCGTCGTCATCAACAAGGAGGGCGGTGCGCTCACCCGCAGCTTCAAGACCAGCCTGCCGGCGGGCCAGTACTGCGACGTGATCTCCGGCGACTTCAACAACGGCAGCTGCAGCGGCAACGTGGTCACGGTCGACGCCGGCGGCTACGCGATGATGTCGGCCCCGGCCAATGGCGCGGCAGCGATCCACGTGAATGCGCGCGTCGGCGATCGCCCGGCCGAGCAGGCGAGCGTGACCTTCAACGAGACGGCCAGCACGGTCTGGGGCCAGAACCTCTTCGTCGTCGGCAACGTGGGCGGGCTGGGCAACTGGTCGCCCGCCTCGGCCGCGGCGATGACACGGATCTCCGGCTCCGGCTCCACCGGCAACTGGCGCGCCACGGTGCAACTGCCGGCCAACACCTCGATCCAGTACAAGTACGTGAAGAAGGATGCGGCCGGCAACGTGGTGTGGGAAAGCGGTGCCAACCGCCTCGTGAACACGCCGGCGCCGGGCGCCACGATCGCCGTCAACGACACCTGGAAGTGAGCTCGCAGGGGTAGTCGTTGGGGACGCTGGAGGCCCTGCAGCTCAGGCTGACAGGGCCTTCAGTGCTTCGTACACCGTGCCCAGCGTGTGGTAGTCGAGCTGGCCGGACTGGCTCTTCTCGTTGCTGAGCTTGCGGTTGTCGCGCGTCAGCGTGTGGTACCAGGCGCCGTGCTCGTGGTCGATGAGGTAGTCCCAGCAGTACGACCACAGCCGGTTGTACCAGCGCCAGTAGTGGTCGAGCCCGGTGCGCTGCCCCAGCAGCGCGGCGGCGGCCATCGATTCTGACTGCACCCAGAAGCTCTTGTCGTCGTCGCAGATGCTGCCGTCCGGGGCCATGCGGTTCATCAGGCCCTGATGCTGTTCGTCCCAGGCACGCGGCACCGCGGCTTCGAACAGCGCCTGCGCGCGCGGCAGGAGCCAGGGCAGGGGGCGCTGCCGGTCCAGCATCAGCAGCAGCTTGGCCCATTCGGCCTGGTGGCCGAAGCTGTAGCCCCAGGGATGGAAGATGTCGCCGGGGTCCTGGCGGTGGTCGGCCCAGTCAGGTGTCCAGTCCTCGTGGTAGCGCTCCCAGATCATGCCGTTGGTCTGGTCTGCCAGCTCGACTGCGACGCGGTGCGCCAGTCGTTCGGCGCGGTCGAGGTAGCGCTTGTCGCCGGTGGCTTCGGCTGCGGCAAGCAGGGCCTCGAACACGTGCATGTTCGCGTTCTGGCCTCGATACGGCAGCCATCGGCCGTGCTCATCGGCCTCGTCCGCATAGAGGCCGTGCCGCTCGTCCCAGAAGCGGGCCTCGAGTTGCTGCCACGTGTCTTCGATGCACTTGCGCGATTCCGTCACGCCCACCTTCAGCGCGTGCGCATGCGCGAGCATCACGAACGCAAGGCCGTAGGCGAACTGGCGGTTGTCTTCCACTTCGATGCGACGCGTGTCGCCCTCGTCCACGCAGCGCAGCATCCAGCGGTAGTGGCCGGTCTGCGAGTCCAGGTGGGCATCGCGCAGGAAGGCGAGTCCGTGCTTCACTGCGTCGAGATAGGTGGGCGCCCGGAAGTGCAGGTGCGCCATCGCGTAGTTGTAGACGAGGCGCGTGCTGTTGACGAGATGACGGCGCTCGGTGTCGAACGGCGTGCCGTCGTCCTTGAAGTAGTGGAAGAAGCCACCGCGCCGGTCGATGCACCGTGGGTGAAAGAACGCCATCGTGTGGAAGATGTGTTCTTTCAGGAAAGCAGGCGACTTGAAGCGTGGCAACGTTTGCATGGGCGGGAAGCGCAAAAGCCGGGCGAGAGGCCCGGCTGCGGAGTTCAGCTGGCGTTAGGGTATCAGCCCACGCGCCGTTCCGTATTTCGGTCGAACAGATGGGCATCGCGCGGCGCCCAGCCCAGGAACACCCGGTCACCCACGCGCTGGCTCACTTTGCCCGGCACGCGCGCGGTGACGTTGCCAAGCGCTGTTTCAACCATTGCGTATGTTTCGGGGCCGGTCGGTTCGATCATCGTCAGCTGACCGGGCAGGCCGCTGTCGGCGAAGTTGAGCGCCTCCGGTCGCAGACCGTAGATCAGCTCCGGGGCTGCCGAGCCGCCGCGCGCCTTCAACGCCTGCCGCTGCTCTTCGGTCAGCCCCAGCTCGATGCCTTTGGCGTTCAGCCCATCGTTGGCGCTGAGATTGGCATCGATCATGTTCATCGCTGGCGAGCCGATGAACTCGGCGACGAAACGCGTGGCGGGCCGGCTGTAGATGTCGTCCGGCGTGCCGAACTGCTGCACCACGCCGTCGCGCATCACGGCGATGCGGTCGCCGAGCGTCATCGCCTCGACCTGGTCGTGCGTCACGTAGACGGTGGTGATGTGCGTGCGCTGATGCAGCAGCTTGATCTCGGCGCGCATCTCGACGCGCAGCTTGGCGTCGAGGTTGGACAGTGGCTCGTCGAACAGGAACAGCTTGGGCTCGCGAGCGAGCGCGCGGCCCATCGCCACCCGCTGCCGCTGGCCGCCCGACAACTGCCCCGGCTTGCGGTCGAGCAGGTGCTCGATCTGCAGCATCTTGGCCACCCGTTGCACGGCCGCCTCGCGCTGCGGCTTCGGCACCTTGCGCATCTCCAGCCCGAAGGAGATGTTCTGCGCAACGTTCATGTTGGGGTAGAGGGCGTAGCTCTGGAACACCATCGCGATGTCGCGGTCCTTCGGCAGCGCGTGCGTCACGTCCTTGTCGCCGATGTGGATGGTGCCGGAGGTGGGAAAGTCGAGCCCCGCGATCATCGACAGCAGCGTCGACTTGCCGCAGCCCGAGGGGCCGACCAGGATCAGGAACTCGCCGGCCTCGACTTCGAGATCGATGCCCTTGAGGATCTCGATCTGGTGGTAGGCCTTGCGGATGTTGCGTATGGAGAGTGCACCCATGTTCTTGCTTCTCGGTATTAGCCTTTGACCGCGCCGGCGGTGAGCCCGCGCACGAAGTACTTGCCGGCGATCACGTAGATCACCAGCGTGGGCAGCGCGGCGATCATCGCGGCGGCCATGTCGACGTTGTATTCCTTGACCACGCTGGAGGTGTTGGCCAGGTTGTTCAGGCCCACCGTCACCGGCTTCGATTCAGCACCGGAGAACACCACGCCGTACAGGAAGTCGTTCCAGATGTTGGTGAACTGCCAGATCAGCGTGACGACCAGGATGGGCGTGGACAGCGGCAGCACGATGCGCCAGAAGATGCGCCAGAAGCCGGCACCATCGAGCATCGCGGCCTTCAGCAGCTCGTCCGGCAGGCCGACGTAGTAGTTGCGGAAGAACAGCGTGGTCGACGAGATGCCGGCCAGCACGTGCACCAGCACCAGACCCCACACCGAGTCGGAGATGCCGAGCCAGCCGAGCACCTGCGACATCGGCAGCAGCACCACCTGCATCGGCATGAACACGCCGAACAGCATCAGGCCGAACATCAGCTCGCTGCCGCGGAAGCGCCACTTGCTGAGGATGTAGCCGTTGATGGCGCCCAGCGTGGTCGAGATGAGCACCGCCGGCACGACCATGATCGTGGAGTTGAGGAAGAAGGGCTTGAGGCCGCCGCAGTCGGTGCCCGTGCAGGCACTCGACCACGCCTTGGACCATGAATCGAGCGATGGGCTGTCGGGCAGCGCGAGCAGGCCGCCGGCGCGGATCTGGTCCATGTCCTTCAACGAGGTCACGACCATCACGTACAGCGGGGCCAGGAAGATCGCCGCGAAGCCGAGCAGCAGCGACCAGATCACGAAACGATGGAAGTTCTGCATGGTGGGCTCGTCAGCGCTTCGTGCGGAGTTCGGAATAGAGATAGGGCACGACGATGGCCGCAATGGTGGCCAGCATGATCGTGGCCGATGCGGCACCGAGACCGATCTGCCCGCGCGAGAAGGCCATCGCGTACATGAAGGTGGCCGGCACGTCGGTGGCGTAGCCCGGGCCACCGTTGGTCAGCGCGATCACCAGGTCGAAGCTCTTGATCGCGATGTGCGCCAGCACCAGCAGCGTGCTGAAGAACACCGGCCGCAGGCTCGGGATGATGATGCGCAGGTAGATGCGGGGCAGCGAGGCGCCATCGACCTGGGCCGCCTTGATGATGGAATCGTCGATGCCGCGCAGGCCCGCCAGGAACAGCGCCATCACGAAGCCGGCCGACTGCCACACGCCTGCGATCACGATGGTGTAGATCGCCATGTCGGTATCGACCAGCCAGTCGAAGGTGAAGTCCTCGAAGCCCCAGCCGCGCACGAGGTGCTCGATGCCGAGGCCCGGATTCAGGATCCACTTCCACGCCGTGCCGGTGACGATGAACGACAGCGCCATCGGGTAGAGGTAGACCGTGCGCAGCAACCCTTCCGCGCGGATCTTCTGGTCCAGCAGGATCGCCAGGAACAGCCCCAGCGCCATGCCGACACCGATGAACAGCACGCCGAAGATGCCCAGGTTCTTCGCGGCGACCCACCAGCGCTCGCTCTCGAACAGCGTGGCGTACTGCTGCAGGCCGACGAACTCGTAGTTGGGCAGCAGGCGCGAGGCCGAGACGGAAAGATAGCCGTTCCACGCGATCAGGCCGTAGATGAACAGGAACGACAGCAGGAAGGACGGCGCAAGCACGAGCTTGGGCAGCCAGGGCTGGGGCGGCCTTGCGGCAGGAGGCGAGGACATGGTCTTTCCGTGTGACGAGGGAAAGGGCGCCGCCGGCGCAGAACAGGCGGCGGCCCGGGTGGTGGCACCTTAGCGCTTGCGGCGCTCGTGTGCCACCGGGTCAACTGCCGGGGGCGCAACGGCCCCCGGCGTGCAGCGCGGAGCGCGCTTACTTGATGCGAGCAGCGGAGGCGATGCGGTCCATCGCTTCCTTCGCCGTCATCTTGTCGGTGTTCCAGAACTGCGACACCGCGTCCTTGATGGCACCTTCAGCTGCCGACGGAACCGCCATGCCGTGGGCAATGGACGGCACCAGCGAGCCGGACTTGGAACTGGCGACGAAGTCGGCCGACGATTGCTTGGCGCAGTCGTCGAACTTGGCCAGGTCCATGTTCAGGCGCACCGGGATGGAGCCCTTGTTGAGGTTGAACACCTCCTGGAACTCGGGCGACATGATCGCGGCAGCCAGGTCCTTCTGGGCCTTCACGTTCTGCTCGTTCTTGATCTTGAACATCGCGAAGCTGTCGACGTTGTAGGTGTAGGCCTTGCCCGTGCCCGGCGCGGGGGCGCAGACGAAGTCCTTGCCCGGCACCTTGCCCGCGGCCAGGAACTCGCCCTTGGCCCAGTCGCCCATGATCTGCATGCCGGCCTGGCCGTTGATGACCATCGCCGTCGCGAGGTTCCAGTCACGGCCGGGGGCGTTCTTGTCGGTGTAGTCCTTGACCTTCTTGAAGGTGGTCAGCACCTTCTCCATCGTCGGGCTCTTCAGCGCGCCCTGGTCGAGCTGGATCAGGGCCTTCTTGTAGAAGTCGGTACCGCCGACGCCGAGCGCGACCGCTTCGAAGGTCGTGAAGTCCTGCCAGTTCTGGCCGCCGTGGGCCACCGGGATCACGCCGGCCTTCTTCAGTGCTTCAGCGGCGGTGAAGAACTCGTCCCACGTGGTCGGCACCTTGACGCCGGCCTTCTGGAACACGGCGGGGTTGGCCCACAACCAGTTCACACGGTGCACGTTGACCGGGGCGGCCACGTAGCTGCCCTTGTACTTGAGGCCGTCGGCGATGGGCTTGGGCAGCAGGCTGTCCCAGTTGTTGGCCTTCGCGACGTCGTCCATGTTGGCGAGCACACCTTCCTGTGCCCATTCCTGGATCGACGGCCCCTTGATCTGCGCGGCGGCCGGAGCGTTGCCGGACACCACGCGCGACTTCAGCACCGTCATGGCCGAATCGCCGCCGCCGCCCGCGACCGCGAAGTCGCGCCAGGTGTGGCCGAGCTTCAGCATCTGGCCCTTCAGCGCGGTGGCAGCCTTGGCCTCGCCGCCGGACGTCCACCAGTGCAGCACTTCCACTTCACCTGCCTGTGCGGCAGTGGCAGCCAGCAGGCCGCAGGCGGCCAGGGCGCGACCCAGGCGGCGGATGCTCAGTTGGGATGTCGACATCAGTTTGCTCCTCGTTTGGATGTGATGGATGCCGGGTTGGATCGGGTCTCGATCAAACCGGTCGGGCGATGTTAAGACGACGTTAATGTTTCGGCAATTTGGTGTTAACCCCAGGGTGCCGGCCGGCCGAGCGGGCGGCGAACTCAGGGGGCAACCGCCGTACCGGCCGCCAGCGGCAGGCGCACGGTGGCGCACAGCCCGTGAGGCCGCACGGGGGTCAGGCCGACGGTGCCGGCATGTCGCTCGACGATCTCCTTGACGATCGCCAAGCCGAGCCCGCAGCCACTGCCTTCGTGGGTGGCGCGCACGAAGCGCTCGAAGACCCGCTCATGGATCTGCGGGTCACCGGGCAGCCCGGGGCCATCGTCCTCGATGGCGATGACCGCCTGCTGGTCGTCGCGCAGGGCCCGCACCGTCACGGTGGCGCCCCGGCCGGCATAGCGCACGGCGTTGTCGATCAGGTTCAGCAACGCCTCGCGGATCAGCAGCGCGTTGCCGAGGATCTCCAGCGGCTCTGGGTGGCTGTCGTCGTAGCCGAGATCCACTCCGGCGTGCAGCGCACGCGGCACCTGCTCGGCGGTGAGGTCGCGCACGAGCTTTTGCACGTCGAATCGGGTGCGGGCCTGCACGGCCGCCGACTCGGGCTCCGCACGTGCCAGCGTGAGCAACTGCGCGACGAGGTGGGCGGCGCGGGCGGCGCTTTCCTGCACGCGCTGCAACCGGGCTTTCAACGCCGGGTCGGTGGCTTCGGCAAGTGCCAGCTCGGCCTGCGACTTCAGCCCGGCCAGCGGGGTACGCAACTGGTGCGCTGCGTTGCTGATGAAGCGTCGCTGCGTGCTGACGCTCTCGTGCACCTCCGCCAGCAACGCGTTCAGTGCTTTCGCGAGCGCCCGCACCTCGCTCGGTGCCGACTCCAGCTCGATCGGCGCCAGGTCGTTGGGCGCCCGGTCTTCCACCAGATCGCGCAGCCGCGCCAGCGGTGCGAGGCCAGTGCGGATGCCTGCCCAGACGATCAGCGACATCAGCACGATCAGGCCGGACAGGGGCAGGGCCGTGTCGATCAGGATCTGCTGCGCCAGCTCCTCGCGTGTCGTGCGGCTCTTGGCGAGTTGCACGAGCATGCGCTGCGGCGACTCGTCCTCGCCGTAGGCAAGGTAGAGGGCTGCCACCCGCACGGGCACTTCGCCGACCATGCCGTCGTAGAAGTAGGGCCGGTCGAGCTCGAGGTTGGGGATGGGCGGCGGCGGCGGCAGCCTGTTGTTGCCCAGGATGAACTGCCCCGGCGGCGTACTGACCATGTAGTAGACGCGGTCGTCGGGGTCGGTTTCGAGCACCGCCTGAGCGGCTTTCGGGAAGTCGATGAACAAGCCGTTGCCGATCGGCTTGACCTGCTGGGCGAGCGCGCGCGACGACTGGTACAGGCTGCGGTCGATGGCCCGGTTCGCGTAGCGCGCGGCCAGGTGGTAGGTGACGTAGGCGGCCGCGAGCCACAGCACGAGTTGCGGGATCAGCAGCCACAGCATCAGGTGGCGCCGCAACGAGCGCTGGCCCGGCGCAAGCCCCAGGCGCGATTGCAGCTTCTGCCACTTGCGCAGCGTCACGCGCCGGGTTCCAGTTCGAGCAGGTAGCCGAGCCCGCGTACCGTGCGGATCGTGATGCCGGACGGCTCCAGCTTGCGGCGCAAGCGGTGGATATAGACCTCGATGGAGCCCGGCGCCGCATCACCACCACGGTTGGCTTCAGCGCGCGTGCCGTCGCCGGCCCACATCTGGGCGATCTGGTCTTTCGTGACCACCTTGTCGCGCTGGGTGAGCAACAGGTCGAGCAGCGACCATTCCCGCGGGGAAAACTCCACCAGCTCGCTGCCGATGGTCGCGCGTCGCGCTTCGCGGTCGAAGCTCAGGCTGCCCACCTGTTGCACCGCGCCGGTGGCCGGCTTGGCGCGGCGCATCAGCGCCCGCACCCGGGCCTCCAGTTCCGGGAAGTCGAACGGTTTCGTGAGGTAGTCGTCTGCGCCGGCGTTCAGCCCTTCGACGCGATGCTCCAGGTCGCACAGCGCGGTCAGCAGCAGGATGGGCTGCGAGGGTTTGGCTGCCCTGGCACGCTTGAGCACGCTCAAACCGTCGAGCATCGGCAGGCCGATGTCGAGGATGGCGATATCGAAATGCTGCTTCGTGAGCAGGTACTCGGCCACGGGGCCGTTCTCGGCAGTTTCCACCTCGAAACCTGCATGTTGCAGATTGGACGCCAGGGCGTCGGCGAGGATGGCGTCGTCTTCGGCAAGCAGGATGCGCATGGGCGCAACTTTAATGTTTCCTTTATGGATTGCCCTCAGGGACGGCCCTCATAGGGCCCGCCCGACCGTGTTTGCATCCAGAAGTTGCATACCGGAGGCGAATCCCATGTTAGATTGCGCCCCGCGCAGCGGTGTTCGCATGCGACTCGTTCCGACAACAAAGTGCACAGGAGCGAGAGTTCCATCTCCAGACAGGGGTGCCATCGTGAAATTCCGTCTTACTCCCTTTGCCGCAGCCTTTGTCGCCGCAGTGTGGCTGGCAGGTTGCGCATCCACCAACGTCAGCCAGCCTGCTTCGAGCGGCAGCACGGCAGCGACTGGCGATGCCAAGCCGGCAGCGCAGTCGCAGGTGGCCACCGTCAACACCGGCTCGTCCGACGGGGCCAACGTCGCCGCTGCCGATCAGAAGCTGGCCTCCGTTGTCTACTTCGACTTCGACAGCTCCATCGTCAAGCCCGAATACAACGGCACGATCGACGGCTACGCCAAGCTGCTGCGCCAGGGCCAGCGCAAGCTGACCATCGAAGGCCATGCCGACGAGCGTGGCGGCCACGAATACAACCTCGCCCTGGGCCAGCGCCGCGCCGAAAGCGTGCGCAAGTCGCTCGAACTGCTCGGCGTGAAGGAAGATCAGGTCGAGGCGATCAGTTACGGCGAAGAGCGCCCGGTGGCGCAAGGCCACGACGAGGAGTCCTGGGCCAAGAACCGCCGCGCCGAGTTCAAGGTCCGCTGAGTCCGCACAACCGCAGCAAAAAGGCCGGCAATGCCGGCCTTTCGCTTTTCTCGCGAACGACGCTGGAGCCCATCAAGCCGAGTGACGCCGCGGATCAGGCTCCGCCGGTCCGCCAGCGTCGCCCCCTGGGGGGCAACGCTGGCCGCAGGGGGGGACCTTTTCAACACTCCACGATGTTGACGGCCAACCCGCCGCGGGCGGTTTCCTTGTACTTGGTCATCATGTCCGCGCCCGTCTCGCGCATCGTCTTGATCACCTTGTCGAGTGACACGTGGTGGCTGCCGTCGCCGCGCAGCGCCATGCGCGCAGCGTTCACCGCCTTCACCGAGGCGATCGCGTTGCGCTCGATGCAGGGGATCTGCACCAACCCGCCGACCGGATCGCAGGTCAGCCCCAGGTGGTGTTCCATGCCGATCTCGGCCGCGTTCTCGACCTGCTCCGGTGTGCCGCCGAGCACCGCACACAGGGCACCGGCGGCCATCGAGCACGCCACACCCACCTCGCCCTGGCAGCCCACCTCCGCGCCGGAGATGGAGGCGTTTTCCTTGTAGAGGATGCCGATCGCGCCGGCGGTGAGCAGGAAGTCCACGACGCCGGCGTCGCTCGCGCCCGGCACGAAGCGCGTGTAGTAATGCAGCACGGCGGGGATGATGCCGGCCGCGCCATTGGTGGGCGCCGTCACCACCCGGCCGCCGGCGGCGTTCTCCTCGTTGACCGCCAGCGCATAGAGGTTGACCCAGTCCATCACCTGCAGCGGATCCTTCAGCGCGGCCTCCGGGTTGGCGGTCAATTGCCGGTACAGCCCGGCGGCGCGGCGCCGCACCTTGAAGCCACCCGGCAACACGCCTTCGCTGCGGCAGCCCCGGCTCACGCAGTCCTGCATCACGTGCCAGATCGCCAGCAGGCCGGAGACGATCTCCTCGTCACTGCGCCAGTGGCGCTCATTGCGCCGCATCACCTCGGCAATGGAGCACTGCTCGCGCTGCGCGATGGCGAGCAGCTCTGCGCCGGTCCGGAAGGGCAGCGGCAGCACCGTGGTGTCGGGCGCGATGACCTTCTGCTTCGAGCCGTCGGCTGCGACCTCGTCGCTGACCACGAAGCCTCCACCCACCGAGTAATAGATGCGCGCATCGAGTTCCTGCCCCTGCGCATCGAACGCCACGAAGCGCATCCCGTTGGCGTGGAAGGGCAGCGACTGGCGGCGCAGGAACAACAAGTCCTTCGGCTCGTCGAACGCGATCTCGTGCGTGCCGAGCAGCGTCAGCCTCGATCGAGCCCGGATGCCATCGAGCATGGCCGGGATCTGCTCCACGTCGACCGTGTCCGGCTCGTGGCCGGCCAGCCCGAGCAGCACGGCCTTGTCGCTGCCGTGCCCTTTGCCGGTCGCTCCGAGCGAGCCGTACAACTCGCACACCACGCGGCTCACGCTGGCGAGCTTGCCTTCGTGCAGCAACCGGCCGACGAACAGGCGGGCCGCCCGCATCGGCCCCACGGTGTGCGAGCTCGACGGCCCGATGCCGATCTTGAACAGGTCGAAAACAGAGACTGCCATGAAGGTCCTTGGGGGAGAGAGTTCAGGCCACCGCGCGCTGCAGGGCCTGCAGAACGGTCGCGCGCACGTCGGTACGGGTGAGTCCGTCGATGTGTCGGCCCGTCGGCACGGGCAACCACTGCTTGGGCGCTCGGGCGGCCGCATGCAGCGCGACGCCGTGGTGGTGCCCGATGATGTCGTCATCGGTACCGTGCATCACCAGCAGTGGCACGGCAAGTCGCGCGGCGGCGGCAACCGGATCGTCGCGCGCGTCGGGCAGAGATGGCAGCAACAACGGCGCTGCCCAACGCAACGGTAACGACCCTTGGGCGGCCTCCTTGGCAATGCCCCGGTAGCTGCTGAAGGCCGAGTCGACGACCAGCAGGCGCACGCCCTCCGGGCTGCGGGCCACGGCGCGCAAGGCGGTTGCGCCGCCGAGGCTCTGGCCCAGCACGACGATCCGGCTCACATCCACGCCCGGCCGCTGGCGCAGCCAGGCGAATGCTGCCAGGGTGTCGTCCACCACGCCGTCAAGGCTCGGCCTTCCGGTGGAGCGCCCATAGCCGCGGTAGTCGAAGCTCAACACGTTGAATCCGGCCTCGGGCAGCCATGCCACCAGCGGGAGGTGGTTGCTGATGTTGGCCGCATTGCCGTGGGCATGGAGCACGGTGCCGACCGGCGCAGTCTGCGCTGGCAGCCACCACCCATGGAGCGTCTCGCCCCGCGGGCCGGCGATCCGTGCATCTTCAGCAGCCAGCCCGTAACGATGCGGCGTGGTGTAGATGCGCTGATCCGGGTAGAAGAAGAACCGCTCGGCACAGCCGCCGAGCCCCACGGCGGTGCCTGCGAGGGCCATGGTGAGCAAACGTCGACGGCGATCGGGCAGCGTGGCCATGGCCTGCCGGTCTCAGCGCACGGCCGCGGCCAGATCGGCAGCGAAGGCGTCGACCGCTTCGTCGGTGGTGTCCCAAGCGCACATCAGCCGGCAACCTCCACCGGCAATGAACTGGTAGAACTTCCATCCGTTGGCATACAACCTGTCGATGGCTCGCTGCGGCAATTGCGCAAACACCGAGTTCACTTGCGGCGGATGCAACACCTTCACGCCGGGAATCTCGCGGATCGCTGCGTGCAGCTTCTGCGCCATTGCGTTGGCGTGGCGGGCATTGCGCAACCACACGTCGTTTTCGAGCAACCCGACCCAGGGGGCCGAGATGAATCGCATCTTCGAGGCGAGCTGCCCGGCCTGCTTCACGCGGTAGGCGAAGTCCTCCGACAGCGCGCGGTCGAAGAACACCACCGCCTCGCCGACCGGCAAGCCGTTCTTGGTGCCGCCGAAGCACAGCACATCCACGCCGGCGCGCCAGGTGACGTCACTCGGGTGGCAACCCAGGGCCGCCACCGCGTTGGCGAAACGGGCGCCGTCCATGTGCACCTTCAAATGCCGGCGCTTCGCGATGGCAGCGATCGCGCGCACCTCATCCACGGTGTAGACGGTGCCCAGTTCGGTGGCCTGCGTGAGGCTCACCACCTTGGGCTTGGGGTAGTGGATGTCGCTGCGCTTGGTGACCAACGTTTCCACCGCATCGGGTGTCAGCTTGGCAAGCCGCGCCGTGGCGCTGTCGCCTTCGGCGACCAGCAGCTTGGAACCATTGGAGAAGAACTCCGGCCCGCCGCATTCGTCGGTCTCTATGTGCGCGTAGGGCGTGCAGATCACCGAGTGGTAGCTCTGGCACATCGACGCCAGGGCCAGCGAGTTGGCGGCCGTGCCGTTGAAGACGAAGTACACGTCGCACTCGGTCTGGAACAGCTCGCGGATCATGTCCGTCGAGCGCTGCGTCCAGATGTCGTCGCCGTAGCCGGGCTGATGCCCGCTGTTGTTGGCTTCGAGGAACCAGTGCAGCGCTTCGGGGCAGATGCCGGCGTAGTTGTCGCTGGCGAAGTGCTGGCGCAGCGTAACGGTGGGGCCGGTCATGTTCTCGTCCGCGTCACTGGTAGTCGGCCACCGGCACGCAACTGCAGAACAGGTTGCGGTCGCCGTAGACGTTATCGACCCGGCCGACCGGAGCCCAGTACTTCTGGCGTCGCAGCGTGGCCACGGGATAGGCCGCTTCTTCCCGCGTGTAGGCGTGGGTCCACTCGGTCTTCAGCAACGCCTCCGCAGTGTGCGGTGCATTCTTGAGCGGGTTGTCGTCCTGCGGCCACTGGCCTTGCTCGACGCGGCGGATCTCCTCGCGGATGGCGATCATCGCGTCGCAGAAGCGGTCCAGCTCGGCGAGCGACTCGCTTTCCGTCGGTTCGACCATCAGCGTGCCGGGCACCGGGAAGCTCAGCGTCGGCGCGTGGAAACCGTAGTCGATCAAGCGCTTGGCCACGTCTTCGGCGGTGACGCCGGTCGCGTCCTTCAGCGGACGCAGATCGAGGATGCACTCGTGCGCCACGCCGCCGCCTTTCAGGTCTGCTCCACCGCTGTAGAGCACCGGGAAGTGCGCCTGCAGCCGCGCCGCGACGTAGTTCGCGTTCAGGATGGCCGTCTCCGTCGCGGCCCGCAGGCCGTCCGCACCCATCATGCGCACGTACATCCACGAGATCGGCAGCACGGCCGCATTGCCCAGAGGTGCCGCGCTGACCGCGCCCACCTGCGCCTCGGAGCCGATGCCTGCCGTGCGGTGCGCAGGCAGGTAGGGCACCAGATCCTCGACCACGCACACCGGGCCGACACCCGGGCCGCCGCCGCCGTGCGGGATGCAGAAGGTCTTGTGCAGGTTGAGGTGCGACACGTC
>NZ_CAMLJQ010000051.1 GCF_946480305.1 uncultured Caldimonas sp.
TTCAGCAACCCGCGCAAGGCCGGCATCATCGCCGTCGACCTCGACCAGGGCGACTACCTCATCGGCGCCTCGCTGACCGACGGCAAGCACGACGTGATGCTGTTCTCGGACGGCGGCAAGGCGGTGCGCTTCGACGAGAACGACGTGCGGCCGATGGGCCGCAACGCGCGTGGCGTGAAGGGCATGACACTGGAAGAAGGCCAGAGCGTGATCGCGATGCTGGTGGCAGAGGACGAGACACAAAGCGTGTTGACGGCCACCGAGAACGGCTACGGCAAGCGCACCAGCATCGTCGAGTACACCCGCCACGGCCGCGGCACCAAGGGCATGATCGCGATCCAGCAGTCCGAGCGCAACGGCAAGGTGGTCGCCGCCACGCTGGTGCGCCCGGAAGACGAGATCATGCTGATCACGGACAAGGGCGTGCTGGTGCGCACCCGCGTCTCGGAGATCCGCGAGCTCGGCCGTGCGACGCAGGGCGTCACGCTGATCGCACTGGACGGCGGCTCCAAGCTGAGCGGCCTGCAGCGCATCGTCGAGAACGATGCGGCCGACAAGGCGATCGAAGGCGAGGCCGGCGAAGAAGGACCGAGCGACGTGCCCAGCGGCGAGTAACGCAGGCGCGTGATCCACAACCCCGGGGGCATCGTCCGGTGTCCCTGTCTGGCGGCTTCGGCCGCCGCATCCTTGAAAAGGCCCTCATGCCACGCATACGCACTCTCGCCGCCCCTCTTCTGGCCCTGGCCGTATTCACCGCCGTGGTACCCGCGCATGCGCAGACGAAGAAGGAGCTGGTGCAGAAGCTGTTGCAGCTGCAGCAGCCGGGCATCGAGATGATCGCGCGCAGTGTCGCGCAGCGCCCCGCTCTCGCGCTGATGCAGGACGCCGCGGGTGTGCTGCAGACGCAGGTACCCGCCGACAAGCGTCAGGAAGTCGCAAAGCAGATCGAGGCCGACCTCAAGAAATACGCGGACGAGGTGGTGCCGATGCTGCAGACCAGCGCCGTGAAGCTCGCACCCACCACGCTCGGCCCGTTGCTGGAGGCAAAGTTCACCGAAGACGAACTGAAGCAGGTGATCGCCTGGCTTGAATCCCCGGTGAGCAAGAAGTACCAGCAGGCGGTGCCCGAACTCGAAAACGCGCTGGCTCAGAAGCTGGTCGCCGAAACCCGCAGCTCGGTCGAGCCGAAGCTGACCCAGCTGCAGCAGACGATGCGCAAGCGTCTCGGCCTGCCGCCTGCCCCTGCCAACCCCGCCTCGGCTCCTGCCGCCAAGCCCAAGAAGTGATTGCACGATGACGCGCCCCTACAACTTCGCCGCCGGCCCGGCGGCCCTGCCGCAGGAAGTGCTGGAGCAAGCCGCCGCCGAAATGCTCGACTGGCATGGCAGCGGCATGAGCGTGATGGAAATGAGCCACCGCGGCCGCGAGTTCATGTCCATCCGCGACCAGGCCGAGACCGACCTGCGCGAGTTGCTGGCGGTGCCGTCACACTTCCATGTGCTGTTCATGCAGGGCGGCGGGCTGGCCGAAAACGCCATCGTGCCGATGAATCTCTCGCGCGGCGGCGTCGTCGACTTCGTGGTCACCGGGGGCTGGTCGACCAAATCCTTCAAGGAGGCCCACCGCTACTGCCAGCCCAACCTGGCAGCCAGCAACGAGGCCGACGGGCACACCCGCATGCCGCGGGACTGGCGCTTGAGCGACAACCCGGCCTACGTGCATTTGTGCACGAACGAAACGGTCCACGGCATCGAGTTCCATGAACTGCCCGACCTGAAAGCGCTCGGCTGCGAGGCACCGCTGGTGATCGACTGCTCTTCGCACGTGGCGTCGCGCCCGATCGACTGGTCGCGCGTGGGGCTGGCCTACGCGGGGGCACAGAAGAATATCGGCCCTGCCGGGCTGACCATCGTCATCGTGCGCGAAGATCTCGTCGGACATGCGCTCGGCATCTGCCCATCGGCCTTCGACTACAAGACGGTCGCCGAGAACCAGTCGATGTACAACACCCCGCCGACCTACGCCATCTACATGGCGAGCCTCGTGTTCCAGTGGCTCAAGCGGCAAGGTGGCGTGGCCGCGATGGAAGCGCGCAACGTCGAAAAGGCGCGGCTGCTGTACGACTACATCGACGGCTCCGGCTTCTACGTGAACAAGGTGGAGAAGAGCTGCCGTTCGCGCATGAACGCACCCTTCTTCCTGCCCGACGATGCACTCAACGAGCCGTTCCTCGCAGGCGCCCGCGAGCGCGGGTTGCTGCAGCTGAAGGGGCACAAGAGCGTGGGCGGCATGCGGGCCAGCATCTACAACGCGATGCCGCTTGCCGGCGTGCAGGCGCTGGTGGACTACATGCGAGAATTTGCAGCTCGACATGGCTGACGAACACTCCCCCATTCCCGATCTGCAGGCGCTGCGCACGCAGATCGACGCGGTCGACCGCGACCTGCTCGCCCTGCTGAACCGCCGCGCCGCGCTTGCGCAGGCCGTCGGCGAGTTGAAGAAAAAGGAAGGCTCGGTGGTGTTCCGCCCCGAGCGCGAAGCGCAGGTGATCGACGGACTCAAGTCCGTCAACCAGGGGCCGCTGAAGACCGAGTCGGTGGCGCCCATCTGGCGCGAGATCATGTCGGCATGCCGTGCGTTGGAAACGCCGACGCGCGTGGCCTATCTGGGCCCCGCCGGCACGTTCACCGAGGAAGCCGCGCTGGGGTTCTTCGGCTCGTCCATCGTGCGTGTGCTGTGCGCAAGCATCGACGAAGTGTTCACGATCACCGCGGCGGGTGCGGCCGACTTCGGCGTCGTGCCGATCGAGAATTCGAACGAAGGCGTCGTGGCTCGTTCGCTCGACATCCTGCTGACGACCCCGCTTTTCATCATTGGCGAAACGAGCCTGTTCGTGCGGCAGAACCTGCTGCGCCGCGAGAACTCGCTGGACGGGATCGAGGTGGTTTGCGCCCACCCTCAGGCGCTGGCGCAGTGCCACGGCTGGCTGTCGCACCATCTGCCTCATGCTGAGCGGCGTCCGGCCTCGAGCAACGCCGAAGGTGCCCGCCAGGCGGCCCAAGACCCGCGGATGGCGGCCATTGCCAGCGTGCGGGCGGGCAGCGAATACGGGCTGCACGTCGTGGCCCCGGCAATCCAGGACGATCCGCACAACCGCACGCGCTTCGCCATCCTCACCGACCCGCACCGGCACCCGCAGCCCAAGGCCTCCGGCCACGACTGCACGAGCCTGATCGTCTCCGTGACCAATCGCCCGGGCGCCGTGCACGACATGCTGGTGCCGCTGAAGACGCACGGCGTGTCCATGACCCGCTTCGAATCGCGCCCGGCACGCTCGGGACAGTGGGAGTACTACTTCTACATCGATCTGCAAGGCCACCCGGACGAGCCGCAGGTCGCCGCCGCGCTGAAGGAACTGCGCGCGGTGTGTGCCTTCTTCAAGCTGCTCGGGACCTACCCGATCGACGTCCACTGAGCCGCCGGAGCCATTGCAGATGTTCAACCAACTCGGCGTGATCGGTTGCGGCCTGATGGGAGGCTCGTTCGCGCTCGCCCTGAAACGCGCCGGCCTGGTCAAGCGCGTCATCGGCTACAGCAAGTCGCCCTCCACCACCGACAAGGCCAAGCGGCTCGGCGTGATCGACATCGCCGCCGAATCGGCGCTGCTCGCGGTCTCGGGCTCCGACATCGTTCTGCTCGCCGTGCCGGTGGCGGCCTCGGAAGCCACGTTCAAGGCCATCCGGCACCTGGTGGAGCCGGGCATCCTGCTGATGGACGTGGGCTCCACCAAGCGGGATGTGGTCGACGCCGGCCGCCGGGTGCTGAAGGAGCGCGTGGAGTCCTTCGTGCCGGCGCACCCCATCGCCGGCAAGGAGGTCGCCGGGGTCGACAACGCCGACCCGCTGCTCTACTCCGGCCGGCAGGTGATCCTGACGCCGCTGCCGCAGACCGACCCCAAGCTCGTGCAGAAGGCCACCGACGTGTGGTCCGCCATCGGTTGCCAGGTGCTCAAGATGACGCCGGACAACCACGACGCCGCCTTCGCTGCCGTGAGCCACCTGCCGCACCTGCTGGCATTCGCCTACTTCAGCTCGATCCACAAGCAGCCGGCTGGCAAGGACTTCCTTTCGCTCGCCGGGCCGGGCTTCCGCGACTTCACCCGCATCGCCGCCAGCGACCCCGCGATCTGGCGCGACATCCTGCTCGCCAACAAGGAAGAGGTGCTGAAGCAATCGCTGCGCTTCCGCCACACGCTCGACGCGCTCGAGCACGTGATGAAGAGCGGCAATGCCGAGGCCTTGGAAGACCTGATCCGCAGCGCGGCGGAAGCACGCGCCACCTGGCAGATGTCCACCCCGAAACCGGGCTCCGGCCGCTGAAGCGCGCGGGCACCGACTTGCATGTACGCCACTGAGTTTCTCGATCTTCCGCCGCTGCGTTCCGCCAGCGGCCTCGTTCGCCTGCCCGGCTCCAAGAGCATTTCCAACCGCGTGCTGCTGCTGGCCGGGCTGTGCGACGGCACCACGCTGATCCACGACCTGCTCGACTCCGACGACACGCGCGTGATGATCGCCGCGTTGAGGCAGCTTGGCTGCACGGTGGAGCCGGAGGGCGCCGCGCTGCGCGTGCAGGGCCTGGGCGGCCAGTTGCGCACGCGGGAGGCCCAGCTCTTTCTCGGCAACGCCGGCACGGCCATGCGGCCGCTGGCTGCGGCACTTGCGCTGCTGAGCGGCCTGCAGGGAGGCACCTTCGAACTCGGCGGCGTGCCGCGCATGCACGAGCGTCCCATCGGCGACCTGGTCGTCGCCCTGCGGGGCATCGGCTGCCGCATCGACTACCTCGGCAATGACGGCTACCCGCCGCTGCGTCTTGCCGGCGGTGCGCCACGAGCCGATGCACCGATCCGTGTGCGCGGAGACGTGTCCAGCCAGTTCCTGACCGCGCTGCTGCTGGCCTTGCCCTTGTTGTCGCACCAGGGCGACGTGGTGATCGAGGTCGAGGGCGAGCTCATCTCCAAGCCGTACATCGAAATCACGCTGAACCTGCTGCAGCGCTTCGGCGTCGAGGTGGCCCGCGAAGGCTGGAGCCGCTTCACGATTCCGGCGCACAGCCGCTACCGCTCGCCGGGCAGCATCCACGTGGAAGGCGACGCGTCGTCTGCCTCGTATTTCATCGGATTGGGCGCGCTGGCCGCCGATTCCGCTCGCCCGTTGCGCATCGAAGGCGTGGGCGCGGAGTCGATCCAGGGTGACATCCGGTTCGTGGAAGCCGCGCAGGCCATGGGCGCGCAGGTGCGCCAAGGCCCCAATTGGCTGGAAGTGAGCCGCGGCGCATGGCCGCTGAAGCCGCTCGACCTGGACTGCAACCACATTCCCGACGCGGCCATGACGCTGGCCGTGATGGCGCTCTACGCGAGCGGCCCCACGCGGCTGCGCAACATCGCGAGCTGGCGCGTCAAGGAAACCGATCGCATCGCCGCGATGGCGACCGAATTGCGCAAGCTGGGCGCAACGGTGGTCGAGGGGGCCGATTTCATCGAGGTGCATCCGCTCGCGTCGTGGCAACCTGCTGCCATTCACACCTACGACGACCACCGCGTGGCGATGTGTTTCTCGCTGGCAGCCTTCAACGCGCTGACGGGTGCGCAGCCGGCGGTGCCTGTGCGCATCCTCGATCCGAAATGCGTCGCGAAGACCTTCCCGGACTACTTCGAAACGCTGTTCGGGGTGGCGCACGCGGCGCCGGCCGACGTGCCCGTCATCACGATCGATGGGCCCACCGCGTCCGGCAAGGGCACGATGGCGAGTCTGGTCGCGCAAAAGCTCGGCTACCACCTGCTCGACTCGGGGGCGCTGTACCGCGCCACGGCGCTGGCAGCACTGAAAGCCGGCGTCCCGGCGTCGGACGAGGCCGCCCTCGCCGCGCTGGCCGCGCGCCTGCCGCTGCAGTTCCACGGCGACGCGATCTGGCTCGGCAAGGAAGACGTCACCGATCAGTTGCGCCGCGAAGAAGTGGGAGCGCTGGCCTCGCAGATTTCCGCCCACCCCGGCGTGCGGGCGGCGCTGCGCGACCTGCAACTGGCCTTTCGCCGCCTGCCGGGCCTGGTGGCCGATGGCCGCGACATGGGCACGGTCATCTTTCCCGATGCCGCACTGAAGGTCTTTCTCACCGCCAGCGCCGCCACACGGGCCGAGCGCAGGCATAAGCAATTGATTTCTAAAGGCTTTTCGTCTAACATTGACGACCTTTTGCAGGACTTGGAAGCGCGCGACGCCCGGGATCGCTCCCGCAGCGCCGCTCCTTTGAAGCCTGCCGAAGACGCGGTGTCGCTCGACAACTCGGCGCTCAGCATCGACGAATCGGTGCAGCAGGTGTTGAGTTGGTGGCAGCAGCGCAGGCCGTTCTGATTCCCCGGCTGCTCCGGCAGCCCCTGAACCCGAACAGCACCGCCCTGTGCAAGCAGGGCGTTTTTCCAGGCCCGGCCTTTCCCCTCCTGCGCCGCAAGGCGCGTCGAAAGGTCGTTTCGACAACTTAACCCGCAGCTTCCGGCTGCACCCACCGCCAGCATCCCGCTGGTTCCCAGGAACCTCAATGTCTCAAACCACCCAAACCGCCGCAGCCCAAGGGTCGGACACTTTTGCCGCCCTGTTCGAAGAGTCCCTGAAGCGCTCCGAAATGCGCTCCGGCGAGGTGATCACCGCCGAAGTCGTCCGTGTGGACTACAACTTCGTCGTCGTGAACGCCGGCCTCAAGTCCGAGGCGTACATCCCCATCGACGAATTCCGCAATGACCAGGGCGAACTCGAAGTCCAGGTCGGCGACTTCGTCTCCGTGGCGATCGACTCGCTCGAAAACGGCTACGGCGACACGATCCTGTCGCGCGACAAGGCCAAGCGTCTGGCCTCGTGGCTGTCGCTCGAGCGCGCACTCGAGTCCGGCGACTTCGTCACCGGCACGGTCTCCGGCAAGGTCAAGGGTGGTCTGACGGTGCTGGTCAACGGCATCCGCGCCTTCCTGCCCGGCTCGCTGATCGACACCCGTCCGATCAAGGACATGAGCCCGTACGAAGGCAAGACCCTCGAATTCAAGGTCATCAAGCTCGACCGCAAGCGCAACAACGTGGTGCTGAGCCGCCGCGCTGTGGTGGAAGCCTCCATGGGCGAAGAGCGCGCCAAGCTGATGGAAACCCTGAAGGAAGGCGCCATCGTCCACGGCGTGGTCAAGAACATCACCGAGTACGGTGCGTTCGTCGACCTCGGCGGCATCGACGGCCTGCTGCACATCACCGACATGGCCTGGCGCCGCGTGCGCCACCCGAGCGAGGTGGTGCAGGTCGGCCAGGAGCTGACCGCCAAGGTCCTGAAGTTCGACGCCGAGAAGAACCGCGTCTCGCTGGGCCTGAAGCAGATGGGCGACGACCCCTGGGTCGGCGTGTCGCGCCGCTACCCCACCGGCACCCGCCTGTTCGGCAAGGTCACCAACATCGCCGACTACGGCGCGTTCGTCGAGATCGAGCCGGGCATCGAAGGCCTGGTGCACGTCTCCGAAATGGACTGGACCAACAAGAACGTGGCCCCGTCCAAGATCGTCACGCTGGGCGACGAAGTCGAAGTCATGGTCCTCGAGATCGACGAAGACAAGCGCCGCATCAGCCTGGGCATGAAGCAGTGCAAGCCGAACCCCTGGGACGAGTTCGCGCAGAACTTCAAGCGCGGTGACAAGGTCAAGGGCCCCGTCAAGTCGATCACCGACTTCGGCGTGTTCGTCGGTCTGGCTGCCGGCATCGACGGCCTGGTGCACCTGTCGGACCTGTCCTGGAACGAGCCGGGCGAAGCCGCCGTGCGCAACTACAAGAAGGGCCAGGAAGTCGAAGCCGTCGTGCTGGCCATCGACGTGGAGCGCGAGCGCATCTCCCTGGGCATCAAGCAGCTCGACGCCGATCCGTTCAGCAACTACACGGCCGTCAACGACCGTGGTGCCACGGTCACCGGCACGGTCAAGACCGTCGACGCCCGTGGCGCCGAGATCCAGCTGGCCGACGACGTGGTGGGCTACCTGCGTGCTTCCGAGATCTCTCGCGAGCGCGTCGAAGACGCCCGCAACGTGCTGAAGGAAGGCGACGAAGTCACCGCCCTGATCATCAACATCGACCGCAAGACCCGCGGCCTGCAGTTGTCGATCAAGGCGAAGGACAACGCCGAGCAGCAGGAAGCGCTGCAGCGCCTGTCGGCCGAGAACCGCGAGAACGCCGGCACCACCAGCCTCGGCGCGCTGCTCAAGGCCAAGCTGAACGACCAGCAGAACAACGGCTGATCGCAGCCTGCGTTCGACTGACTGACGCCCCGAATCGAACCACAGGATTCAATGACCCGATCCGATCTCGTGAACCAGCTGGCCGAGCGCTTCGGCCAGCTGACGCACCGCGACACCGAATTCGCGGTCAAGACCATCCTGGATGCGATGTCCGATGCGCTCGCGCGCGGGCACCGCATCGAGATCCGGGGCTTCGGCAGCTTCTCGATCAACCGCCGCCCGCCACGGGTGGGGCGCAACCCCCGTTCGGGCGAGCAGGTGATCATCCCCGAGAAGCTCGTGCCGCATTTCAAGCCGGGCAAGGCGCTGCGCGAAGCGGTCGACGCGCGCACGGCGCCCGAGCCCGATGCAGACAGTGCTGCAACGGCTCCCGCGGACAAAGCCGCTGCCTGAGGCAGCGGCTTTTTTCTTTCCCGCCCTCCACCGCCACAACCTCTTCACGGCTCGCTGGCACGCGCTGGGCGCGAGGCTAGAATCGCCGCGATGCGAGGCCTGATCTGGCTCTTTCGAGCCGCCATCTTCTTCCTTCTGTTTGCGTTCGCGCTGAACAACCAGCACGATGCGACGCTGCACTGGTTCTTCGGCTACCAGTCGCGCGCGCCGATGGTATTCATCGTGCTTGCAGCGTTCGCCATCGGCTGTGCCTTCGGCGTGCTGGCCATGGTGCCGAGCTGGTGGCGGCACCGCCGTGCGGCGCGCAAGCAGACCCAACCACCCGCCACACCGTCAGCCGCACCGGCCCCCGTCGCCCTGCCCGGCGACGAACTCGTTCCGATGACGCATCCCCCACGCGATGGACTTTGACCTGCAGTGGCTGCTGCTGGCGCTGCCCGTGGCGTTTGCGCTCGGCTGGCTGGGCTCCCGCATCGATCTGAAGCAGCTGCGTTCCGAACAGCGCGCATCGCCGAAGGCCTATTTCAAGGGCTTGAACCTGCTGCTCAATGAACAGCAGGACAAGGCCATCGACGCGTTCATCGAGGCCGTCCAGCACGACCCCGACACCTCCGATCTGCATTTCGCGCTCGGCAACCTGTTCCGGCGCCGCGGTGAGTACGAACGCGCGGTGCGGGTGCACGAGCACCTGCTCAGCCGCGGCGACCTGCCGCGCGCCGACCGCGAACGCGCGCAGTTCGCGCTCGCGCAGGATTTCCTGAAGGCCGGGCTGTTCGACCGTGCCGAAGCGGCCTACCAGGCCCTGGAAGGCACGAGCTTCCGCACCGACGCCTGGCTCGCGCTGTTGTCGCTCTACGAGCGCTCGCGTGACTGGGGCAAGGCGATCGACGTGGCCCGCAAGCTGGAGACGGCGGGCGCAGGATCGTTCGCCAACCGCATTGCCCACTGCTGGTGCGAGATCGCTCTCGATGCCGATGCGCGGGGTGACGCGCACGCCGCCGACGACGCCTTGCAGAAGGCGCGCGCCTCGATGCCGCAAGCGGCGCGGCCGCTCGTGATCGCCGGGCAGCGCCTGGCGCGCCAGGAGCGGCATCAGGAAGCGCTGGACGTGTGGAACGAGTTGATGACGGCGAACCCGGCCGCCTTCGCGCTGGTGGCCCGCGAGTACGCCACCAGCGCGGCAGCGGCGTCACAGCAGGCGGTGGCCATCGAAAGACTGCGTGCCTTGTACGAGCGCGCACCGTCCGTCGACCTGCTGGCTGCCTTGCGTCAACTGGAGAACGACCCGGCCACGCGGCGCGAGTGGGTGGCCCAGCACCTGGGCAAGCATCCGTCGATCTCGGCAGCGCTGAACCTGCTCGACGAGGCTTCTGCACAAGGGCAGGTGCCGTCGGCCACCGAGACCCAGCAGTTGCAGCAGGTGCTGGCGCAATCGGCAAAACCGCTGCAGCGCTACCGGTGCGCCGCTTGCGGTTTCGAGGCTTCGCACTATTTCTGGCAATGCCCGGGCTGCCAGAGCTGGGACAGCTATCCTCCGCGCCGCATCGAGGATTACTGAGCGCCCCCAGACCTGACGCTGTGCGCCGGCCTCCCGAAGCCGGAAACCCGGGGGCGGCGAGACGCTCGCAGGCTCGAAACAATTCCTCGCCAATCGCCCGATGTACTCCCCTCTAAGGGGGAGGCGCGGCAGTGCCGGTTTTCCTAGACTGCCGTCCAGCTTGTGGGAGGGCTCGCAAGCAACATCAACTCAAACAGGAGGAATGTCATGCTCAGGAAGATCGTCGCCGCGGTCCTTGCCTGGATGGCCGTCAGCGCGTTTGCCGCCGTCGACGTCAACAAGGCCGACCAGGCCCAGCTCGAGACGGTGAAGGGTGTTGGTACGTCCTTGTCCACCCGCATCGTGGACGAACGCAAGAAAGCGCCCTTCAAGGACTGGAACGACCTGATCGGCCGCGTGCCCGGTGTCGGTCCTGCCAGCGCCGCGAAGCTCTCGAAGGAAGGCCTGACCGTCAACGGCAGCAGCTACGTCGCTGCCACGGCAGACAAGCCGGCTCGGAAGGATGACGCCAAGAAGCCCGCGAAGGCCGCTCAGAAGCAATAGGCGAAGGCCACCGGCCGTACCGAGCCCCGCCTGGCGGGGCTCTTTCCGTTGGCCCGGCGACGGTTCAGGCGGCCACCGCTGCCAGTTCGGCAACGGCATTGGCGTCCTGCGTCCAGCCGAAAAAGCGTCGCACCTCGTCGCTGCGGGCCAGGGTGTCGTCGCGGCCCAGCGCCATCAGCTCTTGCGTGTACGCAGGCTCGAACAGCAGGTAACTGGCAAGCGCGGCGCCGCGCGCGTCCTGCGGGTCGCTCGTCACGCCCAGCGCTCGCAGCATCGCCCGCACCGGCGCGGGCAACGAGGCCACGTGCCGGCCGGCAATGTCGTCGAGCCGCTGGCTGGGGGCGATGACCAGCAGATCGATCGGCCGCAGGCTGCTCTTGGCGCGTTGCTCGGGGCTCATCAACGACAGGGTGTTGTTGATGCGCTGCAGGCGCTCCACGTCCACGGCCATCGCATCCAGGAAGATGTTCGACAGCGCATGCCCTGCCACCTGGGCCAGCGTCGGGTATTCCTGCGACACGAGCCGGCGTCCCGGCGGCTCCTGCATGCGACCTGCGCCGACGATCAGCACGCGCTCCGCCCCGAGGTGCACCGCCGGCGAGATCGGTGCCGCCTGCCGCATGGAGCCGTCGCCGAAGTATTCGATCTCGCCGCACAGCTTCAACGGCACGGCGGGAAACACGAACGGAATCGCGGCGGACGCGAGCAGGTGCTCGCGCGTGATCCGCGCACGCACGGCCTGCCGCTGGGAGCGCGTCCACGGCACGATGTTCTCGCGGCTCTGGTAGAAAGTGATGTGATGGCCCGACGAGTAGCTCGACGCCGTGACGGCCAGTGCGCGCAGGTGCCCCTGCCGCATCACGTAGTCAATGCGGCGCGTGTCCAGCATCTGCGACAGCAGTTGCGCCAGCGGTTCGTTGTCGAGCAGCGACTTCGGGCGGGCGCGCCGCCATTTGGCAATGACCCAGCCGATCGACAGCATCGACAACCAGCGCGCGCCGGTGCGCATCACGCCGAGGGAGTCCGAGCGGTAAATGTGCTCTGCGTGCAGGTTCGTCCAGACGTCGCTCAGCATGCGCGCCGAGGCGACGAAGTCGTCTGCGCCGCACGCCAGTGCCGCGCCGTTCACTGCACCCGCAGAGGTCCCCGCGATGATCGGGAACGGGTTGCGCCCGGGTCCCGGGCAGCCGGCCTGCTCGTAGATGTCGGCAACGGCCTGCAATACGCCGACCTGGTAGGCCGCGCGCGCGCCGCCTCCCATCAATACCAGTCCCGTGGGGATGCCTAGCCTCATGCGCTCGAGTGTAGTCACCGGGCGGTTGAGCAAACACCAGGGATGCACCGGAAGCGCCCCGCAATTCGAGGCGTCGTACACGGTCTTGCCGGCGGCTTATGATCGACGACCGAACAATCAAATCGCCGCCATGCTCCCCGACTTTCGCTCGCGCACCTTCCTCACCGACCATGTCCGCCACACCCTCGCGTTCTACGATCCCGTGTGCGTGGACGCCCAGCGCGGGGGCTTCTTTCACTTCTTCCGCGACGACGGGACGGTGTACGACCGCGACACGCGCCACTTGGTGAGCAGTTGCCGCTTCGTTTTCAACTATGCGATGGCGGCATCGTTCTTCGGCCGCCCGGATCACCTCGAACGGGCCCGCCACGGACTGGCCTTCCTGCACCGTGCGCACCGCCAGCCGTCGGGTGGATATGCCTGGCTGCTGCGACTCGACGACACGGGCAACGCCACAGTGCTCGACACCACCCTGCACTGCTACGGACACGCCTTCGTGCTTCTGGCCCACGCCGTGGCGCTGAAAGCCGGCCTCGCCGAAGCACGCGCGGGTCTCGAGGCCAGCTTCGACCTGATGGAGCGGTTGTTCTGGCAGCCCGCCGACCAACTGTATGCCGACGAGGCAAGCGCCGATGGCGTGCTGTCGCCCTACCGAGGCCAGAACGCGAACATGCACAGTTGCGAGGCCTTGATCGCCGCTTACGAGGCCACGAGCGACCCGCGCTATCTCGATCGCGCGCAGACACTGGCGCAACGCCTGACACAAGACATCGCCGGGGCGACCGGTGGCCTGGTCTGGGAGCACTACGACACGCAGTGGCGCCCCGACTGGAACTACAACCGGCACGACCCCAAGCACCTGTTCCGCCCCTGGGGCTTCCAGCCCGGGCATCAGACCGAGTGGGCGAAGCTGCTGCTGATCCTGCGCCGCCATCGAGACGCGCAGTGGATGCTTCCCACCGCGCGCCACCTGTTCGACACCGCCGTGGCCCGCGCCTGGGACGAAGAGCACGGCGGGCTGTGCTACGGGTTCGACCCGCAAGGCGCGGTGTGCGACGACGACAAGTACTTCTGGGTGCAGGCGGAAAGCTTTGCCGCGGCCGCCCTGCTGGCTGACGCCACCGGCGACTCACGCTATTGGAGCTGGTACGACCGGCTGTGGGCGTATTCGTGGGAGCACATGGTCGATCACGAGCACGGTGCCTGGTTCCGCATCCTCGATCGCCGCAACCGCAAGTACAGCGACGAGAAGAGCCCCGCCGGCAAGACCGACTACCACACGATGGGCGCCTGCTACGAGGCGCTCAACGTGATCCGATAGAGGCGTCAGTCGCGGCCCCGGCCCTTGCCGCGGCCCTTGTGGTCGTGATCGCCGTGGTGATGGTGGTCGTCATCGACCTTCACGAAGTAGACCGGCGTGCCGCAGGCGTCGTACTTGTGGCAATGCTTGCGCCAGTTCTTCGCATGGCCCGGCGGCACGTGCATGTAGACCGGTTGCGGCACCACGTGCACCGGACGCGTGATGATGACCGGCTGCGGATAGATCACCGGCGGCGGGGTGTGGCCGATGTCGATGCGGCCATAGACACCCGGCTGGCTGATCGTGACCGAGACGCCGACGTCGGTGGCGTGCGCTGCACCGGCAAGCACCGCGAACACTGCGGCAAGAAAAAGGGCTCGACTGACTTTCATGAAACGGCTCCAGGGTCGCCACGCGTGAACCCGCATGGCGCATACGTAGGCATCGTACCGGGGTAGGCGACAGCAGCAAGGGAAAACGGCCCACAGTGTGCCGCCGCTTTCCAACTACTTCACGCGCGAAGTTGTGACTACTCGTACACCACCTGCGCCTGGCCGCTGTGCGCGTCGCGCTTCCAGCGCTGCAGCGCTTCGTCGCTCGGGTAAAAGCGCGCGGCCTCCCCCAGGTCGAGTTCGCCGTAGGCAGAGGGGCGATGCAACTGCAACCGGACCACCAGCCCTTGCAGCAGGTCGCCATGCTCGGTGCTGATCTTCTTGGGCGGGAACTGCTGCACCAGGTCTCCCACGGGCGGCGCCGACCCGTTCACCGCCACCCGCAGGTACTTGCCGAACCGGCAGCGCGCGCTCGCCAGGTCCCACACCTGCTGCACGTTGAGCCTCAAGCCGCCCGAAAAGCGATCGGGCTGCACCTTGCCCTGCACGATCAGCAACTCGTCGTCCTTGAACAGGTCTCGGTTCGCGTCGAGCAGTTCCTCGTTGGCCACGGCTTCGATCACGTCGCTCTTGTCGTCGAGCTTGAAGATCGCGACGCGCCCGCGCTGGCCGTTCACCACGCGCAGGTCGCTGACGATGCCGGCGAGCAATTGCGGATCGCGGCTGTCGATCAGGTCGGCGATCTTGCGTTTCGCGAACTGGCGCACCTCGGCCTGGGACTCGTCGAACAGATGGCCCGAGAGGTAGAAGCCTATGGCCAGCTTCTCGAAGCCCAGCCGTTCCTTGATGCTCCACTCGGGTGCCGCGACGAGGTCGGGCTCCTGCGTCGACGAGCCATGCGAATCACCAAAATCGAACAGCCCGCCCTGGTCGACGTTGGCGGCCTGCGTGTCGGCGTAGTCGAACGCGAGCGAAATGCTGGCGACCAGTGCGGCGCGGTTCGGTTCCAGCGCATCGAACGCGCCGGCCTTGATCAGCGCTTCCACCGTGCGCTTGTTGATGCGGCTGCGGTCCACGCGCGCGCAGAAGTCGAACAAGCTCTTGAACGGCCCGCCTTCTTCGCGGGCCTGCACGATGGCTTCGATCGCGCTCTGCCCCGTGCCCTTCACCGCGCCCAGGCCGTAGCGCACCACCTTGTCCGCGACCGGCTCGAAGCGGTAGGTGCCGGTGTTGACGTTCGGCGGCTCGAAGCGGATGCCGAGCTGCACCGCGTCGTCGTAGAAGATCTTGAGCTTGTCGGTGTCGTCGAGCGCGACGCTCATGTTGGCCGCGGTGAATTCGGCCAGGTAGTGCACCTTCAGCCAGGCCGTGTGATAGGCCAGCAGCGCATAGGCAGCCGCGTGCGACTTGTTGAAGCCGTAGCCGGCGAACTTCTCCATCAAGTCGAAGATCTCGTTCGCGAGGTCGGCATTGATGCCGTTCTTGGCCGCACCTTCCGCGAACAGCACGCGGTGCTTGGCCATTTCCTCGGCCTTCTTCTTGCCCATCGCGCGGCGCAGCAGGTCGGCGCCGCCGAGCGAATAACCGCCCAGCCGCTGCGCCACCTGCATCACCTGCTCCTGGTAGACCATGATCCCGTAGGTCTCCTCCAGCACCTCCTTCATCAAGGGGTGCGGGTAGACGACCTCTTCGCGGCCGTGCTTGCGCGCACAGAAGCTGGGGATCAGGTCCATCGGGCCCGGTCGGTACAACGCGACCAGCGCGATGATGTCCTCGAACACGCTGGGCTTGGCGTCACGCAGCATGCCCTGCATGCCGCGCGATTCCAGCTGGAACACCGCGACCGTCTTGCCTTCGGACAGCAGCTGGTACGAAGCCCGGTCGTCCAGCGGGATCTTCGCGAAGTCGAAGTCCTTCTGCTCCGGGTGGCGCTGGATGATGAATTCCTTGGCCATCTCGAGGATGGTCAGCGTCGCCAAGCCGAGAAAGTCGAACTTCACGAGGCCGATGGCTTCGACGTCGTCCTTGTCGTACTGCGACACGGCCGAGTCGCTGCCCGGCTGCATGTACAGCGGGCAGAAGTCGGTGATCTTGCCGGGGGCGATCAGGACGCCACCGGCGTGCATGCCGATGTTGCGCACCATGCCTTCGACGCGCTCGGCCAGCGCGAGCAACTCGGCGACCTCTTCCTCGTTCTTCTCGCGCTCCTCGATCTCGGGTGCTTCCTTGCGCGCGTAGATCACGCCGCTGTCGGGCTTGTCGCCAGGGCGCTTCAACGTCACCGTCTTGCCGGGCGGCGCCGGGATCAGCTTTGCGATGCCGTCGACGTGACCGTAGCCCATGCCGAGCACGCGGCCCACGTCGCGCAGCGCGGCCTTGGCGGCCATCGTGCCGAAGGTGGCGATCTGCGACACCGCTTCGCGACCGTACTTCTCCTTCACGTAGTCGATCACTCGGTCGCGGTTGGCCTGGCAGAAGTCGATGTCGAAGTCAGGCATCGACACGCGCTCGGGGTTCAGGAAGCGCTCGAACAGCAGGTTGTAGCGCAACGGGTCGAGGTCGGTGATCTTCAGCGCATACGCGACCAGCGAGCCGGCGCCCGAGCCCCGGCCGGGTCCCACCGGGCAGCCGTTGTCCTTGGCCCAGTTGATGAAGTCGGCCACGATCAGGAAGTAGCCGGGGAAGCCCATCTTCAAGATGGTGCCGATCTCGAAATCGAGCCGCTCCACGTAGCGCGGGCGCTGCTTTTCGCGCTCCGCCGCGTCCGGGTACAGGTGCTCAAGGCGCTCGTTCAATCCCTCGTGCGACGCGAAGCGGAAATACTCCTCCATCGGCATGCCGTTCGGCGTGGGGAAGTCCGGCAACTGCGGCTTGCCCAGTACCAGCGTCAGGCTGCAGCGCCTGGCGATCTCCACCGTGTTCGCCACGGCCGAGGGAATGTCGGCGAACAGCCTCTCCATGTCGGCCTGCGACTTGAAGTACTGCTCGCGCGTGAAGCGCTTGATGCGGCGCGGGTTGGTGAGCGTCTCGCCTTCGGCGATGCACACGCGTGCCTCGTGCGCTTCGAAGTCGTCGGGCGTCTGGAACTGCACCGGGTGCGTCGCCACCACCGGCAACTGCAACCTGGCGGCCAGCGGCACCACGGCCCGGATGTAGGGCTCGTTGGTCGCATGGCCGCTGCGCTGCACCTCCAGGTAGAAGCGCTGCGGGAAGATGCCCGCCAGCCGCTGCGCCGCGGCTTCCGCACGCTGTTCATCGCGGCTCACCAGCGCCTGGCCGACCGCGCCGTGCTCGGCGCCCGACAAGGCGATCAACCCCTCGTTCAGTGCTTCCAGCCACTCCCACTTCAAACACGCCTGTGCGCGGTTCACGTTCTGCGTCCAGCCCCGCGCGAGCAGCTCGCACAGGTTGAGGTAGCCCTCCTTGTTCTGGATCAGCAGCAACAGCCGGCTGGGATGGCGGTCGCTCGACGTCGACGGGCCCTCGGGCTCGACCCACACGTCCGCGCCGATCACAGGCTTCACGCCCGCGCCGCGCGCTTCCTTGTAGAACTTGATCGCCCCGAACAGGTTGCTCAGGTCGGTGATCGCCAACGCGACCTGGCTGTCTTCGGCGGCCGCGGCAACGAGGTCGTCGATCCGCAAGGTGCCGTCGACGACGGAAAACTCGGTGTGGGTGCGCAGGTGTACGAAGGGCATGGCGGGAATTGTAGGCAGGGGGCGGCCCTAGAATTCCGCGGTGCACCACGTACTCAACATTTCCGCCTACAAGTTCGTGACGATCGCCGACGGCGAGGCGTTGCGCGCAAGCATCCACTCACAGGCGGCCGAGCGCGGCCTCAAAGGCACCGTGCTGCTGGCAGAAGAAGGCATCAACCTGTTCCTCGCCGGCTCGGCCGAGGGCGTCCGGGGCTTCGTCGCCTGGCTGCAGCAGGACAGCCGCTTTTCCGATCTGGCGCCGAAGGAAAGCTGGTCCGACGAGGTGCCCTTCCGCAAGCTGCTCGTGAAGGTCAAGCGCGAGATCATCCGCATGAACCACCCGACGATCCGCCCGCACGCCGGGCGTGCTCCAGCCGTCGATGCGCGCACGCTGGCCCGCTGGCTCGAACAGGGACACGACGACGAGGGCCGCCCGGTGGTCACGCTGGACACCCGCAACGCCTTCGAGGTGGACTACGGCACCTTCGACGGCGCCATCGACTGGCGCATCAACAAGTTCAGCGAATTCCCGGAGGCCGTGCTGCAGCACCGGGACGAGCTGCAGGGCAAGACCGTCGTCAGCTTCTGCACCGGCGGCATCCGTTGCGAGAAGGCGGCCATCTTCATGCAGGAGGCGGGACTCGACCACGTCTACCAGCTCGAAGGCGGCATCCTCAAGTACTTCGAGGAAACGGGGGGGCCGCACTACCACGGCACCTGCTTCGTGTTCGACGAGCGCGAAGCCCTGGACCCGGGCCTCGAAGCCCGCCCCGCGGCTGTCAAGACTTGAGGATCGCGAGCACCTCGGAGTGGAACTCGCGCTGGTACAGGATGTAGACGACCCCGGCGGTGCCCACCGCGAACCACAGCGGTGAGAAGAACCACGCAATCACGGCAAACGCCATGTAGTAGGCCCGCAAGCCGTCGTTGAACGTCTCGGCCGCCATGCCGACGATGCGCCCGGCGCGGTCGGCGAACTCTTCACGCGAAGCTTCTCCCCGCTCGAACACCCTGTAGTCCGGCGCGGAGGCCACCATCAGCGCACCGAAGGTGTATTGCCGCAACGACCACGTGAAGCGGAAGAAGGCATACACGAACACGCCCAGCAGCAACAGCAGCTTGAGGTCGAACACCAGCGTCGACGTGCGCGCGGCGAACGGGATTTCCTTCACCAGTTCGGCCGCCTTGTCGGTGGTGCCGAGCAGGGCCAGCAGGCCACCGATGATCAGGATGGTGGTCGACGCGAAGAACGACGGGCTCGTCGACAGGTTCTGGATCACGATGCCGTCGACCACGCGCACGTCCCGGCCCGTCGTCTGCACCATCCACAACCGCCGGTACTGGTTGGTCACGGCGAGCAATGACATCGACGACGCGGAGCGCTTGCGTGCGAACAGCGCGTAGCCGACCCAGCCGGTGAAGAACCAGGCGAGCGCGAGCCAGTCGATCCACGGCAGCAGCGTCAGGATACGGAGTTCGGTGGCGTCCATGGCCGGCACTGTAGCAAGTGCAGCGCCGGCCCGGCCATGCTCACGGTTCGAGGTCGAAGACGATCACTTCGGCATCGCGGCCACCATCAACCCGCACGGTCGACTCGCCCGCGAGCTTGAGCGCATCGCCCGCAGACAACGCGTGCCCGTTGACCGTGACCTCGCCGCGGGCCACGTGCACGTAGCCCTTGCGCCGAGGATCGAGCGCGAGTTCCGCCGTCTCGTCACCGTCGAACAGGCCCACGTACATCGACGCGTCGGCATGCAACGTGACGGAGCCTTCACGACCGTCGGGCGACGCCACCAGACGCAACCTGCCCCGCTTGTCGGCCGCCGGGAAGTTCTTCTGTTCGTAGCCCGGGGTGATGCCCTGCGCATTCGGCAGGATCCAGATCTGCAGGAAGTGCGTGGTCTGCTGCGGCGCGTGGTTGTACTCGCTGTGCAGGATGCCGCGACCGGCGCTCATGCGCTGCACGTCGCCCGGCTGGATGGCAGCGCCGTTGCCGATCGAATCCTTGTGCGCGAGTTCGCCTTCGAGCACGTACGAAATGATCTCCATGTCGCGATGGCCGTGCGTGCCGAAGCCGGTGCCCGGCGCGATGCGGTCTTCATTGATGACGCGCAGGTTGCCCCAGCCCATGTGGGCCGGGTCGTGGTAATCGGCAAACGAGAAGCTGTGGTGGCTGTCGAGCCAGCCGTGGTTGGCGTGGCCTCGTTCGATGGATCGGCGCAGCGTGATCATGGCGTTCGTCCTTACGTGATGTGCTGGACCTCATCTTGGCGCCGAAGGCCTGCGCGGCGGGGCAGCAGTCTTGATGGCATCATTCAAACCCCTTGAACATGACCGAGCGCCGCAACGTCCTCACCCCTGAAGCCCTCGCGATGATGGATGCCATCGCGCGCACGGGCAGCTTCGCCGCTGCGGCTCGTGAGCTCGGCAAGGTGCCGTCGGCGCTGACCTACAGCGTGCGGCAGCTCGAAGACGCACTCGACGTGCTGCTGTTCGACCGCCGCTCCCGGCAGGCCAAGCTCACGGCGGCCGGCGAGGAGTTGGTGCACGAAGGCCGCCGCCTGTTGCAGGAGATGGATGCCGTCGCCAACCGGGTCAAGCGGGTCGCCTCCGGCTGGGAAACGCAACTCAGCATCGCGGTCGACAGCATCCTGTCCAGCCTGACTGTGTTCGAGTTGTGCGAGGCCTTCTACGCGCTCAACCCGCCGCAGGGTCCCGGCACGCGCTTGCGCCTGCGCTCCGAGGTGCTGGCGGGCACGTGGGAGGCGCTGGTCAGCGGCGTGGCCGACCTCGCGATCGGCATCTCCGGGGAGCACAACCCGCCGGCGGGCATCAAGATGGAGCCGCTCGGCGAACTGCACATGGTGTATGTGGTGGCACCACACCACCCGCTCGCGTCGCGGCCCGAGCCGCTGACCGACGCCGACCTGGTGCACCACCGAGCGGTGGCCGTCGCCGATTCGGCCCAGAGACTGACGCCTCTAACCGTGAACCTGCTGCCCGGACAGGACGTGCTCACCGTGCCCAGTGTCGCCTCCAAGCTCGAAGCGGTGTTGCGCGGGCTCGGTGGCGGCTTCCTGCCGGAAAGCCTGGTGCACGACCATGTGCAGGTCGGTCGGCTGGTGAAGAAGGACGTGACCCGCGCCCGGCAGGTCGGGCGCCTGTACTACGCATGGCGCACCAGCCCCGAAGGCGGCGGCGGACGATCCCGCGCCAGGCTGGGCCTCGCGCTGCAGTGGTGGCTGGAGCAGTTGGACCGGCCAGCGACCCGGACCGCATTGCTGCAACGCCACAGCGGCTGGCAGCCCGGCCTGCTCGGGTAGCGGCCCGCCACGCATGAGCCGTTACACGGGTCGCTACACAGGCCGATTCGCGCCGTCCCCGACCGGGCCGCTGCACGCCGGCTCGTTGGTGGCCGCGCTTGCCAGCTGGTTCGACGCCCGGGCGCACGGCGGTCGTTGGCTCGTGCGCATCGAAGATGTCGATCGCCCGCGTTGTGTGCCGGGGGCGGACCAGATGATCCTGCAGCAACTCGCCGCCTGCGGGTTGTTGCCTGACGAACCGCCAGCCTGGCAGTCGCAACGCTCGGCTCTGTACGCGACGGCGCTCGAGCGTCTCGTCGCGGCCGGATGGGCCTACCCTTGCGGCTGCTCGCGCAAGGACATCGCCGACGCGCTTGCGGCGCAACATCACGCCAAGCCCCGCCACGGCGAGCTGGTCTATCCCGGCACCTGCCGCGGCGGCTTGCATGGCAAACCGGCACGAGCGGTCAGGCTGTTGACGGCACAGCGCACCGCGCAAGGCTGGGCTGCGGTGCACATCGACTGGTCCGACCGCCGGCTGGGCCCGCAGCACCAGGATCTGCAGGCCGAGGTCGGCGACTTCGTGCTCCGGCGGGCCGACGGCTACTGGGCCTACCAATTGGCCGTGGTGGTCGACGATGCGCAGCAGGGCGTGACGGACGTCGTGCGTGGTGAAGACCTCGCCGACAACACCGCGCGACAGATCCATCTGCAGCAGCAGCTCGGCCTGCCCGCCCTGCGCTACCTGCACACGCCGCTGGTGCTTGGCGCAAACGGCGAGAAGCTGTCGAAGCAAAACGGCGCGGCGCCGCTCGACACTGGCGACCCACTGGCGGCCGTGAAGCAGGCGGCCGCCGTGCTCGGGCTGGCGCTCACGGCGTCGGAGCTGCCTGCCGCGCTGGCGGAAGGCGTGCAGCGCTGGTCGCAGCGCTACCCGCTGCCCGCCACGGGTTGAGCCTGCCGGCATCGCGAGCCGATACCTCGCGTTCCCCCTCGGCTGCGCCGTGCGTGCGGTGCCTACAATCCGCCGCAGACCCGGCTCACACAACCACACAGAGGGAGGGGCTTCATGTCTTGGATCGGACTGGTCGTCGGACTCGCGCTTGCCTGGGTCTTGTCGGAATGGTTTGGCTCCGGCGGCGGCCTCGTGGTGCTGGGCGGGCTGATGGGCGTGTTGATCGCCCGGCTGTTCCATCGCGTGGGCCTGCTGGAGTCGCAGCTCGCGCAGTTGCAGCAGCGCGCGCAGGCCGTGCCCCCGGTGCAGGCCGTGCGCACACCGGTCGAACCCGCCGCCCCCGCCCAGGCTGAACCACCTGCGGCAGCGCCTGAGCTGGCGCAACCCGAGATCGAGCCCGACCCCGACTTCGCCGACTGGCAGGAGGTGCAGCCCGCGCCAGCGCCTGCTCCTGCTGCGCCGCCGCGGGCCGTCGCGCCGCCGCCCTCCCCCGTGATGGAACCCGACGAGCGCTCCGTACACGTCACCACGTCGCTCGGGCAATCCATACTGGCGTGGTTCCGCGGCGGCAACACCATCGTTCGTGTCGGCGTGCTGATCCTGTTCCTCGGCGTGGCCTTCCTGCTGCGCTACGCGGCCGAACACGCGCTGCTGCCGATCGAGCTGCGGCTGGCCGGTGTGGCGTTGGGCGGCGTTGCGCTCACCGTGATCGGCTGGCGGCTGCGCGAAAAGCGCCGCGGCTACGGCCTCACCCTGCAGGGTGCCGGTGTGGCCATCCTCTACCTGACGATCTTTGCCGCCTTCCGGCTCTACGGGCTGGTGCCCGCCGGCTTCGCGTTCGCGCTGCTGGCCGCCCTGTCGGCCGTCGCCGCCTTGCTCGCAGTGGTGCAGAACGCCTTGCCACTGGCAGTGCTCGGCTTTTCCGGCGGTTTCCTGGCACCCGTGTTCGCCTCCACCGGGCAGGGCAGTCACGTGGCCCTGTTCAGCTACTACCTGGTGCTGAACCTGGCCATCGCCTGGATCGCCTCGCGTCAGACCTGGAAGCTGCTGAACCTGGTCGGCTTCTTCTTCACGTTCACCATCGCCAGCCTCTGGGGCGCGCGCTCGTGGCAGCCGGAGTACTTCGCGACCACCGAGCCGTTCCTGATCGCGCATTTCCTGCTCTACCTGTTCATCTCGGTGCAATACAGCCGGCAACTGGTCAGCACGCAGGCGCCGCCCGGCCTGCCGTATGTCGACGGCGGCCTGCTGTTCGGCCTGCCCATCGTCGCCTTCGGCCTGCAGGCCGCCCTCGTGAAGGACATGCCCTATGCGCTGGCCGTCTCCAGTGCCGTGCTGTCGGGCATTTACCTGCTGCTGGGACGCTGGCTGTGGCAGCGCAGCGGGCACCAGTTGCGCCTGTTGATCGAAGGCCTGCTGGCGCTCGGCGTGGTGTTCCTGGCGCTCGTCACGCCGCTGGCGCTCGACGAGCAATGGACCAGTGCCGCGTGGGCGGTGCAAGGCGTCGGCATCGTGTGGATCGGCCTGCGCCAGCGCCGCGTCTGGGCCACCGCGATGGGCCTGTTGCTGCAGTGGGCAGCGGCCGGCATCTACTGGGACACCTACATGCGCGCCGAAGACGCGTTGCTGTTCCTCAACGCCTCGTTGCTGTCCGCCCTGTTGCTGGGCGGCTCGGCGCTGGTGTCGGCCAAACTGCTGCGGGTCCGTGCCGGTCAGCCGGACAGTCCCGACCAGCCGGCCTGGAATCGCATGCAATCGGAGCAGGGGTGGCTGGCTGCGCATTGGTTCATGCTGGGCCTCGGACTGCTGCAGGCGCTGGCCGGCCTGTGGGGCGAGCTTGAAGTGGCGCCTTGGGCACCGCTGGACGACGCATGGCGCGCCGTGCTGATGCTGCTCGGTACCGCACTGCTGCTCGAACTGCTGCACGCGCGCCTGGCATGGCCCGAATTGCGGCTGCCCGCCCGCGTGCTGTGGCTGCTCGCGGCCGCCTGCTCCGCCGGGGCCGTGCTGGAGGCCTTGTTCAGCGTGTCGCGCCAGTGGAATCGCTACACCAGCGGCTACGGCTGGGTCGAGCTGGTCGGGGTGATCGGTGGCGGCCTGTGGCTGCTGCGCCGGCTGCGCGCTCCGGCCGGCTGGCTGCAACGCGCCCTGGGTCTCGAACATGCCGTGCTCGCCTGGTACGCGATGCTGCAAGGCGCCGTGCTGTTGCATGCGGTGGCAGCGCAAGCCATCGGCCGGCACGAGGCCTGGACGGCCCTCGCCCCCATCGTGCTGCCCACGGTGGTGGCGTGGTGGGTGCTCGCGACCATGGCCCGCGGCACATGGCCGGCCGCCGAGCATCCGACCGCCTACCGGCGCGCGGTGCTGCTGCCCTGGGTCGTGATGCTGCTGCTGTGGAGCACCGTCATCAACACCTTCAGCGATGCCGGCATGGCCCCGCTGCCCTATCTGCCGCTCATCAACCCGGTCGATCTGGGCCATGCACTGGCCGTGCTGTTCGGCATCCGCCTGTGGCAGGCCGCGCGCGGCACCGCGGCACGTTGGAAGAAGCCGATCGCCGTGCTCTCGCTCGCCGCAGGGTTCTGGTGGCTCAACTCGGTGCTGGTGCGCAGCCTGCATCATTGGGCCGACACCCCGATGTGGCAGGACGGCGCCCTCGACAGCGGGATCGTGCAGGTCGGTCTGACGATCCTGTGGACGATCACGGCGCTGGTGGCGATGCTGTGGGCCACGCGCCGCGCCGGCCCGGAGCATGCCCGCAAGGTGTGGCTGGCGGGCGCAGTGTTGCTCGGGGCCGTGGTGCTCAAGCTGTTCTTCGTCGATCTGTCCAACCTGGGCACGTTGCAGCGCATCGTGTCCTTCCTCGGGGTGGGTCTGCTGATGCTGGTGATCGGCTATGTTTCACCGCTGCCGCCGGCTGCCACCACCACCTCCTCGGAGCCACGCCCATGAAGTCCCTGTCCCTTGTCGGCGCGCTGATGCTGGCTGCGACGCTTTCCTGCAAGGCGCAATCCGGCGGTGCGGAGTTCGCTGCGCAGGCGCCTGTTCAATTGCAGTCCAACGACGGGCTGCAGCGCATCGTGCTGCCGCTCGCCGTGCTGCAGCAATCGCAGCGGCAGGACCTGGCCGACGTGCGCGTCGTCGACGCGCAGGGCGTTGCGTTGCCCATGGCCTGGGCTGCGATGCCGCCCGCGCAGTCGTCGACGCGGCTGCTGGCGCTGCCGCGCTTCGCGTGGCCGGCGGTTACCGCGACGGGCCCTGCCGGCGCACCGGTGAAGGTCCAGGTGAATGCGGAAGGTGCGGTGGTGCGCATTGAAACGCGCTCAACCGCGCACGCGGCCGCTTCGGCGACACCGGCGCAATGGCTGCTCGACCTGAGCCAGGCGCCGCACCGCCAGCCCGGCAGCGACGAAAGGCCCGTCGCGCTCCAAGTCGACTGGCACGCTCCCGCCGAGGGTGCCACCGTGCAGGCAGAACTGGAGGCGAGCGACGACCTGCAGACGTGGCGCCACGTCGCGCAGGCCGCGCTGCTCGACGCACCCGGCATCGGCAGCGCCACCTCGGAGCGCATCACGGTCCGGCAACTCGACCTGCCCGCCACGGCAGCCCAGGCGAAGTACCTGAGGCTGAAGCTGGAGCCTGCCGTCACGGTGCGACAGGTGGAGGTGGAACTGGTTCGCACGGCCCAGGTGAGGACGCTCGAAGCGCTCGATGCACGCTTCGAACCCGCCCCTGGTGCCGATGGCCGCGTGCGGGAATGGACGCTCGACCTGCACGGTCCGGTGCCGCTGCGTCGTCTGCAACTGCAGTTGCCGCAACGCAACACGGTGGCCGCATTCCAGCTCGAACGGCGAGCCGACACGCGCGAGCCCTGGCATCCCGTGCAGGCGTTCACCAGCTACCGCCTCGTGCGCGACGGGCAGGAACTGGCCTCGCCTGCACTCGACATCCAGGCACCGCCCGCGCGGTATTGGCGGCTGAGGCTGGCGGCGCGCAGTGTGGACATCGGTGCCGAGGCATTGCCCGCGACCGTGCACTGGCAGCCCCCGCAACTCGTGTTTGCAGCCCGCGGAGACGGCCCCTTCGCGCTGCGTGTCGGTGCGGCAAAGGCCGCCGCACAGGACGTGAACCCCAGCCAATTGATTCCCGGCTATCGCGCCGGCGATGAATTCAAGCTGCCGGCAGCCTTGCTCGGCGAGGTCCGCGCCATCGAGGCACCGGTCTTGAGCGCCGGTGAGCGGCTCGCACGCAGCACGCCGGCCGAGCGCCGCCGCTGGGCGCTGTGGGCGGTGCTGGTCGTGGCCGTGGCGCTGCTCGCCTGGCTGGCACGGCGATTGATGCGCGACATGGGCGACCAGCAGCCGCCCGTCTGAAGCCGTTGCCGTTACCGTCGCCCCGGTCGCCAACATGCGGGGCGGGCCTTGCCTTTACGGCTTCAGCAGGTGCTCGCGGTAGTAGGCCAGCTCGTCGATCGACTCGTGGATGTCGGCCAGCGCGGTGTGCTTCTGCGCCTTCTTGAAGCCTGCCAGCAGGTCCGGCTTCCAGCGCCGGGCCAGCTCCTTGAGCGTGCTCACATCGAGGTTGCGGTAGTGGAAGAAGCTTTCCAGCCGAGGCATGTAGTTGGCCAGGAAGCGCCGGTCCTGGCAGATCGAGTTGCCGCACATCGGGGAGGCGCTCTTGGAGACGAAGCGCTTCAGGAACTCGATCGTCTGCTCCTGGGCCTGCTCTTCGGTGATGGTCGATGCCTTGACCCGGTCGATCAGCCCTGAACGGCCATGCGTGCCCTTGTTCCAGGCATCCATCGCGTTCAGCACCTCATCGCTCTGGTGCACCGCGAACACCGGGCCCTCGACGCGCACGGTGAGCTGGGGGTCGGTCACGACGACGGCAATCTCGATGATGCGGTCGCGCTCGGGGTACAGCCCCGTCATCTCCATGTCGATCCAGATCAGGTTCTGGTCGTTGAACGCCAGCGCGGGCGGGATGGGCGTGGTGTCTTCGGTCATGCGCTCTCCTGTGAACGGGGCATTTTCCGCCATCCCGCGATGCCCCTGCCCGCGGCGCCTACACTTCCAGCCTTATGCAAGCCGCCTCCACTCTGACCCTCGCCTTCGCCGCCGCGTTGCTGGCCACGCTCGGCACCAAGTTCTGGCTGGCCAGCCGGCAGATCCGGCATGTGGCCCGGCACCGGGGCGCCGTGCCCGCTGCCTTTGCCGGCAAGGTGTCGCTGGAAGCCCACCAGCGGGCGGCCGACTACACCATCGCCAAACTGCGCTTCGGACTGCTCACCACGGCCTTCAGCGCCGCCGTGCTGCTGGGCTGGACGCTGCTCGGCGGGCTGGATGCGCTCAACGTCGCCGTGCGCGACGCGGTGCAGCCCACCTGGGGCAACATGGCCTACCAGCTCGCCCTGCTGGCGGCCTTCAGCGTCATCGGCGGCCTGCTCGACCTGCCGTTCGAGTTGTGGAGCACCTTCCGCATCGAGCAGCGCTTCGGCTTCAACCGCATCACGTGGAAGCTCTACCTCGCCGATCTGGCCAAGAGCCTGTTCGTCGGCACCTTGCTGGGCCTGCCGATCGCCGCCCTCATCCTGTGGCTGATGGGTGCCGCCGGCGCGAACTGGTGGCTCTGGGCCTGGGCGGCGTGGGTGAGTTTCAGCCTGCTGATGCTGGTGATCGTGCCGACCGTCATCGCGCCGCTGTTCAACAAGTTCGAGCCGCTCGCGGACGAGTCATTGCGCGAGCGCGTGCAGGCCTTGATGGCGCGCTGCGGATTCAAGGCCCGGGGCTTGTTCGTGATGGACGGCTCCAAGCGCTCCGCCCACGCGAACGCCTACTTCACCGGCTTCGGCGCCGCCAAGCGCGTCGTGTTCTTCGATACGTTGCTCAGCAAGCTCTCACCCGGCGAGGTGGAGGCCGTGCTCGCCCACGAGCTGGGCCACTTCAAGCGCCGCCACGTGCTCAAGCGCATGGTCGCGATCTTCGGCGTGAGCCTGCTCGGCTTTGCACTGCTGGGCTGGCTGTCGACCCAGGTGTGGTTCTACGCCGGGCTCGGCGTGTCGCCGAACCTGGGCGCCTCGAACGATGCGCTCGCCCTGCTGCTGTTTCTGCTCGCAGGGCCGGTGTTCATGTTCTTCGTCTCTCCGTGGGCGGCCGGCCTGTCGCGCAAGCATGAGTTCGAGGCCGACGCCTACGCATGCAGCCAGGCGAGCGGGCACGATTTGGCAGCGGCGCTGCTGAAACTGTATGAAGACAACGCCTCCACGCTGACGCCGGACCCGGTCTACGTGCGCTTCTACTATTCCCACCCGCCTGCCTCGCAACGGCTGGCGGCCATGCAGGCCCATACCCGTGCGTGACGCCATGAACCCTCTGCTCCAACAAAAGTGCCGCCCGCTCGAAGGCGGCTCGCCGATGCCGGCCTCCGACATCGAAGCCCATCTGCGCAGCGCTCCCGGCTGGGCGCTGAAAGACGGCGCCATCGAGAAGACGTTCAGCTTCCGCAACTATCACGAGACGATGGCCTTCGTGAACGCCCTTGCCTGGATCGCGCATGCCGAAGATCACCACCCCGACCTGCTCGTGAAGTACGCGAGCTGCCAGGTGCGTTTCAACACCCATTCGGTCGGCGGCATCTCGCTCAACGACTTCATCTGCGCGGCCAAGGTCGACGCGTTGCTGGGCTGAAGCGCCTTGGTGAAATCGGTCGAACTGGACGTGGGGTTGGTGGTGGCCGGATATGGCCGTCACTACATCGTCGAAACACCCGAAGGCCGGCGACTCATCTGCCACCCGCGCGGCAAGAAAAGCGACTGCGTGGTCGGCGACCGCGTGCGCTGGCAGCCGACCGTCTCCAACGTGGGCGACGAAGGCGTGATCGAGCAGATCGAGCCGCGCCGCAACCTGCTGTTCCGGCAGGACGAATGGCGCACCAAATCGTTCGCGGCCAACCTCGACCTGCTGGTGGTGATGGTGGCCGCCGAGCCGGTGTTCAGCGAATCGCAGTTGAGCCGCTCGCTGATCGCGGCCGAATATGCCGGCATCCCGGTCTGCATCCTGCTGAACAAGGTCGACCTGCCGCAGGCCGCCGCAGCCCGCCACCGGCTCGCGCCTTACGGCAAGATGGGCTACGAGGTGGTGGAAGTCGCGCTGAAAGCCCGCAAGGAAGAAGCGCGCGAGGCGCTCGCCCCGCGGCTGCAGGGCCGCAGCACGCTCGTGCTCGGCCCCTCGGGCACCGGCAAGAGCACGCTGATCAACCTGATGGTGCCCGAGGCACAGGCGCAGGTCGGCGAGATCTCGCAGGCGCTCAACTCCGGCCGGCACACCACCACGAGCACGCAGTGGTACTGGCTGGACGCGGGCCGCACCAGCGGGCTGATCGACTCACCGGGTTTCCAGGAGTTCGGCCTGCGGCAGGTGGAGCCGCAGCAGTTGCCGGCCTACATGCCGGACCTGCGGGAACACGCCGGCGAATGCCGCTTCTACAACTGCACGCACAGGCAGGAGCCGGGCTGCGGTGTACGCGCCGCCGTGGAACGAGGCGACATCAGCCCCTCGCGCTACCGCATCTACGCTGAGATCTTCGAAGAGCTGTCGCGCCCTCCCTCGTACTGAACGGCTTTTCAGCCGACGAGGTTGGCCAGCGAGAGCAGCGCCAGCAGCAACATCCACAACACGACCGATCGCCACACCAGGCCGACGATGCTGCGCAGGTGCGCCAGCTCGGGCGGCACGCCTTGCGTCGAGCCTTCGGCCTCACCCGCCTGGGCCGCTGCGCCCATCTCGAACGTCTTGGATCGATCGGGCGTGACCGTGGGTGCGCTGCTGCCACCAAGGCGCACGCCGACGGCGCCCGCCGCTGCAGCCAGGATGATCCCGTCGTTCGCATAGCGCCACAGCGCGCTGTGGCGGCGCCAGCTGTCCACGGCTTCCTCGAAGTTGCCCACCACCGCGAAGCCGAACGCCGTCAACCGTGCCGGCACGTGGTCGAGGATGCCGAACAGCTGCTGCGCCAGCTCCATCAGGCGCGGATTGCTCGGCACGCCGATCGTGCGGCTCTTGTAGGCCCAGTAGCGGCTCGAGAACTCCGCCATGCGGTACAGCACGGCGCCCGCCGGGCCCAGCCCGAAGGTGGCCAACAGCACGAACCAGAAGAACACGCCGAACACGTGGCGGTGCGCTGCGAGCAGCGAATGCTCGATCACGTGGCGCAGCAGCTCCCGGCGCGGCAACTCGCTCGCGTCGAGGTGGCGCCACTCGGCGAGCAACCGGCGCGCGGTGTCTTCGTCGCCGCGTTCCAGCGCGTCGCGGATGTCCGTGAAGTAGTGGCTGAACTGCCGGAACCCGAGTGTGAGATACAGCACTGCCACGTTCCAGGCCAAGGCCGCCAGCAGGCTCGCTTCGGCAATGGCGCGGAAGATGCCCCACGTGACGAGCGCCGGCACGATCACCGTGATGCCCCAGACGACCCAGGCATGCACATCCTTGCCCGCATCGAAGTTGCGCCCCGTCCAGCGCACCCAGGCCATCAGCGACTCGTGGATCACGTTGCCGCCGCGCAGCGGCTTGAGTTGCTCGATCAGCAGAGCGAAGAGAACCGAGAAAAAACTCATGGCCGGCATGATAGCCGCCGGGTGCAGCAACCCATCGCAGGCCCGATGGAAAGCTGCGGGCCTGGCGCCAGCTCAGGCGACGAGGAAGCGGTACAGGTTGCGCAGCATCGCAGCCGTGGCGCCCCAGATGAAATAGCGCTGCTCGCCCGCCTGCCACGGGATCGAGAAGAACTCGCGGCGCTCCCCTGCAAACTCGAAAACGTGCCGCTGGTGGTTGGCCGGTTGCATCAGGAAGCTCAACGGCACCTCGAACACCTCGGCCACCTCGAACGGATCGGGCCGCAATGGAAACCCAGGCTGCACCAAGGCCACCACCGGCGTCACCATGAACGCGGTCACCGTGGCATAGATGGGCAAGGTGCCGATCACCTCGGCGCTCTCGTGCGGCAGGCCGACCTCTTCTTCCGCCTCCCGCAACGCGGTGGCGGCCGGATTCGCATCGTGCGGTTCGGCCCGCCCACCGGGAAAGCTGATCTGGCCAGCGTGGTCGCGCAGGTGATCGGTGCGCCGGGTCAGCATCACCATCAATTCATCGCGCATCACGAGCGGGATCAGCACCGAGGCATGTGCCGGTTCACGCTGGCCCATGCGACGCTCGGCCGACACCTCGGGTTGCCAGATCGGAGGTGCCTGGAATCGCTGACGCAGCGCATGGGGTTGGAGCCGGTCCGCCGACACCGGCGCCAGATGCGCATCGACGCCGACGACCGGCAGCTGCTCAGGATCGAAGATCAACGACATGGCGACAACGGGCGGACACAAAAAAGCCGCCTGCGCATGATGCGCCAGGCGGCTTTTGTTGGCTGTCTGCAAATGTGCGAAACAGCCGCTTTGGCCAGGAGAAGCTTACGCTCAGGCCAGCTTCTCTTTGATGCGTGCCGACTTGCCGCTGCGCTGGCGCAGGTAGTACAGCTTGGCGCGGCGCACGTCACCACGGCGCTTGACCTCGATCGACGCGATCAGCGGGCTGTACAGCTGGAACGTACGCTCGACGCCTTCGCCGCTGGAGATCTTGCGGACGATGAAGCTGGAGTTCAGGCCGCGGTTGCGCTTGGCGATGACCACACCTTCGTAGGCCTGCACGCGCTTGCGGGTGCCTTCGACGACGTTCACGTTGACGA
>NZ_CAMLJQ010000052.1 GCF_946480305.1 uncultured Caldimonas sp.
GCGGCACCAACGCCGTCAACGTGATCCTGGTCGACTTCCGCGGCTACGACACCTTCGGCGAGATCACCGTGCTCGGCATAGCCGCACTGGGCGTGCTCGCACTGCTGGAAGGCATGCGCACACGCCGCCCTGCCGCAGACCCGCAGGGCCGCGACTGGACCTTCGCCTCGCCGCCGCTGCTGCTACGGGTGGCCGGCCACCTGGTGATGCCGATGGCGATCGTCGTGACGCTCTACATCTTCCTGCGCGGTCACAACATGCCCGGTGGCGGCTTCATCGCGGGGCTGATCACCTCGGTGGCGCTGGTGCTGCAGTACATGGCGATCGGGCAGTCGCGCGCCGAGAACCTGCTGCGCTCCCGGTCGGGGCTGCGATTCGTGCGCTGGATCGCGCTCGGGCTGTTCATTGCCGCAGCCACCGGCATCGGCGCCTTCTTCTTCGGCCGGCCGTTCCTGACCAGCGCGCACGGCCACCCCGCGCTGCCGCTGCTGGGCGAGCTGCCGCTGGCATCGGCAGCGCTGTTCGACCTCGGCGTGTACATCACCGTCGTCGGTGCCACGTTGCTGATGCTGTCGGTGCTGGGCTCGGTCAGCAAGGAGCGCCACGTGCCGGCCCGTCCGACCACCCAGGAGAGCACCACATGATGCCCAGCCTCGAATTCCTCGTCGCCACCGGCATCGGCTTCGTCACCGCCTGTGGCATCTACCTGCTGCTGCGCGGTCGCACCTTCCCGGTGGTGTTGGGCCTCACGCTGATCGGCTATGCCGTCAACGTGTTCATCTTCTCGATGGGCCGGCTGTGGCGCAATGCGGCGCCCATCCTCACCAGCGAGGCACCGGTGGCCGACCCGCTGCCGCAGGCGCTGGTGCTCACCGCCATCGTGATCGGCTTCGCCACCACCGGCTTCATCATCGAGCTGGCACTGCGCACCCGCCACGAAACCGGCACCGACCACGTCGACGGCGAAGAAGCGCAGCAGCACGCGCAAGCCGCCGGCCGCAACGAGGGGGCCACGCCATGACGCCGCTGCTGCCTTCCTGGCTGGCCGCGCACCTGCCGGTGCTGCCCGTCCTGCTGCCCGCGCTCACCGCGCTCGTGATGCTGGTGCTGTGCGACCCGAGCGGCGAGATCGGCCACGGCGACCGCCGCCTGGTGTGGCGCCGGCGCCTGTCCATCGGCTCGGCCACGGTGGGGCTGTTCCTCGCGGTGCAGCTGATGATCGGCGCGCACGAAGGCGGGCTCGCGGTCTACCGCATGGGCGACTGGCCAGCGCCGTTCGGCATCGTGCTCGTGGTCGACCGCCTGTCCGCCCTGATGCTGGTGATGGCCTACCTGATCGCCCTGCCGGTCCTCTGGTACGCGGCCGGCGGCTGGGATGCACAGGGTCGGCACTTCCATGCCATCTTCCAGTTCCAGCTGATGGGCCTGTCGGGGGCCTTCGTCACCGGCGACCTGTTCAACCTGTTCGTGTTCTTCGAGGTGCTGCTGATCGCCTCCTACGTGCTGCTCGTGCATGGCCAGGGCGAGGCGCGCTTCAAGGCAGGCGTGCACTACGTGGTGCTGAACCTCTGCGCCTCGGCGCTGTTCCTCATCGGCGTGTCGCTGCTCTATGCGACGACGGGCACGCTAAACATGGCCGACCTTGCCATCCGCGTTGCCAAGGTGGGCGCCGAGCAGGCACCGGTGCTGCAGGCAGCGGGGCTGATCCTGCTCGTGGTGTTCGGTCTCAAGGCTGCCGTCGTGCCGCTTTACATGTGGCTGCCTCGCACGTACGCGGCGGCCAGCGCCCCGGTCGCGGCCCTGTTCGCGATCATGACCAAGGTGGGCATCTACAGCATCGTGCGCGTGCACGTGGTGATCTTCGGCGAGCAGGCCGGCGCTTCCGCATTGATGGCCGAGCCCTGGCTGCTGCCCATCGCGCTGACCACCGGCGCGCTCGGCGTGCTGGGAGCCCTCGCGGCCAACTCGATGGCCCGCATGGTGGCCTACCTCACGGTCGCATCGGTCGGCACCATCCTGGCCGGCGTGGGCCTGTTCACGCCGGGCGCGCTGTCGGCGTCGCTGTACTACATGGTGCACAGCACGCTGGTGATCGCCGGGCTGTTCCTGCTGGTCGAACTGGTGGCATCGCAACGCGGCGACGCGCAAGACAACCTGCGCCCCGCGCAGCCGGTGGCCCAGCCGGTGGTGCTGGGGCTGATGATGCTGCTGGGCGCGGCTTCCGTCACCGGCCTGCCGCCGCTGCCGGGCTTCCTCGGCAAGCTGATGATCCTCGACAGTGCTGCCGGCCTGCCCGCCCAACCGTGGGTGTGGAGCGTCGTGCTCGGCGTCGGCTTCCTCAGCCTGGTGGGGCTGGCACGCGCCGGGACCATTCTGTTCTGGAACGTGCTGCCCGACGCGCCGAAAGACGGCATGGCCTGTGCATCGGGCGCCAGCCCGCGGCTGATCGGCGCCACATTGGGACTGCTGCTCACCGGCGTCGCCATGGCCGTGTTCGCCTCGCCGTTGAAGCGCTACACCGATGCCGCGGCGATGCAACTGAGCGACCCGGCCGCCTATGCCGAAGCGGTGCTCGGCGACCAGGGCGGCGCCCGTGCCGAGACGATCCGCCCGTACACCGGCGAAGGTGCGCGACCACCCGCCGCCCACAAGGAGGAGTGAGCGATGAACCTCAACCCGCCGACCACGCTGCGCGAGCGTTGGCTGCCGCATCCGGTGCTGTCGCTGCTGCTCGCGTCGGGCTGGCTGCTGCTGATGCACACCGTCGAGCCGGTGCAGGTCGTGTTTGCCGTGTTGATCGGCCTGGCCGTGCCCGTGCTGCTGCGGCACTTCCTGCCGCCCGGCACCCGGCCGCGGCTGCTGCCTGCACTGCGCCTGGCCGGCATCGTGCTGTGGGACATCGTCGTCGCCAACATCGCGGTGGCCAGGCTCGTGCTCGGCCCCATGTCGCGGCCCCGTCCAGCCTGGGTGCACGTGCCGCTCGACGCCACCCACCCCACCGCCGTCGCGTTGCTGGCCACCATCATCACCACCACGCCGGGCACCGTCTCGTGCGTCGTCGACGAGGAACGTGACGAGATCCTCGTGCATGCGCTGGACTGCGACGACCCGCACGCCATGGCGCGCGACATCAAGCAACGCTACGAAACGCCGCTGCGCATGATCTTCGAGCACGGCGTGCAGACGAGGAGAACCGCATGACCGGCGTGCTCGACACCGCCCTCGACATCGGCTTGCTGGCCGTCACGGCCGCCATGGCGCTGTGCGGCTGGCGGCTGCTGCGCGGCCCCGACGCCACCGACCGCGTGCTTGCCATCGACACGCTCTACATCAATGCCGTCGGGCTGGTCGTGCTGCTCGGTATCCGGCTCGGCTCCACGCTGCTGTTCGAAGCCGCACTGCTGGTGGCGATGCTCGGCTTCGTGTCGACGGTCGCGCTGGCGCGCTACCTGACGCGCGGCGACGTCATCGAGTGAAAGAGGAAGGCTCCCATGAACCCCTGGATCGAATGGCTGGTGGCGGCACTGATCGTGACGGCCTCTTTCTTCACGCTGGTCGGGTCCATCGGCCTGGTGCGTCTGCCGGATTTCTTCATGCGGCTGCACGCACCCACCAAGGCCTCCACGCTCGGGCTGGGCGGCCTGTTGATCGCCTCGATGCTGTTCTCGGCCGCACAGGGCCGTGCCGGCTTTGCCGAGCTGCTGATCACGCTGTTCGTGTTCGTCACCGCGCCGGTGTCGGCCAACCTGATGGCCCAGGCCGCACTGCACCTGCAACTGCGTTCCAAGGCCCCGGTGCCTGAAGACGCGGTGCCCGAGCGCCGCGAAGCCTGACGAAGGCGGTCAGCCGGTCGCGTCTTCGTCGTAGTAGCGCTTGAGACCACAGTGAATCAGCGCCATTTCGGCAGCATGTGAGTCGGGCGCCACATCGCGCCCCGGTGCGCCCGCCACGTGGGCAAATTCGTGCACCAGCGTCGCGGCCGCCTTCATCGAGTCGGCGCACTGCGAGATGTGGATGCCGATGTGCGCGTAGCTCTTGCCCCAGCCCTCGGTGTAGCCCACGGGCAGGATCGCATCCTTGGCGGTGTCGGCATTCGGCACGATCTGGAAGATGAAGATCTTCTTCTCGTCCAGGATCTGCCGCAACGTCATCTTCAGGTGCGGCTTGATCGCCAGCTTCTCGAAATAGTCGTTGCAACTCTTCATGTTGGCGCACTTCTCGTCGATGTGCTTCATCGCCGCGCTCAACACATCCTTGACGTTCGCCACGCGCTTGGGCGCGCGCGCCTTGCCCTTGGCCGGCGGCGGCGTGTGCGGCTGGTCGAAGCGACCGAGGTTGAAGCCGTGTGAGGTGCGGATCATGCCGCGGTCGCAGTTGTCGATGCCGTTGATCTGGAATTCCATGCTTGTTCTCGGCGGGATGGCGTTGCCGGCAGTGTAGGAAGCGCCGAGCGCAAGCAGCGTCCCATCTCGGAGGGACAGGGGCGCTTCAAATTGGGGGGTGGTCGGTCCCGCAGCATTTGCTTCGCAGCAGCGAGAACGCCTTCGGGCGAGGAGCCAGCGTTGCGTTCACTGCGTCAAAGAATCGGGCAACGAGCGAGGCCGGCAACAACTCCAGTGTGGGCCGGCCCGCTCCCGCTGTTCATGGAGGTTCCAATGCAGCTGGCACAGTCGACGATGGCACCGATCGGCGCCCTTCCCTTTCAAGCGCACGGGCTGGGTTCGCCGCAGCACGCGGCGCATTTGCAGTCGCAGGCGGTGCAGATGGCGCTCTCGGCGGTCGTGATGCTGATGGCAGACGTCGTCAAGCAGATGTGCGCACAAGGTGGCAACGGCCTGAGCGGCCCCGGCATGCAGGGCGCCGGTGCTCTGCTGCCGCAGTTCGGCCACCCGTTGCCGGGCATCGGCCCGTCTGCCGGTGTGGGTGGACCGGACCCGCTGTGCGGTTGCGGTACCCCGCCGCGCCTGAGCACCAGGCAATCGGAAACGGTATCGGTGCTGGGGCGCTATGAGGGCGAGTTCGGCAAGTCGGGCATCACCGAAGAGAAGATGCGCGAAAAGCTCAAGAGCAAGGACACGCCTCCGGATCTGAAGAACGCCCTGCAGGAGGTGCTCGACAGCAAGGGAGACCCCAACGGCCTGTATGCCCGGCTCGACAGCGCCAAGAACGGCAAGAGCGACGGCAAGATCAGCTCCAAGGACATCAACAAGCTGCAGGAACTGCCCGAGGTACAGGCATTCAGCCGCCAGCGCGCGCAAAGCTACAAGAACAACTACGTGCCCTCGGACGCCGGCAGCGACACCTCCAAGGGCGGCCGTCCGATCACCGAGAACGACGCCATGCGGGAGTTGTACAAATACTCCGACCACCTGCCCGGCAAGCACATCGGGCCGGACACCTTCCGCGACATCGTCAACGGCAAGGCCGACATGAAGAAGTGCCCGCCGCAAGTCGTGGCCGCGGCGCAGTACTACCTGGACAACCCCGACAAGTGGAAGAAGTTCGGCGGCGAGGACGGCCTTGCGACCCGCGCTGAACTCGGCAACAGGGTGGCGACCCACTACCAGCTGACAGCCAAGGAAGACAAGGCCGTCAGGACGCTGGACGAGAACCGCGACATCTTCTTCGCCGACGGGAACCTGAAGCGGAGCAAGCTGGAAGAACTGACCAAGCACAAGGACCCGAAGATCGCCGAGGCGGCCACCACGCTGCTGACCAGCCAGACGCTGTTCGGCGTGCTGGACAACGGCAAGCACGGCCACAAGGGCAACCTGTGGAACGCCGCCGACGACGGCCAGATCGGCAAGGGCGACCTCGACAAGTTCAAGCGGGTGCGCAATCCGAATATCGCCCCGGAACTGAAGGGCAGCACCGACAACCCGTACGCCGACCCGAAGGCCGTGCAGGAAATGGCGTGCGGGCAGATGAACCAGCCGGACATCAAGTCCAAGAAGGGCGGCGGCCTGCGCGACTTCGTCAGCGGCCTGCTCGGCGGCTTGTCGAAAGTCTTCGAAGTCCTGACCAGCGTGGTCTCGAACACGATCGGTCGGATTCCCGGCATCGGCAAGCTGCTGTCGGCGCCTGCCGAGATCGTGGGCGGCGCCATCTCCGGCGGGCTGAACGTGGCGAAAACGGCGACCGATGGCGGCAACGTGAGCAAGGCCGCGAAGAACTTCGGCTTCGACATGATGGAAACGACGATCTCGGCCACCGCCGGCATCGTCGACCCGACGGGGATCGCGTCCGGCATGTTCGCCAACGGCATGCGCTCGTTGGCGGACCCCAACGCGAAGTTCGACCCGACAGCCGCGCTCAATCCGTTGTGACGGCCTGCGCGCGAGCACGACTCCTCAGGTGCACCCGCACGAACTGAAGGTGTGGCAAGGTCGAGAGCCGCGCGAGCCCATTCGTCGAATGGCAGGCGAAGGAATTTGGAGTGTGCGTTTTCCACGTACTCGCAATAGAACGCACTCCCGCGCATCCATGTCGAGCAGCGAGCGGCGGTGCACCACGGCGAGCAAGTGAACTACATCCGCTTTGAAGGAACGGGCCGCGACCGTTCTCGCAACCTACCAAGTCGGGCCGACGGTCCCGGTACCGGTCGGGTAGGCCCCCATGTCTTCACCGTTTCTGCCGGCGCTCCTGGCAGGTGAAGTAGCGCGGAGCGTGAAGCCCGCCAAATCGTCAAATTGCGGGTCGCCCGAACGCGAGTTCACGTCATCCCCGACGACCTGGCGCCACTGATCCAGGCTATAGGTCAGGGCAGAGCGGGCGAACACGCTCGCGCCCGTATTGATGAAGTTGTGGTCGGAGTAGGAGATGTGGGCGCTCCAATCCGTCGTGCCGTCTTCGATCCGGTAAAACCCCTGCGGACGCGTCGCCGGCGGTGTTTCTGGTTGGGGCGGCGGCTCCGATTGCGGCGCCAACACCACGAGGTTGTTCCAGTACTGATTGCCTACCGAATTCAACTGCCACTGGTTCATGAAGAAGTCGACCTTGTAGGCGGTGTTGTTGTACACCTTCCAGTAGCGGCTGTTGTGGTTGAGGTTGAATGCAATCTGGGAATTGATGATGACGTTTTCGTAGAACGTCTCGTTATCGGAATACGAGGCGCCATTCGTACCGCCTTTGCCGAGAAACCCGACTACCGCGTTACGCGCAATATTGCGCCGCCATACGTTGTCATGAATTTGCCCCGCCTTTTGCCCGTAGGCGCTATAGACCACACCGTTACCTGCGTCTGCATCGTTGTTTTCTATCAAATTGTGCGCCGACGCGAACGCCATGATCACCGCCGTATTATTTGAATTGTTCCCGGAGTCGCGCATTTGATGCACGCGATTGTTGCGCAGGGTGTTGTAGTTGCTCGAATGAATCATGATGCCGTAGTTGAGGCTGGCATCGGTTCCCTCCTTGCTGCCATAGAGAACTTCACAATTCTGAATGGTGACGTACTGCGGCAGATTGGGTATGCCTGCTTGCGGATCGACGCCGCCATGCTGGATCTTCATTTGGCCCTTTGCCTGGAAGCCATCCACGACGATGTGTGACGACGTAAAGATCGCCATGGCCGGATACTCCTCGCTACTGGCGGGCGGCTCATCGACGAGATGACGCGCGACCAGTACGGCTGCGCGCGGTGTCTCGGATCGAATCGTGATCGGAGCCAATGCCGTTCCCGAGTTGCGTGGCGAGAAAGCAGAGTACCAGGTGGCCTGCGGGTCCGTGTACTCGCCAGGTTTCACAAGAACGGTGTCGCCCGCCCGAGCAACTTCCAGGGCGGCTTGCAAAGTCGGGAAGGACCTGTCTTCTGCCGTGCCGACATCGGCGCCCGAGTAGGTGGAGTCGTCATCGACATACCAAGTGCGACCGGCGCTCACGCTCGTCAAGTAATCGATGATGATCGACGCGGTGCGGCTGCCGGCGGCCGTGTGCGCGGTCACCGTGATGGTGTTGGCGCCTTCGCTCAGTGTGACGTTCGAAGCCGCCCATTGCGTCGTACCGACGGCGTTGCCGCTCCCGCCGCGATCATTCGACCATGTGACGAGCGTTACGTCGGACGAGGCGTTGCCGGAAATCGCAATGAGCGCGTTGCTGGAAGTCGCGATTCCTGACGGCGACGGCTGAAGAATCGTGATCGCGGGAAGTGCAGGGTTGGAGGGTGGCGGACTGTTATCCGGCGGTGGAGCTTGCCCCCCGCCGGCATTCGCTGAGACGCCCCCCGTAGCGCTGCCGCTGCTGCCGCCACCGCAGCCGCACAGCGCAATGCTCGCCAGCGCAATCGAGGCAAACCAACGAAAACCATGTGGCAGCCGACGATACGCGCGATATCCGAATGACATTTGTTCTCCCCCTCTTGTTCTGCAAATTTGATTTTTTTCCGCAGACGGGCACCGTTGCCTGGATCGGCAGTGGCGCGGCCAGTGTCCGCGTTTTTTTTTGACGTGAACGCGGGGGCAGACGAACGGACCGGGTTTTCCGATCAACGGCCGCACTGATTGAGCCGGTCCTGCGAAGTTCGCCTCGCACCGCCGACGAGAAGCTCAGCCGATCCATCCACCCGTCCCGCGAGACCGCCGCGCTCGCATACGTCCACGCTCACCCGCACCACCTCGGACGGGCGTTCGCACGGACACACCCCATCGAAAGCAAGGACCGTCGGATCAACAGTGTCGTCAAGCAGCACCCGCCGAGCCGTACCGCCCCGCTCGCTCTGCACGCTGTTTTCGTGCTGCCCGGCAGCCCGGCGTAAGGCGGGGCGGAGATAATTACGAACTGGTTTCTCCGCATTCACCCGCCTCACGACACCATGACCACCACGATCAAGCACGACGACCTCGTCGAAAGCGTCGCTGCCGCGCTGCAGTACATCAGCTACTACCACCCGGCCGACTACATCCAGCACCTGGCGCGCGCCTATGAGCGCGAGGAGTCGCCGGCGGCCAAGGACGCGATCGCGCAGATCCTGACCAACTCCAAGATGTGCGCCGAAGGCAAGCGGCCCATCTGCCAGGACACCGGCATCGTCAACGTGTTCCTGAAGATCGGCATGGACGTGCGCTTCGAAGGCTTTCCCGGCTCGATCGCCGACGCCGTGAACGAAGGCGTGCGCCGCGGCTACCTGAACCCGGAGAACAAGCTGCGTGCCTCCGTGCTGGCCGACCCGCACTTCGAGCGCAAGAACACCAAGGACAACACGCCCGCCGTCATCCACATGGAGGTGGTGCCGGGCAACACGGTCGACGTGATCGTGGCCGCCAAGGGTGGCGGCTCGGAGAACAAGACCAAGTTCGTGATGATGAATCCGAGCGACTCGTTGGTCGACTGGGTGCTGAAGACGGTGCCGACCATGGGCGCGGGCTGGTGCCCGCCCGGCATGCTGGGCATCGGCATCGGCGGCACCGCCGAGAAGGCGATGCTGCTGGCCAAGGAGTCGTTGATGGAAGACATCGACATGTACGAACTCCTGCAGCGCGGCCCGCAGAACAAGCTCGAAGAGCTGCGCATCGAGCTGTACGAGAAGGTCAACGCCCTGGGCATCGGCGCGCAGGGCCTGGGCGGCCTGACCACCGTGCTCGACATCAAGATCAAGACCTACCCGACGCACGCCGCCTCCAAGCCGGTGGCGATGATCCCCAACTGCGCCGCCACGCGCCACGCGCACTTCGTGCTCGACGGCTCGGGCCCGGCCTACCTGGAGCCGCCCAGCCTCGACCTGTGGCCGGACGTGAACTGGGCGCCCGACTACAACAAGAGCAAGAAGGTCGACCTCGACACGCTGACCAAGGAAGAAGTGGCGAGCTGGAAGCCGGGCGACACGCTGCTGCTGTCCGGCAAGATGCTGACCGGCCGCGACGCCGCGCACAAGCGCATCCAGGACATGCTGGCCAAGGGTGAAAAGCTGCCGGTCGACTTCACCAACCGCGTCATCTACTACGTGGGCCCGGTCGATCCGGTGCGCGACGAGGCGGTCGGCCCCGCCGGCCCCACCACCGCCACGCGGATGGACAAGTTCACCGACATGATGCTGTCGCAGACCGGCCTGATCGCGATGATCGGCAAGGCCGAGCGCGGCCCGGTCGCGATCGAGGCGATCAAGAACCACAAGAGCGCCTACCTGATGGCCGTGGGCGGCGCCGCCTACCTGGTCAGCAAGGCCATCAAGACCGCCAAGGTGCTGGGCTTCGAAGACCTGGGCATGGAGGCGATCTACGAGTTCGAGGTGAAGGACATGCCCGTCACCGTGGCGGTCGACGCCGGCGGTACCTCGGCCCACATCACCGGGCCGAAGGAATGGCAGGCGAAGATCGGCAAGATCCCGGTCGCGACCGCCTGAGCGGCACCCACTGAAGGCACACCCCTTGCTCAAGGGGGTGCCTGGGCGGACGGGCGGCCTCGGCCGCCTGCGAGGCTGTGCGAACATTCCGCCCGCACCGCTGACCCTGCTGTTGTCACCGGTGGTCACCGGATGAGCCGGTGACGCAGCAGCCTCAGCCTTCATGACCCCCGTTCGTCACGTCCGACTGTTGCGGCAGCGCCCGCAACCGGTGATCTGCGAGATCGCGCTCCAGCCCGCGGCCACCCCGACGCCTTCGTCCACGGCCGAGCCGCGCTACCTGGTGCTCGTGCGCCAGGGTCGGTCGCATGCCGAGTGGCATGAATCGAGCCCCACGACGCAGCCGGTGTCGCGCGCCGAGGCCGAGCGACTGTTCGAGCACTGGCTCGCGGCCAAACTGAACCAGGGGTTCCAACTGGAAGAGCCGACCGCCCCTGCCCTCTCCACGCCGGCCCGCCCGCCGGTCGAGCGCGCGCACAAGTGGCTGCGCCTGCTCGAAGCCGACGGCTGGCGGTTGCTGATGCCCGCGCGTCGCTCTCGGCTGGTGTGGCGCATCGGTGAGCTGCGTCTGGCAGGCGGCGTGCCGCGGCTGGTCGAACTGCTGGAAACGGGCGACGCGATGCTCGACTACTGCATTGCCTGGGCGATCGGGCGGTGCGGCGATGCAGGCGCGGTCGAAGCGATGCAAGAGCTGTCGAAACGCGGCCGCACTGAAGCCGTCAAGCGCGTGGCGCGCTGGGCTTGGTTGAGTCTCGCGCCCGCACCCGTGCGGGAAGAACACGCGGCCACGATCGTCGCCGATTGGCCGCCGGCGTTGCGCAGCACCTGGGAGCAACGCGGCACGCCGAATTTCACCGAGAGCTTGCACACGGTGCTGGCCGATCCGGCAACCTGGCAGCGGCTGTCGCGTGCCGATTGGCTGGAACAACTCGACCAGGTGGCCCAGGCTGCATCTCACGCTGCGCAGGCAAGGCCGGTGCTGTTGGCGCAGGCGCGCGAACTGCCCGTGCAGGCGGGCACCTTCCGCGCGCTGCGCCATCTGTTCAAGGCGGCCGAATACCGCGGCGACGGCGAGCTCTTCGGCCTGCTCGCATTCCGCTTCGAAGTGCAGCGTGCGCTGTTCCACCGCAGCCCCTATTCCGACTACCACTACATCGGCGCACGCCGGGTCAAGGTCGACCAGGAGCTGCGGCAGCCCCAGCCGCGGCTGGCGTTCTCGAATCGCACGCGCGACTACCTGCGCCGCCGGGTGTGGCGGCAACTGCGCCGCCTGGGCGCCGTCGACGACCCGCAGTTCATTGCACTCGCAACTGGCTACCTGCTCGCCTGCGACGACGCCGCTGCCACGGCGAGTCACACGCGGCGGGTGTTTGTCGACGGCCCATGGGAGCTGCGGCACTATGGGCCGTACGCCAAGTGGCACGCCTACCACCGGCTGGTGCACTCGGGCCACCCGGAGGTGAAGACCACGCGCGATGGCCGCCCCTGGTATGCCGTGGTCGCGCATGAACCCGCCGGTGTCCCCATGCCTGGGCCGGCCCAGCCGCTGTGGCCGCTCGATACACCACCACCGCGTGGCGATGCCTTTCCCCACCTGTGGGACGCACATCCCGAGGCCTTGCTCACACTGCTGCAGCACGCGCAGTGCGCTGGCGTGCACGCTTTCGCCGCGCGCGCGCTCGCCGACAACCCGGCCTATTGCGACACGCTGTCGGCTGCGACCTGGGCCACGCTGCTGCAAAGCCGCTACATCCACACGGCGCACTTTGCGTTCAAGGCCGTCTCGCGGCTGCTGGCCCAGGCCCTGACCACCTCGCAACGTGTGCCGTGGATGGTGGTGCTGTGCCGCAGCTCGCTGCCGCAGGCCCACGAGGCGTTGTTGCAGGCATTGAGTCGCGATCCGGCCGGCTATGCGTCCGAGCCGGCGCTGCTGGTGGCGCTGCTGACTGCCAATGCCGAGCCGGTGCGACAACAGGCGCGCCTGCTCTGTCCGCTGGCCGCACACAGCACCCGCGTCACCGACCTCGCGACAGGCGAGCTGCTCGCTTGGCTGGCCGCCGCCGACACGGAGATCCCCGATCTGCCGGCGATTACCGCCAACATCGAATGGGCAGTGACGCAGGGCTGGCCCAGCGCCGCCGAACAGGTGCCGCTCGCTGCCGTGCTGGCGCTGCTCGACCACCCGGTGCCCGAGGTGCAGGTGGTGGCCGTGCGCTGGCTCGCCTCGCGGCGCGACGGCGCGAGCAACCTGCCGCCCGGCGTGCTGGTGCGGCTGCTGCAATCGGACGACACCCGCTTGCGTGCGGCAGGCGTCGAACTCCTCGGCATGCTGTCGGACGAGGTGCTCGTCCCGCAACTCGACCTGTTCGTCGGCCTGATGACCGCCGAGCAGCCCGCCGTGCGCTCCGCAGCCACGGCCCTGGTCGCCCGGCTGGCTGCGGCCCGGCATGCCTTCGGGGAAGCCATCACGGCGGCCCTCGTCGATGGCCTGTTCCGCAGCGAGCCTGCCGACGGAGTTCATGACGACGTGCACGCGCTGCTGACGGGCCCGCTGCAGCCCCATGCGCAGCGCCTCGACCGCCACACGGTGTGGCGCTTGCTGCAGGCCAGGAGCCGCGGCGCGCAACGGCTCGGTGGCGCACTGCTGCCGCGCCATCCGATCGACGCGTTCAGCGTGCGCGAATGGGCGATTGCCGGGCGGCATGCGGATGCGTCTGTTCGGCAATGGGCCCGAACCGCCTTCGAGCGCTACCCCCACCGGGTGCGTGCCGAGCTGGCCGCCGCACTGCTGATCCTCGACACGCGCTGGGACGACACGCGCGAGTTCGCGGCGGCGTTCTTCGCCGAGCACTGCGAGCGCGACGATTGGCAGCCCGACACCTTGATCGCGCTGTGCGATCACACCCACCCGGCCGTACAGCGGCTCGGCCGCGACCTGGTCACGCGCCACCTGCCGCTGGCGGAGGCCGTCGACTCATTGCTGCGGCTCTCGCAGCATCCCTCTGCAAACATGCAGTTGTTCGTGAGCCAGTGGCTGGAGCAGGCGGCGGCCGGCAAGCCGGAGATCATCGCCCGGCTGGAGCCCTACTTCCTGGGAGTGCTGTCGCAGGTGAACCGCGGGCGTGTGGTCAAGGACCGCGTGTTCGCCTTCCTGCGTGCACAAGCACAGGCGCATGCCGACGTGGCGGCCGTCGTCGCGCCGCTGTTCGCGCGCCAGGTGCTCACGGTGGCCATTGCCGACAAGGCGCAATACATCGCCGGCTTGCGCGAGATCGCCGCGCGGCACCCGCAACTGCCCAGCCCGCTGGGCATCGTGCCCGTTGAAACGCGTGCAGCGAACGTGAAGGAGACGCTCGCGTGAGGTTCCAGTACCGCTACTACGGCGCATCGCAGGTCGCCAACACCGCATCGTCGACGTCGATGTCCTTCGTGCCGGACACGCTGCGCGCGCCGACGCACTTCGTGGCGGACCTGCACCGCAAGCTGCCGTTCCGCGAAGCCATCTCGGCACTGCACGACGTGGTGGTGGCCGACCTGCGCACACTGCCGAAGGACCGCACCGACTACTTTGCCTGGCTGCAGACGCACGAGAGCCAGATGCTCACCGAGTTCATGGCACGCGCGCGCACCGCGCAGGCCAAGGTGGCGCCGTTGCAGGCCGAGCTGGCCGAGGTCCGCAAGGCCAAGGCCGGGCAGCTCGGCCCTTACGAGCAGGCCAAGCGCCGCTACTTCAACTACCTGTGGGAAACCAACCGCGACGCCTGGATCGTGCTCGATCCGGTGATCACGGTGCACCCGGACAAGGTGTTCTTCGAGTGCTTCAGCCGCGACGAATCGAGCTACGCCAGCCTCTCGTGCAGCCACAACGTGTTCGAGCGTCTCGGCGACTTTGCCTGCGGCACCACGAACATCGACTACTCGTCGGCGCTGTACGAAGAGTTCCAGAAGATCCGCGACTACAAGACCACGCGGCTTGCGATCGAGCCGGCCGGCTTCCAGGTGCAGACGGCCGACGACCCGGTATTCGTCGAAGAGAAGATCGACCTGCCCGACAGCTGGGTGCGCGGCTTCCTGCAGGTGAGCGCAGCGATGACGCTGCCCGCGCACGTGCTCGAGCTGCATCCGATGGACGTGCACAACCTGTGCTTCGTGCTGCGCCGGCAGCGCGAGCGGGTGGGCCCGCGCTCGCTGCGCTTCGTGCTCACGCCGGGCGAACCCATCCGCGTGCTGTGCGAACCGTGGGGGCATGAGCTGGTCTTCGCGCGCTCGATCTACACCGGTCCGCACGCGGGTGAGGTCCGGTTGTGGGGCCGTCGCCGGCTGTTGACGCTGGAGCGCCTCATTCCCGTGGCGCAGCGCTTCACCGTGCACCTGCTGGGCACCGGCCTGCCGAGCTTCTGGATCGCCGAGATGCCGGAGATGCAATACACGCTGGGCCTCTCCGGCTGGACGGCCAATGACTGGTCCCGCGCAGGCCAGTTCGACCTGCTCGGTCCGCGGCACACCGTGGGCGATGCGGTCAAGACGCAGGTGTTCGAAGCGCTGGCCTCGCGCTGGTTTGCGAGCACCCGGGACGTGAGCATTGCCACCGGGCTCGCCGCTGCCGATGTGGAAGCGGCGCTCGGCGTCTACACGCAGGCTGGCCGCGTGGTGTACGACCTCACGCAGCGCGTGTGGCGCCTGCGCGAGTTGACGCGCGATCCGCTCCCGTTCGACCAGCTGCGCTACGCGAGCGAGCAGGAAGAGGCAGCAGCGAAGCTCGTAGCACTCGGTGCGGTCTCGCGCATCGAGCGGCACACGAGCGCCACACCCGGCGGGCAGCGCATCACCGGCATCGTGCGCCAGGGCAAGAAGCCGCTCGACGTCGAACTCTCGCTCGATGCCGACGAGCGCCTCGTCGGTGCGCGGTGCGCGTGCGACTTCTACGTCCACAACAAGCTGCATCGCGGCCCTTGCGAGCACATGCTGGCGCTGCGCATGCTGTCGCGCCAGCTCGCCGATGCGCCGGCGGCTGCCATTGCGGAGGCCTGAACGATGTTGCTACACTGCCGGCCGCGAACGCAGCAGGATGGCTCTTGCAACCCGGGTAGTGGATCGCTGCCCTTGCTCCATGCCGTTCCATGCGTCACTGGCGCGCTCTTCACTGTGCCGATCTCGCACTACCACCGCGATGACCGTGTGGTTCGTATCGAACCCATGCGCGGTGGTAGTGCGGATCGGCGTCGAGTGGAGCGCTCCAGTCCTGAAGGCTCTTCGATGAGAGTCCTGCTGCGTTCGCTTCCTTTGCCGCTGCGCCGCCCAGGCCCGGGTGCTTCCCTTCGCAGCGCCACCCCCTCGCCTCGTCATCCCTCCGCACAGCCTGCCAGGCATGTGCCGCCCTGCCGATGAGCCGCTCCGAGACCACCCGTGAATCGCTGCGCGAACGCGTCGGCGCCAGCTCCAAGGACGCGGTCGTCCTGGAGGAAATGCAGCGCATGGGCTTCTGGCCCGTCGGCGAGGGGCAGCCCACCGCGGCCGAATCGCTGATCAGGCGCGAGGCCGAGCTGACGCAGGAGCTGCACAAGCTCGGCCAGGAGCTGAACCTCTACCGCGACCCCGAACAGGCCTTGAAGGTCATGCGCAAGGAGCGCCTTGCGGCGGCTCGCGCACGACGAGAGGAAACGCGCCGCCGCCACGCGGAACAGCGCCACGCCCGTGCGCTGGCGTGGCACCACCTGCGCGATGCCGAGATCGGCTATCTCGGCGAAGGCGTCTCCGGCGGGTTGTCGGCCACGCAAAGCCGGCATGAACGGCTCGCGGCCAACAACCTGCCCTGCTTCGACCGCGCTTCGGAGCTCGCCGAGGCGATGGGCATCAGCGTGCGCGAGCTGCGCTTCCTGACGTTCCGGCGCGAGGTGTCGCGCCTCACGCACTACCGCCGCTTCCAGCTGCCCAAGAAGACCGGCGGGCAGCGGCTGATCAGCGCGCCGATGCCTCGCCTCAAGCGCGCGCAGTACTGGGTGCTCGACCAGATCCTGTCCAAGGTGGCCTTGCACGACGCAGCGCACGGCTTCCGGCCCGGGCGCTCCATCGTCACGAATGCGCAGCCGCACGTGGGGCAGGCCGTGGTGCTCAACCTCGACCTGCGCGACTTCTTCCCGTCGATCGGGCACGCGCGGGTCAAGGGTGTGTTCGCCGGGCTGGGCTACTCCGAACAGGTGGCCACCGTGCTCGCGCTGCTCTGTACCGAGACCCCGACGGACGAAGTGCAGGTCGATGGACAGCGCTACTACGTGGCGGCGGGGCCGCGCTGCCTGCCCCAAGGCGCGCCGAGCAGCCCGCAACTCACCAACCTGCTGTGCCGGCGGCTCGATCGCCGACTGCAAGGTGCGGCCATCAAGCTGGGCTTTCATTACACCCGCTACGCGGACGACCTCACCTTCTCGGGCGATGGCGAGGCACGCGCGAAGCTGGGCAAGCTGCTGTGGCGCGTGAAGGCGATCGTCGCGGACGAAGGCTTCACCTTGCACCCCGACAAGCAGCGCGTGATGCGCGACAGCCAGCGGCAGGAAGTGACCGGTATCGTCGTCAACGAGCGGCCCACCGTGAGCCGCGCAAAGCTCAAAGCACTGCGCGCCACCCTCCACCACATCGAACGCGACGGCCCGCAGGGCAAGCATTGGCAAGGCAACCCGGACGTGCTGCCGGCCATCGCCGGCTATGCGCGCTTCGTGGCGATGGTCGACCCGGGCAAGGGCCAGCCGCTGGTGCACAGGATCGCGGCGTTGCAGGCGCGTTGGGGCGCGACGGCCACTGCCGCATCAGCCACCGCTGCTGCCCGCATGCCGCATGCGGCGTTTCGCCGGCTGGCGGCCGCAGGCCAGCCACCCGCCTCGCCGTGGTGGACGCCCGCACCCCGGCCCGAGCCGGTGCGGGAGCAAACCGCGCAGGAACGCAAAGAAGAGCGTGCCGCGGCAAAAGCCGCCGAGGCGGCAGCCCATGCACCGGTGGCAGCCCCGCGAAGCACCGGCACGGCCTTCGGGCCCAGCGCCCAGGCACCGCACCGCGAACCGACCGATGGCGAAAAGCTGCGCGCGCACTTCCGCGCGATGGTGCCGCTGCTGGTTGGCTTTGCTGCCGTGATGGCGCTGATCTGGCTGACGCTGAAGCGCTGAACCGCGCCGCCTCGGGCGGGCCGGCTACTGCGCCGCGGCGGGTGGCAGCGCCGCGTAGGGTGTCGGCCGCACATGCACCACCCGCTGGGGGAACGGGATGTCGATGCCCTCGCGCGCGAACAGGTCCAGGATGGCCAGGTTCACCGCCGAGCGCACGTTGGCCTGCCCGTTTTCCGGGTCGGCAATCCAGAAGTACACGGTGATCTCCAGGCCGTCGGCCGCGAAGTTCGTCAGATGGGCTGCCGGAGCCGGATCGGGCAGCACCCGTTCGATAGCAGAGACCACCTCGACGATCTTGCCGCGCAGCGTCGATACGTCAGTGCCGTAGGCCACTTGCACGATGCTCTGCAGCAGGATGTTGCGGTCGGCAAACGACAGATTCTCGACGCGGGTGGTGATGAGGGTTTCGTTGGGAACGATGGACTCGCGTCCGCCCGGCGACCGGATCACTGTGTAGCGGGTGTTGATGTCCATCACCTGGCCTTCGAAGTTGTCGACCCGCACGAAGTCGCCGATGCGCAGCGACCGCTCTGCAAGGATCACGAAGCCGCTCACGTAGTTGGCGGCCAGCTTCTGCAAGCCGAAGCCGATGCCCACGCCCACGGCACCGCCCAACACCGAGAGCGCGGTCAGGTCGATGCCGACCGCCGACAGCGCCAGCAGCAGGCCCACGAACAACAGCACCGCGCGCAACGCATTCGCCGCAGCCTTGCGCAAGGACAAACGCTCGCCGACCGCGCCCTTCAGCAGGTGCGCCTCGATCGCCGCGGACACCCACAGCGCGAGCATGAGCACGAAGCCCGCCGACAGCGTGCCCTCAATGATCTTGCGCAAGGACACCTTCACGGTGCCGAACGACCAGGTGATCTGGTCGAGCTCCTCCATCACGACCGGCAGCACGCCGGTGATCCACAGCACCACGGCCAGCCACGCCACCCAGGAGATGGTGCGCTCCACCGTGCGCACCAAGGTCGACGCAGGGAAGGCGAGCGACAGCACGCGCACGCTCAGGCGGATCACCGCGAACGAGATCAGCACCGGGATCGCCACGCGGAACACCGCGATCGGGATCACCGGCTGCAGCGCCAGCCGGGCGCCGAATGCGAGCGACAGGGCCAGCACCGGGAACAGCGCCCCATCGACGATGCGCTCGCCGAACCACACCGAGCGGCCGTTGGTAGCCTGCCCGCGCAACAGCCGCACCGCACCCCAGGCCACGGCAAGGCAGCTGACGACGACCGCCAGTTCGACCAAGGCCGTGGGTTGCGTGAAAGAGGCGAACAGTGCCGACAGTTCGTCGGTCGTCATCGGTTGAGCCATGCGGCGACCCTCGTGCTGGTTTTCGTGAAAACGCGCGAAGGATAGCCGCACCGCAAGACAGGTGCAGCGGCGGGGCTGGCGCTACACGTCGGCCAGCACCCTCACGTGGGCAGCCACACTGCGGGCGAGTGCGCTGAGGTTGTAGCCGCCTTCAAGGCACGACACGATGCGCCCCTTGGCATGTCGCTCGGCCACGTCCTTGACGCGCCGGGTGATCCACTCGTAGTCGGCCTCGACGAGGCCGAGTTGTCCGAGGTCGTCTTCCCGGTGCGCGTCGAAGCCCGCCGAGATGAAGATCATCTCCGGCTTGAAGCGCTCGAGCCGCGGTATCCACACGGCCTCGATCAGCTCGCGGATTTCCATGCCGCGCGTATACGCGGGCACCGGCAGGTTCACCATGTTGTCGGCCGACGCTTCAGTGCCGCTGTACGGGTACAGCGGGTGCTGGAAGAAGCTGACCATCAGCACGCGGTCGTCGCCTGCGAAGATGTCTTCGGTCCCGTTGCCGTGGTGCACGTCGAAGTCGACGATCGCCACGCGCTTGAGCCGGCGCACGTCGAGCGCATGCCTGGCCGCCACCGCCACGTTGTTGAAGAAGCAGAAGCCCATCGCCTGGGCGCGCATCGCGTGGTGGCCGGGGGGGCGCACCGCGCAGAACGCGTTTTCCAGTTCGCGGTCGATCACTGCATCGGTGGCAGCGACCGCAGCCCCGGCCGAGCGCAACGCGGCCGCCCAGGTATGGGGGCACACCACCGTGTCCATGTCGATGGCGCGGCGTTCGCCGCTGGCGGCCACCTGCTCCATCAGGTCTTTCAGGTTGAGCACGTAGGCGGTGCTGTGCGCCAGCTCGATGTCGGTCAGGTCGGCCAACGGGGCATCGCGCTTGTCGACGCCGAGCTCGATGCCGCTGGCGAGCAGAAAGTCCTCGATCGCGTCGAGGCGCTCCGGGCATTCGGGGTGCCCGGCACCCATGTCGTGACGACGGCAATCGGGATGGCTGTAGTAGCCCGTGGCCATGTGACTTTGTCCCCGTCTCATCGTGTTGATTTGGGTTAATGTGCTCGGCCATGAGCACCCCCAAGAACAACGAACTGCACGTGCAGCTGAAGCGGCTGCTGGATCAGGTTAACACGATCATCGTGGGCAAGCGCACGCAGGTGGAAGACAGCATCGCCTGCCTGCTGGCCGGTGGCCACCTGCTGATCGAGGACGTGCCCGGCGTCGGCAAAACCACGTTGGCGCACACGTTGGCGGTATCGCTGGGGCTGCGCTTTTCGCGCGTGCAGTTCACGGCCGACCTGATGCCGTCCGACCTGGTGGGCGTGAGCGTCTATGAGCGGGGCAAGGAGGCCTTCGTGTTCCACCCCGGGCCGGTGTTTTCGCAAGTGCTGCTGGCCGACGAGATCAACCGTGCGGGCCCCAAGACCCAGAGCGCGCTGCTCGAAGCGATGGAAGAGCACCAGGTCACCGTCGAAGGCGAAACCCGGCCATTGCCGCAACCCTTCTTCGTGATCGCCACCCAGAATCCGAACGACCAGCTCGGTACCTACCCGCTGCCGGAGTCGCAACTCGACCGCTTCCTGATGTGCATCACGCTCGGCTACCCGGACAGGGCCTCCGAACGTGCGCTGCTCGCCGGCCGCGACCGGCGCGACGCGATCCAGACCCTGCAGGCGGTGATGCCGCCCGACACGCTGGCCGCCGTGCAGCAGGCCGTGCGCGAGGTGCACGCAGCCGAACCGCTGCTCGACTACCTGCAGGACCTCATCGCCGCGACCCGCTCCGGCCAATGGTTCGCCGAAGGCTTGAGCCCCCGCGCCGGCATTGCCGTGCTGCGGGCCGCCAAGGCGCGCGCGTTCATTGCGCAACGCGACTACGTGGCGCCCGACGACGTGCAGGCCGTGCTGCCGCAGACCATCGCTCACCGGCTCGTCCCGGTGGCCAGCAGCGGCCGCGGCCGTGCCGAGCAGGTGCGCGCGATGATCGAGGCGGTACCGCTGCCGTGAGCCCGGCACAGGCTGCTCACGACCGGTTCGGTTGGCTGAACCCGGCGGCCCGGGTGCGCGAGCGCTTTCGCCGCTGGTGGCAGGCGCGGTTGCCGCTGTCCGACGTGCTGGTGCTGACGCAGCGCAATGTCTACATCCTGCCCACACGTCCCGGCTTCGTGTTTGCCGCGACGCTGGTGGTGCTGCTGATCGCATCGATCAACTACCAGCTCAACCTGGGCTACCTGCTCACCTTCCTGCTGGCCGGTGCCGGCGTGGCAGGAATGCACATCACACACGGCACGCTGCGCGGGCTGACGCTGCGGCTGAAAGCACCGCTGCCTGTTTTCGCGGGCGACGCTGCCCAGCTGGAAGTCACACTGACCAGCGAGGACCGCCGCACGCGCTACGGCATCGGCCTGCGCGTCTACGCCGACCGCGCGAAGACAGGCAGCGAAGGGTGGGCCTGGACCGACGTCCCTGCGCAGTCGCAGGCAAGCACGCACGTCAGCTTCCAGCCGGAGCGGCGGGGCTGGCACACCGTGCCCACGCTCACGGCCGAGACCCGCTTCCCGTTGGGCATCTTCCGCGTCTGGGCGGTGTGGCGACCCGCCTCCCGCCTGCTCGTCTACCCCGCACCCGAGCCCTACCCGCCGCCGCTGCCGGTCACGCAGGCGCTGCCTGGTGGGCCGCTGCAGGCGCGCCGCAGCGAAGGCGGCGACACCGAGGGCGTGCGCGCCTACCGGCGCGGCGACCCGCTCAAGCTCGTGGTGTGGAAGAAGGTCGCCAAGACCGACGAACTGGTGAGCCGCGACACCGCGGCGGCCGCGCGCCAGGAACTGTGGCTCGACTACCAGCAGACCGGCGCGCTGGCCGCCGAGCAGCGACTGTCGCGCCTCACCGCCTGGGTGCTGGCGGCCGAGCGGCTGGGCCTGGTCTACGGCCTGCGGCTGCCCGGTGCCGCCGAGATCACCCCCGACAACGGCGAGGCACACAAGCGCCGCTGCCTCGAACTGCTCGCCTTGCACCCATGAACACCCGCGCCTCCACGCCCTTGTTGCGCAGCTGGATGCCGGCCGGCTGGCCGGCCTGGCGGCACCTGCCGCGCGAAACGCGTGACACGCTGTTCCTGCTCGGCGTCATTGCCTGGGTGGTGGGGCCGCACGTGGCGCGGCTGCCGTGGTGGTGCTCGGTGCTCGCCGCCGGCGTGCTGCTGTGGCGCGCGTCACTGGCGCTCGGCAACGCCGCGCTGCCCAGCCGGTGGGTGCTGGTGGCGCTGCTGCTCGCCTCCCTCGCCGCGACCTTTGCCACCCACCGCACGCTGCTGGGCAAGGAGGCCGGCGTCACGCTGGTGGTGGTGCTGATGGCGCTGAAGACATTGGAGCTGCGGGCCCGGCGCGACGCCTTCGTCGTGTTCTTCCTCGGCTTCTTCCTGGTGCTCACGCACTTTCTCTACTCGCAGTCGCTGCTGCTGGCGCTGGCGATGATCCTTGCCGTCTGGGGCCTGCTCACGGCGCTCGTGGTCGCGCACATGCCGGTGGGCCAGCCCAGCCTGGCGCGCGCCGGTGGCCTGGCGGCTCGCATGTGCGTGCTCGGCGCGCCGGTGATGGTCGCGCTGTTCGTGTTGTTCCCCCGCTTCGGCCCGCTGTGGGGCCTGCCGAGCGACGCCTTCAACAACCGCACCGGCCTGTCGAACGCCATGGAGATGGGCAGCGTCGCCGAGCTGGCGCTCGATGACAGCATCGCGCTGACCCTGAAGTTCGACGGCACCGCTCCGCCAGCGAACGCGCTCTACTTCCGCGGTCCCGTGCTCGCCGACTTCGACGGCAAGCAGTGGCGGCCGCTGCCCCATAAATACTGGCCGCAGGGGCAGCACCCCGACCTCGACCTCGACGTGCGCGGCCGGGCGTGGAACTACGAGATCACCGTGGAGCCGACCCCTGTGGCCGTGCTGCCCGTGCTCGAAGCCACCCCGCAGATCCCGCCGCTCGAAGACGTGCGCCCCCGTCTGCGCGACGACCTGCAATGGACGACCGGTCAACCGCTGCGCGACCGGCAGCGCTTCCGCGCCACCGCCTACACCAGCTTCAGCCACGGCCCCACGGAGCGGGTGCTCGGCCTACAGGACTACCTGGAGCTGCCGCCCGGCTACAACCCGCGCACGCTGGCCTGGGCCGCCGAACTGCGCCGCCAGCCGCGCTATGCCGAGGCCGACGCGAAGACGCTCGCGCAAGCCGTGCTGGAGCACATCCGCGCCGAGCGCTTCGTCTACACGCTGGTGCCCGGCACCTATGGCGACGAGAACGGCTACCACGCGATCGACGAGTTCTGGCTCGACCGGCGCGAGGGTTTTTGCGAGCATTTCGCCGCCGCCTTCGTCGTGGTGATGCGTGCGATGGACGTGCCCGCACGCATCGTCACCGGCTACCAGGGCGCCGAGCGCAATCCGGTGGACGGCTACTACATCGTGCGCAACGCCTTCGCGCACGCGTGGGCCGAATACTGGCAGCCCGGCGTGGGATGGGTGCGTGCAGACCCGACCGGCGCCGTGGCGCCCGACCGTGTCGGCCGCACCCTCAACCTGCGCCCTTCGCCCGGCATCGTCGCGACCGCCTTCGACAACGTGAACCCCGAGCTGTGGCGCACGCTGCGCAACCGGTGGGAAGCCGTCAACACCGCGTGGAACCAGTGGGTGCTCAACTACTCCCGCGGCCGGCAGCTCGACCTGCTGAAGCACCTCGGCTTTCGCTCCCCCAGCTGGGAAGACCTGTCGATGCTGTTAATGGCGCTGGTGGTGCTGGCCGCCTCGATGGGTGCAGCGTGGGCCTGGTGGGAACGCCAGCGCATGGACCCGTGGGTGCGCGCCTACCACCAGATGCAGACCCATCTCGCTGCGGCGGGCCTGCCGAGCGGGCCGCACGTACCGCCCGGCACGCTGGCGCAGCAAGCGCTGCAACGCTTCGGCGCAGCCGCCGAGCCCGTGGCGCAGCTGCTGCGCCAGATGGAAGCCCTACGCTATGCGCCGGCATCCGCCCGCGGCGCGCGCGGTGGGCCTACACTGGCGCGCTCGCTTGCGCGCGATCTACGCCGCGCCGTTCTCGATCTCCGACATGCCTGATTTCCCCGTTCTTCTCCGCCGGCGGCTGCTGCACGCTGGCGCGTGCGCCCTGCTCTGCGTTGCGCTGCCCCCCGCCACCCACGCCAAGCCCCCTGCTGCCGAACCGCCCGACGTGGTGACCTACGGGCAACGCGAGGACGTGATGGCGCTCGCCGACCAGATCGCGCAGCGCCAGCAACTCGACGCAGCATGGGTGCGCGAGGCACTCTCGCAGTCGCGCTACGTGCCTTCGGTGGCGAAGTTCATCATGCCCCCGCCTGCCGGCACCGCGAAGAACTGGGCTGCCTACCGCTCCCGCTTCGTCGAGCCGCGCCGCATCCGGGCCGGCCTGGCCTTCTGGGAAGAGAACGCGAAGTGGATCGCCCAGGCCGAAGAGATGTACGGCGTGCCGGGCGAGATCGTCGTCGGCATCGTCGGCGTGGAAACCATCTACGGCCGGCACATGGGCAACTACCGCGTACTCGACGCGCTGGCCACGCTCAGCTTCGACTTCCCGCCCGGCCGGCGTGACCGAACGGAGTTCTTCCGCACGGAGCTCGAACAGTTCTTCGTGCTGTGCCGCAGCGAGCAACTAGACCCGCTGGCGCCGCTCGGCTCCTATGCCGGTGCGATGGGCATGCCGCAGTTCATGCCGAGCAGCTGGAACAAGTACGCGGTCGACTTCGACGGCGACGGGCACGTCGACCTGCACCGCAGCGCCGCCGACGTGATCGGCAGCGTCGCTCACTACCTGGCCGAGTTCGGCTGGCAGCGCGGGCAGCCGACGCACTTCCAGGTGGCGGCACCGGTGGAAACCACCGACCGCGCGAAATTGCTCGCGCCCGACATCCTGCCCAGCTTCACGGCTGAGGAGTTCGCGAACAGCGGCGCAGGCCTGCCGCCCGAGGGGCGTCAATATGCAGGCAAGCTGGCGCTGGTGGAGCTGCAGAACGGCGATGCCGCACCCAGCTACGTGGCCGGCACCGGGAATTTCTATGCGATCACGCGCTACAACTGGTCGAGCTACTACGCGATGGCCGTGATCGACCTGGGCCAGTCGATCGGCCTGCTGTACCGGGCACGCGTGGCCGGCACGCCGGGCTCATGAACCGCTCACCGGCTGGCCGGTGAGCTCTGCTTGAAGAGGTCCGGCGGCAGTTCGTCAAGCTCCACCACGTCGAGGCCCTGCTTCAACTCGACGGACGAATCCATCCAGCTCGATTGAAACGTCTCCGGCCCGGCCGCCGCCGCTTGCGATGTCGGCCGCACGGGCGTGCGGGCCCTCACCAGCCCGGCTGCACCCTTCTTACTGCTGAACAGGTACATAGGCGCTCCTTCCGCTTTGCACAGGAGCACTATCCGCCTGCCGCGAGCGCCAGCCTATCCCTGGAACGAGTGCCCTGCGGCCCCGAGTTGATGCATGTCAATGTGCACCTGCATCGTCTCTTCGCCGCCCCCCATGCGTATGCCTTTCACCGGCGGGCAGGCCGAGTAGTCGGTGCCGATGGCCAGGCGCACGTGCCGTTCGTCCATCAGGCAGGCATGCGTCACGTCGATGCTGAGCCAGCGCCGCGCCTGCGCATCAATGCACACATCGGCCCAGGCATGGCTGGCAAGCTCGGGCGCGTCAGGGGCGTGGAAATATCCGCTCACGTAGCGGGCCGGCACACCATGGCTGCGGCAGGCGGCAATGAACACGTGCGCCTGGTCCTGGCACACGCCCTTGCCCCAGTCGAAAGCCTCCAGCGCGGTGGTCTGCACGTCCGTCTGGCCCGGCCGATAGACCACCTGTTCGCGCACGGCGTCGGCCAGTGTCAACAGGCGGGCCGCATCCACACCGTGGTCGAGATGTGCCGCAGCGAACGCGGCTATGCGACGGTGCGGCTCCGCCAGCGGCGTACCCCGCAGGTACAACTGCGGGGGCGGTAGCTCGGGCGGGTCGATCACCTCCGGGCAGGCATGCGTCTCGACCACGCCCTCGGCACGGATCGTCCCTTTCATCAACGAGCCGGCCACCGTGTAGGTGTGCGTGAGGTTGCCGTAACCGTCGACCGACTCGAACAGCCGGCCCGGCGCGTGCACGCGCCAGTGCTCCACCGTCTGGTGCGGTGACGAACGCGGCGTGAGGCACAGCGCCTGCACCGCGTGCTGCACAGGCTGGCTGTACTCGTAGTGCGTGGCGTGATGGATCTGCAGTCGCACCGTCGTCGGTCAGTGGGTCACCGGAACCAGGAAGTCGCGGCTGATGCCTGCGCCCAGGTCGTTCACACGGTCGAGGAACTGCGTCAGGAAGGCATGCAGCCCCGTCGACAGGATTTCGTCGATGCAAGCGTACTGGAGGTCGGCACGCAACCGACCGGCACGACGCTGCGTTTCGTTGGAATGCTCATTCGCCACCGCATGCAGGTTGCCGACGACCTCGTTCATGCAAGCCGCCAGCGAGCGCGGCATGTCGGGCCGCAGGACGAGCAGCTCGGCCACCTTCTCGGGCCGGATGACATTGCGATAGACCTTGCGATAAACCTCGAACCCCGACACCGACCGCAGGATCGCCGACCAGTGATAGAAGTCGTACTCCACGTCCTTCTGGTTCGCCTCGCCGAAGAACTCGGCCCCCATGCCGTGGAACTTCACGTCGAGCAGTCGCGCCGTGTTGTCGGCGCGTTCGAGGAAGGTGCCGATACGCAGGAAGTGAAAGGCCTCGTCCTGCAGCATCGTCCCGAGCGTGACGCCGCGCGAAAGATGCGAGCGGAACTTGACCCACTCGAAGCACTCGCTCGGGTCCCGCTGGAAGCGTGCCGCGGTGAACAGGCGGTTGAACTCGATCCAGGTCTGGTTCTGCGTTTCCCACACCTCGGTGGTCAGCGTGCCCCGCACCGCCCGCGCGTTCTCTCGCGCGGCTTTGAGACAACTCGAAATGCTCGACGGATTGCTTTCGTCGCGCACCATGTAGTCCATCACCTCGCGGGCGGTGAAACCGGCATAGCGCCGCGTGAAGTCCTCCGTCAGCTCGCTGATGCTCAACAGGCCCCGCCAGCCTTGCTCGGCCATCTCGGCGGACTGCGGCAGCAAGCCCGTCTGGTAGTTCACGTCCAGCATGCGGGCGGTGTTCTCGGCCCGTTCCATGTACCGAGCCATCCAGAACAAGTGATCGGCAGTGCGTGACAGCATCTCGTTTACCTCCCGTGGCCGAGAACACCGCTGCACGCTGTCGCGTGCGCTGTGCTGTGCCGGCTTCGCCGTCCAAGCGCCTGCGGCGCCTGAGCAGCGCGCTCCATGTACCGAGCCATCCAGAACAAATGATCAGCAGTCCTCGACAGCATCGCAGCACTCCTCTCCCGCATATGAACCAGGCCTGATCGAGCGAACACCGTGGAGCCGGCTCTGCCGGTCCACTGGTGGTGCCCCTTCGCAGGGGGCGGCCGCAGGCCGTAGGGGGTGAGCCACATCCACACCGTGGAACCGGCTCTGCCGCGCCACTGGTGTTGCCCCCTCGAAGGGGGCGCGCGAAGCGCGTAGGGGGTGGTCCATATCAGGTCTCCAAAACCCAGGTGTCCTTGGTGCCGCCCCCCTGGCTGCTGTTGACCACCAGCGAGCCCTCCTTCAGCGCCACGCGCGTCAACCCGCCGGGCACCATCTGCACCGTCTTGCCGCTCAGCACGAACGGCCGCAGGTCGATGTGCCGCGGGGCGATGCCGCTTTCGACGAAGGTCGGGCAGGTCGACAGCGCCAATGTGGGCTGGGCGATGTAGTTGCTGGGGTTGGCCTTGAGCTGCTCGCGGAAGGCGTCGATCTCCTGCTTCGTGGCCGCGGGGCCGACCAGCATGCCGTAGCCGCCGGCGCCGTGCACTTCCTTGACGACCAGGTCTTCCAGGTGGTCGAGCACGTAGCCGAGATCGCCCTCGTCGCGGCACAGATAGGTGGGCACGTTGTTGAGGATGGGCTTTTCGCCGAGGTAGAACTCGACCATCTTGGGCACGTAGGGGTAGATGGACTTGTCGTCGGCGATGCCGGTGCCGATGGCGTTGG
>NZ_CAMLJQ010000053.1 GCF_946480305.1 uncultured Caldimonas sp.
TGCGCAAGCGAGCCCGAAACACAAATGGAGCCGTCGCTCGAGCTACTTCTGGCAGGCATCAACCGCCCACCGGACTGTGTTTCCGCAGCGAGTCCGACGAATGTATGGTGTTGCATTCAGGCCCTTTGCTTTGGTGACTTTCATTTGGGCCAGCAAATGAAAGTTACCCGCCCGCCGGGGCGGACTCCCGGCGCGAAAGAGCAGGCTTGCGCAGCGCTCCCCCCCGCGGCAGCGGGCAGCGGGCAGCAGGCAGCAGGCAGCCGACAACACCCCGCCGCCAGCAGGCAACACCCCATCCCCAAAAAACGCAACCCCACCCTGCGTGAACCACATCACGCCCACCCTCACCAGAGGCGAGGTGAGAAAGCACTCACCCCCTCCCCTTTCCGCCCCGGCTGTCATCCTGTCGGAAAATCCCTGACATTCGGTCTAGTGCCCGGCCACTGTGGAATCCCAGAACCAATGACTACATTTCTCCCCATGCCCCAGACGATGCCAGGAGACCTCGACATGCAGCCGCTCGAACCCGCGACCAACCCCTTTGCGTTGATGACCGACCCGCAAGCGGTGCTGCAAGCCGTCCAGCTCTCCGATCGCCTGGCCCGACTGCAAAGCCGCGTCTACCGTCCGTTGGACCAGTCGCCGGCCGGCCATGCGCTGGACCGGGACACCGAGGACGCGATCGCGTGAGCTGCGGCCCGCAACGGGCCGGCCCTCTCTCCTGAAAAACCAACCGCCGAGCATCGCGCGCAAGCGCGAGGGCGAGGCTTTGCCCGAACGAGGCCATGATGTCTGCCACCGCCACCCTGGAACGCCCGACGATCGACGCGCTGCTGAAGCAGCACCGTCCGATGGTGCGCCGCCTCGCACAAAAGCTGATGGCGCGGCTGCCGGCGAACGTGGAACTCGACGACCTGCTGCAGGCGGGCATGATCGGCCTGGCAGATGCGCTCTCGCGCAGCGAAAGCTCCGAGGGGCCGCAGTTCGAAGCCTTTGCGATGCAACGCATCAACGGCGCGATGCTCGACGAGCTGCGCGCCGCGGACTGGGTCAGCCGCGACACGCGCCGCCAGCAGCGCAGTGCCGGCACGGCGGTACAGCGGCTGGAGCAACGCCTCGGGCGTGCGCCGAACGCGACGGAAGTCGCCGACGAGCTGGGCGTGACGCTGGCCACCTACCAGACGCTGCGTGCGACCATCCGCGAGTCGCAGTTCGTGTCGCTCGACGACGTGCTCGGCAGCGATGACGACAGCGACGGCGGCAGCGCGATCGAGCGCCACGTGGCCGACCCCGATGCCGATCCGATGCGGCAGGTCAACGAGCACCGGCGCTACCGTGCCCTGGTCGACGCGATCGAGGAACTGCCGGAACGCGAGCGTCAGGCATTGAGCCTGTACTACGAGCACGACATGAGCCTGAAGGACATCGGCGCGGTGCTCGGCGTGACCGAGTCACGCGTGTGCCACCTGCACGGCCAGGCGATCCGCCGCCTGCGCGTCAAGCTGCGGGAGTGGTAACCCCTGTGGCGCTCGCCGGCTGAGCGGCGGGCAACAGCGGGTGCACCGCCCCCGGCGGCAGCGGCCGGGACAACAGGAAGCCCTGCAACAGATCGCAACCCAGCGACAACAGCTTCGCGCGCTCGATCTCCGTCTCGACACCTTCGGCAACCACTTCCATGCCCAGCGCGTGCGCCACCTCGATGATGGCGCGGATCAGCAGCACGGCTTCCTCGGAGTGGGCGATGTCGCGCACGAACATCCGGTCGATCTTGAGCTTGGGGCACTTCAGCTGCCGCAGGAAGCTCAACGAGCTGTAGCCGGTGCCGAAGTCGTCGATCGCGAGCTGGTAGCCGTCGCGGCGCAAGGCCCGCAGCACCGAATCGGGGCTGCCCACATCCTCGAAGACCGCGGTCTCGGTCAACTCGAACTCCACTTCGCGCGGCGTCAGCGCATGGCCCCGCAAGGCCTGCAGGAAGCGGCGCCGGTGCGCATCGCGGCGAAATTGCGTCGACGCCAGGTTCAACGCCACACGCGGCACGGCCCGCCCTTGCGCGCGCCAGGCATCGATGTCGCGGCGCAGCAGCCGCAGTGCCTCGAGCCCCAGGTCGACGATCAGGCCGGTCGTCTCGGCCAGCGGGATGAACTCGTTCGGCGGGACCAGCCCGCGCACCGGGTGCAGCCAGCGCGCCAGGGCCTCCATGCCGGCGATACGGCCGGCGCCGTCGTACACCGGCTGGTAGTGCAGCTGCAACTGCCCGGCACTGATCGCCACGCGCAGTTCGGCCTCCATCACCGAGCGCCGGCGAATCTCCTCGCCCAGTTCGGCAGAGAAAAACCGGTACGCGTCCTTGCCTTCGCGCTTGGCCTGGTACATGGCGGCGTCGGCGCACTGCATCGCGTCGTCGGCCGTGCGGGCGTCACGCGGCAGCAAGGCAATGCCCACCGAAACGCTGACCCGCAGCGTCTCGCCTTCGAAATCGATCGCCTGTGGCACCTGCTCGACCAGGTCGTTCGCCACGCGCGTGGCGGCGGCCACGGGGTGCGAAGGCGACTCGATCAGCACGGCGAACTCGTCGCCGCCGATGCGAGCCACCATGTCGCCCGGACGCACGATGCGCTGCAACCGCTCGCCCACCTCCCGCAGCACACGGTCTCCGCCGCCGTGGCCGGTGGCGTCGTTGATCTGCTTGAAGTTGTCGACGTCGACGAACATCAAGGCCTGCTGTCCGCCCTGCCGCGTGCTGCGTTCGATGGCGCCGGCCAAGGCATCCTGGAAGGCGGCCCGGTTCGGCAGCCCGGTCAATGCGTCGTGCAGCGCGAGGTAGCGATTGCGCTCCTGCGCGGCGCGGACGGTGGCACGCAGGCCGCGCGAGACGAAACCGGACAGCACCAGCGCGATCGCCATCACCGCCACGCCGCCCGCCCAGAATTTGGCGAGGTCGCGCAGGATGCCGCTGCGGTCGGCCTGCACGATGAGCCGGCCGACGGTCTGCCCGCCCGCGGTGATGGGGTGCTGCACCGTCTCCAGGCCCGCCCAGCGCTGCAGCCAGCCATCGTCCGGCCTGGGATGCCGGTACGACGCGAAGGCACTGCCATCGGGTCGCACGAGGTCGGCCCGCACCACCTGCGGCGCGACCTGCAAGGCAGCCAGCACCTCGAAAGCATCCGACGGCGCGTTGAAGATCAGCGCCGCGCTGGTGTTCTGCCCGACGATCCTGGCCTGTGTGCGCATCTCCAGCCGGAAGCGGTCGTCGAGCGCGACGTACTGCACGGCGGTGAGCAGGAACACGGCGAGCAGCATCGCGCCGCAAGCAATCCACACGTCACGGTGATAGGCAATGAAGGAGCGGGCTGTCGACATCGGTCAGTCGTCTTTGACATAGCGCGCCAGCCGCAACAGCTTGGCGCTGAATTGCAGCCCGGCACGGCGGGCGGCGGAGAGGCCGACGTCGAATCCGACGCGCCCGCCTTCGGTCTGCAGGTTGAGCATCACGCCTTGCTCGACGAGGCCGAGGTTGTCGCCGACCAGCAGCACGGCCCTGCTGTGGGACTGCGTGACGGCCGCCTCGGCTCGGCGCCCGACGTACACTGCATGGCAGTTCGCGACATGTTCCAGCGCCACCTTGCGCACGCGCAACGCGCGGCCGTGCACGGGCTGCCCGGACAGGCGCGCCAGCGCGTCCGACAGCGGGTCGTCGTCGAAGAAGCACAGGTCGAGCGGTTGCGAGGCGGGCAACCGCTCTGGCGGCCAGGTCACGAACAGCAGCACCCGGTAGACGATCTGTGCCTTCACGTCGGGCTCGCCGGCCGGTTGCGACTGCGCAGCGGCAAGCCGGCACGCGAGTGCCAGCAGCAGTCCGACCGAAAGCAGCAGCCTGCAGCGTTTCATCGTCCGGCGTTCAGTAGTGTCCCTGCCAGCTCAGCAGCACCCGCCGCCCCGGCTGCGGCACGCGCTCCATCGCGAGCCCCGGCGTCGCGGGGTCGTCGTGCCGCACGTCGCCGAGGTTGACCACGCGCAGCTGCCACTGTCCGTGCCGCGAGGTTTCGTAGCGCAGCACGGCATCGGCCAGCACGCGAGCGCCGATGCGCTCCCGTTCGCCGGTCCAGCGCGCGCCCATCGCGCGCAGCTCCACGCCTGCGAACCATCCCGGGGCGAACGGCATGCCTGCGCCGATCTTGGTGAGCCAGTGCGGGGCGTTGCTCAGGCGCTGCCCGCCCGAGCGGGCGTCCTGCAGGGCCAGGCTGGCCCGCAGCTCGAGCGAACCAGGACGCGCGTGCTCGAGGTCGACTTCGAGCCCGACGGCGCGAGCGGACCCGACGTTGCGATATTGCTCGTAGGCTTCCCCCTCCACCGGTTGCAGCTCGATCAGGTTGCGCAGGTCGTACCGGTAGACGCTCGCCGCCAGCCGGGTGCGTTCGTCGAGCGCTTGTTCCATCGCGAGCTCGACGGTGCCGATGCGTTCGCTGCGCAGCTGCGGATTGGCGACCTGCGAAAAGCCGCCGTCCTCGTAGAAGCGCTCGCTCAGGTTGGGCGCGCGGAACGCGCGGCCGGCCAGCAGCTTGAAGGCCCGGCGCGCATCGGGCCGGTACACGAGCGCTACGCGCGGCGAGAGCTCCGCAGAGTAGCCGCCGGAGACGTCGAGCCGCAGCCCGGTGGTGACCGTCCATCGTTCGGCGAGGTGGTACTGGTCCTGCACGAACACGCCCGCCGTGTAGGGGCGGCTGCGGTGCGACAGGTAGGTCTGTGCCGGGTCGATGTCTTGATTGCGCATGCGGGCGCCGAGCGTCTTGCGGCCCTCCACGCCCATCACCATCGTGTGGTTGAGCCAGCCGCGCCAGGTGGTGCGGTACTCGCCGCCCAGCCAGCTCGCGTGCAGGTCGTCGACGTTCAGGACGTCCGGGTCTTCATAGACATAGCGCCCCTCGAAACGGTAGTACCCGAGCGACGCCCGCACCTGCTGGTGCCACGCGCCGGACGCGCCCGGGTTCCATGAGGCATCCACGAAGGCACTGCTGTCGACGTGTCCGGTGCCCGCCTGCCCGAAGGCCGTGCCATAGGCGGCGGTCGCGAGTTCCTTGCGCCGCCGCATGGCGGACGCCTTCAGCTGCCAGGGCCCGTCGCGGTACTTGCCGAGCACACTGCCGTAGCTCGTGCCGTCCAGGCCGCCGACCCGGCCCGCAGGGTTGTCGTCGCTCGCATACGCCGGCAGGCGCAGGGTGTCGCCATCGCTTCCATACAGCGCCGCGCCGATGAACAGGTCCTGCCCGCCCGACAGCACCGCACCGTAGTGCCCCACCGCCCGGCGCGTTCCCCGTGAGCCCACGCCGAGCTTGGCATGCGCACCCGGCGCGTCGGCGCCGTCGAGCGTGACGACGTTGGCAATGCCGAACAGCGCGTTGCCGCCGTACACGGACGACGAGGGCCCGGCGATGAACTCGACCCGCTTGATCCATTCGGCGACGACCGGGAATTCATAGTCCGGCAGCGCCTGGTCGAAGATCACGTCGTTGAGCCGGTAGCCGTCGATCAGCGTCAGCATCCGGGCGCTGTAGTCACCGGGCCGGTTGAAGCCACGCACGCCGAGTGCCGAATAAGCCCGATCGTTGGTCACGTACAACCCCGGCACCACCTCCAGCACTTCGGCAAGCGTCTCGTGGCCGCGCCACGCGATCTCGCGCCGGCGCACCACCGTGACCTGCGCGGGCGCGTCCAGCGTGTTCTGGGTGTACTTGGACACCGAATCGACCTCCTGGGTGACCAGTTGCTCGAGCACCGAGAGGTCGTCGTCCGGCCCGCCCGCCTGCGCTCGCGCGGGGCCGGGTGCGCAGGCGCACCATGCGGCGGCGCAGAGCAGGGAGAGACGGAACAGGCGGGAGTGTCGCGCGAAGAACTGCTGGCGCATGTCGGAGGCAGGGGTTGGCAAGCGATCCCACGATCGCTTGCCTCGGTATCGGCATCGCACCGTCGTACTTGAGGGGGCTGCGGCAGCGGGGCGTGCTGTCTCTCACAGTCGCACCGCATGTGGGCCGGCATGCCGGCGGGTTCAGCGCGCCTTGCGGAACGCCTCGCGCTCGAAATGGTTGTCCAGGTAGGGGTGGCGCCCGCGCAGCCACTGCCACGCGCTGGACGCGAAGTACAGCGGGAGGAAGAAGGGGCCGAAACGCTCGTACTGGCGCACGTGCACGTGCTCATGGCTGCGGCACGCTGCCAGCGCCCGCTCGTCGAGGCCGAGCACCACGTGGCCCAGCGTCAGCGCCGAGAATCGCACAGCGGGCGGCAATCGCCCCGCCAGGCGGCCCAGCCGGCCCCCGCCGGCCTCGAGCACACCCTGGACCACGCGCACCTGCGCGCCACCGGCATAGAACGCCGCCGCGAACAGCAGACCCAGGAAGGTGGAGGGAGCCGCCCAGAGGTAACGCGCGCACTTCGCTGGCGTCATGGCGGCCCCAGGGGGTTCATTCGCCGAGTGCTTCGGCGAGTTCCTTGCAGGAAGGCTTGCAGACCATCTCGGTCTTGCCGAGCAGCTTCTTGGACTGCAGTTGGTCAGGCGTGCGGTGCTTGCCGCACTTGAAGCACGAACGGGTGTTGGCTTTGCTCGCAAACGGCGAACCGACGGTCTTGGACCGGTAGCGCAGGCCATCCTCGTTGATGCGGGTGGTGACGGACTTGGTCATGAATGAGATGCCTCCAAGGAGACCCGTGTATTTGGGATCAAAGGCGTGATTTTCCAGCCTGAGGGCCTTTCTCGCCAAACCGGGGGTCATCCGGGGTCTTGGCGGCACCTGCGGACAAGCATCGACCGTGCCATCGGTCACGCCTTCCGGGGCGCAGCCCGACGGCCCCGCCACCACTGCGACGCCAGCAGGCAGGCCGCCGCCCAGGCGGCACCGAGCGCCCAGCCGGCCAGCACGTCGCTCGGCCAGTGGACGCCCAGGTAGACCCGGCTGAAGCCGACCAGAACCGTCAACAACACCGCCACCGCAAGCAGGTAGACGGCCGCACGCCGGCTCGGCTGCAAGCTGGCGAGCAGCGCACCGAGCGTCAGGTAGACCACGGCCGACATCGTCGCGTGGCCGCTGGGGAAGCTCAAAGTGAGCACGGGCACCCCATGCGGCACCAGGTCGGGACGGGGGCGTTCGATCAGCAGCTTCAGCGCATGGCTGGCCGCCAGCCCCCCGGCCACCGCGCAAGCGAGCATGAGCGCGGTCCCCCAACGCCGCAGGATCACCAGGTAGCCCAGGGCCGCCAGCGTCACCAACGCGAGCACCGAGGTGCTGCCCAGCGCCGTCACGTCGCGCATGGCGAGTTCCAGCCACCACGGCCCCTTGGGGTCGGACAGGTCTTGCGCGTGCCGCAGCATCAGCAGCAGGCGGCGGTCGAGTGCGTCGGTCTCGCCTTCGATCACTTCGTCGGCAAGTTCGAGAAAGGTCCAGCCGGCCACCGCGGCAAGCAGCGCCAGCAGCAGCGGCATCAGCAGGGCCCGGCGCTCGACGACGAGGCGCAGCCCCGAGCGCCAGGCCGCGGGAGGAAGGTGTTGGAGCATGGCGCGCTGCTACAGGCAAGCGCTGTGCCGGCGCGCGCCCAGCCTTCACACGGACTTCACACACTCGCGCGGCCACTTCGAACCTGCTTCGCAAGCGCTGGTGATCCTTCGGGCCATCGTCCGCCCCCTCAAGGCGGCACTTGCTCAAGGAGAACTGTCATGACCACCAAAGACGGCACCGAAGCTCAGGGAACCCTCCACACCTGGAGCACATGGAGCGCGCTGCTCGTCGCCATCATCTCGACGCTGCTGCTGATCGCCTGGAACCCGGCCCGGGCCGACGATTCGGAGGCGCCCAAGGCCGAGAGCCCGTACTTCCACGTCGCCAGCGACGATCCCGCAACCGACCGCCTGCCGCTGAAGTCGACGCGGGTCGACGTGCGCATCGTCGGCGTCATCGCCGATGTGACCGTGACGCAGCAGTACCGCAACGAAGGCCAGCGCCCGATCGAGGCACGTTATGTATTCCCCGGCTCCACGCAGGCCGCCGTCTATTCGATGAACGTGCGCCTCGGCGAGCGGCTGCTCACCGCCAGCATCCGCGAGAAGCAACAGGCCCGCATCGAGTACCAGGCGGCCAAAGCGGCCGGCCAGACCGCCGCACTGCTGGAGCAGCACCGCCCCAACGTGTTCCAGATGCAGGTCGCCAACATCCTGCCCGGAGACGACGTGGCGGTGGAGCTGCGCTATACCGAGCTGCTGGTGCCCACCGAAGGCCGCTACCAGTTCGTGTTCCCCACCGTCGTCGGCCCGCGCTACAACAGCCCGGCATCGCAGAGCGCCGGCGAGAAGTGGGTGGCCCAGCCCTACCAGCAGGCCGGTGAAGCACCGAAGAGCGGCTTCGATTTGCGCGTGAGCATCGACGCGCCCATCACGGTGCGCGAAGTGCGCTCCGGCTCGCACGCCATCGAAGTCGAAGGGCTGGACACGCGCCGCGCGCGGATCAACCTGGCCGCGAACGAGGGGCCGGCCAACAACCGCGACTTCATCCTCGACTACCGCCTGGCGGGCGACCGCATCGAGTCCGGCGTGATGCTGTTCGAAGGCGCGGAAGAGAACTTCTTCCTCGCGATGATCGAGCCGCCCAAGGCCATCCCCTTGCAGCAGATCAACCCGCGCGACTACATCTTCGTCGTCGACATCTCCGGCTCGATGCACGGCTACCCGCTCGACACCGCGAAGGCCCTGCTGCGCCGGCTGATCGGCAGCCTGCGCCCGAGCGACACCTTCAACGTGATGCTGTTTGCCGGCAGCAACCAGATGCTCGCACCGCAGTCGGTGCCTGCGACGCCGGCCAACATCGCGCAAGCCCTGCGCACGATCGAGGAGGTGCGAGGCAGCGGCAGCACCGAGATCGTGCCGGCGCTGCGCCGCATTGCCGAGTTGCCGCGGGGCGACGCGCTGTCGCGCAGCGTCATCGTCGTGACGGACGGCTACGTGACGGTCGAGCGCGAGGTGTTCGAGCTGGTGCGCAAGAACCTCAACCAGTCCAACGTGTTTGCGTTCGGCATCGGCAGCTCGGTCAACCGGCACCTGATCGAGGGCATTGCGCGCGCCGGCCAGGGCGAGGCCTTCGTCGTCACGAAGCCCGAGGAAGCCGACGCCCAGGCCGAACGCCTGCGCCGCATGATCGAGGCGCCGGTGCTGACGCGTGCACAGGTGCGCTTCGAGGGCGTGGACGTGTACGACGTGGAGCCACGGCAACTGCCCGACGTGCTCGGCGGCCGACCCGTGGTGGTGTTCGGCAAGTGGCGCGGCGATGCGGCCGCGCTCGCCAACGCCCGCCTCGTCATCGAAGGCCAGACAGCCGAAGGCGCCTACCGGCAAGAGCTGCCGATGGCGGGCCGTTCCGACCGCACCTCCGCCGCGCTGCGCTACCTGTGGGCGCGCCATCGCATCGCGCAGCTGTCGGATCAGGAAGCGCTCGAAGGCGGCGACGCCTACAAGGAGACGATCACGCAACTGGGCCTGCGCTACAGCCTGCTGACGCAGTACACGAGCTTCATCGCGGTGGACCGCATCGTGCGCAACACCCAGCCGCAGCAGGCCGAGAGCGTCGACCAGCCGTCGCCCATGCCGCAGGGCGTGAGCAACCTCGCCGTGGGCGCGGCCGTGCCCAGCACGCCGGAGCCGGCCGCCTGGCTCGCACTGCTGGTGACGCTGGGGATCGTCGTGGCCGCCGTGGTGGCGCGGCGCCGCAACGAACAACGCCATCGCGTCGAATGAACACGCGCGGGAGCATGAGCATGGGTGCTGTTTCGATCCCTTGGGCGCCAACGATCGCGACGTCGAGGCTCGGCCGCTGGCGCGAGCGGCTGGACCGCCTGCCACCGTGGGCCTGGGTCGCCGCTCAGGCTGCGGCGCTGTGGCCGCACTGGCACTGGGCCGCTGCACGTGTGGCCGACGGCTCCGACGACCCGCTCGGCCTGGCGGCACTGGGCGTGCTGCTGATGGCCGTCTGGCGTGCTGCCCCGCAGATGCGCGCCGCGCCCGCGCGATGGGCGTTGACCGGCGCGCTGCTCGCCACCGCGGCGGCCACGGCCGCCCACGTGCTGGCGCCACCGCTGATCGGCGCCATGTTCGCGGCGCTCGCCGTCGCGCTGGGCGTGGCGGCACTGCTGCCGCCCGGAGCACCGGTGCTGCCGCTGACCGGTTTGTCGCTGCTGGCGCTGCCGGTCATCTCGTCGCTGCAGTTCTACGCTGGCTATCCGCTGCGCGTGCTCACCGCGCAGCTCAGCACCTGGGCCCTGCAGCTCGGTGGCGTGGCCGCCGAGCGCAGCGGCAGCGCGATGCAGGTCGACGGCCACCTGGTGATCGTCGACGCGCCCTGCTCCGGCGTGCAGATGGCGTGGCTGGCGTACTTCACGGCGTTTTCGATCGCCTGGTGGACGGGCTCTCGCGACCTGCGCACCTTGCGCCGCCTGCCGTGGGTCGGCGCCATCGTGCTGCTCGGCAATGCGGTGCGCAACACCTGGCTGGTGCTGATGGAAACCCGCTGGCAGGGCGCTCCTGGATGGGCGCACGACGCCATCGGGCTCACCGTGCTGACGCTGGTGTGCGGCGGCATCGCCGTCGTGATGTTGAAGGAGGACACGCGCCATGGCTGAATCGATGCGTCATCGACTCGAACGCAAGCTGTTGTGGGCAGCGGTGCTCGTGCTGTGCGCGCTGCTGCCGTTGTGGAAGAGCGCGCCGGCCGTCACGCCATCGAGCGCGCCGTCGATCGAATGGCCCCGCACATGGGACGGCCGGCCGCTGCGGCCAATGAGCCTGAGCGACGTCGAGGAACGCTTCGCGCGGCGCTTCCCGGGCCACATCGCCCGGCTCACCGACGGCGAGAACGTGCTGGTGGTGCGCGAGGTGCACGAGCCCACGCGCATGCTGCACCCCGCCGCCGACTGCTACAGGGGCCTCGGCTACGAGGTGGCGGGCGCCCAGCTCGAGCGCGATGCCGACCGGAAGCTCTGGCGCTGCTTCATCGCGGAGCGCAACGGCCAGAAGCTGCGCGTGTGCGAGCGCATCGTCAATCCGCACGGCGTCGCGCACACCGACACCTCCGACTGGTTCTGGGCCGCGGCACTCGGCCGCACCGAAGGCCCGTGGCAGGCGATCACGATCGCGAGGCCGCTATGACGCGCATGAAGAAATGGTTCCTGGCCCTTGCCGTGTCCGTCGGCATCGCATTGCTCATCGCAGGCACGATCCTGCTCACGGCATTGAAGGCGCTCGAAGCGCAGTCCGACGACGATTGGTCGATGGACGTGCGCATCGGCCCGTTCTCGAGATCGCTGAGCGTGCCCGCGCTGATCCGTGCCGGCACGCACCCGCTCGGCATGCAGGCGCTCGACGGCCGGCGCCTGCCCACGCCCGCGGGGGTGGTGCAATGGCGCGCCTTCGGCGAGGTGCAGACGCTCTACGGGAGTTGCGAGCCTTGCGTGCTGCGCTTGCCCGCGCTCGGGCATGCGCCGGTGACGTTGCCCCGCGCCGCGTGGACCATCAAGCGCAACGGCCAGAACGAGTTCCGCGGCACCGTTGCGCTGGGCGTGGGCGACCAGGCCATCCGCGGCGCGTGGCGCGGCGAGCTCGACGGCAGCGCGCTGTCGATGCAGATCCATCTGCAGCAGGCACCGCTGGCCCACTACTACGCGCTGTTCGGCAGTGCGATTCCCGAGTTGCAGCACGCGCGCATCGAAGGCGCGGCGAGCATGCAGCTGCGCGTGAGCCTGCCGACCGGCGAGTGGCAGGTGCGGCCGCAGGTCGAGGGCTTCCAGGTCTACGGGCTCGGCACCGAAGCCTTGCTCGGTGCACAGCCGCCTCGCGCCTGCGCCTCGTCCAAGGCCGCCACCAACGCCGCGTGGGGCCGCTGGCTGCCGCTCGCGGTGCTCTCCGCCGAGGACCAGCGCTTTCACGAACACGGCGGCTACGACCTCGCCGAGATCAACGCCGCATGGCAGCGCAACCAACGCAACGACGCGCCGATGCGCGGCGCGAGCACGCTCACGCAGCAGCTCGCCAAGCTCGTCTACACCGGCGACGACCGCACCCATGTGCGCAAGTTGCGCGAGTTGCTCTACGCGGTCGAGATGGAACGCACGCTCGGCAAGGCGCGCATCCTGAACCTGTACCTGTCGCTCGCGCCCTGGGGCGAAGGGCGTTGCGGCGCCCAGGCGGCCGCGCTGCGCTATCTCGGCAAGCCAGCCGACGAACTGTCTCCGATCGAAGCCTCCTGGCTCGCCAGCCTGCTGCACAGCCCCGACGCCGACCTGCAACGCTGGCGCGCGACCGGCGAGGTCGACAGCCGCCGCATCGCGCTCGTGCTGGACGGCATGCGCCCGGTGCCGCCGGCGGTGAGGCGCGTGCAGCTGCAGAAGGTGCCGCAGTGGAAGCCCCGGGGGTCGAGGCGCGACCCGCCCTCCACCGCCGAGATGTAGCGCGGCCGGCTCTCGTGCGTCCGTAACGGCCCGGTACGGCACGTGCCTGCCAAGCCGGCACAATGGCCCCCAACCATTGAATGCCGCGAGGTCGTCCCCATGTCGCCCTCGCCGATACTCACGGAGGCCCGAACATGAACGCACGAACATTCGCCACCCGCTGGCTGCTCGCCCTGAGCCTGGTCCTCGGCCTGGGCGGCTGCGGCTACAACGACTTCCAGCGACTCGACGAGCAAGTGAGCGCTTCCTGGTCCGAGGTGCTCAACCAGTACCAGCGGCGCGCCGACCTGATCCCCAACATCGTCGCCACCGTCAAGGGCGAAGCCAACTTCGAGCAGGAGACGCTGACCCGCGTGATCGAGGCACGCGCCAAGGCCACCTCGATCCAGGTGACGCCCGAGACGCTGAACAACCCGGAGGCGTTCAACCGTTTTCAACAGGTGCAAGGCGAGCTGTCGAGCGCGCTGTCGCGGCTGATGGCCGTGAGCGAGGCCTACCCCAACCTGAAGGCCAACCAGGGCTTTCAGGACCTGCGTGTGCAACTCGAAGGCACCGAGAACCGCATCACCGTCGCGCGCAACAACTACATCAAGGCGGTGCAGCAATACAACACACTGGCGCGCAGCTTCCCGAGCAACCTGACGGCCATGGTGTTCAGCTACGAGCCCAAGCCCAACTTCAGTGTGGCGAACGAGGCCGCCATCTCGGCGCCGCCGACGGTCGACTTCGGCGCCTCGCGCTGAGCGCCGAGCGATCGCGATGAGCGCCACCCTCGCGCGCATCTGTTGGCGGTGGTGCCTGCCGCTGTGGCTGGCATTTGGTGCAACCGCCGGCTGGGCACAGGACGTTCAGCCGGTGCCCGAGCTGACCGCCCGCGTGATCGACCAGACCGCCACGCTGAACGCCACCGACCGCGCCGCGCTCGAGGCCAAGCTCCAGGCGGTCGAGAGCGAGCGAGGCAGTCAGATCGTCGTGCTGCTGGTGCCCACCACCGCCCCCGAGGACATCGCAGCCTATGCCTACCGCGTGGCCGATACCTGGAAGATCGGTCGCCGCGACGTGGGTGACGGCGTGCTGGTGGTCGTCGCGAAGAACGATCGGCGCATCCGCATCGAGGTGGCGCGGGCGCTGGAAGGCGCGATTCCCGACCTCGCCGCGCGGCGTGTCATCGACGAGGCGATGATGCCGGCCTTCCGCGCAGGCGACTTTGCGGGGGGGCTGTCGACCGCGGTCGACCGGCTCTCGGGCCTGATCGCAGGCGAAGGCTTGCCGGAGCCGAGCCGTGCGGCCAAGGGCGGTGGTTCGTCGGGCATGCAGTTCGGTGACCTGGCCGTCTTCCTGTTCGTCGGCGCGCCGATCATCGGTGCCGTCCTCAGCGGCATCCTCGGGCGCAAGCTCGGTGCGCTGGGTACCGGCGGCGCAATCGGCGCCATGAGCTGGTGGTTCACCTCCAGCCTGTTCATTGCCGGCATCGCCGGGTTCGTCGCGCTGATCCTGGTGCTGGTGCTCGGCGTGGGCGCGGCCGCCTCGCCGGGCCACGGTCGGGGTCGGCGCCACCACACACCCATCATCTGGGGCGGCGGCGGAGGGGGTGGAGGTTTCGGCGGTGGCGGCGGCTTCTCGTCGGGCGGCGGTGGCAGCTTCGGCGGCGGTGGCGCCTCTGGTGGCTGGTGAGCGGGGCGAACCATGAACAAGCTGATCCGACTCCTCAAGCACCGCTGGTGGGATGACGCCGACACCCGGCGCCTGCTCGGGGCCGACGCGCTCCAACGGCTCGAACAACGCGTGCAGGCCAGCGAGGAACGCCACAGCGGCGAGATCCGCCTGTGCATCGAAGGCGGCCTGCCGCTCGGCTACCTGTGGCGCAACGCCACGGCGCATGACCGGGCCCTCTCGATGTTCGGCAAGCTGCAGGTCTGGGACACCGAATTGAACAACGGTGTGCTGATCTACCTGCTGCTGGTCGAGCACCGTATCGAGATCGTGGCCGACCGGGGCTTGGCGCGACACGTGACACAGGCGCAGTGGGACGAGATCGTGCACGGCATGAGCGACACCTTTCGCGCCGGACGCATCGAAGAAGGGCTCAACCGCGCGATCGATGCCGTCACCGAGTTGCTGGTGCGGCACTTCCCTGCCGTCGAAGGGCAAGTGAATCGCGACGAGTTGTCGAACCGTCCGCACGTCGGGTAACGGGCACTAGTGACAACGCCCGCGGGCTTTGCAGCCGGCGGGCGTTGGTCATTCAGGCCAAACCTGACTCGATCACTTGCGGCGGAACTTGCGCAGTGCGGCGATCTGGGCGGCCATGGCCGCGAACTCGCTCTGGGCCTTGGCGAAGTCGATGTCGCTCTTCGCGTTTTTCATCGCTTCCTCGGCCAGACGCTTGGCTTCAGTCGCCTTGGCTTCGTCGAGGTCCTTGCCGCGGATCGCGGTGTCGGCCAGCACGGTCACCGCATTCGGCTGCACTTCGAGAATGCCGCCGGCGACGAACACGAACTCTTCCTCACCGTTGTCCGCGCGCTCGATGCGCACCGCACCCGGCTTGATGCGGGTGATCAGCGGCGTGTGCTGCGGCAGGATGCCCAGCTCGCCCGCTTCGCCCGGCAGCGCGACGAATTTCGCCTCGCCCGAGAAGATGGATTCTTCCGCCGAGACGACATCGACTTGAATGGTTGCCATGCTCAACAGTCCTTAGCGTGTAAGAAGGTGCAGAAAGCAAGCAGTCGGCGTCCGGGCCAGGCGCCGCGCACAGCCGTACTTCCTGTACGGCGAGCGCGGCAACGACGCCCGGGCGCCGAATGCGCCGCTTACTGCAGCTTCTTGGCCTTTTCGAAGGCTTCGTCGATGGTGCCGACCATGTAGAAGGCCTGCTCGGGGAGGCTGTCGCACTCGCCGTTGACGATCATCTTGAAGCCGCGGATGGTTTCCTTCAGCGGCACGTACTTGCCCGGGGCGCCCGTGAACACCTCGGCCACGTGGAACGGCTGCGACAGGAAACGCTGGATCTTCCGGGCGCGGGCCACGGCCAGCTTGTCTTCCGGTGCCAGTTCGTCCATGCCCAGGATCGCGATGATGTCGCGCAGTTCCTTGTAGCGCTGCAGCACGGCCTGCACGGCGCGGGTCGTGTTGTAGTGCTCTTCGCCGACCACGTTCGGGTCGACCTGGCGGCTGTTGGAGTCGAGCGGATCGACCGCGGGGTAGATACCCAGCGAAGCGATGTCACGCGACAGCACGACGGTGGCGTCCAGGTGGGCGAAGGTCGTGGCGGGCGACGGGTCGGTCAAGTCATCCGCAGGCACGTACACGGCCTGGATCGACGTGATCGAGCCGACCTTGGTCGACGTGATGCGCTCCTGCAGCTTGCCCATTTCCTCGGCCAGCGTCGGCTGGTAGCCCACGGCGGAAGGCATGCGGCCCAGCAGTGCGGACACTTCGGTACCGGCCAGCGTGTAGCGGTAGATGTTGTCCACGAAGAACAGCACGTCGCGGCCTTCGTCGCGGAACGACTCGGCGATGGTCAGGCCGGTCAGGGCCACGCGCAGACGGTTGCCCGGGGGCTCGTTCATCTGGCCGTACACCATCGCAACCTTCGACTCGTTCAGGTTGTCGCTGTTGACGACGCCGGCTTCCATCATCTCGTGATAGAAGTCGTTGCCCTCACGGGTGCGCTCGCCCACACCAGCGAACACCGACAGACCCGAGTGGGCCTTGGCGATGTTGTTGATGAGCTCCATCATGTTCACGGTCTTGCCGACGCCGGCGCCACCGAACAGACCCACCTTGCCGCCCTTGGCGAACGGACAGATCAGGTCGATCACCTTGATGCCGGTTTCGAGCAGGTCCTGCGAGGGGCTCAGCTCGTCGTACGCGGGCGCCTTGCGGTGGATGGACGCTGCCAGCTCGTGGCTCACCGGACCGCGCTCGTCGATCGGGTTGCCGAGCACGTCCATGATGCGGCCCAGCGTGGCCTTGCCCACCGGCACCGTGATCGGCGCACCGGTGTTTTGCACCATCAGCCCACGGCGCAGGCCGTCGGTCGAACCCAGAGCAATCGTGCGGACCACACCGTCGCCGAGCTGCTGCTGCACTTCGAGGGTCAGCGCGGTGCCTTCCATCTTCAGGGCGTCGTACACCTTGGGCATCGCGTCGCGCGGGAACTCCACGTCCACCACGGCGCCGATGCACTGAACGATCTTGCCTTCAGCCATTTTTCGTTCCTTCAATCAATATTCCGTTGGAAGCCTTCGACAGCCGCGCCGTCAGACGGCGGCCGCACCGCCGACGATCTCTGCCAATTCCTTGGTGATCGCCGCCTGACGCGTCTTGTTGTATTCGAGCTTCAGCTCGCTGATCAGGTTGCCCGCGTTGTCGGTTGCAGCCTTCATCGCGACCATGCGAGCCGACTGTTCGGAGGCCATGTTGTCGGCCACCGCCTGGTACACCAGCGCTTCGACGTAGCGCACCAGCAGTTCGTCGATCACGGTCGGCGCGTCGGGCTCGTAGAGGTAGTCCCACGCGTGGCTGCCCTTGTCAGCGTGCAGCGTGTCGGCTGCCAGCGGCAGCAACTGCATCACCACCGGCTCCTGCTTCATCGTGTTGATGAAACGGGTGTAGCAGAGGTAGACAGCATCCAGCTTGCCTTCGGCGTACTGGTCGAGCAGCGTCTTGACCGGCCCGATGAGCCGGTCGAGATGCGGCTTGTCGCCCAGTTGCGTGACCTGCGAGACCACCTTCGCGCCGATGCGCCCCAGGAAACCGACACCCTTGTTGCCGATCGCCACGGCCTGCGCCTTCAGGCCCTGGGCTTCCAGTTCCTTCAGCTTGGCCGTGGTGGCGCGCAGGATGTTGGTGTTCATGCCGCCGCACAAGCCCTTGTCGGTGGTCACCACGATCATGCCGACTTGGCCCGTGCCGCTGTTCTTCTGCAAGAACGCCGGCCGGTATTCAGGGTTCGCCTGGGCGAGGTTGGCCGTGATGTTGCGCACCTTGTCGGCGTAAGGCCGGGCCGCACGCATGCGGTCCTGGGCCTTGCGCATCTTCGACGCGGCAACCATTTCCATGGCCTTGGTGATCTTCTTGGTGTTCTCCACCGATTTGATCTTGCCGCGTATTTCCTTGCCTGCCGCCATGACGGGACTCCTTGTTCAGTCGCGGTTAGGCGAAGCTCTTTTTGAACGCAGCGATCGCGCCCTGCAGCTCGGCCTCGGCGTCCTTGTCCATCGCCTTGTCGGCCTCGAGCTTCTCGAGCAGCTTGGCGTGGCTGGTCTTGAGGAACTGGTGCAGGCCGTGCTCGAAGGCCAGGACCTTCTTCACGTCGATGTCGTCCATGAAGCCCTTGTTCACCGCGAACAGCGACGCAGCCATCAGGCTGATCGGCAGCGGCGAGTACTGGGCCTGCTTCAGCAGTTCGGTCACGCGGGCACCGCGGTCGAGCTGCTTGCGGGTGGCTTCGTCGAGGTCGGAAGCGAACTGCGCGAACGCGGCCAGCTCACGGTACTGCGCCAGGTCGGTACGGATACCGCCGGACAGGCCCTTGATCAGCTTGGTCTGCGCGGCACCGCCCACGCGGGACACCGAGATACCCGCGTTGATGGCGGGACGGATGCCGGCGTTGAACAGGTTGGTTTCCAGGAAGATCTGGCCGTCGGTGATCGAGATCACGTTGGTCGGAACGAAGGCGGACACGTCGCCAGCTTGCGTTTCGATGATCGGCAGTGCGGTCAGCGAACCGGTCTTGCCCTTGACTTCACCCTTGGTGAAGGCTTCGACGTAGTCGGCGTTCACGCGGGCTGCGCGTTCGAGCAGGCGGCTGTGCAGATAGAACACGTCGCCAGGGTAGGCTTCGCGGCCTGGTGGACGGCGCAGCAGCAGCGACACTTGGCGGTAAGCCACGGCTTGCTTGGACAGGTCGTCATAAACAATCAGGGCGTCCTGGCCGCGGTCGCGGAAGTACTCGCCCATCGTGCAGCCGGAGTAGGCCGACACGTACTGCATGGCGGCCGACTCGGAGGCGGAGGCGGCGACGACGATGGTGTATTCCATCGCGCCGTTCTGCTCCAGCGCGCGCACGATGTTCTTGATCGTCGAAGCCTTCTGGCCGATCGCGACGTAGATACACGTGACGCCCTGGCCCTTCTGGTTGATGATCGCGTCGATCGCGACGGCGGACTTGCCGGTCTGGCGGTCGCCGATGATCAGCTCGCGCTGGCCGCGGCCGATCGGCACCATCGCGTCGATGGACTTCAGACCGGTCTGCAGAGGCTGCGACACCGACTGACGCGCGATCACGCCCGGCGCGACCTTCTCGATCACGTCGGTCATCTTCGCGTTGATCGGGCCCTTGCCGTCGATCGGCTGGCCGAGCGCATTGACCACGCGGCCGATCAGCTCGGGGCCGACCGGCACTTCCAGAATGCGGCCGGTGCACTTGACCGTGTCGCCTTCGGAGATGTGGGTGTACTCACCCAGGATCACCGCGCCGACGGAATCGCGCTCGAGGTTGAGCGCGAGGCCGAAGGTGTTGCCCGGGAATTCGAGCATTTCACCCGCCATCACGTCCGACAGGCCGTGGATGCGGCAGATGCCGTCCGTCACCGACACCACGGTGCCTTGATTGCGGATGTCCGCAGCCGCGCCGAGACCCTCGATGCGGCTCTTGATCAGTTCAGAAATTTCAGCGGGATTCAGTTGCATTGCTTGCTCCCAGTCTCGTCCTCGGCCCTTCGGCCGCAACGGCTGTCCGGGTTCACACCCGAATGTCCCTGGGCGGCGCTTGCGCGCTCACACCCAGGTCCTACGTACACCCCAGCGGCGCGACCTCAGGCGGTCAGCGCGACCTTCATGCGTTCCAAGCGCGCCTTGACCGAGGTGTCGAGCACCTCGTCGCCGACCACCACGCGCACCCCGCCGATCAGCTCGGGATCGAGCTCGACGGTGGGCTGCAGCTTGCGGCCGAAGCGCTTCTCGAGCGTCGCAGCGAGCTCCGCCAGCTGGGCCGGCTCGATCGGGAAGGCGCTGTACACCTTCGCATCGGCCACGCCGGAGCGGGCGTTCTTCAGCGCATGGAACTGCGCGGCGATCTCGGGCAGGGCGACCAGCCGACCGTTGTCGATCAACGCGCGAAGCAGGTTCTTCGCGTTGTCCGACAGCGGCGTCTTGACCACCGAGACGATCACGTCGAACACCTGCTGCGCCGACACCTTGGGGTTGTCGGCGAACTGCTGCAGTTGCTCGTCGGATGCCACGGCGGCCAGTTGATCGACCTGGGCTGCCCACTGGTTCAGGTCCCCCTTGCTGGCCACTTCGAAAAGGGCCTCGGCATAGGGACGCGCGATGGTTGCGAGCTCAGCCATGATCAAAGCTCGGTTTTCAAGCGGTTCAACAGATCGGCGTGCACGCCGGCGTTGACCTCGCGCCTGAGGATTTGCTCGGCACCCTTGACGGCCAGCGCGGCCACCTGCGAACGCAGGGCCTCGCGCGCCTGGATCACCTGCTGCTCGGCTTCCGCCTTGGCTTGGGCGATGATCTTGGCGCCTTCTTCGTCGGCCCGTTTCTTGGCCTCGTCGATGATGGCTTGCGCACGCTTTTCGGCGTCCGCGATCCGCTTGGTGGACTCTTCGCGGGTCTGGGCGAGCTGTTCCTCGACGCGCTTGTTGGCTGCGGTCAGCTCCAGCTTGGCCTTGTCGGCCGCGGCCAGGCCGTCGGCAATCTTCTTGGCGCGCTCATCGAGCGCCTTCGTGATCGGCGGCCACACGAACTTCATCGTGAACCACCAGAGGATCAGGAAGACGACGATCTGCGCCAACAGCGTTGCGTTCAGATTCACGGCTTCGACCTCTCTCGGTTAGAACTTGGAAAGTTGCTTAAGGAGAAAGAGGACGCTTAGGCGACGACGAACGGGTTGGCGAAGGCGAACAGCATCGCGATACCGACACCGATCAGGAACGCGGCGTCGATCAGGCCGGCCAGCAGGAACATCTTGGTTTGCAGTTCGTTCATCAGCTCAGGCTGGCGAGCCGAAGCTTCGAGGTACTTGCCACCCATCAGCGCGATACCGATACAGGCACCGATGGCGCCCAGACCGATGATCAGACCGCAAGCCAGAGCGACGAGACCCAACACGTTTTCCATGATTGCTCCTATTGAAATAGAGAAGTGAGTTGACGGACGGAAAGAAAACTAGAAACCGGTACTGCAGCGACGCGTCAGTGTTTGTCGTGCGCCTGACCGAGGTACACGAGGGTCAGCATCATGAAGATGAAGGCCTGCAGCGTGATGATCAGGATGTGGAAGATGGCCCAGATGGTGCCGGCGATGACGTGGCCCGCGAACAGCAGCGAACCACCGAGGGACAGGGCAGCCGCGCCACCGAGCAGCGCGATCAGCATGAACACCAGTTCGCCGGCAAACATGTTGCCGAACAACCGCATGCCGTGGGACACGGTGTTTGCGGTGAACTCGATCATCTGCATGATGAAGTTGACCGGTGCCAGCACGATGGCCATGACGCCGTGGCCATGGAAGGGTGCGGAGAAGAGTTCCTTCACCCAGCCGCCGGCGCCCTTGATCTTGATGTTGTAGTAGATGCGGGCGAGCAGCACGGTGATCGCGAGGCCCAGCGTGATCGACAGGTCGGCGGTCGGCACGACGCGCATGTAGGCGTGGTGCGGGTCGCCGCCGGTGGCGCCGTAGATGCCTTCCCAGATGCGCGGGATCAGGTCGACCGGCAACAGGTCCATGGCGTTCATCAGGAAGATCCAGACGAACACGCTCAATGCCAGCGGGGCGATCGCGCGGCGCGACGCTTCGTTGTGGATGATGCCCTTGGCCTGGGTGTCGACCATCTCGACGATCATCTCGACCAGGCCCTGCATGCGACCCGGCACGCCGGAGGTGGCCGCCTTGGCGACACGCCACAGGAACAGGCTGCCGATCACGCCGAGAACAATGGCCCAGAACAGCGAGTCCAGCTTGAGCACCGGCTCGCTCAACGAAAAGTTGACGATGCCTTCCTGCGTGCGGTTCTGGAAATGCTCCAGGTGGTGCTGGATGTATTCACCCGGGGTCGGTCCTTGTCCTGCGGCAGCCATCGGTTTTTCTCTCGAACTGTCGTTATGACGTTTGTTTCGCCTGACCCCGCCTCATCAGCAAGGTCAGCCAACTGACTTTCATGCACACGACCATCGTGACCAGCAACGCCGGCCAGCTCAGATCGGGCACCACCTTTACGGCCGCCACCAGCATGGCGACGGCCAACGCAATCTTCAGGGACTCCCAGAACAGGAACCCGAACACGGCTGCGCCGGGACTGGCCCTGGAAATCCGGCTGGTCAGCCCGCGAGCCATCAAGGCCCCCGGGAGCACCACGGCGGCGGCACCATACAGCGCCGACCAACCCGCCCCACCCTCACGCGTGACGGCAAACCACAAGGCCGCCACCACCACGCCGGTCACGGCTTGCACCGCGACCACCCGCCAGGGTGAGAGCGGCGGGTGTTGCGACATCAAGGCCTGCGCCTCGTCTCGGCTCAGGGGCTTGAAAGCCGCTTCTTCGTCCGCATCTGTGCGCGTATCCGGGTCACCATGGTCGGCATGTTTTGCGGTCATGGCGCTCGGTTACGGGCTGGTTGCGGCAAATCCGCGGGATTATACGTGGAAACCCGCACCGGTCCGCTAGCCTGTCAGACAGCTTTCGCCAAGGCGCTTTCACATCCTCGATCAAGTGCTCTCTCACACCGCTCGCAGCACAGGTGTTGATCGGCGACAAGCGCGGCGCGGACTCGGGATTTACATATGCCGGGCCGCCTCGTGAGAGGATTCGCGCCATGACATCGATGAAGGAACTGCTGGCGCGGCGATTGAAGGATCAGTTGCCGCGGCGCGAAGAGCTCGCTCGCAGCCGCTGGTTGCGCCCTGTCTCGCAACGACTGCTGGCGCCCGAACTGTGGCGCATGCGCGGTGAAACCGTCGCGCGCGGCGTGGCCGTGGGTGTGTTCTGGGCCTTCATCATTCCGTTCGCGCAGATCCTGTTTGCCACGCTGCACTGCGTCTGGTGGCGCGGCAACATCCCGGTGGCAGCGGCCATCACCTTCGTGACCAACCCGCTCACCGTCGGTGGCTGGCTGTGGCTGGCCTATCAGGTGGGCAGCCTGATCGTGCAGGCGCCGCCACCGCTCGTGCCGGCCGAAGACGTCGGCTTGATGGGCTGGCTGCACGCGATCGGCGTGCCCGCCCTCGTCGGCATGGCGCTGTTCGCGGTGGTGGGTGCGGGGCTGGGCTACGTGGGCGTGAAGATGATGTGGCGCTGGAAGCTGTCGCGGCGCCTGCGCGAACGCACGCAGCGCCGCGCCACGACGCGCTACCCGGCGTAGGTGTTGGCCGGCAGGCCCGGCACTTCCACCCGCATCTGCAACACGCAGCCCGCCCACGGTTGCGCAGCCAGTTCGTCGGCCGGGCGCTTCTCGCGGGAGGTGGTGATGTAGAGCGTCTTCAGGTCGGCGCCACCGAAGCACGGCATGGTGGCGCAACGCACCGGCAGACGCACCTCGCGCAGCAGCCTGCCTTCGGGGGACAACTGCAGCAGGCGCGAGCCTTCGAACATCGCCACCCAGTAGTTGCCTTGCGTATCCACCGCAGCACCGTCAGGCCGCCCGCCATAGGTGTCGAGCGACTGGCCGTCGCGCTTGCGCTCGAAACTCGCGAAGACCCGACGCTGCGATGCCTCGCCGGTGACCGGATCGAAGTCCATCGCGAAGATCGTGTGGCTGGTCGTGTCGCTCCAGTACATGGTGCGACCGTCAGGGCTCCAGCCGAGACCGTTGGACACGGTAGCGCCATCTGCCTGCCGGGTCAGCTGGCCCTGGGGATCGAGCCGATAGAGCGCCGCCAGCGCCGGTGTGCGGGGCTCGTAGATGGTGCCGCACCAGAAGCGGCCGCCGGGGTCGCACTTGCCGTCGTTGAACCGCTCGGTCGCCGGCTCGTAAGGCGGTGCCGCGATCCCGGTGCGACGACCGGTCGCCGGGTCGAAGCGCCACACGCCGTCGCGCATCGCCAGGATGAGCGTTCCGCCCGTGGCTGGCGCACAGCACGCCACGTCGGTATCGAAGGCCCAGGTGTCGAGCGCCTGGGTCACCGGGTCGAAGCGATGCAGCTTGTGGCCGGGAATGTCGCAGTAGTACAGCACCTGCTCGATGGGGTGCCACATCGGCGACTCGCCGAGCAGCGCAGGCTGCTCGACGGCGACAGTGACTTCGTACGCTTGCCCCGCGCTCATGCGTGGACCTCCTGGATGTTGAGTTTCATGGTGGCAGACAGCGAGGCTCCCGGCGCCAGCACCGCCACGCCGTGCTGTTCGGGCTCCGGCATGTTCAATGCGTTGTTGACGTGGCTCACCGGTTCGACGGCGAAGTGCTCGCGCAGCGGCGGCGTGTAGACCACCAGGTACGGCAGCGGCGACGTGAGTTGCAGCGAGAACTTCTCGTCACGGATGCGCACGGTTCCCTGCCACCCGGTGAAGCAGTTGTCGAAATCAAGATACGCGACGTCGGCATCGATGCCTGCCTGGGGCACGTGCCGCACCGGCAGCAAGGTCTCATCGGCGTCCCAGCGGCCCGACAGCTCGGCATGCAGGCGGCTGCGCGAGCGCTTGGGGAAGAACGGATGCCAGCCGAGCCCTGCCGGCGCCGGTTCGGCTGCCGTGTTCACGATCTGCAGCGAGAGCGCGAGCCCTTGCGCATCAAGGGCCATGCGTTGCGTCACCTCGAAGGCAAACGGCCAGGCTTCGTCACCCGGGTGCTGCAGCCGCAACTCGGCATGGCCCTCGTCGCTGGAAAGCACCTGCCAGGCACGGTACAGGCCCACGCCGTGCAGCGCGTGCGGGCCGTCGTCATGGACACTTCGAGCCAGCTCCACCTGGCGCCCGGCCCACGGGAAGCGGGCATGCTCGATGCGGTTCGAATAAGGCACGAGCGGGTAGCAGGCCGCGAGGCGGACGTTGTCGAGCATGGACGGCTCGGTCGAGCGCAGCACGGGGACGTCGTGGTGCCACAAGCCGGCGATCGAGCCGCCGAGGTCAGGCCGTACGGCCAGGCGCAGCGCGCCGGCTCGCAGTTCGAGCGTGGGAGGTGTGGGTGTCATGAAGGCAGAGCCTGTTCTGAAGGCCAAGGGCGGATGCTAAGGGCGTACCTCGCTGTAACCGGCGGGCTGTTCAGACGCCGCTGGCTGCCGCGCCCGTCAACGTGCCGGCGGTGACCGAATGGACGATGTCGACGTCCTGCGTCTTCAATGCCGACAACGCCGCGGTGGCACCGCGCATCATGAGGCCGAGGTCGGATGCGACGCCGACAAAATCGAAACCGATCGCACGGTACTGGGCGACCGCATCCGGCGTGCCGCCGACGGTGCCGATCGGCATGCCCAGCCGCTTGCAGCACTGCACTGCACGGCTCATGGCGTCGAGCACGCTCGGGTGCGCGGGATGGCCCAGGTGCCCCATCGCGGCGGACAGGTCCGCGGGCCCGACGAACACCGCATCGACGCCTTCGACCGCCGCGATCGATTCCACCACCCGGCAGGCATCGGGCGTCTCGATCTGCACGATGGTGCAGATGCCGCTGTTGGCGTGCGTGAGGTAGTGCGGGTTCATGCCGTACCGGCTCGCCCGGCTCATGCCGACCACCCCCCGCACGCCGTGGGGCGGGTAGCGGGTGGCGGCCACCGCTGAGCGAGCCTGTTCGGCGTCCTGCACGAAGGGGAACATCACCGTGGTGGCACCCGCATCGAGCACGCGCTTGACCACGACCGGTTCGTTCCACGGCACGCGCACCACCGGCACGAGGCGGGTCGACGAGACCGCCTGCAGCAAGTGCACGATGTCCATCGTGTCGGCGGGCGCGTGCTCCATGTCGAGCACGGCCCACTCGAACCCCGCGTGGCCGATCGCCTCGGCCACGATGGGGTCGGCGGACAGGATCCAGGTGCCGACCGGCGGGTGGCTGCCGGCGGATTTCAGCAGATGCTTGAAGGGGTTCATCGAGTCCTCCTGCTGGTGGCGATCGGGGCATCGTCGCGCGTGGGTCGCGGGCGTCCATCAAGGGAAACCCTCGCCGCGGGGTGCGGCGTCGATGCAGCAGGTTTCGCGCCCGCGGTGGCGCCCCCGCCTTCAGTCGAGCACGACCTTCAGGTAGTGGGCGCCCGGCAGCGGGTTGTAGTAGTAGGGCGGAATGTCCTCGAAGCCGAGCGTCACGTAGAGCGAACGGGCCGCTTCCATTTCGTCGAGCGTGTCGAGCAGCATCACCGAGTAGCCGCTGCGGCGGGCGTCGTCGATCAGGGATTGAGCGATCGTGCGACCCAGGCCGAAGCGCCGGAACGGCTTGCGCACGTACAGCCGCTTCATCTCGCAGGCGTTGGCGTAGTCGACGTCGGTGATCGGCCGGAAGCCCCCGCAGCCGGCCAGTTCCTCGTCGACGAACGCCAGCAGCAGCCGCCCGCCGGGTGCAGCGTAGTCCCCCGGCAGGCCGGCCAGTTCGCCCTCGAAGTCCTGGAAGCCCAGGTCCACGCCGAGCGACAGCGCGTACTCGCGGAAGATCTCCCGCGTCGCGTCGAACAGTGCGGGGGTGTCGGGCGTAACGAGTCGGACCTGGGGAGATTCCATCAGACGTGAGAAGCGGGCGCGATCCGGGGTGAAGCCCGAAGTCTAACGAGTCACCAGCCACGTGGTGAGCCCGGCGCACGCCGCGAAGACGGCATCGCCCGGGTCGAGTCCACGTTCGGCGCAGCTGCACAGAGCTGCAGGGCCGGCCAAGACGAATACCGCGCGCAGCAGGAGGCCCGGTTGCAGGAGCGGTCCGCAATGCGACCGTGCTTGTTTTGGCTTCAGCCTGCGGCTGACTCGGCGATGCCGAGCACGACCCTGCGGGTCCTGGCGCTCATTTTGGTGATCACGTCACTTGCCCTACGGGCAAATGAGTGCTCCCCCAGAAGAGCTTCAGCCTGCGGCTGACTCGGCGATGCCGAGCACGACCCTGCGGGTCCTGGCG
>NZ_CAMLJQ010000054.1 GCF_946480305.1 uncultured Caldimonas sp.
GGCACGTCGCGCCAGCCGAGCAGCACCTGGCCTTCGGCCTTGACCGCGCGCTCCAGCTCCTGCTCGCAGGCAAGACGGGAGGCGTGTTCCTTCGGCAGGAAGATCATGCCGACGCCGTATTCGCCCGGGGGCGGAAGCTCGACACCCTGGCGGGCCATCTCTGCGCGGAAATATTCGTCCGGGATCTGGATCAGGATGCCGGCCCCGTCGCCCATCAGCCTGTCGGCACCGACGGCGCCGCGATGGTCCAGGTTCTCGAGGATCTTCAGACCCTGCTCGACGATGCCATGCGCCTTCTGGCCCTTGATGTGAGCAACGAAGCCGACACCGCAGGCATCTTTTTCATGCGCCGGGTCATAGAGGCCGCCTGCAGCGAGCGACGCGATTTCTTCAGGGGTAGCAACCCCCAGGGCGGCCTTGTTCATGGCGCACTCCGAGTCATCGTTAGGGATAACGCGGAGGATACTTATGCATCAGCTCATGTCAAGCAGGAATAAAAAGGGTCAGACACCCGTTAATCGACACGCATACTTTTGGTGCGCATTAATTGGGGACAGATTATGGCTTCCTGGGCCGGCCACGCGGGCGCGGCTGGACCGGCCGCTCCACCTGCCCGGCCACCATCGAGAGAAAGGCCGCCGAGCCGAGCGCCCAGCCTTTGACCGCCACCTCCTCGAGTTGCCGTGCCTGAGCGGCGCTCAAGCCTTGTTCGAACAGACGTCGGTACGCCATCTCCCGGTCGAACGGCGTGTTGCCCAGGGCCCAGAAGAGCGGGTGATCGGCTACGGCAGGGTCGTTCCTGTGGCCCAGGTGATGGGCCAGACTGGACCATCCCCACAGCGATGCGTCGGGGACGACCGCGGCCCGTTCAGGCTGGCTTTCCACCAGCACGGTGGCCTGCAGAAGGTGCAAGGAGGCTTCGACCAGGCCTGCGCGAAACCGGCCATCCCACAACGCGCCGCTGCGGCCGTGCGAGCGGTTGTACCAGCCGGCATAGCGGCGTCCGATGGCCTGCATCATGCGACTCAGTCCTTCGGACTCGACAGGGGTGACCAGCAGATGGACCGCATTGGGCACCAGCGCGTATGCATGCACCGCCACCTTGTGTATCAACGCGCATTCGCGCATTGCGTCGATATAGGACCGGTAGTCGGCGTCGGTGTCGAACACGGGCTGTTGGTTGTGGCCGCGTTGAACCACCAGATGGAGTTGTCCGGGAACAACAAGACGGGGCAGGCGAGCCATGCATGCAAAAGCGGTAGTGAACCTGACCCCATTTTATGGAGCGAACCGCAGGCGAGTGCGGCATGCACCGCACCGCTGCATGGTCAGAAAACGGAACGCCCCGTCAGCCGCTCGTGTTCGCGGATCGCGAAACGATCCGTCATGCCGGCAATGTAGTCGGCCACCGTCCGATGCACATCCGGCGCCCCGGCGTAGTCCGGCGGCATTTCGTCGGGTGCGGAGAGATAGGCGTCGAACAACTCGCGCACCACCTGTTTGCCCCGGCTGGTGGTCTCCACCACCTGCGGGTGCCGGTACAGATGGATGCGCAGAAAGCGCTTGAGGCCGAGCACGTCGGCCCGCATCGCGCTGCTGAAACGGACCAGGGGCGGCAGGCGGCGGATGTCGTCGGCGCTGCATGCTCCGTGGCCTGCGAGCGCCTGCCGCGTTGCATCGATCACGTCGTAGACCTGCTCGGACAACATCCGGCGGATGGCCTCGAACAACATGCGACGACCGCTCAACGTCGGATGCTCTCGACAAGCTGCCCGACGGTAGCGCGCGAACAGCTCCACTTCCTCGAGTTGATCCAGTTGCAGCAACCCCGAGCGCACGCCGTCGTCGATGTCGTGCGCGCTGTACGCAATTTCATCCGCAAGGTTGCACAACTGCGCTTCGAGGCTCGGCTGCGTACGGTCGATGAAACGCTGGCCGACATCGCCCAGCTTGCGTGCGTTCTCGACAGAACAGTGCTTGAGGATGCCCTCGCGCGTCTCGAAGCTCAGGTTCAGGCCGTTGAAGGCCGGGTAGCGCTCTTCGAGTTCGTCCACCACGCGCAGGCTCTGCAGGTTGTGTTCGAAGCCCCCGTGTTCGCGCATGCACTCGTGCAATGCATCCTGCCCCGCATGCCCGAAAGGCGTGTGCCCGAGGTCATGGGCCAGCGCGATCGCCTCCACGAGGTCTTCGTGCAGGCCCAATGTGCGCGCCACGGAGCGGCCAAGCTGCGCCACCTCCAGCGTATGCGTCAGTCGCGTACGAAACAGGTCGCCCTCGTGGTTGAGAAACACCTGCGTCTTGTAGACCAGACGCCGGAACGCCGTGCTGTGCACGATGCGGTCACGGTCACGCTGAAAGGCGTTGCGCGTCGGCGCGTCGGGCTCGGGGTGGCGGCGCCCCCGCGAATGCTCCGGCCTGCTGGCATACGGCGCGAGCATCGGGAGCCCTTCAGCGCGCCGTGTGTGCCAGGACCACCTGCGCCACGAGTTCGTCCGCGGCCGGCCGCATGCCCGCCCGGCCCACCCCTTCGATGACCACGAACCGGATCTCGCCGGCCTCGGCCTTCTTGTCGACACGCATCAGTTCGATGTACCGGTCAGGGCTCATGCTCGCGGGGCCTGCCACCGGCAGGCGCGCCCGCTCGATCAGACGATGCATGCGCTCGACGAAGTCTGCAGGCACCAGGCCGAGCCGGGCCGAGAGTTCGCTCGCCATCACCATGCCGCAGCCGACCGCTTCTCCGTGCAACCACGCGCCGTAGCCAAGACCGGCCTCGATCGCATGGCCGAAGGTGTGGCCGAAGTTCAGGATGGCACGCAGGCCGCTCTCGCGCTCGTCCTGCCCCACCACCCAGGCCTTGATCTCGCAGGAACGTTTCACCGCATGGGCCAGCGCGCGCTTGTCGCGGGCCAGCAGTGCATCGAGATTGCTCTCGATCCAATCCAGGAACGCCGGATCGGCAATCGGCCCGTACTTGATGACCTCCGCCAGCCCGGCAGAAAGCTCGCGGTCCGGCAACGTGTCGAGTACGTCGAGATCCGCCACGACCTGCAGGGGCTGGTAGAACGCGCCGATCATGTTCTTGCCCAGCGGATGGTTGATCGCCGTCTTGCCGCCGACGGACGAGTCGACCTGAGCCAGCAAGGTGGTCGGCACCTGCACAAAAGGCACGCCTCGCATGTAGCAGGCGGCCGCAAAGCCCGTCAGGTCACCGATCACGCCGCCACCGAGCGCAAACAGCGTCGTCTTGCGATCACAACCCGCCCCCAGCAATTGGTCGAACACCGTGTTGAGCGTTTCCCAGCTCTTGTACGCCTCACCATCCGGCAGCTCGATCGACAGCACCTCCTCATAGCATTTGGCAAGCGCCAGGCGCAGCGGCTCCCCGTACAACGGCAGCACCGTGCTGTTCGAGACGATCACCGCCCGGGCCGCGCGTGGCAACCCGACGTAGGTGGCCGATTCCGCAAGAAGGCGGGAGCCGATCAGGATCGGGTAGCTGCGCTCGCCCAGGTCGATGGTGACCGTGGCAGCAGGAGGAGGTGAAGCTGTTTGCATGGGCCGCAGTTTAAGGCCGCACGCGTGGACGTTCAGTCGGGCCGGGGGAGTTGTACCGACGATGGAACCGTGCGGGGGTCGACGATGCCGGCCAATTCAAGCTGCATGAGGATCATGTTGACGAGCGTCGTCACGGAGGGACGTCCGGTCTCCACCGTGAAATGCGCCACTTTTCGATACAACGGATCGCGTTCGGCGTACAGCTGCCGCAACTTGGCAAGAGGGTCAGCGACCTGCAACAGCGGTCGCTGCGTGTCGTGCCGCAACCGGCGGAACAGCTCCTCGGGCGTGGACAGCAGGTACACCACGGTCGTCTGTTCGTGCAGCAAGGCTCGGTTGCGCTCACGCACCACCACGCCGCCCCCGGTCGAAAGCACCGCAGCCCGCCGGGCCAGGAGCTCCACGAGCACGGACTCTTCCAGGTCGCGAAAGGCGGCTTCGCCCATGCGATCGAAAAAGGAACGGATCGACTCTCCGAGTCGATCCTCGATCACCGCATCAACGTCGATGAATGCGACGTTCAGGCGCTTGGCAAGTTGCCGCCCGACCGTGGACTTGCCACAGCCGGGCATGCCGACCAGCGATACGATACCCGGCTGCGCTCCCGCCGAGGCGGAGGCTTCGGCCACCGCGGGTCAGCGGACCGCCGTGCGGTCAGTGATGACACGCGGCGTCAGGAACACGAGCAACTCGGTCTTCTCGGCGGCCTTGCCGCGCGTCTTGAAGAGGTTGCCCACCACGGGCACATCGCCCAGCAGCGGCACCTTGGTGGTTTCGTCACGCTCGATCTGCTCGAAGATGCCGCCGATCACCACCGTGCCGCCGTTCTCGATCAGCACCTGCGTCTTGACGTGCTTGGTGTTGATGGCCAAGCCAGCGGGCGTGGTCTGACCCACGCTGTCCTTGTTGATGTCGACGTCGAGGATGATGTTGCCCTCGGGCGTGATCTGCGGCACCACTTCGAGCTTCAGGTTGGCCTTGCGGAAGGCGATGGCTGTGGCACCGCTGGAAGTGGCGGTCTGGTACGGGATCTCGGTGCCCTGCTCGATCAGTGCCTTCACCTGATCGGCCGTGATCACGCGCGGGCTGGACACCACCTTGCCCTTGTTTTCCGCTTCGAGTGCGGAGATCTCCAGGTTCAGGAAGCGGCCCGCACTTGCGCTGAACAGCGACAACGCGAAGTTGCCCGGGCTACGGCCGCCGATGCTGTTCGCGGGCAAGTTCACGAAGTACGTGTTCGGAATGAAGCTGCCGCCGGTGATTTCAGCCTGCCCCGTCTGCTCGCCCACGCCCAGGTAGTTGCCGGTGAGGCTCACCCGGTTGTTGCCATTCAGGCCCCAACCACCCGGATTCAGCATGCCGAGCTTCGCACCCAGTTGCCGGCCGAACGTGTCGCTCGCCTCGACGATACGGGCCTCGATCATCACCTGCCGCACAGGGATGTCGATCTTGGAGATCAGCTCCTGGACTTCTTCCAGTTTGGACGGAATGTCCGTAACAAAGATCTGGTTGGTCCGCGTCTCATAGATCACGCTGCCGCGCGTCGTCAGGATGGGCTTCGCATTCTTCATGTTGCCCGATTCGCCGAGCAAGCCCTTCACGACTTCTTCCGCCTTGGTGTAGTTCAGCTGGAACGATTGCGTACGCAAGGGTTCGAGCTGGATCACCTGCGCCTTGGCCTCGAGGTCGAGTTTCTCCTTTGCGGCGATTTCATCCTTCGGCGCGATCCACAGCACGTTGCCGGACTTGCGCATGCCGAGGCCCTTTGCCTGCAGGATGATGTCGAGTGCCTGGTCCCACGGGACGTCCTTCAGCCGCAGCGTCACGTTGCCGGTGACCGTGTCACTCGTCACCACGTTGAAGTTGGTGAAGTCGGCGATGACCTGCAGCAGTGCGCGCACCTCGATGTTCTGGAAGTTCAGGGACAGCTTTTCGCCCTGATAACCCGGCCCCTGCACCAACTTGTTCGGATCTTCCTTGACCGGACGAACCTCCAGCACGAACTGGGTGTCGCTCTGGTAGGCGCTGTGCTCCCACGTGCCGGCGGGCTCCACGACCATCCGGACCCGATCACCCGACTGGAATGTCGACACCGACTGAACAGGGGTTCCGAAATCGGTCACGTCGAGCCGGCGACGAAGGTTCTCGGGCAGCGTCGAGCGGAGAAACTCCACCACCAGGTTCTTGCCCTGCTGGCGAATGTCCACGCCCACCTGGTTGTTGGGCAACTCGACCACGACACGCCCGGCATTGTTCTGCCCGCGACGGAAGTCGATGTCCTTCAAAGGCAACTGCGTGCGGTTCAAGCTCTCAGCGAAATGCGTCGGCTCGCTCGTGGAAGCGGTGGGAACGGCCGCAGCCCCCTTCGATTCGACCACCAGCAACAGGGTCTTGCCCTGCAACTGGGCGGTGTAGCTTGCCGGTTGCTTGAGGTTGAGCACCAGGCGCGTGCGCTCCCCTGCCTGCGCCACGTTGACCGAACGGAGATTGCCCTGGTTGAGTTCGACCGCCGAGCGCCCCATGGCATTGCCGACGCCTGGAAGGTCGATGGCGATCCGCGGCGGAGCCTGGATGGTGAATCCCGCAGGCACTTCGGTCAGCGGCTGCGCCAGCTCGATGCGAACCACCTCGGCACCTGCCTGCTGGCTGCTGTTGATCGACTGGATTGCGTTTTGCGCCCAGGCGGACGCCGAAGCAACGAATAGGGAGAAACCGAGCGCCGCCGCCCTCAGGGAATTCTTCATCGAGTTCTCTTGCTTGCTGTTCATCGCGCTTTCTCCTGAAGCTGGAGGCTGCTGACGCGTTCGATCCATTCGCCAGCGGCATCCTGAACGATCTCCCGGAGAGCGACCTCCGTCTCAGTGATCTTCGTGATCCGGCCGTAGTTCTGCCCGAGGTAGTCGCCAACCTTCACCTGATACAGGAGGTTGTCCACCCGCAAGAGCGCGAACTGGCGGCCGTTGCGGGCCACGCTACCCACCATCGACATGCTGTCGAGCGGGTAGGCTTCCAGCGGCTCCCGACGCCGATTCAACTCGGTTGCCAGCAAGGAGCTGGGCTGCCGGGCCTCTTGCTTGAGTGCGACCGTCAGCTTCTGAGCGCTGAACGGCTCGACGCTTTCTGCTACCGCATAGGCCTCCGGATCAAACTTTTTCGGTGGTTCCAGCGGTGTCACGTTCGGCTTCACCTCACGCTTTTGCTGTTCCATCCACGACTGAAGCTCGTCTCGCCCGCCATCGCAAGCGGACAGCAAGAGGCTGCCCACCATCGCAAAGAGCAACGCCGTCGCGCGAAGGGCAGAAGTCATAGGTTTCATTTCTTCTTCCCTCCCTTCTTGTTCTTGTTGTTAGCCGCGTCGCGGGCCTGCCGCTGTGCTTCCAGTTCGTCTTGGTCGAGATAGCGATAGGTTCGCGCGGTCGCATCCATCACCAGAATGGAACCACCACCATCCTTCGGTCGAGAGATATTGACGCCGTGGAGCGTGACGATACGGGAGAGGTTCGCAATGTCGGCCGCGAATGCGCCCATATCGTGATACCGACCGGAGACTTTCAACGCAATGGGCAGCTCCGCGTAATAGTCCTTGACCACCACCTGGCCTGGCTTGAACAACTCGAATTGCAGCCCTCGCCCCAGCCCCGCTTGGTTGATGTCGGACAGCAGGGCATCCATTTCTGCCTTGCCCGGCAGTTGTTTCTCGAGTTGCGTCACGTATTCCTGCACCTGCAGCCGCTGCTTGCGCAACTCACCCAGGTTGACCGCTTGCGCGAGCTTGCTCCGATAGCTCTCCTTCAGCTTCGGCTCCTTGTTGCGCTCCGCTTCAAGATTGCTGGTCTCATCGGAGAGCACCACGAACCACCCCAGGACGACAACCGCCACCGCCGCGAACAGCCATGCCAGCGCGCGCGGCAATATCGGCCACTGCCCCGGTTGATTCGCGTCCAACCCGCGGAATTGCGATGCGATCTCGTCGGAGAGTTCGCTCAAGTTGATATTCACAGCCCCTTTTGCCATGCCTCAGCTCCGATCACGACTTCTTCGCGGCGCGCTTCGCCGCGGCAGGGGTGGCGGGGGCGTCCTTCTCCGGGTCCGCCTGCGGCCGCTTGATGGAGACCCTCATCGAGAACTCGAACAGCCGCTTCTGATCGCGCCCGGAGCCAACGTTGGCCGCCTTGATCTCCACGAGTTCCGGGCGCTCCAGCCAAGCCGAGTTATAGGCGGTGTTTCTGAGCAACTCGGACACCCGCTCGTTGGTCTGCGCGATGCCCGCGATGGTCACTGTTTGTCCATTCTGGCGAGCGCTGTTGAGATAGACCCCTTCCGGCATCTGCCTCACCAGTTCGTTCAACAGGTGAACCGGTATGTTGCGGTCGGTCTGAAGATCCTCCACCGCGCGCTGCCGTGCCTTCAACGCATCGATCTCAGCCCGCAGGGTCGCAATGTCCTTGATCTGTTCGTCCAGCTTCTTGATCTCGGCGTTGAGAAAGTTGTTGCGCTCCTGTTGCACCGATATCAATTGCTGCAACACGCCGTACCAGCCCCCGACGACAAGGGCACCGACGGCCGCCGACATCCCCAGCGCCACGAAGAACGCCTGCTTGCGGCGGCGCCGCTTCTCTTCCCGGTGGGGAAGCAGGTTGATCAGAATCATTGGAGGAATCTCCGCATCGCGAGGCCGCAAGCCGTCAGGTAAGACGGGGCCTCCCGGCGCAGCTTGCTTTCACGCACGCTGGAGCCGAGCTTCATGCCTTCGAACGGGTTGACGACCATCGATGCGAACCCCGTCTGTTCGGTGACACGCTCCTTCAGACCCGGCAACGCCGCACTACCGCCTGCCAGCATCACGTAGTGCACCTTGTGATGAGGCGTGCTGGTGAAGAAGTACTGCAGCGCCCGGCCGATCTCCTGCGACAGGCTGTCGACGAAAGGAGTGAGGATCGACTGCTCGTAGTCTTCGGGGAGATCGCCCGCCAGCTTCTTCTGCTCGGCCTCTTCGAAAGAGAAGCCGTATTGCCGCGAGATCAGCTGGGTCAGCTGCGACCCGCCGAAAGCCTGGTCGCGGTCATAGAGCAGCTCATCGTCACGCAGCACCTTGAGGCTGGTCGTTTCGGCACCGATCTCGAACAGCGCCACCAGCGAGTCCTTGCCTTCGTTGGGCAGTGTGGTGACCAACCTGCCCATGGCCAGCCTGGAGGCATGCGATTCGATGTCCAGCACCACCGGCTTGAGGCCCGCGGCTTCCGCCAGTCCCTGGCGATCCTGCACGCGATCCTTCCGGGAGGCAGCGATCAGTACCTCGACGTCTCCGGCAGACGTCGGGCTCGGGCCGACGACGCAGAAGTCGAGACTGACTTCGTCCAACGAGAAAGGAATGTATTGATTGGCCTCGGATTCGACCTGAACCTCGAGCTCCTCTTCGCGCAACCCGGCGGGCAGCATGATCTTCTTCGTGATCACGGCCGATTGCGGCATGGCCATCGCGACATGCTTGGTTCGGGTGCCGCTCTTGACGACCACTCGCCGTACGGCATCCGCCACTTCGTCGAATTTCTCGATCTGCCCGTCGGCGATCCAGCCCTTCTCGAAGCTTTCGGTTGCAAAGCGCTCGACGATGTACTCGCCGGAGGAGGTTTGAGCCAGTTCGACCAGCTTGACGCTCGACGAACTGATGTCGAGTCCGACAAGCGGCGCGTGCTTGCGGCCCAGCAAAACGTCAAGAAAACTCACGGGTCCCCCAACGCGCAAGAAAGTGCGCCGGATTGTTAATAAGTTACTTCAATGCTATCAGTAAACCCCTTGTGCAACAAAGATTTTTTCACGGTTTGGCCGTTTCTTTGGCGCCTTAAAACGGGTGCCAGAAAGCGTGATTTGGGGGGAACCCTGAGATGCAACAGCGGTTTGAAACAGACGGTGTCAAACCTCGCCAAATCCGCCTTCGGCACGGCACTTTTGCCTCGGTTGCGATTTCTATAATGGGCCTCGCCTCATAGGAACGACATGACCGACTCTGCGCGCCCCCGCCCCAATGGCGGCGCTGCCGGCACCTCCCTGCCCCCTTGGGCACGCTGGCTGCTCAAAGGACTCTCCTGGATCTTCGGCCTCGCGCTTGCTGGCGCCGTGGGCATCTTGATGGTGGCCTCGATCGCGCTTGCGGTCGCGTACCCCAACCTGCCCGAACTGAGAGGGCTGATGGACTACCGGCCGAAGCTGCCAATGCGCGTGTATTCGGCCGACAACGTGCTCATCGGCGAGTTCGGCGAAGAGCGCCGGAAGTTCGTTCCGATCCAGAACATCCCGAAGGTGATGCAGCATGCGGTGCTGGCCATCGAGGATGCGCGCTTCTACGAGCACAGCGGCGTCGACTACATCGGCGTGCTGCGCGCGGGCCTGAAGAACTTCGGCGAGTCGCGCAGCCAGGGCGCGTCGACGATCACGATGCAGGTGGCACGCAATTTCTATCTTTCCACCGAACGCACCTTCACCCGCAAGATCTACGAGGTGCTGCTGGCGCTGAAGATCGAGAGCCTGCTGACGAAGGATCAGATTCTCGAGCTCTACATGAACCAGATCTACCTGGGGCAGCGGGCTTATGGTTTCGCAGCAGCCAGCGAGACCTACTTCGGCAAGCCGCTCGCAGACATCACGGTCGCGGAAGCGGCCATGCTGGCGGGGCTGCCCAAGGCGCCGTCTGCCTACAACCCCATCGTCAACCCGAAGCGCGCCGGCATCCGGCAGCGCTACATCATTTCTCGGATGCTGGAGAACGGCTTCATCACGCAGGAGCAGCACGACGCGGCGTTGGCGCAGCAACTGAAGTACCGGCAGAACACGGCCGTGCCCGTGCATGCGGAGTACGTTGCGGAAACGGCGCGCCAGTTGATCCATAGCCAATACGGTGAAGAAGCCTACACGCGAGGGCTGAACGTCTACACGACGATCGAGACGGACGACCAGACCGCCGGATATCGCGCACTGCGCAAGGGCATCGTCGACTACGAACAGCGGCAGCACTACCGCGGACCCGAAGGCTACGTCGACCTGCCGAAGGACTCGACCGAACTGGACGCCCGCATTGCCGAGGCGTTGGTCGACTACCCGGACAACGGCGAGATCCGTGCCGCAGTGGCGGTGCAGGCGAGCCCCAAGAAGGTCGTTGCCGTGCTTCAGAACGGCGACGACATCACCGTGACCGGCGCTGGCCTGCGCCCGGTGCAGTCAGGGCTGTCCGAACGGGCCAATCCGAAAGTACAGATACGCCCCGGCGCGGTGATCCGCCTCGTGAGCGACGCCAAGGGCAACTGGGCTGTCACGCAACTGCCCGAGGTCGAGGGCGCCCTCGTCTCGCTCGACCCGCGCACCGGCGCCATTCGCGCCATGGTCGGAGGGTTCGACTACGCGAAGAACAAGTTCAACCACGTCACCCAGGCTTGGCGCCAGCCGGGCTCCAGCTTCAAGCCGTTCATCTACTCGGCTGCGCTCGAGAAAGGTTTTACGCCCGCAACCGTGATCAATGACGCGCCGTTGTTCTTCGACGCGGGCACCACCGGCAGCCAGCCCTGGGAGCCGAAGAACTACGACGGCACCTTCGACGGGCCGATGTCGATGCGGCGCGCGCTGGCGAAGTCGAAAAACATGGTGTCGATCCGGCTGCTGCAGGCCATCGGCCCGTCTTATGGGCAGGAGTGGGTGCGCAATTTCGGATTCGACGCGGAACGCCACCCGGCCTATCTCACGATGGCACTCGGCGCAGGGTCGGTCACGCCTTTGCAGATGGCCTCCGCCTACGCGGTGTTTGCCAATGGCGGTTATCGGGTCAGCCCTCACCTTGTGACCCGCGTGACGGACAGCAAGGGCCGCATCCTGGTCGACCGGCCCGCGACGCCGGTCGATGAGTCGATGCGCGCGATCGACCCGCGCAACGCGTTCGTGATGACGAGCCTGATGCAGGAGGTCACCCGGTCGGGAACGGCGGCTCGCGCCCAGGCGACCTTGAAGCGGCCGGACCTCTATGGCAAGACCGGCACCACCAACGACGCGATGGACGCCTGGTTCGCCGGCTACCAGCCCAGCCTGGTCGGCGTGGTGTGGATCGGCTACGACAACCCGCGCAAGCTCGGCAGCCGCGAAACCGGTGGCGGGCTGGCATTGCCGATCTGGATCGACTACATGCAGCACGCGCTGAAGGGCGTGCCCGTGCAGGAGCCCTCGCCGCCCGACGGCTTGGTCAATGTGGGCGGGGAGTGGTTCTACGACGAGTTCACGCGCGGTGCCGGCGTTGCCAGCCTGGGGCTGGACGATCAACTGCCGGCGGCACCCTCGGAGGACGAGCGCCGCAGCATCCTCGACTTGTTCAAGAACTGAGGGGCAGAGCTCAGGGCGCCGGGAAACTCACCGGCCGCCCCGCCTGCTCGCTGGCGCATTCCGACAGCATCTCGAAGAAGTCGCGGCCGGACTTGGTGTCCAGCCAGCGGCCCTCGACGTACTTGTAGTGGTAGCCGCCCGACCTTGCCGCCAGCCAGATCTCGTGCAGTGGCGGCTGGGTGTTGATGACGATCTTGCTGCCGTTGGGCAGTGTCAATTCGAGCAGACCGCCGGTGCGGCTTGCATCGATGTCGACGACATCGCTTTGCAGCAGTTCATCGACACGCGCCTCGACCGCCGCCAGCACGGCGCCTGCCTTCGCGTGGTAGTCGCTGTCGGAAAGCGGCGTGGGGACGAGCGTCATGGCGTGGGCCCTGGCTAGAATCGCGGGATGTCGAAACGGGCCCTGATTCTAGCCACCGGCGTCGTCACTGCTTTGCTGGTAGGCCTATCGGCGTGCGGGCAGAAGGGCGCGCTGTACCTGCCTGGGCAGGCCGCGCAAACGCCGGCATCTGCCGCTTCCCAGCCCTCCAACCCTGCCTCCCGATGAGCTTGCCTGGTTCCCCCTTTCTTGCCTACCGTGGCAAGGAGCTGTACGTCGAAGACTGCTCGCTGAACGAACTCGCTCAGCGCCATGGCACACCGCTCTACGTGTACTCGCAGGGTGCGATGCTGTCCGCGCTGGCCGCCTACGAACGCGGGTTTGCCGGGCGCCCTCATCTGGTCTGCTACGCGATGAAGGCGAACTCGAACCTCGCCGTGCTGCAGACCTTTGCGCAGGCCGGCTGCGGCTTCGACATCGTCTCGGGTGGGGAGCTGGAGCGCGTGCTGGCCGCTGGTGCGCCGGCGAGCAAGGTCGTCTTCTCCGGCGTCGGCAAGACGCGCGCCGAGATGCGCCAGGCGCTCGAAGCCGGCGTGATGTGCTTCAACGTCGAGAGCGAGGCCGAGCTGGACGTGCTGTCGCAGGTTGCGGTGAGCGTCGACCGCACCGCGCGCGTCAGCCTGCGCGTGAACCCCGACGTCGACGCCCAGACGCACGCCTACATCTCCACGGGCCTGAAAGGCAACAAGTTCGGCGTGGCACACGACAAGGCGCTGGCTGTCTACCGCCGAGCCGCGGAACTGCCCGGCCTCGAAGTGGCCGGCATCGACTGCCACATCGGATCCCAGATCACCACCACCGGCCCCTACCTGGACGCGCTCGACCGCGTGCTGGATCTGGTCGAAGCCATTGAGGCCGCGGGCATCCCGCTGCACCACCTCGACCTTGGCGGTGGGTTGGGCATCGTCTACACCGACGAACAGCCGCCGGCCGCCGACGCGCTACTGGCTCAGATGCTGCAACGCATCGACGCACGTGGGCATGGTCATCGCATGTTGATGGTCGAGCCCGGCCGCTCACTGGTGGGCAACGCGGGCGTGCTCGTGTCGGAAGTGCTTTACCTGAAACCGGGTGAGGCAAAGAACTTCTGCATCGTCGACGCCGCCATGAACGATCTGATGCGCCCCGCCATGTACGAGGCGTTCATGCGCATCGAGCCCTGCACCCAACGCGACGTGGCACCGGCGGTCTATGACGTGGTCGGCCCGGTCTGCGAATCGGGCGACTGGCTCGGGCGCGATCGCTCGCTGGCGGTGATGCAAGGCGACCGCATTGCCGTGCTGTCGGCCGGCGCCTACTGCATGAGCATGGCGAGCAACTACAACACCCGTGGCCGCGCGGCCGAAGTCATGGTGGCCGGCGGGCAAGCGCATCTCATCCGCGACCGGGAACAGCCCGCAGAGTTGTTCCGCGGCGAGCACCTGATCGGGTGATCAGCCGACCCGCTTCAGCACGACCAGCCCCTTGAGGTATTCGCCTTCGGGGAAGGTGATCGTCATCGGGTGATCGGGCGCGGCTCCGAGCCGGTCGTAGATGAAACCGTCCACGCCAGCGTCCAGCCCGGCACCGGCCACGATCTTGTGGAACAGTTCGGCCCCGATGCCGCCAGAGCACGAGAACGTGAACAACGCCCCGCCCGGCTCCAGCAGCTTGAACGCGAGGCGGTTGATGTCCTTGTAGGCACGCGCAGCGCGTTCGGCATGGGAAGCCGTCGGCGCGAACTTCGGCGGGTCGAGCACGATCGCGTCGAAGCTGCGGCCTTCCTTCAGGTAGCGCCGCAGCGTGTCGTTGACGTCGGCGTCCAGTGCCTCGTGCCGGGATGCATCGAACCCATTGAGCGCCACGTGCGCTGACGCACGCTCCAGCGCCGGGCCTGACGAGTCGACGCTGACGACCTGCCCGGCCCCACCCGCCAATGCGGCAATGCTGAACCCGCCTGTGTAGCAATAGCAGTTGAGCACGCGCTGGAAGCCGAAGTGACGCACCGTGTCGGCGAACAGCTTGCGGTTGTCGCGTTGGTCGAGATAGAAGCCCGTCTTGTGGCCTTCGGCGACGTCGAGCGTCAGGTGCCACTCGTGTTCGCGGATCGTCACCGCAGTGTCGCCGCCGCCCCGCAGCCAGCCGGTGGCCGCAGGCAGCCCTTCGAGCGAGCGCACGCCCGAATCGGAGCGTTCGTACAGGCGCGTGAGCCCGGTGGCCTTGAGCAGCAGGTCGGCGATCGTGGCCTTCCAGCGCTCGGTGCCGGCCGACAGGAACTGCGCACTCAACGTGTCGCCATAGCGGTCGACGATCAGGCCCGGCAGGCCGTCGGCCTCGCCATGGATCAGGCGCACCGCGTCGCTCGCCACCGGCAGGCGCGCGCGCATCGCCACCGCTTGTGCAATGCGCCGTTCGAAGAAGCCCTCGTCGACACGCTCGGCCTCGTCGAAGCTCCAGGCGCGCACGCGGATCATCGACGTGGGGCTGAACGACGCCCATGCCAGGAAGCGGCCATCGTGCGCTTCGACGCGCACGGTTTCGCCCGCGTCGGCCTTGCCTTTGGCGAGGCTGCCTTGGAACACCCAGGGGTGGCGGCGCAGCAGCGAACGCTCCTTGCCTTCGCGCAGTGTGATGACTTTCATACAGGAAAAGAGGAATCAGGTGTTGCGCTTGGCGCGCGGATGGGCTGCGTCGTAGACCTTGGCCAGATGCTGGAAGTCGAGCTTGGTGTAGACCTGCGTGGTCGAGATGTTGGCGTGGCCGAGCAGTTCCTGTACCGCGCGCAGGTCGCCGCTGGACTGCAGCAGGTGCGAGGCGAACGAATGCCGCAGCATGTGCGGGTGCACATGCGTCGGCACACCGGCCTGCAGCGCGCGCCGCTTCAGGCGCACGCGGATCTGTTGCGGCGTGAGCCGGGTACCGCGCTCGCTCAGGAACAGCGGCGCGGGATCGAGTTTCACGAGCTGCTGGCGGTGATCGAGCCAAGCCTGCAAGGCCTGAATCGCCGCCTTGCCGATCGGCACGCTGCGGCGTTTGCTGCCTTTGCCGAGCACCTGAGCTTCGCCGCCGGCCATGTCTATCCACCCGCGGGCCTCGCCGCTCGCCGCCACGTCCAGGCCGACGAGCTCGCTGATACGCAGCCCGCAGCCATAGAGCAACTCGACGATGCACCGATCACGTGCTTCCAGCACCGGGTCGTCGTCGCCGCACTGCAGGTCGGCCAGTTGCATCGATTGCTCGACCGACAGCGCCTTGGGCAGCGGCTTGGGTGCCTTTGGCGCGCGCACGCCCTCGACCGGGTTGAGCTTGACGAGCCCCTGCCGCCCCAGCCAGCGGTACAGGCCGCGCCACGCGCTCAAGGTCTTCGCGATGGTGCGACCCGACCGGCCCCGCCCGTGCAAGGTGGCGGACCAGCGCCGCACGTGGTGCACCTGCACCGCTTCGATCGCGAGCTTCGCCTCGTCGGCCAGTTCCTGCAGCGTGCGCAGGTCGTGGGCGTAGGTTTCGAGCGTCAGTGGCGCCATCCGGCGCTCGACGCGCAGGTGCTCCAGGTATCGCTCGATCTGCGTCTGCACGTCGTCCGTCCCGCCCGCCTGGTTCAGCCCGCCGCGGGCACCAGGCGCGCCAGGCCAGCACTCGCCAGCTCGCCGACGCGCATCAGGAATTCAGTGCCCATGTCGGCGGTGTAGCGGGTCGGGTCGGGCGAGCCGAGCACCAGCATGCCGAACGCCGGGGACGAAACGCCGTGGCGCAGCGGAATCAGCGCCAATGACATCACCGTCGCGGGGTCTTGGAGCCAGCCCACCGGCTCGAAGCCGGAGTTGACGCCGCAGTACGGCATCGTGAGGCTGGTCGCGAACGACTTGGTGTCGTCCTTGATGCCTTGCGCAAACGGTTGCTCGGCGTATTCGGGCTTCACGCCCCACACGCGGATGCCGGCCTGGGGGATCAGGAACTGGTTCTTCAGTTCCTCGGCCATCAGTACCGGCACCTGCGTCGGGTCGGCAGTGAGCATCACCGCGCGCGTCCAGCGGTGCAGCTTGTCGGCGATCGCCATGTTCTCCTGGCCGTGCCGGATCATCTCGACGATCTTGAGCTCGAGCCCCTTGATCTTCTCGCGCAGCATTTCCATCTGCCGCTCCTGCAGCGAGACGGCGCGCTGCCCGTGAGGGCTGGTCAGCTGGATGGTGGCCAGCAGTTCGGCATGGCGCTCGAAAAAGCCGGGCGTGTGCGCGAGGTAGTTCGCGATGTCGTCCTCGGTGATGCCTTGGATGCTCATGGTGCGTATGCTGGTCCGATGGGGTGTTCAATGGCGCATCGCTCGACCACCGAGCCGCATGCTCCGCAAGGGCCGAGTGGCGCCGCGGGTCCGGCTTCGCCGGTCCGCTGGTGCCGCCCCCTGGAGGGGGCGCGCGCAGCGCGTACGGGGTGGTTCATACGTCTATCTCGCCGCGGAAAACCGTGGTCGCGGGGCCGGTCATCAGCACGGAATGTCCCGGGCCATTCCATTCGATGCTGAGTCGCCCACCAGGTGTGTCGACGTCGACCCGGCGCTCCAGCCAGCCGAGCCGGATGCCGGTGACCACCGCCGCGCACGCACCGGTGCCGCAGGCCAGCGTTTCGCCGGCACCGCGCTCGTAGACGCGCAGCTTGATGTGATTCGGCGACAGCACCTGCATGAAGCCGGCGTTCACGCGGCGGGGAAAGCGCGCATGGCCTTCGATCAGCGGACCCTGCAGCGCCACCGGCGCGGTGTCGACGTTGTCGACCCGCTGCACCGCATGCGGGTTGCCCATCGACGCGACGGCCACCATCACGGTCGCCGTGCCGCCCAGGTCCAGCGGCCACTGCTCGTGGTCGCCCACGACTTGCGGTTGCAGGCCCTGCGCGTCGAATGGAATGCGCTCGAGCTCGAACACGGGTGTGCCCATGTCCACCGTCACGCGGCCGTCGTCCTGCAGGCGCGGCTCGATCAGGCCGGAGATCGTCTGCACCTTGATCGAGCGCTTGTCGCTCAGGCCTTGCTCGTGCACGAAGCGGGCGAAGCAGCGCGCGCCGTTGCCGCATTGCTCGACCTCGCTGCCGTCGGCATTGATGATGCGGTAGCTGAAGTCGATGCCGGGCGCGGGCGATGGCCCGACGATGAGGATCTGGTCGGCGCCGACGCCGAAACGGCGGTCGGCCAGCGCGCGGTACTGCTCGGGCGTCAGCGTCAGGGGGGAGCGGGTGGCGTCGAGCACGACGAAGTCGTTGCCCGCTCCCTGCATCTTGGTAAAGCGCAGCTTCATGGCCGCGATTATCGCGCCGCGGCCTTTGCGTAGAGGGAAGGTTCGCCCAAGGGCCGCGTCTTGAAGCGCTTGTGCACCCACAGGTACTGCGCCGGGTTGCGCCGGATCTCGGATTCGATCCACTGGTTCATCGCCAGTGCATCGGCCTCGGCGTCTTCGGTCGGGAAGTGCTGCCACGGCTCGAGGAAGCGCACCCGGTAGCCCTGCCCGCCCGGCAGGATCTCACCGACGATGGGCTGCACCACCATGCCGAGCGCCCGTGCCATGCGCGAGGGCGCCAGCAGCGTGGAGGCCGGCACGCCGAAGAACGGGATGAAGGTGGAGTCCTTGCGGCCGAAGTCCATGTCGGGCAGGTTGAAGAAGGCGTGGCCCTGCTTGATGCAGCGCATCAGCGGCTTGGCCGACTCCTTGCGGGAGAACAGTTCCGCCCGCCCGAACCGCATGCGGCCGCGGCGCACCACGGCGTCGAACACCTTGTCGCTCTGCGTCTGGTAGATCGACGCCACCATGCGCTGCACGTGCAGTTGCTCGGCGACGCCCACCACGTCCAGCGCCATGAAATGGGGCACCAGGAACATCACCGGGCGCTCGCTGCGGTCGGCGAAGCCGACGTCGCCCTCCACATGGATCAGCCGCCGCAGGCGCTCCTCGCTCGCGTACCACAGCAGCGAGCGCTCCAGCAGGCTGCGCGCGAGCCACTGGAAATGCTCCTTCGCCAGCGCCTCGCGTTCGGGCGCGGGCATCTCGGGGAAGCACAGTTCGAGGTTGCGCAAGGCGATGCGGCGGCGCGAGCGCGCGAGCCAGTACAGCACGCGGCCGACGAAGCGCCCCAGCACGGCGAGCACCGGCAGCGGCAGCCAGTGCAGCAGCCACAACAGACCGACGGCGAGCCGGGAGGCCATGGTCAGACGACCTCCCTTGCGGCGGCCGGGTCCCGGCGCGGTTGCTTGTAGCGGTGATAACCCCACAGGTACTGACCGGGGCTTTGCAGGATCAATCGTTCCATGGCGCGGTTGATGGCGGCGGCAGATTGTGCTTGATCCGAGCCAGCCTCGGGCAGCGGTTCGTCAAAGGGCGTCACATGGACCACATAGCCGGCCCCGTGGCGCAACCGCTCGCCCCATGCCAGCACGATGCTCGCGCCGGTCTGCTGGGCAAGGCGCGCGGCCAGTGTCATCGTGTAGGCCGGGCGGCCGAAGAACGGTGCCCACACGCCCATGCCTTCGGGCGGCACCTGGTCGGGCAGCAGGCCGACCGCCTCGCCCTGACGCAGTGCGCGGATCATCTGCCGCACGCCTGCCAGCGTGGCGGGTGCGGTGGCCAGCCCCGGCCGGCTGCGGGCGGTTTCCACCACGGACCGGATGGACGCCTTGCGTGGCGGACGGTAGAGCACGGTGATGGGGCCGTGCGCACCGCCATAGCGCTCGGCATACGCCTGCGCCGTGACCTCGAAGCACCCCAGGTGCGGCGTCAGGAACAGCACGCCCTTGCCGCGGCGATGTGCCGCGTCGATGCACTCGGCACCCTGCCACCGCACCTTGTCGCCCAGGCTGTGCTGCACCGGGCGCATCCACAGCCACGGCAACTCCATCGCCATGCGCCCCGCGGCCGCCACGGCAGGCCGGGCCTCGCGCCAGCTCACGCCGGCCTGCACCACGTTGGCCTGCAGGCGGCGGCGGTAGGTGGGCGACAACGCCCAGGTCAACCACCCGAGCAGGGCACCCATCTCGTGCAGAAGCCACAACGGCCAACGAGACAACAGACGAAACAGCGTGAGCATCTTTTCTATAATCGCGCGGTCGCCGGTTTAAGGAACAACTTGCGGGGCGACGCAGGAGCGAAGCATAGCGAGCCCCTGCCGGGTTCACCCCCACAAATGCCGCTAAAGCGTTCGCCGCACCTCCAGACGACCCGGGCCGGCAACGCAGGTCAGGGTCTTTTTGTTTGGAGTCACACAAGTGGCGAACGACTTTCTCTTCACGTCCGAATCGGTGTCCGAGGGCCATCCCGACAAGGTGGCCGACCAGATCTCTGACGCCATCCTCGATGCCATCTTCGAGCAGGATCCGCGCTCGCGCGTGGCCGCCGAAACGCTGTGCAACACCGGTCTGGTGGTGCTGGCCGGCGAGATCACGACCAACGCGCACGTCGACTACATCCAGGTCGCGCGCGACACGATCAAGCGCATCGGCTACGACAACACCGAGTACGGCATCGACTACAAGGGCTGCGCGGTGCTGGTGGCCTACGACAAGCAGAGCAACGACATCGCGCAGGGCGTGGACCACGCCAGCGACGACCACCTGAACACCGGCGCCGGCGACCAGGGCCTGATGTTCGGCTACGCCTGCGACGAGACGCCCGAGCTGATGCCCGCGCCGATCTACTACGCGCACCGGCTGGTGGAGCGCCAGGCCCAGTTGCGCAAGGACGGCCGTCTGCCCTTCCTGCGGCCGGACGCGAAGAGCCAGGTCACGATGCGCTACGTCGACGGCCGCCCGCACAGCATCGACACCGTGGTGCTGTCGAGCCAGCACAGCCCCGAGATGAGCGACGGCGCGAAGATGAAGCCCGAGTTCACCGAGGCCGTGATCGAGGAAATCATCAAGCCGGTGCTGCCGAAGGAATGGCTGCAGGACACCAAATACCTGATCAACCCGACCGGCCGCTTCGTCATCGGCGGCCCGCAGGGTGACTGCGGCCTGACGGGCCGCAAGATCATCGTCGACACCTATGGCGGTGCCTGCCCGCACGGCGGTGGCGCGTTCTCCGGCAAGGACCCGACGAAGGTGGACCGCTCGGCCGCCTACGCGGCGCGCTATGTCGCGAAGAATATCGTCGCGGCCGGCCTGGCGCGGCAGTGCCAGATCCAGGTGGCCTATGCCATCGGCGTCGCGCGCCCGATGAACATCACCGTCTACACCGAAGGCACCGGCGTGATCCCCGACGCCAAGATCGCCGAGCTGGTGCAGGAGTATTTCGACCTGCGCCCGAAGGGCATCATCCAGATGCTCGACCTGCTGCGTCCGATCTACGGCAAGACCGCCGCCTACGGGCACTTCGGCCGCGAAGAGCCCGAGTTCTCGTGGGAAAAGACCGACAAGGCGCAAGCGCTGCGCGCGGCGGCCGGGCTGTAAGCCGTTCGTCCGCAACAAGCCAGCCGCCGAGGCGATGCCCCGGCGGCTTTTTTCATGGCCGCGCTTCGATCAACGCGCGCGCCACTTCCGCAAAGCCGGCGCCGCGCTCGCTTCGGGTCAGGTAGCGGGGACGGTGCTGCAGCTGGGGCAAAAACCGCTCGATGTTCGCCACGCCGACGCTGTGCTCGAAGCGCTCGAACATCAGCTGGTCGTTGGTCGAATCGCCGACATAGACCCACTGCCCGATCTCGGCATCCAGATCGCGGCCATACAGCTCGCGCACGATCCAGCGCGCGCCGCTGAGCTTGTCGTGGTTGCCGAACCAGCCGTTGATGTGGATCGAACTGACGGTGGCGACCATGCCTTCGGCGCGCATCAGCGCCACCACCTGCTCGATGCGCTCGGGGGACAGGTGCGCGAACTCGCTGTGGTCGACGGCGATGTCGGTGACACGGCCGGCACTGTCGCGCGCCAGCGTCGCGCCCGGCACCTCGCGCAGCACCCGCTCGGCCACTTGCGCCAAACGGGTGGCGTTGCACGCCCGGGTCGCTTCGTCCTGCACATAGAGCGCGCGCCCATCGGGCAGCAACCCCATCGCGCCGTTCTCGGGCACGATGGCAGCGACCGGCCACGACCGAGCAAACGGCTCGGACCACCCGACCGGCCGCCCGGTGATCGCGATGACCACCACTGCGGCCGCCCGCAGATCGGCCAGCGCCTGCAACGCTTCGCCGGTGATCGCACCTTCGGTCGTCAGCGTGTCGTCGATATCGGTGAACACGCCGCGGATCCGGCGGCGCGCCTCCAACGGCCACGCGGCCAGCGGCAACATGTCCACGACGGTTCAGGCAGCCTTCTCAGGCTGCTTTCTGCAAGACCAGCCCGGCATGCTCGCGCAGCGGATGGAAGTGGATCTTCGGGAAGCGCTCCTGCGTCAACCGCAGGTCGTAGGGCGAGGTCATCAGGTAGGCCAGCGTGTCGGCCGCATCCAGCGCCAGCTTGCTCGCGTTGGCGTCAGTGAACTTCTTCAGCTCTTCCGGGGTGTCGGCCGTGATCCAGCGGGCGCCCACAAAGCGCGACGGCATCAAGCGCACATCGACGCTGTACTCGGCCTTCAGCCGGTGCTGCACCACCTCGAACTGCAGCTGACCGACGGCGCCCAGCAGCATCGCGCCGCCTTCCTGCGGGCGGAACACCTGGATGGCGCCCTCCTCGCCCAGCTGCATCAGCCCCGCCTGCAACTGCTTGCTTTTCATCGGGTTCGCCAGTTCCACCGCCTGGAACAGCTCGGGCGCGAAGAACGGCAAGCCGGTGTATTGCAGCGACTCGCCTTCGGTGATGGTGTCGCCGAGCTGCACGCCGCCGTGCGTCGTGAAGCCGATGATGTCGCCGGCGTAGGCCTCGTCGACCGCCTCGCGGCGCTGCGACAGGAAGGTCACGACACTGGTGGGGCGCAGTTCCTTGGAGGTGCGCTGCACCTTGAGCTTCATGCCTTGCGTGTAACGGCCGGAGTAGACGCGCACGAAGGCAATGCGGTCGCGGTGCGACGGATCCATGTTGGCCTGCACCTTGAACACGACGCCGGAGAACTGCTCCTCGTCGGGCTCGACGCGGCGGGTGGTGGACTGGCGCGGTGCCGGCGGCGGCGCCAGGTCGACCAGCGCATCCAGCACTTCCTGCACGCCGAAGTTGTTGACCGCCGAGCCGAAGAACACCGGCGTCTGCTTGGCGGCCAGGAAGGCCTCCATGTCGAAGGCCGGCGCCGCCTCGGTCAGCAGCTCGATGTTCTGCTCGGCCAGTTCGAAGTCGTGGCCGAAGCGCTGGCGCAGCGTGTCGGCCTCGGTCAGCGGCACGACCTCGTCTTCGGTCACGCGGTCTTCGCCGGCCTTGAACAGCCGCATGTTCTGCTGCCGCAGGTTGACGATGCCGGCGAACGCCTTGCCTTGGCCCACCGGCCAGGTCATCGGCACGCAGGGCATGCCCAGCTCGGCCTCGATCTCGTCGAGCAGCGAAATCGGGTCGCGGCCCTCGCGGTCCATCTTGTTGACGAAGGTGATGATGGGCGTGTCGCGCTGGCGGCACACCTCGATCAGGCGCTTGGTCTGCGCTTCCACGCCGTTGGCGGCGTCGATCACCATCAGGGCCGAGTCCACCGCGGTCAGCACCCGGTAGGTGTCTTCGGAGAAGTCCTTGTGGCCGGGCGTGTCGAGCAGGTTGATCACATGCTCGCGGTAGAGCATCTGCATCACCGAGCTGGCCACCGAGATGCCGCGCTGCTTCTCGATCTCCATCCAGTCGGACGTGGCGTGCCGGGAGGCCTTGCGCGCCTTCACGCTGCCGGCAATGTGGATCGCGCCGGAGAACAGCAGCAGCTTTTCCGTCAGCGTGGTCTTGCCCGCGTCGGGGTGGGAAATGATGGCGAAGGTGCGGCGGCGCCGCGTTTCAGGGGTGAACGACACGAAAGATGCTCCAGCGGGCCGGGCGGCCTCGGCGCGCGTCTTGGGCGCGACGCGCAAAGGCGAAATGCTACCGGGTTTGCCGCCCGGCGGTTGTCGGTGCCGGCTTGGCACGACTACAATTGCCGACTTCCGAGGAGCGTTGCAAGGCCGCCTTCAGGCCCCAGGCTCGGAATCTTCCAACTGCAACGGCGCTCACCCGCATGTGTCTCCTGCCGGGTGAGTCTTTACCAGCATCCCCTCAGAGCACGGCGGTTTTTCCACCAGGAGAAACGCATGAACGCTGTCCTCAAGCCCTTGCACACCGACCAGTACGTGGTCGCCGACCTGTCGCTCGCCGACTGGGGCCGCAAGGAAATCAAGATCGCCGAAACCGAGATGCCCGGCCTGATGGCGATCCGCGAAGAATTCGCCGCCAAGCAGCCGCTCAAAGGCGCGCGCATCACCGGCTCGCTGCACATGACCATCCAGACCGCCGTGCTGGTGGAAACGCTGCAGGCGCTGGGCGCCGAGGTGCGCTGGGCCTCGTGCAACATCTTCTCGACGCAGGACCATGCCGCCGCCGCCCTGGTGGCCGCCGGCACGCCGGTGTTCGCCTACAAGGGCGAGACGCTGAAGGACTACTGGGACTACACCCACCGCATCTTCGAATTCGGCCCCAAGGGCACCGAGGGTGAAGGCCCGAACATGATCCTGGACGACGGCGGCGACGCGACGCTGCTGATGCACCTGGGCAAGCGCGCCGAGAAGGACGCGTCCGTCATCTCCAACCCGACCAGCGAAGAAGAGCGCGAGCTGTTCGCGGCCATCAAGGCCAAGCTGGCTGAAGACGCCACGTGGTACAGCCGCAAGAGCGCCCAGATCATCGGCGTGACGGAAGAGACCACCACCGGCGTGCACCGCCTGCAGGAGATGTCGGCCAAGGGCACGCTGATGTTCCGCGCGATCAACGTCAACGACAGCGTCACGAAGAGCAAGTTCGACAACCTGTACGGCTGCCGCGAATCGCTGGTCGACGGCATCAAGCGCGCGACCGACGTGATGATCGCCGGCAAGGTGGCCGTGGTGTGCGGCTATGGCGACGTGGGCAAGGGCTCGGCCCAGGCACTGCGCGCGCTGTCGGCCCAGGTGTGGGTGACTGAAATCGACCCGATCAACGCGCTGCAGGCCGCGATGGAAGGCTATCGCGTCGTGACGATGGATTACGCCGCCGACAAGGCCGACATCTTCGTCACCGCTACCGGCAACAAGAGCGTGATCACCTTCGACCACATGGCGAAGATGAAGGACCAGG
>NZ_CAMLJQ010000055.1 GCF_946480305.1 uncultured Caldimonas sp.
GCATCAAACCCCCTCATTCTCTCGAATGCAGGGGGTTTTGCTTTTGGGGAATTCGGTTTCCGGCGCACCTTATTCGGGCGCACCAAAACTGATTGCTGAGCGTATCTGTCAGCTGTTGAACACGATGCCGTTCCGTATGATCAAGGCCCCCGCCTTTTCCAGTTCTTCGATGATGCGGAGCGACCAGCGCGAATAGTCTGCGTCGCGGAAGTATGTCGCGTGAATCAATCGAAAATAACGGGTCTCCGATAGCCAGATGAGCAACCGGTCTAACGGTTGGTGTTGCACTTCGAGCAGGTGAAATTTGGTCAGGGCTTTACCTGCGTACCAGCCATGCTTCTCGGGTGCGGCCACAAAGGTGTTCAGGCGTCTGTACGCACGCTCGAGCGCTGCGTCGATATCGACGAAGGGGTTGCCATGCCCGGGAATCACGGTCTTCACCTTCAGGCGCCCGATCACATCGAGCGTGTTTCGCACCTCACGGAACGCATGCCCGCCTTCGATCTCGGGGAAAACGACACCGAACCCGTTTTCCCACAGCGCATCTGCTGAGATCAGAATGGCTTCGTCCGGGGCGAAAAGCACGACGGAGTGGGGATCATGGCCGGGGGCAGCGAGGACGTCCCAACGTTGATTGCCGACGGTGAGTGCGCTGCCAGGTTCGAGGATCGAATCCACCCGAAACCGCTCGCACGATTGTCCGGTCGCTTCGTAGCTGAGCTGGGTCATGTCCCAGCTTGCGGCCGCTTCCGCTTCCCCCGGCGGTACCGCCACACGCGCTTTGAAGTGCTGCTGGAGGAGGGCGTTGCCGCCGCAGTGGTCGGAATGCAAATGCGTGTTGATGATGGTCTGCAGGGACAGGGGCCCCAGCGCGCTTTGCACGAGCTCGACCGTCTGCCTGCTGTGCGTGCAGTAGCCGGAGTCGATGAGGACCGCCCCTTCCTCGAGGCTCCCCTTCAGCAACACGTTGTTCGATGACAGCCAACCGCGCTCCAGCACCGCGATGCCGGGCGGAAGGGCGATCGCTTGCCGTGTCATCTCATTTCTCGTGGCTGACCGGCGCATCGAGGCCGAACGTGCGCGACTGCAACACAACCGTTACCTGGGCGAAAGCGCGGTGCAGCTCCGCGCTTCCGCCGTGAAACAGCACCCTCTGGCCACGTCGCGACGTCAACAGCAGCCGCGGGGGGATCAGCCACGCAAGGAACGGCAGACCCATGAAGCGAGCCGATTTGACGTCGTCCCATCGCATGGACTTACGCCACATCCAGTCCTGCGAGATACCCTCGGCGTCCAGCGTCGTCTTACCGGTGAAGAAGTACCAATAGCCGATCAGCATCATGACCACGCACGCGATCATCGCGAGCTGCATCCAGGTTTCGAGGCGCGCATAGCCCTCGCGTACCGGCGGCTGCATCATGAGCAACGCGATCCAGGACAGGAACGCTCCGGCCAGCAATCGGACCGTCCATCCGAAGGACGGTCCGGTCAGGGGGAGCACCAATCCCTGCGCCGCAAATGCTTCAGCGACAGGTGTGTTGACGTTTTCGAGAGGCGCGATCATGCGCGCCATTGTCGTCTCAAGTTGCTGCGCCGCGCAGTTCTCGTCGAAGGATCTTGCCCACATTCGTCTTGGGCAGATCGTCGCGGAACTCGATGTATTTGGGCCGCTTGTAGCCGGTAAAGTTCTCCCGGCAATACTCCATCAAGTCTTCCTCGGCGAGGGTTGGATCCTTCTTCACCACGAAGAGCTTGACCGCTTCGCCCGACTTCGCATCCGGCACGCCGACTGCCGCACATTCCAGAACGCCCGGATGCAAGTTGACGACCTGCTCGATCTCGTTCGGATAGACGTTGAAACCCGACACGAGGATCATGTCCTTCTTGCGGTCGACGATCTTCACGTAGCCGCGCTCGTCCATCACCCCGATATCGCCCGACTTGAAAAAACCGTCGGCGGTCATGACCTTGGCGGTTTCGTCAGGCCGATTCCAGTAGCCCGCCATCACCTGCGGGCCGCGAATGCAGATTTCGCCGGGTTGGCCAATGGGTACGTCGCGGCCGTCGTCGTCGCGAATGGCAACTTCGGTGGACGGAATCGGCAGGCCGATGGTGCCGGTGAACTCCTTCAGATCCAGCCGGTTGCTGGTGGCCACCGGGGATGTTTCGCTCAAGCCATAGCCCTCGACCACCGGGCAGCCGGTGATCTTGAGCCATTTCTCGGCGGTGGCTTGCTGGACCGCCATGCCGCCGCCGTTGCTGACCACCAGTCCGGAGAAGTCGAGCCGCGCGAACTCCGGGTCGTTCGCCATCGCATTGAACAGCGTGTTGACGGCGGGGAACATGTTGATGCGGTGCTTCTGCAGTGTCTTGATGAAGCCCGGGATGTCGCGGGGGTTGGGGATCAGCAGGTTCATCGTGCCCATGCGCGCGCCCATCATGTAGCACACCGTCAGCGCGAAGATGTGATACAGCGGCAACGCGCACACGACGGTGAGCTGCTTGTCGCCGACCTTGTCGAGCATGGGTTTGAACCACGCTTCCGTCTGGATGATGTTGGCGACGACGTTGCGATGCTGCAGCGTGGCCCCCTTCGATACCCCGGTCGTGCCGCCGGTGTACTGCAGGAAGGCGACATCGTCCGGGCCGATCTTGGGGCGATGGAGCGACATGCGCGTGCCGTCGGCGAGCGCGGCATTGAAGCGGGTGACGGTGCGTCCTGCGCCTTGGGGCAGCTTGAACTCCGGCACCATCTTGCGCACGTGCCGCACGACGAAGTTGACCAGCGCGCCCTTCCAGAAGCCAAGCATGTCGCCCATGGCGGCGAGCACCACGTGCTTGACCGGGGTGCGGTCGATCACCTCCTGCAAGGTGGTCGCGAAGTTCTCGAGAATGATGATCGCCTCGGCTCCGGAGTCCTTGAGCTGATGCTCGAGCTCGCGCGCGGTGTAGAGCGGGTTGACGTTCACCACCGCGAAGCCGGCACGCAGGATGGCGGCAATGGCGACCGGGTACTGCAGCACGTTGGGCATCATGATCGCGACGCGGGCGCCGCGCTGCAGGCCCTGCTTCTGCAACCAGGCGCCGAGCGCGCTCGACATCTCGTCGACGTCGCGGAAGGTGATGGCGACGTCCATGCACATGGCCGCCCGCCGCGAGGCGTACTTGCGAAATGACTCGTCCAGCAGGTCGGGTAGCGACTCGTACTGCTGCCAATCGACCTCGGCGGGCACGTTGGGCGGGTAGTGGTTCAGCCAGGGCTTGGACGCGGTCACTGCTTCTCCATGCAAGATGTCAGGGGTGCCGACATTGTTGGTTTCGAACGACCGTTCGCCTACGGTAATTGCACTAACGGATCGTCACCCTGGCGACTCAGGGCTGTCGCCTGCGCGACAGCGTCGGCGGAGAACAGTCGTTCGATCAGCGCACGCTCGCGCAGCGCGATGGTCTGCAGGAACTGTTCCGCGCCCCGCATCGCCTTGAAGGCCTCGAAGCCGGACTCGAGAAACGTCTGCAGATCGTTCAGGCCAGCCGCCTTGGCAGGGCCACGCATCATCCGCAGCGTCGTGCTCCACATCGGTTTGCGTGTGTATTGGTCGAGCGCGCGGCCGATGCGCAGCATCAAGTCGACCTGCTGCTCGCGGGCTGCGGGGTCGCCCGTGCTTTGCCATGCCTGTACGTAATCAGCGGCGGCGACGCGCGGACCGGGCAGGACCCGCGCCATCTCCGAATCGAGCCGCTCCGACAGTGCATGGAGACTGGCGAGCAACTGCACCGTCTCGACGATGCCCGCGGGGAACAGCTTCACCATGGCCGGCACGATGCGCGCGAATTGTTCGTCGCGCGTGCTGAAGTCTTCGGGGCCGTACAGCTCGTCGAGGAAGAAGCGCGCCGCTCCCGCATAGCGCGGCATGCCGAGGAGGTCTGCATAGGTGTTGCAGAACCGCTGCTGCTGGTAGTGCTTCAGCGCGTGCACCCGCTCGGCCAGCGAGCTGTCGCGTGCGCGGGCAGCGCGTTCGTCGAACACCGATTGCAGGTGGCGAAGAATGTCTCGGGCGGCGTCTGTCATGCGGGCGTTGCGGGTTTCCATGGGGCCGAAATAGATCGCTGCCCCTAAGGCGCGATCGCTGAATGATGCAACACTCGTTTGCCATGAAACGCAGAACCCTGTTGAAACTGGGCTTGGGCTCGGCTGCATTGCTCGCGCTCGCAGGCGGCGGGGCGACACTGCTGCGGCCCGGTTTCGAGAACGGGCGCTTCACTCGTGCGGGGCGCGCCGTGTTCCTGGCCGTGTCGCGCGCGGTGCTCGACGGCAGCTTGCCCGCGGAGGCGGGGGCGCAAGGCCGAGAACTTGCATTGCAGATCGAGCGAGTGGAAGGATTCGTGGCGGGCCTGCCGCGCGCGACGCAGAAGGAACTGTCGCAACTCGTCGGACTGCTGGGCACTGCGCCGGGCCGCCTGGGGCTTGCAGGGCTCGGCACTGAATGGGCGCACGCCGGCGTCGAAGAAGTGCAGCGTGCGCTCGAATCGATGCGGCAGTCGCGCCTGGACCTGCGCCAGCAGGCCTATCACGCGTTGCGCGACATCACGAACGGCACCTTCTACTCGGCGCCTGGCAACTGGCACCTGATGGGTTACGCCGGGCCGACGGACCTTTGACACATGAGCAAGCTACCCGATCCGATCAGACAAGGCCTTGCCCGCGGCTGGCATGTGCTGGGCGGGCCGCATGGCGCGCTGCCGCGGCGCATCAAGTGCGACGTGGCCATCGTCGGCTCGGGGGCCGGTGCCGGGGTCACGGCGGAGTTGCTTGCCAAGGCCGGGCTGGACGTGGTCCTGGTCGAGGAAGGGCCGCTGAAGAGCAGCACCGACTTCAACCAGCGCGAGAGCGAGGCGTACCCAGCGCTCTACCAGGAGAGCGCGGCGCGCAAGACCGAAGACAAGGCGATCAATATCCTGCAAGGGCGGTGCGTCGGGGGCTCGACCACGGTGAACTGGACCAGCTCGTTCCGCACGCCCGACGACACCCTGCTGTTCTGGCAGAAGCACTACGGCCTTGCGGAGTTGACGCCGGACGCCATGAGCCCGTGGTTCGCGCAGGCGGAGCGCCGTCTGAAGATCGGGCCCTGGCTGGTCCCGCCGAACGAGAACAACGACCTGCTGCGCCGCGGCGCGATGAAGTTGGGCATCGCGGCGCCGGCGATCCTGCGCAACGTGGACGGCTGCTGGAACCTCGGTTCGTGTGGCATGGGTTGCCCGACCAACGCCAAGCAGTCGATGTTGGTGACGACGATACCGGCCGCCCTCGATCGAGGAGCAAGGCTGCTCGTGGAAACACGTGCACAGGCCTTCGAACACGCGGCCGGGCGCATCGGTGCGCTTGTCTGCGTGCCCGTGCGCCCGAACGGCGAGCCCGCCGGCACGCAGACGACCCGCATCGTCGCGAAGCATTACGTGGTGGCGGGAGGCGCGATCAATTCACCGGCCCTGTTGATGCGCTCGTCGCTGCCCGATCCGCATGGACGCCTCGGCATCCGCACCTTCCTCCACCCCGTCGTCATCTCGGCCGCCACGTTCGAGCAGAAGGTCGAAGGCTGGCAAGGTGCGCCGCAGACCATCTATACGGACCACTTCCTGGGCGTGCACCCGATCGACGGACCGATCGGCTACAAGCTCGAAGCCCCGCCCATGCATCCCGTCATCTTTGCGTCAACGCTGGCCGGCTACGGCCAGGCGCAGGCAGAGATGCTCGCAGGCTTTCCGAACACGCATTCGCTGCTTGCGTTGCTGCGCGACGGCTTTCATGAAGAGTCCCCGGGTGGTCGGGTGAAGCTGCACAGCGATGGCGCGCCGGTGCTCGACTACCGGCTCACGCCCTTCGTGATGGACGGGGCCCGGCGCGCAATGCTCAGCATGGCGGAGATCCAGTTTGCTGCCGGCGCGAAGACGGTGCTGCCGGTGCATGAGCAGGCCGAGGCCTATACCTCGTGGCAGCAGGCCCGGCAGGCCATTGGTGCGTTGGCGATGGAACCCCTGCGCACCCGCGTGGTCAGCGCGCATGTGATGGGCGGCTGCGGCATGGCAGGCAACGAGCGGCTGGGCGTCGTGCGGCCGGATGGCAGGCATTGGCAGATCGACAACCTGAGCGTGCACGACGGCTCGATCTTTCCGACCAGCATCGGCGCCAACCCGCAGCTGTCGATCTACGGGCTCGTCAACAAGCTCGCGACGCAGCTGGCCCAGCGACTGTCGGGACGGGACGTTGTGCTAGCCTGACCCGATGCTCGCGAGACTCCAGCAGACCATCACCTTGACCCTGATCGCCGCGGCACTCGCCTGGGGCGCGTGGGGCTGGTCGCAGGACCGACCGCTGCTGGCGCTGGGCGGTGCGGCACTCATCGTCTTCGGCTATGCACTCGTGCTGGCGCTCGAGTTCGTGATGATCGCGGTGGTCAACCGCGGTGACCCGGCACCCCGGGCCACGTTGTGGCAACTCGTGCGCGCCTGGTGGGGTGAGGCACACACCGCGCCGCGCGTGTTCTGCTGGCGCCAGCCGTTCTTCCCGAACGCGGTGCCGGATGAGCCCGGGCGGCGCGGGCAGCGCGGCGTGGTGTTCGTGCACGGCTTCGTGTGCAATCGCGGCCTGTGGACGCCCTGGCTCGAACAGCTGCGCGCGCGCGGCATTCCGTTCGTGGCGGTCAACCTGGAACCGGTGTTCGGTGGGATCGACCGCTACCCGGCGCTCATCGAGTCGGCGGTGCGGCAACTCGAGGCGAGCACCGGATGTGCCCCCGTGCTGGTGTGCCACAGCATGGGGGGCCTGGCGGCGCGCGCGTGGATGCGTGACTTCGACGGCGATCGGCGCGTGCACAAGGTCTTCACGATCGGTACGCCGCACCGCGGTACTTTTCTCGGCCGCTATGGACGCACGCCCAACACGCGGCAGATGCAGCAGGGCAGCTCATGGCTCGGCGATCTGGCGGCGCAGGAGCCGCCTGAGCGCTACCGCCGCTTCGTCTGCTTCTACGGTCACTGCGACAACATCGTCTTTCCCGCCTCGACGGCCACCTTGCCTGGGGCCGACAACCGCCACGTGGCCGGCATTGCGCACGTGCACATGGCGTTTCACGCAGACGTATTCAACGAAGTGCTTGCCTCGCTGGAGGCGCCCGGCTCCTCGGCTGAGCCGTGACGGCCAGGCGCGGCGAGGCGCCAGCCCAGCCAGCCGGCGGCGCCAGCCCACGGCAGGTACTGCAGTGAGGTGGCGCCCAGCGCGTCGACGAGCAGGGCGGCTGCGTGCAGCGACAGCACGACGTACCAGTCGCGCGGCGTCGTCCAGCGGCCGGGCAGCTGCACCAGGCCGGCCGGCACGAGCAGCAGCGGCAGCGATTGCAGCAGCAGGTGGCTGCGCATGTCGCCCGCGCCGTGAGTGACTTCACCGACGGCCCAATGACTCACCGCGAGTGTTGCAAGCGTCAGGCTGCCCAGCAGTAGCGGCGCCCGGGACCAGCGCTTGTCGACGCGTTCGGCGAGGCATGCGCATACCAGTGCGGTGCTGGCCCAGCCGGCCAGCAGGTGCGTCACGAAAAGCGACCAGCCGTCCGGCGCCCAATGGTGGTATGCGGCCGCGGGGCCGGCCAGCGCGATGGCAACGAAGAACAGCGCCCAGGCAGCGGGTTGCGGGTGACCCTCCAGCTGGCGCAAGCCCCACAGCCCGGCGCAGACCATCGCGAACGACACCAGCAGGCTGGCGCCGTCGAGCAGCAGCGCTGCGGAGGCGCCTGGCGCGTGCGACGCCTGTGGCGCGACGATCGGTCCCCAGGCGAGGAGGCCGATCAGCAGCGCAAGGATCATCGACGCAAACAGCGCGATCGCGCATCGGCAGGGCAGTTGAGCATCCATGGCCAGATCTCCTCGGGAGGGCGTGGTGCACGGGCGGCACGCACGTGGCGGGAACTGCATCGGAAGGCATGCAGTGTCCGCCTGCGAGGGGAGGCCAGCAATCGCTCTTTGAGGGGGGATGGGTCCCTCCGATGGGGGACAGGGTGTCCCCCATGGTGGGCTTGCTCAGGCAGCTGCGGGGATGTTGTGCTCGTGAGGCAGCACGCAGCCGGCGTCGATCTCGTCCTGCGCGCGCACCGCGGCGTAGATGGGCGTGAAGTCCGGGGCGGTCGCGTCGAACAACTGCTGGAACGAGTCGATCACGAAGTAGGTGGCCTGGTAGGTGTCGATCTTGTAGCGGCTGCGCATGATGCGCGTGAGGTCGAACGGCACGCGTTTCGGCTCGGGCGAGCGCACGCTGTAGCGCAGCTCGCCAGCGGACGACAGGATGCCGGCCCCGTAGGCGCGCAGGCCCTCGGGCGTGTGGATGAGGCCGAACTCGACCGTGTACCAGTACAGGCGCGCGAGCAGCTCGCAGGCGTTGAGCGCGCTGGCTTTCAGGCCGCCCGCGCCGTAGGCCTGCATGTAGTCCGCGAAGACCGGGTTGAACAGCAACGGCACATGGCCGAACAGATCGTGGAAGACATCCGGCTCGACGACGTAATCGAACTCCTCGGGCTTGCGGATCCAACCGGTGACCGGGAAGCGCCGCTCGGACAGCAGCTTGAAGAAGGCCTCCTCGGGGATCAGCCCCGGCACGGCGACCACCTCCCAGCGCGTGGCGCGGTACAGCCGCTCGCTCAGCTCGTCGAACCGCGGGATGCGCTGCGGCGTGCCGAGGTGGGCCACCGCTTCGATGAACTCGGCACACGCGAGCCCGGGCAGTTGCGCCGCCTGCCGCTCGTACAGCCGGCGGTAGAGGTCATGGTCCTGCGCGGTGTAGGCGGCCCAGTCCTGGTCGCAGGTGTAGTCGGCGCGCGCGTGTGCGTAATCGCCGCGCGGCGGGCGGTCACCCTGGCCATAGGTCACGGGCGCGACGCCCTGGTTGATGCCGCTGTGGTCGTCGATGACCGGGGTGTCCATGGCTGCTCCTCGTGTTCTTGTTGCTTATGCGTGCTGCTGCGCTTCGGTCTTCAGCACGCCGCGGCGCATCTGGTCGAGCTCCATGGTTTCGAACAGCGCCTTGAAGTTGCCTTCGCCGAAGCCTTCGTTGCCCTTGCGCTGGATGAACTCGAAGAAGATCGGGCCGAGCTGGTTCTCGCTGAAGATCTGCAGCAGCAGTTCGTCCGGCGTGCCGTCGACGAGGATGTTGCGCTGACGCAGGCCTTCGATGTCTTCCTGCAGGTCGGGAATGCGCTTGGGCAGCAACTCGTAATAGGTGGCGCTGGTGTTGAGCAGCTTCACGCCGTTCATCTGCAGCGCGTCCACGGTGTCGTAGAGGTTGGTGGAGCCGAGCGCGATGTGCTGGATGCCTTCGCCGTGGTACATGTCCAGGTACTCCTGGATCTGGCCGGCCTTGTCGTTGCCCTCTTCGTTGATGGGGATGCGGATCTTGCCGCACGGGCTGGTCATGGCCTTGCTCTTCACGCCGGTGGCCTGACCTTCGATGTCGAAGTAGCGCACTTCGCGGAAGTTGAACAGCCGCTCGTAGAAGTCCGCCCATTCCTTCATGCGGCCGCGGTGCACGTTGTGCGTCAGGTGGTCGATGTAGGTGAGGCCGTGGCCGATGGGGTTCAGTTCGGCGCCCGGCAGCGGCTCGAAATCGACGTCGTAGAAGCCGATGTTGCCGATGTCGCCTTCTTTCGCGCCGTTCTTGCCGCGCCAGCGGTCCACCAGGTAGATCAGCGAGTCGCCGATGCCCTTGATCGCGGGAATGTTCAGCTCACCGGGGCCGGCCTGGCCGGCATAGCCCCACGCGCCGAGTTCCATCGCGCGGGCGTAGGCCTTGGCGGCGTCCTGCACCCGGAAGGCGATCGCGCAGATGCTGGGGCCGTGCAGTCGCGCAAAGCGTTGCGCGAACGAGTCGGGCTCGGCATTGATGATGAAGTTGATTTCGCCCTGGCGGTACAGCGTCACGTTCTTGTGGCGGTGCCTGGCGATCGGCTTGAAGCCCATGCGCTCGAACAACTGGCCCATCGCCACCGGGTCCGGCGCCGCGTACTCGATGAATTCGAATCCGGCGGTGCCCATCGGGTTGTCCCAGGGGGTGAATGGCATGGTTGTCTCCAAGGCGGCGTGGGTTTGAGATGAATCAAAACTGTAGATGGCGGTGGCCGCAGTTTTCCTGCAAATTCCCCACCCACTTGCCTGCTGGCGCAAGAAAGATGCATGATGTGCCCCATGACGACACCCTTGGAGCTTGATGCAATCGACCGGCGCATCCTTCGAGCGCTGCAGGTCGATGGCCGCATGACCTACGACCAGCTCGCGGGGCAGGTCAACCTGTCGCCTTCGGCAACGCTGCGTCGTGTGAAGCGGCTCGAGGAGGCGGGCGCCATTGCGGGCTACGTGGCGGTCGTGCCGCCCGAGCGGGTGGGCCTGGGCCTCACGGCCTATATCAACGTGCGGCTCGAAAAGCACACCGAGACGCACAAGCGCAACCCGATGGATCTGTTCCGCGCTGCGGTACAGGCATGGCCCGAGGTCGTCGAGTGCTCGGCCCTGACCGGCGAGATGGACTACCTGCTGCGCGTGGTGGTCGAGGACATGGCGCACTACTCGCGCTTCATCATGGACACACTGCTCAAGCACCCGAGCGTCGAAGACTGCAAGACCAGCTTCGTGCTCGATCGGGTGAAAAACACCACCGTCGTGCCGGTGTGAACCCGGCGCCGGCCTGTCGCGGTGGCGACAGTGCCGTCACGTCAGCAGTGAAATATTTCACGAGGCGTTCGACCTCGCGTCTTCGTGCTCCGGCCCGCTCATCGCGCCGGCAGGAGCGCTGTTTGCTGTAGCGAGCGCGGCGCATTCCCCCAACGAAGTACACGCAGGAGACAACCCAATGACAGGCATCAGGTTCACCCGATGGAAGACGGCCGCCGTGCTGGCCGGCGCGGCGCTATCGCTGGCCGCTTGCGGCGGCGGCGGCGACGGTACGGCCGCTGAAGCAGCACTGAGCACCGACGAGCAATACGAGCAGTCCATCCACGCCGAGCTTGAAACCGCGCAGCGGCTCAAGTGCCCCTGGGGCCCCGCGGACGAGGCGGGCCGCGGTGGTTTGCTGCGCCGCTGCGCGGAGGAACCGCGTCCGCACGACGAGCGCGTGTTCGTCGTCAACGAGGCGGCGCTGCCGTTCGGTCCGCTGGCGGGCGCCACGGTCGAGACGGACCGCTGGCATGGGGTGCTGGGCAACGCCGGCTACCGCATCGAGGTGCCGAAAAACTGGAACGGCATGCTGGTGATGTATGCGCACGGCTATGCCGGCACGGGTGAGCTGTTGAACGTGAGCAATCCGTCGATCCGCCGCCATCTGATCGAAAACGGCTACGCCTGGGCGGCCTCCAGCTACAGCGCCAACTACTACGACGTGCGTGCAGGTGTCGAAGACACCAACGCGCTGGCGCAGGCCTTCAACCGCATCGCGCGCGACAACGGCCGGCCGCTGCCCAAGCCGCGCAAGGTCTACATCACCGGGCATTCGATGGGCGGGCACGTGACCGGTGCGGCGATCGAGCTGGAGACGCTGCTGACCGCGCGCCACAAGATGCGCTATGACGGTGCCGTGCCGATGTGCGGCGTGATGGGCGACACCGAGCTGTTCGACTACTTTGTGGCCTACCAGCTTGCTGCGCAGCAGCTCGCCGGCGTGCCGGCCGCGAGCTTCCCGAACGATGAGTGGTCTGCCCTCGCGCCGCAGGTGCGTGCGGCGCTGTTCAGCACCTTCTCCACTGTGCCGACGGCGCAGGGGCTGAAGCTGAAGGCCATCGTCGAGAACCTCACCGGCGGCAAGCGGCCGATCTTCGACCAGGGCTTTGCCAACACCGGCCTGCAGAACGTGGTGTGGGGCACCTTCGGGGGCGACGGCACGGTCAACGGCATCCTCACGAAAAACGTGACGGACACGCGCCGCATCGTCTATCAGTTCGACAGCGACCCGGCGTCGTCGGCCGAGGAGCAGGCCTTCAACCAGAGCATCCTGAAGGCGGCGCCCGAGCCCTTCGCGAACCGCCTGCGCTGGGACGGGCTGCGCTGGATCCCGCAGGTCAACGGCTGGTTCCGTGTGCCGGTGGTGTCGTTGCACACGCTGGGCGACATGTACGTGCCCTTCCACATGCAGCAGATCTACCGCCAGCGCGCCGAGGCCGGGCACAGCAGCCGCTGGCTCGTGCAGCGGGCGATCCGTGCGCCGAGCCATTGCGACTTCACGGTGGCCGAGCAGGTGGCGGCGTTCGACGCGATGACGCAGTGGGAGCAGCGCGGTATCAAGCCGGCCGGCGACGACGTGCTGACGCCGTCGACCGTCGCCGACCCGGCCTATGGTTGCCGCTTCACCGTCAACGCCGGTGGGCCGGACGACAACCCGGTCACCGTGGGCACGCGCGCGCTGATGCCGGCCTGCCCGAGCGGCAGTTGACGGGCAGTTGAGCGGCTGCCCTGGTGCGGTGCTTCAGCGCCGCACCAGCACCACCGCGAGTTCCGCCAGGCCCATGGGGTGCGGAACGCGCGGGTAGGGCGGCTTGGGCCATTGCCACGACGGGTCGGGGAACAACGCGCGCACGGCGTGGATGTCGCAGTGGTAGGGCGGGCCTTCGATCAGGCCGTCGGCGGCACCGGCACGCAGCGTCTGCATGAACAGGCCGAGCAGCTTGCCGCCCGGGCGCAGCCAGCGGTGCAACCGGGCGGCGTAGGCCATCCAGTGATCGGGGTGGAGCGCGCACAGGCAGGTCTGCTCGTAGACGGCATCCAGCGGCTCGGAGGGCTGCCACTGCAGCACGTCGGCCGCTTCGACCTGTGCCGCGAGGCCCCTCTGCGCGAGCAGCGCGCGCGTGCGCTCGACGGCTGCCTCGGCATAGTCGAGCCCGATCACACGCAGCCCTGCGGCTGCCAGTTCCGCGACCTCCCAGCCGGCGCCGCAACCGGGCACGACGACACGAGCCTCGTGACCCAGCTCGCCGGCGGCGAGCCATGTACTCAGTCGAGGGCTCGCCTCGCCACGATCCCACGGCGTGTGACGGGACTCGAACTTCGACTGCCAGAACTCGCGCGTGGGACCTGCCATGCGCGCATCTTACTCAGCTGTCGAGTTCGACCACCTTGTTGTAGGCCGCGGCTTCCGACAGGTTCAGCAGTTCGGCGATCTCGGTGATGTCGTCGGGGATGGCCGCGTTGTCCCAGTCGTCCTGGGTGTGGCGGGCCAGCCGGATAGCGAGCGCGACGTTGCGCACGCCCGGTTGTTCGGCGTGGCGGTCGTCGGTGAGGCGGATCAGGATGTCGGGCAGGCGCCACGCGCGCATCAACGACTGTTCCAGGTCCCCCAGCGTCACGTTGAGCACGTCGCGCTGCGCGACGGCGGAGCGCAGCGTGCTGTCTTCGCGCTGGCGCCGCTGGATCTCGAGCGCAAGGGCCGGTGCATGGCACCACAACAGCAGTTCGGCGAAGTCGTGGATCAGCGCAGCTGCATGCAGCACCGGCGCGTCGGCGTCCATGCGGTGCACCGCAAAGCCGAGCGAGAAGGTGGCTGCGCGGTAGGCGCGGCGCAGCACGCGCTCCAGCCCGGCGCGGGCCTCCGGCTGGTCCCACAACAGATCTTCGGTGGTGAGCGGCTGCGCGAACGCGCGGAAGAACGGCGCAATGCCCAGGAACACCAGCGCCGCCGTGACGGTTTCAGTGGAGGCCTCGAAGCGCGGCGGTCGGATCTTGCCGACGTGCACCATCAGCCTCAACGTCATCAGGGGGTCGCCGCTGACCATCTGGCTGATGGTGTAGGCGTCCACCTCGTCCTCGATGCCATGCAAGGCCTCCACGGCTCGTGCCGTGGCGGGCAGCACCGGAATCTCCGCGTTACGGAAATACGCGGTCCAGGCAGCGAGGTCGGGCAGGGCGTGCAGCAGCATGGAAGGGTCGTAGGTTTACGGACTATCGGCCCCCCGCCTGCCGGTTTGACTGGGGTTAACACTTAGTTACATTCATCCCGGATGCTTACTTGCCACCTAGTTGGCGCTTCACGTCCATGCCGACCTTCTTGTTGACGAACTGCAGCGTGGCGACCTTGCTCAGGTCGACCTCGCCCGGCTTGTAGAGGCCGGCCTTCACCATCTTGGAGTGGAAGTCCTGAATGCGGGCAGCGCTCATCGCGCCGATGCCGTTGCCGAGGGCCTCGCCCGAGTCGACGATGCCCTGCTGCTTGATCAGCGCTACCGACGCTTCGAGCTCCTCGTCGGTCATCTCGGGGTTGTCGCGCCGCATTGCGGCGTTCGCGGCCTTGCGGTCGCCGTAGAGATAGGTGTACCAGCCGACGATGGAGGCATCGACGAAGCGCTGCACGAGATCCGGTCTTTTCTGCACGGTGTCAGTGCGGGCCTCGATGACGGTGGAATAGGTCGAGAAACCGTGATCGGCCAGCAGATGCACCACCGGCTTGAACTTGCCCTGGTTCTCGACGTAGATCGGTTCGGCCACCGAGTAGCCCTGCTGGATCGCCTTCTTGTTGGCCAGGAAGGGACCGAGGTTGTAGTTGTAGGGCTTGAGCTGCTCGTCGCGGAAGCCGTGCTCGGCCTTCAGCCATTGCCACCAGGTGAACTGCGCATCCTTGGCGATCAGCGCCACCGGCGCACTTTTCAACGCGCCGAACTGCTCGTAGCCCTGGCCGGGGTGTGCGATCAGTGCCTGCGGGTCTTTCTGGAACATCGCGGCGACCACCACGACCGGCAGCCCGTTCTTCACGTTGTCGAACGAGTGCAGCAGGTTGCCGGTCATCAGGAAGTCGATCTTGCCGGCCGGCAGCAGCGGGCGGTTGTTCACCTGCGGGCCGCCTTGCTGGATGGTCACGTCCAGGCCGTACTTGCGATAGGTGCCGTCGACCAGCGCCTGGTAGAAGCCGCCGTGCGCGGCCTGCGCCTTCCAGTTGGTGGCGAAGGTGATCTTGTCCTGCGCGAACGCGGCGCCTGCGCCGAGCACGGCCAGCAGCGCGCCGGTACCGAGGATGCGGAGTGTGTGGATCATGGGTGAAGAAGCTCCCGTGTCGAGGAATGGAAGGCTTCAGCGCTCCGACGCGTGCCAGCGCCCGAGGCACCAGCGTGCCAATGCGTTGAAGACGATGAAGATCGCGATGCCGGTCAGCGAGGTCAGCAGCAGCGCAGCGTACATCTTGGGCGTTTCGGTACGGAAGCTGGCTTCGAGGATGCGCGAGGCGAGGCCGGTTTCGCGCCCCGCCGCACCGGCGGTGAATTCGGCCACCACGGCACCGATCAAGCTGAGGCCGCCGGAGATCTTGAGCCCCGTCATGAAGTAGGGCAGCGCAGACGGGATGAGCAGCCAGCGCAGCCGTTGCCAGCGGCTCGCCCGGTACAGCGTGAACAGGTCGCGCAGGTTGGGGTCGGCCGAGCGCAGCCCGATCACGGTGTTGGCGAGGATGGGAAAGAACGCGACGATCCACGCGCAGATCAGCAACGCCGCGGTGGTGCTGTCGACGTAGATGATGATCAGCGGCGCGATGGCGACGATGGGCGTGACCTGCAGCACGATCGCGAACGGGAACAGCGCCAGCTCCACCCAGCGCGACATGGCGAACAGCGCCGCCAGCAGCACGCCGCCGGCGGCGGCCAGCAACAGCGCGCCGAAGGTGATGCGGATCGTGAACCACCAGGCCTGCATCAGCGAGCCGAAGTTGGCCCACAGCGTGCGCAGCACCTCGCTCGGCGCGGGGAGGATGTAGTGCGGGATCTCGGCGACCCGCACCACCGCTTCCCACAGGCCGGTTGCGGCCGTCAACACCAGCAACGGCAACATCACTTCCGCACGCCATGCCTTCATGCGCCGGCCTCCTCGTGCGAGCGCTGCAAGGCCTGCGTGAGCTGTGCGCACCACTGCGCGTACCTGACGGAAGTGCGGAATTCGGGCGTGCGCGGGTAGGGCTCGTCGATCGCGACCTCGGCCACCAGGCGGCCGGGCCGGCCGCTCATCACCGCCACGCGCTGGCTCAGGAACACCGCCTCGTAGACGCTGTGCGTGACGAACAGCGTGGTGAAACGCCGGGCGTGCCACCAGCCCAGCAGGTCGTCGTTGAGCTTCTGCCGCGTGATCTCGTCGAGCGCGGCGAAGGGCTCATCCATCAACAGCAACTGCGGCTGCGTGACGAGCGCACGGGCGATCGACGCGCGCATCTTCATGCCGCCCGACAGCTCTGCCGGAAAGGCCTGCGCAAACTGGCTCAAGCCCACGGACTGCAGCAGGGCCTCGATGCGTGCACGGGCTTCTTGCCGGCTGGCGCCGGCGACGCGCAGCGGCAGCCAGACGTTGTCGTACACGGTGGCCCACGGCATCAAGGTCGGCTCCTGGAACACGTAGCCGGTTCCTTGGCGCTCGGGCCGCCGCAGCGAGCCGGCGCTGGGCGCTTCCAGGCCGGCCACCATGCGCAGCACCGTGCTCTTGCCGCAACCGGAGGGGCCCAGCAGTGCCACGAACTCCCCAGCGCCCACCGACAGGTCGAGCGCGCGCACGGCGAGCGTGCCGTTGGCAAAGCGTTTGTCGAGTTGGCGAAGTTCGATCAGGGCCACGGTGCGAAGGGCTCAGGTCAGCGGTTGGGGCCGCATTGTGGCGGTGATCGGGACAGCGGGCGGAACGACCGGGTTTCTTTGACGGTATCGGCCGGCTCGTCACTCGTTGCGCACAGCTGTCCCTCCTTCACGGGACAGAAGCCGTTTTTGGCCCACCACCCCCCAACAACAAGGGAGGGCGCCGCGCGGCAAGCCCCGATAGCATCGCGCCGCTCGGCACCGGTCGGGGCCGCATCTATCGAGGAATCAGCATGAATCTCGTCAACCGCGTTCGCAACATCCTGCTGTCGCCCGCCACCGAGTGGCCGGTGATCGAGCGGGAGCAGGATACTGTCGCCAGCATCTACATGAAGTACGTCCTGATCCTTGCCGCGATCCCCGCGGTGGCAGGCTTCATCGGCATGTCGGTGTTCGGCATCGGCGGCTTCGGCGTGCGCTTTCGCATGCCCTTCGTGGCGGGCCTGGTGCAGATGGTGCTCAGCTACGGCATGTCGCTCGCGATGTTCTATGTGCTGGCGCTGATCGTCGATGCGCTGGCGCCGACCTTCGGCGGGCAGAAGAACCCGGTGCAGGCGTTCAAGGTGGTGGCCTACAGCATGACCGCCGCGATGGTGGCGGGCATCTTCTCGATCCTGCCGGCGCTTGCGATCCTCGGTCTGCTCGGCGCGTTGTGGTCCATCTGGCTGCTCTACAACGGGCTGCCGGTGTTGATGAAGGCGCCGAAGGACAAGGCGATCGGCTATACGGCGGTGGTGGTGATCTGCGGCATCGTCGTCGGGGTCGTGATCGGCGCGGTGGTCGGTGCAGTGGTCGGTGCCATGACGCCGTCGCCGATGAGCATGGGCGGCGGTTCCGGCGTCACGATCGACACGCCGCAAGGCAGCGTCAATCTCGACGAGATGGCGCGCAAGATGGAAGAGGCCGGCAAGCGCATGGAAGAGGCGAGCAAGTCCGGCGACGCGAACGCGATGGGCGCGGCGGCCGGCGCAATGGCCGCTGCGATGGGCGCGGGCGGTCGCACGCCGGTGCCGGCCCAGGAGCTGAAGGCGCTGCTGCCCGAAACGCTGGGTGGCATCAAGCGCAGCTCGTTCGAGTCGCAGGGCGGTGCGGCGATGGGCATCAACATGTCGTCGGCCGAAGCGGAATACCGCAATGACGCGCAGTCGCTGTCGGTGACGATCACCGACGTGGGCGGCCTCACCGGCCTGGCCGCGATGGCGGGCTGGATGAACATGACCGGCGAGCGCGAGGACGAATACAGCACCGAGCGCGTCTACAAGCAGGGCGACCGCACGCTGCGCGAAGAGGCGCAGAAGGACGGCAGCGCCGCCGAAGTGTCGGCCGTGCTGGCCGGCGGCGTGGTGGTCGAGGTGCGCGGCGAGGGACTGCCCCTGGCCGCCGTGAAGCAGGCGCTCGATTCGATCGACCTGGGGCGCCTGGAGTCGCTCGCCGCCGCACAGAAGTGACAAGGCGGGGGCGGCTCTGTTAGGGTGCGGGCACGCTTGCCTTGCGCCTGGATGTGAAGCCCTCCTCCCATTCCCCCGCAGCGGGCGCCCTGGTGGCGCCCGCGCGCGTTTTGCCGGTGATCGTGCTGTCGCAGTTTGCCGGTACCTCCTTGTGGTTCGCGGTCAATGCCGTGATGCCCGACCTGCAGCGTGCCTGGGCCCTTGATGCATCGGCGGTGGGCGTGCTCACGTCGGCGGTGCAGTTCGGCTTCATCGCCGGTACGTTGGTGTTTGCGCTGCTCGCGGTGGCGGACCGCTGGCCCGCACGCATGGTCTTCCTCGTTTGCGCACTGCTCGGCGCGGCCTCCAACGCTGCCGGTGCATGGGGCACCGACCGCGTCGAGTCGCTCGCGGTGCTGCGCTTTCTCACCGGCTTCTTCCTGGCCGGCATCTACCCCGTGGGCATGAAGATCGCTGCCAGTTGGTATCCCCACGGGTTGGGTGCGGCGCTGGGGTGGCTGGTCGGCGCACTGGTGCTCGGCACGGCCTCGCCGCATCTGCTGCGTGCGCTCGGCGCCGAGTGGCCATGGCAGGCGGTGATGGCGGGCGTGTCGCTGCTCGCGGTGGCGGGCGGCCTGGCGATCGCGCTGCTGGTGCCCGAGGGCCCGCACCTGCCGCGTGCGGCCCGCCTGCGTTGGCAGGCGCTGGCCTCGATCTGGCATGACCGCAAGGTGCGAGCCTCCGCCTTCGGCTACTTCGGGCACATGTGGGAGCTGTACACGCTGTGGGTGCTGGTGCCTGCCATCGTCGGCACGCGGCTGGCAGGAGAGACCGCATCGCTCGCCTCGTTTGTCGTCATTGCGCTCGGCATGCTGGGCTGCGTGGCGGGTGGATTGCTGGTGCGGCGGTTCGGCAGCGCACGTGTGGCGGCAGTTCAACTGGCGGCGAGCGGCGCGTGCTGCGTGCTGGCACCGCTGATGCTGCAGGCGCCCGACGCACTGTTTGCCGCGTGGCTGGCGGTGTGGGGCACCACCGTGGTCGGTGATTCGCCGCAGTTCTCCACGCTGACCGCGCAGAATGCACCGCGTGAAGCGGTTGGCAGCGTGTTGACGCTGGTGAACTGCATCGGCTTTGCCGTGTCTATCGGCAGCATCCTGCTGTTCTCGGCGCTGGCCGTGCGGTGGCCGCTGGCCTGGGTGCTGCCGGGCCTCGCGCTGGGGCCGTTGCTCGGGCTTGCAGCGCTCAAGCCACTGTTGACGCCGCGCTGAACACCGCGCCCTGGGGCGATGTTGCCCCTTGTTGCCAATTCACTGACGCTTCATGATGGATCTGCAAGCACTCGAACCCTGGTTCAACACGATGATCGCCGCCGGTGTGGCGGTCTTGCTCGGTCTGCTCGTGCACCGCATCGGGCGCTTCCTGGTGCTGCGCATCACGCGCTTCTCCGTCGTGCTCGATACCGTGGCGCGAGCCGTGGACCGGCCCGCCCAGACGGTGTTGCCGCTGATCGCCTTGCAGGTCGTGTGGCATGCCGCCAGCGAGGAACTGACATTGCTTGCGGGCGTGCGGCACGTCAACGCCGTGCTGCTCATCGTGGCGCTCACGTGGCTGGGCTTGCGCGCGGCACGGGGCGTGGCCAACGGCTTCATCAAGCTGCACCCCTCCGATGTGGCCGACAACCTGCAGGCACGCCGCATCCAGACGCAAGCGCGGGTGCTGGCGCGCACCGCGCAGTTCGCGGTGCTGATGGTGGGCCTGGGCCTGATCCTGATGACGTTTCCCGGGGCGCGGCAGGTGGGCACCAGCATCCTCGCGTCGGCCGGTGTCGTCGGCCTGGTGGCCGGTATCGCGGCCAAGTCCGTGTTCGGCAACCTGATCGCCGGCCTGCAGATCGCGCTGTCGCAACCGATACGCATCGACGACGTGCTCGTGGTGAACGGCGAGTGGGGGCGGGTCGAGGAGATCACCGGCACCTACGTGGTGCTGAAGATCTGGGACGAGCGCCGGCTCATCATTCCGCTGCAATGGCTCATCGAGCACCCGTTCGAGAACTGGACCCGGACCAGTTCGCAACTCATCGGCACGGTGTTCCTGCACGTCGATTACGGCATGCCGCTCGAACCTCTGCGCGCGGAGGCGCAGCGGGTGTGCGAGGCTTCACCGCTGTGGGACGGGCGGCTGTGCAAGTTGCAGGTCACCGAGGCCGGGGACCGCGACCTGCAGTTGCGTCTGCTGCTCACCGCACGCTCCTCGGGCGACGCGTGGGACCTGCGTTGCGAAGTGCGCGAAGCGCTGGTGGCCTTCATGCAGCGCGAGTACCCCCAGCATCTGCCGCGCGTGAGGGCCGACGTGCAGGGCTTGCCGACCGAGCAGCCCCCACCTGCGCCAGGGTGACCTCGATACAGGTGCGACATCGCGAGCAGGTTCGCAAGGTTTGTTTACGTCTTCCCGTGGGAGTTCTGCACATACTTGATGGGACCCATTCCCACAACCCCTCAGGAGGACCCTTCATGCGATTCACGCTCCGATCCACCATCGCTGCATTGGCGATCGGCTTTGCCGCTGCGGGCACGTCCCACGCCGCCACCCAGACCTACAGCTTCACCCAGCTCACCAGCGGCGAAGCGGTGGCCCCGCTGGCGACGTTGACCGTCGAAGACATCGAGGGAGGCGCGCAGTTCACGCTGACCGGCTCATTCGGCAGCCTGGGGGCGGGCAGCTTCCTCAGCCGCATCGAATTCAACGGGCCGTCGGGTGCGTTCAACCTCGTCTCGGGCAACACCTTGAAGACCGGTGCCGTGTACGGCGCGCACGTGAACGCGTCGAACGACTTCACCTGGGAGGCGATGTTCCCGGTCAGCAACAAGCCCGGTTCGGACCGCTTCCTGCCGACCGACAGCACGGTCTGGACCATCACCGGCGAGGGCATCACCGCGGCGTCGTTCGGCGGCACCGCGATGATCCACCTGCAGGGTGTCACCGACTTCGGCAGCTACGGCTCCATCAAGGTGCTCGCGCCCATTCCCGAACCGGAAACCTATGCGCTGATGCTTGCCGGGCTCGCTGGCGTGGGTCTTGTGGCACGCCGCCGCCAGCGTAAAGCAGGGGCCTGAAGCGCCTCAATCGTCGTCGCGCACGCGGTATTGCGCGGTCAGCTGCTGCTGCACCGCAGGCGGTACCGCGTCGTAGTGCGACAGCTCCAGCGTGTAGCGCCCCTGGCCTCCGGTCATCGCGTTCAGCCGTGACTGGTAGCCGTTGAGTTCGGACAACGGCGCGAGCGCCAGCACCGTCATGCTGCCGTCGTTGCGCGAACGGGTGCCGTTCACCTGCGCGCGCTTGGCGGCCAGATCGCCGGTGATGTCGCCGATGTGGCCTTCGGGCGCCATCACCTCGAGGGTCACCACCGGTTCCAGCACCACCGGCGCGGCCTTTTGCATCGCATCGATGAAGGCCTTGCGCCCTGCGGTGACGAACGCGATCTCCTTCGAATCCACCGAGTGGTGCTTGCCGTCGTAGACGGTCACACGTACGTCATGCACCGGAAAGCCGGCGATCACGCCCGCTTCCATCGCCTGGCGCACGCCTTTCTCGACCGCGGGGATGAACTGTCCCGGGATGGTGCCGCCCTTCACCTGGTCGACGAACTCGAAGCCGGCACCGCGCGGCAGCGGCTCGACGCGCAGGAACACTTCGCCGAACTGGCCGGCGCCGCCGGTCTGCTTCTTGTGCCGGTGGTGGCCTTCGGCGGGCTGGGCGATGGTCTCGCGGTACGCAATGCGCGGCGGGCGCGTTTCCACCTCGCACTTGTAGACCTCGGTCAACCGCTCGAGCAGCGTGCGCAGGTGCAGCTCGCCCAGGCCATACACCACGGTCTCGTTGGTGGTCGCCACGTGCTCGACCTTCAGGCACGGGTCTTCGTCGACCAGTTTCTGCAGGATGTCCCACAGCCGCTGCTCGTCGCCGCGGCGCTTGGGGCCGATCGCGATGCCGTGCACCGGCGTCGGAAAGTCGAGCGGCTTCAGGTGGATGTGGTCGTCTTCGGCGGCATCGTGCAGCACCGCATCGAAATGGATCTCGTCGACCTTGGCCACGGCGCAGATCTCGCCCGGCCCGGCCCGCGGCACCTCCACGTGCTCCTTGCCCTGCAGCATGAAGAGGTGCCCCACCTTGAACGGCTTGCGGCCGTCGCCCACGTAGAGCTGGCTGTCGCGTGTGACCGTGCCCTGGTGGATGCGGAACACGCCCATCTTGCCGACGTACGGATCGACCGTGACCTTGAACACGTGCGCCAGCACGTGCTTGTCCGGGTCCGGCTCGGCGTGGATCGGTCGCGCTTGCGGCCCCTCGCCTTCAAGAAATTGCGGCGGGTTGCCCTCGGTGGGGTTCGGCATCAGTTGCACCAGCACGTCGAGCAGCTCGGCGATGCCCGCGCCATTGCGTGCCGAGACAAAACAGATGGGGATCAGGTGGCCTTCGCGCAGCGCCTGCTCGAGCGGCGCGTGCAACTCGCGCGGGTCCACGTCGCCATCGTTCAGGTAGCGCTCGACGAACTCCGCATCGACCTCCACCACCTGTTCCACCAACGCGCGGTGTGCCTGCTCCACAGATGAAAAATCCGCCTCGCCGGACGGATTGAAGAAGCAGTCGACCACCTGCGCGCCGCCTTGGGCGGGCAGGTTGAGCGGCAGGCACTCTTTGCCGAAGGCCTCCTGGATCTGGGCGACCAGCCCCGGCAGATCGACGCGCTCGGCGTCGACCTTGTTGACGATGATGAGCCGGCACAACCCGCGCTTCGCGGCCCATTCCATCATGCGTGTGCTCATCGGCTCGATGCCTGACGAGGCGCTGATCACGACGGCCGCCGTTTCCACCGCTTCGAGCGCCGTCATCGACTGGCCGAGGAAATCCGGCGCGCCGGGCGTGTCGATCAGGTGGATGCGCGTGTCCCGGTGGTGCAGGTGCATCACCGCGGAGTTCAGCGAGTGCTGTACCTTGCGTTCGAGCGGGTCGAAGTCACTGACCGTGGTGCCGCGCTCCAGGCTGCCCGGCGCGCCGATCATGCCTGCGCGGTGCAGCAGTGCTTCCGCGAGGCTGGTCTTGCCGCTTGCCGCCGCGCCGACGAGGGCCAGCGTGCGGAGGGAGGCGGTCCCGAAAGGCGGGATCGAGGACATGGGCGCTCTCCTGAGGCTGTGCGGTGCAGCCTAAGGGATCGGGCGGCACCGCACAAGCGGAACGATCAGGAGGGGCAGGGATATCGCCGGTATGGCGTTTGCACCGCCTGGTGCATGCATCGCGACGCTGTTCGTTCGTCCAGCCTGCGCTCGGTGGGATACGACCCGCGGCGGCGGGTGCTGGAAGTCGAGTTCGCGACCGGGCGGCGGTATCAGTACCTCGATGTGCCGCCCGACGTGCACGATGCCCTCATGGCGGCCCCGTCGCTGGGCCGCCATTTCAACGAACACGTGCGCGACCGGTACGAGGCGGTCGAGCAGGAGGCGCCGCGTGCTGCGTCGCGGCGGGCTTAGCCTTCGAGGGTGAAGCCCACCTTCAACGTGACCTGCCAATGCGCGACCTTGCCGTCGACCACGTGGCCGCGGGTTTCGAGCACCTGGAACCACTGGATGTTGCGGACGGTTTCGGCCGCCTTGGCGATGGCGCGCTGGATGGCGTCGTCGGAGCCGATGGTGGAGGAGCCGGTCAGCTCGATGTGCTTGTAGACGTGGTGGGTCATGGGGGGTTCTCCTGGCGGAGAGGGCAGGATAGGGGGGTTGGGGGGCTGTGGCAAAGCCCTTGTTGCTTGCTTGCTGCTTGCGGGCCGCTGACCGCTGACCGTTGCCCGCTGCCGCGGGAGGGATCGCTGCGCAAGCCTGACCTTTCGCGCCGGGAGTCCGCCCCGGCGGGCGGGTAACTTTCATTTGTTGGCCCAAATGAAAGTCACCAAAGCAAAGGGCCTGAATGCAACACCATACATTCG
>NZ_CAMLJQ010000056.1 GCF_946480305.1 uncultured Caldimonas sp.
TACCCGCCCGCCGGGGCGGACTCCCGGCGCGAAAGAGCAGGCTTGCGCAGCGCCCGCCCCCGCGGCAGCGGGCAACGCCAGCAGGCTCGCGCAGCGCTCACCCCCGCGGCAGCGGGCAACAGCCAGCGGCCCGCCGACAGCAGCGGCAGCAAGCCAACACAGCCTGAAGCCATTCAAAGCTCCCTCAACACCGCCCGAACCGGACTCGCATCCGCCTCAACCAGCCGCAACGGCAGCGCAATCAACTCATAGTCCCCCTCGGCCACCTCGTCCAACACGAGGTTCTCCAACACCCGCAGGTCGTGCCTCAACAGCACCTGATGCGCATCGAGCGTCTTGCTCGCCGCCGGATCGACCGACGCGGTATCGATCCCCACCAGCCGCACGCCTCGCTGTGCCAGCCACTCCAGCGTCTCGGGCGCAAACGCCGTGAAGTCGTCCACCCACCGGTCCACCGGTGCCCGCACATGGGTGCGCACCAGCACCCGCGCCGGCAGCCCGGCCTCGACGCGCGCCAGATGCTCTGGCAGCACCAAGGGCCCGACACCGAGGCAATGCACCACGCGGCACGGCCCGAGGAAGGCATCCAGCGGCACCGCACCGATCGGCGCGGCACCGTCGGCGTAATGCAGCGGCCCGTCCGCATGCGCGCCGGCATGCGGCGACAAGGTGATCTCGCTGACGTTGACCGGGCAGCCGGGCCCGATCGTGGCGGCCCAGCGTTGCCGGTACGGCGTGTCACCCGGGAAGACCGGGCTGCCGTTGAAAAGGGGCGGGGAAATGTCCCAAAGGCGCTTCATGAAGTTCGGCTCGAACGTCAAGGAGCGCCGTTTCTAGCATCGGGAAAAAAGCCATGGTGTCGGTTATTTCCAACGGGCAGTGCTTTCCCCGATGCAGCGTCGATCAGCGGCTGATGGCCACCGGCGCGCCATCTCCACCGCGCGCGAGTTGCGCCGCGCGCTGCGCCAGTTCGACGAACTCGCGGCGCTGGCCGTGCGGGTCGCGTCCGAGGCTGCGCTCGGCCATGGTCAACACTTCGCGCCAGCCGAAGTCGTGCAGGTGGGGCGAGCCTTGCAACAACTGCCCGTAAGCGGCGACGGCGGTCGCGAAGCGAAAGTCCTCGCTTGCCTGCGCCATCGACACCGGCTCCTTCGACAGGGCCTGTTCGATGAGCCGGCTGCGGCTTTCGTCGGGCAGCTTGTAGCGGATCTTCAGGAAGCCGAGTTCGTCATCGCGGCCATCGGCTTTCGCGGCAGGGCGGTTGGCCGGGTAGCGCTCCTCGTCGTGCAGGCCGCGCTGACCGTGCAGCGTGACTTCATAGAGGGCCGTCACGCGGTGACCCGCGCCCACGTCGCCGGCATCGACCTGGTCGTTGTTGAAATCCTCGCGCGCGAGCTGCCGGTTGTCGTAGCCGATCAGCCGGTACTCCTTCACCACGGCGGGGTTGAACTCGACCTGCAGCTTCACGTCGCGTGCCACCGTGGCGAGCGTGGAGGTGAATTCGTCGACCAGCACCTTGCGGCCTTCCGCGGCGGTGTCGAGAAAGGAGTATTTGCCGTCGCCCACGTCGGCGATCTGCTCCATCAAGGCGTCGTTGTAGCTCGCATGCCCAACGCCGAGCGTCGACAGGCCGATGCCTGCTTTGCGCTCGGACGCGACGATCTCCTTCAACTGGTCGATGTCGGTCACGCCGACGTTGAAATCGCCGTCGGTGGCCAGCAGGATGCGGTTGATGCCGCCTTCGATGTAGCCGCGGCGCGCCTGTTCATAGGCGAGGCGCAGGCCCGACGCACCGGCGGTGCTGCCGCCGGCCTGCAGCGAGGTGATCGCCCGGCGGATGACGTCCTTGCGGTCACCGGGCACCGATTCCAGCAGCACGCGGGTCGCGCCGGAATAGGTGACGATGGAGACGCGGTCTTGCTCGCGCAACTGTTCGACGAAGCCGAGCAGCGACTCCTTCACCACCGGCAGGCTCTGCGGAATGCTCATGGAGCCGGACACGTCGACCAGGAACACGAGGTTCGCGGGCGGCAGCGATTCCTTGGCCGGGTCGGCCGCCTGGATGCCGATCTTCAGCAGGTGGTTCGACGGATTCCAGGGTGCCGGCGCCAGCTCGGTGTGGACTGCGAAAGGCACGCCTGATGCGGCAGCCGGCCGTGCGTAGTCGTAGCTGAAGTAGTTGAGCATCTCCTCGACGCGTACCGCGTCCCTGGGCACCGAGACGCCTCGGCGCAACAGGCCGCGCACGCTGGTGTAGGAGCCCGTGTCGACGTCGATCGAGAAGGTCGACACCGGCTCGACGGCGACGCGCTTGACCGGATGGGCCATCGCGCCCCGGGTCGTGATGTGGGTGTAGGGCGCGTCCTGCGCCATCTGCCCCGCGGGGGCGACGGGGGCGGGCATCAACGGGGTCGCGAGCGCGACCGAGGGGGCAGGCGCGGGTGCGGCGGTGGAGGCCGCCTCGCGCTGCAGCTCGCGACGGGCCGCGACCTCGGTATCGGCCGCGGCTTTGGATCGGGCCTCGCGCGACTCGGCGGCCGGTTCGGGGCGAGGGGCGGAGCAGGCGCCGAGCGCCAACGCGAGGGCCGCGCAAAGCAGCCGGACGAATTGGCCCTGCGCCGGGCGGTGGAGCGGACGATCCATGGAGCAACCTCACTTTCGTTGTTGTGGGCCGGCTCCGCGAAAGGGGCGATGGGAGCCGTTGTGACCATGAACGGCGACAACGGCGCAACGGGGTTAACCAGTTTCTTCCCCGAGTGGCGGCAGGCCGTGGCGTGCCCTTGCACGCGCGCAGGCGTCGTCACCCACGCCGACCGACGCCCATGCGCCGAATTCACGGCACGGTGACGGGCGCCACTCGTAGATGCCGCAATAGGCGCGTTCGCCCACCGTGCCGACGAGCGCCGCGCAGCGGGGGCGCGCGTGGTCGGTGCCGCGCATGCGGCAGGTGTGCTCGGTCACTTCCACCGCCAGGCCGGAAGGCACGCGGCCCCCTTCCTCGTCGAGCTCCTCCCGCGCGAAGTCGACGCGGAAGCTGGCGCAGCACGCGCCGCAGCTCAGGCACGGGTTGTAGCTCGGCGCGGTGCTCATGCCCCGGCTCCCTGCAATGCCGTCAGCGCCCGCTGCAGGTTGGCGCGCGCTGTTGCTTCATAGCGGTCGTGGAAAAGGTCGGTGGCATACAGTCGCGGGCGATCCAGAAAGCTCCGCAGCACCTTGCCGCGCCCGGCCACATAGGCCGAGTGCGGCACCCAGCGGTATTCGTGCCGCACGCCTTCTTCGAAGAGGTCGTAGACGTGCGGCGGCTGACCGAGGATGGCGAGGTCGATGTCGACGACCCAACGGTCGTCGCCGGCGAGCGCGCCATCGTGATGCTGGGTCGCCATGATGTGCTGCTCCACGCGGCGAGCCAGTTCGCCGGCGCGCTCGCCCGGCAGGCCGCAACCGAGGATGAAGCGCCGCGCCCAATCGGCGCTGCGGCGCTCGTTGTTCCTGGCCCAGGGCCAGTAGACCGCATCGTGGAACCACAGGGCCAGTGCCACGGCCTGCGGGTCGTCGCAGTGCGGTGCCACTTCGCCGGCGTGCCGCACGCAGGCGAGCAGGTGGGTGGCGTCGTGGTAGCGACGCGGCCAGCGGCTCCAGGTGTGGATGAGGGTCTCACCCATGCCGGTGGCGGCCGCGCCGGCGAGTCCGAGCTGCGCGCACAGGGCGCGCCAGTGGGCGACGAGTTCCTCATGTTGGGCGGGGGAAAGGCGCATGCCGCGAGGCTACCGCAAGCGAGGTACGCTCGCGCACATGGTCTACCGACTGCTGGCCGACGCGCTGGTGCTGCTGCACCTGGCTTTTGTCGTGTTCGTGGTGGCCGGGGGGCTGCTGGTGCTGCGTTGGCCGCGCGTGGCCTGGGCGCACCTGCCAGCAGCCGCATGGGGTGTCTGGATCGAGTGGAGCGGCGGCATCTGCCCGCTGACACCGCTTGAAAACCGGCTGCGAACCGCCGGCGGCGAAGCGGGCTATGCGGGGTCGTTCGTCGAGCACTATGTGATGCCCGTGCTCTACCCCGTGGGACTGACCTCGACGGTGCAGGTTGCGCTGGGGGCTGCCGTGCTGGTGCTCAACCTCGCGATCTACGGGTGGTGCATGAGGCGCCGAGGCGATGCGCGCACACGTCGGCAATAGTGGGCAACTGGCGGCCGTCCCTCTTCTAGGGGGCGTTCCGCCAGAGGGGCCCACGCTAGAATCCCGCCTCGTGCCGGACTGCCGGCACACCCATCCCTACACATGCACAGGCGCTGCCTTGCACAGGCCGGCGGCCCTCCGACAGCTCTCATGGATTCGACTTCCTCTTCCAACGCACCGGAATTGATGCAGTGCGAGGTGCTGATCGTCGGCGGCGGCCCGGCAGGGTCGACGCTCGCCACCTTGCTGGCCCGCCGCGGCCGCGATGTGGTGGTGCTCGAGAAGGAGCACCATCCGCGCTTCCACATCGGCGAATCGCTGTTGCCCGCCAACGTGGCCTTGTTCGACGAACTCGGCGTGCGCGACGAGCTGGAGCGCATCGGCATGCCCAAGTGGGGCATCGAGTTCATCTCCGAGGAGCACGAGCACCGCAGCTACCTCGAGTTTGCCGACGCGTGGGACAAATCCATGCCCTATGCCTGGCAGGTGCGCCGCTCGGTGCTCGACGAGATGCTGTTCCGCCATGCTGCGAAGGAAGGTGCCCGCACCTTTGAAGGCCACAAGGTGCGCAACGTCAGCTTCGATGCGGAAGGCGCGACGGCCGAGGTGCAGCTCGAAGACGGTCGCCGCCAGACCTGGCGCGCCAGGTACTTCGTCGACGCGTCGGGCCGAGACACGCTGCTCGCGAACCAGTTCAAGTGCAAGCACAAGAACCCCAAGCACAACAGCTCGGCGCTGTTCGGCCATTTCCGCAATGCGCGGCGGCTGGAGGGCAAGCGAGAGGGCAACATCAGCATCGCGTGGTTCCCGCACGGGTGGTTCTGGTTCATTCCGCTGGCTGACGGCACCACGAGCGTGGGCGCCGTGTGCTGGCCGTACTACCTCAAGTCCCGCAAGAAGCCGCTGCCGGAGTTTTTCCGCGACACGATCGCGATGGTGCCCGAGCTGGCCGACCGGCTGAAGGACGCCGAGCTGATCGACGAACAGGTGCACGCCACCGGCAACTATTCGTACAGCGCGTCGCACGCCAGCGGCGAGCGCTACGTGATGCTCGGCGATGCGTTCGCGTTCATCGATCCGGTGTTCTCGTCGGGCCTGTACCTGGCCATGCGCAGCGCGTTCAACGCGGTCGACGTGGTCGAAACCACGCTGGACCGCCCGCACGAGGCGGCCGCCGCGCGCAAGCGCTTCGAGAAGATCATGCGCTTCGGGCCGAACCAGTTCTCGTGGTTCATCTTCCGCGCCACATTGCCGACGATCCGCGAATTCTTCATGTTCCCGCGCAACCCGCTGCGCATGAAGGAGGCGCTGCTGTCGCTGCTGGCCGGCGACATCTACGGCAAGACGCCGATCTGGACCTCGCTGCGGCTGCTCAAGGCGGTGTACTACACCGAGTCGCTGCGGCATTTCAAGCGTTCGTGGCACGCCTGGCGACAGCGCAAGATCGCGATCCGCGATGTCGAGGTGGCCGGCCAGTGAAGCAAGCGCAGTGGGCGGGTGCCGTGGCGCCGCCGTCACCGCTGGTGTTCCGGCGGCAAGGGGCTGAGCCTGAGTCCGCAGAGCCGGACGCGGGGCTGCACCTGCTCGTCCGACGGACTCACCTCACCAGCGAAGGCGGATCGCTGGCCGCCCCGCCGCTGCTGTTGCCGCGCGAGCCGCTGGCCGAAGCATGGCTGGTCACGCAGCCGGTGCACGAGTTCGCGCATGGGTGCCTGAGCTACAGCACCGATGGCGAATGGCTGCATGGCACGGCCCATATCGACGAGCGCTCGCTCGCCGGTGGCCTCGAGGCGGCAGCGTTCGAGGTCTATTCCGCGCTGTTTTCGTTGCTGGCCGATAGCGGCTGCCCGCACTTGCTGCGGCTGTGGAACTACGTGGCCGACATCAACGTCACCGGCGACGGCATGGAGCGCTACCGGCAGTTCAACGCCGGGCGGCAGCGAGCCTTCCTGGCCGCCGACCGCAGCGCCTTCGTCGGCGCACCGGCCGCGTGTGCGCTGGGGACCCGGCAGGGTGGGCTGACGGTGCATTTCCTGGCCGGGCGCGTGGCGCCGCTGGCCGTCGAGAACCCGCGGCAGGTCAGCGCCTATCACTACCCCAGCACCTACGGCCCACGCAGCCCTACTTTCTCGCGTGCCGCGCTGGCCGACCTTGGTGGCGGCCGCGAGGTGCTGTTCATCTCCGGCACCGCGAGCATCGTCGGCCACCAGACCGTGCACGTCGGCGACGTGCGTCGGCAGACCGAAGAAACGCTGGCCAATCTGCAAGCCGTGATCGACGCGGCGCGCCCGCAAAGCCGGGCCGCCACGGGTTACGCATTGAGCGAACTGGACATGACGGTCTACGTTCGCCACGAAGGCGACCTGCCTGCCGTTCGCGAAGTGCTGGTACAGCAGCTCGGTGAGGGGGCTGCGGCCGTCCGTGGCGCCCTGTACCTGCGTGCGGACATCTGTCGCGCGGACCTGCTCGTCGAGATCGAGGCGCAGGCGATCGCGCATGTGAAGGAATCTCCATGACGCTCACCCGCCGGACGGCCGGCGTCCTGCCGGCGTTGTCGGCACTCGTATGCCTGACGGTTGCTCCTGCACACGCTCAGGGCGGCCCCGCTCCCTTGCCGCCAGCCCGCAAGGTCGAGCGCCCGCTCTGGGAAGTGGGCCTGGGCGTCGGTGCGTTGACGCTGCCCGACTACCGCGGCGCTGCCGATCGCACCAACTACCTGCTGCCGATCCCGTACGTCGTCTACCGCGGCGAATGGCTTCGTGCAGACCGTGAAGGTGCGCGCGCCGTACTGCTCGACGCGCAGCGGCTCGAGGTCGACCTCAGCGTCAATGCGTCGCCGCCTTCGCGCAGCGACAGCCGCGGCCCGCGTGCCGGCATGGACGACCTGCCCGCCACCGTGGAACTGGGCCCCAACGTCAACTACACGCTGTGGCGTGCCGCGTCGGGCCGCGCCAGGCTCGACCTGCGCCTGCCGGTGCGGGCGGTGATGACGCTGGAGCGCTCGCCGCGGCACATCGGGGGAGTGTTCGCGCCGCACGTCAACCTCGACCTGACCGATCTGGCCGGTGGTTGGCGCCTCGGCCTGCAGGCCGGGCCGCTGTTCGCCACGCGGCGCTACCACCACCACTTCTATGGCGTCGACGCCGCCGATGCCCAGGCAGGTCGACCGGCATACCGCGCCAGCGGGGGCTATGGCGGCTGGCAGGCACTGGCCGCCGTGTCGCGCCGCTTCGAGCGCACGTGGGTCGGGGCCTTCCTCCGTTACGACCATCTCGGCGGGGCCGCGTTCTCCGACAGCCCGCTCGTCGAGCGCCGTCATGGCGTGACGGCCGGCGTGGGAGTGTCGTGGGTGCTGATGAGTTCCGAGCGCCGGGTCCTGGTCGAAGAGTAGCCCCGCGCATGGTGCTGGTCCGCGCATTGCTGGCGCTCTGGCTGTACGTCCTGCTGCTGTGGCTGGGCCTGATTTCGCTCGGCTGGAACCTGATCGCGTTCGCCATCTACCCGCTGTTTCCTCGCCGCATCGGGCAGCGGATCGGCCGGGGCGGCATCGCCTATGGCTACCGCTTCTACTGGTGGTGCGCACGCCTGAGCGGTTTGATGCGCATCGACGCCCGCGCGCTGCAGGCGCTGCGCTCCGAACCCGGGGGCCTGATCATCGCGGCCAATCACCCGACCATGCTCGACGCGCTGCTGATCGTCGCGCAACTGCCGCGTTCGGTCTGCATCATGAAAGCTTCGTTGATGCGCAACGTGTTCCTGGGGGCCGGTGCGCGGCTGGCGCGCTACATCCGCAACGATTCGCCACGCAAGATGATCCGGCACGCGGTGGCGAGCCTGCGTGAAGGTGGGCAGCTGGTGCTGTTCCCAGAGGGCACCCGCACCGAGGGGGCGCGGCTCAACTGCTTCCGCCCGGGCATCACGGTGATCGCCCAACGAGCCGGCGTGCCGATCCAGACCGTCATCATCGAAACCGACACGCCCTATCTCGGCAAAGGCTGGCCGCTGTGGCGCTGCCCACCGCTGCCCATCGTGTTCAAGCTGCGACTCGGCCAACGCTTCGAGCCGCAGGACGACGCGGCGCACACGCTCGGTGAGCTGGAAGCGTATTTCAGGAAGGAACTCGGATCGTGATCGCTCCCGCCGCCCCGCGCCATGCGGTCGTCATCCCAAGCTACAACCCGGGCCCCAAGGTCTACGAGACGGTGCGCGCCGCGCGCGAACAGTGGGCCCCGGTGTGGGTGGTCGTCGACGGCAGCACCGACGGCACGGCCGAAGGCCTGCAACGTATGGCGCAGGACGATCCCAACCTGCACGTGATCGTGCTGCCGCGCAACAGCGGCAAGGGCGCTGCGGTGCTGAGCGGCTTTGAGGCGGCTCGCGCGGCCGGCTATACGCATGCGCTGACGATGGACTCCGATGGCCAGCACCCGGCGGACCTGATTCCGCGCTTCATGCAGGTCTCGGCCGACCACCCGGATGCCATGGTGCTCGGCCAGCCGGTCTTCGATGCCTCCGCGCCCTTGCTGCGCGTGCGCGGCCGGCGCATCTCGAACGGCTGGACCAATCTCGAAACGCTGGGTGCCGGCATTGCCGACTCGCTCTACGGCTTTCGCGTCTATCCGATCGACGAACTGATCGCGGTGATGCGGCGCCAACCGTGGATGCGGCGCTTCGACTTCGATACCGAGGCGGTGGTGCGGCTGGCTTGGCGTGGCGTGGCGCCGCTCAACCTGCCGGCACCGGTGAAATACCTGCGGGCCGACGAGGGTGGCGTGTCGCACTTCCGCTATGGGCGCGACAACGTGCTGCTGACGTGGATGCACACGCGGCTGGTGCTGGAGTTCCTGCTGCGCCTGCCACTGTTGCTGTGGAAACGGCTGCGGGGGGCGCCGCCGTTTCAGTACCGGGGGCGGTGAAGGGTTTTAGTGCGTTGTGGCGGCGCGTGGGGCGGCAGGGCGCGCAGGCGCGGGACTGTCCCCCGGCGCCGGGCCTGTGGCCGCCACCTCCTCCTTGACGTCCCGCGCCTGCGCGCCCTGCCGTCCGGGGTGGCGCTGCTTTCTGGGGCGCGGGCCGGGTTCGGGGGCTCAGCGCAGCTTCAACTCACCGGCGATCTGCTGGCAGACGGCTTCGATCTGCTTGCTCGTCATCGCGGAGAAGATGCCTTCCCAGGCGCTCGATGACGTGTTGTAGCTGCGCTCGCCGAAGTCGGTGCCGTTGCGCAGGTCGGCGAAGCGCACCTTGGCGTCGATGAAGGCGTTGCCCGTCATCACGCCGAGGCCGAAACGGGCGCCGGCCGAGACGTAGCGGTAGTCGTTGACGTTGACGACGACGAGCGTGCCGGTGTCGCCGGTATGGCGGGGCGTGCCGTCCTGGAAGCTCAGCTTGGCGCCGGATTGCGCCACCGCCGTTTGCATCGCCTCGTGCCACTCCTGCTTGAACTGCGCCCAGTCCTTCGAGGACGTCGCGGTGCTGCTGCCTGTGACGTTGAGCACGACGTTCTTGGTTGCCGAAACGGGCACGCGCAGCGGGTTGTTGTCGGCGGTGCCGGTCTTGACCGAGGCGGCACAGCCACCGAGCAGAACCGAGAAGGCCAGAAGGGCGGAAGTGAGAGCTTTCATGAGACCGTCCAAGTGAAAGAAGGGGCAGTGTAGACAGGCGGCTCGTGCTCGGCTGCCCCTCGAAAGAGGGACCGACCCGGGCAAGATCAAGCCGGGCCGGCCACCCGTTGCTCGGTGGGTGTGTCGGCCCCCCGGGCCGCGGGCAGCCACCAGCGCAGGCAGGGGCTGGTGATGACGGTGCTGACGATCGCCATCAGCACCAGCATCGTGAACATCTGGCTGTTGATGACGCCGAGGTCGTAGCCGACGTTCAGCACCACCAGTTCCATCAGGCCGCGGGTGTTCATCATCGTGCCGAGGATCTTGGCCTGCGGGGAGTTCATGCCGGCGGCTCGTGCGGCGAGATAGCAGCCGCCGAACTTGCCGAGCGTCGCGATGCCGATGATGGCTGCGCACCACATCCACGCCTGCGCGTCGGCGAGCGAGCCGATGTTGGTGCGCAAGCCGGTGTAGGTGAAGAACACGGGCATGAAGAACACGCCGACGATGTGGCCCACGCGTTCCTGCCAGGCCTTGGCGAAGGCCGGCCGGTCGTGCAGCAGCACGCCGAGCATGAAGCCGCCGAAGATCGCGAAGATGCCGAGCTGGTAGGTGGCCATGCCGGCGGCGAAGATGCAGGCCAGCACCACGCCCATCAAGGTGCCGGACATGCGGGCGTCGCGCGCGATCTCGCGGTCGACCCAGCGGCCCAGCAGCGGGCGCACGACCCACCAGCACAGCGCGGTGAACGCGAACAGCCCGAGCACACGCAGGCCGAGGCCGGCACCGTCGAACTGGGCAGTGGCGAGCGCGGTGACGACGGCCAGCGCGAGCCAGCCGAACACGTCGTTCATGGCCGCGGCGCCGATGGCCACCACACCGATCGGGGTGCGCGTGAGTTCGAACTCCAGCATGATCCGCGCGAGCACCGGCATGGCGGTGATCGATAGCGCGGTGGCAAAGAACAGTGCGAACACGGTCGGGTTGCCCGAGCCTGCATAGGCCGACGGGATGAACCCGGCCGACACGAGGCCGAGCACGAAGGGCACGATCACGCCGACCGCCGCCACCCACACCACCGCGCGCCGGTTGCGCCGCTCGCCGAAGTGGGCGAAATCCGATTCGAGCCCGATCTGGAACATCAGCAGCAACAGGCCGATCTGCGCCAGGATGTTGAGCGGCAGTGCGGGTGCCGACTGGAACACGTAGCTGAAGGTCTGCGGTGCCAGCGCGCCGAACAGCGAGGGCCCGAGCAGGATACCGAGCACGATCTCGCCGACCACGGCGGCCTGGCTCACGCGCCGGGCCAGCCAGCCGCCGGCGCGGCCGACGAGCACGATCACCGCGAGCTGCAACAGCACGAAGAACAGGATCGCCTCGGTGGCATGCACCTCGGAATGCCCGGCCGCCATCAGACCATGCCCCCGTTGATGGAGATCACCTGGCCGCTGATGTAGCCCGCTTCCTCTCCGGCAAGAAAGCCCACCAGAGCCGCCACTTCCCGTGGCGTGCCGGCGCGCTTGGCGGGCACCATCTGGGCGATGGTGGCGGCGTCGAACACCGCGTCGGCCATTGGCGACGCGATGATGCCCGGCGCGACCGCATTGACGGTGATGCCGCGGCTCGCCACTTCGAGCGACAACGCCTTCGTGGCGCTGTTGAGCGCGCCCTTGGCGGCAGCGTAGTTGACCTGGCCCCGGTTGCCCGCCACGCCGGCCACCGACGAGATGTTGATGACGCGGCCCCAGCGGGTGCGGATCATCGGCATCATCAGCGGCTGCGTCACGTGGAAGAAGCCGTCCAGCGAGGTGGCGATGACGCGCTGCCACTGCTCTTCGCGCAGCGCCGGGAACACGGCGTCGTCGTGCACGCCGGCGTTGTTGACCAGCACCTGCACCGGACCGCCTTCGAGCAGCTTCTCGAGCGCCGCATGCGCGGTTGCGCGGTCGGTCACGTCGAAGGCGATCGGCTCGGCGCTGCCGCCTGCGGCCTTGATCTCTTCGGCCAGTGCCGCCGCGGCGTCCAGCCGGGTGTTGGCATGAACGATCACATGCAGGCCGTCGCCGGCCAGCCGGCGGGCGATGGCGCTGCCGAGTTCGCCGCTGGCACCGGTGACGAGTGCGCGCTTGAGGGTGGGATGGGTCATGGCAAGGCCAGCGGTGTGTTCAGCACGACGGCGGCGCGGCCTTCGGCCACGGGCTCACCTGCATGCGAGACGGTGAAGGCATAGAGGATCTGCTGCGCGTCGCCGGCCAGGCGCTCGGCGCTCACGTCGAGCGGGCCGGGGATGTCGTCGAGGCGCAGCCGGTGCAGCGTCACGCCGCGTGCGCTGGCCAGATACCCGGGCTGGGCCCAGGTGCCGGCCGCACGTGCCAGCAGCGCGCCATGCAGGGCCATTGCCTGCGCGCCGTATTCGATCGCGCAGGCGGCAAGCAGGCCGCTGGCGCTGCGCAGCGGGTTGTCGGGCCGCAGGTGCGTGCGCGTGGTGCAGCGGATGTGCTGTTCGTCCCACCCCAGCAGTGCTTCGAGCAGGCACATGCTGCCGCTGTGCGGCACCAGTTCGGCGATGCCGGCGTGGTCGAGTTGCTGTGGTTGACCGTTCATGAAGCAGTGACGCGCACGCGCAGACGCAGTGATGGCTGGTAGTCGAGCACCAGCTCGGCGGATCGTGCCGCGGCGAGCGCTTCGAGCAATGGCAGCGCGCGCGCAGCGGGGATTGCACGCCGCAGCGCTTCCACGGCGGTGGCGGAGCAGGGCGTTGCCTCTGCCGTGCCGGTGTCGGGCTGCACAGCGAGGCGGGCGATGGCCTGCGGTGCGTCGCCCGGCGCAAGCACCAGCGCCACCCCCAGGCTGTCGGGCAGCGGTCTCGTCGCATGCAACGGCTCGGGATAGGGCGTGTCGCTCGCCACCAGCAGCACGGCCTGCCGGTGTGACTGCACCTGCGTGACGGCTTCCACGAGCCCGGCGCCGAAGCTCGCGTCGTATGCGCACAGGCTCGTGGAGGTCTGGCGCCCGGCCACGGCGATGTGCCAGTAGCCGGCCGACGCGTTGTGCACCGAGTTCGTGAAGCGTGTGGGCGAGATCAACCGGTCGGCGCCGGCCAGCATCTCGCACAGCGCATGGCAGTTGGCGCCATCGCCGCTCGACGACGTGAACACCGTGACAAGTTGCGCGGGCTCGGCCAGGGCGTGCGCGCAGGCCTCGTCGGCCACCGCAAGCGCCACCTTGATCGCGGTGCCGGCGCGACGACGCTCCGCGGGCGGCAGGCGAGCGGGTGCCTGCACCACGGTGGCCGCCGGCGCATACGGCTGGCTGCCGGCAAGCACTGCTCGCGAAGACGGCCAGCCCGCAAGCCCGGGCCCGAGCAGCCCGATGCCCAGCACGCTGATCTCGAGCTGGCTCATGAGGCCCTCCCGAGCACCAGGCTGGCATTGGAGCCGCCGAATCCGAAGGAATTGCTGAGCACCCGTTCGAGGCGGGCCGCGCGGTTTTCGGTCTGGTAGTTGGCTTTCAAGGCCGGGTCGCGTTGCTGCACGTGCAGCCCGCCCGGGATGAGCCCGTGCTCCAGCGCCAGCAGCGACAGTGCCGCCTCGACCGCGCCCGCGGCGCCCAGCGTGTGACCGGTGGCGCCTTTGGTCGAACTGCACGGCGTCGACGGGCCGAACACGGCTGACACGGCCTGGTCCTCGGCGGCGTCGTTGTTCGGTGTCGCCGTACCGTGCAGGTTGATGTAGTCGATCTGCTCAGGCGTCAGCCCGGCATCCGCCAGGGCCATGCGCATCGCCGCTACCGCGCCTGCACCTTCGGGGTGGGGCGAACTCATGTGGTAGCCGTCGCTGCTCTCGCCACAACCGAGCAACCAGCCGGCGGGCTGGTCGGCCTCGCGCTCGAGCAGTGCAAACGCGGCGCCTTCGCCGAGCGACAGGCCTTTGCGTGCCGCGTCCCAGGGGCGGCAGATCTCGGGCGAAAAGAGTTCGAGCGAGTTGAAGCCGTATAGCGTGGTGAGGCACAGGCTGTCGACGCCGCCGACGAGCGCTGCATCGACCCACCCGGCCTCGATGAGGCGGGCGGCGGTGGCAAACACCTTGGCACTCGACGAGCACGCGGTGGACACCACCATCGCCGGGCCTTCGAGCTGCAGCGCGGTGCTGACGAAGGCAGCCAGCGAGTGGGTGTTGTGGCTGCCGGCGTAGTCGAAATCGGCGGGCAGCGCACCGGTGGCGCCGCGGCGGCGGTAGGCCAGTTCGGTCTGCAGGATGCCGGAGGTGCTGGTGCCCAGCAGCACGGCCACGCGCGTTGCGCCCCACCGCTGGCGGGCGGCATGCACGGCGGCGACGAAGTCGTCCTGGTGCAGCGCCAGCCATGCGAGCCGGTTGTTGCGGCACTCGAAGCGTGCGAGCGGGGCCGGCAGGTGGGCGGCGTCCACGCCCGCCACTTCGCCGACGTAGCCGGGCAGGTGCACGTCGTCGAACGCGCACGGCGCGAGGCCGGTGCTGCCCCGCTGCAGCGCCGCGGTGTGGGCATCGCGCCCGCGCCCGAGTGCGGTCGTCAGCGTGAACTGCGAAATCGCGAGCGGCTTCATGCGACGGCTCCTGCGGCTTCATGAACGGCGGCAGCGGCACCAGCCGGGCGCTGCGCGACGAGCAACACGTTGGCGAACGGCGTGCCCTCGCTCATCGGACGTGGCTCGACCGTGAAGCCCAGCGCCTGCAACTGCGCGATCCACGCAGCGAGCGGGCGGCCGAAGGTGGGCGGCACCCGGTGGCCCCGGATGCGGGTGACCACCCGGTCGACCCATTGGCTGATCGCGAAGCCGCGCGGCTGTGCGGCGTCGCCCACGCGCAGCAGCAGACGGCCGCCGGGCGCGAGGGCAGCGTGCACTCGGGCGAGGACGGCGTCCTGCTCGGCATGCGTCACGTAGTGCAGCACGTCGAGGATCACGACCGCATCACATGCCGGGTAGGGCACCGAGCGCATGTCGCCGCAGATGAACTGGGCAGCGTTGCCGAGCGCGGCGCGTGCGCGCTCCACGTCACGCGGCATCAGCTCGATGCCGGTGACCCGCACGCCCTGCGGCGCGGCGGGCCATTCGGCAGGCCAGTCGCCGGCGGCGGGGCTGGCGCGGCCGGCCGCCAGCAGCAGGCTGGCCAGCAGGCCCTGGCCGCAGCCGATGTCGAGCACGTGCCCGTGCCGCGGGATGAGCCCCTGGCTCAGCAGGTGGCGGAAGACCGGGTCCATACCCAATTTGCCGCGCGCGAAGTGCCATGCGAACCGGCCCGCGGCACGGTAGGGCGCGCAGGCGGCGTCGAGCAGGCGGCGCCAGGCGGTGTCGGTGGAGTGCGTCATGAGTGGGCTTCCCGCAGCGCGGCCTGCGCCGCGCCGGGAGGGTCGAGTGCTTCGGGCAAGGTGACGAAACGCAGCCCGGCGTCGTCGCAGTGCTGCAGCAGGGCGGGCAGCACCTCGAGCACGACCGGCCGGCCGTCGCGGGTGAGCGCGGCATGGCCGTCGTGCAGCAGCAGGATGTCGCCGCCGCGCAGGCCGTCGGTGAGCCGCGCCAGCACGCGGGCGGGGTCCGCTTCGCGTGTGTCGAAGCCGCGCCGCGTCCAGCTCACCAGCGTGAGGCCGAGGTGGTGCAGCACGGGGGCGAGGAAGGGGTTGCGCAGGCCGGCGGGGGCGCGGAAATAGCGCGGTGCGGTGCCGCAGATCCGCGTGATCGTGTCGCGCCCGGCCGTGATCTCGCGCTCGAAACCGCGCGGGCCCGACAGCGAGAACCGGTGCGAGTGATGCTGCGTGTGGTTTTGCACGCTGTGGCCGCGGCGCACGATCTCGCGGGCGAGATCGGGGTGTCGCTGCACGCGCTCGGCGATGCAGAAGAAGGTCGCGCGCACGCCGGCGGCGTCGAGCAGGTCGAGCACGGCGGGCGTCACCTGCGGCTCGGGGCCGTCGTCGATCGTCAGTGCGATCTCGCCGCGTTGTACCGAAGGCTGGGGCAGCCGCGTGACGTTCTTGCCGAGCCAGGTGGAGCGTGGCCACAGCCCCACGGCGGTGATGAGCGCGTGGTTCGCCGCCACGGCAAGCAGGGTCCAGGGCCACCAGGCCGGTGCAGCGAGCACGGCCGCAAGTGCCCCCACGTGACACACCGCGCTGGCTTTCAGCAGCGGTGGCACGGGCCAGGGCGTCGCGGCTGGGGCGGGCGGCGTCGGGGTCATGGATGGAAGGCGGTCGCGTCGTCGGCAGTTCGGGCGGGGAGCGCCGTGTTCGCGGAGGGTGACAGCCGGCGACGCCTACGGAAATCAGCGGCCGGATTGTCCCACAGGGGGATTGTTTGACACCCCCCTAGAAGGAGCGATGAAGGCGGCTGCCAGCAGCAGGCTCAGCAAGGCGCCGGGCGCCACCACCTGGCCCACGGCGGCGAGTGCCGGCACCTCGGAGGTGGCGAGCAGCCCGAATGACGCGACCGTCGTCAGATTGGCCAACAGCAGCGAGGCCAAGGTCTCTTCGTCGGCATGGCCGGTGTGCCGCAAATGGTCGAAGAACAACGAGTAGTTGGAGCCGACCGCCGCTACCAGCAGCAGTCCCACGAGGTGGAGCACGCCGAGTGCTGCGCCGGCGGCAGTGAGCCCGGCCAGCACCAGCACGACACTGGCGGCCAGTGGCAGCGCGACGTGCGCCAGCCGGCGCAGCGAGCGCAGGTGGGCGTAGAGCAGCACCAGCACCGCGCCGGCACCGAGCAGCGCCTGCCAGACCGCTTCGCGCAGGTAGTGCGCGTAGAGCGCGTCGAGTTCCGGCTGGATCTGCACGACCCGCGTGCCCGGCACGCCAGCCAGCACGGTGCGCAGGCGCTGCACGTCGAGCGCCGGCGCTGCGTCGCCCTGCGGTGCGCGCAGGGTGAGCAGGGCCGTCCAGGGGCGACCGTCACGACCCTCGACGAGTTGGGCCTGCAGTGCGCTGGCGAGCGGCGTGTTCTGCAGGCTGGCGCGGGTCACGAGCGGAGCGGCGCGTTGGCGCTGCACGTCGGCGACGAAGGGTTCGAGCTTGGCTGCGGGCAACGGGCCGGCGGCCGTGGCCTGCTGCAACCTGGCGCGCAGATCGGCCTGCGCCGGCAGTGCGGCCTGGCGCAGCGCCTGCAGCGCGGGGCTGGGCAACAGCTTCGCGGGCGACTCGTAGCCGAGCAGCACACCTTCGTCCACCAGGACGTCGAGTTGCCGGCCGGCTTGCTCGGCGCGTTCCAGCGCGGCGGCTTCGTCAGGGGCTTCGATGGCCACCAGCGTGCCGCCTTCCAGTGCACCCAGGTCGGCGCGTAGTGAAGCATCGAGTGCCAGGGCTTCGGCGGGTACCGGGCTCAGTGCGGCCAGGTTGCCGCGCCATGCGCTCGGTTGCATGCACAGCCACGCGAATGCGAGGCCGGCGAGCGCGGCCAGCGGCCAGCCAAGCCGCGGCAATGCAGCGGCGACCCGGGCGGTGGCACGGCCGAGCGGGCGGCGCAGGCCCAGCCCATGCGCGCCATCGGGCGCCAGGCACGGCAGCACGTAGCGTGTGGTGGCAGCCGCAGCCACCAGTCCCGCGATCGAAAACACGCCCAGCTGCGCGAGACCTCCAAAGCCGGAGAACGCGAGCGCCGCAAAGCCGGCGATCGAGGTCCACAGACCGAGCCGCACGGCGCGCCAGTTCTGTGCATGCCAGCGCTGCCAGCCGCGCTGGTCGTTCGCCGCACCGGCAGCAGGGCGGGCTTGTACCAGGTAGTAGATCGCGTAGTCGACCGCTTCGCCGATCAGCGTGGTGCCGAACCCGAGCGTGATGCCATGCACCTGCCCAAAGCCCAGGCTCACCGCGGCAATGCCGGCCAGTACGCCGCTGGCCACGGGCAGGAAGGCGATGCCGAGCGACTTCAGCGACCCGAACGCGACCAGCAGCAGGGCCGTCATCGCCACGGCACCCAGCGTTGCCAGGCGCTCGACCTCGGACTGGATCTGGCTGCGTGACTGCACGCCCATCACGCCGGGGCCGGAGAGTTCGAGCACCAGCCCGCGGTCGGCCCACGGCGCAAACGCCCGGCGCACGGCGTCGAGCGCGCGGGCCTGGCCGTCGAGGTCGGAGCCTTCGGCCCGGGTGTTGCCGACCAGCACGGCGCGCGGGTGCTGGCGTGACACCCACACGCCTTGCTCCAGGCGCGGCGCATCGGCCGGCAGCATCGCCTCGGCCATCCGCACGGTTTCACCGGTCGGGTCGCGCCACAGCACCGGCTTGATCAGAGAGCCGGCCGGTGTGCCGAGCAACGAGAGCGTTTCGTCGATGGCCGCCTGCAGTCCTTCGACGGTGAAGCGCTCGGCGGTAACGGCCGGACTCAGCAGGTAGCGGTGCTCGAAGAGGAACTCGCCGGCGGACTGCCACGCTCCCTGGTCGCCGTTGTGCACGGCTTCGAACTCGCCGCTTTGGCGCAGGCTGGTTGCGAGGGCACGCGACGCGTCTGCTCGCTGCGTGGCGTCGCCCCCGCGCACGCCGATCAGCACCACGCGCGAGGTGGCGCCGCTGCGCAGCTGCTCGAGCAGCACCCGCTGCTCGACGGTGGGTGCCGACGGCAGGAAGGCGGAGAGGTCGGCGACGTAGGGCGTGCGGATGGCGACCACGGCGGCAAGGCTCGCGAGCGCGAGCCAGATCCACAGCGCGGTGCGCCGCACGGTGGTGGCGGCGCTCATCGCGACGCTGGTGCCACCGGCTCGATCTGCATCACCGAGCGGTCACCGTCGGTCATCAGGATCCGCACCTCACTGACCGCCGCTCGCTGGCCGCTCAATGCCACGCGAGCCACCTGGCCACGCAAGCGGGCGTCGCGCGGCACGAGTTCCAGTGTCCAGCGCGCCAGCGTGCCGTCGAGCTGCACCGTGAAGTGACGCTCCAGCACCTCGCGGTTGCCGGTCAGCGTGCCGCGGATGGCTTCGACGATGACCTGGGCCTCGGGCGTTGCGTCGAGCGCCACCGTGCGGCGCCGGCTGCCCTGACTCATCGTCACCGTGTTGCCGGTGACCGCGAGCTTTTCCTGCCGTGGTTTCAGTGTTTCGCGCACGAAGGTGTCGGGCGCGGTGAACGACAGGCGGCCGGACGACACCAGCGTCTGATCGAGTTGCAGCACGTGGCGCTGCTCGGTGAAGCGGGCTTCGCCCGAAGGGATCGCAGCCAGCGACGCCATCAGCTCTTCGAGCTGCAGTGTCGACGCATGGGCCCAGGCGCTCACCAGCCCCAGGGCGATCCATGCAGTTTTGGCGAAAGTTCTCATGGCATTCATGCAGCAAGCCGGGGGCCGTCGTCGGATTGCGGCGCGGGCACCGGAGGCTCGGCAGCGACGGGCGCCCAGAAATCGAAGAAGTTGAACCAGTTGTACGGCGTCTCGCGGCACAGGTCCTCGAGGATCTCGACGTAGCGCGCCATCGCGCCGTGGATGGCCGCGTCCACGGCAGCGGTGCCGCGCGGCCGCGCGCGAAAGTCCGCCACCGGCAGGAAACGCAGCTCGTAGCGGTTGCCGCCATGGTAGATGCCGGCCATGAACACCATCTGCCGGCGCAGCAGCGCAGCCAGCCGGAAGGGGCCATCGGAGAAGGGTGCCGGCGCGCCGAGGAAGGGCAGCAGGTGCAGCCCCGAGCGCTCCGACTGTCCGGGCAGCGTGCGGTCGGCCAGCAGGCCGGCGACGCCGCCCGCGTCCAGCCACTCGCGCAGCGCCAGCATCGACTCCATGCGCCCGAGCGGGATGATGTGCAGCTCCGCGTTCGGTGCCACGGCCTGCAAGGTGGTGTTGATCAGCCGGGCGTTGTCTTCGTACATCACCATCGCGACCTTCAGGCCGCGCCAGCCCTGGCCCAGCGCGCGCAGCGCCTCGAAGCTGCCGACGTGGGCGCCGACGAGCAGGGCGCCACGGCCATCGGCCAGGACCGCGTCGAGGTGCTCGACGCCGCTCAACTGCACATCGAAGCCGTCGAAGTGTTCCTGCAGCAGGTACACGCGGTCGAGCACCGTGGCGGCAAAGTGATGGATGTGCCGGTAGCGCTCGCTCCAGCGGGGTGTGCGCCCCAGCGCGCGTTCGAGGTAGCGAGCCGATTGGCGTGCGGCGGTGCCGCCGAACAGCATGAAGTACAGCGTGATCGGGTGCAGCACGCAGCGTGCGACGCGGCGCCCGAGCCGGGTCGCGATCCAGCGCATGAGCTGCAGCGTGCGCAGGTTGCTGCGCTCGCGCTGCTCGCTCCAGGAGGTGGGCCCGCTCACGGTGTGGCGGCGGGCTCGAAATGCCCGCTCGCGGCCAGCACTTCGTTGCCGGCTTCCAGTTTGCGCACCTCGAACTGCACGCGGGTGGCCGAGGTGTGCCACTGGACGCGGATCTCGCAGCCAGGGGGAACGGCAGAAAGGAACTTGGCCGCGCCGATGCGGCAACCCGACGCGAACTGCGCCGCGGTGCCCTCGTCGGCCAGCACGGCCTCCATCACTTCGGTCAGCAGCACCACGCCCGGCAGCACCGGCCGGCCGGGGAAGTGCCCGGCAAAGGAGGGGTGGTCCGGCGGAATGTGGCGGGAGACGACCTGCACGCGTGCTCCTTTCAGGCGAGGTCCGCCGTGGCGTCCGGTTGCAGCCACTGCACCGCGAACTGCTCGAGCCGCGCAGCCGGCAGCTTGCCGGTCGGGTCGCGTGGCAACGAGTCGACCTGCACGATGCGCCGCGGCAGCAGCACCGGGTCGACGCGCCGGCGCAGCTCGGCCAGCATGTGGTCGCGCGGCACGTCGGGCGCCACGACGAACGCGACCAGCCTTGCCACGCTTTCGACCGACTCTGCCGGGGGCAGCCAGAAGGCGCCGTCCTGCACGCCGTCGATGCTGTTCAGGTGGTAGTTGAGGTGCGACAGCGAGCTTCGCTTGCCCGCCACGTTGATCAGATCGTTCGAGCGGCCGAGCAGGCGGAACGTGGTGGGCGAGAGCACTTCCAGCACGTCGGCCAGGGGCGTGGGTTGCGGCACGTGGCCGCCGCTCACGACAGCCTGCTCGCCGTCGCCGGTGAGCACGAGGCCGCGGTAGGTCCGCCATTCGGGCCCGGCGGTGGTGCGACGGGTGGCGATCTGGCCGGCCTCGGTGCAGCCGTAGATCTCCATCAGCGGTGCGTCGAAGGCGGCTTCGGCCCGCGCCGCCATCTGCGGCGACAGCGGCGCGGTCGCGCAGACCACCAGGTCGACCGGCGGCAGCGCCAGCCCTGCGTCGAGCACGGTCTTCAGATGGAAGGGCGTGGTGACCAGTACGCGCGGACGGGGCAGTTGCTCGAGCACTTGCACCACGTCGGCCGGGAAGAACGGTCGCTCGGCCGCGAACGAGGCGCCGCCGAGCATCGCGATCAGCACCGTCGATTCGAAGCCGTACATGTGGTGCGGCGGCACGGTGCCGCAGATGGCCACGCCGGCCAGGTCCGCTCGGCCCATGTGCTCGGCGATGCGCTGGGCCTCCGCGCCGATGTTTTCGACCAGTCCGCCCCAGTGCTTGGCGTGGCTGCTTGGCGTGCCGGTGGAGCCGGAGGTCAGCACTTGTGCCATCACCGTGTCGGGTGTGAAGGCGGGCAGCGTTGCAGTCGCGGCAGGGGGCAGCCCTTCTTCCGCGAACCCGCACGCCGGCAGGTCGACCACCGGCCCACCGGGCTCGACCAGCGCATAGGCCGCGGGGAACATCGCCTGCAGGCGGCCCACCATGTCGGGCGTGTGATTGGGGGGCAGCAGGCTCGATTGCCCGCGCAGCACCGCGGCACCGAGTGCGAGCGCGAACCGGTAGCGGTCCGCCGTCAATGCGAGGACTGGCCCGCCCGGCGGCAGTTGCCGGGCAAGACGGTCCACGTCGCCCAGGTATTGCTGCCGGCTGATCGGCCGACCTGCCCGCCATGCGAGCGGTGCATCCAGCGGCGCGCCGGCGAGCAGCGTCGAGGCGGTCATTTCGTGCTCACGCATTGCGCTCTCGCATGCCGGCAGTGAGTGGCTCGTAGCTGGCATAAGCGCGTATCGCATCGACCATGCGGATGCGCTCGAACTCGGGGTGCAGACGATAGCGCAGCAGATGCTCGCCGCAGAACATCGCGACGGCCGACAGCGGTGTCAGCACGTTGGCGAACAACGACCACGCCGAAAACGGCGCCGCGGCGTACAGCACGAGCGAGACGATCGTCATCGCGACGAAGTAGACCGTCCAGGCGACGGTGACCGAGCGGGTATAGCGCGCCATCGTCGGCTGCAGGCCATGATGCACCCGCTCCGCGAGATGCGAGATCAGTGGTTGGCGCCCCTTCAGGAGCGTGCTGCCGAACCACACGCCCAGGCTCAGGTGCACGCCCGCGTGCTGCGCCAGATAGAGCCAGTGAGGCGGAATGCGCCCGCCGTCGGCCGCGTGCACTGCGGCGGCCAGGGCCATCAGGCCCATGCCTGCAGCCAGCCAGCGCCGGCCGCCTTGCCACAAGCCAAACAGCGCCAAGCCTGCGACGGGACCCAGCACGGCGGCCAGCGCCAGCGGCGAGCCCGGTGCCCGCGTCATCAACTGGTGGGAAAGAACTGCGTAGGCCGCGCCGGCCGCCGCTCCCAGGAGGTAGCGGGTGCGCGTGCCCATGGCTCAGAGCGTGCGGTGGCTGGCGACGTGGTCCGCCAGGTTGGACAGCGACGCGAAGATGCGCTTGTTGTCGGCATCGTCGGAGCGCAATTGAAAGCCGTACTTCTTCGAGACGACCAGCGCCACTTCGAGGATGTCGATCGAATCGAGCCCGAGGCCTTCGCCGTAGAGCGGTGCCTGCGGATCGATCGATTCAGGCGCAATTTCGAGGTTCAGCGCTTCGACCAATAGCGCGGCCACCTCGAGTTGCAATTGCTTGTCGGCCGAACTCATTCTTGCCTGTCCTGTCGTGTATTTTTTGGCGGGCCCGCATGCGCGATGTGTGTCGCGCCCTCACCTGGCGGGCGGCAACCGGCGCTGCTGCGGAACTGCCATGCATCAGCATCCTGTGGCTTCTTGTCGTCGGCCCGGGGAAGCAACTGGCGTCGCCATGGGGCCGTTCGTCGAAAACAGGCCGCGAGTTTACCAAACGGTTGCAATGCGTATTCGGCCATTGTTGGCCCCCTCGTGACGCATTACCATTGCGCGGACCTATGAAGCCCGGGCATGTGTGTGGGCGACAACAGCCGGTGACTTCTCGCAATGATCCAAAGAACCCCGTCCCCTTCGCACGGCCCGCACGTGCATCTGCCCCACGGCCCGCTCCCCGAGTACTACGGCGACGGCGATGACGCCGCCCGCGAGCGCTTCCTGCGCGCCACGTTCGACGACACCGCGGTCGACTACAACCGGCTCGAGCGCATCCTCGGCTTCGGCACCGGCTCGTGGTATCGCCGCCAGGCGCTCATCCGCGCGGGGCTGAAGCCCGGCATGCAGGTGGTCGACGTCGGCATGGGCACCGGGCTCGTGTCGAAGGAGATCCTGCGCATCACCAACGAGCCTCAGCGTCTGATCGGCGTCGACCCGAGCCCCGGCATGATGCGGGAGGCCTCGCTGCCGGAAGGCGTGGTGTGCCGCATCGGCCGGGCCGAAGAGATCCCGGCCCCCGATGCCAGCGCCGATTTCGTCGTGATGGGCTACGCGCTGCGGCACATCGAGGACTTCTCCTCCGCGTGTGCCGAATTCCGCCGCGTGCTGAAGCCGGGCGGCACCTTGCTGATCCTGGAAATCACGCGCCCGGAAGGCCGCGTGTCGACGGCGCTGCTCAAGGCCTACATGCGCGGCGTCGTGCCGCTGGTCGCAAGGGTCGTGTCCAAGGCGCAGGCCACGCCGATGCTGTGGCGCTACTACTGGGACACGATCGAAGCCTGCATCCCGCCCGCCCAGGTACTCGCCAGCCTGCGCGACGCCGGCTTCGCCAACGCCGACCGCCACGTCGAACTGGGCATCTTCTCCGAGTACCGCGCCCGCGGCTGAGCGAGCGGGTCTCCGCGCAGCGAGGAAAATCGAGTGACGCCGGGGAGCCGGCTCCGCCGGTCCGCTGGCACCGCCCCTTGGGGGGCTGAGCCCGGACACGAACAGTCCCCGCGGACTGTTCGTGCCTGGCGAAGAGCCTGACCGTCCCGGTCAGGCGCGGGCTGCAAGCCCGCGAAGCGCGTAGGGGTGGGCCTTTACCCAATCCGCCCCAGCAACAAGAACTCC
>NZ_CAMLJQ010000057.1 GCF_946480305.1 uncultured Caldimonas sp.
GGGGGCTTGGTTAGCGGTAGACCGGGAAGCGGCGGGTCAGCTCGCTGACCTTGGTGCGCACGGCTGTGATGTTGGCCTCGTCGGTCGGCTTGTCGAGTACGTCCGCGATCAGGTGCGCGGTCTGCACCGCTTCGGCTTCCTTGAAACCGCGCGTGGTCATTGCCGGCGAGCCCAGGCGGATGCCGCTGGTGACCATCGGCTTTTGCGGGTCGTTCGGGATGCCGTTCTTGTTGCAGGTGATGTGCGCCTGGCCGAGCAAGGCCTCGGCTTCCTTGCCGGTGAGGCCCTTGGGACGCAGGTCGACCAGCATCACGTGGCTTTCGGTGCGCCCGCTGACGATGCGCAGGCCGCGCTGCATCAGGGTTTCGGCCAGGGCCTGGGCGTTCTTCACGACCTGCTGCTGGTACACCTTGAACTCGGGCGACAGCGCCTCCTTGAAGGCCACGGCCTTGGCGGCGATCACGTGCATCAGCGGGCCGCCCTGGATGCCGGGGAAGATCGCGCTGTTGATCGGCTTGGCGACGTGATCCTTCATCAGGATGATGCCGCCGCGCGGACCGCGCAGGCTCTTGTGCGTGGTAGAGGTCACCACGTCAGCAAAAGGCACCGGGTTGGGGTAGACGCCCGCGGCGATCAGGCCGGCGTAGTGCGCCATGTCGACCATGAAGTAGGCACCGATCGCCTTCGCGACCTTGGCGAAGCGCTCAAAGTCGATGCGCAGGCTGTACGCCGATGCACCGGCGATGATCAACTTCGGCTTGTGCTCGTGCGCCAGACGCTCCATCGCGTCGTAGTCGATCTCTTCCTTCTCGTTCAGGCCGTAGCTGACGACCTTGAACCACTTGCCGCTCATGTTCAGCGGCATGCCGTGCGTGAGGTGGCCGCCTTCGGCGAGGCTCATGCCCATGATGGTGTCGCCGGGTTGCAGCAGGCCGAAGAACACACCCTGGTTGGCCTGCGAGCCGGAGTTGGGCTGCACGTTGGCGTGTTCGGCGCCGAACAGCTGCTTTACGCGGTCGATCGCCAGTTGCTCGGCGATGTCGACGAATTCGCAGCCGCCGTAGTAGCGCTTGCCGGGGTAGCCCTCGGCGTACTTGTTGGTGAGCTGCGAGCCCTGCGCGGCCATCACCGCCGGCGAGGCGTAGTTCTCGGAGGCGATCAGCTCGATGTGTTCTTCCTGGCGCTGGTTTTCCTGCTGGATGGCGGACCAGAGCTCGGGATCGACGTTGGAAATGGTGGAGGTGGAGCGGTCAAACATGATTGGCAGTCCTCTTCGTGGCAAGAAGTCCCTCAACTCGACAGCTGCGCGCGGGTTGCGCGGCAACGGACGTCATCGGAGGGCTGCCCAGGCGAACGGCGGGTGCGGCGGATGCCGGCTGCACTTCCCGGTGGTTCACCACCTCGGGCGCACTGGGCTACCGCATCGCGGGTGCCGAGGGCCTTATCGCCAGTTGTGCAACGGCCGGAGTGTACTGGATAGATGGCAAACAGGGCCCGAAAAGGGCCCTGTGGATGAGGAGTGAGGTGCTCCCGGCAGCTTGAGGGTCAGCGCACCCAGGCGACCTGCTCGGTGGTCTTGCCCAGCGGGTCGACGGGCGGGATCGCAGCTGGTTCGGCGCCGGAGGCGGCGCCTTCCGATGCCGGCGGCGCGGTCTGCACCGTCTGGATCAGCTGCGGCGCGTTGATCGGGACATGCCGGCCGGCAGCCACATTGCGCAGGTGGGATTGCTCGGACAACACCTTCGCCGCGTACCCGCCGTCATCCGGCAGGTTGGCCGCGCCAACGTAGAAGCGCAATCCGCCTTCCAGGCTGCCCGCTCGCGCGATGCATTCCTTCAGCACCTTCACGCCGACGCGCAGGTTGGTGACCGGATCGAACGCAGCGTGCGTGCCTCCGAAGGGCTGGTACTTGTCGTCGTGCACGCGGGTCATCACCTGCATCAGACCCTGCGCACCGACGGAACTCTGGGCGAACGGGTTGAAGCCCGACTCGATGGCCATGATCGCAAGGATCAGGGTGGGCTCGAGCCCCGCGCGCTCGCCCACGTGCCACGCTTCCTTCACCAGGCGCGCCACGGGCTGGGGTGCCACACGGTAGCGGCGTGAGATCCACAGTGTCACGGCGGCTTGCTGCTTGGACAACTCCGCCGGGTCGGCGGCGGTGGCCCGCGTGATGGCCTCGGGTTCGACCAGGCTGTCGAGGAAGGCTTCCGGCGAGGCGTCGAGACGGGCCTCCTGCCGGGCTTGCAGCCACCCGAGGGCCTGAACCTCCAGCGCATGGCGGAGTTCCGGGCGGCCCAGGGTGAAGACCGCGGCGGCCAACACCACGAGCCCCACGAACGCGAGGCTGTTGTGGCTGATCTCGAGCAGCCCGTGTCCTACATCCTTCGCAAACACCGTGACCGAGTCGACGGTTGCATTGCGCGCGCCCTTGATCGAGTCGCGCAAGGAATCGAACGCTGTCATGTCACTCCTTTCCTTCCGCCGGATCCAACTGCGAGCCTGGGGATGGCTCAAGAACCCGACAGCGATAATGCGCCGCGTCTTCGAAGAAGGCGCTACGCGAAGGCGTAACGCGGACGGCGGCTGACTTGCATCGGCAGCGTCGCACCGTTGAGTGGTGCGGGTAATCCCCTAAGTTGGGGAACGGGCGGATTCTAGGGATGTCCCTAATAACCGGTCAAGCCTTTGGAATTTATCTCTAATGCAAATTGGTTATGAACTATCGCGACCTGCGTGACTTTGTTGGCGGTCTGGAGAGCCGGGGCCTGTTGCGGCGGGTTGCGGAGCCTGTCTCCACGCGGCTCGAAATGACAGCGCTCGCTGACCGTGTGCTCAAGGCGGGCGGGCCGGCCTTGTTGTTCGAACAGGCCGACAGTTACAAATTTCCGGTCCTCGCCAACCTGTTCGGCACGCCTGAGCGGGTGGCCCTCGGCATGGGAGCGAGCGATGTTTCCGAGTTGCGGCAGATCGGCCAGGTGCTCGCAAGCCTGAAGGAGCCCGAGCCGCCCAAGGGCTTGAAGGACGCCGGCAAGCTGCTGCAGATGGCCAAGGCGTTGTGGGACATGAAACCCAGCGAGGTGCGTTCCGCGCCGTGCCAGGAGGTGGTGTGGGAAGCGGGTGAAGTGGACCTCGGCAAGCTACCTGTTCAGTATTGCTGGCCGGGAGACGCGGCGCCGCTGGTCACCTGGGGCTTGGTCATCACCCGCGGCCCGCAAGGCATACCGAACCCGCGGCGCCGGCAGAACCTGGGCATCTACCGGCAGCAGGTCATCGGCCCCAGGCAGTTGATCATGCGCTGGCTGGCGCATCGGGGCGGGGCGCTTGATTTCCGTGATTTCGCGCTGGCCAACCCTGGCCGGCCATTTCCGATTGCAGTGGCGCTGGGCGCAGACCCGGCCACCATCCTCGGCGCGGTGACGCCGGTGCCGGACACGCTGTCTGAATACCAGTTTGCGGGCTTGCTGCGGGGCAGCCGCACCGAGGTCGTGGCTTCGGGCGTCGGCGAAGGCGACATGCGCCTGCAGGTGCCAGCCAGCGCCGAGATCGTGCTCGAAGGGCACATTCCCGCGGCTCGCCCAGGCTATGAAGGACGCTCCGAGCACGGTGTGCCGTTGAAAGAGAAAAACGGCTACCTCCACGCGCTCGAGGGCCCATATGGCGACCACACCGGCTACTACAACGAGCAGGACTGGTTCCCGGTGTTCGAGCTCGAGCGCATCACGATGCGGCGCGACGCGATCTACCACTCCACCTACACAGGCAAGCCGCCTGACGAGCCTGCGGTACTCGGTGTGGCGCTGAACGAGGTGTTCGTGCCCATCCTGCAGAAGCAGTTTCCGGAGATCGTCGACTTCTACCTGCCGCCGGAGGGGTGCAGCTACCGCATGGCGATCATCAGCATCCGCAAGAGCTATCCCGGCCATGCGAAGCGCTTGATGTTCGGGCTGTGGAGCTTCCTGCGGCAGTTCATGTACACCAAGTTCATCGTCGTGACGGACGACGACGTGAACATCCGCGATTGGCAGGACGTGATCTGGGCGATCACCACCCGCGTCGACCCGGCACGCGACACCACGCTCGTCGCCAACACGCCGATCGACTACCTCGACTTCGCCTCGCCGGTGTCGGGGTTGGGTGGAAAGATGGGCCTGGACGCCACCAACAAGTGGCCCGGCGAGACCGACCGCGAATGGGGCCGCCTGATCAAGATGGATGCCGACGTCGAGCAGCGGGTGCAGGGCTTGTTTGATCGCGTGATGGGTGATCGCCCTGGGCAATGAGGCCGGGCCCGGTCATTGGAAAGCTGAACTTGATCGGGCTTGCCGGGCCCGTTATCTTTGGGTTGCCTGCATCGCGCAGGTGAACCACTTGCGCAGTCTCTGCGCTTCAGGAGCCCCGGGCCGATTCGCCCCGGAGCCCCGAAACGTGGCGTCAGCCACGCACCCCTTCAGGCTGCAATGGCCTGGAGGGGTTTCTATTTGAGTGCAGTTTCATGCACCCGCGGCCCACCCGAGCAGCTCGCGCAGCGCCATGCGGTTCTGCATCAGGCCTTCGGTGCTGGGCAACCAGTCGAGCACCCGGTTTGCGCGCGGCACAAAAAAACCCATCGGTGCCGCGACGACGGTGACCTCGGACCCGAGAGCTTCGCGGAAGGCGCGCGCCGCACGTGGCATGTGCCATGCGTTCGTCACCAACAGGACCTTCTTCACGCCCGCCTGTCGTAGCAGCGGGGCCATGCGGCCCGCGTTCTCGCGGGTGTCGCGCGAGGCTTCTTCCACCCAGCGCAGGGTGCGGCCGTATTCCTCCTGCGAGATGCGTTGCGCGATGCGGGCTTCCGGCTGCTCGCCGTCGAGTTGCGACCAGCCCAGGCCGCCCGAAAAGCCGACCGGCGCGCCGGTCTGACGCGACAGCCACAACCCATAGCGCAGCCGTTCCAGCGACAGGGCGCTGAGGTCGGAGATACCGTACTCCGGCGCCCGGGGCTCCATGCCACCGCCCAACACCACGATGGCAACGCTCGTGGTTCCTTTCGGATCGCCTTTCGTGGCCGCCTTGACTTCTTCGCGCAACTCTTCGATGTCGGTGGGCCCGAGCGCACGAGGCGCCTTCAGTGCGTAGGTCTGCAGCACGCGCGAGAAGCCTTGCGTCGACGTGAGCCACAGCCCCGTGCAGGCGAGCATCACGATCGTGAAGCCCAGCAGCCGTCGCGGCAGCAGCAGGCGCATGCCGATCAGCACCAGGAAGATCAGCGACGCCGGCGGCAACAACAAGGCGGTGAGATGTGGCTTGTACGAGGCCAGGGTGTCGAGCATGTCGGTTCTTCTGCGATGGGGCCCGGACGTTCGGCGCACGGAACTTTGGGCGCCGGGCCGGACACGATGGGCAGGGATTGTGCAGGAATTACCCACCGGCGCCGCGCTTGGGTAAGCTCTGCGCTCTTTCGACCGTTCCAGGAGGCCGCAGATGACGCAGTCGCACACCACCGAAACGATCACTCTGGCAGGGGGCTGCTTCTGGTGCCTCGAAGCCGTCTACGACCGCGTCGAAGGCGTGCTCGATGTCGAGTCGGGTTACTCGAACGGCGCCGTTGCGCATCCGACCTACGAGCAGGTCTGCAGCGGACGCACCGGCCATGCGGAGGTGGTCAAGGTCGAGTTCGATGCGTCGCGCATCAGCCTGCGCGAGATCCTGGAGATCTTCTTCGTGATCCACGACCCGACCACGCTGAACCGGCAGGGCAACGATGTCGGCACGCAATACCGCTCCGGCATCTACTTCCATCATCCGGGGCAGGAGACGGTGGCGCGCGGCGTGATCGCCCACATGGCCGCGAGCGGCATGTACGACCGCCCCATCGTGACCGAGATCGCCCCGTTGCAGAACTACTGGCCGGCCGAGGCCTATCACCAGAACTACTTCGAGAACCATCCCGAGCAGGGCTACTGTGCGTTCGTCGTGGCGCCCAAGGTGGAGAAGTTCCGCAAGACCTTTGCGAACAAGGTCCGGGCGCAATGATCGAGCTGATGCGCCTGCGCTATCGATACCGGCCCGAGGTGGAACTGGCTTTCGCGGACCTCACGGTGCCTCGCGGTGGCACGCTGGTGCTGCGTGGGGCGTCCGGCAGCGGCAAATCGACCTTGCTGGCGCTGCTCGCAGGCCTGCTCACGCCCACAGCCGGGCATGTCAGGGTGGAGGGTGTCGACGTGGGTGCATTGCCACCGCGCGAACGCGATGCGTGGCGCGGTCGCTCGCTTGGTTTCCTGCCGCAGCGGCTGCATCTGAGCGACAGCCTCGACGCGGCGTCGAACATTGCGCTGGCGATGTGGGCGGGTGGCGAGCGGGTGGATGCACAGCGCGTCGCCGCGGTGATGGAACGCCTGGGTATTGCCGGGCTCAGCCACCGCCGACCGCATGAGCTGAGCATCGGACAGGCGCAGCGGGTGGCGCTGGCGCGGGCCATCGTCAGGCGGCCCGCGTTGCTGCTCGCGGACGAACCGACGGCAAGCCTGGATGATCAAGCGGCCACTGCGGTGCTCGGCGCGTTGCAGGATGCGGCGCAGGACACCGGCGCCACGCTCGTGATCGCAACCCACGACGAGCGCGTGCCCAGAGCGCTGGGGCCGCGGTTGCAGGAAGCGAGGCTGCCGTGAGCCTGCTGCGACTGTCGTGGACCTACCTCTGGTCCCGGCCGCTCGTCACGTTGCTGAACCTGCTGCTGCTGACGCTCGGCCTTGCTGCGGTGAGCTTCGTGCTGCTCGCGAGCGAGCAGATCGAGCGTTCGGTGCAGAAGGACCTGGCCGGCATCGACCTCGTGGTGGGCGCCAAAGGGAGCCCGATGCAGCTGATCCTGGCCGGTGTGTTCCACGTCGACGTGCCGACCGGCAACATCCCGCTCGAAGCGGTGCGACAAATGGAAGCGCACCCGATGGTCGAGCAGGTCGTTCCCCTGTCGCTCGGCGACAGCTATCGAGGCTACCGCATCGTCGGCACCACGTGGCAGTACGCGGCGCACTACCGTGCCGAACTGGCCGAAGGGCGCGCATGGTCGAAGCCGCTCGAGGCGGTGGCTGGCGCCGAGGCGGCAAGGGTCGCCGGGCTGAAGGTGGGCGACCGCTTTGCCGGAGTGCATGGGCTGGGAGGGGAAGGGGAGGCGCATGGGGACACGCCGTACACCGTGACGGGCGTGCTGCGGCCGACCGGCACCGTGCTCGATCGGCTGATCCTGACCGATCTGGCCTCGGTGTGGGAAGTGCACGAGGCCGCCACCGCCGTCGACGATGAGGACCGACGCCTGCTGGCCGAGGAACGCGAGGTGACGATGCTGCTGGTGCGCTACCGCACGCCACTGGCTGCCGTGAGCCTGCCGCGTTGGGTCAATGCGCAGGAAGGCCTTCAATCGGCGGCGCCTGCGCTTGAAACGGCGCGCCTGTTGCGCATGGTCGGCGTGGGGACCGACGTGCTGCACGGCTTTGGTGTCGTGCTGCTGCTCGTGGCCGCCCTGTCCGTGTTCATCGGCCTGTACCACGCGGTGCGTGAGCGCAGCGCCGACCTGGCGATGCTGCGCATGCTCGGGGCGCCACCGGGCAAACTGGCCGCATTGGTCGGCATGGAGGCCTTGTGGCTCGCGGCCATCGGCTGTGTGGCCGGGCTTGTGCTCGGCCACGGCTTGACAGCTTTGCTAGGCTGGCTGCTGCAGGCACAACGTTCGTTGTCGATCGACGCGTTGACCTGGGCCACGGGTGAATGGATGGTTCCGCTCGGTGCCGTGGTGCTCGCGCTTGCGAGCGCTGCGTTGCCGGCCTGGAATGCCTACCGCCTCGACGTGACGCGGCTGCTGCAGGCGCCGCGCTGAACTTTCTACCGGGAGCAAGAACCTCATGAAACGCATCCTTTTCGTCTGCCTGTCATCGCTCGCGTTGTTCGCGGGTACGGCGGCGACTCGAGCCGCCGAGCCGGCCAAACTGTCTGAACATGCCGCGAAGGACGTCCAGCGGCACCGGGCCATGGCTGCGGCGCACGAGGCGGCGGCCCGTTGCCTCGAGTCGGGCAAGAGCGAAGAGGTGTGCCAGAAGGAACTGCAGGCTGCCTGCAAAGGACTGGCCATCGGCAAGTACTGCGGCATGCGCCATGAACATTGAACGGTCGATGGGCATCGACTGAGGAGTTGGAAATGAAACGCAAGCTGCTGTGGGTGGTGTGCGCGGGGCTGCCGCTGGCAGCGGCTGCACAAACGCTCAGCTCACCGATCGGCGGCAACGCCGCGCCCGCCTCGCCCCCGGGCAGCGGCCCGGGCTATCACAGCCCGCAGAGCCCCATTCCGCCGCTGAAGGAGCGCGACGACGTGGTGTCGTGGAAGCTGCTGGGGTCTGTCAAGACCAAGACCGAGCGCAACCGCCTGAAGCCGACGTTTCCGAACGAGGTGCGGGCGTTGGACAAGCGCACGGTCAAGGTGCAGGGCTTCATGATGCCGCTGGAGCCGGGCGACAAGCAGAAGCACTTCCTGCTGTCGGCCGTGCCCACCAGCTGCGCGTTCTGCGTGCCTGCCGGCCCGGAAGGTCTGGTCGAGGTGAAGACCCGCACCCCTGTGCGCTATTCGATCGATCCGGTGGTCGTCGAAGGCCAGCTGGCCGTGCTCGACAACGACCCCTACGGCATCTTCTATCGGATCGTCGACGCCAACCCGGCGAAGTGAATGCTCAGGGAGCGAGGCGTTCGCGCACCCAGCGGCCGTCGGCGAGGCGATAGCGCAGGCGGTCGTGCAGGCGCGACTTGCGCCCCTGCCAGAACTCCCACGTGTCCGGAACCAGGCGGTAACCGCCCCAGTGCGGTGGTTTCGGCGGGTTGAGTGCGAATTGAGCGCCATACTTCGCCGCGTTCGCGACCAGGACGGCACGCGACGAGATCACCTGGCTCTGGGGCGAGGCCCAGGCGCCGATGCGCGAGTCGAGCGGCCGGGAGCGGAAGTAGGCTTCGGACTCTTCCTCGCTGGTTTTCTCGACGCGGCCCTCGATGCGCACCACGCGTTCGAGCTCGACCCAGTGGAACTGCAGCGCGGCGTGCGGGTTGTCCGCCAGTTCGCGACCCTTGCGGCTGTCGTAGTTGGTGTACCAGACGATGCCCCGCTCGTCGAAACCCTTGACGAGCACGATGCGGGTCGAGGGGCGGCCTTGGGGGCCGACGGTCGCCAGCGTCATGGCATTGGGTTCGGGCACCTGGGCAGCGAGGGCTTCGTCGAACCACTGTCGGAACTGCTCGATCGGTTCGCCGCGTGACGCGGTTTCATTGAGTTCCGCTCGCTCGTAGCTCTTGCGCAGGTCTGCAATCTTGTTCATACAGCGGCAGTATAGGCAGCGTAAGTTCCGTGCTCCTGTGCGTGCTGACAGGGGTGGGCAAGCCCTTAGGGGCAGATCCCACTTCCCTGTCGGTGGCGAGTGCGATTCCATGTGGGCAAGGCCACGCGGGAGCGCAGCGCGCCACGGGGCCAGTCGACAACAACACAGCAGGAACACCGGATGAAAGCCGTGCCGGTGGTGATCGTCCTGGCGGCAGGCGCGGGTACGCGCTTCGCGGGGGCTAGCCACAAACTCGCACAACCGTTCGGGCACTCCACGGTGCTCGGGACCACGCTTGCCCAGGTGGTCGCCAGCCACTTGCCGGCGGTCGTGGTCACCACGCATGGCTTGCGCGAAATCGCGCGTGGATGGGTGGCCGCGCAGGATGTCGTCGAGCTGCCGGAACCCGGGCAAGGCGAAGCAGGGCTGGGCATGGGCTATTCGATTGCAGCAGGCGTGCGCGCGAGAGGCGACGCCCCCGGCTGGCTCGTGCTGCCGGGCGACATGCCGCTCGTGAAGGCGGCCACGCTGCGCGCCGTGGCGGCTGCGCTGCACCACCATCCGGTGGCGTACGCGCAGCATCGCGGCCGGCGAGGGCACCCGGTGGCGTTCTCGGGCGAGTTGTTCTCGGAGCTGGCGACGCTGACCGGCGACGAAGGTGCGCGACGCATCGTTGCGCGCTATCCCGCCGCCGCGGTGGAGGTGCAGGACTCAGGGATCCTGATGGACCTCGACACCCAAGCTGATCTGCATCGGCTGCGCGAGGTGCATGCGGCCCCTGCGGCTGCTCAGCACGACCCGGCGTCCTGATCGAGCAACCGGTGCGTGCGCGCGAGAGCGAGGATCTCGCCGATGGCCTGGTCGCGGATGCCGTGTTCCCGCAGGCACGCCTCGGTGCGCAGCACGTAGTCGAGGGTGGAGCCGTAGCGGCCGCGCGCGTCCCGCAGGATCGTCACCAGTTGCGATGGTTCCAGTTCGCCCGTGAAGTTGGGGCTGTGGCGACTGAGCGTGAAGGCGAGGGCCCGCACAGGCCCCTGGTCGGTGCGGCAGGGCAGCCACTTCGGGTCGTACACGCCGGTGGGCATTTCACGTCGCCACAGCTTGTCGAGCTCGGCCAGCGCCTGCTGGCGACGCACCCGGAACACCATGCCCTTGCATGAGCCGCCGGCCAGCAGCGCGAACACGAGACCCGGGGTGAGCGGGGTGCCCCGGTTGATGCGAGACCACATCTTCAACGCACGGTGGTAGCCACGCACGTCGGCCGGGCGGCGCTCGACGTGCTCGATGTCCGGGTTCCAGATCAGCGAGGCATAGCCGAACACCCAGAGATCCTCGCTGGCGTCCCAGCCGCGCAGGGTGTGCTCCAGCAGCACCTGCGGATCGCGCACGGTCAGGAGTTCGAGTTCGGATGAAAAGTCGTCAGGCAGAGGTTGAGACACGGGGCACGAACTGGCAAAGACACGGCACCGGAACTATGAGGGCTGACGAGCACGCGTGACAAGCGCGGATCGCACGCGAGGTGCGAGTGCAACACCTCGTTTCGCATGACCACGACACCCGGCGGGCGCGCGAGAGGCTGATTTGACGATGTAACTCAGTTACCTAATAATTGAGCGGCAAGTTACAGCGTCCCAACAACATCTCCCCGCGACATGAACCCAGTACTCACCGAGGTCACCGAGCGCATCCGCGAGCGCAGCGCCCCCACCCGGCGGGCCTACCTGCAGCGCGTCGAACAGGCCGGCAACCGGCCGCGCGGCGCCGAGCGCATGGGCTGCGCGAACGTCGCCCACGCCTATGCCGCGTTGCCCGACGCGATGAAGATCAAGGTCGTTGCCGAGCGCGCGCCCAACTTGGGCATCGTCACCGCCTACAACGACATGCTCTCGGCCCACCAGCCGTACGAGAACTATCCCCAGCTGATACGCGACGAGGCGAGCCGCCATGGCGCCAATGCGCAGGTGGCCGGCGGCGTGCCGGCCATGTGCGACGGCGTGACGCAGGGTCTGCCAGGCATGGAGCTGAGCCTGTTCTCGCGCGACACCATCGCGATGGGCACCGCGATCGCGCTCACCCATGACGTGTTCGACGCGGCGCTGTTGCTCGGCATTTGCGACAAGATCGTGCCGGGCCTGCTGATCGGCGCGCTGCACTTCGGGCACCTGCCTTGCGTGTTCGTGCCGGCAGGGCCGATGAGCACCGGCCTGTCCAACAGCGAGAAGGCCAAGGTGCGCGAGCAGTACGCGCAGGGCCTGGTCGGGCGCGACAAGCTGCTCGAAGCCGAATCCAAGGCCTATCACGGCCCGGGCACCTGCACCTTCTACGGCACCGCCAACAGCAATCAGATGTTGATGGAGGCGATGGGCCTGCACGTGCCGGGCGCCGCGTTCATCCATCCGCACGACGGCCTGCGTGAAGAGCTCACGCGCGAGGCGGTGCGCACCGCGCTCAACAACCTGAAGGGTCGCCGTTACACGCCGATCGGCGTGATGGTCGACGAGCGCGTGATCGTGAACGCCATGGTGGCGCTGCTCGCCACCGGCGGTTCCACCAACCACCTGATCCACTGGGTGGCCGTGGCTCGCGCCGCTGGCATCCTGATCGACTGGAATGATTTCTCCGACCTGTCCGGCGTGGTGCCGCTGCTCAGCCGCGTCTACCCCAACGGCTCGGCGGACGTGAACCACTTCCAGGCAGCCGGCGGGCCCGGCTTCGTGATCCGCGAACTGCTCGACGGCGGCTACATGCACGCCGACGTGACGACGGTTTCGGCCGGCGGCATCCGGGACTACGCACGCGTTCCGGCCAAGTCCGATGGCAGCCTGACCTGGGCCGACCTGCCGCAACAAAGCGGCGACGAATCGGTGGTGCGCACCGCGCGCGAGCCCTTCAGCCCCACCGGCGGCCTCAAACTGCTGCAAGGCAACCTCGGCCGCTCGGTGATCAAGGTGTCGGCCGTGCCGGAAGACCGGCACGTGATCGAGGCACCGGCCCTCGTGTTCGACAGCCAGGATGCGTTGCAGCGTGCGTTCGCGGCGGGCGAACTGGAACGCGACTTCGTCGCCGTGGTGCGCTTCCAGGGGCCGCGCGCGAACGGCATGCCCGAGTTGCACAAGCTGACGCCGCCGCTGGCCGTGCTGCAAGGCAAGGGCTTCCGCGTGGCGCTGGTGACCGACGGTCGCATGAGCGGCGCCTCCGGCAAGGTGCCCGCGGCCATCCACGTGAGCCCGGAAGTGCTGGCGGGCGGCCCGTTGGGCAAGGTGCGCGACGGCGACGTGATCCGCCTCGATGCGGTGGCCGGCACGCTGGAGGCCCTCGTCGATGCGGCGGAGTGGGCGCGGCGCGAGGTGGCTCCGATGCCCGAGGAACTGGCCGACGTGCACGCCTACCAACTGGGCCGCGAACTGTTTGCCGGCATGCGCCGCAACGTGCTGACCGCCGAAGAAGGTGCCTGCACCTGGCTGTGAACCTCAACGAGCAACACCACCATCCATGAGCACACTCGAACTTGCCAAGCATGGCCCCGTGATCCCCGTCATCGTGATCGACCGCCTCGAAGACGCGGTGCCCCTCGCCGAAGCCCTGGTGGCCGGCGGCGTGCGCGTGCTCGAGGTGACGCTGCGCACGCCTGTTGCGCTGCAGTGCATGGAGGCCATCGCGAAGGCGGTGCCGGAGGCGATCGTCGGCGCCGGCACGGTGCGCAACGGTGTCGATGCCAAGGCGGTGAAGGACGCGGGCTGCCACTTCGCGGTGAGCCCCGGCTACACGCCCGAGATCGGCCGTATCTGCCAGGATCTGGACCTGCCGCTGCTGCCTGGCGTGGCCACGGCAAGCGAAGTGATGCGCGCCAACGCCGACGGCTATCACTTCCTGAAGTTCTTCCCGGCCACGGCAGCCGGCGGCATCCCGATGCTGAAGTCGCTGGCCGGCCCGTTCGCCGACGTGGCGTTCTGCCCGACCGGCGGCATCACGCTGGAGACGGCGCCTCAGTTCCTGGCGCTGCCCAACGTGAAGGTGTGCGGCGGGTCGTGGTTGACGCCGGCCGATGCCGTCAAGGCGGGTGACTGGGCGCGCATCACCCGGCTGGCGCAGGAAGCCTCGGCGCTGCGCGGCTGAGTCAATCCGGCTTGCGCTCGATCAGTTCGATCTTGTAGCCGTCCGGGTCCGTCACGAAAGCGATCACCGTGGAGCCGCCCTTCACCGGGCCGGCTTCGCGGGTGACCTTGCCGCCATTCGCGCGGATCTTGTCGCAGGCTGCGTAGGCGTCGGGCACCTCGATCGCAATGTGGCCGTAGGCGCTGCCCATGTCGTAGCTGTCCACGCCGTAGTTGTAGGTCAGTTCGATCTCGGCATGCTCGGGGTTCGAGCCGTAGCCCAGGAAGGCGAGCGAATACTGCTGCTCGGGCCGGTCGGTGGTGCGCAGCAACTGCATGCCCATCACTTTTGTGTAGAAGTCGATGGAGCGCTGCAGGTTGCCCACGCGCAGCATCGTGTGGAGGATTCTCATCGCGGGTTGGCGGTTGTTGGGGAAGGAAGCTCGAGGATAAAGCAGGTGGTGGAGGCGTGGGCGTAAAGGGTCCCGTCCGGCCCCACCAGCCGCCCGTCGGCCGTGCCCATGCGCCCGCCGGTGTGGATGACCTGCCCGACCGCACGCACCAGCGGCACCTTGTCCGTCAGAGCCTTCACGTAGTTGATCTTCAGCTCCACCGTCGTGTAGGTCTTGCCCACCGGCAGCGTGGAATGCACGGCGCAAGCCACGGCCGAGTCCAGCAACGTGGCGATCCAGCCACCGTGCACCGAGCCGAGCGGGTTGTAGTGGCGAAACAGCGGCTTGCCCTGGAAGGCCACCCGGCCGCGTTCGGCCTCGACGAGCAGATAGTCGAGTGTCTCGGTGATGGGTGGTGGCGGCAGCTCTCCGTTCATCATCGCCTGGAAGATCTCCAGGCCCGTCTTGCCCTGCACTTGCTCCAGGCGGCTCAGGCCGGGCCTGGCAAAGCGTTCGCGCAACTCGGCTTCGCGTTGCATCCATGCAGTCAGTGTGTCGTTCGGCGTGGTCATCGATGGCTCACAAGGTTGTATCTACAAATGTTGTAGCTACAATATAAACCATGTCGAAAGCGATCTCCAGGCCGAAATCGGAGCCGGCGGCTCCCCGAGGCTGCACCAACCTGAAGCTGCGCCAGCTCACCCGCCGCGTGAGCCGTCACTACGACGCGCTCGTGGGTGCCACGGGCTTGAAGACGACGCAGTATTCGCTGCTGTCGCACATCGTTCAGCTGGGGCCACTGAAGCCGTCGGACCTCGCGGCCCGCATGCAGCTCGATGCCTCCACGCTCACACGCAACTTGCAGCCGCTGGTGCAGCACGGTTGGGTCGAGCTGGGGCCGGGCGAAGACGCTCGCAGCCGTCTCATCCATGCGACCGAGGCTGGAGCGGCAAAGCGGGCCGAAGCGCAAAAAGCGTGGAAGCAGGCGCAGCTCGCGCTCAACCATCGACTGGGCAATGAGCGTGTCGTGCAATTGCATGCATTGCTCGACGAATGCCTGCAGTTGCTGCAGACCGACGAGCCCGGAGGCGACGATGAGTGATACCTTGCCCACCCGGCGCCACGTCGCGATCGGGCTTGTGCTGCTGGCCGCCGCCGGTACCTTCGCGGTGACGATGGGCGCGCGGCAGTCCATGGCCTTGTTCATCAGCCCGCTCAACACGGCCACCGGGCTTGGCATTGCCAGCATCAGCCTCGCGTTCGCCTTCGGCCAGCTGTGGTGGGGGCTCACGCAGCCGTTTGCCGGCATGGTGGCCGACCGCATCGGTACCGGGCGGGTGCTGGTGGCAGGGGTGTTGCTGGTCGTGCTCGGTACAGCGCTGATCCCCTACATGACGACAACCTGGGGCCTCGTGCTGGCCATCGGCGTGCTCGCGGCCGGCGGGGCCGGCATGGCCGGGCCATCGGTGTTGATGGCGGCGACGATGCGGCTCGTGCCCGCCGAAAGGCGGGGCATCGCCACCGGTGTGGTCAATGCAGGCGGGTCGTTCGGGCAGTTCGTCTTCGCGCCGATCGCGCAAGGCATCACGTCGGCAGCGGGTTGGGTGGCCGGGCTGCAGAGCCTGGCATTCATTGCGTTGCTCGCGTTGCCTGCTGCCTGGGTGCTGCGCGGCCACTCGACGCACGCGCCGGCCGTGGGGCAGCACAAGCCGCAGGGGACGCAAGAGGCGCTGCGCACGGCACTGGGTGACCGCAGCTATCGTCTGCTGTGCGTGGGCTTCTTCGTCTGCGGCTTCCACGTGGCGTTCATCGCGACGCACCTGCCCGGCGTGGTGGCGTCGTGCCAGTTGCCGGCGGAAGTCGGCGCATGGTCGCTTGCAGTGATCGGGCTGTTCAACATCGTCGGCAGCTTTGCGATGGGCTGGGCGGTGGGCCGTTGGCGCATGAAGTCGCTGCTGTCGCTGGTGTACGCGGTACGTGCGATCGCGGTGCTCGTGTTCATGCTGGCCCCCAAGACGGAAGCCGTGATGCTCGTGTTTGCAGCGGTGATCGGGCTCACCTACCTCTCGACCGTGCCGCCGACGGCCGGGTTGGTCGCCAAGTTCTTCGGGCCGGCACACATGGCCACGCTGTTCGGCGTGGTGATGCTGTCGCATCAGGTGGGTGGCTTCCTCGGCGCTTGGCTGGGCGGCAAGGCGTTCGAGCTGACGGGCAGCTACGACTGGATGTGGTACGCCGACATCGTGCTCGCGGCAGGTGCGGCGCTGGTGCACCTGCCGATCCGCGAAGCGCCCCTTCGGCTCGCCGCGACGCCCGCGTAGCGAGCGCTACGCCAGGCCCACGCCGGCCAGCACGAGCACCCCCAGCACGAGGAAGACCGCCGCAGCCACGCGGCGCACCCAGTGCAGCGGCACGAAGTGCATGGCCTTGTCGCCCAGGTACACGGCTGGCACGTTGGCGAGCATCATCCCGAGCGTGGTGCCTGCGGTCACCATCACGATGGAGTCGTACTTGGCCGCGAGCATCACGGTGGCGATCTGCGTCTTGTCGCCCATCTCGGCCAGGAAGAACGCGATCGTCGTGATGCCGAACACCCCCCAGTGGCCGCGGACGGGGGCGTCCGCATCGTCGACCTTGTCGGGGATCAGCGTCCACGCGGCGACGGCGATGAAGGACAGGCCCAGCCCCCAGCGCAGCACGGTGGGGCTGAGAAGGTTCTGGATCAGCGCGCCCAGCGCGCTTGCGCCGGCGTGGTTGGCGAGCGTCGCCACCAGGATGCCGGCGACGATGGGCAGCGGTTTGCGGAAGCGGGCTGCCAGCAGCAGGGCCAGCAACTGGGTCTTGTCGCCGATCTCGCTGGCCGCGACGACGCCGGTGGAAACGAGCAGGGCTTGGAGCATGGGGTGAGATGAGAGGCCCGGGCGCGCCGTGGCCCGCGACGGACGCGCCAGTGTAGTAGGTGCGGGCTGCGCACCCGTGTGCTCAGCCCGCTGCAAGCTGGCGCTGGCGCATTGCCCCGCAAAGAAGGACGCGACCTTTGAGGTCGGTCGTGGAGACCAGGGTCGATCCGGGTGATACGAGGTACTCGCTCGACGAAACGGGCAGGTTCATGCGCATGGGCAGGTCCTTGTGCGGCACGTGGAATGCGGCCGAGGCAGCGGCGAAAAGACCCCTGGTTATCGTCTCGAACTTGATATTTCTCTAGTACTGCAGATGTGAATAGTTTGGCGGTGGCCGCTCGGTTCGCTGTCGTCGTCTGACTGGATCAAGGTTTGTCGTTTGTGCCGATGCGGCCGCTGCAGTGATATGGTTGCGGCTTTGCGCTTCGCTCGCCCCCATGCTCACGCTGTTCGCCGCTGCCGTCGTCCTTGGCTTCGTGTTCAACGCCGCACCCGGTGCCGTGTTTGCGGAAACGGTGCGGCAAGGTGTGCGAGGGGGCTTCCGCCCGGCGTTCGCGGTGCAGGTCGGCTCCCTCGTGGGCGATGCGTTGTGGGCCATGCTGGGCTTGGCCGGCGTGGGGCTGCTGGTGCAGAGCCCGGTGCTGCGCACGCCGATCGGGATCGCAGGCGTGGCGTATCTGCTGTGGCTGGCGTGGGATGCGTGGCGAGCCGCGAACCAGGAGTTCGAGGTGCAGGCCGACGGCTCGGCCGTGCCGCAACGCAAGGCCTTGCGGGCCGGCGTGCTCCTGTCCGTGACCAACCCCCAGAACGTGGCTTACTGGGCCGCGCTCGGCAGCGCCATGGGAGCGGTGGGCGTGCACGATCCGTCGCCTGTGCAGTACGGCGTCTTCTTCGCGGGGTTCATGACATCTTCCGTGCTGTGGTGCTTCGTCTGTGCAGCACTGGTCGACCGGGTGTTCCGCAGCGTGGGCCAGCACTGGGCACGCATCACCTACCGCGCCTGCGCGATCGCCTTCCTCGCACTGGCGCTCTCGTCGCTGCGCGACCTGATGGCGGGCGGCCACGAGCGCGCCGCGGCCACCCCGCCGGCACTGCACGGCCGGCCCTGAGGCGCTCGCCGGCATACCGCTTGCCAAGCGGGAGGAATGCCGACCTCCCTGCCGACTCCCGACCGTTCACCCGCCGCCCCATGGTGGCGCGGTGCCGTGGTCTACCAGGTCTATCCGCGCTCCTTTGCTGATGCCAATGGTGACGGCGTCGGAGACCTCGCCGGGGTGCGGGCCCGGCTCGACCATCTCGCCCGCCTCGGCGTCGACGCGTTGTGGCTGTCGCCGATCTACCGCTCGCCGATGGCCGATGCCGGCTACGACATCAGCGACTATTGCGACGTCGATCCCGTGTTCGGATCGCTGGCCGACATCGACGGGCTGGTCGCCGAAGCGCATGCACGCGGCCTGCGCGTGCTGCTCGACTTCGTGCCCAACCACACCTCCGACCAGCACCCCTGGTTCATCGAATCGCGTTCTTCGCGCGACAACCCCAAGCGCGACTGGTACATCTGGCGCGACGAGCCGAACGACTGGCGCGCGGCGTTGAACGCCGGCAGCGCGTGGACCTGGGACGAGCACACGCAGCAGTACTACCTGCACCTGTTCCTGCCGCAGCAACCCGATCTGAACTGGCGCAATCCCGAGGTCGTGGAGGCGATGCACGGGGTGCTGCGCTTCTGGCTCGATCGCGGCGTGGATGGGTTTCGCATCGACGTGGCGCACTGCACCGGCAAGGATCCGACCTTCGCCAACCACCCGCGCTGCCTCGCGGGCGAACCCCTCGCAGACTTCAACGACCAGCCCTACAGCCACGAGGTGTTGCGCGGGCTGCGTCGTCTCGTCGACAGCTACGCCGGCGAGCGCGTGCTGGTCGGCGAGGTGAACATCCGCTCCACGGCGAGCGTGGTGCAGTACTACGGCGCCGGCGACGAGTTGCACATGTCGTTCAACTTCCCGCCGCTCGATGCGCCGTGGGACCCGGTGGTCTTTCGCACCTGCATTCGCGAGGTGGAGGAGCAGTTGCTGCCAGTGCAGGCCTGGCCGACCTGGGTGCTGTCGAACCACGACAACGAGCGACATCGCACCCGATACGGTGGCTCGATGTCGCGCTCGCGGGCGGCGGCCGTGTTGCTGTTGACGCTGCGTGGTACGCCGTTCCTCTACCAGGGCGAGGAACTGGGGCTGGAGGACGCGGTGATCACGCCGGAGGCGCGCGTGGACCCCGGCGGGCGCGACGGCTGCCGGGCCCCGCTGCCGTGGGAGCCCGAGTTCCCGCATGGCTGGAGCGGTCAGCGCACCTGGCTGCCGTTTCCGCCCGACGCTTCCGCGTTGTGCGCTGCCAGGCAATGGGCCGACGAGCGCTCCACGCTCCATCTCTACCGTCGCCTGCTCGCGCTGCGGCGCGGCAGTGCCGCTCTGCGTTGGGGCGACTGGACCGAACTGGACTCACCCCCCGAGGTGCTGGCGTACCGGCGTACCCACGGCAACGACGAGTGCGTGGTGCTGATCAACTTTGCCGACCGCGAGCAGCTGGTGCCGCTACCGGGAGCCTGGCGCGTTGCGCTGGCCTCCGACGAGGCCGGCGAGTCGAGCCGTTACACCGGCCGGGTGGCCGCCGAGCAGGCCGTGGTGCTGGAACCTGCGAAGGAGTGAAGACCGATGCGCCCGCTGTGGTATCGCAACGCCGTCATCTACCAGATCGACCCCTCGCTGTTCCGCGATGCCAATGGCGACGGCTGCGGCGACCTGCGCGGCATCACCGAGCGGCTCGACTACGTCCGCAGCCTCGGCGTCACCTGCATCTGGCTGATGCCCATCTATGTGTCGCCCTTCAAGGACGGTGGCTACGACATCACGGACCATCTCACGGTCGATCCCCGCTTCGGCGACCTCGCCGACGTGGTGGCGCTGCTGGAGAAGGCCGAGGAGCTGGGGATCCACGTGCTGCTCGAACTCGTGATGCAGCACACCTCCGACCAGCACCGCTGGTTCCAGGAAGCCCGGCGGGACCGCAACTCGCCCTATCGCGATTACTACGTCTGGGCCGATGAGCCGCACGACACCACCGTCAAGCCGGTCTTCCCGACCGTGGAGGACAGTGTGTGGACATGGGACGACGTGGCGCAGCAGTACTACCGCCACGTGTTCTATCGCCATGAGCCCGATCTCAACCTGGCGAACCCGCGCGTGCGCGAGGAGATGTATCGCGTCATGGCCTTCTGGTTGCGGCTGGGCGTGTCTGGGTTCCGCATCGACGCGGCACCCTACATGATCGAACGGGCCCGCGCCGCCGACCCGCGGGACCACGGTCAGTGGCTGCTCGACGACATGCGCGAGTTCGTCGCGATGCGCCGGCCGGAGGCCGTGCTGCTCGGCGAGGTGGACGTGCCGCCCGAGCACTACAGCGAATACTTCGGCGATGGCGACCGTCTGACGCTGCTGCTCGATTTCTGGGTCAACAACCACCTGTTCCTGGCGCTGGCCCGCCAGCAGGCCGAGCCCATCACCCGCGCGCTCGAAGAGCAGCCGGAGCCGCCGGAGCACGCGCAGTACGCGTTGTGGTTGCGCAACCATGACGAGCTCGACCTTGAAAGGCTCAGTGAAGACGAGCGCGAGGAGGTGATGCGCACCTTTGCGCCCAGCGAGCACATGCGGGCCTATGGCCGGGGCATTCGCCGCAGGTTGGCCCCGATGCTCGACGGCGATGAGCGCCGCATCGCGATGGTCCACTCCATCCTGTTCTCGCTGCCTGGCACGCCCATCCTCCGTTATGGCGAAGAGATCGGCATGGGAGACGACCTTTCACGGCCCGAGCGGCTCGCGGTGCGTACGCCGATGCAATGGTCGGACGGACCGAACGCAGGCTACTCGTCAGGCGACCCGCAGCGTTTCCCCGCCCGGGTGATCGCCGAGGGACCGTTCCGCCACCAGCGCATCAATGCCTACGCCCAGACCTTGCGCGACGGTTCGCTGCTGAAGAAGACGAGCGAGATGGTGCGCATGCGCTTGAGCCTGCGCGAGATCGGCTTCGGCCGCTGTCGGCCCGCCCGCGTCGACTGCGGGCACGTGCTGGCGCTGCGTCACGACAGCGACTCCACGGTGCTGATGCTGGCGAACCTCAGCGACCAGCCGGTCGACGTTACGGTCGAGGAAGAGGACCTGCACGACCTCGTCGACATATTGGATGACGGCGACTATCCCCGCCCGCAGGGCGAGCCGTTGCGCATGCAACTGCGGGGCTACGGCTACCGCTGGCTGCGCCGCAAGCACGAACTGTTCGGCTGAGAGCCTCGTGTCTCCTGTGTGACTGGCGGCGAGCCGCCGAATGCCGACGATGTCGATGCGTGCATGACCTTCGAGGTCATTGCACGGCGGCCGGCCGTGTCGCATGCTGGCCGGCCTCGGACACCACGCCAGGAGACAGGCCATGACCACGCCCATGGACAGCACCATCGCCCACCGCATCTGCCCCGTCTGCGAGGCCTGTTGCGGGCTTGAGTTCCGCGTTGCCGGGGGGCGCATCGAATCCGTGCGGGGCCACGAGGCCGACGTGTTCAGCGCCGGCTACCTGTGCCCCAAGGGCGTGGCCCTGAAAGACCTGCATGAAGACCCGGACCGGCTGCGCACGCCCTTGATCAAGCGCGATGGCGTGTTCGTCGAAGCCGGCTGGGACGAGGCGTTTGCCGAGATCGAGCGGCGGCTCGTGCCGCTGCGCGAACGGCATGGTCCCGATGCCGCGGCGCTCGCGATCGGCAACCCCACCGTGCACAAGATGGGGCTGATGCTCTACCTGCCGCGGCTGATCCGCGCGCTCGGCTCGCGCAACGTGTTCTCCGCGTCGACGCTCGACCAGATGCCCAAGCAGCTGTCCAGCGGACTGATGTTCGGCCACTGGCTGTCGATCGCCGTGCCGGACATCGAACGCTGCGACCACCTGCTGATGCTCGGCGCGAACCCGCTGGCCTCGAACGGCAGCCTGTGGACAGTGCCGGACTTCCGTGGCAAGGCCCGCGCCATGCAGGCGCGCGGCGGCCGGCTGGTGGTGGTCGACCCCCGGCGCACCGAAACGGCCGCGATGGCCGACGAGCACCTGTTCATCCGGCCGGGCGGCGACGTGTTCTTTCTCCTCGGCATGGTGCAGGTGCTGTTCGACGAACGACTCGTGCGGCTGGGCAGGCTGTCGGAACACGTTGCCGGTGTCGACGCGTTGCAGCAGGCGGTCGCACCGTTCACGCCCCAGGCCGTGGCCACACGCTGTGGCGTGCCGGCGCAGACCATTCGTGCCCAGGCGAGGGCATTGGCCGGGGCACGCCGCGCAGCGGTTTACGGTCGCGTGGGCACCTGCACGCAGGAGTACGGCACGCTGGCGAGCTGGCTGATCGACGTGCTCAACGTGCTGACCGGCCACCTCGACGAGCCCGGCGGGGCGATGTTCCCGAAAGCGGCGGTGTTCGCGGCCAACACCGTCGGCACGCCGGGCACGGGGCGCGGCATCGTGACCGCTCGGCATCGCAGCCGGGTGTCCGGCGCGCCGGAGGTGTTCGGCGAGTATCCGATGGGCTGCCTGGCCGAAGAGATCGAGACGCCGGGGGAGGGCCAGGTGCGTGCACTGATCACGGTGGGCAGCAACGCGGTGCTGTCGGCGCCCAACGGCCCACGTCTGTCGAACGCGCTGGAGCAACTCGACTTCATGGTCAGCGTGGACCTGTACCTGAACGAGACCACGCGCCATGCCGACGTGATCCTGCCCGGCCGCTCGCCGCTGGAAGACTCGCACTACGACACCGCGTTTGCGCAGCTGTCCTTCCGCAACCATGCGCGCTACAGCCCGGCGGTGCTCCCTGCAGCGGCGGAGCACCCCCCCGAGTGGCAGACGCTGCTGCGGCTGATCGCCATCCTGCGTGGGGATGGGGCGCGGGCAGATCTGCAGCGCCTGGACGACGAGCTGCTCGCCGACGAAGTGCGCCGAGCGGCCGGCGCACAGGCCGAGGCCGTGATGCGCGCCGTCTCGCGATGGCAGGGGCCGGAGCGGCTGCTCGACCTGGGCTTGCGGTCCGGCCCGTATGGCGATGGCTTCGGTGCCAACCCCGAGGGCTTGACGTTGAAGAAGCTGATGGCCGCGCCTGCGGGCATCGACCTCGGCCCGTTGCAGCCTCGCGTGCCGGAGCTGCTGCGCACCCCATCAGGAAAGATCGAACTGGCGCCGCCCATGCTGCTGCAGGACCTGCAACGCGCCGAGCATGACCTTGCGCGTCCGGTGCCCGAGTTCGTGATCGTCGGCCGTCGCCAGGTGCGTTCCAACAACAGCTGGATGCACAACCTGCCGATCCTGGCCAAGGGCCCGTACCGGTGCACGGTGCTCGTTCATCCGCAGGACGCGGCCCGGCTCGGCTTGGGTGATGGGGCGATGGCACGCATTGCCAACGGAGATCGTCACATCGACGCACAGGTGGAGTTGAGCGACGAGATGCTGCCGGGCGTCGTGAGCCTGCCGCACGGGTGGGGGCATGGGATGCCCGGCACGCGGATGGCGCTCGCGGGTGAGCGGCCGGGGGTCAACCTGAATGCGGTGCTCGATGAGAACCTGCGTGATCCGTTGTCGGGCAATGCCGTGTTGAGCGGGGTGGGGGTGAGTCTGTCGGTGGTGGGGTGAGGGGCTGTTTCCCGCTGGCGCGGGGGGGAGCGCTGCGCAAGCTTGGGTTTTGGGCCGTTGCTGTTGCCCGCTGGCGCGGGGGTGATCGCTGCGCAAGCCTGGGCTTTCGCGCCGGGAGTCCGCCCCGGCGGGCGGGTAACTTTCATTTGTTGGCCCAAATGAAAGTCACCAAAGCAAAGGGCCTGAATGCAACACCATACATTCGTCGGACTCGCTGCGGAGACACAGTCCGGTGGGCGGTTGAT
>NZ_CAMLJQ010000058.1 GCF_946480305.1 uncultured Caldimonas sp.
CAAAGTGGCCGGCAAATGCCGATCCGACGTGGCCGGAATATGCCGATCAATGACAGTCCTCACGCGCGTTGAATAGACGCTGCTTCACGGCACGGACATCAACCCGTAGGCCCGCAAAGGCTCGCAGGCATCGTGTGCTGCCCCTAAGCGCAGGAACTCAGCAAGGCAATCCGCATTGCGACGGGCCCCCTCTCGCTGCTGCGACGACCACTCCGGCAGCACGTTCTCAGCAGCCAGCGCGGATCGATACAACTGCTCCGCCGAACTCAGATCGCGCTGCTGGTGCTCGGCGTAGCTGTTGTCCCGTGCTCGCATTTCACCGAGCAGCCGCAGGTGCACCTCTGCGTACTCGATCAGCGTGGTCGCCGACGGCTTGCGCAGCGCGCTCTCACCGAACGACTTGAATGCAGGCTCCCAGCGACGCTGCTGCTTGCTTTGCACTCCCTGTTGAAAGAAGTCCTGCGCGGCCTTTATGTCCAAGCCTTGCTTGTTCGCCTTCAACCACGCCTCGACACGCTCGGGGCTCTTGAAGTCCCGCTGCGACAGCGGCTCGGCCCCGGCACTGCAAGCCACCATGAGCAGAGCAGCGCTGCACCCGCGAACCACGTTGATCGTGCCCACCGTTTCTCCATCGAGCTATTGCTTCACGTCCGTCAACGCCTCAAGCACCTTGGCCCGCGCAACGCTCGCCTCCTCCTTCGCGTGCAATTCACGCGCCAGGTCGAGCGGCGTTTTCAGCAGGTCCGCTTGCGAAATCTCCGGCGGCGTGACGAGGATGATGGACAAGGTGCGCCTCCCTAAGGCGTGAGTGAACCGCTTGATGCGGGCTTGTAATGCGGGGTCGATTCTATGAACCACGACCGCCGGGGGAACGCAAAGCAACACGGCCTCATTTGAGGGGTTGTCAGCCCTGCACAGCAAGGTCTTGCCAAGTGCTGGCTCCGGTCATTGCAGCCTGAGCCAAGGCCACCGCCGCCGATACGAAGCCGCCTTGCGCTCGAACAACTCCTGGTGCGGCACCAGCGGGTTCATCGCCAGCACGCCCTCGTACAACAGCCGCAGCCCGTTCGGCGCATACACCTGCCCCGGCCGCACCGCCACGCAGGTGGCGGGCACCAGAAAGCGCTGTATCCCGTCTTCCACGCTGTGCAGCGCCTCATACGGCTGCCCAAAGTGCGTGGGGTACCAGGTGTGCACCCTCGCCTGGTTCGAGGCTTCCACCATCACACCCAGGTCGCCCAGCACCTGCTCCACGCGTGCCTGCATGCGCTGCTCGCCGGCTTCGCTCAAGTCGTCCGCATCGAAGTAGAAGAGGTCGTAGTCCTTGATGTCCTGCTCGGGCGGCCGGCCGGAGAGCAGGTTCCAGACGGTCTGGAACAGGCAGCCCGCCACGAGCCAGCCGTTGGGCAGCGCCAGCTCGTGCCAGCGTTCGAGGATGGCGCGGTTGTGTCGGTTGGTGAGGATGTCGGCCATGAACCGCTCGGGGCTCACCGGCTCGTGCGTGCTTGATTCGTCGCGAGCATCGCGCTGCGTGGTGTGTGGGCTCTGCATCGGGGCAGTTTGCCACCCGCTGATGGACGCAAGCAGCCCGGCGCGCAGGCACTCACACCCGTTGCCCCAGGCAACCGACTGCACATGCGGTAACGGGGCGGCGCAGGCCCGCCAATACATTGCACCGCTTGATCGCATAGGGAGTTTGAAATGACGCGAATAGTCATGCCACCGTTCACCCTCTTCCCCAAGGTGAACGCGGCACCGCTTTCACCTGGGTGTGACCTGTGAAGACCGCAATCAAATGGATCGGGGTGGCGCTGGTGCTGGTCGCGGTTTCCGGCTGCGCTTACGTCTTCAACCAGATCCGCCAGTGGGATCTCGTCTCGCTGCAGTCGTGCTCTCAACACAGCACGTTCCCGGGCTCGACGTGGGTGTGCAGGCAAGCGCTCGCCCGCTACCAGCCGACGCCGGCCGACATCGCGGACCTGAACCGCACGGTGGGCGCCACGGTGCCGCTGATGGTGAGCGACGACGCGGAAGCGAAGCGCCTGCTGCAGCGCTACATGGCCGCGGGGCTCGACGTCAACGCACGCGACACGGTGCGGCCCGACATGGGCTGGACCTCGCTGCACATGCTGGTGATTGCGCCTGACGTTCGCGGCATCGGCATCCTGCTCGATGCCGGCGCGCGCACCGACATCCGGGACGGCCGGGGCAGGACGCCGCTCGACCTGCTGCGCGAGCAGTCGAAGAAGTACCCGGCAGTGCCCGGCTATGCAGAGGCCGAACGGCTGCTATTGGCGGCGGAGGCCCACCAAGCCGAAAAGAAGTAGCAGCGCGCCGCGCCTGCCAGGGGAATCAGGGTGACGTGCCGGGCATCTCACCCGCCAGCGTGGTCACCTCCCACTCCACACCTTCCATGGCCTGCAGCACCTTCAGCAGGTGCTGCTTCAAAGCGTCGATACGCTCGGGCGACAGCTTGCCCTGCACCAGCACCCGGAGCCCAAAGCCGTCGCTTTCGTCAAAGCGCACGGTGGCACCGTCGACGCGGACCTTGTGGACGCCGTACTGGTCTTCGTCCACCGGCAGCGTTTCGGCATCCGGCCACGGTTGGTAGAGGGCGTCCAGCAGCGCAACGTCCGGCACAAAGCCCAGCGCCTCGGTCAGGCGGGCGCGCTCCTTGTTCACGTCCTCAACCCAATTGACGGACTGGTACCACACCAGTTGGCGCACGTGCCACAGCTGGTTGCGCGCACGGTCGCGACGCATCAACCAGAACTCTGGCCACTCGCGGCGCGTGCGTCGCTGCCACTGCCACGTCTGCAGGTCGAGCGCCCAGTCGTCGGTGTTGGTGACCAGGGCCTTGTGGGTGTCGGTCACCACTTCGCCACCTTGCACCACCACCATGCCGGTGTGCGGCTCGTACACGGCGGTGTGGCTCGATATCCAGCCTGGCCCCTCGCCGCGGGTGTGCACGGTGCGCACCTTGAAGGTGGCGAGGTCGAGTTCAAGCACGGGCGTCGTGCCGGGCTTGCGGTCGTCCGGGTAGCCCAGGCTGCCGACGATGATGAGGCGGTTCCCTACCAGGGTGGCGGAATGGAAGTCGGTGGGTGGGAACACCTCGCGTGGGTAGCCGTACACCGTGACGGCCCCGCCGGGGTGTTCGACGATCACGTCGTTGTAGATGCAGAAGTCGGGGTCGTAGTGGTCTTCGTGCTCCCCCGCAACGTACACGACGCGGCCATCAGGCAGCGGGGTGCGGCTGGTGCCAAAGCGGTGGAAGCACCACATCGGCCCGGCCTTGAAAGCGCTCGGGCCCTCGAACCGCTTGTTGGCGTTGTACGCATCCATGCGCGACTGCACGAGCCACGTCCACAAGGGGTTGCTCAGGTCGGTGGGGTTGGCGGTGCCGAAGCGCGGCGATCGCCACGCGAGAAATTGCTCCTGCGGCATCTCGGGGGGCGGCAGATCGAAGTTGCGTTCGTCGTAGGGATCCATGCTCATGCATCACCTCCCGCGCCCGAGCGGCGTGGCGGCCAGCGCGGCTTCACCCTCAGGCTGCTCGACCCGCGGCGCCCATGCCGCCTCGGGCTCGCGTTGCAGCAATGCGCAGACGTAAGCCACCAGGTCCACGCCCAGGTGTTCGCGCGCGGACGAAACGCCTGCGTCGGCCCGCTGTGCGTTCGAGACGAAGCTCTCGAACGCGGCCCAGTCCTTGCCCAGCGCCTCGACGATGATGCGCGCCAGGTCGTACGACAGCAGGTTGCCGTCGTCCGGCCGGTGAAACGATGCGCCCGACCAGAACTGCTGTATCTCGGGCGTTCCCCAGAACCGCAGGTGCATGGCCTGCAACTGCTGTGGCGTGTACAGGCTGGGTTGCACGCCGGCCACCCGGCGCTCGGTGTTGACGGCGATGCCTTCGTCAAGCCAAAGCGGCAGTTGCAGGTGCGACACCGCGCTGTGGGTGAGTTCGTGCGCGATCACCGGCTCGATCTGGGCAAGGTCCGCGCGGCGGGTCACGAAGTGCGGGCAACCGGCGTTGATGAACATGCCGCCGCTCATGGCGAATTCCCCATCGTCCGAGTAGTAGGCCGACACGTAGGCGTAGTAGGTGTCTTCGTCATCGAACACGATGAGGATGCTTTTTTCTCCTGCCGGAAACGCGCACAACCCTTGCAGGGTGGTCGCCACGCGTTGCCGCGCCTTGCTGACAAAACGGGCGGTCGCATTGACGACGTTGGGCTCCAGCGACGACAACACATAGGCGTCCTGCGACTCATGCAGGTGAAAGTACTCCGGCCCCAAGGCATCGCGCAGGTGCAACAACCACGCGCGACGCACGCTGCTCATTGCTTGTTGCCGCTGTTCCGGCGCGCCCTCGAAGGCGGCCAGCCACTGCTGCACGGCGCTCCAGTCGATGAGCGGAAAGCCGTGCACGACACCCATGTGCTGCGCCAGGTCGAGGGTTTCAACGCCGGGCATGGCGATTCGCTCGGGTGCCGGGTCAGCGTCGACGGGCGAGGTGCGCGGCGACGTACGCGGCGCGGTCGGCGTTTCGGGGGCATAGGCCCGCAACTGTGACCTCGCCGTGAGCGCCCCCACGATGGGCGCGATCCAGATGCCCGCGATCAGCAGCTTCTTGCTCGGCAAGTAGTCACTCCGCGCGCGGAGCACCCGCCAAGTCATCCACGCGTTGAGCGCTGCCCACCCCGCCAACAGCAGTCCCAGTACTGTGCTTCCGTCCATCCTGCCCTCGTCCCTCGACCCCGCGGTGGCAGTGTAGGCGTGATCAGCCTCCGCACATCGCCGAGCCGGGTGTCTAGGTGGAAGTAGTGCTCACGCGACCGATGGCGGTGACGGCCACGATCTGAACCGCACGATAGGCGCGACAGTACCGCTGATGACGCGAGACGGCCATTCGCAAGCAGGTGCAGGCCTTCGCTTCTCACCCGCCTGGGGGCGCGATGGCGCAGCACAGTGCCAACACGTGCGAACTCGCGCACGCGAACCCACAGAACACAGGAGAGCCCTCGATGTCGAACTCCATCGAAGCGATCGGCGGCCCCGGCGGCGCAACGGCGTTGCGTCGCATCACGGACATGCTCGATCTGATGACACAGGCGCTGCAGCCCTTCGGTGGCGGCGCCTCGAACATGGCCAGCGACCCGCTGCAGCAGCTGGCCTCGCTGTTGATGCAGGTGCTGGGTGATGCGGCCAGGCTGCTGGGTGGCGGCAACGAAGGCGCCGCAGGCCCCGGTGCGGCTGAAGCGCCGCAAGACCCGGCCTGCGGCAAGCAGAACCTGGCATTCCAGGGTGCGTTGCTGAAGATGCTGGGCACGCTGCTGAAAACCGTGGCCGACGTGCTGCAGCCCGGTGGCGAACAACCGCTCCAACCCACGCCGGCCGCGCAAGGCGTCGGCCAGGGGCTGGGGCAGCCTGCGGCGCCGTCACCGGCGGCCCCCGCTGGCGCTGCGGCGCCTGGCACGCCCACCACCCCAGGCACTCAGCCAACCGAAGCCGCGCACACACCCACGCCACCTGCCCCTACACCGCCTGCCCCATCGCCCACCCCCACCGCCAGCGGGTCGCCGACGCCGCCGGCCACGCCCGGCGATTCAACGCCACCCAAACCCAACGCGGCCGGCCCCGCCCCGCAGTACCCGATCCCGGACGTGGGCAGCGGCGGCGACCTGTCGCCGAGCCAGATCGCCAGCACCTACGGCCCCGAGATCCAGCGCGCCTCGGAAGCGAGCGGCATCAAGCCCTCCATCCTCGCGGGCATGATCTGGCAGGAATCGAAGGGGCGGCCTGAAACGCCGAACGGCGGGCTGATGCAGATCGGCCCGCACGAGTTCGAGGCGTATGGCAGCGGCAGCATCTCGAACCCGGGCGACAACATCATGGCGGGCGCCATGTACATGAAGGAGCTGAAAGCCCAGTTCGGCAGCGACGAGGCCGCCTTGCGCGCCTACAACTCCGGGCCCAACGGGGTCGACCCGAACGACTACCGCGCCACGCCGGCGGGCACGGGTGACCCGACCTACGTCGACAAGGTGCTGCAGGCCGCTGAGAAGTCCGGGTTGTAGTGCCTGGCGTTGGCCGGCTCCCTCAGAACGGATCGAAGTTGCGTTCCTTGCAGCGGGCGATGTTCACAGTGAGCAGACCAGGCATCAACTGGTCTGCAACTGCTTCTGGAGGGCCCGGTATTTTTCAACGAACGTGATGCCCTTCAGCAGGCGTTCGGCCAGCACGCTGGCGTCCTGCTTGGTCACGCGCTTGCCGGTGGTCTTGTAGGCGGTTTGCAGGATCTCGTGCATCTTCGACTTGTCGACCTTGTCGGTGCCTTCCAGCGCGGCGAGCACCACGTTGGCCAGTTCCTCGTCTTTTCGGTCAAAGGCCTCCCGGTACTCCTTCATCAGCAGCGTGATCTGCTTCATCGCCTGCTGGTACTGGTCTTCGCCGAACTCCTTTTCGTCGAAGCGTGCGTACTTGAGTTCGTGCTCCTGCCCCCAATGGTTGTGGCCGTACTTCTTGGCCGCGGTCAACCGGGGCACGTTGAACGGAATGACAGGTATGCCGGCCTGCACGAGCTGCTGCGTGGCGGCTTGCGCCGACTTCACATTCCCCCTGTACTGGATCATGGCCTTGATGCGCAGCTCCACGTCGTACTTTTTCTTGAACTCGATCAGCTTCGGGGCGCATTTTTCGCAGGGGGTTTTCATCTGCTTCAAGGTAATGCTCACCGGCTTGTGCAAGCCGTCATGCACAGAGACCAGTGCTTCGTAGAAGGCGGTCCTGGTGAAGGCCTCGAAAGCAGAGATGAACCCATCTTCGGCATGGTTCGACGGACCCAGCGAGTGCGGGTAGTCCAACGGGGATGACGACATCTGGAACATGCCGAACACGATGCCGTCGATCTTGGCGAGCGTGGCCACGTTGTAGGCCTTCTCGTCCCCGGTGATGCCTACCGCCGCTGCGTAGGGGTTGGTGGTGCCACCGGTGACCGGCGACATGAAGACGCCCGGCACGCCACCCACGATGTGGCAGCCGCGTTGAAGCACGTCATCGAAGGAATTGAACGTCCACATCTCGGGCTCCCGCAAAGTGCATCGATGCATCAAGAAACAAGCCTGGTGATGATCGATGACCCGGCTCAGGATGCATCCGTCAGAGTTGACAGGAGACCCGCATGTGGGGGAGCCCCTCCTGACGTATGTCGACAAGGTGCTGTCACCTCGTCCGCGAAGGGCGACGGATAAGACGCTATCTTGTTGATTTGCAACGATTTTCAAAGTAAATTTCGCAAATGCTAATTGACTTTGAAACCATTGCATTGCCTGAGGGCGCGATGCGTCAGTACATCGACGCTCGGCAGGCCTTCACCGCGCTGGAGCAACTGCGCCTGCGGCAGAACGAATTTCGCGGCGGCATGGTGTGGCGCACCACCAAGGGACACGAGTACTTGGTACGGACCAGTCCACGCGGCTCTCAGAAGGGGCTGGGCCGGCGCAGCCCGGAAACCGAAGCCATCTATGACAAGTTCATCAGCGGCAAGCAGCGCGTGACTGAAATTGCCTCCGGCCTGCGCGAAACGATCAAGCGCCACGAACGGGTCAACCGTGCCTTGTACGTCGGCCGCACGCCGAACATCATCGTCGACTTGCTCGCCGCGATCAACGAAGCGGGACTCTCGGGGCAGTTCATCATCATCGGCACCAACGCGCTGTATGCGTACGAGACAGCTGCCGGCGTGCGCCTGGATCAGACCATCCTCGCGACCCAGGACCTGGACCTGCTATGGGACAACCGCAAGACGCTGCGGCTTGCGGTGCAGGAAGGGCCGTTGGCCGACGGGATGTTGGGTCTTCTACGCAAGGTGGACTCGACCTTCGAGTTGCGCCAGGATCAGCTGTACACAGCCGTCAACAGCAGGGGATACGAGGTCGACATCCTACGGAGGTTGGGACCGGGAAGCGATCAGCAGCCGGGCCAGTTGAAGCCGGGCACCGACGACTTCTGGGCGGTGCGGGCCCGCAACTCCGACTGGCTGCTCAGCGCCCCGAAGTTCAGTGAGGTGATCGTCTCGGAATCGGGGCGCATGGCCCGTATGCACACGGTAGATCCGCGAGCCTTTGCGCTGTTCAAGCTGTGGATGGCGCAGGACCGGGAGCGCGAGCCGCACAAGCGGCAGCGCGACGGCATGCAGGCACGGGCCGTCATCGAGTTGATCGAGGAGCGATTGCCGCAACTCCGCTTCGAAGACATCCGCATGTTTCCCGCCGAGTTGCGCCAACAAGCGGAAGCGGTGACCCACGACATCGGGCGCGAACTGCAAGCGGCCGCACGGCCACGCAGGCGCTGAATCAGTTCCTTGCTACCCGCCGCCTCGACGTGTGTGCAGGTCGAAGTAGCGCATGAACACATCGCGCTCGGCCGGCGACACACCCTCGAAGCTAAAGCTCACCAGCAGCCGCGGAATGCGCATCAGCGCAATCACGCGCGGCGACAACGTCTGCCACTGCAACACCAGCCGCCCCGCCCCCAGCGTCACCTGCGCGCGCGCGTGTTCCAGTTGCAGCGGCGCGCCCCGCACGGCCCCGGGCAGCCACGAGCGCCACTCGGCTTCAGTGCAGCCCATCTCGCGCTCGAACCGAAGCGGGTCGGCGCCCTGCTGCGTCATCGCACCCTCGCACCGGGCATCGTGGCCCGATCACCCACCGGCGATCGGCGGCCAGATGGCGAGCACGTCGCCTTCGCGCAAGCGGTGTTCGGCCCGCTGCTCGGGCGCAATGTAGTGCCCGTTCACCAGCACCAGGTGCACCAGCTTGCTCGGCAGGTTGAAGGGCTCGGCCACCTGGGTGATGGTGGCGCCCTCGGGCACGTCGATCTCCATGGCGTTGCCGGTGCGGGCATGCGCGGGCAGGTGGTCGGTGAGCGTGGCGTAGAGCTTGAAGGTGATCTTCATCGGCATGGGGTCAGCGCGCATGGGCGGTGGCCCAGCGGTCTTGTGCCTGCGCGCGGGCGAGGTAGGCCTCCATCAGGCGGGTCGGGTCGTGCAGCAGGTGCTGCTTCCATTCGCCGAGGCGCACACGGCCTTCGACCAAGCCGCGCATCACGCCGACGTGGTCCGTCCAGCCGATGCTGTTGCAGCCGACGATGCGGTCGTCGTCGAACTGCAGGCTCAGGTGGCGGAATTCGCTGGCATCGGTCAGCTCCACGTGCTGGCCGCCGGGCACGCCTTGCCAGTCGCCAAAGCTCGCGGAGATGAGGCCCAGCGTGTCGAGCACGTTGATCTGCGTCACGCCTTTCAGCACGGCGTGCCGGCCGGCCATGTTCATCGCGGCCACGTACGCCTGGTCGGCGGCGTTGGGCTGGATCGCGCTGACGATGGTCTTGCCGGTGATCAGGTCCAGCGCCTCGGCACAGTCGCCGGCGGCGTAGATGCCGGGCACGTTGGTCTGCATGCGCTCGTCGGTCAGCACGCCTTGCAGGCACTGCACGCCTGAGTTCTCCAAGAAGCCGATGTTGGGCTTGACGCCGGTGGCGCTGATCACGAGGTCGAAGCTCTCGTGCGTGCCGTTGGACAGGCGGGCCGACAACGGCGTGCCGGCTTCGATCGCTTCCACCCGTGTGCCGGTGTACACGCGCACGCCCTTGCGCTCGCACCACTGCTTGATCAGGCCGCCGGCGGTGGGGCCCATCATCCGCGGCACCATGCGGTCGCCCATCTCCACCACGGTGAGCTGCACGCCGCGCATCGCGAGCGCTTCGAGGATGATGCAGCCGATGAAGCCGGCGCCCATCTGCAGCACGCGTGCGCCGGGCGTGGCGAGCTGCAGGATGTGGCGCGCGTCCTCGAGCGTCCAGCAGGGGTGCACACCGGGCAGGTCCATGCCGCGGATCGGCGGGCGCACCGGGCTGGAGCCGGTGGCGATGAGCAGCGTGTCGAAGTCGAGTGCGGTGTTGTCGCCGAGCACCACCGCCTTGGCTTGCGCGTCGACCGATTTGGCGCGTTGACGGCGCACGTCGATGCGCAGGTTGTCGTAGTGCGCGGGGTTCTTGCGCAAGTAGGTGCCGCGCTCGTCGATGTTGCCGATCAGCAGGTAGGGGATCGCCATGCGTGAGTACGGCGGCTCGGGCTCGTCGCCGATCAGCACGATCTCGTCGGCCGGGGCGTGCTTGCGCAGCGTCTCGGCGGCGATGACGCCGGCCGGGCCGGCGCCGAGGATCACATGTCTCTTCATCGAAGCTCCAGAAGGAAGAAAGGGCGGAACAGGTCCGCCCTGCTTCAGACTCGCGGGCCAGTCACAAGCCGAGGCGTTGGCGGGTTTCGGGCTTCAACTGTCCGTTCGCATCCCAGCCGCGCGCCTCGTAGTACTTGGGCAGCATCTCGCCCAGCTTGCTGGTCAGCCCCTTGGCCGGGCCGCTCTTGGCGCCTTCGGTCAGCAGGCGGTTGGGCAGCATGTCGTCCTTGGCGGTGAAGCCGGCCTTGTTGTTGAAGTCGCGCTCCATGTTCCAGATGCGCTCGCCGATGGTGTTGAGGTTGTCCATCGTGAACTCGTCGCCGCAGGCGGCGGCCACCTGCGGCTGCACGTCCGAGAGCGTCCAAGCGAAGCTGGTGAAGATGCAGATGCCGGCCGAGTCGAACACCGCGGTCGCGTCCTGGAAGGCTTTGACGAGCTCGGGCTTGCCGTCGGCGGTGAGCGGGTCGGTCTTGACCGGGATGCCGAGCACCTCGGAGGCCACGGTGTAGCCGCGCAGGTGGCACGCACCACGATTGCTGGTGGCATAGGCCAGACCCATGCCCTGGATGCCGCGCGCGTCGTAGGCGGGGAACTCCTGGCCCTTCACGCTCATCGTCAGGTCCGGGTGGCCGTACTTGGCGGTCAGGCGCTTGGAGCCCTGGCCGATCTCCTTGCCGAAGCCTTCGCCTTTGGCAGTGATCTCCGCAAAGTACGCCAGCGCCTTGGCCGAGCCGAACGGCGCTTCGATGCCGAGCTGCTCCTTGGTGAGCACGCCCATCTCGTACAGCTCCATCACGGCGCCCACGGTGGCACCGAAGGAGATCGGGTCCATGCCCTCCTCGTTGCACAGCAGGTTGGCGTATTGCAGCGCTTCGAGGTCGTTGACGCCGTTGGCGGCGCCCAGCGCCCAGGCGGCTTCGTACTCCAGGCCGCCGGAGGCGCCCCAGTACTGCGGCTTGTTCTCCACGGTGAAGTGGGTCTCGTCGATCTTGCTGATGCGGCCGCACGCGATGGTGCAACCGAAGCACGCCTGGTTGGTGACGAGATGCGCCTTGCCATCGGTCTTGCGCGGTGCAGCCATCGCTTCGGCGGAGATGTCCTTCGCGCCTTCGAACTGGCTGTCGCGGTGGTTGCGCGTGGGCAGCGCGCCGACCTCGTTGATCACGTTCATCAGCACCTGGGTGCCATAGGCCGGCAGGCCCTGGCCGGTGACGGCGTTGTCGGCCAGCACCTTCTTCTTCTCGAAGGTGACCTTCATGAACTCCTTCGGGTTGGCGATGTTGCCCACGCCCTTGGTGCCGCGCACGGCAATGGCCTTGAGGTTCTTGGAGCCCATCACCGCGCCCACGCCGGAGCGGCCCGCGGCGCGGTGCAGGTCGTTCACGACGGCGGCAAACAGCACCTGCTGCTCGCCGGCCTTGCCGATGCACGACACGCGCACCAGCGGGTCCTGCAGCTCCTTCTTCAGCGTGCCTTCGGTCTCCCACACCGAGCGGCCCCACAGGTGCGCGGCGTCGCGCAGCTCGACCTTGTCATCTTCGACGTACAGGTACACGGGCTTGGGCGATTTGCCTTCGAAGATGACCATGTCCCAGCCGGCCATCTTGAGCTCCGCGCCCCAGTAGCCGCCGGAGTTGGAGCAGGCAATGGCGCCGGTCAGCGGGCCCTTGGTCACCACGGTGTAGCGCCCCCCGGTGGAGGCCATGGTGCCGGTCAGCGGCCCGGTGGACCAGATGATCTTGTTCTCGACGGAGAGCGGGTCGACCTTCGGGTCGATCTCGCTGGTGAGGTATTTGGTGGCGAGGCCGCGCGAGCCGAGGTAGGCGCGGGCCCATTCCATCTTCAACGGTTCGCTTTTCACCTCGCCGGTGGTGAGGTTCACGCGCAGGATCTTGCCGGCCCAGGACATGGTGCGTCTCCTTTGATTGCTGCAGCGTCGCTTCAGGCGGCGGGGTTGGCGGGCTGGTTGCCCAGCTTGTCGGCCCAGGCGCGCATGCGGTCCAGCCCGGTCCAGTTGGCATCGACGTAGGTGATGGCCGTCGTGGGGCAGGCTTCGGCACAGGCCGGCTCGCCGCCGCACAGGTCGCACTTCTGCACCTTGCCGGTTTCCTGCACGTAGTTGATGGTGCCGAACGGGCAGGCGATGGTGCACACCTTGCAGCCGACGCAGGTGCTGTCGTTGACCACCTTGGCGCCGGTCAAGGCGTTGATGGTGATCGCTTCGACCGGGCAGGCGTGCAGGCACCAGGCTTCGTCGCACTGGGTGCAGGTGTAGGGCACCTTGCGCCCGGTGTGATGGAAGTCGAACACCTTGATGCGTGACTTGGCGGTGGCGTAGACGCCGTAGTTCTCGTAGCTGCAGGCCATTTCGCACTGCAGGCAGCCGGTGCACTTTTCAGGGTTGATGTGCAGAACCTTTTGCATGGCTGGCCTTTCGGTTGGCTGGTGTGGGTTCGTGCTCGCACTCCTGCAGGCCGGGTGGCTGCGGCGCGACGTATGAAATGTTGTTCCTAGCCCGGGGCCCCGAAAACCTAGGCGTAACCCCTAACAAATCGCCCTTGAAAGACGCGGTTGCGCCAACGTGGAACACCTTGCGCCAGAACGACCCAGGGAATGCCCGACTGGCAGGCTCCATTACTCGAAAAACCGGGGGCGCAAGGCCGGCCGGCAGGCGCATGATCTGCAGCGACGAGGGCCGCTCCATGCAGGGCGGCTGCGGCCGGAGACGCTCACGATGATCCACCCCACGCCCCCGCAGGCCACCACCTTGCCGGCGCATTCCACGGCGCACGCGCAGTCCATCTCGCAATCGCACGCACGCTGCCAGGCGATGGGGGTGGAAGAGAACCGCCTGCCCGACCTGAGCCCGGTCTCGCCCGGCACGCTGCGCGAGATGCGCGAGCGCAACCGCCGCCTGTTCGAGCATGCGGCGCCGGTGATGGAGCTGCTGTTCGAGCAGATCGTCTCGACACGCAGCCTGGTGGTGCTGACCGACCACCACGGCACCATCCTGCACAGCGTGGGCGACGACGGCTTCATGGAGCGCGCCCAGCAGGTGGCGCTGGCGCCGGGCGTGAACTGGTCCGAGGCGACCAAGGGCACCAACGCGGTGGGCACGGCGCTGTTCGACGAGGCCGCGACGCTGGTGCACGGCAGCGAGCACTTCGTGCGGGCCAACCGCTTCCTCACCTGCTCGGCCTCGCCGATCTTCGACCACGCGGGCAAGCTGCTGGGCGTGCTCGATGTGTCGGGCGATCAGCGCTCGTACCACCCGCACACGCTGGCGATGGTGACGATGTCGGCCCGCATGATCGAGAACCAGTGGTTCACCGACCGCTTTCGCCACGGCGTGCGGCTGCATTTTCATCACCGCGCGGAGTACCTGGGCACCATGCGCGAAGGCATGGTGGCGCTGTCACCCGAGGGGCAGATCCTGGGGGCGAACCGCAGCGCGCTCGACCAGCTGCGCATGAGCCCGGCGGCGCTGCGCATCCGCGGACTCGAAGCGGTGTTCGGCGTGTCGCTGGCCCACATCGTCGACCATTGCCGGCGGCACAGCGACGAGCCCCTGCACCTGCCGCCGGCCAATGGCGATGTGTCCGGGCCGCCGCTGTATGCGCGGGCCTATTTCAACTGGCCCACGCTGTGGCCGGCCACAGCCCCGGTGGCCGCACCGCACGCCGCGCCTCGGGTGGCTGCCCCTGAAACGCCGGCGCCGGGCGCCAAGCTCGAAGACGTGGAGCTGGCCGCGATCCGCCGTGCGGTCGATGCCGCGGGCGGCAACATCTCGAAGGCCGCGCGGCAGCTCGGCATCGGGCGCAACACGGTGTACCGGAAGCTGCGGGCGCGGTCCTAGCTCAGCCGGCCGTTGCGGTGCCTTTCACGGTGCCGCATGGGCGTTGGGGAAGAACAACTGCTCGCCGTTGATCTTGTACGCCGCGATGCTCGCCTGCCCCTGCGGCGACACGACCCAATCGACGAAAGCCTGGGCCCACTCGCGCTTCACGTGCGGGTGCCGGGTAGGGTTCACGACGATCACGCCGTACTGGTTGAACAGGCGCTTGTCGCCCTCGACCAGCACGGCAAGGTTGCCGCGGTTCTTGAACGAGAGCCAGGTGCCGCGGTCGGTGAGCGCGTAGGCGTCGGTGGACGACGCGATGTTCAGCGCGGGGCCCATGCCGCAGCCGCATTCCTTGTAGCCGCTCACCCTGCCGGCGGGCGTCTCGATGCCGGCGGCCTTCCAGTAACGCAGCTCGGCGGCGTGCGTGCCGCTCTTGTCGCCGCGCGAGACGAAGCCGGCGCTGCTGGCCGCCAGCTTGCCGAGCGCGGCCGTCACGTCGCGCCCCTTCACGCCGGCCGGGTCGGCCTGCGGGCCGACGATGACGAAATCGTTGTACATGACCGGGTGACGCTTGAGGCCGAAGCCTTCGGCCACGAATTTCTCCTCGGCGGCCTGGTCGTGCACGAACACCACGTCGGCATCGCCGCGCCGGCCCATGTCGAGCGCCTGCCCGGTGCCGAGCGCGACCACCCTCACGTCGATGCCGCTGGCGCGCTTGAACGCAGGCAGCAGGTGGCCGAACAGGCCGGATTGCTCGGTCGACGTGGTGGAGGCCATCACGATGTGGCGCTCCTGCGCCCAGGCGGCGGCACTTGCGATCGACAGCACGGCAACGATGAGCCAGGAGCGGATCAACGCCACGGCAGTTCTCCTTTGAGGAAGAGTTCGGCCTCGCGAGGCAGCGGGCCGTTGAAGAAGTCGTCGCTGCTCACGTCGCACAGCACTCGCCCTTGCTCGAGATACAGCACACGTTGCGACAGGCGCTTGACCTGCCCGAGGTTGTGCGAGCTCATCACGATGGTCATGCCGGCCGCGGCGAACTCTTCGATCAGCGTTTCGACCTCGCGCTTGGCGGTGGGGTCGAGGCTGGCGGTGGGCTCGTCGAGCAACAGCAGCCCCGGCTGCAGGGCCCACGCGCGGGCAAGCGCCAGGCGCTGCTGCTGCCCGCCCGACAAGACGCGGCCGCCGCGCTGCGCCTCGCTGGCCAGCCCCACGCGCTGCAACGCCGCCTCGGCCCGCGCACGCCTCTGGGCACGCGGCACCCGCGCCAGGAACAGCGCCAGCTCGATGTTGGCGCGCGCGGAAAGCCGCAGCATGAAGGGCCGCTGGAACACCATGGCCTGGCGTACGGCCGCGTCGGCTGCGCGCGTGCCTTCGGCCAAGGGCGCCAGGCCGTGCAATGCCCGCAGCAGCGTGCTCTTGCCGCTGCCGTTGGCCCCGACGAGGGCCACCCGCTCGCCGGCCCGCACTTCGACGTCTGCCTGCTGCAACGCGACCTTGTGGCCGAAGCGCACGGTGGCTCCTTTGAGCGCCACCTGCACCGCCTGCCGCGCAGCAGGGCCCTGTGCGGCAGGCGACGCCGGCCCCGTTGCATGCAGGCCGGGGTGCTTCATGCCACCACCGTTTCGTCGGCACGTGCGCGCCACTCACGCAGCATCGCGATGACCACGTTCAACACGAGCACGATGCCGAGCAGCACCGCGCCGAGGGCCAGCGCCAGCGGCAGGTCGCCCTTGCTCGTTTCCAGCGCGATGGCGGTGGTCATCACCCGGGTGACGCCGTCGATGTTGCCGCCGACGATCATCACGGCGCCCACTTCCGAGACGGCCCGGCCGAAGGCCGCGAGCGTCAGCGTGAGCAAGGCCATGCGCTCGTCCCACAGCAGCACGAGCGCGCACCACCAGCGGCTGGCACCGAGCGAGCGGAGCTGGTCGCCGTGGTCGCGCATCGCGTCTTCGATCGCCTGGCGCGACAACGCGGTGACGATGGGCAGCACCAGCACGGTCTGGGCAATGACCATCGCCTGCGGCGTGAACAGGATGCCGAACGACCCCAACGGCCCGGCGCGCGACAACAGCAGGTAGATCACCAGCCCCACCACCACGGAGGGCAGGGCCAGCAGCGTGTTGAGCACCACCAGCACGGCGCGGCGGCCGGGGAAGGCGCTCACCGCGATCCAGGCGCCGAGCAGCAGCCCCAGGCTGGCGCCGATCAGCGTGGCGGCTGCGCTGACGCCGATGGACAGCTGCGCGATCTGCAGCAATTGCGGATCGAGCGTGACGAGCAGGCGCAGGGTGCTGCTGAAAGCGTCGGTGAAGGAGTTCATTGCCTGACATGCAAGACGGCGACGGCTATCCTAGGCGCGCCTTCGGCAACAAGCGATATGAACGCGCATGCATAGGATCCACCTGAGCTACACGCTGGGCAACGATGCGTCGGCACCCGAGGGCCTGCAGCACCCGTTGCTGCAGTTGCTCGGCGCCATTCACCGCAGCGGCTCGATCTCGGCCGCGGCGCGTGAGGTGAACCTGTCGTACCGGCATGTGTGGGGCGAGTTGAAGCGCTGGGAGCAGACGCTGGGACAGCCGCTGGTCGTGTGGGCCAAGGGGCAGCGTGCGCAGCTCGCGCCTTTCGGCGAGAAGCTGCTGTGGGCGGAGCGGCGCGCGCTCGCGCGGCTGGCACCACAGGTGGAGGCGCTGCGCAGCGAACTGGAGCGTGCGTTCGCGGTGGCCTTCGATCCCCACGCGGCGGTGCTGACGCTGTACGCCAGCCACGATACGGCCCTGCCGCGCTTGCGCGAGATGGCGGCCACGCAGCACAACCTGCATCTCGACATTCAATTCACCGGCAGCGTGGACGCGTTGGCCGCCTTGAGCGAGGGCCGCTGCGCGTTGGCGGGTTTTCATGCGCTGGTGCAGTCGCCGTTGCGTTCGCCCACGGCCCGCGTGTACCGGCCCATGCTGAAACCGGGCGTGCACAAGCTGCTCGGGTTCGCGCAGCGTGCACAAGGGCTGATCCTGCCGGCCGGCAATCCGCTGGGCCTGCAATCGCTGGCCGACCTCACCCGGCCCGGCCTGCGCTTCGCGAACCGTCAGCGCGGCACCGGCACCCGCGTGGTGCTGGAGCAGTTGCTGGCAACACAGCGGGTGGCGGCATCGTCCATCGGCACCTGGGAGCGGGCCGAGCCTTCGCACGAAGCGGCTGCCGAAGCCGTGGCGAGCGGCAGCGCCGATGCGGCCTTCGGCATCGAGCCGGCGGCGCGCAGACGCGGGCTTGCGTTCCTGCCGCTCGCGCAGGAGCAGTACTTTCTGGTGACGCTGCGATCGCAGCTGGAGCAACCGGAGCTGCTGCGCCTGCGCGGCGTGTTGCGCAGCGAGGCCTGGCAACAGGCCTTGGCTGCACTGCCGGGCTATGCGCCGGCGCGCAGCGGCGAAGTGCTCTCGCTGCGGCAGGTGCTGCCGTGGTGGAGCTACCGCAAGCCGAAGTAGGCGGCCGACGCAGCTACATCGCGCAGGAGCGGAAGCCGCAGAAGATGTCGTCGCGCTCGGGGCGATAGAAGTTGCGGTACTTCGCGTGCTTCATGCGCGGGCGGGTGGCGAAGGAGCCGCCGCGCAGCACGCGGTGGGTGTTGAACCAGGGCTGCGAGTAGTCGGCGTAGGGGTCGGGTTCGAAGCCGGCATAGGGCTCGAAGCGGTTGGCCGTCCACTCCCACACTTCGCCCCAGCGGAAGCCGCCGCGCGCGCCGGTGCTGGCCGCCACTTCCCACTCGGCCTCGGTGGGCAGGCGGCGGCCGGCCCAGCGGCACCAGGCCTGCGCCTCATGCCAGTTGACGTGCATCACCGGGGTGTTGAGTGCGGCCCGCACCAGCGCGTCGCCACGCTGCACCAGCACGCCGTGGCGCACCTGCTCGACATGCCGTGGGGCGCGCCGGCCGCTGCCCTGCACCCAGGCCCAGCCTTCGGCCGACCACCACAGCGGTTCGTCGTAACCGCCGTCTTCGATGAACTCGATGTACTGCGCCCACGTGACGGGTTGCGCGTCGATCTCGAACTCGGGCACGCGCAGCTCGTGCGCCCACTTCTCGTTGTCGAACACGAAGCCCTCGCCGAGCTCGCTGCCGAGCTTCCAGCGCGTGGCCGGCACGCCGACCGCGGGGCGCTGCGCGACCGGTATCGGCCAGGGCAGCTCGGGCATCGGCAGACCGAGCGTCTGTGCCATGTAGGCAAAGGCTTCGGCGTGCATGTCTTCATGGAAGAGCGCGAGGCGGAAGAAGTAGAGGGCGTCGTCGGTCTCGGGCGTGTGCACGAGCAGGTCGAGCGTGGATTCGAGCGTTTCGACGAGATAGGCGCGGGTGGCCTCGGCATCGGGCAGGTCGAGGTGCCAGCGTTCGTCGTGCGGCACGTGGGTGGAGTCGTAGAGCGCGTCGGCACGCGGCTCGATCGAGGCCAGCCGCGGGCGGGTGCGGTCGGCGGCCGGGCCGCGGTGGCGCTCCATGTTGCGGCCGATCCAGAACTCCTGGAACCAGCCCACGTGACCCAGTTCCCACAGCGGCGGGTTCAGCTCGTGGGATTGCGGCACCTCGAGCATCGGCTCGTACACGGCGAAGCGATGCAACGTACAGTTGCGGCTGTCGATGAGGGCCAGCGACAGCAGGTCGCGCCCGCTGCGACGCATTTCAGGCGTATCGATGTCCACCTCTGCTGCACCTTCGGTCGTGATCGTGAGCCCGTCGCTGGCGCAGGCCAACAACGGCAATTGGCGTACAGCGTACCGCTGGTCGCGGTTCCTGGGCGCGCATTGTCGCACCCGCATCGTGACCGAATGGACAGGAGAAACCTGCGATCTGCTGATCGCGCTGCACGCGCGCAAGTCCGCCGCCTCGATGGTGCGGATTGCCACGGAACAAGCCCACACCCCGCGCGTGCTGGTGCTCACCGGCACCGACCTCTACCGCGACCTGCAATTCGACGAAAGCGCCGGCCGCTCGGCCGAACTGGCCACGCGGCTGGTGGTGCTGCAGGAGCGCGCCCCGGCCGCACTGCCGCCCGAGCTGCGCGCGAAGTGCGAGGTGATCTACCAGTCCGCCCCGCGCCTGCAAGCGTGGCCGGTGCCGCAGCGCCGGCTGCGCGTGGTGCAGGTCGGGCATCTGCGCGACGAGAAAGACCCGCTCGCTTTCATGCTCGCCGCCCAACGCCTCGGCTTGCGGCCCGACATCCGCTTCGAGCAGATCGGCGAAGCGCTGGACGACATGCAACGCGTGGCGGCCCAGGCTTGCGTGCAGACGCAGCCCCATTACCGCTGGCTCGGCAATCTGTCGCATCCGATGGTGCGGCAGCGCATCCGGCGCGCACAGGTGCTGGTGAACAGCTCGCGCATGGAAGGCGGCGCGCAGGTGATCGCGGAAGCCGTGCAATCGGGCACCGCGGTACTGGCCTCGAGGGTGGACGGCAACGTCGGCATGCTCGGCGACGACTACGCTGGCTACTTCGAGCTGGGCGACGACGTGGCGCTGTGCCGGCTGATCGAGCAGTGCCGCGACGAGCCGGGTTTTCTGGCGCGCTTGCGCGAGCAAGGCCGTGAGCGCAGCGCGCTGTTCGAGCCGGCCGAGGAAGAGCGCCGCGTCCTACACTTGGTCCGATCCCTTCTGAACACTCCCTCAAGATGAACGCTCCCTCCCCTGATGTGGCCGTGCCGCGGCTCACGTCCCTGTCTCACGGTGGCGGCTGCGGCTGCAAGATCGCGCCCGGCGTGCTGTCGGAGATTCTCAAGAACAGCACCGGGTTGCCGGTGCCTCCGGCGCTGCTGGTCGGCATCGAAACCGCCGACGATGCGGCCGTCTACCAGCTCAATGACGAACAGGCACTGATCGCGACGACCGACTTCTTCATGCCCATCGTCGACGACCCGTACGACTTCGGTCGCATCGCCGCGACGAACGCGATCTCCGACGTGTACGCGATGGGCGGCAAGCCCATCATGGCGCTGGCGCTGGTGGGCATGCCGATCAACGTGCTGCCGCTCGACGTGATCGGCCGCATCCTCAAGGGCGGCGAAAGCGTGTGCGCCGAGGCCGGCATACCGATCGCCGGCGGGCACACGATCGATTCGGTGGAGCCGATCTACGGCCTCGTGGTGATGGGGCTGGTGCACCCTTCGAGGGTGAAGCGCAATGCAGACGCCAAACCCGGCGACGTGCTGGTGCTGGGCAAGCCCCTGGGCGTGGGGGTGCTGTCGGCCGCGCTGAAGAAGGAGCGCCTGGGCGACGAAGGCTATCGGCAGATGATCGCCAGCACGACGAAGCTGAACACGCCGGGACCCGAACTGGCCGAGCTGGCCGGCGTGCATGCGCTGACCGACGTGACCGGCTTCGGCCTGGCCGGCCACGGGCTGGAGCTGGCGCGGGGCGCCAAGGCAACGGTGCAGATCGACTGGGCCAGGGTGCCGCTGCTGCCCGGTGTGCGTGAACTCGCGTCGCAAGGCCTCGTCACCGGTGCATCGGGGCGCAACTGGACGAGCTATGGCGAGCAGGTGCAGTTGCCCGAAGGGTTTGCCGCGGCCGACCGGGCACTGTTGACCGATCCGCAGACGAGTGGCGGGCTGCTGGTGTCATGCGCGCCCGAAGCCGCCGAGCGCGTGTTGCAGGTGTTCCGCCAGCGCGGCTTCGAGACGGCTGCGGTGGTCGGCTCGGTGGCCGAAGGGCCGGCGCGCCTGGTCGTGCGCTGAAGCCGTGACCTGGGCGCCTGCGGCGGTGCAGCCGCCGATCGAGTTCGATACGGAACGGCTGCGCCTGCGATGCTGGAAAGACGAGGACCGCGCCCCGTTTGCCGCGTTGAACGCCGACCCGCGTGTGATGGAGTTCTTTCCGTCCACGTTGGGCCGCGAGCAAAGCGATGCGGCCGTGGACCGCGTGCAGGCGCACTTCGCGCAACGCGGCTGGGGCTTCTGGGCGGCCGAATTGAAGGCTTCGGCTCAGTTCATCGGGTTCGTCGGGTTGAACGTTCCTGCGGTAGAACTGCCCTGCTCGCCGTGCGTGGAAATCGGTTGGCGGCTCGCTGCGGCCCACTGGGGCCGGGGCTACGCCACCGAAGCGGCGCGTGCAGCCTTGCGCGTGGGTTTCGACCGGCTGGGGCTGGATGAGATCGTGTCGTTCACCGCGCTGGCGAACCTGCGTTCACAGGCCGTGATGGAGCGGCTGGGAATGCAACGCGATGCACAGACCTTCGAACACCCTGCCGTTGCGGCCGGGCATGCGCTGCGGGAGCATTGCCTGTACCGGCTGCGCCGCTCGGCGAACTGAGCGCCGCGCTCATTCCCGCTCGATGACCGCGAATGCCGAGTGGTTGTGCCGGGGTACCGTCCAGCCATCGTCGGCGCGTGCGCGCCGGCACGGCCCGGCGGCCGTGCTCATTCGCGCTCGATGACCGCGAATGCCGAGTGGTTGTGCCGGGGTACCGTCCAGCCATCGTCGGCGCGTGCGCGCCGGCACGGCCCGGCGGCCGTGCTCATTCGCGCTCGATGACCGCGAATGCCGAGTGGTTGTGAATCGAC
>NZ_CAMLJQ010000059.1 GCF_946480305.1 uncultured Caldimonas sp.
AGCGCTTGCATGGCATGCAAGAGGTCAGCGGTTCGATCCCGCTTACCTCCACCAGGATTCAAAAGATCAGGTGGCGCGCAGTTCAAGAAGCACGAAGAATTTTGTCCCCTTCGTCTAGAGGCCTAGGACACGACCCTTTCACGGTTGTAACAGGGGTTCGAATCCCCTAGGGGACGCCAAGTTTGGCAAGGCTTGCGCCGAGAACGAGAGTTCAGAGCGGAACTTGCTACCAACGCGGAGTGGTAGTTCAGTTGGTTAGAATACCGGCCTGTCACGCCGGGGGTCGCGGGTTCGAGTCCCGTCCACTCCGCCAAAGTACGAAAAGCCGTTGCATCCATCAAGGTGCAACGGCTTTTTCAGTTTTTCGCAGGTGTCCTGTCGCTTCGTGGCGCATCATCCCGCGATGCATGCCACCCTTGGTCAGACGCCATCGCAACCGAGCCTGCCCGGGTTCGAAATTCCTTCCGATTTGCTGCAGGTGGACGATGTCGAGGCGCATCGCGGGGCGGCCGCGGCCTACACACTGTTCCTTGCGATCTTTCCGGATGCCAGCGAGGTCTCGCGCGTCGCCGGCCACGCACGTGCACTGCGCGAGCGGCATGGCATCGCAGGCGCGCCGCTGTTGCCGGACCGGTTGCACATCACGCTGCATGCACTGGGGCAGTTCGGTGCCGCGCAGCCGGTGCCGCTCGTGGTCGTCGACGCAGCGCGGGCCGCTGCTCGGGGCGTCGCCAGCCGACCCTTGCCCATCGCTTTCGACAAGGTGATGAGCTTTGAGCGACCTCAGGCCATGAAGCCGTTCGTTCTGTTGGCGGATGAGCGCAGCGCCGCGTCGATCTGCGGTCTGCGGCGGTCGTTGCAAGTCGCGTTGCGACGCGTAGGCCTGCGGCCGCGGGCATCGCAGATCCCGCACATGACCTTGGCCTACGACACGTGCAGCGTGCCCCAACAGGCGATCGATGCCGTTCATTGGACGGCACGCCGGTACGCCCTCATCTTGAGCCACGTTGGCGCGGGCCATCACCAATGGGTCGATCAATGGGCACTGTGCGGCCCCGGTTGATCAGCCGTTCTTGAGTTCCTTCGCCAGTTCGCGCTTGCCTTGCTGCCGTTGTGCGGAGCGGCTTTTACGGTGCTCGCCGGCCTTGCGCTGTGCAGCGGCGGGCACCAGGGGATTGCGCGGCCGGGGCGCAGGAATGCGCAACTTGTGCTTGCGAGCGGACGTCACGTCTTTTCAGACAGGTGTTGCTCGATCACGGCCGCCGCCGTGCGAAAGCCTTCGATCGCTGCCGGGAACCCGCAGTACACCGCGGTGTGCAGCAGGATCTCCTTCAACTCGTCGACCGTGACGCCGTTGTTCAACGCGCCGCGCAGGTGTCCCTCGAGCTCCTTCTGCTTGCCGAGTGCCACCAGCATCGCCACGGTGATCATGCTGCGCGTCTTGGGCGGCAGGCCTTCGCGGGTCCAGACCGTGCCCCATGCGAAGGCGGTGACCAACTCCTGCAATTCGGCCTGAAAACTCCCGGCGTTCGACAAGGACCGCTCCACATGGGCCGGTCCCAACACCTTGCGGCGCATCTGCAGCCCGGGCTCGAACGCGGCTGCGATCGGCGTACTGGGTTCGAAGGGGAGAGGATCACGATCTTGGGTCATGGGTGTTCCGGCGGAATGCACAACCGGCCGATTCTTGCTCACCGAGTCGTGCTCGATGCCGATGCCGGGTGCACAACAGCTTTGCGTGGACGCGGCAAGACACCTGTGGCAAGGGCTGTGCCGACGAGGATCACCGCGCTGCCCAGCAGCATCGCCGGCGTGACGCCTTCGTCGAGGAACAGCCATCCCCACAACACTGCAAAGGCGGGTATCAGGAAGGTGACGGCGATCGCGTTCGCCGGGCCGATGCGGGCGATCAGGCGAAAGAACAGGATGTAGGCGATGCCGGTGCACAAGAGCGCCAGTGCAATGGTGGCAGCCCAGGCTTTGGCCGACGGCATCTGCGCGGGCCACCAGACGACGGCGGGAACCGCAAGAAAAAGCGTGGCCGACAGTTGCGTGCCGGTGGCGACGGCCAGCGAAGGCACACCCGACAGAAAGCGCTTGGTGTAGCTCGCCGACAGCCCGTAGCAGAGCGTTGCGGCGAGACAGGCCAACACCGCCCATCCTGTCGACTGCGACCCGGGCTTGAAGCTGGCCTTGCCCCACGCCAGCCACAAGACACCGGCAAAGCCGATCGCCAGTCCTGCCGCGCGCCAGCGGGTGGGCCGGTCCTTCAGCCAAAGCCACGCCACCAGAGCGCCGAAGAGCGGCGTCGCCGCGTTGAAGATCGAAGACAGCCCCGCCGTGATCGACAAGGCCGCGAAGCTGAAGCACAGGAACGGCAATCCGCTGGTGAGCAAGCCTGCAATCGAGAGATGACGCGCATGCTGGCGCAGCGCACCCAGTTGCCCGTGCAGCGCGAGCACGGGGAGCAGGAACAAGGCTGCACCGGCTACCCGCACGGCCGACAACGCCACGGGCCCGAACTCTCCCGCGCCGAGCCGCATGAACAGGAACGAGGCCCCCCAGATGGCGGCGAGCAACAGCAGGTCGACGAGATCACGTGGTTTCATGGAGTTCATACAGCGAGGACACCTTCGAGTTGGAGCAGCGCGACTTTGCGTTCCAGCCCGCCAGCGTAGCCGGTCAGGCTGCCGCTGGTGCCGATGATGCGGTGGCAGGGCACGATGATGGAAACAGGGTTGCGCCCCACGGCAGCGCCCACCGCTCGCGTGGCGGTGACGGAGCCCACTTGTTCTGCAATATTTCGGTAGGTCAGTGTCGCTCCGAGCGGCACACGCAGCAGTGCCTCCCAGACGGTGCGTTGGAAAAGCGTGCCCAGCAGATCGAGCGGCACGTCGAACTCCCGGCGTTTGCCGAGCCAGTATTCGGCGAGTTGCCGTTCTACCGCGGTCAGCAAGGGATCGCGGCTGTCCTCGGGGGCGGTCAGGGTGCCGGGGTGGTCTTTCTGGCCTGCGAACCAAAGGCCCGCCAGCCCCGCAGCCGTGCGGGCCAGCAGGATCTCTCCGAGCGGCGAGGCAATGCGGTGTTGTGCGGTGTAGCTGCGCTGGATCATCGTGAAGAGGTCGGGGGAGGGGAAGGGGACGCAGCCGCACCCCACAGCCGGAGCACCGCATAGGAGCGCCACGGTCGCCATGCCTGTGACCGCGCCTCGGCCTCGCTCGCCGTGCAGTTCATGGCTTTGAGCACGGCCACGTCGCGTGGTGGAAAGGCATCAGGCCACGCGAGCGCGCGCATGGCAATGTAGTGCGCGGTCCACGGGCCGATACCCGGCAGGGCTTGGAGTGCCGAGATCGCGGTGGCTGCCGGCGCCCCGCCAAGGAACTGCGCCTCGAGGGTGTCCCAGTGTTGTGCCAGCGCGATGATGGCTGCGCCACGCTGCCGCAGGATGCCGAGGGCACCGAGGTCCGCCGGTTGCAGCGAGGCGATGTGTCGCGGCGCGGGAAACAGCCGGCTTACGTCCGCAGGCCATGGCGTGCTCACGGTCTCGCCGTAGGCCTGCGACAGCCGGGTCGCGAGCGTGCGGGCCGCCGCGACCGTCACCTGCTGGCCGAGCACGGCGCGCACGGCCAGTTCGAAGGCGTCGAGCGCGCCCGGCAAGCGGGTGCCGGGGCCGGGCAGATCCTGCAGCGCGAGGTCGATCGCGTCCGGCATGGCATCGAGATCGAGCCAGCGCCGAATGGCACGAATCAACATCGCACTCGAAGGGGCAAACTGCGGGGCGAGTTCGACGCGCACGAGCGGCCGATCGGCGACGAACTGCACCTCCAGCCAGCCGTTCAGCTCCCGGTCGCCGGACCGGACGCGCAAGGAGCGGCGTATGGTGCCTTCCTCGACCGTTTCGATGCCCGGTATCGCACGCAGCGACAGAAAGCGCAGCATGGCCTCGCGGGCATAGGGTTCGCGGAAGGCAAGGTGCAGCGCAACGGCGTCGGTGGCGGACGAGCGCGGGCCGGTGCGATGTCGCAGGCTGCTGGGGTTGAGGCGGTACCGCTCCACGAAAGCCGCATTGAAGCGACGAAGGCTTGCGAACCCACTTGCAAGCGCGACCTGCGTGATCGGCAGATGGGTGTCCGTCAACAACTGCTTGGCAAGCAACAGGCGGCGCGTCTGCAGGTACTGCAGCGGCGTCACACCGTGCTCGGCGGCGAAGATGCGACGCAGGTGCCGGTCGGTGATGCCGAGCGTTCGAGCCAGCAGTTGCATGCTGACTGCGGAACCGGAGCCAGCGTGCTGGTCGAGCCAGCGGGCTGCTTGGTGTGCGAGCGTGCGGGAGGCGTCCATCACGGTCCACGGGTCGACGCGGCCAGGGGCGATTTCCGGGCGGCACTTGAGGCAGGGGCGGAACTGCGCGGCCTCGGCCTGGGCGGCGCTCGCGAAGAAACGGCAGTTCTCTCGCCGCGGCGTGCGAACCCGGCAGATCGGGCGGCAGTACACGCCGGTGGAGGTGACGCCGACGAACAACGCGCCGTCAAAACGTGCATCGCGAGCCGTGAGGGCGAGGTAGGCGGCGTCGGCATCGAGCATGAGCGCATTATCTGCACCGGCTCCTGCGGCACTGGCCGTTTTCGGACATGTGGCCCGGCACTTGCGTGTGCTTCGGCGTCTCGTAACCGCCCAGACACAAGCCCTGCGAGGGTGGTCCCTACAATGACCCGAGCAGGCAGTTCAACATCAAGGGAGTGCTTTATGAAAGTTGCAGCATCCATCTTCAAGGCCTATGACGTGCGCGGCATCGTCGGGCAGACGCTGGATGAGTCCGTGGCCGAACACCTTGGTCGCGCGTTCGGAACCGAAGCGCGGGCCCTCGGCGAGACCACTGTCGCGGTCGGACGCGACGGGCGCCTCTCGGGCCCCGCAATGGCCGCGGCCTTGATCAAGGGGCTGCGCAGCACCGGCGTGGACGTGATCGAGCTCGGTGCGGTGACCACGCCGATGACCTATTACGTCGCGGCCACGCGCTGCCGCTCGGGCATCCAGGTGACCGGCAGCCACAACCCGAAGGACTACAACGGCTTCAAGATGGTGCTGGCCGGGCGTGCGATCTACGGCGACGAGATCCAGGGCCTGCGCCGCCGCATCGAGGAAGAGGACTACGTCAGCGGCGCGGGCGGCCTCACCCAGCTCGACGTGCTGAAGGAATACAGCGACCGCATCACCGGCGACGCGAAGCTGGCACGCAAGATGAAGATCGTCGTCGACTCGGGCAACGGCATTCCCGGTGCCTCGGCACCGGGCATCCTGCGTGCGCTCGGCTGCGAGGTGATCGAGCTGTACTCCGAAGTCGACGGCGACTTCCCCAACCACCACCCCGATCCGTCCAAGCTCGAGAACCTGGCGGACCTGATCCGCACGGTCAAGGAAAGCGGCGCCGAGCTGGGCCTGGCGTTCGATGGCGACGGCGACCGCCTGGGCGTGGTCACGCGCGACGGCAACGTGATCTACCCCGACCGCCAGCTGATGCTGTTTGCGCAGGACATCCTCTCGCGCAACCCCGGTGCCTCGGTGATCTACGACGTGAAGTGCACCCAGCGCCTCGCGCCCGCGATCCGCGAGGCGGGCGGCGTGCCGGTGATGTGGAAGACCGGGCATTCGCTCGTGAAAGCCAAGCTGAAGGAGATCGACGCGCCGATCGCCGGCGAGATGAGCGGGCACATCTTCTTCAAGGAGCGCTGGTACGGCTTCGACGACGCGACCTACACCGCGGCGCGGCTGCTCGAGATCCTGTCGCGCCACGACGACCCGAGCGCCGTGCTCGATGGGCTGCCCACCAGCTTCAGCACGCCGGAACTCAACGTGCCTTGCGCCGAGGGCGAGCACCATCAGGTGATCGAGCAACTGCGCCAGCGCATTGCCAACGGAGCGCGGTTCGAAGGTGCCAGGGAAATCGTCACGATCGACGGCATTCGCGCCGAATACGAAGACGGTTTCGGCCTGGTGCGGGCCTCCAACACCACGCCGGTGCTGGTGCTGCGCTTCGAGGGGCACACGCAGCAGGCGCTGGAGCGCATCGAGCTGGAGTTCATGGCGGCGCTGCGGGCCGTCAAGCCCGATGCCCAGGTGGGGGCGTCGGCACACTGACCCCTTGCGGGCGGGCTTGCCGTTTCGGTAGACAATCGCCCGGTGCATAAACCTTCCGTCACATCGGCGCCTCCAGGTGGGGCGCCGGTTTCCGTTCTGAGTGCTGCCGCTTGCGCCTGCGGGGAGGTGCGGCCTTGAGCGCGGTACGCCGCGGCGTGGCCCGCCACGCCTACTCGCTGTTGCTGTCGGTGCTGAAACCGGCCTATCTCTTCAAGCTGTGGTGGCGCGGGCGCGAGGAGCCGCTGTACCGGCACGCGGTGCTGGAGCGCCTCGGCGTCTATCGCCACCAGCGCTCCCAAGGGTGGGTGTGGATCCACGCCGTATCGCTCGGCGAAACCCGCGCTGCCGGCAGTCTGATCGAGGCGCTGCGTGCCGAGCTGCCCGGCATGCGGTTGCTGCTCACTCACGGCACGGCCACAGGGCGTGAGGCGGGGCGCGCATTGCTGCAACCCGGCGATGCGCAGGCTTGGCTACCGTACGACACCCCCTCCGTGGTGCGGCGCTTCTTTGCGCAATTCCGACCGGCTGTCGGCGTGTTGATGGAAACCGAGGTATGGCCCAACCTGCTGCATGCGGCACGCGCCGCGGGCGTGCCGATGGTGCTGGCCAACGCACGCCTGAGCGAGAAGAGCCTGCGGCAGGCCAAGCGGCTGGAGGCAGTGATGCGACCGGCCGTGGACACCATTGCGCTGGTGCTCGCGCAGACGCCCGATGACGCGCGCCGCCTTGCCGCGGCGGGAGCCGCACAGGTCGAGGTGTGCGGCAACCTGAAGTTCGACATGGCGCCGGCCCCGCAACTGCTTGCCCTCGGCCAGCGGTGGCGGCAAGCGGCGGGCGGTCGAGCGGTGGTGCTTGCTGCCAGCACCCGCGAGGGTGAAGAGGAGCCGCTGCTTGCCGCATGGCGCGAATTGCCGCAGCCCCGACCTTTGCTGTTGCTTGTGCCTCGGCACCCGCAGCGGTTCGATGAAGTCGCCGTGATGGTGCGGAGCACGGGCCTGCGGCTGGTGCGGCGCAGCGAGTGGGGCGATGGCACGCCGCCAATTGACGCCGATGTCTGGCTCGGCGATTCCATCGGCGAGATGCCCGCGTACTACGCCTGCGCCGATGTCGCGCTGCTAGGCGGCAGCTTCGCGCCGCTGGGGGGGCAGAACCTCATTGAAGCGGCGGCCTGCGGCTGCCCGGTGGTGATGGGCCCCCATACCTTCAACTTCGCAGACGCAGCCGAGCTGTCGCTGGCCGCAGGGGCGTCAGTGCGCGCCGACGACCTGGGCAGCGCCGTACCGCGGGCAAGCGAGATGGCCGTGTCGGCCGAACGTGAAGCGATGGCGCAGCGCTGCCTGGCGTTCGCGTCGGCTCATCGTGGCGCAGCGGCCACGATGGCCGCTCGCATTGCGGCCGTGGCGCGCGGCGGCCTCAGGGTGCCAGCAGCGAATTGATCGGCGCCAGGTCGTCCGGCGTGAGTTGGCCAGACACCTGGCGCAGCTTGAGGTTGCCGACGAGCACGTTGTAGCGGGCCTGGGCCAGTTCGCTCTGCGTGTTGAACAGCTGCGTCTGCGCATTCAGCACGTCGAGGTTGACGCGCACGCCGACCTTGTAGCCGAGCTGCGTGGCTTCGAGTGCCAGCTTGCTGGACGACTCCGCCGCTTCGAGCGCCTTCACTTGCGCCAAACCGGACTGGACGCCCGAGAAGGCCTGCCGGGTGCCGAGCGCCACCGCCCGGCGGGCGGCTTCAAGGTCGTTGCGCGAGCGCTCTTCGAGCAGCAGCGTCTCGCGCACGCGGTTTTGCACCGCGAAGCCGGCGAACAGCGGCAACTTGAGCTGCACGCCGATGCTGTGGCTGCCGTAGTTGCCCGGGGGTTGCGTCGGGTTGTTGCTGCTCAGGCGGCTGCGGCCCACGTCGCCGACGAGATCCACGGTCGGCAGGTGGCCGGCACGTGCCTTGTCGGTTTCGAGCTGTGCGATCTCCAGGCCGAGCTGGGCGCGGCGCACCGTGGGCGAGCTCTCGCTGCGCATCACCCATTCCTGCTCGTTCTCGGGCATCAGCGGCGGCAGCGTGACGGGTGCGGCCAGGCGGAACGGCGCCACCTCGTTGCGGCCGACCAGCTGGTTGAGCGCGGCCTGTGCCGTCTGCAGGTTGTTCTGCGCGGCAATCTCCTGTGCCGAGGCAAGGTCGAAACGCGCCTGGGCCTCACGGGTGTCGGTGATGGTGGCGGTACCGACTTCGAAGTTGCGCTTCGCCGATGCGAGTTGCTCGGCGATGGCCGTCTTGTTGGCCTGTGCCGATGCCAGCGTGTCGCGTGCAGCGAGCACGTCGAAGTAGGCCTGTGCCACCCGTACGATCAGATCGTCCTCGGCGGTCTCCAGTTCGGCCTTCGCGATCTCCAGCGAACGTTCGGCCTGCTCGATGCTCACGCTGTTCGAGCGGTTGAACAGCGGCTGCGCCGCCGAGATGCCGACCTGCCGGTTGGTGGTTTCGCGATCGTTGCCAGCCGGGGGGCTGCTCTCGCTGCGCGTCACGCTGGCTGACAAGCCCACGCTCGGGCGGCGCAGCGCGTAGGCCTGTTCGGTGGCGTACTGAGCCGACTCGGCCTGCGCACGGGCCGCAAGGTACGTGGCATCGTAGTTGCGAGCGGCGTTGTAGACGTCCACCAGGCTCTGAGCGCGTGCGATGCCTGCGCCGAGCAGCGAGCCGAACCCGATGGCGAGTGACAGCATCAGGTGCGTCGGGCGGAAGCGGGCGGTGGATGACGGCGGGAGGGCGCGCTCGGACATGGTGGTTCCTTGTTGTTGGGTTCCGCTGGAGGAGGGGAGACGAAGCTGCTTCAGTAGCGCGGCACGTTCGGGTCCACCTGCTCGGACCAGGCGTCGATGCCGCCTTGCAGGTTGATCACTTCCTCAAAGCCTTGCTGCAACAGGAAGTGGGCGACCTGGAGGCTGCGCATGCCATGGTGGCAAACGCAGATGACGGTGCGTTGCGGGTCGATCTCGGCGAGGCGCGCCGGGATCTCCCGCATCGGGATGTGCAGTGTGTCAGCCCCCGCCGTGCGGATGGCTGCAAGCGAGAACTCCCATGGTTCGCGTACGTCGAGCAGCACGGGCGCTGCTTCCGCTTCTGCGGTGTCGATCAGGCGGCGTACGTCTTGAACGGAAAGCTCTCGCAGCATTTCAGAATCTGAACTTGGACGGCTCGTCGAAGCCCAGCAGCCTCGGAGCCAGGGTGTCGAAGATCTCGACGGTGCGGAAGGCACGCTCGTCGACGCGGGTGACGATCACCGCACGCATGATCGGCTCCATGCCGACGATGGCGGCCAGCCGACCGCCGACCTTGAGCTGGTCGAGCAGTACCTGCGGCACGCTCGCCACCGAGCCGGAAGCGATGATCACGTCGAACGGGCCCTCGGCCTGCGCGCCCTTGGAGCCGTCGGCATGGCGCACGTCGACGTTCATCACGGCGGCGCGCTTCAGGTTCTCGGCGGCCATCCGGGCGAGGTCGGGGTCGATCTCGAGCGTCAGCACGCGCTGGGCCTTGTGGGCGAGCAGGGCGGCCATGTAGCCGGACCCCGCGCCGATTTCGAGCACCTTTTCGTGCTTGTGCACGGCCAGATCCTGCAGCAGGCGGGCCTCGACCTTGGGCTCCAGCATGCAGCGGCCTTGCGAGCCACCGTCGATCAGCGGCACCGACAGGTCCATGAAGGCCATCGAGCGGTAGGCGGCAGGCACGAAGTCTTCGCGCTTGACGACGGCCAGCAGCGACAGCACGGACTGATCCAGCACCTCCCAGGTGCGGATCTGTTGTTCGATCATGTTGAAGCGGGCTTGTTCGATGTTCATGGCAGCCGTCCTGGCGTGGTTGGGGCGGAAGGGAAAACGCGCATTTTATTTCGCCTCCCCCGCGACGGCTTGACCGGCGGCAGCGCCACGGCCCATCAACCTGCGCTTGAACCACGCGCCCAGGTCATCGAGATAGCAATACACCACCGGCACGACCACCAGCGTCAACAGCGACGACGTGATGACCCCGCCGATCACCGCCTGGCCCATCGGCGCGCGCTGCTCGGAGCCTTCGGACAATGCGAACGCCAGCGGCACCATGCCGAAGACCATCGCAAGCGTCGTCATCAGGATCGGGCGCAAGCGCACGCGGGCAGCCATCAGCAGCGCCGATTCGCGGTCGAGCTTCTGGCCGTCCAGGCCCTCGCCGCTGTGCCCTTCGCGTGCACGGTTGGCAAAGTCGACGAGCAGGATGGCGTTCTTGGTCACCAGGCCCATCAGCATGATCACGCCGATGATCGAGAACAGGTTCAGCGACGAGCCGAAGAACAGCAGGATCAGCACCACGCCGATCAACGTCAGCGGCAGCGACGACATCAGCGAGATCGGCTGCAGGAAGCTCTTGAACTGCGACGCGAGGATCATGTAGATGAAGATCACCGCGAGTGCCAGCGCCGACACGGCGTAGCCGAACGATTCCTGCATGTCCTTCGTGGAGCCGCCGAAGCGTGAGCGGTAGCCCGGCGGCAGCGGCTGGGCATCGAGCACGCGGCGGATGTCGGCCGACACCTCGCCGAGGGAGCGGCCCGACACGTTGGCGGTGATCTCGACCTCGCGGTTCAGGTCACGCCGGTTGATCTGGTTCGGGCCGAACGAGGGCACGATCTCCGCCACCTGCGATAGCCGCACGATGCGCGTGCTGCCGTCGGCGGCCGACACGGTGAGGCCCAGGCGTTCAAGGTCGGGCAGGGCAGTGCGGGCCTCGGGGTTCAGCCGTACCTTCACGTCGTAACTCTGGTCGTCGGCGGCGCGCCAGTTGCCGGTGGTCTGGCCCGCCACCAGCGCGCGCAGGCTGCTGGTGATGCTGCCCACGCTCAGGCCCAGGTCGGAGGCCACCTCGCGGCGCACGTTCACGTCCACGGTGGGCTTGTTCGGCTTCATCGTGGTGTCGAGGTCGACCAGCCCGGGAATCTGCTGCAACTGCGCCGTGAGCCGTTGCGTGAGGCGTTGCAGTTCCTGCAGGTCGGCGCCCTGGATCGACAGCGAGATCGGCTTGTTGCCGCCGACCGCATCGAGCAGCCCGACGTGCGTGACCGTGATGCCGGGCACGCGTGCGAGGCGTTCGCGCAGCACCACCGACATCTGGTCGACGTTGCGCTCGCGCTGGTCGCGGTCGACCAAGCGCACGTAAGCCGTTGCGTAGTTCTTGCCTTGTGCCTGGCCGGTGTTGACCGTCATCACCGTGTAGCGCACTTCGGGGAACTCGCGCAGGATCGCGTCGACCTGCCGCGCCTTGGCTTCCGTCACTTCGATCGATGAGCCGGTGGGCGTGTAGAAGCTGACGGTGGTTTCGGAGAAATCCGCCTTGGGCACGAACTCGGTGCCGAGGATGGGAACGATGGCGATACTGGCCGCCAACGTGCCGGCTGCGATGCCGAGCGTCGCCCCCTTGTGCTTCAGCGACCACGCAAGAATGTTCTCGTACGCAGTGCCCAGCCGGTGCGAGAACCGGTCGACCGCGCCGGTCAGGCGCCCGAGCGTGCGGTCATACAGCGACTTCGGCTTGGTGCCGTCCGGATGCACGGCCGGGTCGTGCCACACGCTGGACAGCATCGGGTCGAGCGTGAAGCTCACGAACATCGAGATCAGCACCGCCGCGACGATGGTGATGCCGAACTGGTGGAAGAAGCGCCCGATGATGCCGCCCATGAAACCGATCGGCAGGAACACCGCGACGATGGACAACGTGGTGGCGAGCACCGCAAGACCGATCTCCTGCGTGCCGTCCAGTGCGGCCTGGTGCGCGCTCTTGCCCATCTGCACATGCCGCACGATGTTCTCGCGCACGACGATCGCGTCGTCGATCAGCAGGCCCACGCACAGGCTCAAGGCCATCAGCGTGATCATGTTGATCGAGAAGCCGAACCATTGCATGAACAGGAAGGTGCCGATCAGCGCGATCGGCAGCGTCAGCCCGGTGATGACGGTGGAGCGCCACGAATTGAGGAACAGGAACACGATCAGCACCGTCAGCACGGCGCCTTCGATCAGCGTCTGGCGCACGTTCTTCACGGCGACGCGGATGGGGCGAGAGTTGTCGCGCACAACGTCCACCGAAACGCCCGGCGGTAACTGCGGCTTCAGCTCCTCGACCACGCGGTTCAATCCGTCGACCACGTCGATCGTGTTCTCGCCCTGCGCCTTCAGCACGTCGAGCGCCAGCGTGCGCCGGCCGTTGTACAGGGCCAGGCTTTCGACCTCCTGCGGGCCATCGACCACGTCGGCCACCTGCCACAGCCGCACCGGCACGGTGCTGCCGGCGCTGCCCTTGCGGGCCACGATGATCTGTTTGAAGTCCTCGGGACGCTGCAGCCGGCCGGTGATCTGCACCACGCGCTCGCTCTCGCTGGAGCGCAAAGCGCCGGCGGGCAGGTCCTGGTTCTCGGTGCGTACCGCGTTGATGACCTGGTCGACCCCCACGCCGAGCGCTTCCATGGCTTCGGGCCGCAGGTAGACGTTGATCTCGCGCTCTACCGCGCCGACCAGCGTCACCGAGCCCACGCCGCGCACGTTCTCCAGGCGCTTCTTGACCACCTGGTCGGCGTAGGTCGTCAGGTCGACCGGGCTGCGCGAACCGTCGGGGGAGGTGAGGGCGAGCGTGTAGATGGGCCGCGAGGCCGGGTCGAAGCGCAGAACGCGGGGCTCCTCGACCTCGTCGCGCAGCAACGGGCGGATGGCCGCCACCTTCTCGCGCACGTCCTCGGCGGCCTTGCGACCGTCGATGTCGAGGTTGAACTGGATGATGACGACCGCATTGCTGTCGTACGAGCGCGAATAGAGCTGGTTGATGCCTGCGATCGAGTTGACGGCCTCTTCGACCTTCTTCGTGACCTCGGTCTCGACGATCTCCGGCGACGCACCGGGGTACTCGACCTGCACCACCACGACGGGGAATTCGACGTCCGGGAACTGGTCGACCTTCAGGCGCTGGTAGGCGAACACGCCGAGCACCACGAAGGCGAGCATCACCATCGTGGCGAGCACGGGGTTCTTGATCGAGACGCGCGTGAACCACATGGCGAGGCTTTCGGCTCAGTGACTGGCCGACGCGGCCACCGCGGTCAACCGCACCGGCGTGCCGTCGCGCACGCTGCCGACACTGCCCCCCAGCACCTGCTCGCCTGCCTTCAAGCCCTTGCTCACCGCGACCAGCGTGGCGCCGCCGGCCGGCGCGACACCGCGCATGCCGAGCGTGACGCCGCGCTGCACGATCTTGCCGTCGGCCACCACCAGCACATAGGGCAGCGGCTGGTCGAGGCGCACGGCAGACTCCGGCACCGCGATCGCCGGCTGGCGGTCGAGTTCGATGCGGCCGGTGGCGAAGAGGCCGTGGCGCAGGCCCGCTCGCGACTCCACCGCGAGATACACCATCACCGCGCGCGTACCGGCCTGGGTGCTGGGGTTGATGCGGGCCACGCGGGCCTGCACCGGCTCGTTCAAGCCGTCCACCTTCAACAGCGCCTGTCGGCCAACCTGCACGGCCCCGACGTCTTCCGGCGCGACCGCGGCTTCGAGTTCGATGCGCGACAGGTCGACCACTTCGAGCAGCTTGGCATCGACGCCGACGCGCTCGCCGGGCTGAGCAAGGCGTTGCGAAATCTGGCCGGAGATCGGCGCGCGCAAAACGGTGTCGTCCATCGCCTTGCGGGCAATGTCGGCGTTCGCTTGCGCAGCCAGCAGCGTGGCGCGGGCGGCGGAGGCATTCGAGACCGATGTGTCCAGTGCGTTCTTCGAGATGAAGCCCTGGTTCACCAGCGCACGGTTGTTTTCCAGCGTGCGCTCTGCGATTTCGAGTTGAGCCTGTGCCGACGTCGCCTGCTCGCGCGCCTGGCGCAACCGCGCCGCGTACTCGGTGTTGTCGAGCCGGCCGAGCACCTGGCCGGCCTTCACGGCGTCGCCTTCGCGCACGAGGATCTCGCGCACTTCGGCAGCGACCTTGGCCTTCACGACGGCGGTGTTCACGGCTTTCAGCCCGCCTGACACCGACAGCGTGCGCACGAGTTCCTGCTCGCGCACGGGCACGACGTCGGTGGGCGCGAGCTCCAGCACGGGTGTGGGTCGTGGCATTGCCGCACGCGCCTGCTCGGCCTTGCGCGCCACAAGCCCGCGCCCCGCGAGCAGAGCCAGCAACAACACGAGCAGCAGCGGTAGCGCCCACTTCAACGATCGCTTCATCGAGTCCCTCATCGACTGCACGCTCTTCCGGTTATGTGTTGTGTCCGTCGTCAACCGTGGGCACGCACCGAGAGGCCGTGCAGCATCAGGTCGATGTGGTTGGCAATGAAGCCGCGCGGGTCCTTCGCAATGGCCTCTGCCGCAGTGCAGGCGCCGATGGAATGCTTGTGCAGGCACAACATCAGCATCGGAAAGATCAGCGAGTGCGCGGTGTCGTGCAGGTTGGTCGGGCGCAACTCGCCCCGGTCGACGCCGCGCTGCAGCAGCCCGATCAGCAGCCGCTCGCCGGGTTCGATCACCTCTTCCGCGTAGAACTTCGCCAGGTCGGGGAAGTTGCGCACTTCCGTGATGATGAGCTTGAAGATGCCGGAAGCCTGCGTTTCGCCGACCCGTTCCCACCACGTGTTCGCCACCAGGTGGAGCAGCTCGGCGGTGCTGCCCTCGAACTGGGCGACGATGTCGATCCCCTGGGCAATGGTCAATGAGAGGTTGTGGCGGATCACCGCCTTCAACAGCTCTTCCTTGCTGGGAAAGTACAGGTAAACGGTGCCCTTGGAGACGCCGGCGCGGGCGGCCACGTCGTCGATCTTGGTGGCCGCAAAACCCTTTTCGACGAACAGGTCGAGCGCCGAGTCGAGCAATTCCTGGGGGCGCGCTTCCTTGCGCCGGCGGCGCGACGATTCGGCCTCGGCGGGGATGGGGGAAGCGGGAGTGGTAGACGACATCACGAAATAAATGACTGACCGGTCAGTAATGTAGCGGCGCCCCGTCGCCCGGTCAAGGAACGGGAGCCAAGACCTTGCGCCGTGGGCCTGGAGTTTGGGGCAGGAAACGTGTCTTTAGACACGCGGCCGGTAAAGATGGGTGAAGTCTCGTCCTGGTGCGCAGGCGGGTCATGCGCCCTTCCTAGAATCGACCCGATGAAGCACAAGAAGTTGTGGTGGTGGATCCTGGCCGCGGTGGTCGTGGCCGCGGCGGCGGGTGGCTGGTGGGTGAGCGGGCGCGGTGCCCCGGCGGTGGCGTACCGTACCGCCCCGGTCGAGCGAGGCCCGCTGCAGGCCATGGTCTCGGCCGCCGGCACCGTGATGGCCGTGGCCCAGGTGCAGGTCAGCAGCCAGGTGTCGGGCCAGATCATGGAAGTGCTCGCCGACTTCAACTCGGAGGTCAAGCGCGGGCAGCTGATTGCACGGCTCGACCCCAAGAGCTTCGAGTACCGCGTGCAGCAGGCGAGCGCCGACCTGGAAGCCGCCCGCGCGGCCGTGCTCACGGCCCAGGCGAACGCGCTGTCGGCGAGCGCGAGCGCCGCCCGCGCCACGGTCGAACTCCAGCAGGCCGAGCGCGATCTGGCGCGCAACCGCGATCTCGTGGCGCAGGGTTTCTTGTCGCCTGCCGAACTGGAGCGCGCGCAGTCCACCGTCAACACGCTGCGCGAGGCGCTCAAGGTGGCGCAGGCCCAGCAGAACGTGGCCCGGGCGCAGACCGGCAACGCCGAGGCGACCGTGCGGCAGCGCGAGGCCCAACTGGCGCAGGCGAGGGTGGACCTGGAGCGCACGCAGATCCGCTCGCCGGTCGACGGCATCGTCATCAAGCGCAGCATCGAACTCGGGCAGACCGTGGCGGCCAGCCTGCAGGCGCCCGAGTTGTTCGTCATCGCACGCAACCTCGACGACATGCAGGTCGAGGTGCCGATCGACGAAGCCGACATCGGCCGTGTGCAACCGGGCCAGAAGGCGAGCTTCACGGTCGACGCTTTTCCCGGCCGGACGTATGAAGGCCACGTGCGCCAGGTGCGCAAGTCGGCCACGAACACCCAGAACGTGATCACCTACACCGTGGTGGTGAGCTTCAGCCAGCAGGGTGGGCAACTGCTGCCGGGGATGACGGCGAACGTGCGCGTGATCACCGACACGCGCGACGACGTGCTCAAGGTGCCGAATGCCGCGTTGCGCGTGCGCCTGCCGGATGCGCCCGAGGGCGTGCAGCCAGGCTCCCGCCGCCAGGCGGCCCGCTCCGCCCCGCGTGAAACCGCCGGCTCGAACGGTGAGCCGCAGAAGCAAGCGGGTACCCGCGGCAGCCTCTACCTGTTGCCGCCGGGGCAGGCGGAGCCGCAACCGGCCAACGTGCGGCTGGGCATCAGCGACGGTGTGACGACCGAGGTGATCGCCGGGCCGCTCAAGGAGGGCGATCCGGTGGTGGTCGGCGTGCAGGCAGGCGGCGATGGGCGAGGCGGCTCGCGCGCGCCGTCGGGGCCCCGGTTCAGCCTGTAGCGGCGATGGCGCTGATCGAAGTCCGCGATCTGACGAAGACCTATCGCATGGGGCGGGACGATGCCAGCGTCGTGCAGGCCTTGCGAGGGGTGACGTTCGACATCGAGGCCGGGGAGTTCGTCGCCGTGATGGGCTCCTCGGGATCGGGCAAGTCCACGCTGATGAACATCCTAGGTTGCCTCGACCAGCCGACCTCGGGCACCTATCGCCTGGCCGGCGAGAACGTCGAGGCGATGTCGCCGGATGGACTGGCCGCGGTGCGCAACCGTCGCATCGGCTTCGTCTTCCAGCAGTTCAATCTGTTGCCGCGCACGTCGGCGGCCGAGAACGTGGAATTGCCGCTGGTGTATGCCGGTGTGCCGGCCAAGGAGCGCCGCGAGCGGGCGATGGCCTGCCTGCAACAGGTGGGCCTGGCCGAACGGTGGGCCCACACGCCGGCTGAGCTTTCCGGCGGGCAGCAGCAGCGTGTCGCCATTGCGCGCGCACTGGTGAACCGCCCGGAGCTGATCCTGGCTGACGAGCCCACGGGCGCGCTGGATACCGCCACGTCCGAGGACGTGATGCGGCTGCTGAGCGGCTTGCACCGCGGCGGCATCACGGTGGTGCTCGTGACGCACGAGCACGACATTGCCGAGTGGGCGCGACGCCGCATGGTGTTCCGCGACGGACAGGTGATCGAGGACCGGCGGCAACCGGGGCACGCCGCGCAGGAGGCGGGCGCATGACGCTGCTGGCCGCCGTGCGTGCCGCCTGGCGGGCGCTGCTGGCGCATCCGATGCGCAGCATGCTGACCATGCTCGGCATCATCATCGGCGTGGCCGCGGTGATCACGATGATCGCCGTGGGCACCGGCGCGCAGGAGCGCGTGTCGCAGCAGATCCAGGCGCTCGGCTCCAACCTGATCACCGTATCTCCTGGGGCGCGTACGGCGTCCGGCGCCCGGCTGGGCGGGGCCACCAACACGTTGACCGAGGACGATGCCGCCGCGATCGTGCGTGAGGTGCCCGAGGTGCGAGCGGCTGCGCCGCTGTCGCGCACCAACACGCAGTCGATCGCAATGAATGCCAACTGGCCCACCACGGTGATCGGCTCGACCAACGACTACTTCGTGGTGCGTGACTGGGCGCTGGTGGCCGGGCGCAGTTTCGAGCAGACCGACTTTTCCGGTGCGGGCAAGGTGGCGGTGATCGGGCAGACGGTGGCACGCGAGCTGTTCGGCGATGCCGACCCGGTCGACCAGGTGATCCGCGTGAACCGGGTGCCGCTGACCGTGATCGGTGTGCTGGGCTACAAGGGGCAGAACGCCTTCGGCGCAGACCAGGACGACGTGATCGTCGTGCCCATCGGCACGCTGCACAGGCGCATCCAGGGGCGCCCCACCAGCCGGCTGCGCAGCGTCGGCAGCATCAGCGTGAAAGTGCATGAAGGCCAGAGCATGGCGACGGCCGAACAGGGGGTGCGCGAGTTGCTGCGGCAGCGCCATCGCCTGCAGCCGCAGCAGGAAGACGACTTCACCGTGCGCAACCTGTCGGAGGTGCTGGCGGCGCAGGAGGAGTCCACGCAGGTCATGACCCTGCTGCTCGCCGCGGTGGCGGGGGTGAGCCTGATCGTCGGCGGGATCGGCATCATGAACATCATGCTGGTCAGCGTGACGGAGCGCACGCGCGAGATCGGCCTGCGCATGGCGGTGGGTGCGCGCGGGCGGGACATCCTCGCGCAGTTCCTGATCGAGGCCGTCACGCTCAGCTTGGTCGGCGGCGCGTTTGGCATCGGGCTGGGCGCGCTGTCGACGTGGGCGGTCGCTTGGTTCGCGGGCTGGCCGGTGGTCCTGACCGTCCAATCCATCGTGCTGGCCGCGGGCTTCTCGGCGGTGGTCGGCGTGTTCTTCGGCTTTTATCCGGCACGGCGTGCGGCATCGCTGCTGCCCATCCAGGCGCTTCGATATGAATGACTTGTCAAATGGTGCGCATGGCACCGCCTCCGTGCGTCGCCGCAGTTTGGTGCTGGCCTCGCTTGCAGCGCTCGGATCGGGTGCGTGCTCCACGCTGGGCGGACCTCGAACCATCGAGATCTCGCAAGCACGCCTGATCGAGGCGATGTCCCGGCAGTTTCCATTGCAGATCGGCTTGTTCGCGCCGCTCGAGTTGATCGCCATGTCGCCCCGGTTGCGTCTGCTGCCTGAGGAGAATCGGCTCGGCACCGAGATCGACCTGCAAATCGCACGGGGCTTGGGCGCGCGTTCATGGAGCGGCACCGTCGGCTTCAGCTATGCGCTGCGCTACGAACCGAGCGACCGCAGCTTGCGGCTCGACCGCCTGCAGATCGAACGGCTCGATCTCGGCTCGCACGTCGGTCTGCCGAACCTGCGCGGCGGCCGCGTCGCGACGGCGTTGGCCGAAGAATTGCTCAACGACCTCGTCGTCTATCAACTCAAGCCAGGAGACGTGCACCGGCTCGATGCACATGGCTTGGCGCCCGGCGATATCCGCGTGACCGCCGGCGGGCTCGCGATCACCTTGCTGCCGAAGCGCTGACCGGCGCCGTTTCCAAGCCAAACAGCTTTGTCGCGAGCGCTCGGTATGATGCCCGGCGTCATTCACGAGAGGGTTTGGTTTGGATATCGTCGTGTTGTTGAAAGCCGCGGTGATGGGCATCGTCGAAGGACTCACCGAGTTCCTGCCCATCTCCTCCACAGGCCACCTGATCCTCGCATCCTCGCTGCTCGACTTCACCGGCGCCAGCGTCAAGGTCTTCGACATCGCGATCCAGACGGGCGCGATGCTCGCGGTGGTGTGGGAGTACCGCGCACGGCTGCTGGCCACCGTTTCCGGCATTCTCACCGAGCGCGTGGCGCAACGCTTCGCGGCCAACGTCGTCATCGCTTTCCTGCCGGCGGTTGTCTTCGGGCTGCTGTTCGGCGGCTGGATCAAGGAGCACCTGTTCTACCCGGTGCCGGTGGCGGTGGCGCTTGTGGTCGGCGGTCTGGTGATCCTGTGGATCGAGCGCCGGCACAAGCGGCTTTATGGCGAGCGCGACCTCGAAGGGACCCGCCTCGCACGCGTTGAAACGGTCGATGACATGACGCCGCTCGACGCACTGAAGGTCGGCTTGCTGCAGTGCCTGGCGCTGATCCCCGGCACCAGCCGCTCCGGCGCCACGATCATGGGCGCCCTCGTGCTCGGCTTCTCGCGCAAGGCGGCCACCGAGTTCAGCTTCTATCTCGGGATCCCGACGCTGATGGGAGCAGGCGTCTATTCGCTGTGGAAGGAGCGCGATGCGCTGAGCACCGGCGACCTGCCGATGTTCGCGGTCGGCACCGTGCTGGCCTTCATCAGTGCGCTGCTGTGCATCCGCTGGCTGATCCGCTATGTGTCGAGCCACGACTTCACGCTTTTCGCGTGGTACCGGCTGGTGTTCGGCGCGGTGATCCTGCTGACCGCATACACCGGCTGGATCGAGTGGCACAGCTGAAGCTGCGCCCGTGCGTCAGCGGCGTGTGAACACCAGATCCCACACGCCGTGCCCCAGCTTCAGGCCTCGGTTCTCGAACTTCGTCAGGGGCCGGTAGCCGGGTTTCGGCGCATAGCCCTCGGCCGTGTTCTGCAACTCGGGCTCGGCAGACAGCACCTCCAGCATCTGCTCGGCGTAGGGCTGCCAGTCGGTGGCGCAGTGCAGGTAGCCGCCAGGCGCCAGCCGCGACACGAGTCGGTCCACGAACGGCGGCTGGATCAGCCGGCGCTTGTGGTGCCGCTTCTTGTGCCACGGATCGGGGAAGAAGATGTGCACGCCGGCCAGCGACGCCGGCGGGATCATGTGCGCCAGCACTTCCACGGCGTCGTGCTGCACGATGCGCAGATTGCTCAGCCCTTGCTCGCCGATCCGCTTGAGCAGCGCACCGACGCCCGGTTCATGCACCTCGCAGCCAATGAAATCGTGCTCCGGTCGCACGGCCGCGATGTGCGCCGTTGCATCGCCCATGCCGAAGCCGATTTCCAGGATGGTCGGCGCCTGCCGGCCGAACACGGCGGTGAAGTCCAGCGGTGATTCGGCGTACGGCAGGATGAAGCGTGGGCCCAGCGTCGCCAGCGCCCGCGCCTGGCCTTCGGTGGTGCGCCCGGCACGCATCACGTAGCTGCGGATCGAACGCGGATGCTCGACCTCGGCGGGCGGCACGTTCTCGGGATGGGAGGGATTTTCCTTCGGTGACATGGACGCGCATTGTGCCCGTCCCTATAATCGCCGCCTTATGCGGGTGTAGTTCAATGGTAGAACGGCAGCTTCCCAAGCTTCATACGAGGGTTCGATTCCCTTCACCCGCTCCA
>NZ_CAMLJQ010000060.1 GCF_946480305.1 uncultured Caldimonas sp.
GAGCTACTTCTGGCAGGCATCAACCGCCCACCGGACTGTGTGTCCGCAGCGAATCCGACGAATGTATGGTGTTGCATTCAAGCCCTCTTCTTTGGTGACTTTCTTCTGGGCCCAGAAGAAAGTTACCCGCCCGCCGGGGCGGACTCCCGGCGCGAAAGAGCAGGCTGGCGCAGCGATCCCCCCCGCGCCAGCGGGCAACAGCCAGCAGCCCCGGGCAACGGGCAGCCCCCAGCGCCCCGTCAGGTCGCCACCTGCACCACCCCCCGAGCAGTAAGCCTCACCACCCGATCCGCCACGGCAGCGGCACTCGCCGAATGCGTCACCAACACGCATGCCGCCCCATGCTCCCGCACTTGCTGCAACAACGCCCCCATCACCTGCTCCGCAGTGGACGGATCGAGATTGCCCGACGGCTCATCGGCCAGCAGCAACGCCGGCCGATGGATCAACGCACGTGCGATGGCGACGCGCTGCAACTGCCCGCCCGACAACTGTTGCGGCAGCCGTTGCGCCAGCCCGGCAAGCCCGACGGACGCCAGCGCGCGCTCGACCCGGCCATCGTCGGCCTCACCGAGCAACAGCAACGGCAGGCTCACGTTCTGAGCCACGGTGAGGTGCGGCAGCACATGAAACGCCTGGAACACGAAGCCCACGTGCCGCCGCCGCAGGTGCGCCTGCTCGGCCTCGCTCGCCCGCGTGACGTTGATGCCGAGCACGTGCACTTCGCCGCTGTCGGGTGTGTCGAGGCCGGCCATGCAATTGAGCAGCGTCGACTTGCCGACGCCCGACTCGCCGAGGATGGCGACGAACTCGCCGCGGGCGACTTGCAGGTCCACGTTCGAAAACACGGGCTCGTCGCCGTAGCGTTTCGAGAGGGCTCGCACATCGACGACGACCGTCATGCCTGCGCCTCCACGGCCGCGCGTACCTGGGCCACCACGCGGTCGACGGCGTCTGGCGCATCGCAGGGCACTGCGTGCCGTTGCGGCATGCCCCGCAACCAGGTGAGCTGCCGCTTGGCGAGCTGGCGGGTCGCCGCAATGCCGCGCTCGGCCAGCTGCTCGGCAGGGAACAGGCCCTCGAGCATCTCCCACGCCTGCCGGTAGCCGACGCAACGCATCGAGGGCATCGCGAGCGTGAGGTCGCCGCGCGCGCGCAGGCGTTGCACCTCGTCGAGGAAACCCTGCGCGAGCATCTGTTCGAAGCGCTGCGCGATACGCTGGTGCAACCAGGCGCGGTCGGTGGGTTCGAGCGAGATGAGAGGGGCCGTGGCGCGGATGGACGCCTCGCCGGCGAAGCGGTCGGTGTGGAAAGAGGAGAGCGGCTGCCCGGACACGCGATACACCTCCAGTGCACGCTGGATGCGCTGCGCGTCGTTGGGCGACAGGCGTGCGGCCGTCACGGGGTCGATCTGCGCGAGCTGCGCATGCAGGGCCGGCCAGCCGAGCCGGGCGGCATCGGCATCGAGTTCCGCACGCACGGATGGGTCGGCCGCGGGCAGCGCGTCCATGCCGTCGAGCAGGGCCTTGAAATACAGCATGGTGCCGCCCACGAGCAGCGGCAGGCGCCCGCGCGAGGCGATCTCGTCGATCAGGCGCTGGGCGTCGGCAACGAACTGCGCGGCCGAATAGGCCTGCGTCGGTTCGACGATGTCGATCAGGTGATGCGGCACCGCGGCCTGTTCCTCGGTGGTGGGCTTGGCGGTGCCGATGTCCATGCCCCGGTACACGAGAGCCGAATCGACCGAGACGATCTCGACCGGCAGCACCCGTGCAATGGCGAGTGCGGCAGCGGTCTTGCCGGAGGCGGTGGGGCCGGCGAGGCAGACGTAAGCCGCGCTCATGGCGTCACCACGTGTGCGTCGCCGTGCCGCCGCACGAGCACCAGCGCTGCATAAGCCAGCAACACCGACCAGAACGCGATGGTCAACGCGAGCGGACGGACGGTGCCGTCGAAGCTCCAGCCGATCCAGTTGCCGACCGCGAATGCCAGCACCATGCACAGGAAGCCTGACAGCGCCGCCGCGGTGCCGGCACGCGCCGGGAAGGGGCCGACCGCGCCCACGTGCGCACACGGCTGGTGGATGCCATGGGCCACCATGTAGACGAACTGCGGAACCGCCAGCGCGAGCGGGTGATGCACCCCGGCCAGGGCGAGCGCTGCCATCGACAGACCGCCAGCCAGCGACAGGAAGGCGCCCAGCCGGATCGTGCGCACCAGGCCCCGCTGCGGGATCAGGCGCTGGCACCAGAACGAGCCGACCAGGTAGCCCGAGACGACCAGCGAGAACGTCACGCCGAACTGCCGGCGCGTGAGGCCGAGCACGTCGACCAGCACGAACGACGAGCCCGCGATGAAGCTGAACAGGCCGGCATAGGTGAAGCTCGCCACCGCGGTGTACGCCCAGAACGTGGGGTGACGCGCGATCTCGGCCCAGCTGCGCGCCAAGGCGCCGAATCGCAACGCATGCGGGTCGCGGCGCTCGATGCTCTCGGGCAGTCGCAGCGTCACGTACAGCAGGCCCACGGCGCCGAAGGCGGTCAAGGTGGCAAAGGCGCCGCGCCAGCCGAGCGTCGTTTCGATGACACCGCCCAGCATGGGCCCGAGCACGGGGATCGCACTCATCCACACCATCGCGCGCGCCAGCACGCGGGCGCCTTCCTGCGGCGCATAGAAGTCCCGCAGCATCGCGCGGGCGCACATCACGCAGGCGGCCATGCCGATGCCCTGGGCGGCCCGGCAGGCGATCAGCCAGCCGATCTGGGTCGCAAGCATCGCGAGCGCGCTGGCCGCGGTGTAGAGCACCAGTCCGCCGATCAGCACCGGTCGTCGCCCCAACCGGTCGGCGACCGGGCCCAGCAGCAGTTGCGCCGCGCCGAAGCTGATGACCAGCACGCTGAGCGTGAGCTGCACGGTTGCGATCGGCACGCCGAAGAGGCCGGGCAACGACGGCAGCGATGGCAGGTACAGGTCGGTGGAGATCGGCTGTGTGCCGAGCAGCAGCATCAGCGCCAGCACGATGGTTTCGTCGCGGGGGCGGGTGCGTGGCAAGGGGGAGTGGGCGGAAGACGAGGCTGCGGCGGGCGGCATCCCGGCAGCGTATCAGAGGCGTGCGCTCGACCGGTGCGTGGCGCGCACACGGCGAGGTGCGGCAACGGCGGCAGAAAGCCACGCCGTGCGCTGTATGCTGCCGGGCCATGTGCATGGGTTGCCGCAGCGCGATCCACCGGCCGGCGCGAGCGCCCGGATGAACCTTTCAAGAGTCGGAGAGTGTGAACATGAAAACGATGTTGGCGGTCGTGGGCGCGGCGTTGATCGTGCTGGGCGGCGTGATCCTGTTCAACGGCCTGTCGGTCTCGTCGGAGGAAACGGTCTTTCAGCTGGGCGAGTTCAAGGCCCAGGTGCAGACCGAGAAGAAGCTGCCGCCGTGGTCCGGCGGGCTGGCGCTGGCCGCGGGGGTGGTGCTGGTCGTCGCCGGCCTGAAGAAGTAGGCCGGCGCGCCCGGCAGGTCGTTCAGAAACTCTCGTCGCCGCGCAGGTAGCGCCACTGACCGGGCGGCAGGTCGCCCAGCATCACGCGCCCGATGCGGATGCGCTTGAGCCCGACCACCTTGAGGCCCACCGCCTCGCACATGCGCCGGATCTGCCGCTTCCTGCCTTCGCGCAGCACGAAGCGCAACTGATCCTCGTTCTGCCACCACACTTTCGCGGGCTGCAGCGGCTTGCCATCCAGCCACAGGCCATGGTTGAGCTTTTGCAGGCTGGCTTCGGGGAACACGTCGCGCACCGGCCCAGGCTGGGCGTATTGCACGCGCACCAGGTATTCCTTCTCGACCTCGGAGTCCTGCCCGATCAGGCGCTTGGCCACGCGGCCGTCCTGGGTCAGCACCAGCAGGCCGACGGAGTCGATGTCGAGCCGCCCGGCCGGCGCCAGGTTGCGCAGGTGCTCACGCTTGAAGCGCAGGCCGGTCGGGTCGCCCTTCCAGTGGTTCTGCGGCGTCACCAGTGTCACGGCGGGCTCGTAGCCGTCTTCCGCCTGGCCGCTCACGTAGCCCACCGGCTTGTTGATCAGCACCGTCACTAGCTCGGCCTGGAACGCCTTGGCGGCAGGGTCGATCGTGATTTGCTGCTCGGGCGACACGCGCGCGCCGAGTTCGCTGATGACCTGCCCATCCACCCGCACCCAGCCGCGTGCAATCCATTCGTCGGCTTCTCGACGCGAGGCGAGGCCCAGCTCGCTCATGCGCTTGGACAGCCGTGGATGCTGGTCGTCGGCGGGCGGCGCAGTGGAGCGGGCCGCCGCCCGAGCCGGGGCGGCAGGGATGGCGGGCATCGCCGGTGCGGGCGGCTGGGGCTTGGGCGGGGTTGGCGGTTTGGGCAACGGCGCCGCCTGGGGGGGCGGTGCCGAGCCCTCGCGGGCAGCAGCAGGCTTCATCGCCCGCGACCGCGGCGCCGAGCCTGCACCGCGCACAGGAGGGCGGTCGCGCCGCTTCTCGGCCTTCTTGGCGGCGGGGGGCAGTGAGATCTTGGGGCGTTGGGTCATCGTCGGTTCGCAGCCGGAAACCCGGATTGGACCACGACGCGCGCCGTCACCTGGGCCAGCCGAACAGCTCGCGCAGCGCCAGCTCGTACTCGCCCTGCGCCATGGTGTTGGTGCTGTGGTGCGAGCCGCCTTCGACCAGCACCCACCGTTTGGGCCCGGGTGCCTTGTCGTAGAGTGCGCGGCCGAGCTCGGGCTTGATCAGCGAGTCGTTGCTGCCGTGGACCACGAGCACCGGCGCATTGACGCGCCCGATGCGCTCGGCCGAGTCGAACCGCTGCGTGATCAGCCAGCCGATCGGCAGCCAGCCCCAGCGCATCGTGGCAAAGACATCGGCCACCGAGGTGAAGGTGCCTTCCAGCATCAGCCCCTGCAGGTCGTTCACCTCGGATGCGAGATGCACCGCGATGGCGCCGCCCAGCGAGTGGCCGAAGATGTAGCGCGGCTGCGACGGGTAGCGCTCGGCCAGCCATTCCCAGGCGGCGAGGGCGTCTTCGTGCGCCAACCCCTCCGAAGGCAGCGCGGCGCTGCTGCGGCCGAAGCCACGATAGTCGACCGCGAGCACGTTGAACCCCAGGGATTGCATGCGCCGCACGCGATGAGCGCTGCCGTTCACACCCCAGCGGGCGCCGTGCAGGTAAAGCAGCACCGGGGCCTCGGCATCTTCGTTCGCATGCCACAGCGCGTGCAGCTTCACCGGCTCGCCGGTTTCCTTGGACGTGAACTCGATCCATACGTCCTGCATGCCTTCGAGCGCATGCATGCCGTTGCGCCACGACTCGGTTTCCGGCTGGAAGATCCAGCGGCGCTGCTGCGTGTCGAGCGCGCTGCAACCCGCGAACAGCGCGAACGCCGTGATGATCGAGAGCGCAAGGCGCCAGCGGTGGGCAGTGAGGTGCTTCATGGCCGTCGAATGATCCGACGACGGCCCCAAAAGTTCACCGCCCGGTAACCGCCCGGGTCAAGGTGGCGAGCAGGCTTTCACGGTTGCGGGGCGTTTGTGTTGCCTTGCTCGCTTCAGCGGCCGCGCATGAACAGCGCGTCGAGTTCGCGCAGCGTCAGTTGCCGCCAGGTGGGACGACCGTGATTGCATTGGTCGGCGCGTTCGGTGCGCTCCATGTCGCGCAGCAGGGCGTTCATCTCGTCCAGCGTGAGCTTGCGGTTGGCGCGTACCGCACCGTGGCACGCCATGGTGGCGAGCAGTTCGTGCTGCGCGCGCTGGATCACGTTGCTGGCGTCGTATTGCGCCAGTTCTGCCAGCACGCTGCGGGCCAGTTCCACCACGTCGGCATCGGCCAGGGCGGCAGGGCGCGAACGGATCGCGAGCGTGCCGGGGCCGAGCGGCGTGACGTCCAGGCCCAGCGTCAGCAGCGCCTCACGCTGCGCTTCGGCGGTGGCCACCTCCTGCGGCGCGGCGGAAAACGTCGCCGGGATCAGCATCGGTTGCGCCTCGATGCGTTGTGCGGCGAGATTGCTCTTCAACTGCTCGTAGACGATGCGTTCGTGCGCTGCATGCATGTCGACGATCACCAGGCCGTGCGCGTTTTCTGCCAGTACGTAGATGCCGCCGATCTGCGCCACCGCCCGGCCCAGCGGCCAGGCGTCGGCGTCGGCCCATTCCGGCGCAGGCGCGGCCGCCGTGACGGCCGACGGCGCTGGCCACGGTGAGGGGGCTTCCCGTGCATACAACACGGCGGCCTGCTGCAGGCCCAGGCTGCCTTGCACCGTTGGTGGCGACCACGATGAGCCGGGCGGCGGGTAGCCGGGACTGCGCAACGCGGGCGGCATTGCGGCCGGCCAGGCGAGCGATGGCGCCGCCGTGCCTTCACCGCCCACTGCGGCATTTGCCCGCGAGGCCGCCAGGGCGGCGTCGACGGCGTGCCGCACCGCCTGATGCACCTCGCGCGATTCGCGGAAGCGCACCTCGATCTTCGTCGGGTGCACGTTCACGTCGACGCGGTCCGGCGGGATCTCGACGAACAGCACGTAGGTCGGCTGACGTCCGCCGTGCAGCACATCTTCATACGCGGAGCGCACGCCATGCGCGAGCAGCTTGTCGCGCACGTAGCGGCCGTTGACGTAGCAGTACTGCTGGTCCGCTCTTGCGCGGGCGGCATCCGGAACGCCCGCCCTGCCGGTGATGGTGACCGGGCCCACGCGGGCTTCGACGCCGCGACTTTGCGTGATGAAGTCCTCGCCCAGCACGTCCTTCACCCGCTGCTCGGGTGTGCCGCGCCGCCATTGCTCGACCAGCTTGCCCTCGTGCCACACGCCGAAGGCCACGTCCGGGCGGACCAGCGCATGGCGGCGCACCGCTTCGACGCAATGCGCCAGTTCGGTGGCGTCGGTCTTCAGGAACTTGCGCCGTGCCGGCGTGTTGAAGAACAGCTCGCGCACCTCGACGCTGGTGCCCACCGCGCGGGCGCCGGGTGCCAGCTCGCCGGAGCGGGCGTCGAGCCGCCATGCGTGGGCGCCTTCCGCGGTGCGGCTGAGCACCGAGACCTCGGCCACCGAGGCGATGGCTGCCAGGGCCTCGCCGCGGAACCCCATCGTGGCGACCGATTCGAGATCGGGCAGTGAGGCGATCTTGCTGGTGGCATGGCGACGCAGCGCCAGTGGCAGTTCGTCTTCCGGGATGCCGCAGCCGTTGTCTTCGACCACGATGCTGCGCACGCCGCCAGCCAGCAGCTTCACGTTCACTTCGGTGGCACCTGCGTCGAGCGCGTTGTCGACCAGCTCGCGCACCACCGAGGCCGGCCGCTCCACCACCTCGCCGGCGGCGATCTGGCTGATCAGTTCGTCAGGCAGTTCGCGGATGGGGCGGCGCGCGGCGGGGGCGGGGACGGCGTTCATGGCGGGCATTCTAGGCAAGCGTCGCCCGCCGGGTGCCGGCACCACCTCGGTGCGCTACACGGGCTTACCGCAGGGTGGGCCGTCGCGCAGATAATCCGCGCCATGGAACTCGTGCTCTTCCTCATCGACTTCATCCTTCACGTCGACAAACACCTCGCGGCCTTTGTGCAGACCTACGGCACCTGGGTGTACGCGCTGCTGTTCGCCATCGTCTTCGTCGAGACGGGGCTGGTCGTCATGCCGTTCTTGCCCGGCGATTCGCTGCTGTTCGTGGTGGGTGCCTTGTGCGGCGCGGGTCACATGGACCTGTCGCTGTCGATGGGGCTGCTGCTCGTGGCGGCGATTGCCGGCGACCAGCTCAACTACAGCATCGGCCGCTACTTCGGCCCCAAGGTGTTCCGCTGGGAGCAGTCGCGCTTCTTCAACAAGCAGGCCTTCAACCAGGCGCATGCCTTCTACGAACGTTACGGCGGCGTGACCATCATCATCGCCCGCTTCATGCCCTTCATCCGCACCTTCGCCCCCTTCGTTGCGGGTGTGGCCGAGATGAACCGCGCCAAGTTCACGCTCTACAACGTCATTGGCGCCGTGCTGTGGGTCGTCGGCCTCACGCTCGCCGGCTACCTGTTCGGCAACATCCCCATCGTGCAGGAAAACCTCAGCAAGATCATCTGGGCCCTGATCCTGATCCCCGGCCTGATCGCCATCTTCGGCGCCTGGAAAACCCGCCGCAGCGCCCCGGTAGCCTGAGAGGTCCTCCGCGCGTCAGCGCAAACCCGAGTGACGCCGCGGATCTGGCTCCGCCAGTCCGCTGGTGTCGCCCCCTTGAAGGGGGCCGGCGCAGCCGGTAGGGGGTGGGCCAGCTAGATCTGCCGGTTGCGTGCCAACGGCGGGTTCTTCGCGAAGTAGCGCTTGATGCCGGTCATCATCGCGTCGACCAGCTCGTTCTGATAGGAGGCGCTGCGCAGCTTGGCCTCTTCCTCGGGATTGGAGATGAAAGCGGTCTCGACCAGGATCGAAGGGATGTCCGGCGCCTTCAACACCGCGAATCCAGCCTGCTCGACGCGGCGCTTGTGCAAGCGCCCCACGCGGCCGATCTGGCCCAGCACCTCGCTGCCGATGCGCATGCTGTCGTTGATCTGTGCGGTGGTCGACATGTCGAGCAGCGCCCGCATCACATGACGGTCGGAGTGCTTGACGTTCACGCCGCCCACCAGGTCGGCGGCGTTCTCCTTGTTCGCGATCCAGCGCGCGGCGGTGCTCGTGGCCCCGCGCTCCGACAACGCGAACACCGAGGCGCCTCGCGCCTTCGGCGTGATGAAGGCATCGGCGTGGATCGAGATGAACAGGTCCGCCTGCACGCGGCGCGCTTTTTCGACGCGCTGGTTCAGCGGCACGAAGAAGTCGGCGTCGCGCGTCATCATCGCCCGCATGTTCGGCTCGGCGTTGATGCGGTCGCGCAGCTTGCGGGCCACCTGCAGTACCACGTCCTTCTCCTTCAGCCCGCTCGGGCCGATGGCGCCCGGGTCTTCGCCACCGTGGCCCGGGTCGAGCGCCACGATGACGAGGCGGTCGATCTTCTTCAGCGTGCCGGGGTCGACTTCCGCCTTGCGAGTGACCGGGGCGTGGGGAGCAGGCACGGGCGTGGCCGGCGCGGAAGCGGGCGGTGCGGCGGCGACTGGCGGCTGCGATTCCGGCGCGCGCCCCACGCGCCCGATGAACTCGCCGAGCGCGTCGTCGATGGCTGCCTGCGCCTGCTGCTCGGCCTGTTCCTTTTCGCGGATGAGGGCCAGCAGCGGGTCCGGTGCGATCGTCGGGTAGAGGTCGAACACCAGCCGGTGCTGGTAGGCCGCCACCGGTGTGAGCGTGAACACCTGCGGGGCGACCGCCTGCTTCAGGTCGATGACCAGCCGCACGACGCGCGGCTGGTTCTGGCCCACGCGCACGCCGGCGATGTAGGGGTCGTCGGACTGCACCTTGCCGACGATGTCGCGCAGCGTGGGGCTCAGCTCGAGCCCGTCGATGTCGATGACCACCCGGTGCGGGTCGCCGATGACGAAGTGCTTGGCGACGAGGTTCGTGTCGCTTTCGAGCGTGACGCGCGTGTAGTCGGTCGAGGGCCACACGCGCACGGCCACGATGGTGGCGCCGAAGGCGATCTGCGGGGCGGTGAGCAGCAGCACGAGGCTGCCGCCTCCGCGAAGGAGGGTGCGGCGGGTGATCGTCATGGCAACAAGGCCGCGCCGGCGGGGGTCAGGGCAGTGAGCATCACGTGGCGTTGGTCGTCATCGGTGACCTGGAGTTCCATGCGCAGGTCGGGCGTGGGCAACAGGGCGCCGGCGTGCTCGGGCCATTCGGCCAGCTTGAGGCCGGGGCTTGTGAACACGTCGCGAAAGCCGGCATCCTCCCACTCGCGTGGGTCGCCGAAGCGGTAGAAGTCGAAGTGCCACGCGTGCAGCGCAGGCAACTCGTACGGTTCCATGACGGCATAGGTCGGGCTCTTGATGCGTCCGGTCGCGCCCAGCGCGCGCAGCAGGTGGCGCACGAAGGTGGTCTTGCCCGCCCCCAATGCGCCCCGCAGCTCGATGAAGGCATTGCGGACTTCGGGTCTGGCAGCGAGCCATCGGGCGAAGGCTTCGCAGCCCGCCTCGTCGGGCCACAGCAACTGTCGGGTTCCTAGAATGGATGGATGCATCAAACCAAGGTGGTCGATCATGAGGCCTTGCTGACGGAACTCCGCCAGTGGGCGCATGAGCTCGGATTTTCACAGATCGGTGTGGCCGACGTCGACCTCCAGAGCGCGGAAGCGGGCCTCATGGCGTGGCTTGCCGCAGGATTTCACGGTTCCATGGGCTACATGGCCGCCCATGGACTCAAGCGGGCTCGTCCGGCAGAACTCGTGCCCGGCACCGTCAGCGTGATCACCGCCCGCATGGACTACCTGCCGCGCGGCACGCCACCCGGGTGGCAGCAGATCGAGTTTGACCGGCTGAAGCAGCCGCAGCAGGCGGTCGTGTCGATGTATGCACGGGGCCGTGACTATCACAAGGTGATGCGGCAGCGCCTGCAGAAGCTCGCCGACCGCATGGCCGCGCGGCTCGGGCCCTTCGGCCACCGGGTGTTCACCGATTCGGCCCCGGTGCTCGAGGCAGAGCTCGCCAGCCGCAGCGGGCAGGGCTGGCGCGGCAAGCACACGCTGGTGCTGCACCGCGAGGCGGGGTCGATGTTCTTCCTCGGCGAGATCTACGTCGACCTCGCGCTGCCGCGCAGCGACCCGGTGAGCCCGCATTGCGGCTCGTGCCAGGCGTGCATCGAGGTCTGCCCGACCCAGGCCATCCTGGCCCCGCACCGGCTCGATGCCCGGCGCTGCATCTCCTACCTGACGATCGAGCATGACGGGCCGATCCCCGTCGAACTGCGTCCGCTGATCGGCAACCGCATCTACGGTTGCGACGACTGCCAGCTCGTGTGCCCCTGGAACAAGTACGCACAGCCATCGATGCTGCCCGACTTCGACGCCCGCGACGCGCTGCAACGGCCCACGCTGCTGCAGTTGTGGGCCTGGAGCGAAGCCGAGTTCCTGCGGCAGACGGAGGGCAGCGCCATGCGCCGGATCGGCTACATGCGCTGGCGACGCAATCTGGCCGTGGCACTCGGCAATGCGCTGAGGGTATCGGGTGACCGGGCCATCGTCGCTGCCTTGCAGGCCGCCCGGCCCGCAGCGTGCGAACTCGTCGCGGAGCACATCGACTGGGCGCTCGCCCAGGCCGTGCAGGCTCAGGCCAGTTGACGCTGCAACATCAGCCACAGCGGGATCGAGGCCATGCCGAGCAGTGTCGACAACGTGATCAACCCGGCCACGTAGGGCCCGTTGCCACCCATGCGCATCGCAAGCACGTAGGCACTCGACGCCGTGGGCATGGCGGCAAACGCGATGACGACCGGCTGCTGCGCCGGCGGCACCCCGAACAGCCACACATAGGCGAGGGCGGCCACAGGCAAGAGCACGTGGCGGATGCCGAGCAGGCCGGCCGCCAAGCCTGGGCCGGCCCACAGACCGCCGAGCTTCAGGCCCGCGCCCACCGCCATCAGCCCCAGCGGCAATGCGGCCTGCCCGATGCGGTGCAACGCCGGCGCCAACGGGTCGACGAAACGGATGCCGAGCAGGTTGGCGAGCAAGCCTGCGACCGTGCTGACGATCAGCGGGTTGCGCAGGATCTCGCGCCAGAAATGGTGCCCGCCGTGGCGCGCGAGCGGGTACACCGCCGCGAAGTTGCACAGCGGCACGCACAACGCGACCAGCAAGGCCGTCCATGCCACACCCTGCGCGCCGCCCAGCTTTTCAGCGAGGGCCAGGGCCACGTATGAGTTGAAGCGGAATGCGACCTGCGCACCCGACGCATGCAGCCTGGCATCAACGCCCGGCCAATGGCGCAGCGCGTAGCTCGCTGCCACGCCGGTGGCGACGATGGCGAGGCCCGTGGCGGCCAGCGGCAGCGTGTTGCCGATCTCCAGCGGACTGCGCACGATGGAGTTGAACAGCAACACGGGGAACAGCAGGTAGTACACCAGCCGTTCCACGGCATCCCACACCGTGCGATCGAGCGCGCTGTAGCGGCACAGCAGGAAGCCGAAGACGATCAGCAGGAAATCGGGCAGCAGCAGCAGGGCGTCGGACATCGTGGCGGCGAGAGGCGAGCAATGGAGTGTGCCAGTGCGAACTGCGCCTCAGTGCAGACCCGAGGTTGGTAGTTCCCACAATCCCTGCAGCCTTTTTGATGCTCGACCATAGGGAAAAGCCGTCACGTGTTGCAACATGCGGGCCTTGTTCGCCGCGTGTCGCGCGCAGTCCGGCGCGACTCCATTCAACGTTCTCAACAAGGAGACACACCACATGCAGCGTAGACACTTGCTTGCCGCGGTTGCCGTGCCCCTGGTCCTTGCCGCCGGCTCGGCCTGGGCGCAGGCCTACCCGACCAAGACGGTGCGCCTGATCGTGCCGTTCGCGCCGGGCGGCACGACCGACATCGTGGGCCGGGTGCTGGCCGACAAGATCCAGCCGGCGCTGGGCCAGCAGATGATCGTCGAGAACAAGGCCGGGGGCGGCGGCATCATCGGCGCCAACGAAATCGCCCGCGCACAGCCGGACGGCTACACGCTCGGCGTGGCGACCGTCTCGACCACCGCGTCCAACCCCGCGATCAACCCCAAGACGCCGTACAACCCGCTGACCGACTTCACGTCGATCGTCAACATCGCGGCCACGCCCAACGTGATCGCGGTGCATCCGTCCTTCCCCGCGAAAGACTACAAGAGCTTCGTCGCCGAGCTGAAGAGGAACCCGGGCAAGTACAGCTTCGCCAGCTCCGGCACCGGCGGCATCGGCCACCTGCAGATGGAGTTGTACAAGTCGCTGTCGGGTACTTTCGTCACGCACATTCCGTACCGCGGTGCGGGGCCTGCACTGAACGACACCGTGGCCGGCCAGGTGCCGATCATCTTCGACAACCTGCCGTCGGCGCTGCCCTTCATCAAGGATGGTCGCCTCGTGCCCATCGTCGTGGCCGCGCCGCAGCGCCTCGCCCAGCTGCCCAACGTGCCGACCTTCAAGGAGGTGGGCCTGGAGCCCGTGAACCGCATGGCCTACTACGGCATCCATGGCCCGAAGGGCCTGTCGAAGGAGGTGGTCGACAAGGTGTACGAGGCCGTCAAGAAGACGCTCGAGAACCCCGACGTGCGCAAGCGCATCGAAGACACCGGCTCGCTGGTGGTCGGCAACTCGCCGGCCGAGTTCACCGCGCAGACCAAGGCGGAGTTCGAGGTCTACAAGAAGGTGGTCGAACAGCAGAAGCTGAAGCTGGATTAAGCTCGCGCCACCCGTTCGACCCGTGCAACGCCGCCCGAACCGGGCGGCGTTTTTCATTCGTGCATCCCGACAGCCAGGCTTCCATCGACCGCTTCATCGACGCCCTCTGGATCGAGGAGGGGCTGTCGTCGAACACGCTGGCGGCCTACCGGCGCGACCTGACGCTGTACTGCACCTGGTTGTCGCAGAGCGAGCACAAGCCGCTCGACGCCACCACCGAGACCGACCTGCTGGCGTATGCGGTGAAGCGTGCCGAGACCAAGGCCACCTCGGCGAACCGCCGGCTCGCGGTGTTCCGCCGCTACTTCCGCTGGGCGTTGCGCGAGCGGCTCGTGCAAGCCGACCCCACCTTGAAACTCAGCACCGCCCGCCAGCCCATGCGCGTGCCGAAAACACTGAGCGAGCAGCATGTGGAGGCCTTGCTGGCCGCGCCGGACGTCGACACACCGTTGGGCCTGCGCGACCGCACGATGCTGGAACTGATGTACGCGAGCGGCCTGCGCGTGAGCGAACTGGTGACACTGAAGACCGTGCACGTGGGCCTGGACGAAGGCGCCCTGCGCGTGATGGGCAAGGGCAGCAAGGAGCGGCTGGTGCCCTTTGGCGAGGAGGCGCACGCATGGCTGCGGCGCTACCTCGCCGAGGCACGCGCCGAGATCCTGGGCCAGCGCACCACCGATGCCTTGTTCGTGACGAACCGCGGCGAAGGCATGACGCGCCAGATGTTCTGGACGCTCATCAAGAAGCATGCGCGCCAAGCGGGCATCGCTGTGCCCTTGTCGCCGCACACGTTGCGCCACGCGTTTGCCACGCACCTGCTGAACCACGGCGCTGACCTGCGGGTGGTGCAGTTGCTGCTTGGCCATGCCGACATTTCCACCACCCAGATCTACACGCACGTGGCACGCGAGCGCCTGAAGGCGTTGCACGCACGGCATCACCCACGGGGCTGAGAGGCTGAGAGGCCATGCCGGCATGACCGCTCCTCCCCCGCAAACGGCCCCACTCGGCGTTGCAAATGCTCGCCATAGCCCGAGCTATGGCTGTGCTTTGCGCCTTGATCGGGACCGTTTGCGAGGTCTGCTTGGCCAACCGGCATGGCCTCTCAACCTCTGAGCCGCGAAGTCCGAACCATCTCAACATCGGCCTCGCGGAGAATCCCCGCCATGGACCACACCTTCGTCTCTGCCTTCATCCTGCTGCTGCTGGTGCTGGACCCGTTCGGCAGCCTGCCGATCTTCATTTCGGTGATGCGCAACGTGTCGCCCGAGCGCCGTCGCTGGGTGGCGCTGCGCGAGGTGTCGCTGGCTTTCGCGGCCCTGCTGGCGTTCATGCTGGCCGGCGACGCGTTTCTGCGTCTGATGCACCTCTCGGAGCGCTCGCTCGAAGTCGCGGGCGGCGTGATCCTGCTGATGATCTCGATCCGCATGATCTTCGCGTCGGGCGAGTCGATCTATGCGTCGGACGCCGACCGCGAGCCGTTCATCTTTCCGCTCGCCGTGCCGTTGATGGCCGGGCCCTCGGCGATGGCTACCGTGCTGCTGCTCGGCTCGCGCCAGCCCGACCGCCTGATGGAATGGGTGGGTGCGCTGACCGGCGCGATGGTGGTGTCCGGCATCGTGCTGCTGGCGGCCGATCGCATCCGGCGCTTTCTCGGCGATTCGGTCGTCAGCGCACTCGAGAAGCTGATGGGGCTGGTGCTGACCGCGATCTCGGTCGAGATGATCCTGGCCGGCCTGAAGCGCTACTTCCTGGGTGACCTGTAGCGGTCATGCACCGTCGCCTTCGAGGTAGCGCAGTTCTTCGTCGCTGAAGCCCGCCCGCAGCCGCGCTTCGCGGTTGAAGGGCGGCTTCAGCCGCGGTGCCTGGTAGCGGTCGGTCAGCACCCGGTAGTGCGCCACCGGGTCCAGCCCTTCGCGTTCGCACAGCCAGCGGTACCAGTGGTTGCCGATCGCGACGTGGCCCACCTCGTCGCGCAGGATCACGTCGAGGATCTCGACCGCGCGTTCGTCGCCCGCCTTGCGCAGCTTGGCCTGGATCAGCGGCGTGGCGTCCAGCCCGCGCGCCTCGAGCGTGCGCGGCACGAGCGCCATGCGTGCGACGATGTCGTCGCGCGTCTTCTCGGTCATCGCCCACAGGCCATCGTGCGCCGCGAAGTCGCCGTAGTCGTGGCCCAGCGTGGTGAGGTGCTCGCGCAACAGCGTGAAGTGCAGTGCCTCTTCGCTCGCCACCCGCAGCCAATCGGCGTAGAAGGTGGACGGCATGCCAGCGAAGCGCCATACCGCGTCGAGCGCCAGATTGATCGCGTTGAACTCGATGTGGGCGATGGCGTGCAGCAGCGCGGCGCGGCCTTCGGGCGTGAAGGGCGAGCGGCGCGGCACGGTGTCGGGTGGCACCAGCGCGGGCCGCTCCGGCCGTCCGGGCAGGGGCGCCGCAGGCTGCAGCAGTGCCGAGGCCGACCAGTCGAGGTCCCGTCCCGCACATTGCGCGTGCAGCGAGCGCGCTTGTGCGGCCTTCTCCTTCGGGTCTGTCAGGGCAAGGATGTCGAGGGCGCGCTGGCGGGGGCTCATCCTTACAATTATCGGTTTCGCGGCGACGAAGGACTGCCATGGCCCTCTACCAGCTCGACGACCACGCACCTGATGTTCACGAAACCGCCTGGGTGGCCGACAGCGCCGAGGTGATCGGCAAGGTCGAGATCGCCGAGGACGCGAGCGTCTGGTTCGGCACGGTGGTGCGTGGCGACACCGAGAGCATCCGCATCGGGCGGGGCTCCAACATCCAGGACAACTCGGTGCTGCACGCCGACTTCGGCTTCCCGCTGACCATCGGCGAAGGCGTGACGGTGGGGCACCAGGTCATGCTGCACGGTTGCACGATCGGCGACGGCTCGCTGATCGGCATCCAGGCGGTGGTCTTGAACGGCGCGAAGATCGGCCGCAACTGCATCGTCGGCGCTGGCGCGCTGGTGACTGAAGGCAAGGAATTCCCGGACGGCTCGATGATCCTCGGCTCACCCGCCAAGGCGGTGAAGCAGCTCACGCCGGAGCAGATCGCTGGCTTCCAGGCCGGGGCGCGTCACTATGTCGAGAACGCGCGCCGCTACAAGGCCGGCCTGAAGAAGGTTGGCTGACACTCATTGAATGGAACATCGTTGAGCGCTACTTCCTCTTCCAGCGAACTGCACAAGTTTCTTTTCGAAGGCCTGCCGGTGCGCGGCATGCTGGTGCGTCTGACGGACGCGTGGCAGGACATCCTGCGCCGCCGCGAGCAGGCGGGCGCCTTCCCGCAGCCGGTGCGGCAGTTGCTGGGCGAGATGTCGGCGGCCGGGGTGTTGATGCAGTCGAACATCAAGTTCAACGGTGCGCTGATCCTTCAAATCTCCGGTGACGGGCCGGTCAAGCTGGCAGTGGCCGAAGTGCAGCCCGACCTCGCGTTGCGCGCCACGGCGTCGGTCGTCGGCGACGTGCAGGACGACGCCCGCCTCGAAGCGCTTGTCAACGTGCACGGCAAGGGCCGCTGCGCGATCACGCTCGACCCGAAGGAACGCCTGCCCGGCCAACAGCCCTATCAGGGTGTGGTGCCCTTGCACGGCGACCAGCGCGAGCCGCTGCAGCGCATCAGCGAGGTGCTGGAGCACTACATGCTGCAGTCGGAGCAACTCGACACCAAGCTCGTGCTTGCTGCCAACGACGAGATCGCCGCAGGGCTGCTGATCCAGCGCCTGCCGATCGAAGGCGAGGGCAACCTCGCGGGCCAGCGCGACGAAGACGAGATCGGCCTGAGCGAGGCGTTCAACCGCATCTCGCATCTGGCCAGCACGCTGACGAGCGAAGAGCTGCTGACGCTGGATGCGAACACCATCCTGCATCGGCTGTTCTGGGAAGAGTCGGTGCGCCGCTTCGAGCCGCTCACCGGCGAATTCGGGCCGCACTTTGCCTGCAGCTGCTCGCGCGAAAGGGTCGGCCAGATGCTGCGCGGGCTCGGTCGGGAAGAGACGGACGGCATCGTCGCCGAGCAGGGCCGTGTGGAGATCGCCTGCGAGTTCTGCGGCGCGCACTACCACTTCGATGCCGTCGACGTGGGCGGGCTGTTCACCGACGAGCGCGACCAGCCGCCGTCGTCGTCGGCCATCCAGTAGCTTCAACGATCCTTCAGGAAACCGAACAGCCGGTGCTCGCACTCGGGCACCAGGCATTCGGGGCAGCAGGGGCGCAGGCGGGTGGCGAGATCGTCCGCAGGCGGCGGTGTGGCACCTTGCGCTGGCGGCAAGGCCGCGCGCACCAGCTGCCAGGCCGCGCTCAGGCGCTGTTCATCGCTGCGCCCGTACACGACGCCGTAAGCCCAGCCCACGCGTTGCAGCGCTTCGCGCAGGCGGGTGTCGGCAGACACGGCGGCGCAGCGCTCGCTGAACGGCAGGGCGTCCAGTCCAAGCAGCAGCACCGCCTGCGGCGCCGCGGCGGTCCACCCCGCATCGCACGCATCAAGCAACTGCGGCGTGAGGTCGCCCACCTCCGCCGTGTCTGCCCAACCTTCCGACTCGAGCTTCCGCACGAGCGCCGCCCGCAGCCGCTCCACCCCGCTGCCCGGCGCGCCCGCCAACAAAAAACGGAGCCCTGGGCTCCGTGTGGCAGATCGTTGGTAGGTGCTCATCGCGGCGGCGGCGTCACCTGCACGTAGACCTCGTTGGGCTTGATCATGCCGAGTTCGTAGCGGGCCTTCTCCTCGACCATCTCCAGGCCTTCCTTCAGGTCGCTGACCTCGGCCGCAAGCTGCTCGTTGCGCTCGCGGTCGCGGTCGTTCTTGGCACGGTGCTCCGCCAGCTTGCCTTGCAGCTCCATCACGCGGTGCACCCCGTGCTTGCCAAACCACAGCTCCGCGTGCACGAGCACGAGCAGCGTGACGAGAACAATGGTGACGAGGCGCAAGGGCACGGCGTGGGGTGCGATCAGCGCAGGTTGTAGAACGCGGCGCGGCCGGGGTAGCTGGCGACGTCGCCGAGGTCTTCCTCGATGCGCAGCAACTGGTTGTACTTGGCGATGCGGTCCGAGCGGGACATCGAGCCGGTCTTGATCTGACCGGCGTTGGTGCCCACGGCGATGTCGGCGATCGTGGAGTCTTCGGTCTCGCCGGAGCGGTGTGAAATGACGGCGGTGTAGCCCGCGCGCTTGGCCATCTCGATGGCGGCGAAGGTCTCGGTCAGCGTGCCGATCTGGTTGATCTTGATGAGGATCGAGTTGGCGATGCGCTTGTCGATGCCTTCCTTCAGGATCTTGGTGTTGGTCACGAACAGGTCGTCGCCCACCAGCTGCACCTTGTCGCCCAGGCGTTCGGTCAGGTGCTTCCAGCCGTCCCAGTCGCCTTCGTGCATGCCGTCTTCGATGCTGATGATCGGGTACTTGTCGCACCAGGTCGACAGCACGTTGGTCCACTCGGCGGCCGACAGCGTCAGGCCTTCGCCTTCCAGGTGGTACTTGCCGTCCTTGTAGAACTCGCTGGCGGCGCAGTCGAGGCCCAGGGCGATCTGGTCGCCGGGCGTGTAGCCTGCGCGCTCGATCGCTTCCAGGATCAGCTGGATCGCCGCTTCATGGCTGGCCACGCTGGGCGCGAAGCCGCCTTCGTCGCCGACGGCCGTGCTCATGCCCTTGTCGTGGATGATCTTCTTCAGCGCGTGGAACACCTCGGCGCCGTAGCGCACCGCCTCGCGGAAGCTGGGCGCACCGACCGGCAGGATCATGAATTCCTG
>NZ_CAMLJQ010000061.1 GCF_946480305.1 uncultured Caldimonas sp.
GCTACAGCGACAGCAACAAGGACGGCGGCTTCTTCACCAGCAACTGGGAGCTGTACCGCGCCGAGATCGCGCTGGTGGAGCTGTTCGGCGGCCTGCGCGAAGAGCACGGCATCACGCTGCGCCTGTTCCACGGCCGCGGCGGTACCGTCGGCCGCGGCGGCGGCCCGAGCTACCAGGCCATCCTCGCGCAACCGCCCGGTACCGTGAACGGCCAGATCCGTCTGACCGAGCAAGGTGAAGTGATCGCCTCGAAGTACGCCAACCCCGAGATCGGCCTGCGCAACCTCGAGACCCTGGTCGCCGCCACGCTCGAGGCGACGCTGCTGCATCCCACCAAGTCCGCGCCCAAGGCCTTCCTCGACGCGGCGCAGGAGCTGTCGAACGCGAGCATGTCGGCCTACCGCCATCTCGTCTACGAGACCCCCGGCTTCACCGATTATTTCTTCGCCGCCACGCCGATCCGTGAGATCGCCGAGCTGAACATCGGCTCACGCCCGGCGTCGCGCAAGGCCACGCGTGCCATCGAAGACCTGCGCGCGATTCCGTGGGGGTTCTCGTGGGGCCAGTGTCGCGTGGCATTGCCCGGCTGGTTCGGCTTCGGCTCGGCCGTCGAGCAGTACCTGGGCAGCGCGCCGAAGGAGCGCAAGGAGCGTCTGGCCCTGTTGCAGCGCATGCACAAGCAGTGGCCGTTCTTCCGCACGCTGTTGTCGAACATGGACATGGTGCTGGCGAAGAGCGACCTCGCGGTGGCCGCGCGCTATGTCGAACTGGTCGAGGACAAGCGCCTGGGCAAGAAGATCTTCGCCGCCGTGCAGGCCGAGTGGCAGCGCACGCACGACGCCGTGTCGATGATCACCGGCGAGAAGCAGCGCCTCGCCTCCAACCCGGCGCTCGCACGCTCGATCGAGCACCGCTTCCCCTACCTCGACCCGCTGAACCACCTGCAGGTCGAGCTGATGCGCCGCTACCGGCAGCTGAAGGAAGGCGGGCAGACCAACGAGCGCGTGCAACGCGGCTTGCACATCTCGATCAACGGCGTGGCGGCAGGCCTGCGCAACACCGGTTGAGAAACGTCTGCCACCCGGAGGGCTCACGCCCTCCGGGGTGCCGCTCTCCAGGTCCGCATCAGGTGTTCTTGGAGATCGAGATCGTCGGGAACTTGGCGGAGTAGTCCTTCGCCTTCTCGGCGATCTTCACCGCCACCCGGCGGGCCACATCCAGGTAGAGCCTGGCGATCTCGCCTTCGGGTTCGCTGACCACGCTGGGCCTGCCCGCATCGGTCTGCTCGCGGATGCTCAGGCTCAGCGGCAACGCGCCCAGGTAGTCGACGCCGTACTCGGCCGCCATGCGCTTGCCGCCCTCAGCGCCGAAGATGTGCTCCGCGTGGCCGCAGTTGGAGCACACGTGCACGGCCATGTTCTCCACGACGCCGAGGATGGGCACGCCCACCTTCTCGAACATCTTCAGGCCCTTGCGTGCGTCCAGCAAGGCGATGTCCTGCGGGGTGGTGACGATCACCGCGCCGGTCAGCGGCACGCGCTGGCTCAGCGTGAGCTGGATGTCGCCAGTGCCGGGGGGCATGTCGACGATCAGGTAGTCCAGGTCGCGCCAGTTGGTCTGCTTGAGCAACTGGTCGAGTGCCTGCGTGGCCATCGGGCCGCGCCAGATCATCGGGTTGTCCTGCTCGATCAGGAAGCCGATCGACATGACCTGCACGCCATGGTTCTCCAGCGGCTCCATCGTCTTGCCGTCGGCGCTTTCGGGCCGCGCATCGATGCCGAGCATCATCGGTTGGCTGGGGCCGTAGATGTCGGCGTCGAGCACGCCGACCGTGGCACCTTCGGCAGCCAACGCCAGCGCGAGGTTGACGGCCGTCGTGCTCTTGCCGACGCCGCCCTTGCCCGAAGCGACGGCAATGATGTTCTTGACGTTGGGCAGCAGCTGGACGCCACGCTGGACCGCATGCGCGACCACCTTGCTCGTGATCTGCACGCTCACGTTTTCGACGCCCGGCACACCGCGCACGGCCGTGATCAGCGCCTTGCGCAGCGCGGCCACCTGGCTCTTCGCGGGGTAGCCGAGCTCCACGTCGAAGGCCACGTCGCCCCCGTCCACGCGGAGGTTCTTCACGGCTTTCGTGGACACGAAATCCTTGCCGGTATTGGGGTCGGCGACGGCTTTCAGCGCGTCGAGAACAGATTGTTCGGTCAGGGCCATGTATGGGAGGGCGAAGGCGGGGTTGCAGACACGAAGGGCCAGTCTAGCGCAGCGCCGAACAGGAGAAAGCGCGACGCCTAGAATCAGCAGCTTTCGAACGATGCGCCCGTTCCAGGGCGCCACTCACCCGAGGCCACGATGACCCGCAAGCTCTTCGTCACGACCGCACTGCCCTACGCCAACGGCAACTTCCACATCGGCCACATCATGGAGTACATCCAGGCCGACATCTGGGTGCGGTTCCAGCGCATGCAGGGGCATCAGGTGCACTTCGTGGGTGCGGACGATGCCCACGGCGCGCCGATCATGATCGCCGCCGAGAAGGCGGACAAGACGCCGCAAGAGTTCGTTGCCGGCATCGCCGCCGGCCGCAAGCAGTACCTCGACGGCTTCCACATCAGCTTCGACAACTGGCACTCCACCGACAGCGCCGAGAACACCGAGCTGGCGCAAGGCATCTACCGCGCGCTGCGCAAGAACGGCCTGATCTTCTCGCGCAACATCGAGCAGTTCTTCGACCCGGTCAAGGAGATGTTCCTGCCCGATCGCTACATCAAGGGCGAATGCCCGAAGTGCAGCGCCAAGGACCAGTACGGCGACTCCTGCGAGGTCTGCGGCGCCGTCTACACGCCCACCGACCTGAAGAACCCGTATTCCACGCTGACCGGCGCCACGCCGGTGATGAAGACCAGCGAGCACTATTTCTTCCAGCTCTCGTCGCAGCGCTGCATCGACTTCCTGCAGGACTGGACGCAGGACGGCAAGCTGCAGCCCGAGGTGGCGAACAAGATCAAGGAGTGGTTCACCACCGACGAAACGGGTGCGGGCGGCCTGTCCGACTGGGACATCTCGCGTGATGCCCCGTACTTCGGCATCGAGATCCCCGACGCGCCGGGCAAGTACTTCTACGTCTGGCTCGACGCCCCGGTCGGCTACCTCGCCTCGCTGAAGAACTATTTCGAGAAGGGCGGCCCGAAGGCGAAGTACGGCGAGACACGCAGCTTCGACGAATTCATCGCCGACCCGGCCGTGGAGCAGTACCACTTCATCGGCAAGGACATCACCTACTTCCACACGCTGTTCTGGCCCGCGATGCTGCACTTCAGCGATCGCAAGGTGCCGAACAACGTGTTCGTGCACGGCTTCATCACGGTCAGCGGCGAGAAGATGAGCAAGAGCCGCGGCACGGGCATCGACCCGCTGAAGTACCTCTCGCTCGGCATGAACGCCGAGTGGCTGCGCTACTACATCGCCGCCAAGTTGAACGCGAAGGTGGAAGACGTCGACTTCAACCCGGAGGACTTCGTGGCCCGGGTGAACAGCGACCTGGTGGGCAAGTACGTCAACATTGCGAGCCGTGCGGCGGGCTTCATCGGCAAGCGCTTCGGCGGCGAATTGACGGCAGCCATTTCCAACGACGGCGAGCAACTGCTGACCGCACTGCGCGCGGGCTCGGGCGACGTGCAACGTCTGTACGAAGAGCGCGAATTCGGCAAGGCGCTGCGCGAGATCATGCTGCTGGCCGACCGCGTGAACGAGTACGTCGACCAGAACAAGCCGTGGGAGCTGGCCAAGCAGCAAGACATGGGCGCGCGCCTGCACGATGTCTGCTCGGTGTGCATCGAGGCCTTCCGGCTGCTGACCATCTACCTCAAGCCCGTGCTGCCCGCGCTGGCCGCCAATGTCGAAGCCTTTCTGAAGGTCGACCCGATGACCTTTGCCGACGCGCAACGCCCGCTCGGCGCGCATGCGATCGGTGCCTACCAGCACCTGCTGCAACGCGTCGACCCGAAACAACTGGACGCCCTGTTCGAGCCGCCCGCCGCACCGGAGACAACGCCTTCGCAGGCTGCTCTGCCCGGCGGCGAAGACATCGCGCCCGCCATCGGTATCGACGACTTCGCCAAGGTCGACCTGCGCGTCGCCAAGATCATCAACTGCGAGTACGTCGAAGGGTCCGACAAGCTGCTGCGCCTGACGCTGGACGTGGGCGAGGGCAAGACGCGCAACGTCTTCAGCGGCATCAAATCCGCTTACAAACCCGAGGACCTGATCGGCAAGCTGACGGTGATGGTGGCCAATCTCGCGCCGCGCAAGATGAAGTTCGGCATCAGCGAAGGCATGGTGTTGGCCGCCTCGCACGCAGACGAAAAAGCCAACCCGGGCATCTTCGTCCTGGAGCCGCTGCCCGGCGCGTTGCCCGGCATGCGCGTGCGCTGACGCGCCGGATCGAGGTGGGTTCGAGCCCCCGCGGGGCCACCGTGGGACCACGGTGGCCACCCCATGCGACTGAAGCGTTTCCGCAGGGGCCGTCTCCCGCCCGACAGCCTAGCCGGGATCGACGGCACCTACGTTACAAACCGATCATCGCGATCATTGCTCCAGCACGTCCGCGCCCTTGGGCGGCGTGAAGCGGAAGTGCTCTGCCGGGACGGGAGCATTCGACTGGATCTGGCTGAAGCTCAGCAGCGACTTCTGCCCGAAGTTGTCGAGGATTTCCAACGCGGCCAGTTCGCCGCCGCGGAAGCCGACCCGTACCGACTGGAACTGGCTGTCCTTCTCGCGCGGCACGGCCTCGGCCCACTGAAGGCCGTCACGATCGCCCATGGGCTTGAGGTTGAAGTCCTTTTCGAGCGAGCCGCCCGCCAGCAGCGCGGCGGGCGTTGCGCCCAGCGCCTGACTCATCGGCCGCACCGTGACCTGGTTCAGGTCCGGGTCGTGCAGCCACACCTTCTGGCCGTCGGCCACGATCAGTTGCTCGAACGGCTTCTCGTATTCGAACCGAAAACGCCCCGGACGCGAGAACTCGAAGCTGCCCTGGGTGGTGCGCTTCTTGGCCCCGTCGGGCGAGGTCACGGTCTGGGTGAAGGTGGCGCGGCCGCTTTTCACGTCCTGCACGAAGCTCTTCAAGGTGTCGACAGCATCGGCCCAGGCGGGCACGGCAACGGCCAGCAGGGCCGAGAGCAGGAGTTTCTTCATTCTTCGCGAGACGGCACGAGGATGTCCCGGTTTCCGTTGGTGGCCATGCCCGATACGAGCCCGGACTTTTCCATTTGTTCCAAAAGGCGCGCAGCGCGGTTGTAACCGATGCGCAAATGCCGTTGCACGAGCGAGATCGATGCGCGGCGGTGCTGCAGCACCACCTGCACGGCCTGGTCATACATGGGGTCGGCTTCGCCGTCGCCGTCCGCGCCGCCGCCCTCGCCCGCCGGTCCGCCTTCGCCGTCCAGCGTGCCGCCTTCGAGGATGCCCTCGATGTAGTTCGGCTCGCCCTGGCTCTTGAGGTATTCGACGACGCGGTGCACTTCGTCATCGCTGACGAAGGCGCCGTGCACGCGCACCGGCAGCCCGGTGCCGGGCGCGAGATACAGCATGTCGCCCTGCCCCAGCAGCGCTTCTGCGCCCATCTGGTCGAGGATGGTGCGGCTGTCGATCTTGCTGGAGACCTGGAACGCGATGCGGGTGGGGATGTTGGCCTTGATCAAACCGGTGATCACGTCCACGCTGGGCCGCTGCGTGGCCAGCACCAGATGGATGCCCGCGGCCCGGGCCTTCTGCGCCAGGCGAGCGATCAACTCCTCGATCTTCTTGCCGACCACCATCATCAGGTCGGCCAGTTCGTCGATCACCACGACGATGTACGGCAGGCGGTCGAGCGGCTCAGGCTCCTCGGGCGTCAGGCTGAAGGGGTTGGGCAGCTTGTCGCCGCGCTCGGCGGCTTCCGCGATCTTCTTGTTGTAGCCGGCGAGGTTGCGCACGCCGAGCTTGCTCATCAGCTTGTAGCGGCGCTCCATCTCGCCGACACACCAGTTGAGCGCGTTGCCGGCCTGCTTCATGTCGGTGACCACGGGCGCCAGCAGGTGCGGGATGCCCTCGTACATCGCCATTTCCAGCATCTTCGGGTCGATGAGGATCAGGCGCACGTCGCGTGCCTCGGCCTTGTACAGCAGCGACAGGATCATCGCGTTGATGCCGACCGACTTGCCGGAGCCGGTGGTGCCCGCCACCAGCAGGTGGGGCATCTTGGCGAGGTCGGCGACGATCGGATGGCCGACGATGTCCTTGCCCAGGCCCATCGTCAGCATGGACTGCGCGTCGTTGTAGACCTGCGAGCCGAGGATCTCGGCCAGCCGGATGCTCTGGCGCTTGGCGTTGGGCAGTTCCAGCGCCATCAGGTTCTTGCCGGGGATGGTCTCGACCACGCGGATGCTGACCAGGCTCAGCGAGCGCGCCAGATCCTTCGCGAGGTTGACGATCTGCGAGCCCTTCACGCCCGTGGCGGGTTCGATCTCGTAGCGGGTGATCACCGGCCCGGGGGCGGCGGCCACCACACGCACCTCGACGCCGAAGTCCTTCAGCTTCTTCTCGATCAGCCGGGAGGTCATCTCCAGCGTCTCGGGCGTCACCGTCTCGGTCTTGCCCGAGGCCGAGTCGAGCAGGTCGACCTGCGGCAGCTTGGTGTCGGCGAGTTCGGTGAACAACGGCTTCTGCCGTTCCTTCACCACACGCTCGGACTTGGGCACCTCGACAATCTGGGGCTCGATCAGGATGGGTGCGTGGTCGACGATCACCTGCCGCTCGACCTCGACCACCTGCTCGCGCTCCTTCATCGCCTTCTCGCCCAGGCGCAGGTCTTCCTTGATCTCGCGGCGCGTCTCGCGGCGCACGCGCCAGCTGTCGATCCAGCCGCCCAATTGCTCGGCCGCACGCACCCACGAGAAGCGCAACGCCATCGAAACACCCGCGACCAGCAGCGCGATCCACCAGACGCCCGACCCGGCAAAGCCCAGCAGGCGCATGCTCAACGGGCCCAGCGTGTGGCCCAGCACGCCGCCTGCATGCCCCGGGAGGTAGGACTCCAGGTGATAGAGCCGGGTCCATTCGAGGCTGCTGCTCGCACACAGCAAAGCCACTGCGCCAGCCCACAGCAACCACTTCGGCATCGCATCCGCCGCTTCGGCCACCGGTGCCTGCTCGCCGCGCAACAAGCGGGCGAGCGACGACAACCAGCTGCGCAGCACGATCAGCACGATCCACCAGGCAGAGAAGCCGAACAGGAAGAGCAGCAGGTCGGACACCCAGGCGCCGAGCACGCCGGCTGCGTTGTGGACGCCGGTGCCATCGCCAGTGGTCGACCACGCCGCATCCGCGGACGAATGCGTGATCATCGCCAGCAGCAGCAGGATCAGACCCAGCGCGCCCAGGAAGACGTTGAGCTGCAGGCGCCAGCGCGGTGGCGCAGGCGGGGGCTCAGCCGCCTTCGGCTTGCGGGTGTAGGCCGCGGACGATCCGCGGCCGGAAGGAGCAGGAGTAGCGGAGCCGGGATCGGCTCCGAGGGATCCGAGAGGAAATGCCATGCGCGGATTGTGAATCAAGCCTGCGACGCGGCACTGCCCTCAGGAAACATCTGCACACCTTGGCGCCTGTGGAGGCAGGACTTTTGCCGCACCAGCAGGCGCCGGCAAGCGAGGTTCTCAGCCAACCTGCAGGCGTTCCTTGATGACCACCGAGCCGTCGGGTTGCGTCTCGACATACTGGCGCTCTTCCAGGTCCTTCATGACCCGGCTCACCATCTCGCGCGAGGCACCGACGATCTTGGCCAGATCCTGACGCGACACCTTGTTGCGGATCAAGAGCGTGCCGTTGGTGTCTTCTGCCATGTCGAGCAGCGTGCGGGCTACCCGGCCGTACACGTCCAGCAGCGCAAGCGATTCGATCTGCCGGTCGGCGGCGCGCAGACGCGACACCAGGCCACGCATGATGGCGTACGAGAGGCTGGAGTTCTCGGGCAGGCAGCGGGCGAACTCGGTGCGCCCGAGCACGAGCACGTCGGTCTGCACCTCGGCGCGCACGGTCGCCGAATGGGGCTCGTTGTCGATCAGGCTCATCTCGCCGACGTAGTCGCCGGGGTGCAGCATCGCGAGGATCACTTCGCGGCCGCGAGCATCGGCCGTCAGCACGCGGGCGCGCCCCGTGAGCAGAATGAACAGCGCGTTGGACTTGCGGCCCTGCTCGACGATGATCTCGCCGCGACGATAGCGCCGCTTGACCACGCCTTCGGCGACTGCCTCGGCCTGGCTGCTCGTGAGCATGGAGAACAGGGGAACGCGTCGAATCAGGTCCAGGTTGGACAGCATCGCCATGAGAGATCACCTTTTGTTCATCGTTGATCGCGCGCAAAGCCCGCGTCGTGCGCCCGGCCGTCGGCCTTTCTACAATGCCGGCTTGCGATGGCGCCGGAAAGCCCCATCTGCCGGTGGTAGCACGCCCTTCCTGCAGGCCGTGAGATATCTCACAAGGCGGCACTCTACCCGAAGCGAAGCATTCGCAGGAGGGTGTGCAACCCGAGCATGTCCTCTTCTCGCACAAAAAGCGCCAACGTCATGAGCACCACACCCAAGCACGCCCAGGTCCTGATCCTCGGTTCCGGCCCTGCCGGCTACACGGCCGCCGTCTACGCGGCCCGCGCCAACCTGAAGCCGGTGCTCGTCACCGGGCTCGCCCAGGGCGGCCAATTGATGACCACGACCGAGGTCGACAACTGGCCGGCGGACGTGCACGGCGTGATGGGTCCCGACCTGATGCAGCGCTTCCAGCAGCACGCCGAGCGCTTCAACACCGAGATGGTGTTCGACCACATCAACGAGGTGAACCTGTCGCAGCGGCCGTTCTGGCTGAAGGGCGACGCTGGCGAATACACCTGCGACGCGCTGATCATCGCCACGGGTGCGTCCGCCAAGTACCTGGGCCTGCCGTCCGAGGAAGCCTTCATGGGCCGCGGCGTGAGCGGCTGCGCCACCTGCGACGGCTTCTTCTATCGCGACCAGGACGTCTGCGTGGTGGGCGGCGGCAACACGGCAGTCGAAGAAGCCTTGTACCTGTCGAACATCGCCCGCAAGGTCACGGTGATCCACCGCCGCGACAAGTTCCGCGCCGAACCGATCCTCGTCGACAAGCTGATGGCCAAGGCCGCCGAAGGCAAGGTGGAACTGAAGCTGTTCGCGACACTCGACGAAGTGCTGGGTGACGCCTCCGGCGTGACGGGCGTGCGCATCCGCAGCACCACCGACGGCACGACCGAGGAGATCGCGCTCAAAGGCTGCTTCATCGCCATCGGCCATCAGCCGAACACCGACATCTTCAAGGGCCAGCTGGAAATGAAGGACGGCTACATCCTGACCCGCTCGGGCCTGAACGGCTTTGCAACGATGACCAGCGTGTCGGGCGTGTTCGCCGCCGGCGACGTGCAGGATCATGTGTACCGACAGGCCATCACGAGCGCGGGCACCGGCTGCATGGCCGCGTTGGATGCTCAGCGCTTCTTGGAGCAGGCCGGCAGTTGAGTTCAGCCTGCCCCATACTCTGAAGGCCGGCCACATTTGGCCGGCTTTTGCTTTGTGGCTATAATCGCTGTCTTTGCCGATTGTGGCTTCGCCCCTGCTTTTACCAGCGGGCGTTTGCGGAGTCCTCGAAGGGCGCCCACCAGGCGGGCAGGTCAGGCCGACAACGGCCATGCATACCAAGTCCGGCCGCCTGCTCTAGGCGTCACATCTGAACCGAGATTGAAACGGAGAAGCGTCATGGCACGCGTCTGTCAAGTTACGGGCAAGCGCCCGATGGTGGGCAACAATGTGTCCCACGCCAACAACAAAACGAAGCGCCGCTTCCTGCCCAACCTGCAGTACCGCCGCTTCTGGCTCGAGACCGAGAACCGCTGGGTGCGCCTGCGCGTGAGCAACGCCGCACTGCGCCTGATCGACAAGGTCGGCATTGACCAGGTGGTCGCCGAGCTGCGCGCCAAGGGCGAACTCTGATCGCCACCGCCGCATAAAGGAACAGCACCATGGCCAAGACCGCTCGCGAAAAGATCAAGCTGGAGTCGACCGCAGGCACCGGTCACTTCTATACGACCACCAAGAACAAGAAAACGACGCCCGAGAAGATGGAGATCATGAAGTTCGATCCCAAGGCTCGCAAGCACGTCGCCTACAAGGAAGTGAAGCTGAAGTAATTCGGCCCGCCTCCACCAGAAAACCCGCCCGGCTGCGCTTGGCGGGTTTTTTGTTGCCCGCCTGCGCTTGCCCGGCCTTGCTTGCGGGCGCGCAGTCAGTGCCCCGGCTCCACCTTGTCGCTGGACGCAGGCTCAGATCGCGGATGCGGCGGCTTGAAGCCTTCGCGCACGCGCAGGGCAACACCGGTCAGTGTCAAAACAAAAAAGGCGCCACGAAGGCGCCTTTTGCTTGGGCGGAGGGTCTTGTCAGGCGTGCGCGGCGCGCAGCTTCAGCGCGAATTCCTGCAGGGCCGCCACGCCGCTCTCCTCGGCCTTCTTGCACCAGGCCTGCAGGTCGAGCACCAGTTGCTCCGCCGACACGTTCGTGCGGGTCCACAGCTGACGCAGCTCCTCACGCATGGCGACCAGCTTGGCAAGCGCCGGGCTCTGCGCGCACACAGCAGCGAGCTGCGGCTTCACGCTCGAAGGGATACGGTCGTCGTCGCGATGCAGCCAGCGCTTGGCCAGCCGCATTTCCTTCCACTTGGCGGAGTTCTTCGCACCGGTTTCCTTCAGGTGCTCGAGCTCGGCCTTGCACGCGCGGCGCAGCTCGCGGCCGTACTTCGCCATCACCTCGTAGCGGTTGGCGATGATCGCCTCCAGCGTGTGGGCGTCGGCGACCGGCTTGATGGTGCCGAGCTTGAGCATCGGCGGCGTCTTGCGGACCTTGGCCAAGCCCAGCATCTCCAGGCCCCGGATGTAGACCCAGCCGATGTCGAACTCGTACTTCTTCACCGAGAACTTCGCCGAGGTGGGATAGGTGTGATGGTTGTTGTGCAACTCTTCGCCACCAATGAGCACGCCCCAGGGGACCACATTGGTGGAGGCGTCCGGCGCCTCGAAGTTGCGATAACCCCAGAAGTGCCCGATGCCGTTGATCACGCCGGTGGCCATCACCGGGATCCAGAGCATCTGGACCGCCCAGACGGTCAGGCCGATGCCACCGAACAGCAGGAGGTCGAGGATCAGCATCAGACCGACACCCTGCCAGGTGAAGCGACTGTAGAGGTTGCGCTCGATCCAGTCATTCGGCGTGCCGAGGCCGTACTTCGCGACGGTTTCGGGGTTGGCCGCCTCGGCGCGATACAACTCCACGCCGGTCAGGAGCAAGGCCTTGAGGCCGCGCGTTTGCGGGCTGTGCGGATCTTCCTCGGTCTCGCACTTGGCGTGGTGCTTGCGGTGCACCGCGACGAACTCCTTGGTCACCATGCCGGTACCGACCCAGAGCCAGAACCGGAAGAAGTGAGACGGGATCGCGTGCAGATCAAGAGCGCGGTGCGCCTGCGCGCGGTGCAGGAAGATCGTGACGGACGCGATCGTGATGTGTGTGGTGACCAGCGCGAAGATGACGATCTGCCACCAGGCAGCATCGAGCGCGCCATTGGCGAGCCAATCAATCAAGCTTTCCCACACGACCATGATTTCTGACATCTAGACAGCCTTTCTCAAGCTGGCGAATTGTAGGTGACTGCCCTGCGCATGGGCCGCCAAATTGAGCCGGTTTCCCAGCGCCTTCGGGCGTTTTCGGTGGCTGCCCAGCAAGTTACGGGCCTGACAGATGTGCCATGCGCCGGATCGTCTGACCTGCCTGGACCTACTTCCGTTCCCAGATTGCCGCAAAAAAGCCGTCCGTTCCATGCCGATGCGGCCACAAACGCAGGAAATTCCCGGAAACTGGCGCGATTGCGCCGGTTTTCTCCAGGTCGAGCACCTCTGCCGCCGGCACCACGCGGAAATCGCGTTGTGACTCGCTGAAAGCCTCGGCAACGCGCTCGTTTTCGTCCTCGAGCAGGCTGCAGGTGGCGTAGACCAGCCGGCCGCCGGACTTCAGCAGTCGGGCCGCACTCGCCAGGATGGCTTGCTGTTTTACACGCAGTTCTTCCACTGCCTGGGGCGATTGCCGCCACTTCAGGTCGGGGTTGCGCCGCAGCGTGCCCAGACCGGAGCAGGGCGCGTCCACCAGCACGCGGTCGATCTTGCCGGCCAGGCGCTTGATGCGGTCGTCGCGCTCGTGCGCGATCTGTGCCGGGTAGACGTTCGACAGGCCGCTGCGGGCAAGGCGCGGCTTCAGGTTGTCGAGCCGATGGCCGGACACGTCGAAAGCGTAGAGCCGCCCCGTGTTGCGCATCGCCGCCCCCAGCGCCAATGTCTTGCCGCCCGCGCCGGCGCAGAAGTCGACCACCATCTCGCCCCGCTTCGCGCCGGTCATCAGGGCCAGCAACTGGCTGCCTTCGTCCTGCACCTCCACGTCGCCACGGGTGAACACCTCGAGCTTGTTCAGCGCCGGCTTGCCCTCTATGCGCAGCCCCCAGGGCGAGAACGGTGTGGGCTTCGCTTCGATGCCGGCCTGCGCCAGCTCCTGCGCCACGGCATCACGCTTGGCCTTCAACACGTTGACGCGCAGATCGAGCGGTGCGCCCTGGCTCAGGCTGTCGACGAGCGGCCAGAACTCTTCGTCGCCGAGCGATTGCTTGAGGGGCGACGCAAGCCAGTCCGGCAGGTTGTGGCGCAGCTTCTCGGGCAGCGCGCTGCGCTCGACCGCCTGCACCTGCGCCAGCCATTGCTGCTCGTGCGGGCCCAGGGCGCCGCGCAGGAAACTGTCGCTGCCCTGCCAGCCGAGAATAGCGAGCCGGCGCTCGAGCGCGCCGGAACCGGACTGCGCGAAGTGCTGGAACAGCAAGCGCTGCCTCAGCACGTTGTAGGCCGTCTCGGCCAGCGTGTGGCGCTCGCGCGGCCCCAACTCGCGGTGCTGTCGGAAAAATGCCGAGACGACGCTGTCTGCGGGGGAGTCGAACTTGAGCAGCTGGCGCAACAGCTCGGTCGCCAGGTCCAGGAGGGCATTAGGATGCATGCCCCGGATTATCCCCGTGCCCCTGATGAGCGCCGAACACCTCCCGCCTTTGCCCCCGACCCGCCTGGGCCGCTACCGCCACTACAAGGGCCTGGACTACGAAGTGGTCGGCTGCGCGCGCCACAGCGAGACGCTCGAGCCGCTGGTGGTCTACCGGCCGCTCTACAACGACAGCGGATGGTGGGTGCGGCCGCACGCGATGTTCTTCGAGAACGTGGTGATCGACGGCGTGGAGCAGCCGCGGTTCGCGTGGGTGGGCGAGGCGTAGCGCGCCCGTTGCCCAGGGGTCAGACGACCAGTTGCGGCTCGCCCCCGCGGTGGGTCACGATGCCGTTTTTCACGTCGAGCTGGTCGCTGACGATCCAGCGCACGGCCCGCGGGTAGATCACGTGCTCCTTGGCCAGGATGCGTTGGGAGAGCGTGTCCTCGGTGTCGTCCGGGTGCACCGGCTCGACGGCCTGGAGGATGATCGGCCCGTGGTCGAGCTCGGCCGTCACGAAGTGGACGGTGGCGCCGGCCAGCTTGCAGCCCGCTTCGATGGCACGCTGGTGCGTGTGCAAGCCGGGGAAAGCCGGCAGCAGCGACGGGTGGATGTTGACCAGCCGCCCCGCGTAGTACTCGACGAACCGCGCGGTCAGGATACGCATGAAGCCTGCCAGCACCACCACATCGGGCGCATAGGCGTCGATCGCGCGCGCCAGCTCGGCATCGAAGGCTTCGCGGGTGTCGTACTGCTTGTGGTCCACGACGTGCGTCGCGATACCGCGGCTGGCGGCGAACTGCAAACCGCGGGCCTCGGGCCGGTTGCTGACCACCGCGGCCACCGTCGCCGGCCAACGCTCGGCGGCGCAGGCGTCGACGATGGCCTCCATGTTGGAACCACGGCCGGAGATCAGGATCACGATGCGTTTCATGGGGCGGCAGTGTAGGACAACCGCCCTCCCTGGGCGGTACCTGGACGACGCCCGCCACCTACAATCGCCGCTCCCGGCACCCTGCGCCGCCCCACTTTCACTGCTCTTTGTCGAGCCCGCCATGACCGAACGCGTCCTCACCGGCATCACGACCACCGGCACCCCGCACCTGGGCAACTACGTCGGCGCCATCCGCCCGGCCATCGTGGCCAGCCAGGCCCCCAACGTGGAGAGCTTCTTCTTCCTGGCCGACTACCACGCGCTGATCAAGTGCGACGACCCGGACCGCATCGAACGTTCGCGGCTGGAAATCGCCGCCACCTGGCTAGCCGCCGGCCTCGACCCTGAGCGCGTGTATTTCTTCCGGCAGAGCGACTTGCCCGAGACGCCCGAGCTGACGTGGCTGCTCACCTGCGTCACCGCCAAGGGCCAGATGAACCGCGCCCACGCCTACAAGGCCGCGACGGACGCGAACGAAGCCGCGGGCGAAGACATCGACGCCGGCGTGACGATGGGGCTGTACTGCTACCCCATCCTGATGGCGGCGGACATCCTGCTGTTCAACGCACACCGTGTGCCGGTGGGGCGCGACCAGGTCCAGCACATCGAGATGGCCCGCGACGTGGCGCAACGCTTCAACCACCTGTTCGGCCGCGGGCGCGAGCTGTTCGTGCTGCCGCAGGCCGAGATCGACGAGGAGCTGGCCACCCTGCCCGGCCTCGATGGCCGCAAGATGTCGAAGAGCTACGACAACACGATTCCGCTGTTCGAAGGCGGCGCCAAGGGCCTGAAGGATGCGGTCGCCCGGATCGTCACCGACTCCCGCCTGCCCGGCGAACCGAAGGACCCGGACAATTCGCACCTCGTGACCATCTACGACGCGTTCGCGACGCCCGAGCAGCGCGTGGCCTTCCGCAACGACCTGCGCGCAGGCCTGGCTTGGGGCGAGGCCAAGGAACGGCTGGTGCAGTTGATCGAATCGCACATCGGACCGATGCGCGAGCGCTATGCCGACCTGATGGCCCACCCGGAAAGGATCGAGGCCATCCTGCAGGAAGGCGCCCGCAAGGCACGCCGGATCGCAACGCCCTTCCTGGCCGAACTGCGGCAGGCCGTCGGCCTGCGTCCCATGACGGCCCTGCCCCAGTCCGCCACGGCCGCGCCCGACGGCTCGCACAAGAACGCGCTGCCGATGTTCAAGCAGTACCGCGAGGCCGATGGCCGCTTCTACTTCAAGCTGACCGCTGCTGACGGCGCGGTGCTGCTCCAGAGCACGGGCTTCGCCGAAGGGCGCGAGGCCGGCAGCTGGGTGAAGAGGCTGAAGACCGAAGGGGCCGCGGTACTGGCCGCTGCACCGGTCGAGCTGCCGCCCGGGGTCGACCGCGCGCGGGTGGAGGCGGCGTTGAACGCACTGGCCGCCGCCCAGGAGTGACGTGACGCCCGAGGCTGCTGCCATGGCCGGCATCCACATCACCGACATCGAATCCGCCATCAACTGGTGGCGCGAGCGCAAGCCTTCGGCGGACGGCGTCTCGGCGTGTGCCGAGGTGCGGGCGCTCGCGGAGGTCTATGCACTGATGGTGTACTACCACGAGCACGAGTGCGACGAGCAGACGATGCCGCACCGCGCGAAAGAGGCGTGGCTCGCGTGGTATGCCAGCACGCCCGACACGCCGTGCATCGCCATCTGCTCGACGAGCCAGGGGGACGACATCTGCAAGGGCTGCGGGCGCGACTTCGGCGAAGTGCAGTTCTGGCCCGAGATGACCCCTGCGGAGAAGCGGGCCACCTGGCGCCGCATCACGATGGAAGGCACCGCCTGGCGCTTCAACCGCTACGCCGAGCGTGCCAAGGAAAACGCACCCGAGCACGAGCGGGCCAACGCCAACGCTACGCCGCCGCCAGCGGCAGACGCAGGCTGAAGCAACTGCCGCCGCCTGCGCGCGACTCGCAGCGCACCTGCCCGCGGTGGCGCTGGGCGATCTGCCGCACCAGGCTCAGGCCCAGACCCACCCCGCCGGCATGTTCGGCATGGCCGGGCATCCGGTAGAAGGCCTCGAAGATCCGCTCGCGCTGGTCTTCCGGCACACCCGGCCCGCGGTCGCAGACGCGCACCACCGCCTCGTTGCCTTCCACGGCAACCGACACCTCGGGCGGCTCGCTGCCGCCATAGCGTCTGGCGTTCTCGAGCAGGTTGCGCAGCGCGCGGCGCAGCAGCCGCTCGTCGCCGCGCACCATCACGTCGGCGCCCTCCACGTGCGCATCGACGTAGGCCCCCTCTTCGGCCGCCAGGGCCAGCAGATGCACCGGGTCGTGCCGGTCGAGTTGCGGCGCGGCGTCGAGGCGGCTCGCGAGCAGCACTTCCTCGACGAGCGCGTCGAGTTCGCGGATGTCGTTCTCGATCTCCTGCTTGAGCGACGCGCGGGATGCCGGTGAGGCGGTCTCCATCAGCGACACCGCCATCTTCAGTCGTGCCAGCGGCGAACGCAGCTCGTGCGAGGCATTCGCGAGCAGCGACTGATGTGCCCGCACCAGCGCCTCGATGCGGTCGGCCGCGTGGTTGAAGCTCGCAGCCACCGCCGCGACCTCGTCGCGCCCGCTCACGTGGACGCGGTGGCTCAGCTCACCACCACCGAAGGTTTCGACGCCCCGTTTCAATGTTTCGAGCTGGCGTGTGAGGCGGCGCACCACCGGGTAGGCGCCGGCCGACACGGCCGCGAACAGCACCAGCAGCGCCGCCACGAGGCCACCACCGCGCAGGAAAGGCGGCGGCGGTCCGATCTCACGGCGCTCGCCGCGCGCCTCGTTCATGCGCTCGGCCTGCCGGCGCTCCTCGCGCGGCTGGCCGCTGCGGTTGGGGCGCAGCACCCAGATCGTGCGCCCGTCTGCCAGCGGGATGCGCAGGCGGCGACGCGGCCCTTCCTGTTCGATGCGCTCGAACGACGCCGAGGCGGCCACCCGCTCGCCTCGTTCGTTGTCCAGCGCCAGGGGCAGGCGCAACCGTTCGGACCATTCGAGCAGCGCGGCACGCTGCTCCGAGCGGGGTGCCCCGGGCGGCGGCAGGTTGTTCTGCGCCAGTTCGCCCCAGGCCACCATGCGCTCGCTCCAGGCGGCCTGGTCGAGCTGGCGTTCTTCTTCGATGTTGCGCTGGAACAGCCAGCCCGCGACCAGCGCGAACAGCAGCAGCACCGCCACCACGGTGAGGTAGATGCGCAGGTACAGGCTTTTCACGCTTCGTCACTGTCCTGCTTCTTGGCGAACACGTAGCCTGCGCCGCGTACCGTCAGGATGCGCCGCGGGTTCTTCGGGTCTTCCTCGATGGCCGCGCGGATGCGCGAGATGTGCACGTCGATCGAGCGGTCGAAGGCTTCGAGGGCGTGGCCCTTCAGCGCGTCCATGATCTGGTCGCGCGACAGCACGCGCCCGGGGTGCTCCGCCAGCACCGCGAGCATCTGGAACTGGTAGCTGGTGAGGTCGCACTCGCGCCCGTCGAGCCGCGCGACGCGCGCGCCCAGGTCGATCTCCAGGCGGCCGAAGCGTTTCACGTCCGGGTCGTCGCCAGGCGGGGCCGCTGAGGCGCTGCGCCGCAGGATGGCCCGCAACCGCGCGAGCAGCTCGCGTGGCTCGAACGGCTTGGGCAGGTAGTCGTCGGCGCCGAGTTCGAGGCCGACGACGCGGTCCATCGGCTCGCCGCGGGCCGTCAGCATCAACACCGGCAGGGTCCGCGTACGTGCCTGTCCGCGCAATTCGCGGCACAGGTCCAGGCCATTGCCGTCGGGCAGCATCAGGTCGAGGATCACGCCGTCGAAGCCGTGCTCGCGCGGCTCCAGCCGCTCGCGCCCGGCCCGAAGCGATGCGGCGGTTTCGATCAAGTAGCCGGCCTGGCGAAGGTAGTCGCCCACCATGCCGGTGAGCCGGGTGTCGTCGTCGATCAGCAGGATGCGTGCGGACATGGAGAGCGTGAAGCGGAAGCCATGCGGAATGCGGCAGAGCATAACGGCTGAGCGCCGCCTAAGCGGCGCTCGCGCATCACGCCTGCATGATGGTCAGCTCTTGTCGTGCTGATGGCGTTCCTTGCGCTCCTGCCAGCGTTGGGCGCGCTCCTTCATGCGCTCGGCCAGCTTGGTGCGTTGTTCGGGCGTCAGCACCCGGCTGATCTCGACCATGGCCTGGCTCATGCGCTTGGAGCTCTGGTCCATGTGGGCCATGCGCTGCTGGCGCAGGGCTTCGACGGCGTTGGCATCGACGTTGGGCTGCGTGAACAACTGCATGGCCTGCTGATGCAGGCCACGGCCTGCTTCACGTTGGGCCTTCAGGTCCGCGGCCGCCGCCTGCGCGATCTGCTTGACCTGCGTCCGTTGCGCGTCGGTCGCGTTCAGGTCGCTCAGCAGACGGTCGACCATCCGGTCGACGCGCTCCGGGCTGCCCATGAAGCCGCCAGGACCGCCCATGCCCATCGCCATCGGTCCGCCATGGCGGGGGCCGTGTGCGAGCACGGGGATGGTCGCTGCCGCTGCCACGCCGAGGACGAGGCCCGCGATGAGGGTCTTGGCGGTGCGGCGACGGGCGGGGGTGAGGGTCTTGGTGTCGGTCACGGTGTACTCCTTGGAGAGGCAGGGCACAACGCCCATGTGTTGATGGTCGCGACCGTGGGTAAAGGGGGGATGGGGGGTGGGTAAAGTTGTGTGAACGGGGGTTGTTGATTGCCGGCTGGCGGCTGGCGGCTGGCGGCTGGCTGCTGGCTGCTGCCCGCTGGCGCGGAGGTGGGCGCTGCGCAAGCTTGGCCTTTCGCGCCGGGAGTCCGCCCCGGCGGGCGGGTAACTTTCTTCTGCTGGCTCAG
>NZ_CAMLJQ010000062.1 GCF_946480305.1 uncultured Caldimonas sp.
TCAGGTCGATGCCGGTCTGGCCGTGATAGTCCTCGTGCAGCGACTTGCCGGCGTCTTCCTCCAGGTGCGCGCGGGTCAGTCGCACGCTGTAGGGCTCGTCGCCGACATAGAACTCGATCGCACCGCCCTGCACCACCGGGATCTCGTACTGGCTGATCTGGTAGCCCTTGGGCAGGTCCGGGTAGAAGTAGTTCTTGCGCGCGAAGATCGACAGCGGCGCCACGTGCGCGCCCACCGCGAGACCGAAGCGAATGGCGCGTTCAACCGCTGCCTTGTTCATCACCGGCAGCGTGCCGGGCAGCGCCAGGTCGACCGGGCAGGCCTGCGTGTTGGGCTCGGCACCGAACTGCGTGCTCGCGCCGGAAAAGATCTTCGACTGCGTCGACAGCTGCGCGTGCGTCTCGAGGCCGATCACCACCTCGTAGCCGCGCACCAGTTTGCTCTTGGTGCTCATCTCAATACCCTTGCGGTGCGCGGAGGTGAAAGTCGGTGGCCTGCTGGAAGGCATGCGCGACGTGCAGCAGCTCGCCTTCCTTCCAGTAGTTGCCGATCAGTTGCAGTCCCACCGGCATGCCGCCTTCGCCGAAACCGGCCGGCACGCTCATGCCGGGCAGGCCGGCCAGGCTGGCGGGCAGCGTGAAGATGTCGGCGAGGTAGTTGGCCACCGGGTCGGACTTGCCGCCGATCTTCCAGGCCACCGTGGGCGACACGGGGCCGGCGATCACGTCGCATTGCTTAAAAGCCGCCTGGAAGTCGTCCGCGATCATGCGGCGCAGCTTCTGCGCCTGCAGGTAGTAGGCGTCGTAGTAGCCATGGCTCAGCACGTAGGTGCCGATCATGATGCGGCGCTTGACCTCGTCGCCGAAGCCCTCAGACCGGCTCTTCTTGTACATGTCGAGCAGGTCCTTGTACTCCTTCGCGCGGTGGCCGTAGCGCACCCCATCGAAGCGGCTCAGGTTCGAGCTGGCCTCGGCCGGCGCGATGATGTAGTACACCGGAATCGACAGCTCGGTGCGTGGCAGCGAGACGTCCACCAGCGTCGCGCCGAGCTTCTCGAACTCGGCCAGCGACGCGCGCACCGCCTGCGAAACGTCGGCGGCGACGCCCTCGCCGAAGAACTCCTTCGGCAGGCCGATGCGCAGGCCCTTCAGCGGTTGAGCGGCCGTGGCGCCTTCGCGCACCGAACGCAGCGCCGCCGCGAAGTCGTCCACCGGCCGGTCGGCCGACGTGGCATCGCGCTCGTCGAAGCCGCTCATCGCCTGCAGCAGCAGCGCGCAATCTTCGGCGGTGCGCGCCATCGGGCCGGCCTGGTCGAGGCTGGACGCGAACGCGATCATCCCGTAGCGCGAACAGCGACCGTAGGTCGGCTTGATGCCGGTGACGTTGCACAGCGAGGCCGGCTGGCGCACCGAGCCGCCCGTGTCGGTGCCGGTAGCGGCCGGCACCAGCCCGGCCGCCACCGCGGCGGCCGAGCCGCCCGAGGAACCGCCGGTGATGCGTGTCGTGTCCCACGGGTTGCGTGCCACACCGTAGGCCGAGTTCTCGTTGCTGCCGCCCATCGCGAACTCGTCGCAGTTGAGCTTGCCGAGCGTCACGGCACCAGCGCCGGCCAGCTTCGCCACCACGGTGGCGTCGAACGGGCTGCGGTAGCCGGCCAACATCTTCGAGGCGGCCGTGCTGGGAAAGGCGGTCGTGACGTAGATGTCCTTGTGGGCCAGCGGCACCCCCGTCAGCGGGCCCGCCGGTCCTTGCGCGCGCCGAGCGTCGGCCGCTTCGGCCTGCTTCAGCGCGACCGACTCGTCGGTGCACAGGAAGGCGCCAAGCTGTTCATGCTTCGCAACCCGTGCAAGAAAGTGCTTCGTCAATTCGACGCTCGAGACGGCTTTCGCGTCCAGCTGGCGGCCGAGTTCGGCCACCGTCATGCGGTGCAGATCCATCGCTGCGGCCCCTTACTCGATGACCTTGGGCACGAGGAAGAGCCCGTCTTCCACGGCCGGTGCGCTGCGCTGGTTCGCCTCGCGCTGGTCGGTCTCGGTGACCGCGTCCTCGCGCAGGCGCAGGGCCACGTCCTGCACGGCCGACAGCGGCGTGTAGAGCGGCTCGACACCGGTCGTGTCGACCGCGCGCATCTGCTCGACGATGGAGAAAAAGCCGTTGAGCTGCTGCAGCATCGCCGCCTGTTCCTCGCCGCTCAGCTCGAGCCGGGCGAGATGGGCGATGCGGCTGACGTCATCTGAAGTCAGGGCCATGTAAATAAGTTGGTTTTTGGGTGGTTCCCGCAAGGATGGGCGCGGGATTGATCGGGTATTATCGCCCGTTATCCACAGCCGGCCCGATTGCTGAGCGCCTGAGGTCTTTACCCGTCATGGCCCCTGCAATCCGCGCCGGTTTCGTGCTGAAAAGCGCGCAAAAGGGCACATCGATGTGCCCCGGAGCGGTTCCGGAGAAAACCCGAAAAACACTTGGTCGCGCCTGCTGCCACGCCAGTTGCTCACAGCCCGGGCCGGCCTCCCCGACACTCAACATGTTCGAATCCATTCGTCGCTACTTCTCGACGGACCTCGCCATCGACCTCGGCACCGCGAACACCCTGATCTACGTGCGCGGCAAGGGCATCGTGCTCGACGAACCCTCGGTCGTCGCGATCCGCCACGAAGGCGGCCCCAACGGCAAGAAAACCATCCAGGCGGTCGGCGCCGAGGCCAAGGCGATGCTCGGCAAGGTGCCCGGCAACATCGAGGCCATCCGCCCGATGAAGGACGGCGTGATCGCCGACTTCACCGTCACCGAGCAGATGCTCAAGCAGTTCATCAAGATGGTCCACCCGCGCTCGGTGCTCAAGCCCAGCCCGCGGATCATCATCTGCGTACCCTGCGGCTCCACCCAGGTCGAGCGGCGCGCGATCCGCGAATCCGCGCTCGGCGCCGGCGCCTCCGAGGTCTACCTGATCGAAGAACCCATGGCCGCAGCCATCGGTGCCGGCCTGCCGGTCTCCGAAGCCTCCGGCTCCATGGTCGTCGACATCGGCGGCGGCACCACCGAGGTGGGCGTCATCTCGCTCGGCGGCATGGTCTACAAGGGCAGCGTGCGCGTCGGCGGCGACAAGTTCGATGAAGCCATCATCAACTACATCCGTCGCAACTACGGCATGCTGATCGGCGAACCCACCGCCGAGGCCATCAAGAAGGAGATCGGCTCCGCCTTCCCCGGCTCCGAGGTCAAGGAAATGGAAGTGAAGGGCCGCAACCTCTCCGAAGGCGTGCCGCGCAGCTTCACGATCAGCTCCAACGAGATCCTCGAGGCGCTGACCGACCCGCTGAACCAGATCGTCTCGTCCGTGAAGAACGCGCTCGAGCAGACGCCGCCCGAACTGGGCGCCGACATCGCCGAGCGCGGCATGATGCTGACCGGCGGCGGCGCGCTGCTGCGCGACCTCGACCGCCTGCTCGCCGAGGAAACGGGCCTGCCCGTGCTGGTGGCCGAAGACCCGCTGACCTGCGTGGTGCGCGGTTGCGGCATGGCGCTGGAACGCATGGAACGCCTGGGCGCGATCTTCACGTCGGAGTGAACTTTTTCACGTTGGGTGCAGAGGCCGACCGCCCTTCAAACGGTCGGCTTCGTCGTTTCTAAAGAGTCACCTCATGCCCCTGGGCACCCTCGACCGGACCCCACCGCCCTTCTTCAAGCAAGGGCCGTCGGCCCTGACGCGCCTGATGTTCTTCGCGGCGCTGGCCTTCTTCCTGATGGTGGCGGACACGCGGCTCAACATCACGCAGCCGCTGCGCGCGGTGGTGGCCACGGTGCTGCACCCGCTGCAGCGCGCGCTGCTGGTGCCGGTGGAAATGGTGAGCTCGGGCGGTGCCTACTTCGATGGCATCAAGGAGGCGCGGGCCAACGAAGCAGCCGCCATGCGCCGGCTCACCGAGCAGGCCGAGCGCATCAGCCGGGTCGAGCTGCTGGAGCGCGAGAACGCACAGCTGCGCGCCCTGCTCGCGCTGCGCCCCGCGGTGCGCGCCCAGACGCAGGCCGCCGAGGTGCTCTACGACACGCCCGACCCGTTCAGCCGCCGGGTGGTGGTGGACATCGGCAGCACGCACGGCGTGGTGCGCGGCTCGCCGGTGATCGATGCCAACGGCGTGCTCGGCCAGGTGACGCGTGTCTACCCGCTCACCTCCGAAGTGACCTTGCTGACCGACCGCGAGGCGCTGATCCCCATCCTGAACACCCGCACGATGGTGCGCGGCGTGGCCTACGGCGACCCGGCCAACGAGGCGATGGAGCTGCGCTTCATGGCCACCAACGCCGACGTGCAGGAAGGCGACCTGCTGAGCACCTCGGGTGTCGACGGCGTCTACCCCCCCGGGCTGGCCGTGGCGCGCGTCACCAAGGTCGACCGGCGCGCCGACTCGGCCTTCGCGAAGATCGCGCTGGCACCCGTCAGCTCGCCCGGCAGTGCCCGGCACGTGCTGGTGGTGCAACCCATCGGCCACCAGTTGCCCGAGCGACCGGCTGTTGAAGCGCCGGCGGCCCCTCAGAAAGCGAGGCCCGCACCATGATGCCGCGCGGTTCCGACCAGCTGCTGCTGCCGGTCAACCCGGTCTTCATCTGGTTTTCGCTGCTGTTCGCGTTCGCGGTCAACCTCGTGCCGATCGGCAAGACGACCGCGATGCCGGACCTGCTCGCGCTGACGCTCGTCTTCTGGAACGTGCACCAGCCGCGGCGCGTCGGCATCGGCGCCGCCTTCGCCTTCGGCGTGATGATGGACGTGCACGACGGCGCCCTGCTCGGCCAGCATGCGCTGGCCTACACGCTGCTGTCGTACTTCGCGATCACGATCCACCGCCGCCTGCTGTGGTTCACGGTGCTGTCGCAGGCGGTGCAGATCCTGCCGCTGTTCTTTGCCGCGCACGCGGTGGCCGTGATCATTCGACTGTTTGCCGCTGGCGTGTTCCCCGGCTGGGAACTGCTGCTCGCGCCGGTGTTCGAAGCAATGCTGTGGCCGATCGCCACGTGGCTGCTGCTGGCACCGCAGCGCCGCCCGCCCGACCCGGACGAGAACCGCCCGCTGTAACCCACTCCCCGTCGGCCCCCCGTCGATGACCGAACTCAAGAACGTCGAACTGGAGCTGTCGCGCTTTCGCGCGAGGCTGCTGTTCGCCGCCGCGATGGTGCTGGTGTGCTTCGGGCTCATCTTCGCGCGGCTGGCCTACCTGCAGGTGATCCGCTACGAGGAGCTCTCGACGCGAGCCGAGAACAACCGCATCGCGGTGGTGCCCATCGTGCCCAACCGCGGGCTCATCCTCGACCGCAACGGCGTCGTGCTGGCCAACAACTACTCGGCCTACACGCTGGAGCTGACGCCCTCGAAGATCGACGACCTCGACGCGACGATCGACGAGCTGTCGAAGGTGATCGAGATCTCGGCCTACGACCGGCGCCGCTTCAAGCGGCTGATGGACGAGTCCAAGAGCTTCGAGTCGCTGCCGATCCGCACACGGCTGTCCGACGAAGAGGTGGCCCGCTTCTCGGTGCAGCGCTACCGCTTTCGCGGCGTGGATATCAAGGCGCGGCTGTTCCGCAATTACCCGCTCGGCGACGTGGGCGCGCACGTGATCGGCTACATCGGCCGCATCAACCAGGCCGAGAAGGAAAAGATCGACGAATCCGAAGACGCAGCCAACTACCGCGGCACCGATTACATCGGCAAGCTCGGTGTCGAGCAGAGCTACGAGCGCGAGCTGCACGGCATCACCGGCTTCGAGGAAGTGGAAACCAGCGCCGGCGGGCGCGCGGTGCGCCGGCTGCGCTCCAGCCCGGCGACGCCCGGCAACACCGTGGTGCTGTCGATCGACATCAAGCTGCAGGCGCTGGTCGAGCGGCTGTACGGCAACCGGCGCGGTGCGCTGGTCGCCATCGACCCGCGAAGCGGCGAGGTGCTGGCCTTCGTCAGCAAGCCCACCTTCGACCCCAACCTGTTCGTCGAGGGCATCGACGTCGAGAACTGGCGCGCGCTCAACGAATCGCCGGACAAGCCGCTGCTGAACCGCGCCTTGCGCGGCACCTACCCGCCGGGCTCCACCTTCAAGCCCTTCATGGCAATGGCTGCGCTCAACACCGGCAAGCGCGCCGCGAACGAGGCCATCCTCGACAACGGCGTGTTCATGTTCGGCAACCACCGCTTCCGCAGCCACGGTGACGGCGGGCTGGGCATGGTCGACATGCACCGCTCCATCGTCAAGTCGAGCAACGTGTATTACTACTCACTCGCCAACGAGATGGGCGTCGACCTGATGTACGACCAGCTCGCGCCGTTCGGCTTTGGCCAGATCACCGGCATCGACATCGAGGGCGAGGTGCGCGGGGTGCTGCCGTCCACCGAATGGAAGCGCCGTGCCTACAAGAAGCCCGAGCAGCAACGCTGGTACGCGGGTGAAACGATCTCGCTGGGCATCGGCCAGGGCTACAACAACTTCACGATGCTGCAGGTGTCGCATGCGATGGCGACGATGGTCTCGGGCGGCGAGCGGCACACGCCGCACCTCGTGCGCGAGATCCGCGACGTCGTCACGCACGCACGCCGCCCGGTGGGCACTGAGCCGATCGAGCCGCTCGACCTCAAGCCCGAACACGTCGACGTGATCAAGCGGGCGATGTACGCGGTGACGCAGGAAGGCACCTCCACCCGCGTGTTCATGGGGGCCAAGTACCAGAGCGGCGGCAAGACCGGCACTGCCCAGGCGGTGGGCATCCGCCAGAACGAGAAGTACAACGCCGCGCGCATGGCCGAATACCTGCGCGACCACTCGCTGTACGTGGCCTTCGCGCCGGTCGACAACCCGACCATCGCGCTTGCGGTGATCGTCGAGAACGCAGGCTTCGGTGCCCAGGCCGCCGCACCCATTGCGCGGCGCGTGCTCGACTACTGGGTCACCGGCACCTACCCCAGCGAGGAAGACATCGCCGCCACCCAGCGCGGCGAAACGGCGGCCCCCATCGGCACGCCGAGGCTGGCCTCCGAGGTGCCGCTGCCATCGCCGGTGGCGGCAGTTCCGTCGACCGGCGGGGCTGTGCTGCCCGTCTCGGCGCCGGCGCCTGCCGCGTCCGCGCCCGCTCCCGCGGCTTCCGCCCCCACCGCCCCTGCCACGCCGGTGCCGGCGGCGCAGGTCACGCCCGTTTCCACGCCCGCGTCCCGATGAACGTCGCCTTTGAACGCCCTTCGCTGTGGCAGCGCGCCAAGCCGATCTTCCTCGGCTTCGACGGCTGGCTCGCCCTCGCGGTGCTGCTGCTGTGCGGCGCGGGGTTGCTGATCATGTATTCGGCCGGTTTCGACCACGGCTCGCGCTTCGTCGACCACGGCCGCAACATGCTGATCGCGCTGGCGGTCGTGTTCCTCGTGGCGCAGGTGTCGCCGCAGAAGCTGATGGCGATCGCGGTGCCGCTGTACGTGGCCGGCGTCGTGTTGCTCGTCGGCGTGGAGCTGTTCGGCATCACGCGCAAGGGCGCGACGCGCTGGCTCAACATCGGCGTCACCGTCATCCAGCCGAGCGAATTGCTGAAGATCGCGCTGCCGCTCATGCTCGCGTGGTGGTTCCAGCGCCGCGAGGGGCAGCTGCGCACGCCCGACTTCCTGGTGGCCGCCATGATCCTCGCGGTGCCGGTCGTGCTGATCATGAAGCAGCCGGACCTCGGCACCTCGCTGCTGGTGCTCTCGGGCGGCTTGTTCGTGATCTTCTTCGCCGGCCTGTCGTGGAAGCTGATCATCCCGGTGCTGGCCACCGGCGTGATCGCCATCTCCGCGCTGGTGCTGTCGGAAGACCGCATCTGCGCCCCCGGCGTCGACTGGCCGGTGCTGCACGAGTATCAGAAGGGCCGCGTCTGCACGCTGCTGGACCCCACCAAGGACCCGCTCGGCAAGGGCTTCCACACGCTGCAGGGCATGATCGCGATCGGCTCCGGCGGCCTCACCGGCAAGGGCTTCATGAAGGGCACGCAGACCCACCTGGAGTTCATCCCGGAGCGCACCACCGACTTCATCTTCGCGGCCTACTCGGAAGAATTCGGCCTCGCCGGCAACGTGGCACTGCTGCTCGGTTTCATCTTCCTGATCTTCCGCGGGCTCGTGATCGCGGGCGAGGCGCCCACGCTGTTCTCGCGCCTGCTCGCCGGCGCGGTGACGCTGATCTTCTTCACCTATGCCTTCGTCAACATGGGCATGGTCAGCGGCATCCTGCCGGTGGTGGGCGTGCCGCTGCCCTTCATCAGCTACGGCGGCACCGCGATGGTCACGCTCGGCCTGGGGGTCGGCATCCTGATGTCGATCGCGAAGAGCCGGCGACTGATGGTGTCCTGAAGGTCATGCGGCGGCGCCAGGTGAGAGGTGCCGGTCCAGCGTCGCAAGAAACTGCTTCACGTCCAGCGGTTTGACGAGGTAGGCCGCCAGCCCTTGCGCCAAGGCGGCGCGGATGTCTTCGGCATAGGCGCTGGCCGAGCAGGCGATCACCGGCACATCTCGCGTGAGCGGGTCGGACTGCAGCGCGTCGAACACGGCCTGCCCGCTCATGTCGGGCAGCAGCATGTCCAGCACCACCAGGTCGGGCCGCTGCTCGCGCGCCATCTGCAGCCCCTGCCCGCCGGTGGTGGCGTAGCGCACCTGCAGCGCGGGCCGCAGCGCGAACATGCTCTCGAGCAGCAGCCGGTTGACCTCGTTGTCCTCGATGCACAGCACATTGCCAGGATGCGCCGGCCAGCCCAGCGAGCCGAACTCCGACGCCGCCTGGTCGCTGGCGACGGCGTCCAGCGGTGCGGCCTGCAGCTCGATCGAGAAGGTGCTGCCCTCGCCGGGCGTACTGCTCACGCCAATGGAGCCGTCCATGCGCCGCAGCAGCGCCCGCGTGAGCGAGAGTCCGAGTCCCGTCCCCTGCACGGTGCCATGCTCGGCACCGAGGCGGTTCAACGGCTGGAAGATCTCTTCCATCCGATCGCTCGCCACGCCGCAGCCCTCGTCGATGAAGTCGATCCGCACACGCCCGTGCCGGGCCGGGTGCCGCCGCACGAGCAAGGCGCCGTCGTGCCGGTTGTACTTGATGCCGTTCGACAGGACGTTGAGCACGCACTGCAGCAACCGCGTGCGGTCACCCCACACCGCCACCGGCCCGGGCGTGTGCAGCACCGCCACCGCCACCCGGTGCGAGCGGGCGATGGGGCCGACCAGTTGCACCGCCTCCTCGAGCAGCGCGTCCACGTCCACGGGCTGCCGTGTCAGCGCGAGGCCGCCGGATTCGACGAGCGACAGGTCGAGCAGGTCGTTGATGAGCTGCAGCAGGTGGTCGCTCGCCTGCAGGATCAGCTCCGGATAGCGTCGCACCTCCTCGGGCAACGAACGGCCCGCCCGCTCCTGCAGCAGCTGCGAAAAGCCGACGATCGCGTTCAGCGGCGTGCGCAGCTCGTGGCTCATGTGAGACAGGAACTGCGTCTTCGCGTGACTCAGCTCTTCGAGCTCGCGCTTCTCGCTCTCGAGCTGCTGTGCGCGCTTGCGGTCCGTGACGTCCTGGGTGAAGCCGCTGCTGCGCAGCGGTTGGCCGTCATCCGCATAGGTCGTGACGCCCCGCTCGAGCATCCACCGCACCTGGCCGTCGGGCCGCACCACGCGGTGCTCCACCTCGTAAGGCTGCCGGCTCTGCAGCGAGCGGCGAAAGGCGGTGTCGACGGCCTCTCGGTCGTCCGGATGGACCTGGCGCAGGAAGTCCTCGTAGCCGCCGCCGAAGCCGTCGCTTCGCATGCCAAGCAGCTCGTACAGCCCCTCGGACCACACCACGCGGCCCGTCGTGTGGTCCATCTCCCAGCTGCCCATGCGTGCCAGCAGCAGTGCCTGCTCCAGCATGCGCCGTTGTTCGAGCAAGGCCTGCTCGTAGCGCTTGCGCTCCGTCACGTCGGATTCGATCGCGACGAAATGCTGCACGCGGCCGTGTGGGTCGCGCACCGGCTGGATGTTGAGCGAGACCCAGAACTCGCGCCCCTGCTTGGTGTAGTTGACGAGCTCGATGTCGCAGACCGGCTCGCCTCGCGCCAGCAACTCGCGCAACCGCGCGGCGACGCGACGGTCGGTCCGCGGGCCCTGCAGATAGCTGCCGGGCTTGCGACCGCGCACTTCGTCGAGCGTCCAGCCCGTCACGTCGGTGTACGCCTGGTTCACCCACTCGACTTCGCCCGCTGCGTTGGTGACCACCACCATGTTGCTCGTGTGTTCCACCACGAGCTGGAACTTGCGCAAGTCGTCGAGTGCGCCCTGATGAGGGCCGGCGGTATCGCCCGGGTCTGCGGCATGGGGCACGGTCTAACCTCGCTCCTGATCGGCCGCGGCACTGCGATACAGCCGTTGACCGATGGTAGGAGCGCCTTCGACGCTCACAAGCGCAGCATGCCCCCGCAAATCAACGTGCTTTGAGGCACGTCAAACTGCGGTGACTGCGGTGCGATCCGCGGTGCCGTTCATGCAGCCTTGAGCCGCTTGCGCAGCACCCGGCGGTGGGTGGCCCTGGCGTGCCGCACCCAGCCGTGGCGGTACCAGCGCGCGGCCATCGTCAGACCGCGCAACCACTCGTCGGCGGCATACGCGATCCACACGCCGGCGAGCCCGTAGCCGAGGTGCACGCCGAGCCACCATGAACCACCGGCGAGTACGAACACCATCGACAACACCCCGGCCGCCACCGGGAAGCGGGCGTCGCCGGTCGCGCGCAGCGCGTTGATGACGACCAGGTTGAAGGTACGCCCCGGTTCGAGCAGCACCGTGAGCCACAGCAGCAGCGTCGCGGTCTCGATGATGCGTGGGTCGCTCGTGAAGAAGCGCAGGTACCAAGGAGCGGTGAGCGCGGCCAGCAGCGCGATGCCGGTCGACACCACGAGGCCCAGCTTCAGGCTCTTGCGCACCAGCCGGTGCGCCTCGTGCAACTGCCCGGCGCCGACGAGATGGCCGACCAGGATCTCGCTGGCGAAGCCGATCGCCAACCCGAACAGCAGGATGAAATACATCACCTGCATCGTGTAGCTATGCGTCGCGAGTTCGGTCGCGCCCATGCGCGCGACCATCGCGATGCTCACCATCAACGCGATCCGATAGGCCACCGCCTCACCGGCCCCGGGCAGCCCGATGTGCAGCACCGGCGCAAGGCGCTGCCACCGCAGGTGCCACCAGTCGCGCCACACCGGCACCACCCTCAACCTCAGGCGCCACAACCACAGGTGATACGCCAGGCCGAACGCACGGCTGATCGTCATCGCCAGCGCGAAACCCACGAGCCCCAGCGGCGGCAACGGACCGATGCCGCGCATCAGCGGGATGCACAGCAGCAGGTGCAGCGCATGCATCGCCAGCATGTTGTAGAGCGTGTCGCGACCGTGCAGGTGCGCGCGCATCACCGCAGCCATCGAGGCGTTGTAGGCGTCGAGCGCGAGCGCCGCTGCAGCCATCATCAGGAAAGGTATCGCCAACGGCAGCACGCTGGACGGCGCGTTCATCCACTGCAGCAGCAGCGGTGCCGACACCAGCACCAGTCCGGCGGTCAACCAGCCCAGCCACGAGGTGGCAGCAAGCGAGGCACGCGCCGTGTCATCGGCGGCGCGCCGGTTGCCTGCGCCGAGGTTCTGCGTGATCACGACGCTGACCCCCATGCTGACCACGCGGAACAGGATGAAAAACGCCGCCTGCAGGTGGTTGACAAGGGCAAACGCCCCTGCGGCATCGTCTGAAATGCGCGAGGCCATCCACAGGCCGGCCAGGCCGACGAGCATGCCCAACATCAGCTCGGCGAGCAGCGGCCAGGTGATCGAGAACAACGCCGGACGCGGAGCGGCTGCCGTGGTGGAAGGGGAGGACATGAAGGGGGAACTGCGGGGAGGGCGCGGCCGATGCTCACGAGGACCGTGCGGCGTCGTGCGGCGAACCGCAGACGACGTAACCGACTTGTTCCTCTCGTAATTCCCGATGCCGCGAAATTAGTTCGCTTTGTACACTAACTTCGTCGTGCTTGCAGGACCGCGTCTTTTCGTCCTGCGACCGGCGAGCGAGCGTTGAGTAAGGGGTTTCATTGCACCTCTTGCGGCCGGAGCGGGTTACGACGCTCGCCGCAAGGACTTCCCCCACCCGGTCCCTCCTGTCGAGGGGCCGGGTCTTTTTTTATCTGCGGCGGCTGCCGAGCAGCTTGCGGACGCCTTCGACCAGCCGGCCGCGCCGGGACGGCGGTTCGTGCTGCGCCTTCACCGGCGCCATCTCCTCTCGCAACGGCTTGGCCAGGAACTCGCGCTCGATGTCGAGCGACGACCGCACCCCGAGATCCGCCTTGTGCTCGCGCAACCACCGGTCCGCGGCTGCTCGGCCAAGGTCGCTCAGCTTCTGCAGGAAGGCCCAGTCGGTGTTGAACTTGCTCGACGCGTTGAACGGCGCCAGGCCGGCGTCGTCGGCAATCATGTGCATGCGCAGGTCCTTGTAGCGCCCGGGATCGAGCCGCTGCTCGCGCAGCAGCCGCGAGACGAAGGCAATGGCGCGCATCTCGGCCATCAGGCTGGTGTTGAACGTGATCTCGCCCAGCCGGTCGATGATCTCCACGCTGCGCCGCGGCGTGCCTTCCCGGCGCAACGGGTTGATCTTCACGAGCAGGATGTCGAGCGCCTCGGTCTCGTAGATCAGCGGAAAGATCGCCGGGTTGCCGACGTAGCCGCCGTCCCAATAGGGCTCGCCATTGATCTCGACCGCCTGGAACATGAACGGCAGGCAGGCCGACGCGAGCAGCGCCTCCTCGCTCAGTTCGTCGCCGGTGAAGACGTGCGCCTGGCCGGTCTGCACCGACGTCGCCGTGATGAACAGGTGCACCTTCGGCTCGCGCTGGTGGCAGGTTTTCAGCACCGCCTCGTCGACGTGCCGCCGCACCACCTCGCGCAGCGGGTTGAGGTTCAGCGGGTTGAACTCGTAAGGGCTGAAGGCGCGCCAGAAGACGTTCATCCACTGGTAGCCCGGCAACTGGTCGAAGTTGAAGTTCCCGTTGCCCGGGTGCCCCGTGTTGGCGGGAAACGGCGAGAAGATCTGCCCGCTCACGCTCACGTCGCGCCAGAAGTCGCGCAAGGCTTGCCGCGCCTGCGCCGGCCCGCCCCGGGCCAGGCCGGTGACCAGCACGCCGGCGTTGACCGCGCCGGCGCTGGTGCCCGAAATGCCGTTGATTTCGAGGTCGTCCTCCTCCAGCAACCGATCCAGCACGCCCCAGGTGAAGGCGCCGTGCGAGCCTCCGCCCTGCAATGCGAGATCGATGCGCCGGCGACGCCGGCCGTGGGGTACCGCTGTGCTCATTTCTGCTCCCGTGCGGCAGGCCGGCGGCGCTGCCCGTGTCACCCGACACGGTACACGGTTGCGGTGACGACGGCCGGCGGGTCAGCCGCCGACGGTTTGCGATCGATGCAGCGCGGCGGCATCGTGGAAGCGCAAGCCGGCCGCGAGCAGGCCAGCCACCGCCTCGGCCGCGATGGTTTCGGCGAGCATCTGTGCCGCTGAGCCGAACGGCTCGGCACCGAAGGTGAGCACCTTGGCCTTCTTGCGGTCCAGGCCCAGCGGCCCGGCCGGCGCCGTCGCCTGCGGCTCGAGCTGCAGCACCATGGCATCGCCGGCGCTCAGCGAGTGCCCGGCCACCACGGCATGTCGGCCCCATACCCGAAAGGCGTACGGCAAGGGCGGCGCCTGCCAGCGCACCTCGCGCACCAGCACCGCGAGCACCGAAGGCTGGTGTGCCGCCCAGGCCTCGACCTCGGCCGACAGCTGCCACGCCCGTACCGACTGGCGCAACAGGCGCGCGCAGGCCTTGTGAACGAGGTAGAGCAGTTGCGCGAGCCGCGTGACGATACGGTCCGCATCGAGCGCCGGGCGGCGCACCACCAGGTCGCCGAGCCGGCCGAGCAGCCCCCGCCCTCGTGCCCCACCGCCGCCAGAAGCCATCACGCGCTGCATCAGCGTCAGCAGTTCGCCGGCCGCCTGCGGCGCAAGGCCCAGCGGGGCCGCTCGGTCCCCGGCAGGCCGGCACTCGCCCGCCTGCCGCGTCAGTTGATCCAGTTGCGCGGGCTCGGCCCCAAGCAGCGCCCCCAGCGCATGCCCAGGCAGCAGCCGCGCGTACCGGTGCAGCGCCTCGTCGTCGCACGGCAGGCCCAAGGTTGCAAGAAGCCGCCGACCACAACCGCGCGCAGCCTCCCGCACCTCGTGCTGCGCCAGGCTCTCGACCATGGCCGCAACCACGTGCTCTGCATCCCGGTGTTCCCCGGCCGGCAGCCCGTTCGCCGAAGCACGCCCGCCGGAACTCAGCGACGCGACCAGGGCAGAGGTTTCGCAGACACAGCAGGCCGGGTGTGCAAGCAGTTCCGCCGACAAGACAGGATCGGCCGCGACCCAGACCTGCAGGGCCGGGTCGAACAGCAGCGGCGCCCCCTCGCGCCCTGCGCTGAAGTCCATCAGGCCCAGCGCTGCCGCACGCCGACCGGGCGGACGGCCGGCAGGCGATGGGTCGGCTGCACCGCGGGCGCCGTCGGGCGCACGAACGGCCCCATCGCCGCCAAGGATTGCTGATCGACCTCGATCCAGCATGCAAACAGCGCGTGCCCGCCCACCACCACCGGCGGCCCGGCCCGGTGCGCATGCACGCCGAGCCGCCGGAGCAGGCGCTCGACACCCAGCGGCGAGACCGTGATGAACCGCTGCACGCCGTGCTGCGCGGCATGGTCGAGCGCATGGGCCAGGACGTGCTCGGTGACTTGCAGTTCCAGCGCGCGTGAGATGGCCTGGGGCGCCCCGCAGCCGGCGGCCGCGAAGCGCGAGAGCTCCCACACCCGTGGATCGCGGGGCGGCGGCGCCCCGTGCAGCAGTTGCGGAAACACGTCGGCAAGCAGGTAGGGGCCGGTGGTCGGCAGCAGCCGCGCGCAGCCGCAGACTTCCTGCTGCTCGTCGCGCGCGATCACGTAGGCGGTGTCGGGCCCGTCGAACTGATCGGTCTCCAGGCCGTTTTCGGTGGGCAGCTCCCAGCCGAGTGTCTCGATGAAGACCCGATGGCGGTATGCCGCCAGCGCGCGGAGGAGGTCGGGTGCCAGGCTTGCTCCCGTTCCACGAATCATGTCCAAAGCAGCCTCCTCGGGCGCATCAATTTCAGGAGCGGTCGATTTCAGAACACCGCAGTAGCAGCAACAACTGTCAGGGTTGACAGAACCGTCGGAGGGATTCTTGCCACGCACGCAAATAAGGTTGCACTCCTGGCAACTCATACACTGTTCACCCACTTGACCAGCCCCTAGCATTGCCGGGTTGCAACCTGCGGTGCCATGAAAGCGCCCCGGCCAGCCGGCGTGCACCCCCACACACGAGTCCTCATGGCAAGGAGAGCCCCGAGCCGCCGCCGACCGACCACGGCGAAATCGCTGTTCTCGCAGGCGATGTCCGGCGGCGCCCACGCACCGAGGCCCCTGCTGCCGCACCATGCCGACCACCGAACCCCGGCGCCAGCCATGCGGCCAGTGATCGTGCCAGCCCGCGTCGGGTTGTCCTGCCGAACGGCGGCCAACCCCATGCCCGCCCCGCCCGACGGCTATCTGCGCATCACCTGGCGCTGCCTTTGCGAAGCCCGGTTCGCGCACCTTTTTTCCGGCGTCGATCCCGAGCAGACCCCGCATCTCTCGGACAGCATCTCGGCGATCTGCGGCTACACCGAGTGGGTCAGCTGCGTGGAGCCGCTGATTTCGCTTGGCTGGGACTGGTGGTTGAACACCGAGACGGGCCTGCTGGAACGGGTGGAGTCGTCGGTGCGCAGCAATCTCATGCTGGTCGGGCAGGACTGCACCGACCTCGGTTGCCGGGCCACGGAAGACCTGTTGGGCCAACGTCTGGAAGCACTGGAATGGCAGGCCGCGGTGGCCTGCGCGGTGGGGTTGAGGCAGTAGCGTAAGCTTTCCGCCTCTCAAAGGCTCAGAGCAACCCGAGCATCGCGGCCCGCACTGCGGCGGCCGTCTTGTTGCTCGCGCCGAGCTTCAGCATCGCGTTGTTGATGTGGAAGTTGACCGTGCGCTCCGAGATGCCGAGGATGTCGGCCACGTCGTTCGACGTCTTGCCGTCACCCGTCCAGCGCAGCACCTCGACCTCGCGATCGCTCAAGCGCACGTCCATCTGCGGCAGCAACTGCGAGGCGATGCGGTCCGTCATGCCGACGTGCGCCACCTGCGCCAGCCAATACATCTTGGGCAGGTTGACCGACAGTTCCTTCTGCGTGATCTCGCCCTGCGAGCGGGCAAAGGTCGTCATGCTCAACAGGCCGTGTGCGTCGCGGATCGGCAGCGCCCAGCCGTGGCGCAGGCCGAACGACCAGGCATCTTCCCAGAACTCCAGCGTGGACGCGTACACCGTTTCGGACCACAACAGCATGCGCGACGACGCGAGGCCGTGTTTCACCGTCGGGTCGACCGTGAGGTAGTCGCGCTCTTTGTAACGCTCCTGCCAGGTGTCGGGGTAGTTGTTGTAAAGCGCCACGCGCGGATTCGACACAGGCAGGGCGACGCGGAGACCATAGGCGCAGTACTCGAAGCCCAGGTCCCGGGCGACCTCGGTCACTCGCTCGAACAGTTCCTTTTCCGAAGGAACGGTCAGCAGCGACTGGATGTCTTCCTCCTGCCACGCCTTCATAGATCCTCCTGTGCCACCGATGCGACGGGCCCTGACGCGCCGTCGGGTCTGGAATGAGTGTAGATGCTCACCACCTGTGCAAAGCCGCAGCGGTGCGAAAAGCCTGATTATGTCGGGATGCTGCTGATTGCACGCGTATGTAACAACATCAAGTCCGCGCTTACGTTTGAAACCTCACGCCGTGCTCCCCCGGTTGGGTGAATGTGCGGGCGGTCTGCGCGGCGTATCGTCGGCCTTTCTCTTTTCCTTTTGATTTCAAAGGAGCCGTCATGCTGCCCTGGTTGTGGATGTGGGCCCCGCAGGTCCACTGGCCGTTCAGCGGCGACGTTGCGCAGGACATCTCCCCCGACACGCGCTGGTTCTTCCAGGGCATCCCGCCCGAAGCCGGTGTGGCCGAGTTGGAGCAGAAGATCTTCGAGACCCACTCCTACGGTCGCCAGCTCGGTGCATTGATGCCGGTGCTGCTGGATCTGGCCGAACGGGTGCCCCCCGGCGACGCCGCCGCCCAGCGCCGGCTCGACGAGCTGAAGACCCTGTGCCTCGAGATCGAGCAGGTCAAGGCTCGGCATGACGATCGGCTGGCCGAAACCGCTGCCGCCGCCCTCGAGCGGCTCCGGCAGCGCGATCCGGCCGCGTTGCAGCGCGTGCTGGCCCGATACCTGCCCGCTTGACGCTGCGGCGCGAGCACCAATACGGCGCAAACAGCGGGCATCAACGCCCGATTTCCGTGCGCGCGGCTGCCTGCGCGCCCGCCCGAGGTGCGAAAGACGCCCCAAGCGAGGGAATTTAGCCGCCCCAAAACGGCACGCACCTTGCTTTGTGCTGGTGCGTTTTCCCCATCGACCCCCGTTCGCTGCTCCACCGAGGTGCGGTGAACGGGGGTTGCGTCGTCTACAAGCACAAAGAGGGTTTCATGGAGCAACTCAAGCAGGGCAGCGACGCCCTCTTCATCCTGCTGGGCGCCATCATGGTGCTCGCCATGCATGCCGGCTTCGCCTTCCTGGAGCTGGGCACCGTGCGCAAGAAGAACCAGGTCAACGCGCTGGTCAAGATCCTGGTCGACTTCTCGGTCTCCACGCTCGCCTACTTCTTCGTCGGCTACACGGTGGCCTATGGGGCGCAGTTCTTCAGCGGCGCGTCCGTGCTGGCAGAGCGCAACGGCTACGACCTCGTCAAGTTCTTCTTCCTGCTGACGTTCGCCGCGGCCATCCCCGCCATCATTTCCGGCGGCATCGCCGAGCGCGCCCGGTTCTATCCGCAACTGCTTGCCACGGCGGTGATCGTCGGGCTCGTCTACCCGTTCTTCGAGGGCATCGTCTGGAACGGCAATCTCGGGGTACAGGCGTGGATCGAATCGGCCACCGGCGCGCCGCTGCACGACTTTGCCGGCTCGGTGGTGGTGCATGCCGTCGGTGGCTGGATCGCGCTGCCCGCCGTGCTGCTGCTCGGCGCGCGCAGCAACCGCTATCGCAAGGACGGCGCGATCTCGGCGCACCCGCCGTCCAGCATTCCCTTCCTGGCCCTCGGCGCCTGGGTGCTCACGGTGGGCTGGTTCGGCTTCAACGTGATGAGCGCACAGACGATCGACAAGATCTCCGGCCTCGTCGCCGTGAACTCGCTGATGGCGATGGTCGGCGGCACGCTCGCTGCACTGGTGGCCGGCCGCAATGACCCCGGCTTCGTGCACAACGGCCCGCTCGCCGGCCTGGTGGCGGTGTGTGCCGGCTCCGACGTGATGCATCCGGCCGGCGCGCTGGCCACCGGGGTCGTCGCCGGCGCGCTGTTCGTCGTCACCTTCACGCTCACGCAGAACCGCTGGAAGATCGACGACGTGCTCGGCGTGTGGCCGCTGCACGGCCTGTGCGGCGCATGGGGCGGCATCGCCGCCGGCATCTTCGGCGCCACGGCCCTTGGCGGCCTGGGCGGCGTGAGCTTCATGGGCCAATTGCTCGGCACGCTGCTCGGCGTCGGCTGGGCCCTGCTCGGCGGTTTCGTCGTCTACGGCTTGCTCAAGACCGTGTTCGGCCTGCGACTCACGCAGGAAGAGGAATTCGACGGCGCCGACCTGAGCATTCACCGCATCACGGCCACGCCGGAGCGGGAAGTGAACTGGTGA
>NZ_CAMLJQ010000063.1 GCF_946480305.1 uncultured Caldimonas sp.
TCGCATCCGTCCTTGTGGATCATCGTGGTATTGCCGCATTCCGGGCACGGCTTGCCGGCCATCGGTGCGGCCACGACGGCAGCGGGGCCGGCTCGCTCCGGCGCCTGCAGGATGCCCATCTCGCGCACCGGGTAGCCCTCTTCGTTGAGCACGCCGAGCATCGCGTAGCGGTGGATCACCAGCCGTGCGAGATACGCCACCGTCGACGGCCAGGTCTGCTGGCGCCGCTCGCCGTGCGGCAGCCCGGGCACGAAGGCCATGAAGTGGCCCAAGGGCTCGGCGTAGTTGAGCAGCTTGCGCAGCTTCATGCCGATCCAGGCCGGGTCGACCACGCGCATGTCGAGCGACAGCAGGCGCGCCAGGCCGTCGAGCGCGCGAGGGTAGTTGCCGGACAGGCCCATTGCGCAGGGCCGGGTGACGGGCAGGCCGTCTGGGCCGGGCAGCGTGATCTCCTTCAAGGTCAGCGTGAAGGCTTCGCCGGTGGTGGGGTTGTCGACGTCGACCGCCCAGGCCAGGGTGCCGGACGGCCCGGTGCGTGGCTCGTCGCGGCTGAACATCGCGTCGAGCACGGGCGTCGGGCCCTTCGCATCGGCATCGCGCCACACGCCCAGTTGCTCGCAGCGCCAGCGGATCACCGCCGCGGTGGCGGCCACCACGCCGGGGAAGCGGCGCAGCTCGCCGTGCGGCGGGAAAGGCATGTCGAACGCACGTTCCTCGGCCACCGTGGCCAGCGCGTCGAGCTTCAGCTTGAGCCAGGCGACGTCGTTGGTGCGCAGGTCCATCGACAGCGTCTTGGCCATCGCGCCCAGGCCGCGCGGCTGCTCGGCCCCGTTCACCCACACCTCGAACGGCAGCGAGCGGCCCACCTGCGTGCCCTCGCCCGGCAGTTCGCCGACGAACAGCGCGAAGTCGCCGAAGGGGTGCGTGATCATGTAGCTCCACGCGGCGTTGCCGGCCGGCAGGTCGGGCCGGCCGGGCCAGCGCAGTGAAGCAAGCACCGGCGCCGGCAGGCGTTCCAGCGCGAGCCGGCGGTTTGCATCGCCCGGCTCCAGCAACGGCGGCTTGGCGGCCGGCTCCACGCTCAGCACGGCGCCGAGCACGGCATTGGGCCGGTAGGTCGCCAGGCCCTTGAGGCCGGATTTCCAGGCACGCAGGTACAGGTCCTGGAAGTCTTCGTAGGGGTAGTCGGCCGGCACGTTCACCGTCTTGGAGATCGCGGTGTCGATGTACGGCGCGACGGCGGCCACCATCTCCTGGTGCGCCTGCGCGCTCATCTCCAGCGCAGTCACGAACGCGGGCGTCAGCGGCGCGTCGTCGCCGTGCAGGTGGCGGAACAGCCGCCAGGCGTGGTCCTCGACCGCGTACTCCTTGAACGTGCCTTCGGCGGTGCGCTTCTTGCGCGTGTAGGTCCAGCTGAACGCCGGCTCGATGCCGTTGCTCGCGTTGTCGGCAAAGGCCAGGCTGATCGTGCCGGTGGGCGCGATCGACAGCAGGTGCGAATTGCGCAGCCCGTGCTGGCGGATGCGCTCCTTCAGCGGCTGCGGCAGGCGCGACGCGAAGGTGCCGCGGCTGAGGTAGAGGTCGGCATTGAACAGCGGAAACGCGCCGCGCTCCTGTGCCAGCTCGATCGATGCTTCATAGGCGGCATCTCGCATCACCTCGGAGATGCGCCGCGCCATCGCGCGCGCCTCGGCCGTGTCGTAGCGCAGGTTCAGCATCACCAGCGCATCGCCCAGGCCGGTGAAGCCGAGCCCCACGCGGCGCTTGTTGCGGGCCTCCGCCTGCTGCTCGGGCAGCGGCCAGTAGGTCACGTCGAGCACGTTGTCGAGCATGCGCACCGCGACCTTCGCCATCGCGGCAAAACCCGCTTCGTCGAAACCGGCGCGCGGCGAGAACGGCTCGTTGACGAAGCGCGTGAGGTCGATCGAGCCGAGGCAGCAGCAGCCGTAGGGCGGCAACGGTTGTTCTGCGCACGGGTTGGTGCTGGCGATGGTCTCGCAGTAGTTGAGGTTGTTGTCGGCGTTGATGCGGTCGAGGAACAGCACGCCGGGCTCGGCATGGTCGTACGTCGAGCGCATGACCTGGTCCCACAGCTCGCGAGCGCGCAGCTTGCGGTACACCCACAACCCGTCGCCGCGCTGGTACGCGCCGGCGGCCTTCTGCGCCGTGCCGGGTTCGGCCCGGTGCACCAGTTCCACGTCGCCATCGGCTTCGACCGCGGCCATGAAGGCATCGGTCACGCCGACCGAGATGTTGAAGTTGCGCAGGTCGCCCGCGTCCTTGGCATGAATGAACTCCTCGACGTCCGGGTGGTCGCAGCGCAGCACACCCATCTGGGCGCCGCGGCGGCTGCCGGCGGATTCGACCGTCTCGCAGGAGCGGTCGAACACGCGCATGTAGCTGACCGGGCCGCTGGCGCTCGATTGCGTGCTGCCGACCCAGGCGCCGCGCGGGCGGATGCGCGAGAAGTCGTAGCCCACGCCGCCGCCGCGGCGCATCGTTTCGGCGGCTTCGGTGAGCGCGGTGTAGATGCCGGGGTGGCCGTCGTCGGTGTGCGAGATCGAGTCGCCCACCGGCTGCACGAAGCAGTTGATCAACGTGGCGGTGAGTTCGGTGCCGGCGGCCGAGTTGATGCGACCGGCCGGCACGAAGCCGCGCTGCTGCGCTTCGAGAAACCGCTGCTCCCACACGGCCCGCTGCTCGGGGGCCTCGATCGCCGCGAGCGCACGCGCCACGCGGCGGCGCACGTCGTCGACGGTGCGCTCGTCGCCCTTGGCGTACTTTTCGATCAGGACTTCTTCGCTGATGGCCTGGGCGGCCAGGGTCGGAGCAGAGACGGCGGTGTCGGACATGGTGGGTGTTCTCCGTGGCGTGGCGCGCAAGTTACGCCGAGCCAGGCATCGGCGGCTTGACCTGGGTCACATGCCATCGGATCACGGCGCAGGCCGGCGCATCCATGAGCTGGCACAAAACCATGCGCAGGTGTCGGCTGCACGGCGGGCGCGGTGCGTCATCAGCGGCTGGCCGGCCGCTGCAACGCGGCGCCGCCGGAGGGGCGGGCCGGGTGCAGCCACTTGCTCAGCGTACGCACCAGCACCTTGGTCTCGACCGGCTTGGAGATGTGGTCGTCCATGCCGGCGGCCAGCGAGGCGCTGCGGTCTTCGCCGAACGCACTCGCGGTCATGGCCAGGATGGGCGTGGAGCCATGTGCCGGCAACCGGCGGATCGCACGCGTCGCCTCGAGTCCATCCATCTCGGGCATATGCAGGTCCATCAGGATGAGGTCGTAGCGCGTCGACCTCGCCTTGTCGAGCGCCTCGACGCCGTTCTCGGCCACGTCGACCTCGAGGCCGAGCGAGCGCAGCTGCTCCACCGCGACGAGCTGGTTCACCGGGTTGTCTTCGGCCAGCAGCACCTGGCGGCCCTCGAACGAACGGTCATCGACCGGGTTGAGATCCTCTTCTTCGGCCACTTCGTCGCCCTGCGCGTCCAGGTCGGCCAGCAGCACGCGCAGGCACTGGTCAAGCGCAGCGGCCGTGACGGGTTTTTCCAGCACGAAGCAACGGCCCAGCCCCCGTGTGCCGGCTCGCAGCGCGCCTGCCGGGCGCATGGTGGTCACGATCACCGGCGGCCCGTTGCGGTCCGACTTGCGCAGGCTGGCGAGTGCCTGCAGCGAGGTGCGGTCCTGCTCGGTGCCGGTGCGGCTGTCGGCGTCCCACACGAGCACGTCGTATGCAGCGGCGCGCCGTCGAGCCTGACGCAGCAACGAAGCGACTTCGTCGGCCGAGCCGGCCTCGACCACCGTGGCGCCGAGTTGCTCGAGCGTGGCCGCGAACGCACGGCCGGACACCGGCACGTCGTTGTAGACCAGCGCGTGCACCCCGGCCCAGCGGGGTTCCTGGGCCAGCTCCTGCGCGGGCCGCAGGCGTGCCGTGAACCAGAAGGTGCTGCCATGGCCCAGCCGGCTGGAGGCACCGGCGCGGCCGCCCATCAGCTCCGCCAGCTCGTGCGTGATGGCCAGGCCCAGGCCGGTGCCGCCATAGCGGCGCGTGGTGGAGGTGTCGCCCTGCTCGAAGGCCTTGAAGAGCTTGTCGAGCGCCTCGGGCGAAATGCCGATGCCGCTGTCGCTGACCTCGAAGCGCAGCATCACCTCGTTCGCTTCGCCACGCAGGCGGCGCACGCGCAATGCGACGTAGCCCACGTCGGTGAACTTCACGGCGTTGCTCAACAGGTTGAGCAGCGCCTGCCCGAGGCGGGTGGGGTCGCCGACCAGGCGACGCGGCGCCTCGCTCGCGTCGAGCACCAGTTCCAGTCCCTTCTTGCGGGCCTCCTCGATGACCAGCGCGAAGGTGTTGTCGAGCACGTCGCACAGCTCGAACTCCACCTGCTCCAGCACCAGCCGTCCGGCCTCGATCTTCGACAGGTCGAGCACGTTGTTGACGATCGCCAGCAGGTGGCGCGAAGCGTCCATCATCTTGTCGAGGCGCTCGCGCATCGCGGTATCGCGCACTTCCCGCCGCATCAGTTCGGTGAGGCCGACGATTGCGTTCATCGGGGTGCGGATCTCGTGACTCATGTTGGCGAGGAACTCGCTCTTGGCGCGCGTGGCGGCCTCGGCCTGCGCGCTGCGTTCGAGCAAGGCCTGGTTGAGGTCGATCAGCTCCTGCTGCAGCCGGGCACGGTCGGAGAGGTCCACCGCCACGCCGATGTAGCCGATCACCTCGCCCATGTCGTCGCGCAGCGCACTGAGCGTCAGCAGCACGCGCAGGCGTGTGCCGTCGCGCCGCACATAAGTCCACTCGTCGCGTATCGTCCCCTCGGCGCGGGCACGGCCGCTGAGCACGTCGCGCGGCCCCACCGGGTGACCGACCTCGCGGGCCATCGCATCGGCGCGGCGACGAACCTCCTGCGGATCGTGGAAGTCGATCGCTCGCATGGTGCCGACGACATCGGCCGCGCGGTAGCCCAGCATGGCCTCCGCTGCGGGGTTGAACAAGGTCACGATGCCTTCGTTGTCGATCGCGATGATGGCGCTGCCGGCGCTCGCAAGAATGGCCCGCTCGCGCGCCGCCAGTTCGCGCAACTCGGCCGTGCGCCGGGCCACCTGCTGCTCGAGCGTGGCGTTGAGCTGCAGGATCTCGGCCTCGGCTGCCTTGCGGTCGCTGATGTCGCGCAGCGTCTTCGCCACGCCCACGACCTCGCCGCGTTCCAGCCGGATCGGCGCCACCGAGGCGGCCACGTCCAGCAGCCGGCCATCACGCCGGCGCCGCACGGTGTCGAAACCGGGCACGGTCTGGCCCCGGGCCACGCGGGCCAGCAGGTCGGCCTCCTCGCCTTCGCGGTCGTCGGGCACGATCAGCTCGCGCACCGTCCGGCCGACGGCCTCGGCCGCCGTATAGCCGAACATGCGCTCGGCCGCGGGGTTCCAGTCGCGCACCACGCCGTCCAGCGTCTGGCCGATGATGGCGTCAGGCGAGCTCTCGACCATGGCCGCCATGCGCGCACGCTGCAAGCCAACGAGCTTGGCACGCCGCGCGCCGAGCAGGTACAGGTAGGTGAGCACGGCCAGCAGAGCCGTCGCAGCCGCTACCGTGGCAGCCAGTGCGAGCGGGCTGCGCAGGTTGAGGCGGAAGAAGAACGGCGGCAACGCCTGTACCTCCACCAGCCAGACCCGTCCGAACACCGACACGCCGACGGTCTTCACGAGGGTGTCCGGGCCGGGCGCGCGCCAACCGAGCGCGGTGAAGAAGCGCTCCGGCTCGCCGTGGTCCGGGCGGTCGAGCAGGGACAGGCTGTACTGGCCGTCCGCGTAGTCGAAATCGCCGAGCACTTCGTCGGTGACGAGCGGGGTGTAGGCCCAGCCCAGGGTCCGCGCCACCCGCTCGGGCACGGTGTCGGGGACGTCCACCCCGCCATACACGGGCAGCAACAGCAGGAAGGAACGCAGGCGCTGCCCGGTCGCCTGCACCAGTGTGATGGGACCGGTGAGCGCCGGCCGGCCGGTGCGCATGGCGCGCTCCGCGGCTTCGCGACGGTTGGCTTCGGAAGCGATGTCGAGGCCGACCGCTTCCACGTTGGGCTGCACCGGCTCGACGTACTGGATCACGTATCGGTCGCCGCCGTGCGGCGTCAGTTGCCGGATGCTGAAGTCGGGCCAATCGTCCGCACGTGCGGCACGCAGGAACCGGGCTTCGTCCGCAACCGGCACGTAGCGGATGAAGCCGAAACCACGGGCGCCGGGGAACTCGCGCTCCACTTCCCGGGAGGCGGCGTACTCACGGAACCGCTGCCGCGTGATCGCATGCCCACCGGCCGCAATCACGGCCCCGCGTGCGCCGCGCAAGCCGTACTCGTAAAGCTGCATGCGGTTCTGCACCTGGGCGGCGGCACGCGCGGCCAGGGTGTCGAACCGCTGCGTGATCACCTCGCGGTTGTGCGACTGCTGACGCAGGCCCACCACGACCGCCAGCAGCAGGCCCAGCGCCAACACGCACCACGGAAGCCATTTGTCCAGTCGCCACACGCTCATCGGTGGTTTGCAGTCCGCTTGTCACTCAACCCGGCCGGCGCCGGCAGGCAATGCCCGACGCGAGGGGCACCCATGTCCACGCAAGGAAACGCCGGGCGCCCTGACGCTCCCGACCCCTTCGGGACTCGACGCATGCGCCAGGTCCACGGACGTTTGACACGTAGCAATCGTCGAGCCGTCCCCCGAGCTTGCGCCAACTCAAAACCATGCGCCCGACTCCTCGGCATCGTCCGTGTTCAGTTGTTACTGCTCCCGGACCCCGATGAACGACACCGCCCGCCCTCTGGTCTACGCCTGCTCAGGCTGCTCCAGCGCCGCGCAACTGGCCAATGAACTGGCCGTGCGCCTCGACCGTGCAGGGGTGGCGGAGATGTCGTGCATCGCCGGCATCGGCGGCAACGTGCCCAGCCTGGTGCGCAAGGCGCGCGAGGCGGTCGTCAGCGGCCGCCCGCTGGTGGTGCTGGACGGCTGCGTGCTCGCCTGCGCCAAAGCCTGTCTCGCGCAACGCGGCATGGCGCCGACGCTGCACGTGGAACTGTGGCGCGAAGGCGTGCGCAAGCAGTACCACCAGGATTTCGACGCGGGCCAGGCGCAGCAGCTGTTGCCGCGTGTGCAGCGGCAGATCGAAGCGCTCGCCAGTCAGGCAGAGAACGTTCCGGAGTGACGCAGGTGCGAGGGCCAGTGCCCATCGCACCACATGGCCGCATTCAAGGCCAGCGAACGATCGGCCCGATCGCGTCGAGCGTGTTCTTCAGCACGAGGCCGTATTCGGTGTCGCCTTCCATCACCAGCGCCCGCTCGAAGAACAGGCGGTCGGCATCGTCTTCGCCGCGCAGCAGGCGCAGGTAGCTGGCGGCTGGCGCGGCGATGCGCAAGGTCACCGGGCCGCCCCCGCCGGCGGCGCGGAAGCGGCCACCGGACAGCATCAACCGGCAGCGCACACCGAGGTCCTGCACCTCGATCTCGACCACGCGCTCGGCCAGCAGTCGGGCTGCGTCGGCCGGCAGGCGCGGCCTCAACACACGGTTGAGCACCGCGGCCAGCACGGTGGACGGCGGTTGCATCGGCAGGCTCGCCACGAAGCGCCGCAGCGCAGGAGGCACCGGCCACCCGGCACGTGCGTCAGTAGAGGTGAGGCTCATGTCGACGTCCATTCCATGCCCGCGCGCCGGTGGGCAAAACCGTTGGCCAGCCCGCCGGGCAGGCTCATCGCATCCAGCGCGATCAGTGCCTGGTCCACACTGGCGCCCTGGTTGAACACCGCGTCGAACCAGCCGATCACCTCGTCGAAGCGCTGCGAGCACGGCGACAGCCGCAGCCGGCTCACGCCCGCCTCGCGCAACGCGGCGGCTTCGGCGATCAGGCACTGCTGGGCAGCGGATAGCGTCTGGATGCCGTTGAGCGTCAGGAAGGGCTCGCCCTCGCTGCTCGAGAGCAGCAGGCCATCGGGGTGCTCGATGCAGCGGAAGCCACATTCGTCCTTGTTCAGGTGGTAGTGGCGCGCGGTGAAGCAGCGCGCCGAGAAGGCGAGCGGCAGGCGGCCGAAGGCGAACACCTCTGTCTGCAACGCGGGGCCGTCGCAGGCACGCACGGGGTCGGCCGGCGGGTTGATGCGAGCCACCGCATCGAGTGACAACTCCACGGGCACCACCCAGCGCACGGCACCGAAGCGCACATGCTCCTCCAGCGCCGGTCGGCTGTAGACATTGATGTGCGGGCCGAGCACGAAGCGCTCGCCGGCGAGCACGCGCAAAGCGGAGGCATCGCCCGCTTCCAGCAGGAACTCGCCCTGCTCGGCCTGCCGACGCAACAGCCGCAGGTCGGCCTCGGACTCGAGCAACGCCTGCGTGGCGAGCACCACCTCCTTGCCGGCCGCGGCGAGATCGCGTGCCAGGGCCACCCAGTCATCGAGCTTCATCTCGTGCCGCCGCGCGCAGACCACCTCGCCGAGCACGACGGTGTCAGCGGCGGACTCGGCCACGTCGGCATAGAACTGGGTCAAGGTCTTGCGCGGCCAGTAGGTGAGCACGGGGCCCACGGTGAGATGCATGCGGTCGTGGTTCATCGCCAGGGTCGGTTGTAGGCGCCGAGCGTGTGCTGCTGCCCTTCGGCGAAGCGGCCGAGCGTGGCCGTCCATTCCGGGTGCACGCCGTAGCGCGCGGGCTGCGCGGCGCAGTGGTCGATCGCGGCGCGCCACACGCGGGTGACCTGCTCCACATAGGCGGGGCTGCGCTGGCGGCCTTCGATCTTGATGGCGGCGATGCCGTATTCCATCAGTTGCGGCAGCACCGACAGCGTGTTGAGACTGGTGGGCTCCTCCAGCGCGTAGTCGCGCGTGCCCTGCACGTCGAAGCGGCCTTTGCACAACGTGGGGTAGCCGCGCGGCTCGTTGGGCGCGTAGCAGTCGATCAGTACGTCGTTGAGGCGTGCCTTCACGCCTTGCGCCGATTCTTCCCAGCGCACCGCGGACGGCGGCGAGCACACGCCGGCCGTGTTGGGTGACTGCCCGGTGGCATACGACGACAGCGCGCAGCGCCCTTCGACCATCACGCACAGGCTGCCGAAGCCGAACACCTCGATCTGCACCCCGGTGTGGCGCGCCACGTGGCCCACTTGCGAGAGCGTCAGCACGCGCGGCAGCACGGCGCGCTGGATGCCGTAGTGCTCCCGGTAGAACTCGATCGCTTCATACGTGGTGGCCGAGGCCTGCACCGACAGATGCAGCCGCAGTTGCGGATGGTGCCGCCGGGCGTAGGCCATCACGGCGATGTCCGCGCAGATCAATGCGTCGGCGCCGAGCGACGCGGCCACGTCCACCGCGCGGAACCACCGCTCGGGCTCGCGCGCATCGGCAAAGGTGTTGAGTGCCATCAGCACCTGGCGGCCCCGCGCGTGCGCATACGCGATGCCATCGCGCGCCTGGGTCAGGTCGAAGTTGAGGCCGGCAAAGTTGCGGGCGTTGGTGGCGTCCTTCAGGCCCATGTAGACCGCATCGGCGCCGGCGTCGATGGCGAGCGTCAATGCACGCAGCGAGCCGGCCGGGCACACGAGTTCAGGTTTGCGCAGCGCGGGAGATGTCATCGAGTCGGTGGAGCGGGTCATCCAGGTCGTCCGTCAACACGCGGCCGGCCGAACCAGCCGACGTGGCGCCAGCTCCAAGCCAGCCACGCACCGGCCCACAGCAACGCCGCCGCGAGCAGCAGGTGGACCGACGGCCCGAGCCAGAAGGCGGCGATCACGCGCAGCACGATCGCCACCTGCAGGCACCAGAACACGACCCACACGAAGTCGTCGGCTGCGAGCGTGCGCCCGCCATGCCCGCTGGCAACGCGCGTGGCCATCGCCACGAGCGTGGAGCCGAGAAAGCCCATCGTCACCGCGTGCAGCGGCGCGAGCCCCAGGTCGAACACGCCGCCGGTGGCCCACACCAGCGCGATCGACACGGCCTGCAACACGAACGCCAGCCCGAGCCACAGGAAACCGAGATGCAGCATCGCCAGCAGGCGGATCTTCAGGCTCTGCACCAGGCCCCAGCGCACCGCCAGCCACACCAGCAGCGCGCCGGCCGCCGCATTGACCGCGAACTCGACCGCTGCCGCACCACCGCCTGCCGCCACGCCGATGCTGAGCGGCACCTGCACCGCGAGCAAGGCGATCCACGTCCACAGCAGCCACATGGGCCGCCAGGCGTCGAGCACCGGTACCGCGCTCGCCGTGAAGAACGGGATCATGCGATGCAGCACCGCGGCATATACCGGCGCGATGCACCACCACAAACCCACCGCCAGGGCCCCGTAGACGATGCCCGGCTGCTCCAGCGCCAGGCCGAGCACCGCCGCCCACAGCGCGGCCACGCCGACGCTGCATGCCACCGCGATCACGCGCGCATGGGTGCGGTCGGCCACCGTGCTGGCGCGCAGCATCTGCCAGAAGCGGCGCGAGATGCCCGTCCAGCCCCATGCCACCGCGCCCAGCCCGATCGCCGTCAGCGGCGCCGCGCCATGCACGCCCATCAGGAACACGCCCCAGCCGGCCAGGCTCGCCATCACGCCGGGCAGCAGCGTGTGCGCCGGCACCTGCGGCCGGCCCAGCCACTTGGGGCCGGCGGTGAACAGAAAGCCGATGAAGAACAGCGGCATGAACGAGAACGTCATCAGCAGCGCATGCGCCAGGCTCGGCGACACCTGCCACGGCAGCATCAGCTCCGGCATCGCGCGGCCCGCCAGCACCAGCAGCCACCACACGGTGCTCGTCGACAGCATCAGCGCGCCGGCAAAGAAGCCAAGCCGGTGCGGCGCCGCTAGCAAGGCCGCCCAGCGCCACGGCTCGCCGGACACATCTCGGCGCACCGGCCGCACCGTGGCCGACGCCGGCATGCGCTGCACGTGGATGGGGATGGTCTTCATGCCGCGTCCGGCTGAGGTGACGCGGTCAGCAGGCGCTCGACCAGTTCGCGCACGCTGCGGATCTGCGCGCCGAACGGCAAGGCGCCGGCGCCGCGGAAGAACAGACCCTTCTTCACGTCGCCGCGCAGCGCGGCGGCCAGCTGGTTGTCGATGCAGAACTGCCCCCAGCCCTGCAGGCCGTCACGCAGCCCGCACTGCGCGAGGCAGTCGAACGCCTTGGTGCAACGCGCCTTCACATGGGCCACGCTCTGCAGCTTCTGCTCGATCTTCAGGTAGGCCTTGAGCCACGGCGTGGCCACTGCCCGCGCCGGCAGACCGGCGACGCTCGTGAACTCGACGATGTCTTCGTCGCGCGCTTCGGCCAGCACGCGCTTGAACTCCGGGTGCGCATCGGCCTCCCGCGTCACCGCGAACGGCGTGCCGAGCTGCACGCCCGCGGCGCCGAGCGATTGCAGGCGCCGGATGTCCTCATGGCTGCGGATGCCGCCCGCGGCGATGATCGGAATGTCCTTCTCGATCCCCGCACGCCGCAGGAAGTCCAGCGACTCCGGAATCGCCCGCTCGAAGTCGAAGCGCGGGTCGTTCAGGTCCGCCACCTTGGCCGCCCCCAGGTGCCCGCCGGCCAGCCGCGGATGCTCGATCACGATGGCATCCGGCAGGCGCTTCTTGCGCTCCCACTTCTTGACGACCAGTTGCACGCCACGTGAATCCGACAGGATGGGCACCAGCAGCGCGTTGGGGTGCTCCTGCGCCAGGTCGGGCAGGTCGAGCGGCAGCCCCGCACCGACCACGACCGCATCGATGCCGGCTTCCAGCGCGCGCTTCACATAGGCGGCGTACTCGGTCACCGCGCGCATCACGTTCATCGCGATCAGGCCCCGCCCGCCGCTGCCGGCGCGTGCCGCACGCACTTCGCGATCGACCGCCTCCAGGTTCGCGGCGTTGATCGCATCCTTCGCTTCCTGCCCCATGCCCAGGCCGGTGGTGCGCTCCATCAGGTCCGGGTGGTGCCGGCGCAGATCGACCGACGACAAGGTGCCCACGCCGCCGAGCGACGCCACGCTGCCTGCCAGACGGTGCGCGGACACGCCGACGCCCATGCCGCCCTGCACGATGGGCAACAGCTCGCGGCCCCCCAGGCGCAGCGGCGCCAGCCCGCTGCGGGCCAGCAGGTCGTTCAACGCAGGTTCAATGGGCGCAGGAGCGCCGTCGGCGGAATGAGGCATGTCAAGGTCTTGGCGGACTGCAGGGGTTGTCATCCTCGCGGCGCATGCCGGGCAGGGTTTTGATGTGGCGCAAGAGGCGGTGGATTCGGGCTGTCGTCCTGGCTTGCTAGAGTGCCGGCCGGAGCGCCGAACCGCCCCACATCAACTGCCCCATGGAGTCCATATGACCGAACCGACCGCCCTGAACGAATACCTCGTGCTCTCCCGTGGTAAGTGGGACGCCGACAAGCCGGCCGAGCGGATCCAGCAGGCCATCGACGATTTCTACGCCTGGCATGACAAGCTGGTGCAGGAAGGCCGCATGAAACCCGGCCAACGGCTGGCGAAGGAAGGCAAGCTCGTCTCGACGGAGCGGATCGTCGACGGCCCGTTCACCGAGGCGAAGGAAATCATCGGCGGCTACTGGTTCATCTGCGCGCACTCGCTCGACGAGGCCGCCGCGCTGATGGCGCAGAACCCCTGCATCGCCTGCGGCCTGGAGTTCGAGGTGCGCCCGCTGGAGCTGCAGCGCGCCAGCGCCTATGCCGTCACGAACGAAACACCGGGGCGCTAAAAACGTGATCAGTGGGGCCGGGCATGCCTGCTCGCCCCACCGGGCGCCCCGCTCGCCCCACCACTGCGCGCGCCCGCATGGCAACTCTCTACGCTGCGACACGTTGATGTCTTCCACGTGTTCGCCATGCGCCGATCGCCGCTGTTCGCCACCCTTCTGTTCGCCGCATTGACCCTGTCGGGCTGCGCAGCGCTGCGCCCCGACCGCGCCCTGCGCACCGCCACGGGGACCGTGGCGCACGATCTCTGTTCGGAAACCTTCGTCAGCGGGCTCGACCCCGCGACGACGTTCGAGGAAAGCGCGGCGCCGCGCCCCGGGCTGCGTTGGATCGCATGGGCACTGCGCTACGACATCGATCCCGTCCGCCGGGAAGTCACCGCCACCATCGCGGGCGCACTGGGCAGCCGCGCAGTGCATCGCGGGCGCTGGGGCTGCATGCTGGTTCACGAGGACGCCCCGGTCGAGCAACCTGCACCGGAGATTGCCGCCACGGCGCCGCCGTTGCTGCCGCCCATCGCCGACGCGGCCGTGGTGGAACCACGCGACGCCCGCCTGAAAGCCGCGCTCGATGCCGCCTTCCAAGAGCCGGCCGACCGGCGCCGCCACACCAAGGCCGTGGTCGTCGTGCACCGGGGCCACGTGATCGCCGAACGCTACGCGCCGGGCTACGGCGTGGACACGCCCATCCTCGGTTTCTCGATGACCAAATCCGTGATGAACGCACTGGTGGGCCTGCTCGTGCGCGACGGCAGGCTGTCGCCGACGCAGCCGGCACCGATCGAGCCGTGGCACACCGAGGGCGACCCGCGCCGCGCCGTGACGATCGAGCACCTGATGCGGATGAACACCGGACTCGCACTGGACGAGACCGGCAGCGGGTTCGACCCGTCGAACCACATGTTCTATCTGCACGCAGACATGGCGGCCTACGCGCAAGCTGCTCCATTGGTGGCAGAGCCGGGACAGCGCTGGTTCTACAGCAGCGCCAGCACCCACCTGCTGGCGCGCATGGTGCGCGACGCGGCCGGCGGCACGGCGCAAGCGGTGCAAAGCTTTGCCGAGCGCGAGCTGTTCCAGCCGCTCGGCATGCGCAGCGTCACGCTGGAAATGGATGCGACCGGCACGCCGGTGGGGGGCCACTACATGCTCGCATCGGCGCGCGACTGGGCCAGGTTCGGGCAGCTCTACCTGCAGGACGGCGTGGCGGGCGACCGCCGGTTGTTGCCGCAGGGTTGGGTGAACTTCTCCACCACCGCCAGCGCCGGCACCAACTACGGCGCGGGCTGGTGGACCGCCGGCTGCTCGCCGTCGGCCGACGCCGTCTGCGTCGACCTCGGCCTGCCGGCAGGCACCTACACCGCGCTGGGCAATCTGGGCCAGCGCATTGCGGTCATTCCGTCACACGAGCTGGTGATCGTGCGGCTGGGCCGCTCGCACGGCCCGGGGTTCGACGTGCAGGGCTTCCGCGAACTGGTGTCGGCCACGATGGCCGCCGTGCAACGGTGAGTGCCTGCCGCGTCACTGCGCGGTGCGTGTCAGCTCCACGTCGTCGACGACCATCTTCCAGGCCTCGCCGTCCTGGTAGGGCGGCTTGCTGACGACAAACGTCGTGCTCATCGGCCCGACGCCGACCTCGAAGTTGTGGCCCTCGAAGCCCTTGAGCGGCCCTTCGATCGAGGTGGAAGCACCCGCCTTCAGCCGCTTGTAGCGCACCGAGCCGTCCTGCGTGATCAGCAGGTAGGTGGTCTGGTGCTGCCACTCGCCGACATAGGCGGCTTTTTCGGGCGGCACCGGCTTGCCGCAACCGGCGAGTGCGCCGGCCAGCAGCAGCGAGGCGGCGAGTGCACGGAATTTCATCGTCAAGGCTCCCTCGTTTGATGGATGTGTGTGAACGGCGGGGAGCTTATCGACTCAGGTGCCTGCGTGCATCCCGCGTTGGAGGGGTGGTGCGGGGTCCAGCTCACGGTAGAAGAAGTGCGCCGCGCAGCGACCGCCGCCCGGCCACAGCGCATAGCCGGGCACGGTGCCGAAGGGCTGCCAGCCCAGCCGGCGGTACAGGCGCTCGGCCTCTTCGCTGCTGGTGTCGAGCACCAGCAAGGTCTTGCCCAATTCAAGTGCGGCCCTCTCCACCTCGCGCATCAACAGCGCGCCGACGCCGCGGCGGCGCATGCGACGCAGCACCAGCATCTTGGCCACGTCCGCCCGGTGCGGCTGGTTCTCGGGCACGTCGAGCGCCAACTGCACCGTGCCGACGATCTCATCGGCCTCCTTGGCCACGAGCAGCACGCGCTGCCCTCGCAGCACGTCGTCGGCGACCTGCTGCCAGAAGCCTCTGGCACGTTCGAGCGTCAGTGGCAGCATGAAGCTGACCGACGCGCCGCCCTCGACGCAATCCACCAGCAGCCGCGCCAGTTGCTCCAGTTGCGACTCACCGACGCTGGGCAGCCGGCTTACCGTGACGGGCGAAGTCACGCTCATCTTCAACTCCTCGTCGCGCGCTGGGAGGCGATCACCACGGCATAGCGCGCGGGCTTGCGCGTGGGGTTGCGGTAGACCATCGGCCGGTTCAGCTCCATGGCCAGGCAATCGCCCGCATCGAGCAGGTGCACGTCGTCACCCAGCATGATCTCGATGCGCCCCTCCAGCACCCACACCTGCTGATGGATGCGCTGGTCGCGTGCGCCGGTTTCATAGGCCACGCGTGCGCCGGCCGGGAAGTTCACCTCCACGATCTGCACCGGCGACGGAAAGCCCGGCGGCGAGACGTTGCGGCGCATGTAGCCGGAGCCCGGGTCGCGCCACCAGGGCTGCTCGGCCGCTCGCGCGACCGGGTCAGGTTCGGCGGCCGGGGCATCGAACAAGGAGGCCAGCGGCACGCCGAGACCCGCGGCGAGCTTTTCCAGTACGACGGCCGTGGCGCTGCTTTCCCCACGTTCGATCAGCGAGATCATCGAGCGGCTCACGCCGGAGCGGGTCGACAAGGCTTCGAGCGACAGCCCGAGTGCAGCGCGCAGCTCGCGCACGTGGCGCGCGATGCGCTGGTCGAGGCTCGGTCCGGCATCTTTCATGATGGACACATCATCCATCAAACTGGACGCAACCGTCAACGGTCGGCCGCTCGCCGCCCCTCCTTCATCAAAGCCGCGGACCATGGCGGGCTGACATGAAGGGCCCGATCAAAGGCGCCACAATGCCGGGAACACCCGTCAGGAGGACCATGTCAGCCCCGAGCTTGCCCAGCGCGCGCTTCGACGACCCCGTCGCCGCCTTGCAGCGCGTCACCGAGATCTATGACCACGGCATCGGCTACCTGCGCGATGCGTTGCACCGCTTCGTGGCCGGCGAAACCCTGCCGGCGCACGTGCGCGCCTACTACCCCTACGTGCGCGTGCACACCAACACGGTGGCGCGCGCCGATTCGCGACTGGCCTATGGCTTTGTCGCGGGACCCGGCACCTACGAGACCACGCTGACGCGGCCCGAGCTGTTCGGCAACTACTACCGCCGCCAGTTCGAGCTGCTGCTGAAGAGCCACGGCGTGCCGCTGGAGATCGGCACCAGCTCGCAGCCGATCCCGCTGCACTTCTCGTTCGCCGAAGACGACCACCTCGAAGGCACGCTGCCGCGCGAGCGACGCCTGCTGATGCGCGACGTGTTCGACCTGCCGGACCTCGCCGCCATGGACGACGGCATCGCCAACGGCACCTACGAGCCCGGCTTCGGCGAGCCCTACCCGCTGGCGCTGTTCACTGCGCCGCGCGTCGACTACTCGCTGCACCGGCTGCGCCACTACACCGGCACCGCGCCCGAGCACTTCC
>NZ_CAMLJQ010000064.1 GCF_946480305.1 uncultured Caldimonas sp.
CTGCGCCCTGGCAGGCACGCTCGCACAGTCCTCCGTAGTGTTAACAGGCCCTAGGTGAACAACATGGGCACGCCCAGCGATTCCACCCCTTACCCCTACAGCGGCCCCGAGCACCTGAAGGCGCCGATCGAGGCCGCATTGCGACGGGTCGTCGACCCGGAAGTGGCGATGACCATCGTCGACGTCGGTCTCGTCTACGGCGTCAGCGTGACGGATGAGCAACTGCACCTCGACATGACGATGACCTCGGCCGCCTGCCCGGTGGCCGACGTGATCCTCGACGAGGTGCAGCACGAACTCGACCAGGTGTTGCCGGCCGAGATGAAGATCGAGATCGCGCTGGTGTGGGAGCCGCCCTGGAGCACCGATCGCATGAGCGCGCGCGCCAAGGCCTTCATGGGCTGGTGAACTGCGCCAGGAGCATCGCGTCATGTCTGCCGTCCAAGCGATTCAACATCAACGGGTGCCGGTGTTGATGCGTGTGCTGGTTGCCGCATCCGTCGTTGCTGCCGTGGTGGCAGGCGTTCTGGGCGGGCTCGTGCGTGCCGGCGTGCAGCTGCCGCTGGCAATGCCGGCGCAATGGCTCGCGCCTGCGGTGCTACAGCATGCCTTCCTCATGGTGTGCGGCTTCATGGGCACGGTCATCGGCATCGAGCGCGCGGTGGCGGTCAAGGCCGCGTGGGCATGGGGTGCGCCCGCGCTGTCGGCCGCAGCGGGCGTGCTCGCCATCGCCGGGTGGCATGGCGCCTCCGCATGGCTGGCGGTGCTGGCGGCTGTGGTGTTCGTCGCGGTGAACGTGCTCGTGGTGCGGCGCCAACGCGAGCCGCACACGGTGCTGCTGCTCGTCAGCGCAATGGCGTGGCTCGGCGGCAATACCGTGCATGCGGCCGATCCCTTCGGTGCAGCTGCCGTGCCATGGTGGTTCTCGTTCCTGGTGCTCACGATCGCGGCCGAGCGGCTCGAGATGACGCGCCTGATGCGCCGCCGCCCCGGTGCGGCCGAGGCGCTCTACCTCGTTCTGGCGCTCATGCTCGCCGGCGCGGCCGCCGCGCTGCCGTCGCCGATGGCGGGCCTGCTGCTGTTCGGCGTGGCGCTCGTCGCGCTGGCCGCATGGCTGCTGGCTTTCGACATTGCGCGCAAGACCGTTCGTGCGCGGGGCCTGAGCCGCTACATGGCCGTGTGCCTGTTGCTCGGCTATGCATGGCTCGGCCTCTCCGGCGCGGCGTGGGTGCTGTTGGCGCTCGGCCATGGTACGCGCGACCTGGCATTGCATGCGCTCGCACTCGGATTCGTGTTCAGCATGATGCTCGGTCACGCACCGGTGATCCTGCCGGCGCTGGCCCGGATCAAGGTGCACTTCAACGCATTTTTCTACGTGCCGCTCGCGCTGCTGCACTCATCGCTCGTCGTGCGGCTGTTCCTGGCGCCGGCGGAGCCCCGCGCGCTCGCGCTCGGCTCCACCTGGAACGCACTCGCGATGCTGCTGTTCGCCGCCACGATGGCGGCCGCCGCGCTGGCCTGGCGCCGCAGGCACGCAAGCTCTGGGAGCACTCGAAATGTCTCTGCTCATCATTGAAGAGCCACCCCGCGCACCGGCCCGCGGCTACGCGCTGTGGGCGCTCGGGTTCCGTCCGTTCTACCTGCTGGCGAGCGTGTTCGCCACCCTGTCGGTGCCGCTGTGGGCGCTGCAGTTCTCGGGCCGGCTCGGCCAGCCCTACCTGCAGGGGCCGTTGTGGCACGCGCACGAGATGCTGTTCGGCTTCACGCTCGCCGTGATCGTCGGCTTTCTGTTCACCGCGGGGCGCAACTGGAGCAACCTGCCCACGCCCACCGGGGCCCGGCTTGCCGCATTGGCCGGGCTGTGGCTTGCCGGCCGTGTGCTGGTGCTCACGCCGTTTGCGGTGGCGGCGGCTGTCGTCAACGTTGCCTTCCCGCTCGCGGCCGCGCTGGGCCTGGCCATTCCCTTCTTCAAGGCGCGCAACCGGCGCAACTACTTTTTCGTCGGGCTGCTGGTGCTGTTCGGCGTGGCGGCCGGGGCCTTCCATCTGGCGCAGATGGGGTGGGCGCCGGCACTCGGCCGGGTGGGCATCCAAGTGGCGCTCGACGTGGTGCTGTTCATCCTGGTCGTGATGGGCGGGCGCGTGATCCCGATGTTCACCAACAACGGGGTGCCGGGCGCGGCCGCGGTGCGCCACGCGCAGCTCGAAAAGCTCGCGCTCGGCCTCGTCATCGCGCTGATCGTGGTCGATGGCCTGCAACTCGGCGCGGCGGCGACCCTGGTCGTGGCAGCGTGTGCTGCCATCGCCCACGCGGCACGGTGGTGGCTGTGGCAGCCGTGGAAGACGCGCTCGACACCGCTGGTGTGGGTGCTGCACCTCGCGTACCTGTGGATCCCGGTCCACCTGCTGCTGCGAGCGCTGGCGGAGTGGGGTGTGGTGGCGCCGACCTATGCCGTGCATGCCCTCACGGTGGGCGCCATCGGCGGGCTCATCATCGGCATGGTCACGCGCACGGCCAAGGGCCACACCGGCCGCCCGTTGCGGGCCGACGCGGTGGACACCGCCTGCTATGTGCTCGTGCTGCTGTCCGCGGCGGTGCGGGTGGCGGGGCCGCTGTCGGCGCCGGCGTACACGCTCGAAGCCGTGATCGCGTCGTCGCTGCTGTGGTCTGCCGGCTTCGGCTTGTACGCCGTGCGCTACTTCCCGGTGCTCACGCGGGCGCGGGTCGACGGCAAGCCGGGCTGACGGATTCCGGCGGACAATGTCCCGCTCCTCCCGCAGCCCGAGGCCCCGCGATCACCAACCGGGCCCGGCTCGCCCATTGGGAGGCAAGAAAGTGCCAAGCAGTGAATCCTGAAGAATCGCCAGCCGTACCCGCCATGCCGCCCGACACCGACCCGGAGCTGACGGCGGCCTTGAACCGGCTGCCGCAGCCCGACGACTACGCGCTCATCATCGACGCGCGCTCGCCGCACGAGTTCGCCGAAGACCACATCCCCGGCGCCGTGAACCTGCCGGTCGCCAACGATGAAGAGTTCGCGGAAGTAGGGCGCACCTACAAGCGCGATCCGCACGCGGCCTACCTGGTGGGCGCGCAGTTCGCGCTGCGCAACATCGCCGAGCACGTCGGCAAGCTGATCTCGCAGTACGACAAGGACGACCGCTTCCTCGTGTATTGCTACCGCGGCGGCAAACGCAGCCGCGCCTGGGCGGCGCCGCTCGAAGGCATCGGCTTTCGCACCGAGGTGTTCCCCGGCGGATGGAAGGCTTACCGGCGCGCCGTGCTGGTCGCGCTCGAGCGGCTGCCCGGCCGTTTCGACTATCGCGTGCTGGCCGGCGCCACCGGCTGCGGCAAGACGCGCCTGCTCGCCGAGCTCGAGCGGCTCGGCGAGCAGGTCATCGACCTCGAAGGGCTGGCCGCGCACCGCGGCTCATTGCTCGGGCTCGTGCCCGGCACGCAGCAACCGACGCAGAAATTCTTCGACGGCATGCTGGTGCAGAAGCTGCGCCGGCTCGATCCGGCCCGGCCCGTGTGGATCGAAGCCGAAAGCAAGAAGGTCGGCAACGTGCAACTGCCCGACGCCTTGCTGCAGGCCATGAAGAACGCCCGGCGCATCGAGGTGGTGGCCCCGCTGCCCGAGCGCGTGAAGCTGCTGCGCACTGACTACCCGCACCTCGTCGACGACCCGCCGCAGGTGCTGGAGCGCCTTGCACCGCTCAAGCCACTGGTGGGCGGCGACGAGCTCGAGCGATGGAAGGCATTGCTCGACAGCGGCCAGGTCGACGCCTTCGTCGAGCGCGTGCTGGTGGTCCACTACGACCCGTGCTATGCGCGCAGCCACCGGCGCTCCGCCACCGGCGGGCACCACGGCGAGTCGTTCGAACTGCAGGCCTTGGGCGACCAGGAGATCCGAGAGGCCGCGGGCGAGCTGGTGCGCAGGTTCGGGCGGGTCACCGGCCCCGCAGCAGAGGGCGTGCGGGCCAACCCTTGACGCGGCTTTCGCGGCTGACCCTCGGTCAGCCGCAGCGCTTTCGAGCGGCGCACCGTGCCTTCGTCACTTTCGCAGTCACCTGCTGCTCGATCTGCAGCAAGACGGTGGCAACGCGCTGCAGTTGAGCGCGTGCCCCTACGGCAGCGCCGCTCGCATCAATGCGGCGTGAAAGTCAGGACTCTTTCGATTCCGTGGCGTTGGTTGCCGGCAGGGGTGCCCCAAAGGCGTGAACGCCGCGAAGAGGGTGGCGCAGCAGGTTGTGTGGGGCAGGTTGAGGCTGGTCTGCGACATTTAACTGCGCAACTGTCAAATCCTGAGCCCCCATCCGGGGGGTACCATGCCCGTTGTTCCTTTTGTTACAACGGCCCGTCCGCAGCAACGAATGGAGGGCAGGCGTGGAGGCTTCCGAATTCAAGCAACGAGTGCAGGCCCACATCGAGCACATCCGCAACGTTGGTCCCCATTGCTCGACCGAGGAAACGACCAAGCAGGCGCTGATCCTCCCGCTGCTCGACATCCTCGGCTTCAGCGCGTTCGACCCGCGCAAGGTCAAGGCCGAGCACTTCTCCGACTTTCCCGGCGTGAAGGCTGGTGAACGCGTCGACTACGCCCTGTTCTGCAACGACGTGCCGGTGATGTTCATAGAGGCCAAGGCGTACAACCAGAACCTGACCAACCACTGCCCCCAGTTAGCGCGCTACTACAACGCCACACCAGAGGTGACGGTCGCAGCCATCACGAACGGCCGGGAGTGGCGCTTCTTCACCGATCTGGTGAACAAGAACATCATGGACGTCCAACCATTCCTGACTGTCCACTTCGAGGATGTTCAGGATGACGCGGCCGAGCAGTTGATGCGGTTCCATCACGACCGTTTCAGGCCGGACGCGCTGCGAGCGCTGGCAGAGGAGAGTGTCTATCTCGCGGCGTTCAAGCACGTGATCACGGGGATGCTGCGCGAGTGCGACCTCGACTTTGTCAAGTACGTCGCGAACCGTGCGGAGATCCAGAGGAACTTCACGTCAAAGTTTCTCGAGAGCGTGCAACCGATCGTCAAGCAGGCCGTTGCCCAATCCATCAGCGGAATGGTGGCCAACTCGCTCAACACCAAGGTAGTCGTCGAAGACCCCCCTACACCTGCCGAAGAGGAGCCGAATCCGAATGCGCCAGTTGTCGATTCCGCCAATCCGCGGATCATCACGACCGCGGTGGAACGGCGCATCCTAGAAATTTGCCAGGAGGTCTTGCCGGGAGAAGACCTGCAAGGCAAAGACACTGAGAGCTACTACACGGTGTTGTACCAGGGCAAATCGAACCGATGGTTGGTTCGCTTCTGGAGCGAGCGCAAGCGCCCCGCGGCGCAGTTTGGCGTTCCCTTGACCGAGGCTCACAAGGCCGAGATCGCAAGGGCCCGACTCGAGCTGGGGACAGGCGAGGCGATTCTGCTCGACAAACCCGAGAACCTCTACCGTCTGGCAGGCCTGCTTGCTGATGCCCTCACGTTCTGCAAGAACGACGAGAACTTCAAGCGCAAGACGGAGTAGCGTCGCAGGCCGTCCCGTTCAATAAGAAGTCGACCATCGTCCCCGGAGCGTTCCCAGCCCCGGTTTGCTGGAGGAAACGCTTAAGTGGAACCACCCGCACCAGATTTGCCGCACGACGTCCCACCCACCCCGTTTGAACTGCGGGCGGCATGTGTCGCCAAGTTGAACCTGGCCGATTTCCAGAACGCGGTACCGATGCTCCGCGAGTTGGTGGCGGTGAATGCGAGCGAGCACGACGTCTCAAACGTCGTCCTGGGTCTGCATTCCATCCCGGCGTTCGTCAAGCCAAGATCGTGGAGGATCGACGCGATCGGTCGCGACAGCAGCTACCCGATTCGTGACCTCGACGTGCAGCTTGACGGTGCTTTGCTGAGCAAGCTGACCGAAGCTGAAAGCGCCACCGTTGTGCTGACGCTGACTCGGCAAGTTGGTGACAGTGAGGTGCCTGAGGTGCTGGCGCAAGTCGAGCGTCCCGTCGAACTGCTGCCTCGCAATCAATGGGGGGGCTTGTCGCATCTGCCCGACATGGTGGCGGCCTTCGTGCAGCCCAACGAGCTGGCAGTGGATCGGTTGCTCAAGCAGGCGGCTGTGGTGCTGCGCGATGCTGGCCGGTCAGCCGCGATCGACGGCTATCAAGGCGGCCCCAAGAAGGCCTGGGAACTTGCTTCGGCGATCTGGAGCGCGACCGCCGCCTTGGGATTGGACTACGCACTGCCGCCAGCCAGCTTCGAGCACCGTGGCCAGAAGGTGCGCAGCCCGTCGCAGGTGATGGACGCGCGCATTGCCACGTGCCTGGACCTCACGCTGCTGTTCTGTGCAGCCCTGGAGCAGGCAGGTCTCAATCCCGTGATCGTGTTCACCAAGGGACACGCGTTCGCAGGGGTCTGGTTGCAAGCTGAGGAGTTCTCGACCACCGTGGTCGACGATGTGACGGCGGTGCGTAAACGGGTCAAGTTGAAAGAACTGGTCCTGTTTGAGACCACCTTGATCACCCAGCGACCGGCACCGTCATTCAGCTACGCCACCCAGCATGCGGCCGGACAGATTGACGAGGACAAGGACGACGCGTTCGAAATGCTGGTGGACGTGCGGCGGGCGCGCATGCAGCGCATCAAGCCGCTCGCCAGCACTGAAATCCAGGTCGCGGAGCCGACCGCGAACGACGACCAAGCTGCGGCACCACCCAGATTTGACGAAGCGCCAGAGCTGCCGGAGGGGGCAATGCCGGAGGCTGACCCGGCGACACTGGATCCAAAGGACCGCCTGGCACGCTGGCAGCGCAAGCTGCTCGACCTGTCGTTGCGCAACAACCTGCTGAACTTCCGCGCCGGCAAAAAAGCCTTGCGGCTGGACGCACCCGATCCAAACGCCCTTGAGGATTTGCTGTCAGACGGCCAAGCCATCCGTTTGCTTCCGCGGCCGGAGCTGATGGAGGGCAAGGATCCACGCGATCAAGTCATCTACGAGCAGCGTTCGCGCGAAGACGTGCGACGCGAGCACGCGCTGGACGCCCTGCGGCGCCGAGAAGTGTTTGTCGGCATGGAGCAACAGGAGTTGGAGGCGCGGTTGGTCGACCTGTACCGCGCCGCCCGCACCACCTTGCAGGAGGGCGGCGCCAACACGCTGTACTTGGCGATCGGATTCCTGAATTGGACGCGTGATGACAAGGCGGGCCAGAAGTACCGCGCGCCGCTTGTGCTGGTGCCGGTGACGCTGCAGCGCCGCAGCGCCCGTTCGGGATTCACACTGACGCTGCACGAGGACGAGCCGCGCTTCAACCCGACCCTGGTCGAGATGCTGCGGCAGGATTTTCGGCTGAACCTGGGCATGACGGACGGCGAGCTACCGCGCGACGAGGCCGGCATCGATATCGATCGCATCTGGAAAAGCGTTTCCTACGCGGTGCGCGACATCAAAGGCTGGGAGGTGTCTGAGGAGGTGGTGCTGGCGATGTTCTCGTTCGCCAAGTACCTGATGTGGGTGGACCTGACGCAGCGCACCGACCAACTGCGCCAGAACCCGGTCGTTCAGCACTTGATCGATACTCCCCGCGATCCCTATCCGTCGACTTGCGCCTTTCCTGATCCGCGGCGCCTGGATGCCGAATTCCAGCCGCACCAGACCTTCTGCCCTTTGCCGGCGGATTCCTCCCAACTTTCCGCAGTACTGGCGGCGGCGCGCGGCAAGGATTTCGTGCTCGTTGGCCCACCTGGGACCGGCAAGAGCCAGACGATCTCGAATCTGATTGCCCAGTGCCTCGCCGAGGGAAAGCGGGTGCTGTTCGTGTCGGAGAAGATCGCCGCGCTCGACGTGGTGCACCGGCGCTTGCGCGAGGTCGGACTCGGCGAGTTTTGCCTCGAGCTGCACTCGAGCAAAGCCAGAAAAGTCGAGGTGCTCGCTCAACTGCAGCGCGCTTGGGAGGCTCAGGGTGACTTCGACCCGCAGGTCTGGCAGGCGCAAGCGACCAAGCTTGCACGCTATCGCGACGAGCTAAACGGGTATGTGACGCGCCTGCACCACCGCCATCGCAATGGCTTGACGATCTACCAGGCCATTGGCGTGGTGGTCGACGGCGACGCGATCCCCTCGCTCGCGCTCTCGTGGCCCGGCCCCGACTTCCATGACGACGGTCAGCTCGCGGCGCTGCGCGAGCTGGTCGATCGGTTGGCCGTCAACGCCAGCGTGGTGGGAGCGGATCATCTGTTGCGCGGGCCACTGTCTGCTGTTGAGGTGACGGAATGGTCGCCCTCCTGGCAGCAACGCTTCATCGATGCCGCCAGGGAAACCGTTCCGATGGTGGAGCGGGCCCAGCAGGCAGCCCAGGCATTCCTGAAAACAGTCTCGGTGCAAGTCGACGCGCTGCCGCGACGTGCACGGATGGCGCTGGCGACCTTGGCGCGCGCGCTACCCAGCGCCGCAGGGCACGACTGGCGGGTGGTCTTTCAGCCAGATGCGCGCGCCACGATGGAGCGACTGCACGAAGGGTGGCGGCTGATCGAACAGCACCGGGAACTGAGCGCGAGCTTGTCCTCCCAGTGGTCGGAGGAGATCATCGCCCAGTGCCGCAAGGGACTGGCGCTACTGCAGGAACATGGTCAGGTGCAGGGCCAGCTCGGCGAGCCGTGGTCGTTGGATGTGGTCGAGGAACTCAGCAAAGGCCTGCGTCTGCTCGAGAAACTCGGCGAGGGGGCACGCCGGCTGTCAGTCAAGTACACGGACGAGGTCGAGCAGTTGAATGTGCACCAGTTGCAGCGGCAGTGGGTGCGGGCAGAGAAGTCGGTCTGGCCGCTGTCGTGGTGGCGCAAACGGGCGCTGGCCAAGGTTCTGGATGCCGTGGCGACCGGCGAGGGCAAGCCGGACGTGGCACGCGACCTGGGCCTGCTCGTGAAGATGCGTGAGCTGAAGTCCGAACTCGGCAAGATCGAAATCGGACCGGCGACCGAAGGGGTTTGGGCTGGGCTCAAGACCCGGCCGGAGTTTGCGCAGGCAGCGTTGAAGTTCCAGCTCGCCCTGGCCGCAGCAAAGAGGGGAGAAGCGTGGCGCGACGAAGGCTTCGACGCGGTGGCCAACGGCCGCTGCGGCGCTCGGCTCGCCACCGAACTGGCCCAGGCCCGACGCTTGCGGGCCCTGGACGCTGAGATCGCCAGTCTTGAATCGCTCGGCGCAACAACCGGTGGACTTTGGGCCGGGCATGCAACGCAACCGCAACGCCTGTCCGCAGCACTGCAATTCGTGGGAGCGGTCGCTGCCGTCCGAGAGGCTGGTGCAATCGCGGGCGAACACGATGCTGTGGCGAATGGAGACTGCGGTGCGGCGTTCGCAGCCGACCTGCTACGCCTGCGCCGGCGCGCGGGCATCGAAGAGCAACTGCGCGCTTTCGACGATCTGTACCAGCTGACCGATGGCACTTGGGCCGGACTTGCGACACAGCCAGAGGCCATCGACAAGCTCAAGAAGTTCCATGCGTCGATGTCCGCGGCCGTCGCCAACCTCGCCGAGGGACCGGAGCGGTTGACGGCGATACAGCATGCGCTCGGGCTCCTGGTCGGCGACGGCAATGCATTGCTCGATCCTGGTGGTCCGGTGGCTGCCAGCGGGAAGCGCTACCTCGAAGCCTGGACGGCCTTGCAGCCTCCCCTGGACCAGCTCGCCGCTGCCGGGTCGTTCAGCGAGCAGTCGTTTGCGGAGTTGCAGGATCTTCCGCTCGCAGAGATGCTGGAGCACTGTCGCGTGATCGTCCAATCGGAACACCGGCTGCACGCCTGGTGCGCTTGGCGCAAGGTGCGCAGCCAAGCGCTGGTGGCTGGGCTGGCGCCGCTAGTCGCGGCGCTAGAGGAGCGGGCGGTCACGACGGCTGCATTGGCCAAGACTTTCGAAGCCAACTACTGCCGCTGGTGGCTCAACGCCGTGGTCGACCAGGAACCGGTGATTCGTACGTTCGTGTCGGCTGAGCACGAAAAGCGGATCGCCGACTTCCGGTTGCTCGACCGGCAGTTCACCGATCTGACGCGAGCCTGGATCCGAGCGTCGCTTGCTGCCGGTTTGCCGAAGGCCGATGGCGTCAGCCGGAACTCCGAGTGGGGCCTGCTGCGTCACGAGATGAACAAGAAGAAGATGCACCTGCCCTTGCGGGAGCTGATTGGTCGAATTCCAACGGCACTGACGCAGTTGACGCCTTGCCTGCTGATGAGCCCACTTTCGGTTGCGCAGTACCTGTCGCCGGACGCGTCGGCGTTTGACGTAGTGGTGTTCGACGAGGCGTCGCAGATCCCGGTCTGGGATGCGATCGGTGCTATAGCGCGCGGCAAGCAGGTTGTGATGGTGGGCGATCCCAAGCAATTGCCGCCGACGGCGTTCTTCGACCGTGCCGAGTCCTCGCTCGACGATGAGGACGTGGAGGCAGATCTCGAGAGCATCCTCGACGAGTGCCTTGGGGCCAATCTGCCGACGATGAATCTGGCGTGGCACTACCGCAGCCGCAATGAATCGCTGATCGCCTTCTCGAACCATCGCTACTACGGGGGCGGTCTGGTGACCTTCCCCTCACCAGTGACGGACGACCGCGCGGTGAGCTTCCACCATGTCCGGGGTGTCTATGAGAAGGGCGGAGCGCGCGTCAACCAGACAGAGGCGAAGGCGGTAGTCGCCGACATCGTCGCCCGGCTGAAGTCGCCGGCGTTTCGCGAGTCGCAGCTCACGATCGGCGTGGTGACGTTCAACTCCGAGCAAATGAACCTGATCGAGGACTTGCTCGACGAAGAGCGGCGCAAGGATCCGTCGATTGAGCCCTACTTCTCCGAGGCCGAGTTGGAACCGCTGTTTGTCAAGAACTTGGAGTCAGTCCAGGGCGACGAGCGCGACATCATGTACTTCTCGATCACCTATGGTCCCGATCTGACGGGCGCGGTATCGATGAACTTCGGTCCGATGAACCGCGAGGGCGGTGAGCGACGGCTCAATGTGGCGATCACTCGGGCGCGGCACGAGTTGCGGGTGTTCTCTAGCCTGAAAGCGGAGCAGTTTGACCTGTCGCGGACACAAGCGGCCGGTGTGCGGGACCTGAAGCACTTCCTCGAGTTCGCGGAGCGCGGCCCCCGCGCGCTCGCTGAGGCCACCAAAGGCAGCCTGGGCGGTTTCGAGAGCCCGTTTGAGGAGGCCGTCGCGACGGCGCTGACCACTCGCGGCTGGCAGGTACACACGCAGATCGGCGCCTCGTCGTTCCGGGTCGATCTTGCGGTGGTGCATCCGGACGCACCCGGAACCTACCTTGCCGGCGTTGAGTGCGACGGCGCTACCTACCACCGCTCAGCGACCGCCCGTGATCGCGACATGCTGCGCGAGCAAGTGCTGCGAGGACTGGGCTGGGAAATCCTGCGTGTGTGGTCGACCGATTGGTGGATCGACCGAAAGGGGACCGCCGACAAGCTGCATCTCGCATTGGAGGCCTTGCTCGCGGCGAGCCGGACGGACCGGGAGGCCCAAGCGCAGGCCGAAGAGGCGGCACGGGTGGCGGCCGAAGAGGCGATAAGCCGGGCGAAGGATGAGGGCCTCGGCGATCTTGGACTGGACAAAGCGATCAAGCCGGCGGTCGGCGCTGAAGTCGGCGAAGCACTCCGTGAGCCGCCAGAGCGCGACGACCTTGTAGTCGACGAACTCTACGCACGTCGAGCCAGCACCGCGATGGCTCAACAGGTACCGTTGCTCGTGGAATCCGATCCTCGCCAAGCGGTCGGGGAAGTCAATGCTGACGCATTTTTTGACAAGCAGTACGACGAACAGTTGTCCCGGATGATCTTGCACGTCGTGGAGACTGAAGGGCCTGTGCTGGACACTGTCGTTGCACGAAGGATCGCGAGGGCCCATGGATGGGCGCGCACTGGGGGGCGCATTCAGGAGCGTGTGTCAACGATTGCTGCAAAGCTGTGCAGGAGCACGGAAGAAGAGGTTGGCGTCTTCTTCTGGCCGCCGGGTCGTGACCCTGAGGAAGAGATCCAATTCCGACGCGCAGCTGAAAGCTACACCAGATCGGTAGACGAGGTTTGCGTATCCGAGCTGACAGCCCTGGCTCGTGGACTGCTGGCCGCGGGGAATGAAGGAGAAGCGGTCGTCATTGCGATGGCTCGGGAACTCGGGTTGACGCGATTGAGGGCCACAAGTCGCGCGCGATTGGAGAGGGCTCTGCAACTAGCGAGAGGGTAGTTTTCGGCGGCACGATGGTTGACGTTGCCCTGGGTTTCGTCCGTCCGCTTCACACGCCGAGCGCCAGCACGAGAGCCGTGGTGGGGGGAGCAATCGCGGAAGTCGGGGCCCGAATTTTGGGATCGGTCGTGCAGAAAAAGTGGGTGCAAACGCCAAGTCAGGAGATGCGAATGGCGACGGTCGGAAGAACGGTTTCGAGGCGCCCCGACGGGAAATGGGCCAATCAGAAAGACGGCGGCGAACGAGCGACAAGTTTGCACGCTACCCAGAAGCAGGCTGCAGACGCAGCTCGACGGAATCTGCGGAACGAGGGCGGAGGCGAGCTGAAAGTCGAAGACGAGAAGGGCAAGATCCGAGAGAAGGACACGATAGTGCCGGCCAAGGACCCGTCCCCCCGAAGGGGTGAGACGGTGGTCCTGCAGCCCTTGGATTCCGCGCATTTGCTAACCCATGTGCAGGGAGAAAAACCATGAACGACATCATCTGCCCGCACTGCGGCAAGGCTTTCAAGATCGACGAAGCCGGCTACGCCGACATCCTCAAACAGGTACGCGACAGTGACTTCGAGCATCAACTCCACGAGCGGCTGGAGCTGGCCGAGCGCGACAAACAGACCGCCGTGGAACTGGCGCGTGCTCAGCTGACCGCGGAGTTGCAGAAGCAGGGCACCGAACGGGAGGCGGAAATCCAGAGGCTCAAGGCACAGTTGGAGGCAGGGGAGGTGTCCCGCCAGTTAGCCGTGGCCCAGGCCCTCAGCGATGTCGAGAAGCAGAGAGATGCCCTGGCCAGCGAACTGGACAAAGCCCGCCAGGAGACCCAGACGGTCCGGCAACTTGCCGAGGCACAACGCATGGCTGAGCTGCAGAAAACTGCCGCCAGCAAAGACAGTGAAATCCAGGGCCTCAAGGCCCGGCTGGTAGAGGTCGAGCTGTCTCAAAAGCTCGCCATCACCGAGGCGCTGGCCGCCGTAGAGAAGCAGCGCGACGAACTGCAGGCCAGTCTGGCTCAGGCCCGCCTGGAAAAGCATTTGGCCGAGCAATCCCTCAAAGAACGCTACGAAGTCCAGATCAAAGACCGCGACGACGCCATCGAACGCCTACGTGACATGAAGGCGCGTCTATCCACCAAGATGGTGGGCGAAACGCTGGAGCAGCACTGCGAGACCGAGTTCAACCGCATCCGTGCCACAGCCTTCCCTCGGGCCTACTTCGAGAAGGACAACGACGCCAGCAGCGGCAGCAAGGGCGACTACATCTTCCGCGACACTGATGAGTCCGGCACTGAGATCGTGTCCATCATGTTCGAGATGAAGAACGAATGCGATGTGACGGCCACCAAGAAGCGCAACGAGGACTTCCTGAAGGAACTGGACAAGGACCGCACGGAGAAGGGCTGCGAGTATGGGGTGCTGGTCTCCCTGCTGGAGCCCGACAGCGAGCTCTACAACACCGGGATCGTGGATGTGTTCCACCGCTACCCGAAGATGTATGTGGTCCGCCCGCAGTTCTTCATCCCCATCATCACGTTGCTGCGCAACGCGGCGATGAACGCCGTGAAGTACAAGACGGAGCTCGCCCTGGTGAAGGCCCAGAACATAGACATCACGAATTTCGAGAATGAACTCGAAGGCTTCAAGGCGGCGTTTGCCAAGAACTACGACTTGGCTTCACGCCGGTTCCAGACCGCGATTGACGAGATCGACAAGTCCATCGACCACCTGCAGAAGACCAAGGACGCGCTGCTGGGTGCCGACCGCAATCTCCGTCTGGCCAACGACAAGGCCCAGGACGTGACCATCAAGAAGCTGACCAAGGGCAACCCGACCATGGCTGCCAAGTTCGCAGAACTCAAAAAAGCCGGCCCCACGGCTGCCGACTGAAGCCCCAGAATGTCTGCCCGGCACCTGCTTCGCGCAAAGTCCTGCTCGCCGGCGCGACAGGCCTGATCGGCGGTCTCCTGTTGCGGGCGCTGCTGGCTGATGGACGTCAGCCTCTTTTTCGACCGTCGCTCGTTGAGGCCCGAAGCTGTCTGCCGCCAGCTCGGTGGCCCTGCAGGTCATCAAGGTGGCGAGCCAATACCGCGCCTGACTTGGATGATGGGCAGAGCCGCTCGGTGTGGTTGAACTCAGCACCGAGCAGAACACTGCACTGAACAGGCGTCGCGACTGAGCGAACCCACGGCACGACGCACCTTGCCGCAATCGGCGTGAGCCAGTCACCAGCCCCAAAGCAGACGGCGTGCGATCCAGCCCTTGACGCCGCTTTCGTGGGTGACCCTGACCCAGCCGGAGCGTTTCTCGAGCGTGCGAACGACCTCGCCGTAGGCGAGCTTGCCGACCACGCGCGTTCGGGTACTGGGCCCGCTGCGCACGTTGGCGATGCTCGCCTTGACCACGTGGTGAGGCCGTGCCGACGTCAGTGGCCGGTAGACCCAGCCTTCGTCGCTTTCGAAGTCGCGTACCTTGACCCATTTGCCGCGCTTGCCGATCACCTGCAGCGGATAGCCGCGGCTGAGCAACCACAGCGATTCGTGCCTGGTGCCTGCGCCGGTTCGCATGTTGATCTCGTCGCGCGCGACGCTCACCATCTGCCTGGCTTCGACGACGGGAATGAGCAGGGCCGAGAACAGGAGAACGAGGGAAAGCAGGCGGCCGCACATTCGTCGCGAATCGAGCATCGGTGGTCCTTTCGGTCTTGAGATCGTGGAAGTTTCGGTGGTGTCCCGCGGCAAGGCGGGATCAGCACGTATTGTCGGCAAGCGGAGCGGGAAGGTCCATCGGGAATGACGGTAGAACTGATGCTGGACGGTCGTACCGCACTTTGGTTGAGCCGGCGTCTTGAAAGCAACCCCGGGATCTCCCCGTTCAGCAACCTGAACCGGTGACGCCAGCAGGCGGACACCGCAGGTTACCCACGATACGTACACCTGGGGCGCGAGCGCCTAAATTGTCTGAGCCGCGGTAAGTAGTGCGGTGCTGTTTCCTTTCATCAAACCCATGGGAGTCGATATGCCGAACTACTTGAGACGACGGTTCTTCCATGCCTCGCCGAAACGGCTCACCTGCTTGTCGAAACTCGTGCTCGGTGCCGCCGGAGTGCTCGCTTCGACGGGGGTGTACGCCGGTCAGGCGCAAGGCGTGCTCGACACGGACAATGGAATCCAATACACCTTCGTTGATTCCAAAAAGTCTGCAACCGTGAATATCTCCGGGGGGGCAAGGGCAGACCGCTCCACGCTTCCAACCCTGATCCAAACGTCCGACAGTTTCTGGAGCCTCACCGTCGGTACCTGGATCTCCGAATGGGGAGACGACGAAGTCCATCTGACGGTCGCGCTGACCCACCTCGCAACGCCACATGGAGACGTGGACGGAGCCGCAGAGACGTTCAGCAGATCGTTCTCCTGGGACGCGGACGATTACCCGCACGGCAGCATCAACTGGAAGAGCGGCGAGGTGTCGAAAGATCATGGTGAACACAAGGACGTGTTCAAGAACTTCAGCTTCACCGGGCAGACGGTCCTGGCGCGCTGGACCGACGACGAGTTCACCAACTGGCACTTCACGATGTACGCGCAGCACGTGCCCGAGCCTGGCACTTACGCGATGCTCCTGTCCGGCCTGGGGGTGCTCGGGCTGCTGGCAAGGCGGCGATCAAAGCAGCGCGGTGCGGTAGGGACTGTGGACGTCGCTTGACGGCAAGCGCGTCAGTCGTCTTCGTCATCTGGCTGAGCGCCATGCGCGCGCCCGGGGGGCGTGCCTGCACGCCCGTGACGCCCCGGTCACGCCGCTCGATGGCGACGTGATCCGGCCCGGTTCTTGTAGCCGCCGAGCCCTCCGTTACAAACCTTCCCGCAACCGTCATGGTCCCGCCACGTGGGCTTTCTAGGCTGACGCCATACACCGACCGTCAACCTCAGGAGAGCTTCCATGTCGACCAATCCGCTTCGCGGCCGCCGCCGCTTCCTGCAACTCGGCTCCACTGCATTGACCGGTGCCGTCTTGCCAGGCTGGGCAGCAGCACAAGGCGCGCCGGCCCTCATCGGTGCGGAAGGCAGTCGCCCGCGTGCGCTGCAAGGCGTGCAGTTCGGCGACCCCAC
>NZ_CAMLJQ010000065.1 GCF_946480305.1 uncultured Caldimonas sp.
CCCACCCCCGCGCCAGCGGGCAACCTGGCCAGCGCAAAAGGCCAGGCTTGCGCAGCGCTCGCCCCGCCCCGCCCCAGCGGGCAACCTGGCCAGCGCGAAAGGCCAAGCTTGCGCACCCCCACCCCCGCGCCAGCGGGCAACCCCAGCAGCAGCAGGCAGCAACCCGTCTCAGGCTACCTGCTCACGTTGATCATCGCGGCGCGCGAACAAGGGCGCCGCGGCGCTTCACTCCGCCGCGGTGAAAAACCGCTCCACCAGGTCGAGCTGATCGGGCACGTTGAGCGCCGGCGCGTGCCCGCAGCCGGGGATGGTGACGACCACCGCACGCGGGCCGCGACGGCGCATTTCATCGGCCGTTTCCGGCAGCAGCAGATCGGACGTCTCGCCGCGCAGGCACAGCACCGGGATGTCGAGGCTGTCGTAGGCGTCCCACAGGTCGTAGTCGGTCGGGTGGTGCGTGAACTGGCCCGCCATCGCGGGGTCGTAGTGGGTCGTCACGAGGCCGTTCGGCAGGCGACGCACGGAGGTTTCCGTCATGCGGCGCCATTGCTCGTCCGACAGCCAGCCGTAGGGCTGATACACAGTGCGCAGGAACTGCTCCAGCTCGCTCACGCAGCTGAAGGCCGGCGGGTTGCCGGCGTAGGCGCGGATGCGATCCAAGGCGGCGTCTGCGAGCTTCGGGCCGTTGTCGTTGAGGATCAGCCGGCGGATGCGCCCGCGCAGCGTGGTGGCCGCGGCGAGCGTGCCGATCGCCCCGCCCATCGAGGTGCCGAGCCAGTGGAACTGCTCGAGGTCGAGCTGGTCCACCAGCGCGGTGGCGAGCTTCACGTAGAACGAGAGCCGGTACTCGTTGACCGGATCGGGGCTCCATTGCGAGAGCCCGCGCCCGATGGTGTCCGGACAGATCACCCGGTAGCGCTGTGACAGGCGTTCGGCCACCTCGTCCATGTCGCGCCCGGTACGCGCGAGGCCGTGCCAGGCGATGACCGTCTCGCCGTGCTGCGCGCCCCACTCGGTGTAGTGGATCTCGCGGCCGGCGCAGGTGAGGTAGTTCGACGTGAAGCCCATGGGGTCACCTTCTGTCAGTCAGGCACCCGAACGGTGTTGCCGTTCATCGTGATCTGGTCACCCGCCGCGGGTGCCATGGAAGGCGGCGGAACGTTGGCGGCCGTGATGGCGGGCGCCGCACCCGGCGTGCCGCCGCGCGGCGTGGTGCGCACCACCTGGCTCGGCGGCAACGGCGTGCCGCTGCGCAGGTTGGCGTACACCGCGTCCAGCGCACGGTTCAGGTACACGTGCAGCGGCACGAAGCGCGTGTCGTAGCCCGGCAGCACCGTCGGCAGGCCGATGAAGCCGTCGAAGTGCTGCGCGTTCGTGACCTCCAGGTAGCTCAGCCGGCTGGCGTTGCCCTCGACCGTCTTGTTCAACGCGTAGTACGGGCGCGAGGTGTGGTTCACCAGGATCAGCGCGTCGTTGCGCCCGTGCACGATCACCGCCGGCTTGCCGCGCAGGTTGCCGTTGCGGCGCGTCTCGTCGAGGCCCGCTTGCAACGCCTGCGCTGCCGTGTCGTTGCCGGTGACGAGGTCGCGCAGGCACAGCGCGCCATCGACGTTCCAGTCCATCGTGTTGGTGGACGGGGACGACGACAGCAGGTCGCGCGCCGGGCCGGCGGGGTTGAGGTTGTTGATCAACTGCACGTTGGGCGCGGATTGCGGCGGTACACCGTTGCCGGTCGCGAACATCTGCGCGAGCTGCACCGCATTCATCGGCGCGACGGCTGCACCTGCGGCCGCCGCATAGCTGTAGCCGCACAGGTTGTCCTTCACGCTCGCGCGCGACAAGGCATTGGCGAACGTGATGCTCACGGCCGGCGCGATCTCGAACGCAATGTGCGAGGCATGCAGCGCGTCGGAGTCCGCCTCCCAGCCGTAGTCGCGCAGCTTCTGCAAGGCCTCGTCGGCCTGCTCGGCCGTCGTGTTGCCGACGAGCAGCCCCTTGGTCTTCAGCGACGCGCAACGGTTGCCCGCGACGAAACCGAAGCTGGTGGCGTACGCGGCCTGGAACGGCGTGTTGGCGAGCTGCGTCGACAAGGCCGCGCACTGCTGGAACACGTTGGCATACGTGGTGAAGTCGATGACGGGCTTGCCGAACGTGGGCACCAGCGTGGCGCCACGCTGCACCTGCACGTTCAGGCTGGCGGGCAGCTCGACCGCGGGCTCCGCGACGGCCACGCCGTCGATCAGCCCGCTCGTGTCCAGCTCGGCCGCAGCGATCGCCGCGGCCCCGCCGTTCGAGATGCTGGAGGCGATCACCAGGGTGTTGTCGGCCTTGAAGGTTCGCGCACGGCGACCGTCGGGCAACGAACTGCCGTGCCGCTCGTTGATCACGTAGAACGCGAACTCGACGGCCTGCAAGGTGTAGCGGCCCCAGTCCTTCTCCGGGTTGCGCTGGGAATGGGCATGCTTGAACGCGAGCCGATCGGGCGTGGCGGTGTTGAAGGCCGTCAGCTCGGCATCGGTGAGGCCGGCGTTGAAGGCCGCGTTCTGCCCGGCGGCCTGCGCGGTGGCACGCGTGCCATCGATCAACGGCACGGTGTCGGTGGCGAGGTCATGCGGTGCGGTCCCGGTGCCCTTGTCGGTGTAAGCCACCGCGCAGCCGCGCTTGAGGCCCCATTCGCCGGTCGAGATGCCGCCGTACACGCCGCGCGAGCCGGACGAGGTCGCCGTCACGATGCACGGCTGCGCCGGATCGAAGCTGGCGGGCAGCTGCACCAGCAGCGTCACGTTCTGGCGGCCGGTGCCGTCGTCGCTGAAAGCGAGGAATTCGGTGCCGGCGATGCGGCCCTCGCCGAGCGTGTCGTTGCCGGCCAGGTCGACGTTGGGGCCGTACAGCGTGCCGTAGCCGCCTGCCGCGGTCATGTCGAGCATCGCGCGGTAGTTGGTGTAGATGGCATGGCGGCGCAGCTCGGCGCCGGTGGGGTGGGCCGGATCGGCGTACGTGGGCGCCGCGCCGGCGAGCGCGGTGCGGCCCAGGCCGGCCGTCAGCAGGTCGTCGGTGGTGCCGTCGTATTCGGTCGTGGTCACGGTGCCGACATAGGACGGCTTGGCATTCGCCTCGGGCGCCCCGGTGTCGTCGTCGTCATCGCCGCCGCCGCAGCCGGCCGCCAGCACGGCGGCACACGCGATCATCAGCATCCTGGGCGCAAGGCGCACCTTCTCCTTCATGTCTCGTCTCCTGATTCCTGTGGGGGTTGTCGTGTGTGTTGTCAGGGCGCGTACTTCTGCGGCCGCGCCTCTTGTCGTTGTCTCGGGTCGTTGTTCTTCAGTCGCCGCGCTCAGCGGGCGAAGGCCAGTGCCTTCTGCCGCAGCTTGCCGACGATGCCGCTCGGGAAGTGGTAGACGCACAGCACGAACAGCACGCCCATCCACAGCAGCCAGCGGTCGGGGGAAATGAGTTCGGAGGCGACCGGCACGCCTTCCACGGCGCTCGCGCCCAGGCGCATCAGGTCCTGCAGGTAGTTCTGCGCGACGACGAACAGCACGCTGCCGATCACCGCGCCGTAGATCGTGCCCATGCCGCCGATCACGACGATCAGCAGGATGTCGAGCATGATCTCGAAGGACAGCGACGTGTCCGGGCCGTTGTAGCGCAGCCAGACGGCGAGCAGGCAGCCGGCGAGCGTGGCGAACAGCGCCGACAACACGTTGGAGAGCGTGCGGTACACCACCGTGCGGTAGCCGATGGCCTCGGCGCGGAAGTCGTTTTCTCGGATCGCCTGCAGCACGCGCCCGAACGGCGAGTTGACGATGCGCAGCATCAGCAGCACCAGCACCACCGCGATCACGAACAGCAGGTAGTAGCTGATGATGCGGCCGTCGATCAGCACGCCGAAGAACTCGGTTTCGAACGGCTCGAAGCTCGGGCTCAGCCACTCCGGCACGCGGAAGGTGAGGCCGTCCTCGCCGCCGGTGAATTCGGACAGTTGCGACGCGAGCGTCTGGAAGGCCGAGGCCACCGCGAGCGTGATCATCGCGTAGAAGATCGCCTTGACCCGCAGGCTGAACAAGCCGATCACGAGCGACAGCACCAGCGACAAGGCCAGCGCCAGCACGATGCCGACGCCGAGCGCGGCCCAGCCTTCGCCCATGCGCGTCGATGCGATCGCCACGCCATAGGCGCCGATGCCGAAGAACATCGTGTGCGCGAAGCTGACGATGCCGGTGTAGCCGAGCAGCAGGTCGTAGCTGGCGACGAGCACGATGAAGATCAGGATCTTCGCCGCGACGTTGAGCGACTTGCTGCCGGGGAAGATGAAGGGCACCAGCATCAGGCCGGCGACGACGAGGACCAATGCGACCGCGAGCGCGCGGCTCTTCGGCAGGTCGTGCGAGAGGAGTCGTTTCAGCATGGAAGGCCTCTCAACGGTTGGTCACCGGGCACAGGCCCTGCGGACGCCACAGCAGGATGGCGACCATCAGCCCGATGTTGGAGAACAGTGCGACCTTGGGCGCCAGGAAGCCGGTGTAGTTGGCCATCAGCCCGACCAGCAGCGCGCCGACGAAGCAGCCGAGCGTGGAGCCCAGCCCGCCGATGATGATCACGATGAACAGCAGCACGTTGACCTGGGCACCCATCTGCGGCGTGACCATCTGCTGGTACAGGCCCCACAGCACGCCGCCCAGGCCTGCGAGCGCGGAACCGACCACGAACACGCCGATGAACAGCCGCTTGATGCGATAGCCGAGGCTCTCGACCATCTCGCGGTCCTGCACGCCGGCACGGATCAGCAGGCCGATCTTGGTGCGGTTGAGCACGAACAGCATCGAGGCCAGCACCACCACGCCGATCACGACCGCCAGCACGCGGTACTTCTCGATCGCCGCATCGCCGAAGAACAGCGAGCCGCGCAAGGCTTCGGGCAGCGGCAGCGGGATCTGCTGCGGACCCCAGATCACCTTGATGATCTCTTCGCCGATGATCAGGCCGCCCATCGTGATGAGGATCTGCTTCAGGTGCTGGCCGTAGACCGGCCGCACGACCACGCGCTCGAAGGCATAGCCGATCGCGCCTGCGACGGCCATCGCCACCAGCATCGCTGCGAACACCGCGACGAGGTTGGTGAACAGCGAGGCCGATCCCGTCCAGTCGCCCATCAGCCCGAACACGCTGGTGGCCATGAAGGCGCCGAGCGCGATGAAGACGCCATGGCCGAAGTTCAGCACGTCCATCAGCCCGAACACCAGCGTGAGGCCGGAGGCGATGATGAACACGATCATGCCCATCGCCAGCCCCGCGACGGTGAGCGTGACCCAGGTGGGCACCGAGCCGATCATCGGCAGCGCCACGGCCACGAGGCCGAGCACGAGCAACAACGGAATGGCATCGAAACGCGCCTTCGGCACCTGTGCGGCGGGCACCGGCGTGGGAGTCGGCGTGCCCTCGGTGCGGTTCACGGTGGCAGTGTTCATGGACCGTCCCTCGTCGTTCTTCATTGATGCGCCGCGAGCGACAGGCCCAGCAGCCGCTGCTGCAGGTCTTCGTTCTCGGCCAGTTCCGCCATGCGACCGCGGTGCACGACGCGGCCGTCGTCCATCACCGCGACGGAGTCTCCCAGCGCCTTCGCCATCGCGAAGTTCTGCTCGACCAGCAGGATCGTGGTCTGCGTGCGCTTGAGTTCCTTCAACGCGCTGATGAGGTTCTGGATGATCGCGGGCGCCAGGCCCTTGCTCGGCTCGTCGATCAGCAGCAGCTTGCGTGGCTCGACGATGGCGCGCGCGACCGAGAGCATCTGCTTCTGCCCGCCCGAGAGCTTGCCGGCCGGATAGAGCCAGAACTTCTTCAGCGCTGGAAACAGGCCGAAGATCCATTCGAGCCGCTGGGTGTCGAGGTCGTCGGCGGTGCGGGCGCCGCGCGCTGCCAGCAGCAGGTTCTCCTTCACCGACAGGTCGGAGAAGATGCCCATGCTTTCGGGCACGTAGGCGATGCCTCGTTGCGCGATGTCCGGCGTCACAAGGCGCTTGCCCTCACCGCCGATGGCTTCGCCATTGAAGGTGATGCGGCCCCGGCTCGCCTGCCACAGGCCCATGATGGTGCGCAGCGTGGTCGTCTTGCCGGCGCCGTTGCGGCCCAGCAGCATCGTCACCTCGCCTTGCGGTACGGCGAAGTCCACGCCGTGGAGGATGTGATAGGCGCCGATGTGGGTGTGGACACCTTCGAGTTGCAACACGTTGGCGCTCATGCGGCCTCCTCGACGGCAGCGGTTCCCATGTAGGCGCTCTGCACGATGGGCAGCGCCATCACCTGCGCCGGCTCGCCGTCGGCCAGCAACTGTCCGTTGTGCAGCACGATGATGCGGTCGGCCAGTTCGCGCACCACGTCCATCTTGTGTTCCACCAGCAGGATGGTCTTGTCGCGCCGCTGCTTCAGTGCGCGGATGAGATCCAACACCACCGGCACCTCGTCGACGCTCATGCCGGCGGTCGGCTCGTCGAACATGTAGACCTTGGGGTCGAGCGCCATCATCAGAGCCACTTCCAGCTTGCGCTGGTCGCCGTGCGGCAGGCTGGAAGCCGGCGCCTGGGCCTTGTCGCCCAGGTGCACCGCCTCCAGCACCGCGTGCGCTTCTTCGAGCAGGTGCTTGTGGTCGAGCCACACGCTGAACAGCTGCAGCACGCCGCCGTGTCGCGCCTGCACGGCCAGGCGCACGTTCTCCAGCACGGAAAGATTCGGGAACAGCTGCGTCAGCTGGAACGCGCGCCCCAGCCCGCGCCGGGTGCGCAACGGCGCAGGCAGGCCGGTGATGTCTTCGCCCTCCAGGTGCACGGTGCCACTCGTCGCCTTGAGTTGCCCCGAGATGAGGTTGAAGTACGTCGTCTTGCCTGCGCCGTTGGGCCCGACGATGGCCGTCAGCGTGCCGGCATGGAAGGCACAGCTGACGCGGTCCACGGCCACGTGTCCGCCGAAGCGGATCGTGAGGTCCTTGGTTTCAAGCACGGGGTGCATCTGGGTTCACCGAATCTTTCCAAAAGGAGCCGGCTACGCGGTCATGGGCAGGTGCCGATGACGTAGTAGTTGGGGCCCGTCTGCTTCAACGTGGTGGTCGTGAACAGGTTCCACAGACCCATGTTCTGGTTGGAACCGTTCGCATAGGCATACCCGCCGCTCTGGTACGCGCGCCCCGCGGTGGTGTGCGCGTAGTTGCTCGACGTGTAGCAGGTCGCGGCCGGCGGAGGCGTGCCGGTGGTGGTGCCGGTCGCGGGCGACGATGGCGCGCTCTCGGCGCCGCTGCCGTCCACGCTGCGCACCGTCCAGCTGTACGTCGTGCCGGCGGCGAGCCCGGTGTCGGTATAGCTCGCGCCGGTGACGGTTTGCGCATTCACCTTGTTGCTGCCGCGGTAGACGTTGTAGCCCGCTGCGCCCTGCACGCCGGACCAGCTGACGACCATGCTGCTGCTCGTGGCGCCGGAGGTGCTGACGCTGGCGGGCGGCGGCAGCGTGGAGGTGACGCCGCCGCTGGCGACGTGGTCGACCATCGCCTTGATCGCGGCGATCTGCGTGCCGGCCTTCTGCGCGAAGTTGCCGCCGTACCAGCCCACCCAGTCCCAGCAGGCGTTGGGGTTGGGCAGCGAGCCGCTGGCCGAGGTGCTGCGGTTGGTGTTGTCGACCTTGGCCTGCGGGAACAGCACGATGATGCTGTTGGTGTCGGCCCAGCGCGTGTAGCCGGTGTTCTTCACGAACCGGTCGTTGATGTGCGTGAGGCTCTGCTGGCAACCGTGCAGGGCCACGTGCAGCTTGCACTGCGCGCCGGCGGCGCAGTTGGCCGGCACATAGATCCAGCCGGTCGACGCCATGCCCGGATTGCTGGTGAACGCACCCTGGTTGAACTGCAGGTAGTTGCTCGCAGCCGGCGCGTTGTTGCGCGCATTGAGCGTGCCGTAGATCTTGCTCAGCACGGCCTTCGCGCCGTCGTAGCCGCAGTTGCTGATGTAGGGCGACGCGCTGCTGCCGCAGCTGTTGTTGCCGGTGCTGTCGAAGTCGGTCGGGAACACGTGCGCGGTGCCGCTGCGCTTGACGTATTCCATGTTGGCTGCCGGCACGCCGTTGTTGGCGTACTGCGTGCGCAGGGCATCCATCGGATTGGGGCCGACGGTGTAGTCGCTGGTGCCGACGAACAGGTAGATCTTCTGGTTCGCGACGTTGGACTTGGCATCGATGGACGAGCCGCTCCAGTTGTCGATGTTGGCCTGCATCGCGTTCAGCATGCTGCTGCTGATGCTGGCGTTGTACATGCACGAGGTGTAGTTGCTCTGCCTGGCGCAGGTGTAGGGGCCCGCTGCAAACACGCCCACGCCCATGAAGGTGGACGAGTGCGCCCAGCCGAGCTGGTTGGCCATGAAACCGCCCGCCGACAGGCCGGACACGCTGATCCGGGTCTTGTCGACGTTCAACTTGGGCAGCGACTGCGCCAGGGCGGCGCCGGTGGCTGCCATCAAGGCAACGGTGGCGGCGATGCGTAGCATCCGGTACTTCATCGAGTTGTCTCCTCTTGTGGTGGTGAAGGAAAAAAGCGACCCTCACCCCCCGTGTGTTCCGGGGGTTGCTCTATGCGAAGAGGAATCCGGGCCGCGAGTTGTCTCGGCTCTGCGGCCCGGGGCACTGGATCAGCGCTTGTTGCGGATCGGCACCTGCATTTCGATCGGGCGGATCTCACGCACCAGTTCGGGCACGCCCCACTCGAAGGCCGGATCGTTCTTGATCTTGAAGTGGTACATCGACTGCATGGCCTGATGGTCCTCCTCGCGGAAGGTCATCTCGCCCTTCGGCGTCTGGAAGCGCATGCCTTCCATCGTCTTGATCAGCTTGTTGGTGTTGGTGTCGCCGTTGGTCTTCTTCAGTGCCTCGACCACGGCGATGGCTGCCGACATGCCGCCCACGGTGAAGAAGTCGGGCGGCGCCTTGAAACGGTTGTAGTGGTTGGCCACCAGCCACTCGTTGACCGGGTTCTTGGGGATGCCGAAGTAGTAGTAGGTGGCGCCTTCCATGCCGGGGAAGCGCTTGAACGCGCTCATCACCGGCAGGATGTTGCCGCCGGTGGCCATCTCGATGCCGTAGCGTTCCTTGATCTGCAGGTCGGCGAACTTCGTGAACGGCGGGTTGGCACCGGCCCAGATCACCATCACCACCTTGCGGCCGGGCTTGTCCTTCATCGCATCGACGATGCGCTGGATGCCGGCGGTGAAATCGGTGGTGTTGGTCGGCAGGTATTCCTCGTGCACCAGCTTGGCCTTGCGCAGCGCGCCCTTGAACGCAGCCACGCCATCACGGCCGAAGGCGTAGTCCTGTGCCAGCGTCGCGATGTTCGTGCCTTCCTGGTCGAACGCCACCGCGTTGGAGATCGCATCCTGCGAGCTGTTGCGCCCGGTGCGGAAGATGTACTTGTTCCACTTGTCGCCGGTGATCGAATCGGCCACGGCCGGCTCGACCAGCAGGATCTTCTTGTATTCCTCGGCGACCGGCAGCATGGCCAGCGCGACGCCGGACGACGTGGGGCCGACGGCGATATCGACCTTGTCGTCGCCGTAGGCGGCGGCCAGCAGCGACTTGCCCACGTCAGGCTTGCCCTGGTCGTCGCGCTCCATCACGACGAGCTTCTTGCCGGCGACGGTCATCGTGCCCTGCGTCGCATATTCGAGGCCCATCATGAAGCCGGTCGCGGTCTGCTTGCCGTACGCTTCCAGCGGACCGGTCTTGCTGTAGATGTGGGCGATGCGGATCTCGTTGCCCTGCGCGCCGGCCAGGCCGGCAGCGGTGGCAAGGGCGGTGGCGGCAAGGCCGAGCACCGTTCGGCGTGCAAAAAGAACTCTCCGGGGGGCGGTCATGGTGTCTCCTAGTCGAGGGGCGGCGAGCTCGCCGTTGCCCGACCGCCTTCATCGAGTTATGGGCGGTCGCGCTCCTTCTTTGCAAGACCGGGGCCACCTCGCGGCCACGGTCGCAAGTGCTTGAGGCCACACATCTTTTCGCACACGTTCAGGGTAAACACGCGTCTCGCAATGGTGTCTCGCCGCCTGGTTTTCGTACAGGGCTTACCCGCGGCTTGCGTCTGGTTTTCGTACACATGACTGCCTTCAGGACAGCCGGCCCACCGATTGCTGGCAGGGAAGGAACCGGCTTGCGTGCACGCGCGCCGGAAGACCCACTGAAAGGAGCCATGCCATGGAAAGCCGCGCCAAGCTGCTGGGCCACCCTGCCCACCAGATGCTGATCGTGTTCCCGCTCGGATTGCTCGCCACCGCCGTGATCTTCGACGTCGTGTTCCTGGCTTCCGGCATGCTGGAGATGGCCACGGTGGCCTACTGGCTGATCGCAGCCGGGCTGATCGGCGCGCTGGTGGCGGCGCCCTTCGGCACCATCGACTGGACTGCGATTCCCCCGGGCACGCGGGCCAAGCGCATTGGTGCGATGCACGGCATCGGCAACGTCATCGTGTCGCTGCTGTTCCTGGGCAGCTGGCTGTTGCGCCCCGACCCGCCGGCCGAGCCGGGCCCGCTGGCCCTGGTGCTGTCGTTCGCAGGCGCGGGGCTCGCGATGGTGACCGGATGGCTGGGCGGCGAGCTGGTCGACCGGCTGGGTGTCGGTGTGAGCGAAGGCGCCAACCTCGACGCCCCCAGCTCGCTGCTCGAACCCGAAGCTCACCCGGACAGGCGGCGCCCGGCGCGGGCGCACCGCTGAAGCGCCCAGGCTCAGCGGGCGCCCGGTGGCCACGGGGCCGGGCCGTACTGCGCCAGCTTTTCGTAGAGCGTCGCGCGCGAGATCTTCAGCAGGCGGGCGGCCGCCTGCTTGTTGCCGCCGGTGGCATGGAGGGCGGCCTGGATCGACTGCCGCTCCACCTCGGCCACCGCCTCGCCGAGCGGACGCACCGCTCGCGGCAACTCCGCCCGCTTCGTCGCCACCGGCTCACGCGATACGGTCGCATCCGCGAGCGCAGCCGGATGCGCCACGACCGAAGGCAAGGCATGCCGGAAGTGCCGCGCCTCCAGCCGCAGGTCGTCGGTCAGCATGGTCACCTGCTCCAGCACGTTGCGCAGCTCCCGGATGTTGCCTCGCCACGGATAGGCGCGCAGCACCTCGAACGCATCGGGCGCCACCTCGCGGTGCGGCATGCCGCTGCGGCGAGAGATGTCGTCCTCGAGCGATTCGACCAGCGCCTCCAGGTCGCCCAGCCGCTCGCGCAGCGAAGGCAGGCGGATCGGCACCACGTTGAGCCGGTAGTAGAGGTCTTCGCGGAACTTGCCTTCGGCCACGAGTTGCGGCAGGTCGCGGCTGGTGGCCGCGATCACACGCACGTCGACCTTCTGCACGTCGTTTGAGCCGAGCGGCTCGATCTCCTGCTCCTGCAGCGCGCGCAGCAGCTTGGCCTGCAGCGAGGCCGGCATGTCGCCGATCTCGTCGAGGAACAGCGTGCCGCCGTCGGCCAGCTTGAACTTGCCGTCGCGACCCTTGCGGTCGGCCCCGGTGTAGGCGCCGGGGGCGACGCCAAAGAACTCCGCCTCCAGCAAGGTGTCAGGAATGGCCGCAATGTTGACGCCGATGAACGGCCGGGCGGCGCGCGACGACGCCGCATGGATCGCGTGCGCCAGCAGCTCCTTGCCGGTGCCGGTTTCGCCCAGCAGCAGCACGGTGCTGTCGGTTTGCGCCACGCGACGCGCCTGGCGCTTCACTTCGATCACCTGCGGGCTCGAGCCGATGAAGCTCGCAAAGGTGTACTTGGGTCGACGCTGCTCGGCCAGCTGCTTGCGCGCGTCGTCCAGCTCGCGCTGCAACCGCGAGAACTTCTTCATCAGCGGCTGCATCGTGCTCTCGGGGTGTGCCATCAGCACCAGCCCGAGCGCCCCGATCACCTCGCCGCGTTCGTCACGCAGCGGAATGCGGCTGACGAGGAAGGTGCCGGCCTTGTTCGTCAGCAGGTCGACCAGGATGGGTCGGCCGGTCGCGATCACCTCGCGCATCAGCGTGTTGGGCACCACCTCGTCGACCGAGTGGCCGACGAAGTCGGACTCGTGCTTCACGCCCAGTGCCGGCAGGAACTGCTTGTAGCCCTCGCTGATCCAGACGACCCGACCGTTGCGGTCGACCAGCATCATGCCCTCCGCCGTTTCGGCGAAGAGCTGGAACATCGAATGCGCCGCCAGTTCGAGCACGCTGCGCGCGTCGCGGGGCAAATCAGGAGCGTGGACGAATTCGTCCACGTGGGAAATGGGGAAGGAGGTCACCCGAACGATGGTACTGCCCGGCACCAGAACCGGGCGTCCGCATTTTCCTTGGGGCCGAAAAGCACGAGCCGATAGCGGGCGCCAACTGATCGTCGGCCACGCCACCTTCTTCCTTTATTTCAGTTTTCTGAAGGGATCCTTACAAAAACCCGGAGCCCCCGCATTGGAGGGGGTACAAACCCTTGGCTCCTGTTACACAATACGTTTGCTCACACCGCACCGAGCTTGTCAATACCGTTTGACCCGGAGCAGTGCCTAGACCGTGACGGGTGCAACGGCGTCCTCGACGCCCGTTGCACCCGCCAACAAAAAACAGCGGCGCGAGTGTTCACCCATCAGCAGTACGAAGGTGAGGAGCCATGTTGCAATCGACCCTCCGCTCGCCCGCCGCGGCGCGCGAACACAGCCACCCGCCGGTGGCGCCGTCCACGTTCGATTCCCAGATCGACGACACCCCCGCAGAAGCCCCGGCGCTGCTGCCTCCAGAAACCAAGGTGTCGTGCGCGCGGATCACCGACCACGAATGGCATTGGCATGCCGAGCCCTCGGTCGAACACCGCGGCCGCAACCGCTACGTGATGCGCTGCCGACTGTGCCAGACGGTCGGCGCCCACGTGGACAACGCCTGACGCGCCCTGCGGGCCGTCCGCGCAGCGTAAGCACTTGAAACCGGGCCTGAAATATTCACGGCCCGCTCCGCTCCCCGGCTGAACGTCATCGCGCCGGCGGGCAGCCAGCGTATATTCGCGCCACCTTCACTTGTTACATGCACGCGGCCGGCCTTCGGAGCCTGCCCCTGTGCTGCAGTCCGGGTGTTCCATGCAACGTACGTCCCTGCGCCGGCTCGCCGCGTTGGCCGCTTCGCTCGCGGCTGTCGCGCTGCTCAGCGGTTGCACCACCACGCTGGTGCTGATGTACGTGCACGAGAAGATGACCGAGGGCGCGCCCCCGCCCTGCCACAAGCTCAACAGCGTCGAGCGCGCATTGAGCGCGCGCTGCGGCCCCTTCGTGCCCGGCAGCCTGCAGCCGCAGGACATCCACCGCGCCGGGCTGCCGTTGTGCCCGCTGACCCAGGCGGCGCGTGACCCGCAGTTCTGGCCCGTGCTGCCCGAGTTGCTGGCAAAAGGCGCGCTGGTCGACACCTGCGCCGTACCGCCGCTGGTCGCCCTGGCGCACACCGCGCCCTGTCCCGATTTCACGGCTGCCTCGCCCGGGGTCTTGCAGACCCTGCACCGCCTGGCCGATGCCCCCGACGCCGTGCATCACGACACGATGCGGCTGCTGAGCTGCCCCAACGCGCGGGCTGCCGGGCTGGACGCCGTGCTCGACCACTGGCTGGCGCGCGGCTGGCTGGCGCCGGGCACGCTGCCCTTCGGCCCGCTCGGCGCGCTGCATCCGAGCCATCTGAACTCGCCGCTCGCGGCCGCGCTCGAGGCCGCCGGCCACACCGCCCGGGCCAGCCTGGGCAGCTATCAGGGACACCAGCCTGCCGGCTTCGAAGAGGCCTTGCGCACCGGGCAGTGGCAGGCGCTCGACTGGTGGCTCACCCGCGTGCCCGAACTCGCCAACCAGGTGCCCCCGCGCGACGGCAAGCAGGTCCCGTGGGTGCCGCTGGCGCGCGTCGTGGGCCCAACGTTCATCCAAGACAGGGCGCAGCAGGAAGCCGCCGTCCGCTATCTGCTCACGCGCGGGGCCAACCCTGGGCAACGCTTGCCGCAGGACGCGTCGCTGACCGTGCTCGGCTATGCCCGCCGCATCAACAGTCCGTGGGTGCCGCTGCTCGAAACGACGACGGTCGCGGGCGAGCACAGGCAGGCCGCGGGGCAGACTCGGAACGTGACCGGACTGAGGTAGCCACATCGCCCATGCCAGGGAAGAATGGCGCGATGGACACCGCCTCCCCAGCCCCCGGCGAGCGCCTGCTGCCAGCACATGCGCGCCTTGATTTCGCACTCGCCACCCTCGACGACGCCGAGCGCTTGGTCGCCCTCCGCATCGAAGCGATGCGCGACAGCCTGGAACGCATAGGCCGGTTCGACCCGCAGCGCGCCCGCGAGCGTTTCCTGTCGGGCTTCGAGCCGGAACGAACCTGGCACGTCCTGCACGGCGATGAGCGCATCGGCTTTTATGTGCTGAAACCACGCGACGGCGAGTGGTGGCTCGACCATCTGTACCTCCGGCCTGCCTGGCAGGGCAAAGGCATCGGCGCCGCCGTGCTGGCCCGGGTGTTCGCGGAGGTTGATGCGATCGGCGCCTCATTGAGCGTAGGCGCGCTGCGCGGCAGCGACGCGAACCGCTTCTATGCAAGGCACGGCTTCGCGCCGGTCAGCACCGACGAGTTCGACATCTACTACCGGCGCGCAGCGCCAGTGCCGGCCGCTGCACCCTGATACGCGCGCTTGCGCCCCGTTGCACCGCGGCGGCTCGCTGACTCGGCAGCGTCACACAGCATCGGTACAACCTCGGCAGTGCCCGCCTCGCTGCAGGCACGCCAACACCGGTGACGACAAAACTCAGGGAGCCTTACATGAAACCTTGGACGCTGGCGATCGCGTTGCTCGCATGGACGCTTGGCCCCGCGGAAGCCGCGGATTTTTCGCTGCGCTACATCGGCCAGCAGAGCGTGCCGACCGGCACGCTGTTCGAAGGCGTCGAGTTCGGCGGCATCTCGGCGCTCGACCGCGCGGCGGACGGCGGCTAC
>NZ_CAMLJQ010000066.1 GCF_946480305.1 uncultured Caldimonas sp.
AGACCGTCTACATGGTGATGAACTACCTGCAGGGCGACACCCTGCAGGATTTCATTGTCACCGCGCGCGAACTCAAGCGCGACAAGGTCTTTCGCGAGTCGACCATCCGCTCGCTGTTCGACGAGATCCTGCGCGGCCTGCGCATCGTGCACCAGCACAAGATGCTGCACCTGGACATCAAGCCGGCCAACATCTTCATCACCAACGACAACAAGGCGGTGCTGCTCGATTTCGGTGCGGCACGTGAAGTGCTGAGCAAGGAAGGCAACTTCATCCGCCCCATGTACACGCCCGGTTTCGCTGCGCCCGAGATGTACCGCCGAGACGGCACGCTCGGGCCGTGGACCGACATCTATGCGATCGGTGCCTGCATCTACGCCTGCATGCAGGGCTATCCGCCCAACGACGCCCCCCAGCGGCTGGAAAAAGACCGGTTGACGCTTTCGCTCTCGCGCCTTCGCAACATCTATTCCGACAACCTCATCGAAGTCACGGAATGGTGCATGGCGCTCGACCCCTTGTCGCGGCCGCAAAGCGTGTTCGCGCTGCAGAAGGAGTTGGCTCGCGAGACGGAGCGTCGGTACACCAAGCTCAGCTTCAGCGAGCGTCTCAAGCTGCAGCTTGAGAACCTCAAGGGCGGCAAGCAAGCGTAAGTGCAAGATGCACTTAGGAGCAACTCGATGAGGTTCTCGGTCTACCAGGTCAGCCGCAAGGGCGGTCGCGAGAAGAACGAAGACCGCATGGGGTATTGCTACACCCGGGATTCCGGCCTGTTTGCGCTGGCCGACGGCATGGGTGGGCACCCGGAAGGCGAAGTGGCTTCACAGGTGGCCTTGCAGACGATGGCGGCGTTGTTCCAGCGCGATGCCAAGCCGATGCTGAAGGATCCGGTGCGCTTCCTGCACGACGCGATCATCGCCGGGCACCATCAGCTGCTTCGCTACGCCACCGAAAAAGCGCTGATCGACACGCCGCGCACGACCGTCGTGGCCTGCGTGATGCAGAACGGCGCCGCCTACTGGGCGCATTGCGGCGACTCGCGCCTGTACCTGGTGCGCGGCGACAAGCTGATCGCCCGCACCCGGGACCATTCCTACTCCGAACTGCAGGAAACCCTCAACGGCGTGGTGCCGCTCGGCGAGAAGTTCAACCGCAACGTGCTGTTCACCTGCCTGGGCAGCCCGGGCAAGCCGGTGGTCGACACCGTGGGGCCGATGCTGATGCAGTCGGGTGACCGCGTCATGCTCTGCTCAGACGGGCTCTGGAGCAGCGTGCCGGACAACGTGATCACCGAGCAACTGGCCACGCGCGCCATCTCCGACGCGGTGCCGGAACTGGTTGAGCAGGCCCTGCGACGCGCCGGCAGCAAGAGCGACAACGTCACGGTGCTGGCGGTCGAGTGGGAATCGTCGGAAGACTACGACTCGACCAAGGCCATTTCCACGCAGACGCTGGGCGAGGAGGTGTTTGCTTCCACGATCCAGGCCAGCGTGCTGGGCCAGGAGCCGGACGATCTCGACGAAGCCGAGATCGAGCGCTCGATCCGCGAGATCAACGAGGCGATCAAACGCTCTTCCCAGAAGAAGCCGTAGCATTCGATACATGCTTCACATGCGGGGCGCCGTCATGGCGCCCCGCGTCCATTCCACCCGGGGATCCCGATGACGACCTACACCCGCAGCCAGGGCCGCGCGCCCGATGCCTTGCGCCCTGTGCGCATCACGCGCCACTACACCAAGCACGCCGAAGGCTCGGTGCTGATCGAGTTCGGTGACACGCGCGTGCTGTGCACTGCGTCCGTCGAAGAGCGCGTGCCACCGCACAAGAAGGGCAGCGGCGAGGGCTGGGTCACGGCCGAATACGGCATGCTGCCGCGCTCCACGCACACGCGCAGCGATCGCGAGGCGGCGCGCGGCAAGCAAAGCGGCCGCACGCAGGAGATCCAGCGGTTGATCGGCCGTTCGATGCGCACGGTGTTCGACCTTGCCGCGCTGGGCGAGCGCACGATCCATCTCGATTGCGACGTGATCCAGGCCGACGGCGGCACGCGCACGGCCGCGATCACCGGCGCCTACGTGGCCGCCTTCGATGCCGTGACCAAGCTGCTCGACCTCGGGCTCGTCGAACGCACGCCGATCAAGGACGCCGTCGCAGCCATCTCCGTCGGCATCGTTCAGGGCGTGCCATTGCTGGACCTGGAGTACACCGAGGATTCCGCTTGCGACACCGACATGAACGTGGTGATGACGGGCTCCGGCGGGTTCGTCGAGATCCAGGGCACGGCCGAGGGCGAAGCCTTCTCGCGCGCCGAGATGGATGCGCTGCTCGCACTGGCGGACAAGGGCATCCGCGAACTGGTGGCGGCGCAGAAGGCCGCCCTGGGAGCCTGACGTGCGGCTCGTGCTTGCTTCCAACAACGCGAAGAAGCTGGTCGAACTGCAGGCACTGTTCATGCCGCTGGGCATCGAGCTCGTGACGCAAGGCGCGCTGGGCATCGGCGAGGCCGAGGAGCCGCATGGCACCTTCGTCGAGAACGCGCTGGCGAAAGCCCGGCACGCCGCAGCGGCGAGCGGCTGCGCGGCCATCGCCGACGACTCGGGGCTCTGCGTGGACGCGCTCGGCGGCTCGCCGGGGGTGCTTTCGGCCCGCTACGCGACGCTGTTCGGCGGCGCCAAGGACGACGCCGAGAACAACCGCATGCTGTTGCAGCAGCTGCAAGGTCACGCCGACCGCCGCGCCCGCTTCGTCAGCGTGCTCGTCGCACTGCGTTCGGCGGACGACCCGGAGCCGCTGGTGGCGATGGGCCGCTGGCATGGCGAAGTGCTCGCTGAATCGCGCGGCGAGGGCGGCTTCGGGTACGACCCGCTGATGTTCATCCCCGCGCTCGGCAAGACGGTGGCGCAGCTCGGGGCGGAAGAGAAAAACCGGCACAGCCACCGCGCGCAGGCGGCACGCCAGATGCTGGCGTTGATGCAAGAGGTCTGGCAGCTTGGCTGATGCGATGTCCGCCCACGAACGCTACCTGCGTCCCGGCACGCTGCAACTCGGCGCCTTGCCGCCGCTGTCGCTCTACGTGCATCTGCCGTGGTGCCTGAAGAAGTGCCCGTACTGCGACTTCAACTCGCACGAATGGCGAGACGGCGGCGCCCCCCCGGAAGCGCGCTACCTCGAGGCACTGCGCGCAGACCTGGAGGCCTCGCTCCCGCTGGTCTGGGGGCGCCGCATCCATTCCATCTTCATCGGTGGGGGCACCCCCAGCCTGTTTTCGCCCGAGGCCATCGACCGGCTGCTGGCCGATGTGCGCGCACGCCTGCCGCTCGAACCCGGTTGCGAGGTCACGCTGGAGGCCAACCCCGGCACTTTCGAGCGCGACCGGTTCCGCGGCTTTCGTGAGGCGGGCGTCACGCGGCTGTCGATCGGCGTGCAGAGTTTCAACGACGACAAGCTGAAAGCACTGGGCCGCGTGCATGACAGCCGGCAGGCGCTGGCTGCCATCGAAGAGGCGGCGCATTGCTTCGACACCTTCAACCTCGACCTGATGTACGCGCTGCCGGGCCAGTCGCTCGCGCAGTGCGAGGCCGATCTGCGTCAGGCGCTCGCCTTCTCGCCGCCGCACCTGTCGGTCTATCACCTGACGCTCGAGCCGAACACGTATTTCGCCAAGTTCCCGCCGGTGGTGCCTGACGACGACACCGCCTCGGACATGCTCGACCTCATCACCGAAACCACGGCCGCCGCCGGGCTCGAGCGCTACGAGGTGTCGGCCTATGCCCGTGCCGGACACGCGTGCGAGCACAACCTCAACTACTGGCGGTTCGGCGACTACCTCGGCATCGGCGCCGGAGCGCACGGCAAGCTCAGCTTTCCGCACAGGGTGCTGCGGCAGGTACGCTTTCGAGAGCCGGCTCGCTACATGGAGTCGGCCCTGGCCGGGCGGCCGGTGGCGCAGGAAGACGAAGTCGCGCGCGACGACCTCCCTTTCGAGTTCATGTTGAATGCGTTGCGGCTGAAAGAAGGCTTCGAGCTGGCGCGTTTCACGGAGCGCACAGGGTTGCCGCTTTCCGCGATCGAGGCCGGGCTCGAGGCGGCAGAAAGCCGCGGCTTCATCGTGCGGGATTGGCAGCGTGTGCGACCCACGGCGCGTGGCTTCGACTTTCTCAGCGACCTGCAGGCGCTGTTCCTGCGTGAATAGTTGGCATTTCGCACCCCTGTCGGGGATGACAGCTGCGTCAAACCCCTAGAGGGGTTTTCACGCCCTCCACGGCGTGGCACGATCAAACGACCACTGACGTCGAACAGGAGCTTTCTTCCGTGTCTGCCGGTACCCATTCCACGTCGGTCCTTCCGCCCGCTGCGGCGGCGCAACAAGAGAGCTTGCGCGTGCTGGTGGCGGAAGACGACCGGGTGCAGCAGATCCTGCTGAGCACGCACCTCGAGGCCTGTGGCTGCATGGTCGACATTGCCGAGGACGGTGCCGACGCATTGGAGATGTGGCTGCAGCACCGGCACCGGCTGGTCATCACCGACTGCCGCATGCCGCGCATGGACGGCTACGAATTCGCGCGTGCGTTGCGTGCCGCGCCCGAGGGCGACCAGGTGCACCTGGTCGGCACAAGTGCCGACACCGACGACGCGCCGCTGGCACTGGCTGCCGGCATGCAACGGCTGTTGCAGAAGCCCGTGTCCGGCGCCGAGATTGCGGCGCTGTGCCGGGCCGTGCGCAACGGTTGAAGTTGCACTGGGGCTACACCCGGTTCAGGCTCAGGCCCGCGGTGCTGCGCAACCGCTCGATCAGCTGCGGCGCGATCTGCGTCAGCGGCAGCACCTCATGTGCGGCGCCTGCCTGGATCGCCTCGCGCGGCATGCCGAACACGACACAGCTCGCCTCGTCCTGCACGTAGTTGTACGAGCCAGCGTCGCGCATCTCCTTCATCGCCTTCGCACCGTCGGCGCCCATGCCGGTCAGCATGATGCCGATCGCGTTCGGCCCCACCACCCGGGCTGCCGACTTGAACAGCACTTCCACCGACGGGCGGTGGCGGTTGACGGGCTCGGTGTCCTGTACCCGGGCCACGTAGTTGGCGCCGCTGCGCTCGATGCTCAGGTGTCGCCCGCCGGGCGCGATGTAGGCGTGGCCCGGCAGCACCCGTTCGCCGTCTTCGGCTTCCTTCACCGCGATGCGGCACAACCCGTTGAGCCGGGTGGCGTAGCTGCGCGTGAAGCCTGGCGGCATGTGCTGCGTGATCACGACGGCAGGCGAATCGGGCGGCAGGTTGGTGAGCACCTCGCGCGTGGCTTCGGTGCCGCCGGTCGACGCACCGATGAACACGATCTTCTCTGTCGACAACCGCCCGATGTTCGCGGGAACGGGGGGGGCAGCCACGGCGTCGCCCGGCGCGGCGGGCGGCGGCGTCGCCAGCTTGCGCACCTGCGCCTTGGCGGCGATGCGGATCTTCTCGGTGATCTCCTGTGCCAGCTGCTGCAGGCCGTTCGAGATCCCGATCTTGGGCTTGGCGACGAAGTCGATCGCACCGAGCTCGAGCGCCCTCAAGGTCACGTCGGCCCCGCGCTCGGTCAGCGTCGAGACCATCACCACCGGCATGGGCCGCAGACGCATCAGCTTCGACAGGAAGTCGATGCCGTCCATGCGGGGCATCTCGACGTCGAGCGTGATCACGTCGGGATCCAGGTTGCGGATCATCTCGCGCGCAACGTAGGGGTCGCTGGCCGCGCCTACGCATTGCATGTCGGCCTGCCGGTTGATGATCTCCGTCAACAGGCTGCGCACGAGGGCCGAATCGTCGACCACCACGACTCGTATCTTGGACATCTCGAATTCCTCTTGCGCCCAATCAGAACAGGTCGATGGAGCCGGCGCCGCTGGACGGGGGCACGATGCGCTGGCTGGCGACCTTGTCCTGCGCGAGCAGGGCCTCGGGGTTGGTGGCCGCGAGGCGCTTCACCATCGCCTTGCCGCTGGCCGGAAAGAAGCACACCTTGCGCGGGTAGACGTCGAGCACGTCCTTCGACACGATGGGGATGTGCTCCGTCTTCAGGTAGTTGATCACGAAGTCGGTGTTGCGCTGGCCGACGTTCAGGCTGTTCATGCCGCTGATCACCTGACCGCCGCCGAACACCTTGGCCTCGAGCGTGCTGCGCGTGGCGCCCTTCTTCATCAATTCGTTGATCAGCAGCTCCATCGCGTACGAACCGTAGCGGCCGGAGTCCTGCGTGCCCGCGCCGTCGGGCAGCATGAAGTGGTTCATGCCACCCACACGTGCGTTGCGGTCCCACAGGCAGGCCGCGATGCAGGAGCCCAGTGTCGTCAGGATCACGAGGTCTTCGTCGTGCACGAAGTATTCGCCCGGCAGCACCTTGACCGCGTCGGTCTTGAAGTGCGCGTCGTAGAAGTAGAACGACGCTTCGCCCGGCTTGCGCTGACGCGCCTTCAGGCGCTCCAGGCGCGTTGTCGTGGCGCCTGCGGTGCCGCCGGATCCGTTGCTGCGGGTGGTTGCAGTGTCGAGCATGAGCGTCTTATCGTCTGTTGTGCCGGTTCACTTGAGCGAGGAGTCGCACACTGCATCACAGACGGAGGTAGACCGTCTTGCCGCGCAACTGGAACAGCTGGCGCGCGTCGGTGAAGTTCTCGGAGTGACCGACGAACAACATGCCGTGGGGTTTCATCACGCTGTGGATGCGCTCGAGCACGCGGCGCTGCGTCGGCGCATCGAAATAGATCATCACGTTGCGGCAGAAGACGATGTCGAAGGCATCGCCGAGCGACCAGCTCGCCGCCATCAGGTTGAAGCTGCGGAATTCGATCATTGCGGCCAGCTCCGGCTTCACGCGGATGTGGCCCGCATTGCGCCCCGTGCCGCGCAGGAAGTGGCGTTTCAGGTGCTCGGGCGTCAGGCCTCGCGACTCGGCGCTGTAGACGCCCCGGCTCGCGGTGCCGAGCACCTTGGTGTCGATGTCGCTGGCCAGGATGCGCACCGGCGCCCCGGCGCCCAGCGTATCGGCCACCGTCATCGCAATCGAGTACGGCTCCTCGCCGGTGGAGGCCGCGTTGCACCAGATGCGCAGCGGCCGCGACGTTCCGCGCTTGCGTAACTCGTCGGCCAGCAGACGGAAATGGTGTTCCTCGCGGAAGAACGCGGTGAGGTTGGTCGTGAGGCAGTTCACGAACTCCTGCCATTCCGCATCGGCCTGCGCACCCTGGCCCTGTTCGAGCCAGTGCAGGTATTCGGCGAACGAGCGATGCCCGGTCTCGCGCAGGCGCCGTGACAGGCGGCTGTAGACCATCGCCTGCTTGCCGGCATGCAGGCTGATGCCGGCGCGCTGGTAGATGAGCTGGCGCACGCGGTCGAAGTCGGCCTGGCCGAAGCTGAACTCGTGCATTGCACGGTCGGCCGAGGCGTCGGAGGGGACCGGGGGCAGGGCAGAGGACAGGACAGCACTCATGGGCGGATGCGGCTCGTGAGGGGGCGGGGGTCGGCGTTCTTCACGAACGCCTGCTCACGGTGTTATCGGCATCCGCACAGCCGGCTTGAGTGCCCACCAGGGGGCTGGGCGGCAGGACGTGAGATATGTGCGGTGCGGGTCGGACGGCAGGGAGCGCAGGCGAGGGACTGTCCCCCGGCGCCGGCCTTGCGGCCGCCGCCTCCTCCTTGACGTCCCGCGCCTGCGCTCTCTGCCGTCCTGGGCGGCGTCTGCTGTCTTGGCGCAGAGGCCATCAAGTTCGCGCCGTCCTCTTGGCGGGGACAGAGCTTGAATGCGCGGGGGCTGCGATTACCGGCGCAAGGGCTTGCGATCGAGCAGGTGCCAGTGCAGCTGGAAGGAGTAGAACGTGGACGCGTCGTTGCCCAGGGTGCGGCCGGCGTTGAGTTTCATGCCGACACGGCCGGGAACCAGCCAGAGGTTGGTGCCGAGCGACTGGAAGGTCTTGGTGCGATCGGACGCCTTCATCTCGCCGGACAGCGAGAACCGATCGTCGAGCGACCAGGCCAGGGCGGCATCGAGCAGGGTGGTCGTCTCACGATCGGGCACATGATGGCGCGGACCGAGGTTCAGCCGCAGCGTCAGATCGGCCGGCAGCCGCAGCGTGGCGAGCCCCATCACCGTCGCGTGTTCCATCTGCATCCGGCCGAGATCGGCGAGCCGCTGCGTGAAGGTGGCGATCTTCAAGCCCCATTTCGCAGGGCCGACGTGCCAGGCGCTGTCAGTGATCTTCGCTGCCGCGCCGATGCCCCAGTTGCCCTCGCGCCGGCGTGTCAACTCGAAGAGATTGGCACCGAGGCGGGGTTGCCCGACGGCACTGCAGACCGGAGCGGACATCCACGCGTGTGCGCCGCTCGCATGGGTGTACCAGCCCTCGATCTGACAACCACCGGGCGCGATGCGACTGGCGTCGTCCGGCCCGAGTTCGCCCACTTGTGCATACGAGATGCCGCCGGTGCACAGCAGCACGGCCGCCGCGTACCGCGGGATGCGGGAGGTGATCGAGAGCTTGGGCAGGCGGCACATGATGCGGCTGGGTGTCAGGGGGAGCGACAGATCGCGTGAATGCGATGCCTTGATTACACCGCAGGCCGTTTGCCGCTGGCGCATGGAGCAGGTGTTACAGCGTCGGTTGATGAGGCAAACCGCACGGCAGCAGGGCTTGTCACAAGAGTAGGCGCTCGCCACGTCACTGCACATCCCAAGAACAAGGGGCCCTGAAAAGGGCCCCTGTCGCGTGGCGCCGCGCTGTGCGGGTCAGAACGTTTCCCAGTCGTCGTCCTTTGCAGCCGCGGCCTGGGGTTCGGTACGGGCGGGCGTTGCCGGATCGGGCTGCGCGGTGGCGGTGGGTGCCACCGGCTGCGTCAGCGTCGGAACGTCACGACGGGGGGCGGGGGCTGCAACGGCTGCCGGCGCGGAGGCCACACGCGCCCGCGCGATCACTGTCTGGGCGATCACGCCCGCGTCATGCTGCGCGACCTGCTTGAGCTTGAACGCGCTGACCACCTCGGCGAGCTTGTAGGCCTGGGCCTTGAGGCTCTCGGCGGCGGCGGCCGACTCTTCGACGAGGGCGGCGTTCTGCTGCGTCATCTGGTCGAGCTGGGTGACGGCGGTGTTGACCTGGCCGATGCCGGAGCTTTGCTCGGCGGTGGCCGCGGTGATCTCGCCGATGATGTCGGTCACGCGCTGTACCGAGGCGACGATCTCGGTCATCGTCGAGCCGGCGTTCTGCACCAGCCTGGCACCGGATTCGACCTTCTCGACCGAGGCGCCGATGAGCGTCTTGATCTCCTTGGCGGCCTGGGCCGAGCGCTGCGCGAGGTTGCGCACCTCGCCGGCGACGACCGCGAAGCCGCGGCCCTGTTCGCCGGCGCGAGCCGCTTCGACCGCGGCGTTGAGCGCGAGGATGTTGGTCTGGAAGGCGATGCCGTCGATGACGCCGATGATGTCGGCGATCTTCTTGGAGGCGGTGTTGATCTCGTCCATGGTGGAGACCACCTGCGAGACGACCTGGCCGCCGCGGGAGGCGACGGAAGAGGCGGAGGAGGCGAGCTGGTTGGCCTGGCGCGCGGCGTCGGCGGACTGGCGCACGGTGCCGGTGAGCTGCTCCATCGAGGAGGCGGTCTGCTGCAGGTTGGAGGCGGCCTGCTCGGTGCGCGTCGACAGGTCGAGGTTGCCGCTGGCGATCTCGGTCGAGGCGCTGGTGATGTTCTCGGTGGCGGTGCGCACCTGGCCGACCAGCTGCCGCAAGGATCCTTGCATCTGGCCCATGGAATCGATGAGCTGGCCGATCTCGTCACGTTGGGTCGACTCGATGTCGTTCGACAGGTCGCCCTTGGCGATGCGCGCCGCCAGGTCGCGGGCCTGCTCCAGCGACCGCGTGATGCTGCGCACCGTGTAGAGCGTGAGCGGAATCAGCACCAGCAATGCCACGACGATCGCACCAGCCAGCGCGCTCGACATCACCTGCGTGCGCGACTCCAGGTCACTCTTCGCTGCCTGCATGTCCTGACGCAGTGCCGCGGCGAGCGCCACCATGTGCTTGTCCGCGGATTCGATGTGCTCCTTCACCCGCTCCGTGTAGGCACCGGCCGCGGCGCCGTCGATCTGCGCGCGTTCGATCTGCTCGATGATGGGCGCGATGCCGTCTTCGTACTGCTGCAATGCGGCGAGTGCCTGCTGGGCCATCTCGGCCTCCTGCGGGTTCTTCAAGAGCTTGCCCAGCTCGCCGAGTTGCGTGCGAGATTCGGCCAGTGCCTGCTTCCAGAGCTCCTTCAGCTCACTGACCTTCACCGTGTTGTTGTGGTCGATGACCATGTCCTTCTCGATGCGGCGCACCTGCGCCATCGAGGTGCGCAGCTGGTCGGCTTCGACCATGGTCGCGACCTTCTGCTCCAGCAGGGCATCGAGCGTGACGCGCGTGTTGCCCAGTGCCAGGTATCCCATGGCCCCGATCAGCGTGAGCAGCACGAGCGCGAACAGCGTGCTGAAGTAGAGACGGGTACGGATCGAAAGATGAGCAAGACTCTTCATCGAAGAACTCCTTGTACTGCAGTGAGCCGTACCGCTAGCAATCAATGCGCCAATGCAGTGCTCAGGTCGTGATGGATGTCCAGCTTGAACGCTTTCACCACGTCAGCCAGCTTGTAGGCTTGTTCCTTGAGGCTTTCGGCCGCCGCGGTCGACTGCTCGACGAGGGCGGCGTTCTGCTGCGTCATCTGGTCGAGTTGGGTCACCGCCTGGTTCACCTGGCCGATGCCGTCGTTCTGCTCGGCGGCGGCGGCGGTGATCTCGCCGATGATGTCGGTCACGCGCTGCACTGATCCGACGATCTCCTGCATCGTGCTGCCCGCCGTCTGCACCAGTTTCGCGCCGCCTTCCACCTTTTCGACCGAGGCGCCGATGAGCGTCTTGATCTCCTTGGCGGCCTGGGCCGAGCGCTGCGCGAGGTTGCGCACCTCGCCGGCGACGACCGCGAAGCCGCGGCCCTGTTCGCCGGCGCGAGCCGCTTCGACCGCGGCGTTGAGCGCGAGGATGTTGGTCTGGAAGGCGATGCCGTCGATGACGCCGATGATGTCGGCGATCTTCTTGGAGGCGACGTTGATCTCGTCCATCGTCGAGACCACCTGGGCCACCACATTGCCGCCCTTGGCCGCCACTTCGCTTGCGGAGGCTGCGAGCTGGTTGGCCTGGTGCGCCGCGTCGGTCGACTGCTTGACGGTGCCCGTGAGCTGCTCCATCGACGCCGCTGTCTGCTGCAGGCTCGATGCTGCCTGCTCGGTGCGCGACGAAAGGTCCTGGTTGCCCGTCGCGATCTCGCTCGATGCCGTGGTGATGCTCTCGGTGGACACGTGAACCCGCGTGACGATGTCGCGCAGCGACGCCTGCATCTCGTTCAGTGCACGCAGCAGGTCGGCCGCCTCATCATGGCCCTGGGCTTCGACCGAATGGGTGAGATCACCATCGGCGATGGAGCGCGCCAGCGCCTGAGCGGTCGCGATCGGCTTGCAGATGCTCTGCATGTTGAGCAGCGTGAGCGGTACCACGACCAGCGTGGCCACCGCGACGGCCGCACCGAACAGCGCCATCGTCAGCTTCATTGCGTTCGCATTGCCGGCCTCTGCCATGCGGCCGCGTTCCGCAAGGGCCTGCTCCAGCATGCCGAGCCGCTTCTCGGCTTCGTCATACGACGCAATGGCCTTGCCCATCACGCGCTGCGCCACGGTGGCCGTGTCGTATGCGCCCGCCACCAGCTGGTTGGCGACCTGCTCGAAGTTCTTCGCGTAGCCTTGCAGGTGCTCGTCCATCTCCTTCAGCACCGCAGCATCGGCGGTGTCGCTTGCGAGCATCGCGTCGAGCTTGGCCTTGACGTCCGCGTAGCTCTTTTGCCAGGCCTGGCGGTTCTTCACCACCGTGTCCGGGCTTTCGTAGTTGATGATCATGTCCTTCTCGTGCCGGCGCATCATGCCCATGCCGTCACGCAGCGTGGACAAGGCGCTCGTGCTCGAGGCCGACGAGGCGATGAAATCGCTGCTCAAGGCCTGTATGCGGTACAGGCCGAAGAGTCCCGCACCGCCGACCATGGCCAACAAGACGAGCACGACGCCGATCGCACCGATCATGCGCGTGCGGATCGTGAAGCGGCGCATCAGGTTCATGAACTGCATGTTCGTCTCCTTGTCATGTCTAGTCGACGAGGCCCATGGCCGGGTCGGTCATCAGGCGCTCGATGTCGAGCAGGATCAGCATGCGGTCGCCGACCTGACCCAGCCCCAGGATGCAGCCTGCATCCACTGCCGAGCTGATCTCGGGTGCGGCGCGCACGCTGTCGGGAGCGATTTCAAGCACGTCGCTGACGCCGTCGACCACGGCGCCTACCACGCGACCCGCGACGTGCAGCACGATCACGACGGTGAACGCGTTGTAGTCGCAGTTTTCGGTGTTCAGTCGCACGCGCAGGTCGACGATGGGCACGATCACGCCACGCAGGTTCACCACGCCCTTGACGTGGGCGGGCGCGTTCGCGATGCGCGTCGGCGGCTCATAGGAGCGGATCTCCTGCACCTTCAGGATGTCGATGCCGTACTCCTCCTGCCCGAGGCGGAAGGTCAGGTACTCCCGCGGCCGGGTGGCAGTGTTCGTGAAGTTGTCGTTGGCGCCCATGGTGCGTTGTGCGTACAGGTGTCGTCTGGTTTATCGGCAGCTCGCCGCGGGAATGAAGTCGTCAGGCGGTGGCCATGCCGCGTTCGAGCCGGAACAGAGCCACCACCCCGGCCAGGCGCTGGGCCTGGTCCTTCAGGCTTTCGGCTGCTGCCGCCGACTCTTCGACAAGGGCCGCGTTCTGCTGGGTCATCCGGTCGAGCTGCGTGACGGCAGTGTTGACCTGGCCGATGCCCGAGCTCTGCTCGCGCGCCGAGGCGGCGATGTCGCCGATCATGTCGGTCACGCGCTGCACGGCCGCCACGATCTCGTCCATCGTGGTGCCTGCATCGGCCACCAGCCGTGCGCCGCCCTCGACCTTTTCGACCGAGGTGCCGATCAGCGTCTTGATTTCCTTCGCGGCTTCGGCCGAGCGCTGCGCCAGGCTGCGCACCTCGCTCGCCACCACCGCGAAGCCCCGGCCGTGCTCGCCGGCACGGGCCGATTCGACGGCGGCGTTGAGCGCGAGGATGTTGGTCTGGAAGGCGATGCCGTCGATGACGCCGATGATGTCGGCGATCTTCTTGGAGGCGGCGTTGATCTCGTCCATCGTCGAGACCACGCGCGACACCACCTCGCCGCCGCGCTGCGCCGCCTGCGTGGCGGAGCTCGCGAGCTGCGAGGCCTGTTGCGCACTATCGGCGCTGTGGTTGACGGTGCCGGTCAGCTGCTCCATCGACGAGGCGGTCTGCTGCAGGTTGCTCGCCGCCTGCTCGGTGCGGGCGGACAGGTCCTGGTTGCCGCTGGCGATCTCGGTGCTGGCGGTGGTGATGCTGTCGGTGGCGGAGCGCACCTGCGCCACCATGCTGCGCAATGCCTCCTGCATGTCGGCCAGGGCCTGCTGCAACTCGCCCGCTTCGCCGCCGGTGTTCACGCTCACCTGGGAGGACAGGTCCCCGGCGGCAATGGCGCGGGCGTGGTGCACCACGTCGCGGATGGGGGCGGCAATCGAGCGGCTGATCCACCAGCCGAAGAACCCGGCGAAGGCCGTGCTCAGGCCGACCAGCACCACGGTGATGATCGCGGCGGCACGGGTCTCGGCTTCAGCGGCCGTCGACGCAGCCTCGGCGCGTTGCAGCGCCATCTCCTGCAGCTTGTTGATGCCGTCGACGTAGCCGACGCGCGCCTTCTCGAAGTCGCCGTTGAGCAAGGCCTCGAGCGCCACGTAGTCGCCCTCGTCACGCATCTTCTTGATCTGCGGGGCCATCGTGAGGATGGCGTCGCGCAGGGCCCCGATCTGGTGGTACTGCTGCTTCATCTCCTCGTTGTTCAACGAGGCTTCCACATCCTTCTGCAGCTTCTCGATCACCACGGACGTGGCCTCGTAGTCCTTCATCAGCTGGTCGGGGTAGTCGCCGGTGCCCAGCCGCGAATGGGTCGCGACGCGGAACACGTTCAGCTCGACCAGCGACTTCCATTCGCTGGCCACCTGCATCAGCCGCCACTCCTGGTTCGCCAGGCGATCGAGCACGGCGGTCGTGTCGAACAGCTTCTTCACGCTGTAGCCGCTGACGGCGACCATCAGCGCCATCAGCAGGCCGAGAGCGACGGCCAGCCGCATCGAGATGCGGGAGCGGTTGAAACGGTCGATCAGCTTCATGGAAACTCCTTCTACGTCCTGTCCTGCGTGTTCAAGTTCGTGGGAACGGGCAGCCAGGCGCCTTGAACTGCGCATGGCGGACGGCGAGGTGGCACGGTCAACCCCGTCCACCACGCTGTCAGCGCGACCGGGGCGTCTTCAAATTCGGTGGGGGTGCCCCGGCGTCGAGCTGCCGATCCATCGTCCGCTGGTGCAGGAAATTGTCTGCACCGAGCGCACGGTGAACGTCTTGAATATCGGCAGATATCGGCGGCTTCTTGAGCGTTGAGGGCCCGGATGCGGGCAAATGTCCGGTTTTCCGGAGGAGGAAGGGGAGGCCGGGCGGCCTCCCTGCATCAGAACGAGGTCCAGTCGTCGTCGGCACCGGTGGCCGGTTGCGCAGCGGGGGTTCCGGGCGCCGCCGGGGGCACGGCTTCGGTGCGGGCTGCACGAGGTTGAGGCACCGGTGCCGGCCCAGCCGGGGCCGCAGGCTGCTTCGCGGCCGCGGGCGCGTGCGGCACCACGGCCTGTGCTTCCCGGACCCGGTCGATCACGATCTCTGCCTGCCGCTGCGCATCACGGGCCAGCTTGAAGGCACTGACCACCTCGGCGAGCTTGTAGGCCTGGGCCTTGAGGCTCTCGGCGGCGGCGG
>NZ_CAMLJQ010000067.1 GCF_946480305.1 uncultured Caldimonas sp.
CGCGAAGCGCGTAGGGGTGGGCCTTTACCCAATCCGCCCCAGCAACAAGAACTCCATCAGTGCCTTCTGCACATGCATGCGGTTCTCTGCCTCGTCCCATACGACCGATTGCGGGCCGTCGATCACGTCGGCCATCACCTCTTCGCCGCGGTGCGCGGGCAGGCAGTGCATGAACAGCGCGTCCGGCTTGGCGGCCGCCATCATGTCGGCATCGACGCACCAGTCGGCAAACGCCTTGCGACGCGCCTCGTTCTCGGCTTCGAAGCCCATGCTGGTCCACACGTCGGTGGTCACCAGGTCCGCCCCCTTGCAGGCATCCATCGGGTTCTTGAAGGTCTGGTAGCAGGCCGTGTCGCGCACGCCCGCCAGCCGAGGGTCGACCTCGTAGCCGCTGGGGGTGCTCACATGCACCTTGAAGCCCAGGATCTCCGCGGCCTGCAGCCATGTGTTGGCCATGTTGTTGCCGTCGCCCACCCAGGCCACCGTCTTGCCCTGGATCGACCCGCGGTGCTCGATGTAGGTGAAGATGTCGGCCAGGATCTGGCAGGGGTGGAATTCGTTGGTCAGGCCATTGATCACCGGCACGCGGGAATGCGAGGCAAAAGCCTCGAGCTTGGTCTGCTCGAAGGTGCGAATCATCACGATGTCGACCATGCGTGAAATCACGCGCGCGCTGTCTTCCACGGGCTCGGCGCGACCGAGCTGGCTGTCTCCGGTGGTCAGGTGCACGACGGAGCCGCCCATCTGGTACATGCCGGCTTCAAAGCTCACGCGTGTACGCGTCGACGCCTTCTCGAAGATCATCGCCAGCGTGCGGTCCACCAGCGGCGTGTACTTTTCGTAGTTCTTGAAGCGCTTCTTGATGATGGCCGCGCGCTCGAACAGATACGCGTATTCCTCGGCGCGCAGGTCCTTGAACTGCAGATAGTGCTTGATCAGCGAATGTCCGGGTTTCATCGGCTCTGCCCTCGTCATGCGGCGGGTTCCGAGAGGAACTGCTTGATCAGCGGGCACAGGATCGCGACGATCTGCGCCGCTTCGTCCTGCGTCAGGATCAGCGGGGGCACCAGGCGGATCACCTTGTCGGCCGTCACGCTCAGCAGCAGGCCTGCTTCCATTGCCCGGGTCAGCAGCACGCCGCAGGGGCGGTCGAGTTCGATGCCGATCATCAGGCCCTGGCCGCGGATTTCGGTCACGCCTTTCACCCCGGCCAGCTCGCGAGCCAGGCCGCTCCTCAGCGCTTCACCGACGCGTGCGGCGTTTTCGAGCAGGCCTTCTTCTTCCATGATGCGCAAGGTCTCGACGCCGGCACGCATCGCCAGGGGGTTGCCGCCGAAGGTGGTGCCGTGATTGCCGGGTTGCAGCACGTCGGCTGCCTTCGGGCCGGCGACCACTGCGCCGATGGGCACGCCAGAGCCCAAGCCCTTGGCCAGCGGCATCACGTCCGGCTTGATGCCGGCCCACTGGTGCGCGAACCACTTGCCGGTGCGGCCGATGCCGCACTGCACCTCGTCGATCATCAGCAGCCATCCGCGCTCGTCACAGATGCGGCGCACCGCCTGCAGGTACTCGCCGCGAGCCGGGTTGACCCCACCTTCGCCCTGGATGGTCTCGAGGAAGACGGCGACCACGTTCGGGCGGCTGCGGGCCACCTCTTCGATCGCGCCCACGTCATTGAGGGGCACGCGCACGAAACCCGGCACCAGCGGCTCGAAGCCCTTTTGCACCTTCGGATTGCCGGTGGCCGACAACGTGGCGATGGAGCGGCCGTGGAAGGCCTTCTCGTAGACCACGATCTCGGGCGACTCGATGCCCTTGTCGTGGCCGTACTTGCGGGCGATCTTCAGCGCGGCCTCGTTCGCTTCCAGGCCGGAGTTGCAGAAGAACGCGTTGGTGAGGCCTGAGACCTCGACCAGTTTCGCCGCGAGCTGTTCCTGCAACGGCACCTGGTAGTAATTGGAGCAGTGGATCAGCCGGGCGACCTGGTCCTGCAGTGCGGGCACCAGCTTCGGATGGGCGTGACCGAGCGTGTTGACCGCGATGCCGCCCAGTCCGTCGAGGTACTTGCGGCCCTCGGTATCCCACACCCAGCTGCCTCGGCCATGCGACAGCGCGATCGGCAGGCGGCCGTAGGTGTTCATCACATGGGGCATGGGCGCGGGCGCTTTCTCCGGGGCGTTCATGGCGGGCTCCAAAAAACAAAAATCGCGGAGGAAGCCGGCTGTTCAGCAGCTCGGCCCAACTCCGCGCGTTGGAGCTTCATTCTATCGGCGCCAACCGCCTTGCTTCACGAAAGCCGGATGACAGCAGCTCCTGTCATCATCGCGGCCTTGCCGGGCAACTGCGGGCATGCGCAGTGCTCCGTCAGGAGGACTCGGTTTGCTGGCGAAAGCGGGATCCGAGTCTTATATAAGATATCATTTCGAAGACTCATGTTGCGCTGCAGCGAACTACACTTCGCACCGCGCCTGGCCGTCACCCGCGGCCGCATTTACGGTCACCACCGAATGACGACTGCCAAACCCCGCGAGATCTTCATACAGGGGATCACCAAAGACGGCCGCACCTTCCGACCCAGTGACTGGGCGGAGCGTCTGGCGGGAGTGATGTCGTGCTTCCGCCCCGAGGGGCAGCCCGCACGCGGCGCGCACATCAGCTATTCGCCTTATTGCGTACCGACCGTGATCAACGGCGTGAAATGTGTGGTCGTCAACGAGGCGGTGCGCGCGATCGAGCCGATGGCCTGGGATTTCGTGATGAACTTCGCGCGCGACAACGACCTGCAGGTCGTGGAGGCCTGCCTCATTCCGGACGGGCCGCCCAAGCGCTGACGGTGCGCGGCGTCCATTGGGGCAGCAAGGCCGACGCACCAATGAAAACGGGCTCGCGATGCGAGCCCGTTTTTCCAACCCGGTGAACTTTCTTCAGGCAGACAGCGACTTGACCGCTGCAGACAGGCGGCTCTTGTGGCGAGCGGCCTTGTTCTTGTGGAAGAGGCCCTTGTCGGCCACGGAATCGATGACCTGCTGCGCGCTCTTGAAGAGCTCGGCAGCCTTGGCCTTGTCGCCGGCGACAACAGCCTTTTGCACGTTCTTGATGACCGTGCGGAATTTGGAGCGCAGGGCGGTGTTCGCGGCGTTGAGCTTGACGTCCTGGCGGGCGCGCTTGCGGCCGGAGGCGATGCGAACAGTCTTCTTGGCTTTGGAAGAGGTGGCCATAGGAGTAAGGGGGTTCCGGGTCGGGAAAAGACGGCGAGTATAGCATTTCTCGCGCCGCTGAGCCAAGGCCTGATAGGGCGGGGGAGCGGGCGCTCCCTATAATTCGCCGTCCTTCAGTCAGTCGGCCTGCACGTTTTTCAAGGGCGGCCGCCCGCCCATGAACCTGCTTCGTGCCGCTTCCACGGTTTCCCTGTTCACGCTTGCCTCGCGGATCACCGGGCTCGTTCGCGAGCAGCTCGTGGCTGCCAGCTTCGGCTCCAGCGCCTGGACCGATGCCTTCAACGTCGCATTCCGTATTCCCAATCTGTTGCGCCGGCTGTTTGCCGAAGGGGCTTTCTCGCAGGCCTTCGTGCCGGTGCTGGCCGCAAGCCGGGCGCGCGATGGAGATGAAGCGACACGCGCGCTGATCAATGCCGTGGCCACCGTGCTGTTCTGGGCGCTGCTCGCCACTTGCGTGCTGGGTGTGCTGGCGGCGCCGGTGCTGGTGTACGCGATGGCGGCGGGCCTGAAGGACACCCCAGGCAGTTTCGAGGCTGCCGTCGTGATGACGCGCTACATGTTCCCGTACATCGGCTTCATGTCCCTTGTCGCACTGTCGGCCGGCATTCTCAACACCTGGAAGCGTTTTGCGGTGCCGGCGGCCACGCCGGTGCTGCTCAACGTGGCGATGATCGCGGCTGCGATCTGGCTAGCGCCCTGGTTTGCTGCGAGAGGGATCGAACCGATCTATGCCATGGCGGGGGGCGTGCTGCTCGGCGGTGCGCTGCAGTTCGCCCTCCAGATTCCAGCGCTGGCCCGCATCGGCATGCTGCCGCGGCTGCGATCGATCCCCGCAGCGCTCGGACACGAGGGCGTCGGGCGCATCCTGAAGCTGATGGCGCCGGCCTTGCTCGGGGTTTCGGTGGCGCAGCTCTCGCTGCTGATCAACACGCAGATCGCCTCCCACCTCGGGGCAGGCAGCGTGTCGTGGCTCACCTACGCTGACCGGCTGATGGAGTTCCCGACCGGCTTGCTGGGTGTGGCACTCGGCGTGGTGCTGCTGCCGCAGCTTTCGGCGGCGCAGGCACAGGACAACGGCGCACGCTATTCGGAGCTGCTCGACTGGGGTCTGCGCCTCGTCGTGCTGCTGGCCTTGCCGTCGGCCGTGGCGCTGCTGCTGTTCGCGCGGCCCCTGGTGGCGGGCGTGTTCCATTACGGTGCGTTCAACGACCGCGACGTGCAGCAGACGATGGTCGCGCTGATGGGCTACGGCGTGGGCCTGCTCGGGCTGATCTCCATCAAGGTGCTGGCGCCCGGCTTTTATGCCAAGCAGGACGTGCGCACCCCGGTGCGCATCGCGATCACCGTGTTGTGCCTCACGCAGTTGATGAACGTGGCCTTCGTGCCGTTGCTCGGCCACGCCGGGCTCGCGCTGTCCATCGGCGTGGGTGCGTTGATCAATGCCACCTGGCTGCTGTGGGGCCTGCGCAAGCGCGGGTCCTACCAGCCCAGCCCGGGCTGGGCGGGATTCCTGTGGCGGGTCGCGCTCGCCGCGGCCGTGCTCGGAGGGTTTCTCGCGTATGCGAGCCACGCGCTCGACTGGACCGGGCTGCGTGCCACTCCATGGCTGAGGGCAGGCTGGCTGGGCGGCGCAATCGCCGGGGGGGGCGGGCTCTACTTCGCGGTCCTGCTCGCGCTGGGGATACGGCCCCGGCAGTTCGTCAAGCGCGGTTGAGCGAACTACACTGCCTGCATGCAGTTCGAGGCCCCCTCCACCCTGGAGTACTTTTCCTCGCTCGTGGCTGACGACGACAGCTTCCCGCTCACCGAGGTGGCGGTGTCGCTCGCGCAGGACGAATTCCCCGATCTGGACCTGCAGGCCGTGCTGGCCGAGATCGACGCGCTCGCCGACCGCTTGAAACGTCGCATTGCTGCAGATGCCTCCCCGATGCAGCGGCTGCGTCTGCTGAATCGCTACTTCTTCCAGGAGCTGGGCTTCGGCGGCAACGTCAACGACTACTACGATCCGCACAACAGCTGCCTCAACGCAGTGCTCAGCACCCGCCGTGGCATCCCCATTTCGCTGGCCGTGCTCTACATCGAACTCGCCCACCAGGTGGGACTCGTCGCACGCGGCGTGTCCTTCCCGGGGCACTTCCTGGTGAAGCTGCGCATGCCGCAAGGCGAGGTGGTGATGGACCCGTTCTCCGGGCAGTCGCTGTCGCGCGAGGAACTCGACGAGCGGCTCGATCCCTACAAGCGCCAGCAAGGCCTGGTGGGGGATTTCGACGTTCCGCTCGGGCTGTTCCTGCAGTCGGCCACTCCACGGGAAGTGATCGCACGCATGCTGCGCAACCTGAAGGAGATCTATCGCGTCCGGGAAGACTGGCCGCTATTGCTTGCCGTTTCCCAGCGGCTGGTGATCCTGCTGCCCAAGGCGATGGAGGAGCGGCGCGACCGGGGGCTGGTGGAGGCCGAACTCGGCCAACTCGACGAAGCGATTGCAGACCTCGCGGCCTACGTCCAGCAGGCCGAGGACGCCGACGACCGGCTGGCGATCGCCGAGCGCCTGGAAGAACTGCGCCGCGGCGAGCCGCCGCGGCTGCACTGACGCCTGTTCAGACGACCTGCGTCTGGTGCTCGTCGCCCTGGCGGGCCTCGATGCGGCCGATGCGGTACACCGTCTGGCCCTGCGCCTGCAGCACTTCGGTGGCGCTTTTCGCGTCGGCCTCGGCGACGATGACCACGAAGCCGATGCCGCAGTTGAAGGTACGGTGCATTTCGGCCTCTGCCACACCGCCTTCGCGCTGCAGCCAGCTGAAGATCTCCGGGCGCGGCCAGGCGGCGTTGTCGAGCACAGCCTTGGTGTTTTCAGGCAGGCAGCGCGGAATGTTCTCGACGAGGCCGCCACCGGTGATGTGGGCCATGCCCTTGACGCGAACCTGCTGCATCGCCGCCAGCACGGGCTTCACGTACAACCGGGTGGGGGCCATCACGCGGGTGCGGAAATCCTGTCCGTCCAGCGTGTCGGGCAGGCTGCCGCCGGCACGTTCGACGATCTTGCGTACCAGCGAGTAGCCATTGGAATGCACGCCGCTGGAGGTCAGCCCGAGCACCACGTCGCCCGGTGCGATGCTGCGGCCGTCGACGATGCCGCTCTTTTCGACCGCGCCGACGCAAAAGCCCGCGAGGTCGTATTCGCCGGGCGGGTACATGCCCGGCATTTCGGCGGTTTCGCCGCCGATCAGCGCGCAACCGGACTCTTCGCAGCCGCGGGCGATGCCGCCGACCACGCGTGCCGCCGTGTCGACGTCGAGCTTGCCGCAGGCGAAGTAATCGAGGAAGAACAGCGGCTCGGCGCCCTGGACCAGCACATCGTTGACGCTCATCGCGACCAGGTCGATACCCACCGTGTCGTGCATGCCCCACTCGAACGCCAGCTTCAGCTTGGTGCCGACGCCATCGGTGCCGCTCACCAGCACGGGCTCCTTGTAGCGCTTGGGCACCTCGAACAGTGCGCCGAAACCGCCGATGCCGCCGAGCACGCCATCGCGCAGCGTGCGCTTGGCCAAGGGCTTGATGCGGTCGACGAGAGCGTCGCCGGCGTCGATGTCGACGCCGGCATCACGGTAGGACAAAGGGGTGTTGGACATGATGAGGCTGCCGGGCAGAGGGGGCCGGCCTATAGAATTTGCGCGATTTTACCGACCGGCTCGCCCGGCCCCGCCCGCGGGCGCTCCTCACCGACCCATTCATGACCCTGAACACAGCGCAAAGACAAGCCGTGGCCTGGCTCGGCATCGGCGCCATCGCGCTCCTGCTGGTGTGGTTGCTGGCCCCGGTGCTGGTGCCCTTCCTGCTCGCCGCGGTGCTGGCCTACGCGTTGCACCCGGCGGTCGAGAAGCTGGTGGCGCGCAGGGTCCCGCGGCTGCTGGCCGTGCTGCTGATCGAGACAGGGGTGATCCTGCTGCTGCTGGGCTTGCTGCTGCTGATGGTGCCCATCCTGTCGAAGGAAATCCCGCTGCTGCGCGAGCAGATCCCGGTGCTTGCGGCGCGGCTGAACGAGCATTTGGTGCCGTGGCTGGCGCAGTACGGCATCCACGTCTCGCTCGACATCGAAAGCATCAAGGCTTTCGTCGTGAAGTACCTGAACGCCAACTTCGAAGACTGGCTCTCCGCTGCGCTCAGTTCCGCGCGCATCGGCGGCAGCTTCGTGCTCGCGATCGCGGGCAACGCCGTGCTGGTGCCGGTGGTGCTGTTCTACCTGCTGATGGACTGGCCCCAGGTGGTGCAACGCGCGCAGCAGTTCGTGCCGCCTCGCTACCGGCCGCCGGTGGAGTCGTTCCTGGGCGAGTGCGACGAGGTGCTCGGCCAGTACCTGCGCGGGCAGCTGCTCGTGATGGTCATCCTCGCGGCGTTCTACAGCGTCGGTCTGGCGCTGTTCGGCTTCGATCTGGCGGTGCCGGTCGGCGTGTTCACGGGTCTGGCGATCTTCATTCCCTATCTCGGCTTCGGGCTCGGGATGGTGCTGGCGCTGCTGGCCGGCGTGCTCGAGTTCGCGAGCTGGTATGGCGTGATCGCGGTGGCCGTCGTCTACGGCATCGGGCAGGTGGTCGAAAGCCTCTACCTCACGCCCCGCCTCGTCGGCGAGCGTATCGGCATGCACCCGATCACCGTGATCTTCGCGTTGCTGGCCTTCGGGCACCTGCTCGGTTTCGTCGGCGTGCTGATCGCGCTGCCTGTGAGCGCGCTGCTGGTGGTGGCCGTGCGGCGGCTGCGTCTGGCCTACCTCGGGAGCCGGTTGTACCTGGGGTGACCATGAGGCAGCTTCCGCTGGGCTTGGGGCCGGACGATCAACCGGGTTTCGACAACTTCTTCGCCGGACCGAACGGCGCGGCGGTCGGCCACCTGCGGGGCCTCGAACAACAGGCCCGGCCTGCACCCGTCTATCTGTGGGGCGATGCCGGCGTCGGCAAGACGCATCTGCTGAAGGCGCTTGCCCACGAAGTGCAGATGCAGGGTGGGCGCGTCGGCTGGTTCGACCTCGCCGCGTCACGGCACCGCGAATTCGACGACACTTGGCGCCTGCTCGTGCTCGACGACTGCGAGCGCTACGACGTCGACCAGCAGCAGGCGGCCTTCGCGCTGTTCGTGCAGGCCACCACTCACGGCCTGCCCATTGCGGCGGCCGGTTCGGCACCGCCGGTGGACCTGCCGCTGCGAGACGACCTGCGCACCCGGCTGGGCTGGGGCCATGTTTTTCACCTGCTGCCCCTGTCGGAAAGCGACTGCCGGGCCGTGCTGCGGCGCGAGGCCGACCGACGCGGCATTTTTCTTTCGGACGAGGTGATGAGTTATCTCCTGACCCGCTTTTCACGCGATCTCGGCAGCCTGATGGGCCTGCTCGACCGGCTCGACCGCTTTGCGCTCGCCGCTCGCCGCGCGGTGACGGTGCCGCTGCTCAAGCAGATGCTGGCCGAGGAGGGCACATGACGGCTCGCAACCTCTGCCTGTTCGACCTCGACCACACGCTGCTGCCGCTCGATTCCGACCATGCCTTCGGCGAATTCATGGTGCGCCTCGGGTGGGCCGACGCACAGGAGTTCCGCCGCGGCAACGATCACTATTACGCGCAGTACCAGGCCGGGCGGCTCGACCTCGACGAATACATCGATTTCTCGACCCGTCCGTGGCGGGCGCGCTCCGCCGACGAACGCGCCTGGGCCCAGCGGCGCTTCGTCGCCGAGGTGGTGCAGCCGAACCTGAAGGCGGCTGCCCTCCAACTCGTGCGCGAGCACCAGGGGCAAGGCGATCTGGTCGCGATCGTCACGGCCACCAACGAGTTCGTCACGGCCCCGATCGCCCAGGCCTTCGGTGTCGAACACCTGCTGGCCGTGGAACTGGAGCGTGACGAGGCCGGTACCATCACGGGACGTATCCGCGGCGTGCCGTCCTACCAGGCGGGCAAGGTGACCCGCGTGGACCAGTGGCTGCAGACGCTCGGTGCCCGCTGGGAGGATTTCGAGCGCACCAGCTTCTACAGCGACTCCCCCAACGACCTGCCACTGCTCGAACGCGCCAGCGATCCAGTGGCCACCAATCCGTCGCCGGCGCTGCAAAAGACGGCCGAAGCGCGCGGCTGGCGCATTCTGAAACTGTTCAATGATCAAGAAATTCATCCATAAGCTGCTGGGCAAGTCGATGCCGGCCGAAGGCAAGCCGGCCGCCAAGCCCAGCCAGATGGGCAAGCGGGTGGAAGTGCCCAAGAGCGAGCACGGCATCGACCGCTCGCTCGTCGACGACCGCGCGCTCAAGGTGGTGCAGGGGCTCACCGACGCCGGCTACGAGGCCTACATCGTCGGCGGTGCGGTGCGCGACCTGATCCTCGGCCTGCGTCCCAAGGATTTCGACGTCGCCACCAATGCCACACCCGAGCAGGTCAAGGCGCTGTTCAAGCGTGCGTTCATCATCGGCCGGCGCTTCCGTATCGTGCACGTGGTGTTCGGGCGCGGCCGGGAACACGAGGTGATCGAGGTCTCGACCTTCCGCGCCAACCTCGACATGGCCGCGGCCGAGCAGGTCGAAGGCAACGAAAAGACGTCGAAATCCGACCTCGCCGGCAAGTCGCACGTGGTCGATGCGAGCGGGCGCGTGCTGCGCGACAACGTCTGGGGGCCGCAGATCGAAGACGCGGCCCGGCGCGACTTCACCATCAACGCCATGTATTACGACCCGCAGCGCGAGATCGTGGTCGACTACCACCACGGCATCCGCGATGCGAAGAAGCGCCTGTTGCGGATGATCGGCGACCCCGAGGCGCGCTACCGCGAAGACCCGGTGCGCATCATCCGCGTCGTGCGTTTTGCCGCGAAGCTGGGCTTCGAGATCGAGCCGAAGACGCGCGAGCCGATCCAGCGCATGGCCGACCTGCTCGACAACGTGCCCGCCTCGCGCATGTTCGACGAGATGATCAAGCTGCTGCAGACCGGCCACGCGCTGGCCTCGCTGCAACAGCTGCGCAAGGAAGGGCTGCACCGCGGCGTGTTCCCCATCCTCGACGTGGTGCTGGACGAAACCCAGCGCCACGACGGCCGCGAGAAGTTCGTGCAGCTCGCGCTGGCCGACACCGACCGGCGCGTGTCCGAGGGCAAGCCGGTCGCGCCGAGCTTCATGCTCGCGTCGATGCTGTGGCACGACGTGCTCGACCGCTGGGACCGCCGCCGCCGTCAGGGGGAACATCCGTTCCCGTCGCTGCAGGCGTCGATCGACGAAGTGTTCGACGCCCGCATCGGCGACATCTCCGGCCGCGGCAAGCTGGCGGCCGACATGCGCGAGATCTGGATGATGCAACCGCGCTTCGAGAAGCGTGTGGGCAACGGACCGACCGTGCTGGTCGAACAGCCTCGCTTCCGTGCCGGGTTCGACTTCCTGCGCCTGCGCGCCGAGGCCGGCGAGGTCGAAGCCGAACTGGCCCGCTGGTGGGAGGAGTTTTCCCAGGCTGACGCGGCCAGGCAACGCACGCTGCTCGATCGCGCTCGCGAGGAGGATCAGTCGCGCCGCAGCAGCGGCAAGGGTGGCGAGGGCGAGTCCGCACCGGCCAAGAAGCGCCGTCGGCGGCGTCGCAAGCCGGCTGGCGAGGCAGGGCAGGGGGCACCTGCATCGCCCGCTTCCACGGACGAGTGAGTCCGCCGGAGGAGCGTGTGGTCTCGGCGTACGTCGGTCTCGGCGCGAACCTGGGCGACCCCCTTGCGACGCTGCGGGCGGCCGCGCAGGCGCTGAGCAGGTTGCCCGGCGTCGCGACGGCCCGGGCTTCCTCGGTGTACCGCACGGCGCCCCTCGACGCGGCTGGCCCCGACTTCTTCAACGCCGTGGCTCGGCTCGAATGCCGGCACACGCCCCGCGAGTTGTTCGAACAATTGCGGGCTGTCGAGCATGACCACGGCCGCGAGCGGCCGTACCGCAACGCGCCACGCACGCTCGATCTCGACCTGTTGCTGTGGGGCGACCTGCGCATCGACGAAGCTGACCTCACCGTGCCCCACCCGCGCATGCACCTGCGGGCCTTCGTGCTGGCGCCGCTGCTCGAGTTGGACCCCGGTGCCGAAGTGCCAGGGCGGGGGCCCGCGGCGCGGTGGCTGGAAACCTTGCACGACCAACCCATCACCCGCCTCGACGACACGCTTTCCTGACCAAGCACCTCCATGAGCTCCCTGCCCGTATCGCTGCAGACCGTCGGTCTGCTGGTGGCTTCCAACGTCTTCATGACCTTTGCCTGGTACGGCCACCTGAAGGGGCTGGCGACGAAGCCGTGGTACGTCGCTGCGCTCATCAGCTGGGGCATCGCCTTGTTCGAGTACCTGCTGCAGGTGCCGGCCAACCGCATCGGCTATTCGAGCGGTGTGTTTTCTCTGGCGCAGTTGAAGATCCTGCAGGAAGTGATCACGCTCGCGGTGTTCGTGCCGTTCGCGATGGTCTACATGAAGGTGCCGTTCAAGCTGGACTTCCTGTGGGCAGGGCTGTGCCTCGTCGGGGCCGTGTACTTCATCTTCCGCGCGCCATGACCGCCTTTTCGTTCGCAGATTGCCGGCACGTCGTCATCGAAGGGCCGATCGGCGTCGGCAAGAGTTCGCTCGCGCGCCGGCTGGCGGCGCATCTGCAGGGCGAGCTGATGATGGAAAAACCGCAGGAAAACCCGTTCCTGGCGAAGTTCTATGCGGACGGCTCGCGTTATGCGTTCCAGACGCAGATGTTCTTTCTGTTCCAGCGCGTCGAGCAGTACCGCGAGCTGGTGCAGCCCGGCATGTTCGCCGGACCGGTGGTCAGCGACTTCCTGTTCGCCAAGGACGCGATCTTTGCCAAGTTGACGCTGAGCGACGACGAGTACCGGCTCTACAGCCAGATGTACCAGCACCTGGCGCCGCAGATTCCCGAGCCGGACCTGGTGATCTGGCTGCAAGCCGAGCCGCGGGTCCTGCTGCAGCGCATCGAAAAGCGCGGTATCGCGATGGAGCAGGGCATGTCGGCGGACTATTTGCAGCGACTGTGCGACGCGTACGCGGAGTACTTCGAGCAGTACGCCGGAGCGCCGGTGCTCGCGATCGAGACCGAGCACTTCAACCCGCTCGATGGCGAGGCGGACTTCCGCAGCCTGCTCGGCGAGCTGCAGCGCTTCCGGGGCCCTCGGGCCTTCCTCTCGCCCCGCCCGCCCTCGGTGGCGTGAGCGGGTGCTCGCCCTGAAAGGGCGCTGGCAGCGGGCACGGCGGCTGCTGTCACAATAGCGCCACTTTTTTGCTGGCGCCTGGTCGGCACCCGGCTGGGTCGACACGTCAGCCGGCAGACCAACGAGACACACCAAGGCTCTTCCCATGATCTTCGGCAAGCTGCTGCCTCGCGAAGGCAATTTCTTTGAACTGTTCAACCAGCACGGCGCGAAGATCGTCGAAGGCTCGCGCGCCTTCATGGCCATGGTGCAGAACTACGCCGACACGGACGAGCGCGAGCGCCATGCCGCCGAGGTCGACAAGGCAGAACGCCAGGCCGACAAGATCACCGCCGAGGTCAACCGGCTGCTGCACAAGACCTTCATCACGCCGATCGACCGCGAGCAGATCCACTCGCTGATCAACGCGATGGACGACATCCTCGATCTGCTGCAGGACTCGGCCGAGACCATGTCGCTGTACGACGTGCGCGCGATGACCGACGAGGTGGTGCGGCTGGCCGAGCTGAGCGGCCGCTGCTGCGAGCGCGTCGCGCATGCCGTGTCGCTGCTGCCGCGCTTGAGCAAGCACGATGCGGCCGAAGCCGCCATCAAGGCGTGCGAGGAGATCGACCAGCTCGAGTCCGACGCCGACAAGGTCATGCGCGCGGCGATGTCCAAGCTCTTCCGTGAGCAACCCGACGTGCGCGAGCTGATCAAGCTGAAGGCCATCTACGAGCAGTTGGAGTCGATCTCCGACCGCTGCGAGGATGTGGCCAACCTGATCGAGGGCATCGTCCTCGAGAACTCCTGACCTGCCGAGGGGCTGCGCATGGATGCAGTGCAGGTCGGTTTCTGGGTGGTCGTGCTGCTGGTGGTGCTCGCGATCCTGTTCGACTTCATGAACGGGTTCCACGACGCCGCGAACTCGATCGCGACCGTCGTTTCCACGGGGGTGCTCAAACCTCATCATGCGGTGGCGTTTGCCGCGTTCTTCAACTTCGTGGCGGTGTTCGTGTTCCACCTGAGCGTGGCCGCGACGGTGGGCAAGGGCATCGTGATGCCGGGCGTCGTCGACCACTACGTCGTGTTCGGCGCCCTGATCGGTGCGATCTCCTGGAACGTCATCACCTGGTACTACGGTATCCCGTCGAGTTCGTCGCATGCCCTGATCGGCGGCATCGTGGGCGCGACGATGGCCAAGGCGGGCGCCGGCGCGTTGATCGCCAAGGGCATCTGGAAGACGGTTGCCTTCATCCTGGTGTCGCCGATGCTCGGGTTCCTGCTCGGCTCGTTGCTGATGGTCGTGGTGGCGTGGGTCTGTCGGGGTGCATCACCTTTACGCATCGACAACTGGTTCCGACGCCTGCAGCTCGTGTCGGCGGGGTTGTATTCGCTCGGACACGGGGGCAATGACGCGCAGAAGACCATCGGCATCATCTGGATGCTGTTGATCGGCTCCGGCTACGCCGCAGCCACTGACTCGATGCCGCCGACCTGGACGATCTGGGCCTGCTACATCGCCATCGCGCTTGGCACGATGTTCGGCGGGTGGCGCATCGTGAAGACGATGGGGCAGAAGATCACCAAGCTCAAGCCCGTGGGCGGGTTCTGCGCCGAAACGGGCGGTGCGTTGACGTTGTTCCTGGCGACCGCGCTGGGCATTCCCGTTTCGACCACGCACACGATCACCGGTGCGATCGTCGGCGTCGGGTCGACGCAGCGTGCGTCGGCCGTGCGGTGGGGGGTGGCCGGCAATATCGTGTGGGCGTGGATCTTCACGATTCCCGCTTCGGCGTTCATCGCGGCGGTGTTCTATTTGATCGGCAAGGCTGTGTTGTAG
>NZ_CAMLJQ010000068.1 GCF_946480305.1 uncultured Caldimonas sp.
TGAGCCAGCAGAAGAAAGTTACCCGCCCGCCGGGGCGGACTCCCGGCGCGAAAGGGCAGGCTTGCGCAGCGCTCCCCCCCGCGCCAGCGGGCAACCCCCAGCCGCCAGCAGGCACCCCCGCGCCAGCGGGCAACCCCCAGCCGCCAGCAGGCACTCCCACCCGCCAGCAGGCACCCCCCACCCCCCCTCGTAGTGCCACCACTACACCCCACCCCCCACACCACCACACCAATATCCCCACCTCAGCGATGCCGCCACGGCACCCCGCTCCCTAAAGTCCGTCCGACCACCCGTCGGAAAGGACCCCCGCCATGGCTCGCTACTTCGACCCCTACAACGAAGACCGCCCGCTCGCAATGCGTTGCTCTTGCGGCCGCGATCACTCGCCCGAGGACCATGTCCGCGAAGAAGAAGCGATCGCCACGCTGAAGGCGCGCAGCGAGACGGAAGACTTCCAGCGCTACTCGAACGAGTTCATCGAGGCGAGCCTGGTCAAGGCGCTGTTCCCGCAGGACGCGCTGCGCCGCAAATTCATCAAGGCGGTGGGCAAGGGCACCGCAATGGCAGCCATCGGCAGTGTGTTGCCGCTGGCCTCGCTGCAGGCGATGGCGCAGGAGAAAACGGCGCTGGAGAAGAAGGAGCTGAAGATCGGCTTCATCCCGATCACGTGCGCGACGCCGTTGATCATGGCGCACCCGCTGGGCTTCTACCAGAAGCAGGGCCTGAACGTGGAGGTGGTGAAGACCGCCGGCTGGGCGCTGATCCGCGACAAGATGCTCAACAAGGAGTACGACGCGACGCACTTCCTGTCGCCGATGCCGCTCGCGATTTCTCTGGGGGTCGGCGCCAACGCGACGCCGATGAACGTGGCGACCATCCAGAACACGAACGGCCAGGCGATCACGCTGCATGTGAAGCACAAGGACAAGCGCGACCCGAAGCAGTGGAAGGGCTTCAAGTTCGCGGTGCCTTTCGAGTTCTCGATGCACAACTTCCTGCTGCGCTACTACGTCGCCGAGGCCGGGCTGGACCCCGACCGCGACATCCAGATCCGCGTGGTGCCACCACCGGAAATGGTGGCCAACCTGCGTGCCGGCAACATCGACGGCTACCTCGGCCCGGACCCCTTCAACCAGCGGGCGGTGTTCGAGGAAGTGGGCTTCATCCACCTGCTGACCAAGGAGCTGTGGAACGGCCATCCGTGCTGCGCGTTCGGCACGTCGACCGAGTTCATCCAGAAGCATCCCAACACCTTCGCGGCCTTGTACCGCTCGGTGCTCATGGCCGCGGCGATGGCGCGCGAAGCGAAGAACCGCGAGCTCATCGCCAAGGTGATCTCGCCGCAGGCGTACCTGAACCAGCCCGAGATCGTGGTGCAGCAGGTGCTGACCGGCCGTTTCGCCGACGGGCTGGGGAACATCAGGAACGTGCCGGACCGTGCCGACTTCGACCCCATCCCCTGGCAGTCGATGGCGGTGTGGATGCTCACGCAGATGAAGCGCTGGGGCTACGTGAAGGGCGAGGTCAACTACAAGCAGATCGCCGAACGCGTGTTCCTGCTGACCGACGCGAAGAAGCACATGAAGGAGCTGGAGCAGCAGGTGCCGGACGGGGCCTACCCGAAGTTCACGATCATGGGCCGCGAATTCGACCCTGCGAAGGCCGAAGCCTACGCCAGCAGCTTTGCGATCAAGCGCACCTGACGCGCCGGCAAGACCATGAAACCCATTGCCAGCCTCGGACTGAAATCGGCGCTGTTGTCGCTGCTGCTGCTCGCGCTGCTCGTCGGCGTGTGGCAGCTCGCCACGCGGCAGACCGCGAGCGCGGCGCACAGCTACACGCCGGAGCAGAACGAATACATGAAGCTGATGGGCAAGGACCCGGCGCAAACCGGGGGCGGGTCCACCGCCGGCTTCCCGACGCCGGCGCAGATGGGCAGCGCGGTGCTGCACCACCTGTCGCAGCCCTTCTACGACAACGGGCCCAACGACAAAGGCATCGGCCTGCAGCTCGCGTACTCGCTCGCACGCGTCGGCCTCGGCTACCTGATCGCGGCGCTGGTCGCCATTCCGCTCGGCTTCCTGATCGGCATGTCGCCGCTGGTGTACCGCGCGCTCGACCCCTTCATCCAGGTGTTGAAACCCATCTCGCCGCTGGCGTGGATGCCGCTCGCGCTCTACACGATCAAGGATTCCGACATCTCCGGGATCTTCGTCATCTTCATCTGCTCGATCTGGCCGATGCTGATCAACACCGCCTTCGGGGTGGCGGGCGTGCGGCGCGACTGGCTCAACGTGGCCAAGACGCTGGAGGTGAAGCCGTTGCGCCGAGCGTTCGAGGTGATCCTGCCGGCCGCGGCGCCGACCATCCTGACCGGCATGCGCATCTCGATGGGCATTGCGTGGCTGGTGATCGTCGCGGCCGAGATGCTGGTCGGCGGTACCGGCATCGGCTATTTCGTCTGGAACGAGTGGAACAACCTGTCGCTCACCAACGTGATCTTCGCGATCCTGGTGATCGGCGTCGCGGGCATGCTGCTCGACCTTGCGTTCGCGCGGCTGCAGAAGGCGGTGACGTATGTCGAGTGAAGGCAGGCCCTTTCTGCAGGTGGAGGCGCTCGCCAAGCGCTACCCCGGGGCACCGCAAGCCGTGTTCGAGGGCGTGAACTTCGGCATCGAACGCGGGGAGTTCGTCTGCATCATCGGGCACTCGGGGTGCGGCAAGACCACCATCCTCAATGTGCTCGCAGGGCTGGAGTGGGCCACCGAAGGCCATGTGTTCATGGACGGCCGCGAGGTGGCAGGCCCCAGCCTGGAGCGGGGTGTCGTGTTCCAGGGCCATGCCTTGATGCCGTGGCTCTCGGTGCGCAGCAACATCGCCTTCGCGGTGCGTTCCAAGTGGCCGGACTGGACGCGCGCGCAGGTCGATGCCCAGGTCGAGACGTACGTGAACATGGTCGGCCTCGGGCAGGCGATCGACAAGAAGCCGTCGCAGCTGTCCGGCGGGATGAAGCAGCGCGTCGGCATCGCGCGCGCGTTTGCGATCCAGCCCAAGATGCTGCTGCTCGACGAGCCGTTCGGCGCACTCGATGCGCTCACGCGCGGCACCATCCAGGACGAGTTGCTGCGCATCTGCGCCGAGACGCACCAGACGGTGTTCATGATCACGCACGACGTGGACGAGGCCATCCTGCTGGCCGACAAGATCCTGCTGATGAGCAACGGCCCGCGCGCCCGCATCGCGGAGATCGTCGTCAACACGCTGCCGCGCAGCCGCACGCGCGCCGGCCTGCACCACGACCCGCAGTACTACCGCATCCGCAACCACCTGGTGGACTTTCTCGTCGAGCGTGCCGCCGGCCTGGCGCATGGCGCCGCGCCGCAGCAGCCGCTGGTGGTGCGTCCCGGCTCGCGGCCCGAAACGCCGGAAGTGATGCACGAGGCTGCATCCGAGGAGTCGGCACGTGCACCGCTGCAACGCGTCGTCTGACCGATTGAAACAGGAGCGCCACTGGATGGAACTTGCCCGCCCCCCGTTACCGCCGTTCACGCTGGAAACGGCCACGCTGAAGGTGCAACTGGCCGAAGACGCCTGGAACAGCCGCGACCCCGAGCGCGTGGCCCTCGCCTACAGCGAAGACTCCGCATGGCGCAACCGCAGCGAGTTCTTCAGCGGGCGCGAGGCGATCCGCGTCTTCCTGCAACGCAAGTGGGCCAAGGAGCTCGACTACCGGCTGAAGAAGGAGCTGTGGGCCTACACCGGCAACCGCATCTCGGTGCGCTTCGAATACGAATGGCACGACGCGGACGGCCGCTGGTTCCGCTCGCACGGCAACGAGCAGTGGGAGTTCGACGAGCGCGGCCTGATGCGCCGGCGCGAGGCGAGCATCAACGACGTATCCATCACCGAATCCGACCGCAAGTTCCGTTGGGAACGCGCGGCACACCCAGGCAACCCAGGAGCCAACCCATGAGCCGACTCGACGTGACCGAAAAGATCATTGCCACCAAGGTGGCGAAGGGCCTGAAATGGGCCGACGTGGCTGCCAAGGTGGGCCAGAGCAAGGAGTGGACGACCGCCGCCTGCCTCGGCCAGATGACCTTGACCCCGGAGCAGGCCGGCGTGATCGCCGAGATCTTCGGCTTGGACGAAGACGACAGGAAGTGGCTGCAGGTGGTGCCCTACAAGGGCTCGCTGCCCACCTCGGTGCCGACCGATCCGCTGATCTACCGCTTCTACGAACTGATCAACGTGTACGGCACCACCTTCAAGGAGCTGATCCATGAGGAGTTCGGCGACGGCATCATGAGTGCCATCGACTTCAAGATGGACCTCAAGCGCGAAGCCGACCCGAAGGGCGACCGCGTGAACATCGTGATGAGCGGCAAGTTCCTGCCGTACAAGACCTACTGACCCACCAGCGCGCCACGGGCAGCCGTGGCGCCGCAGCCAAACCGCAACGGTAAGGCCTGCGGCCAACGACGGAGCCAGGAAAACCCTGAGACCCGCACCGCTCGTCGGCCGCCTGAATTTGTGCGCGCACTTCTTCACGCGCGCACAGCGCACACCCTCAATCGCGACCGCACCTGCGCCGATTCAGCAGATGTCCGCGCGGGCCGCGCCATGTCTTCCTGTGTGTGCCATGCCCGCCGGCAGTTGCAGTACTCCCGGTTTTTCGACGATGGCACCTAGGAGGTTCCGACATGGACCGTATCGTTCGTAGCGCCGCGTACGCGGCTGTTCTCTCGACCCTGGCACTGGCCGCGTGCGGCGGCTCACCGTCCTCGGGGTCGTCTTCTTCCTCGTCCAACAACTCCGAGACGGTGCAGGGCGTCACCACGCCCAGCAGCGTCTCGGTGGTCACGCCCAAGAGCGGCAACTGATCGGACGGCGCAGGAGAACAACCATGAACAACAGCTTTTCGTTCCATCGCCTGGCGTGGGTCGTCGCGTCCAGCCTCGCGCTCGCCGGCAGCGTCTGCGCTGCCCCGGGCTCAGGCTCGGCCTATGCGACCGACCCGCAGCACACGCACGTCGAAGACGCCACGTCGCGCGGCATCAACCAGGTCAACATGATCATGTGCTTCATGTCGTCGATGCGGCCCGATGCACTGGTCAACCAGGGCGACTATGTGGCCCTGGTCGATCAAGGCAAGTGCGACCCCGAGGCCCGCGCCAGCACCGGCAACTCGGGCGCCAACAATGCCGGCAGCAACGCGCCGTCGTTCATGAAGGCGATCGTCAACTCGAGCCGCGGCACCAACACCGACCCGATGCGCGTGCGCACCTGGGTGGAGGAGTCGGAAGACGACTTCGAGATGACGATCTTCGTCAACACGTCGGCCACCGAGGCGCCTTCGCAGAGCAACCCGAACGGCGTGTTCCGCATCGACTATTGCGGCAAGGGCGACAGCGGCCCCTGCATGATGCAAGGCTTCCTGGAAGGCAACGCCGACGGCATCAGCTACTTCGAGATCGAGTCGGCTGGCCCGGGCGGCGACAGCACCAAGGCGCTGCGGCTCACCAAGTCCGGCAACGACAGCGGGGCCGGTACCCTGCAGATCGACGACGGCGGCCAGCAGGTCGCGTTCTCGTTCGCCTACAACGCCGACTACTTCCGACGCTCCAACGGCGTGCAGGACCAGTGCTTCAGCCGCGATGCGGCCGACCCGGACACCGGCATGTCGGTGTGGCGCTATGGCTTGTACGACGCCGGCACGGGCGCGCGCATCACGCGGCAGTCGGGCTTCCCGATCGAATACACCACCGGCGGCACCACGTACCACGGGCACGTCGGCTATTGGGGCCTGTGGCTGCCGTCGGAAGCCAACATCGCGAACGGCGCGACCGTCCAGCGCGTGGAGTACCAACCCGACCAGCCGCCCACGAAGACCGACTACACGCTGGTCAAGTCCGAAGGCCGGCTGGTCAAGTACAGCAAGCGCACCCGCACGCTGGCGGCGATCGACAAGATCAAGTTCTACACCTTCGTGTCCGACGTCACCGGCTTCTTCGACGGCGCCACGCCGCACCAGCAGTACGAGATGTACTGGGACGACGCGGCCGGCAACTTCAAGGTCAGCGGCGTGCTCGAATGCACCGAGCAGTGCCAGACGCGCGACCTGGAGGCAGTGCAGACGGTCCTGCCGTCGTACTTCGCAGACAAGGGCGGCGCGCGCGGGTGGTCGCAGGCGCTGGGCGGTGATCTGTTCGTCGCGCTCCACGGTGCGGGCGACACGGTGGATTCGTCGAGTGTGCAGGTCATCTACCGGGTGCAGGACCTCGTCTATCCCAACCAGATGCCGACCACGCTACACTGCCTGCGTGACTGCCCGACGGCGGCCTCCATGGCGGGCTACTTCGCCGACGGCTCGGTGCAGGACTCGCCCTTTGCGGCCGGCACCTTCAACCAGTGGGCGCCGGTGGACGGCAGTGCGGTGGTGAGCTACACGACCGACGCGAACGCCGCGGTGCTGAAGGACAACCTCGGCGCGGCGGTGACCTTCACCGACGCCGGAGCGCTGCAATCGCGCCCGCAGTACCAGTGGGGCGTGCGCAGCGGCCGCTTGTTCACCGCGCTCAACGACGCGCTGTGCACCGGGGACCCGACGCGCTACTGCGACCACGAGATCGAATCGCTCGACACCTACTACCAGTGGGAGACCGGACCCAACCAGTGGAACCAGTTCGCCGCGGTGAAGGACGGCAGCGGCAACGCGGTCAGCTTCGACCCGCCGCTGCAGGTGAGCTACGACGTGCCGAACGGCGCCGCCTACGGGCAGTACGCCGGCAAGTCCATCGTGCTGGAATACGGCGGCTTCGGCGAGCTGTGGGGCATCCCCGGCCATTGCGTGTCGCGCCTGACCAATGAGCGGGTCAGCTGCGAGACGCAGGACTCCCGCTACGTGCCGGCTTTCGTCATCCCGTTCGACGCGACGCTCGGGCGCGTCATGAGCAACGGCACGCCGATGCTCGTGAAGTGGCTCGATCGCGAGATCCGCTTCGCCCGCAAGGACCCGACCGTGTGCACCAATGCCGGGGTGACGTTGCCGAGCGGTCTGAGCCTGCCGTCGGCCGGTGCGCTGAAGGATCCGTCCAGCAGCGGCTCCGACGTCTACATCGGTGCCAAGCCCTCGATCGACGAGGCGCCGCGGGTGATCCACGGCGACGTGATGTATTGACGAGGGCTCAGCCGGGTTGGCGGCCCAGCGCCGCCGGCCCCGCAGGCACCGCCCGCGGCTTGCGGAACACCAGCACGTTGCCGGCCATCACGAGCACCAGCCCGAGGCCGGCGACGAGCGTCCACTGGTAGCCCTCGAAGAGGGCCGACACGTTGAGGGCCACCACCGGAAACAGCACCGTGCAGTACGCCGCCCGCTCCGGCCCGAGCCGCCCGACGAGCATCAGGTAGGCGGTGAAACCGATCACCGACCCCGGGATGGCGAGGTAGAGCAGCGCGCCGACGTAGCGGGGGGAGGGGTCGAACACCCACGCTCCACCCGTGCCGGCGTGCACGGCCAGCAGCATCAGCGCGCCGAACAGCATGCCCCAGGCATTGGTGACGAGCGGCGTGTGGCCGCCTGCCTGCAGCCGGGCCGAGAGCATGTTGCCGGCGGAGAAGCACAACGTGCCGGCCAGCCCCAGCGCCAGGCCGAGCCAGGCGTTCGAGTGCTCGCTGGCACGCGCCAGCTCGGGCCAGAACAGCAGGGCCAGGCCCAGCATGCCCACGCCGCCGCCGGCCACCACCTGCGGCGAGATCGGCCGCTTCAGGAACAGCCGGCCGTTGATCGCGTTCCACACGGTGGCGGTGGAGAACAGCACGGCGACGAGGCCGCTCGGGATGTAGCGGCTGGCATGCAGGAAGCAGATGAAGTTGAGGCAGAACAGGCACACGCCCTGCGCCGCGATCAGCTTCATCGCGCCGCCCCGGGGGCGGCTCAACCGGCCCGTGAGCGCAAGGAAGGCGAACAGCACCAGGGCCGCCAGTGCAAAGCGATAGACGATGGACAACGGGATCGGCACGGGCCCGAGCTGCCATTTGAGGGCGATCCAGGTGGTGCCCCAGATGGCAACGGTGAGCAGGTACAGGGCGGCGGTCATGGGTGCAAGGCGGCAGGCGGGACGTGGAGGGCTGCAGTCTGTGGCCCGGCAGCTCGCGCCGGTTGCACGAATCTGCGGTTTGTTGCCGCCGCCGCGGGCCCCGGTCGAGCGCGGAGGTGCCGACCTGCGTACAGTCGAGCCCTGAGTCCCGATCCATGCCGACCCCCGCTTCCTCCCACCGCCACGACGTGTTCGACACCTTGCGCACCCGCTCGCGCGCGCGGCTGGAGCAGGGCGCCTCGCTCGGCGATGGCTTTGCCGCGGCCGTGTGGGTGAACGCCCACGACGCCACGCGCTACGTGCGGCCGGGGCATCACACGGTGTCGCTCTACCTCGAAGGCGGCTTCACGACCTTCCGCCCCGAGGCACCGTCGCAGCGCGGCGCGCCCGGGCGGCTGTGCGTGATGCCTGCCGAGCACGATTCGAGCTGGGTGGTGGGCAGCGAGCAGCGCTTCCTGCATCTGTACTTCGAGCACGAGCGGCTGGCGCCCCTGGCCGTGCGCCTGCTCGACCGCGAGCCACGCGAGGTCCGGCTGCACGAGCTCACGTTCTTCGAGGACGCCAGCGTCGCGTTGCCGCTTGCGGCGATGGCGCAGCTCGACTGGAGCGACGTCGACGCGCGCCTGCAGGCGAATGGGCTCGCGCACCAGGTGCTGGCACGACTCGTGCGCGTGCACAGCGGCCGCCCCGAGGGCCTAGTGCCGCGCGGGGGCCTCGCGCCGGCCGTGCGCCGCCGCCTGGCGGATTACGTCGACGCCCATCTGGGCTCGGCCTTGACGGTCGGAGATCTGGCGGCACAGGCGGCCCTCTCGGAGCACCACTTCGCGCACATGTTCCGCGTCTCGTTCGGGATGGCACCGCACACCTGGGTGCTGCAACGCCGCATCGAGCGCGCCCGGGCGCTGCTGGGCGGGACCGAACTGTCGCTCGACCACGTTGCGCAGGCCTGCGGCTTTGCCAGCGCCAGCCACCTCGTCAACCGGTTCCGCGCGACACAGGGCGTGCCGCCCGGGCGCTACCGGCGCAGCGTCCGGCAGCGGCCGGCAGCGCAGTAGCGACCGCGCCCTACCGCGCCACCGGCCACAGCACCCACATCTTCAGCGGCTGCTTCATCCGGCCGGCGAACTCGTCGGCACCTTCGGTCCAGCCCCAGAAATAGTCCGCGCGCACCGCGCCGACGATCGCGCCGCCGGTGTCCTGCGCCATCACCAGCCGTTGCAGCGGGCGAGGCGCGGGTTGTGGCACGGGCGACGGCTCGGTCGTGTCGATCCAGACCGGCGTGCCGTACGGAATCGATTCCTTGTCGACGGCGATCGAGCGGCCCGGCGTCAGCGGCACGCCTTGCGCACCGACCGGGCCGATGCTCGGGTCGGGCAGCGGCTCTTCGCGGAAGAACACGTAGCGCGGGTTGATCTGCAGCATCTCGTGCACGCGCTTGGGGTTCGCGCGGGCCCAGGCCTTGATCGCGGGCCACGACGCCTGGTCGAGCGTGAAGGCACCCTGCTCGACCAGCCAGCGTCCCACCGAGCGGTAGGGGTGGTCGTTGTGCCCGGCGAACGCCGCACGCACGAGGCGCTGGCGGCCGTCGGGCTCGGTCAGCAGCAGGCGGCCGGAGCCCTGGATGTGCAGCACCAGGGCGTCGAGCGGGTCGGCCACGTAGGCGATCTCGTTGCCCTTCAGCGCCGCGCGTGCGGCGGGCACGGTGTCGAGCTGCGCGCGGCTCCAGTACGGCTTGCGCTTGCCGAAGTCGGCCGGCGGCCGGTACAGCGGCACGCGGAACTTCGCGTCAGGCGTGCGGCGGGCTTCGATGAGCGGTTCGTAGTAGCCGGTGATCAACCCCTCGGTGGCCGGGCCTTCGCGCGGTTCCACCCGGTAGGGTTGCAGGCGGCGTTGCATCCACTGGCGCACGGTGGTTTCGTCGGGCGACCGCAACGCCAATGCCTCGGCGCACGTGGTGGTCCAGGCCGGCGTGGGGCGCTGGCAGCTGCGCAGCAGTGCAGGCCAGGCGAACACGACCTGGTCCTGGCTCCAGCCGGGCAGGGCGGCCCATTCCACCGGCACCCAGCGCGAGCGCGTCTGCTCGATGACGGGCAGCGACGCGGCCGCAACCGGCGGTGCGGCGGGGGCCGTCGGCTCGGAAGGCGGGGGCGTGGTGGTGCAGGCGGCGAGCGTTCCTAGAATCAGGGCGCCCCAAATGCTGCGGGCGCGTGACAGGCAAAGCGAAGGAAGGGACATGTGGCTGATTCTGCTGGAGGCGCTGGGCGCGCTCCTGATCTTGATCTTCATCGTCTGGTGGACGATGTTCTCCGGCCGCAAGGACGCCGACCGCCGGGACGAGGCACCGCCAGCGGACGACGACGCGCCGAAGCCTTGACCCCGGCGGGTGCAGCGAAGTTCATCACGTCGGCTGCGCCTTCAAGGTGCGCGTGGGCAGCAGGAAGCTCGCCGGGTGCTGCCGCAGCCGGCTGCGCACCGCGGCATAGAGTCGGGCGCGGTCCTTCAGGCGGATGTTGCGCGAGCGCAGCGCCAGCCGGAAAGCCAGCAGGAAGCTCACGCTCACGTTCAGCACGCCGGTGAGCGCGATGCCGGCCACGGCCAGCCAGAAGCCGGGCGTGTACACCAGCTCCCAGCCGAGCGCCCCGAGCGCCGCGCCGAGCTGGCCGCTGGCCAGCGTGACGTGGCGCACGTCGAAGTGAATGCCGAAGAAGCTTGCGAATGCCGGCACCAGCCCGAGCATGAAGCCGAGCGAGATGTTGCCGGCGAAGCCCGAGACGTTGGCCTGCAGATAGGCCGACCAGCGCGTGGCGCGCGCCTCGCCGAGCCGGGCGAGGATGCGCGGATTCCAGCGCAGCGCGCTGCCCAGGCGGTGCAGCACGAACCAGTTCTCGGCCCAGCCGGCCACGATGCTGGAGGCGAACAGCAGCACGCCGGTGCAGGCGGCGAACAGCGGCGTCCAGCCGAGCACGCTGAGCGAGGCGACCGAATAGGCAGCCTTCTCGGCGGCCACCAGCGGCGCACCGAAGGCAGCCTGCCACAGCAGCTGCACGACCAGCACGCACGGCAGCACCACCGCGACATTGCCGAGGATGCCGGCTGCCTGTGTGCGTATCAGGTGCGCGACCTCGTCGACGAAACCCTCGACCGCCTCGTCGGAAGCGACGTCGTTCAGCTTGGACGCCATCGCGGGTGCCGTCATGGCCGGCTGCTTGGTGGCGAGCGTGAAGTGCGCCAGCTGGATCGCGACGAAGCTGGCCGCGTAGTTGAGCCCGGCTGCAAAACCGCTGAAGAACGGCGACAGGCCCAGGCTGGTCAGGAAGAACTTGAGGAACACGGTGACGGCCGTCACCGCCCCGCCGCCTCCGGCGCGGCGCAGCATCTGCAGGTATTCGCCGCGATCGCGCGTGATGTAGTGCTCGCCGGTCTCGGCGCTGCGCTCGACCATCTTGCGCGCGAGCAGCGAGTAGTTGCGCGCCAGCAGGGCCCGCACGCTGCGGCGGCGTTGTGCGGTGTCGGCGAACTGCATCATCAGCTCGCGCACTGCGCGGGCCGGCTCCTTGCTCAGCAGGCAGTCGAGCAGCAGCTCGATGCGGTCCAGCCGGGCTTGCAGCTGCTGCAGCGCAAACACGATGTCGATCGAGACGCCGTATTCCTCGAGGTGGTCGTACACCGTGCGCGCATCGCGCCGGCACGCGTCGAGCAGGGCATGTGCATAGCTGAGCGCGGGCACCAGCTGCGCAGGCGTGGCGTCCGGATTCTCGAGCAGCGAGCGCACCTCCTCGAAGGCACGCGTCAGCTGACGAAAGGGCGTCAGCGCGCGCGCCGGCTCCGACAGGCGGGTGCGGATCTCGGCCGAGAACGCGGTGGCGCGCACCTGGCTGATGCAGAACATCACCGCGTCGAGCAGCGCCGAGCGCCAGTGCTCGGCCGCACGCGGGTGGCGTGACGCGGCCACCGATTCGCGCAGCAGCGAGGCGAGCCGCTCCAGCGTGGCGTCGTCGATCGCGGCCAGCCAGGCACCGTCGTCCTCATGGGAGAAGACCAGCTGGAACAGCTCCGCCAGGTCGCGCGTCTGCGAGGTGCCGGGCAGCAGCTTGCGCTGTATCCGCTCGGCCAGCTCGCCGAAGAAGGCCATGCGCTGCGCGAAGCCGAAGTCGGCGAGCAGCAGCGTGGCGTCCATGTCTTCGAGCGTGCGGGCGATCAGCTCGACCACCTGTGCGCGGTAGTCCGGCTGGCGATCGAGCAGGTTCAGCAGGTGGCGCAGGCGCAGCACGGGCAGCGGCGTGGCCGTGCCGGTTTCCGGCGCTTCGACGCCTTCGCGGCGCAGCGGCGCGTGCCGCAGCCACTCGACCAGTCGCACCCACCACAGGTTGCGCTCGGCCAGCTCGGCGCGCGGCTTCAGGACGGACAGCAGCGAACTCAGGTCCCACACCGAGGGGGCCAGGGCCGACCGGAGCCAGCGCATCAATGCAGCCCGCTGCGCTGTACGGCGAGCGAGAACGCCGGGATCACCGCATCGAAGCGCTCGCCGTCCTCGGCGACGCAGAAATAGCTGCCGCTCATCGTGCCGCGCGGCGTGCCCAGGCGCGTCCAGCTCGTGTATTCGAAGCCTTCGCCCGGTTTCAGGAAGGGCTGCTGCCCCACGACGCCCAGGCCCTTCACCTCTTCGACCTTGCCGTTCGCGTCGGTGATCACCCAGTGGCGGGAAATCAACTGCGCGGCCATGTCGCCCGTGTTCTCGATCGTCACGGTGTAAGCGAAGGCGTAGATGCCCTGCGCCGGGTCCGACTGCTCCGGCAGGTACTGCGGCTCGACGCTGCAGGTGAATTCGTAGGTGCTCATGGTGTGTCGACTCTTGTGGACGAGCTGCGTTTTCCCTGGCGGCGATGGTAGCAAGGCAGCTCCCTACAATGGCGGGTCGCCCTCGAACAGCCGTCATGACGACCTACCGTATCGCCCCCAGCATCCTGTCCGCCGACTTCGCCCGCCTGGGCGAGGAAGTCCGCAACGTCATCGCCGCGGGCGCCGACTGGATCCATTTCGACGTGATGGACAACCATTACGTTCCCAACCTGACCTTCGGCCCGATGATCTGCGAGGCGCTGCGCCCGCACGCCAAGAAGGCCGACGGCACGCGCGTGCCGATCGACGTGCACCTGATGGTGCAGCCGGTGGACGCGCTGGCGCAGG
>NZ_CAMLJQ010000069.1 GCF_946480305.1 uncultured Caldimonas sp.
GACGCCGGCAAGTCGCTGCACGAGGACTATCACGGCCAGACCGGCATCGACCTGAACCGTGCCGGCACGCCGCTGCTGGAGATCGTCTCCGAGCCGGACATGCGCTCGTCGGCCGAGGCCGTGGAATACGCGAAGGCGCTGCACGCGCTGGTGGTGTGGCTGGGCATCTGCGACGGCAACATGCAGGAAGGCAGCTTCCGCTGCGACGCCAACGTCTCGGTGCGCAAGCCCGGTGAGCCGTTCGGCACGCGGCGCGAGATCAAGAACCTCAACAGCTTCCGCTTCCTGCAGCAGGCGATCGACTACGAGATCAACTGGCAGATCGACCAGATCGAAGACGGCCTGAAGATCCAGCAGGCGACCGTGCTGTTCAACCCGGACACCGGCGAGACGCGTTCGATGCGCACCAAGGAAGACGCGCACGACTACCGCTACTTCCCCGACCCCGACCTGCCGCCGCTCGTGATTGCGCCGGAATGGGTGGAGCGCGTGAAGGGCGAGATGCCGGAACTGCCGCGTGTGATGGCCGAGCGCTTCCAGCGCGACTACGGCTTACCGGCCTATGACGCGACGATGATGACGCAGTCGAAAGACTTCGGTCGCTACTTCGAGGCGGCCGCGAAGGCCTGCGGGCAACCGAAGCTGGTCGCGAACTGGTTGATGGGCGAGGTGTCGCGCCGCCTGAATGCCGAAGGGCGTGAGCTGGCCGACAGCCCGGTGAATGCGGAGACGCTGGCGAAGATGATCGGCCGCATCGCGGATGGCACTATCTCGAACAACGGCGCGAAGCAGGTGTTCGATCTTCTTTGGGCAGCAGGGCGCTTGAATGGCGCACCGGTGTCTCTTGACTACGTCGATCGCACGATTGAGGAGCAAGGCCTCAAGCAGATGTCCGACACCGGCGAGCTGGAGAAGATCCTCGACGAGGTGCTGGCCAACAACGCCAAGTCGGTCGAGGAGTTCCGCGCCGGCAAGGAAAAGGCCTTCAACGCGTTGGTCGGCCAGGCCATGAAGGCGACCAAGGGCAAGGCCAACCCGGCGCAGGTCAACGAGCTGCTGAAGAAGAAGCTTGGCTGACCCGGCCAGCATGAGTAAAAAGGCCGGCGTGTGCCGGCCTTTTTACTTCATGGGTTTCAGCCCCTTGCAGTCGGCACCCAGCCACTTCGCCGTCTGCTCCATCTTCATCGTCATCGGCTGGCCGTTCATCGTGCCCTGCATCGACATCGAGGTCTTGTAGCCCTCGGGCGTCATGTCGTAGCCGCGGCCTTCGCCCTTCACGCCGCCTTGCGGGCCGGTGCACGAAAACGCGAATTTCGCTTCGGTGGACGACACCGGCGTGACCTTGTGCTCGCACTTCATGCTGGGGTCGGGCGGTTGCGCGGTGGGCTCGCGATCGGCCATCTCCTGCGAGAGGCAGTGCCGCATCACGTTGGGCTTGTCGGTCAGGCCCACGCCCTGCTCGCGCATCATCTTCTCCATCTGCGCGCGCTGGGCGGGTGGCATCTGCGCCATCATGGCCTGCATCTCGGCCTGCGAGGGCATTTTCTGCCCGCCCACCTGGCCGCTCTGTTGGGTCTGCTGCACTTCCCACAGGCCGGCCTTGCGCTTGACGAGGCTTTGGGCGTGCAGGCTGCCGCAGGTGGCGACGAGCGCTGCGGCGAGTGCGAGATGAGGGATCGTCTTCATCGGAGCATCCTTTCGTGTCAGCGGGTCCACACGCCGCGCGCCAGCATCGTGGCAGCCAGCGGGATCAGGATCAGCAGGTGGGCTTCGATCATCACCCACTTGCGCGCCTGCTTCACCTCGGCCTCGGCAGGCAGCGTGCCGGTGGCGTCGACCGCCTTGCGCCAGCGCGCGAACATCAACGTCGGCTTGATCGACATGAGTCCGATCACGACGAACAGCGTCAACTTCACGTGCAGCAGCGGCTGGCTCCAGTACCAGCCGAACCCTTTGACGCCCCATACCGTGCGGGCCAGCCCGGTGGCCAGCACCGCGAGCGCGGTCAGCATGTAGATGAAGTCGATCCTGGCAAGCCGCCGCACCACGGCGGCGTTGATCCATTCGCTGCGGCACAGCGCGGCTTCGCTGGTGAGGAACACCACGAGCGACAGGATGGCGACGATGTGGGCATAGGCGAGCAGGGCTTCGAGCATGGCGGGCGTGGATGAGCGTGCGGTGGGGACGCGGCATTGTGGGCCGCGCGGCCGAGCTTTACAACGCCGGGGGGTGTTGCGCGGGCTCGGGCGGGCCGAGCACTTGCTCCGCGGCGGCCAGCCGCTGCGCCAGCGAGCCGCGCAAACGGGTGTAGCGCACGCCGGCCGCGGCCAGCGCCGACCCGTACCAGCGCTGTTGCCACTCGCGGAAACCGGCGTCGCGCCGGGTGCCGTCCTGCACGAATTCGAAGTCGGGTTCGCAGAGGAACACGTGTGCATAGCCACGCAGGGCGGCCTGCACCAGGGGGGGCGGCCGCTCGCCGAACATCGCCTCGCTGTAGCACAGCGTGGTCAGCGGCGAGGTGTCGCAGAAAAGATACTGGTGCGCTTGGTCGAGCAGGGACTCTTCCCGTTCCACCTGCACGCGGGCGATGTGCAGCAGGTCGTCGCGGGTCAGTGCGCCGTCGCAGGCGTCCCAATGCTCGCGGCCGAACTCCGTGGCCCAGGTGCTGCCGTAGTGGCGGGCCAGCGCGGCGGCGAGGGTGGTCTTGCCCGTCGATTCGCCGCCCAGCAGGCACACCCGCTGCACGAAGCTGCGGTAGACCACCGGCGCCATCGCATGGCGGTGCTGGTGCGGATGGGCACGCAACTGCGAGCCGGAGATCGGAAAGCGCGAGCGCTGCAGGTCGAACAGCACCGGCTCGACCGGGCTGCCTTGCCGCCGCGCAATGACGGCGGCGGTGGGGTGCACATAGGGTTCGCTGGCGAAGATCGCGTCCACCCGCGCGCGCAAAACCTCGGCCAGCAGCGCGGCGAGGTAGTGCTGATGCTCGGCGTCCGGCGCGTCGTTGCGCGGCAGTGGCGCAAAGCCCGGTGCCAGCGTGGCGAGCGTCGTCGCGTCGAGCACGATCGAGCGTGCCTGCGGCACGCGCGCGCGCAGCCAGTGCCGGCGTTGTTCGGCGCTGCAGTGCGCATGCTCGGGCACGCTGTAGCCGAGCACGATCACCTGTTCGCATTGGGCCAGCGCATGCGCGATCAGCGCCTCGTGGCCCAGGTGCAGCGGCGAGAACTTGCCGACGACCAGGCCGGTGCCGAAGCGGCTCGCCGGAGGGCGCTCCGGCATGCCCGGCGTGCTCATGCGACTGCCTCGCGCTGCATCTGTTGCTGCCAGCGCCACCAGCCGTACCACGCGTTGCACCAGTAGACGGCATAGAGCACTGCCGTCACCTGCAGCCCGCGCGACACGTACAGCGGCACCGCGATCGTGTTGACGAGCAGCCAGCACGGCCAGGTTTCCACCCGGCGTTGCATCAGCAGCAACTGCGCGAGCACGCTGAACGCCGTGACGGCCGAATCGGCCAGCGGCGCGGCCGCGTCGGTGTAGTGCCGCAACAGGGCGGCGTAGGCCAGCGTGGTCAGCAGCGCCAGCACAACGGCCACCGCCAGACGCCGCACGCCGGCTCGCGTGACCGGCAGCGCGGGCCGTGCCCCGACCCGGCTCCACTGCCACCAGCCCCAGGCGCTGGTGGCGATGAAGAAGACCTGCAGCCCCACCTCCGCATAGAGCTTCGCGCCGTGGAACACGAGCGCGAACAGCACGCAGCCGACGATCCCGGTCCACCACGTGTGCACGCTGTTGCGGGCCGCGAGCAGGATGGACACGGTGATCACGACGTTGGCGGCGAGTTCGAGATCCAGGTTCATCGCAGCTCCAGGTCGCTGGTGTACTGCACCACCTTGTCGCCGGGCGGCAGCGGTTCGGTCTCGATCGGCTGTTCTGCGCCGAACAGCCGGCACAGTGCGGCTTGCACCTCGTCCCGCAGCGACGGCGCGCCGTCGAGCTTCAGCGTCAGGCGGCCGTCGCGATGCTGATGCACGGCCCAGCGTGCCAGCGGGAAGCGCTTCAACGCGTGCGTGACTTCGATGTTGTTGATCCACGCACCGTTGCGCGCCCGAAACCGCACCGGTGGGCGGCCCTGCAGATCGAACAGCGCGGGTCCATAGGGCGTGCGCCCGAGCCGCGCATGGTCGCCGGTGCGGTAGCGCAGCAGGGGCAGCCATGGGTTGAAGCCGCCGGTGAGCGTGATCTCGCCGTGCTCGCCTGCTGGCAGCGGCCGCCCCTCGGCATCGACGATCTCGACGTACAGCCGCGGCTGCAGCAGCACGTGCCCGTCGCCCTCGGGTGCCCGCACGGCGATGGGGCCGGCTTCGTTCATCGAGTACACATCGAGCACCGGCGCGCGCAGCCGGGCCTCCAACTCCAGGCGCTGGCCGTCCGTCAAGGCCATCGACGTGGACAGCAGCGCGCGCGGCCGGTGCGCGAGGCCCAGCGTGCACAACTCGGCCAGCGACACCGGGTCGCCCGAGATCAGCTCGGGGCGCAGGTCATCGAGATACTGGCGCCGGTCGTCCGGCGAGCGCCATTCGGCCGGGTGCAGGTTGAGCTTGACCAGGCCGCACTCGCCGCTCAACGGGTTGACTGAAACGTAGGTGAAGCAGCGCTGCTGAAAACCCGCGAGCACGATGCCCACCTGGCCGCGCCGAGCACGCGGCACGATGCCGTGCAGCCGCAGCGCGCGGCAGTGATGGCTGTAGTAGCAAGCGGCCACCACCGGGTGCGACGGCACCTTGATCGGGTGGCCGGTGGTGCCGCTGGTCGTGAAGCACACCAGGCGCGAGATGTCCGCGCCGCGCGGCACGAAGCGGGCCACGTCGGCGGCCAGGTCGGGGCGGCTCGTGGTGGGCAGGTCTTCCCAGCGGTTGATGGCGGGCAGGTGCTGAAAGAACGGCACCTCGCGGCGGCAGCGAGCCAGCAGGGCCCACGCCCAGGCCGGCAACTTGGCCGGCAAGTCGACGCGCCCGTGCATCACGCGCAGATGGCGCCAGCGCGCGAGCCACAGGTCCGTGGCCGTCAGCCGATGCCCGCTGCGATTGCGGAACACCGGCGCGTGCGGGTGCTCGACGAGCCGTTGCAGCAGCGCGGCCGCCTCGCGCGACAGGCCCGGCAGGTAGCGTGCATCGACGCTGCCCGCCGCGCCGGCGGGCACCGCATCAGGCCCAGCCATGCGTGCCTGCATCATTCGCGCATGTACTTGTCGGCGCCGTCCTGTGCGCCGCTGCTGTCCAGGCGCGCGTGGACCGCGGCGTTGCGCTGTGCGTCGCCGTCCGGCGGGGGCGGTGCAGGGGCTGCGGGCGTCGCCGCGGGCGGCGGCCGGACCACGTGGCACACGCACCCGGCCAGCAGCAGCGCGATGCCCGCCAGGAACACGGCATCGCCCACCGGCTGCGACCAGCCATCGCGTTCGAGCAGCCAGTGCATGCCCCAGAAGAAGCCGATGCAGCCGGCAAGAAAACCGGTGACCCCGATCGCGTCCTTGCGCTGCTCGCCGGCCCAGGTGACCAGCAGACCGATGCCGGCGATCACCAGGGCCCACATGGTCCATGACTGGGTGTTCAACCAGCGCGCAAGCGACAGCATCAGCGCCGCGAACATCAACAGCAGCGCCCAGTTCGCGAGCCGCGTGGCGGCTCGTCCGGGCACCTTGCCGATCTGCGCGGCGATGACGACCAAGGTCACCGCCGCGACCCATTTCAGCCAGTGGTCGAGCGTCGACACGCCATGCAGGGCGTTCCACCCCTTCAGCCACACGCTCATGGACTCGCGGGCTCCCGGCTGCTGCGCGACCAGTACTGCGCGTCGCCATAGGTGTGCTTGAGGAAGTCGATCCACAGCCGCACGCGCAGCGGCAGGTGCTTGCGCTGCGGGAACACGGCGAAGATGCCGTTCGGCGGCGCGGCGTATTCGTCGAGCACGCTGACCAGCCGGCCGGCGGCGATCTCGCCTTCCACTTCCCAGGTCGAGCGCCATGCGAGCCCCAAGCCGGCCAGGCACCAGTCGTGCAGCACCTGGCCGTCGGAGCAGTCGAGCCGGCCGGGCGGGCGCAGGTGCGTCAGCTCGCCGTCGATCACGAAGGCCCAGCCGCGGGTCTGGCTGGCGTCGGAGCTGAGGGTGAGGCACTCGTGCTGGTTCAGCTCGTTCGGATGCTGCGGCGCGTCACGGCGCTTGAGGTAGGCGGGCGAGGCCACGCACAGCCGCCGGTTGTCGGCCATGCGCACGCTCACCAGGCTGGAGTCGGGCAGGTCGCCGACCCGCACCGCGCAGTCGAAGCCTTCGTTGACGATGTCGACCACGCGGTCGCTCAGGTTCAGCGACAGCGACACCTCGGGGTGCAGCGACAGAAAGCGCGGCACCAGCGGCGCCACGTGGCGGCGGCCGAAGCCGGCCGGTGCGGTGATGCGCAGGTGGCCGCTGGCCTTGACGCCGCCTTCGGAGACGCTGGCCTCGGCGTTCGCCAGGTCGGTCAGCAGGCGTTGGCAGTCTTCGAGGAAGGCGCTGCCCTCGTGCGTGAGCGTGATGCGGCGGGTGGTGCGCAGCAGCAGCTTGACGCCGAGCCGCGCCTCCAGTGCGTCGATGCGCCGGCCGATCACCGCCGGCGCCACGCCTTCGGCATTGGCTGCGGCGGTGAGGCTGCCTTTGGTGGCCACCGCGACGAAGGATTCGATCTGCTTGAGGCGGTCCATGGTGCGGGCGAGATTAAGCCGCAAAAAGTAAAAGATCAACCTCCAAGGCACACTCATTTGAGCGTCGACGCTCATGATCCGGGCGCACCACCTGCTTGACCGGCATCAAGGTCCTGCCGAGGCCTCTCGCCAGAATCAATGCGGTGATGAACCCTGCCGACCTGACCCCCTCCGACCCCAGCCCATTTCACGCCCAACCCGTCGAGACGGTGCTGCAGGCACTGGGGGCCGATCCACGTCACGGCCTGACGCCCTCGGATGCCGCCGAGCGCCTGGGCCGTCATGGGCCGAACCGGCTGGCGGAGCCGCCGCGGCCTGGCGCTTTGCGTCGGCTGGCGGCGCAGTTCGATCACCTGCTGATCTACGTGCTGCTGGCCGCCGGCGCCATCACGGCGGCCTTGGGGCACGGGATCGATGCCGGTGTCATTGCCGCGGTGGTGTTGCTCAACGTGGTGATCGGTTTCGTGCAGGAAGGCAAGGCCGAGAAAGCGCTGCAGGCCATCCGCCACCTGCTGGCACCGCGCGCCGTGGTGCTGCGGGGCGGGCACCGGCACGAAGTGGACGCGGCGCAGCTGGTGCCTGGAGACATCGTGCTGTTGGCGTCCGGCGACCAGTTGCCGGCCGACGTGCGGCTGCTGCAGGTGCGCAACCTGCGGGTCGACGAAGCGGCGCTGACCGGCGAGTCGGTGCCGGTCGACAAGCAGGCCGAGCCGGTGGCTGCCAGCGCGGCGGTGGCCGACCGGCTGTGCATGGCCTACGCCGGCACGCTGGTCACGCAAGGCCAGGCGAGCGCGGTGGTGGTCACCACCGGCAGCGCCACCGAGCTGGGCCGCATCGGCCGCATGCTGGCCTCGGTGGAGCAGGTGTCGACGCCGCTGTTGCGCAAGATGGCGAGCTTTGCGCGCGTGCTGACGGGCGTCATCCTGGCCGCGGCGGCGCTGCTGTTCGGCTTTGGCGTGTGGGGGCGCGGCTTCGAGGTGGGCGAGATGTTCATGGCGGCCGTGGGGCTGGCGGTTGCGGCCATCCCGGAAGGGCTGCCCGCGATCATGACCATCACGCTGGCCATCGGCGTGCAGCGCATGGCCGCGCGGCGGGCGGTGGTACGACGCATGCCTGCGGTGGAGGCGCTGGGCGCCGTCACGGTGATCTGCTCCGACAAGACCGGCACGCTGACGCGCAACGAGATGACGGTGCAGCAGGTACTGGTCGATGGCGCCGCGCTCGACGTGGACGGCGCAGGTTACGCCCCCGAGGGCGCGTGGCGGCTCGGCGGCGAGTCGTTGCAGCCGGCCGGACTGGCGCAGCACGCCCCGGTGGCCCTTGCGCTGGCAGAGGCGGGCGCACTGTGCAACGAAGCCCACCTGCACCGTCAGGGCGAGCACTGGCAGTTGGCCGGTGATCCGACCGAAGGCGCCTTGCTGACGCTGGCCATGAAGGCCGGGCTGGAGCCGGCCGAGTGCGCGCGCCGTCGGCCGCGGCTCGATGCGATTCCGTTCGAGTCCGAGCATCGCTACATGGCCACGCTGCATGGCGGCGGCGAGGCGCCGTTGCTGCTCGTGAAGGGCGCGCCCGAGCGGGTGCTCGCGATGTGCCGCGGTGTGGCCGGCAAAGACGGCCGGGAACAACCGCTCGATGCCGACGCGTGGCATGCCTGCGTCGAGGCGCAGGCCCGGGCGGGCCGCCGGGTGCTGGCGCTCGCGCGGCGGGAATTGCCTGTCGGCCACGTCCGCCTCGCACCGGGGGACCTCGACGGCAACCTGGTACTGCTGGGCCTGGTCGGCATCATCGACCCCGCGCGCGAGGAAGCCATCCGCGCGGTCGCGCAGTGCCGCGCCGCGGGCATCCGCGTGAAGATGATCACCGGCGACCATGGCGTGACGGCCGGCGCCATCGCCGCGCAACTGGGCTTGAGCGAGCGGCCGCAGGTGCTGACCGGCGCCGAACTCGAAGCGCTGGACGACCCGGCGCTGCGCCGCGTGGTCGGCGAGGTGGACGTGTTCGCCCGCGCCAGCCCCGAACACAAGCTGCGCCTGGTGCGCGCGCTGCAGGCGAACGGCGAGATCGTCGCGATGACCGGCGACGGCGTGAACGACGCGCCGGCGCTGAAGCAGGCCGACGTGGGTGTGGCAATGGGTTGCAAGGGCACCGAGGCCGCGAAGCAGGCGGGGGCGATCGTGCTGGCGGACGACAACTTCTCGTCGATCGCGCACGCGGTGGAAGAGGGGCGCACCGTCTACGACAACCTGCGCAAGACGGTGACCTTCCTGCTGCCGGTCAATGGCGGCGAGTCGCTCAGCCTGCTGCTGGCGGTGCTGCTCGGCGTGGCGCTGCCGATCGCGCCCGCCCAGATCCTGTGGGTCAACATGGTGAGCTCGATCGCGCTCGCGATGGTGCTGGCCTTCGAGCCGACCGAGCCTGGCGTCATGCGGCGCCCGCCTCGCCCGGTGCACGAGCCCATGCTGTCGCACTTCATCGTGTGGCGCATCGTGTTCGTAGCCACGCTGTTCCTCGCCGGCATCTTCGGCATGCACGCGTGGGCGCTGCACGAAGGGGCGGACGAGGCCACCGCGCGCACCGTGGCCGTGAACACGCTGGTGGCGATGGAGGTGTTCTACCTGTTCAGCGTGCGCTACCTGAAGGCGCCTTCGTTCACCGTACAGGGCGTCAAGGGCACGCCTCGCGTGCTCGCGGCCGTGGCGGGGGTCGCCGTGCTGCAGGGCCTGTTCACCTATGCGCCCTTCATGCAGGCCCTGTTCGAGACGCGGGCGTTGCCGGCAGAGACGGCTGTCCAGATCGTGCTGAGCGGCGCCATGCTGCTGCTGGTGCTGGAGATCGAGAAACTGCTGCTGCGTCGGTGGGGCAACGGCGCACATTCCATCTAATCCAGTCAAAGATAAATCCCGATCGGCGTTCTGAATCAGCGCGCAGGTTCGGAATAAAGTGCAGGGCATGAAGATGCCCCCGGTCCACGCGGTCCTGTTCGATGCCTACGGCACGCTGTTCGACGTCTACAGCGTCGGGCTGCTCGCCGAGCAGTTGTTTCCCGGCCAGGGGCAGACGCTGGCGGGGCTGTGGCGCGACAAGCAGATCGAATACACGCGGCTCGTCAGCATGGCGGACGCATCCGGCGCCCGCTACCGCCCGTTCTGGGAGCTGACGCGCGCCGGCCTGCGCCATGCGTGCGCGCGGCTGAAGCTCGATCTGACGCGTGAGCACGAAGACCGGTTGATGAACCAGTACCGGCACCTGAGTGCCTTCCCCGAGAACCGGGAGGTGCTGCAGCAGATTCAGGCGCTGGGCCTGCCGACTGCGATCCTCAGCAATGGCGACCCGGCGATGCTGGAGGTGGCCGTGAAAAGTGCGGGCCTGCAGGACGTGCTCGACCACGTGATCAGCGTCGAGCCGTTGCGCTGTTTCAAGCCCGATCCACGGGTCTACCAACTGGGGCTCGACACGGTGCGCGGCACGCGGCCCGACGCGGTGGCGAAGAACGTGCTGTTCGTCTCCAGCAACGGCTGGGACGCGATCGGCGCCACGTGGTTCGGCTACACCACCTTCTGGCTCAACCGTGCGGGTCAGCCGCCCGAGGAGCTGGGCACGAAGCCGTGTTTCGAGGGCCGCAGCCTGCACGAGTTGCTGCCTTTGCTGAAGGCGGCCAACGGAGTGGCGGCATGAGCCCCATCGACGCATTGCTGATCGGCACCGGCGCGTTCGCCGCCGGCGCGGTGAATTCGGTCGCGGGTGGCGGCACCTTCTTCTCCTTCCCGGCACTGCTGGCGGTGGGCGTACCCCCGGTGGTCGCCAATGCCAGCAACTCGGTCTCGCTGTGGCCGGGCAGCCTGTCGGGCGCCTGGGCCTACAAGCGCGAGCTGGCGCCGCTGGCGCGCTACCTGCTGCCGATGGGCGTGGCGTCGCTCGCCGGCGGCATTGCGGGCGGGCTGCTGCTGTTGCAGACGCAGGACGGCCAGTTCGCGCGGCTGATCCCGTGGCTGCTCGGCTTTGCGACGCTGCTGTTCGCCCTCAGCCCGCAGCTGTCGGCGCTGCTCGCGCGCTGGCGGCAGCGGCGCAGCGCCCACGCCAGCGGGTCGCCCGCCGGCTGGTTCACGCAGCTGCTGGTGTCCGTCTACGGCGGCTTCTTCGGCGCCGGCATGGGCATTTTGATGATGGCGAGCCTCGCCATCTCAGGCCATGACGACGTGCAGGAGATCAACGCCATCAAGAACCTGCTGTCGGCCGTGATCTACAGCGTCACGGTCGTCACCTTCATCGTGGCCGGCGCGGTGAGCTGGCCGCACACCTTGCTGATGATCGCCACGGCCACCGTGGGCGGCTACTGGGGCGCGAGCATGGCACGCAAGGTGCCGGCAGTGTGGCTGCGCCGGCTCGTCATCGCCGTGGGCGCCTTCCTCACGCTGTATTACTTCCACCGCGTGGCCACCGCGGCCTGAAAAACCTTCCTTCACCTTCAAGACCCTCACGAGGACCCGACCATGACCACACGCACGACCGTCCACCGGCTCGAAGTCGCCACCGAGCTGCACCGTTTCATCGAGAACGAAGTCCTGCCGGCCGCTGGCGTCGAGTCGTCAGTGTTCTGGTCGGGCTTCGACGCGATCGTGCACGAGCTGGCGCCGAAGAACGTCGCGCTGCTCGCCGAGCGCGACCGCATCCAGGCCGAGATGGACGGCTGGCACAAGGCCCACCCCGGGCCGATCCGCGACATGGCGGCGTACCGCGCGTTCCTCGAAAAGATCGGCTACCTCGTGCCCGCACCGCAAGGCGCGAAGGCGACGACCACCAACGTCGATGCCGAACTCGCGCTCCAGGCAGGCCCGCAGTTGGTGGTGCCCATCCTCAATGCGCGTTATGCACTGAATGCCGCCAACGCGCGTTGGGGTTCGCTGTACGACGCGCTCTACGGCACCGATGCGATTCCGGAGAGCGGCGGCGCCGAGAAGAGCGGCGGCTACAACCCCGCGCGCGGCGCCAAGGTGATCGAGTTTGCGCGCAACTTCCTCGATGAAGCCGCGCCGCTAACCCAAGGCTCGCACCGCGACAGCACGAACTACAGGGTCGAAGGCGGCAAGCTCGTCGTGACGTTGAAGGACGGCAGCACCACCGCGCTGAAGGACGGGGCACAGTTCGTCGGCCACCAGGGTGATGCGGCGGCGCCTGCCGGCGTGCTGCTGAAGCACAACGGGTTGCACATCGACATCCGCATCGACCGCAACTCCGCCATCGGCAAGACCGACCCGGCCGGCGTGGCCGATCTGGTGATCGAGTCGGCACTGTCGACCATCCTCGACCTGGAGGACTCGGTCGCCGCCGTGGACGCGGCCGACAAGGTGCTGGCGTATCGCAACTGGCTCGGCATCCTGCAGGGCACGCTGACCGAACAGGTGAGCAAGGGCGGCAAGGTGTTCACCCGCACGATGAACCCGGACCGCGAGTACATCGGCGCCGACGGCCAGCCCGTCGTGCTGCATGGCCGCTCGCTGCTGTTCGTGCGCAACGTCGGTCACCTGATGACCAACCCGGCCGTGCTGTACGGCGGCGGCAAGGAGATCCCCGAGGGCATACTCGATGCGGTGGTCACCACCACCATCGCGCTGGTCGACCTGAAGCGCCAGGGCGGCCTGCGCAACTCGCGCACCGGCAGCGTCTACATCGTCAAGCCCAAGATGCACGGCCCGGCCGAAGTGGCGTTCGCGAGCGAGCTGTTCGGCCGTGTCGAGCAGATGCTCGGCCTGCCGCACAGCACCGTGAAGCTCGGCATCATGGACGAGGAGCGCCGCACCAGCGTCAACCTGAAGGCGTGCATCGCCGCAGCAGCCAGCCGCGTGGCCTTCATCAACACCGGCTTCCTGGACCGCACCGGCGACGAGATGCACACCGCGATGCATGCCGGCCCGATGATCCGCAAGAACGACATGAAGGGCAGCAAGTGGATCGCCGCCTATGAGCGCAACAACGTGCTGGTGGGGCTGGGCATGGGGCTGCGCGGCCGCGCGCAGATCGGCAAGGGCATGTGGGCGATGCCGGACCTGATGGCCGCGATGCTGCAGCAGAAGATCGTGCACCCGAAGGCCGGCGCCAACACCGCCTGGGTGCCGTCGCCGACCGCCGCGACGCTGCATGCGCTGCACTACCACCAGGTCGACGTGTTCGCGATCCAGCAGGAACTGGAGAAGACCGATGCCGATGCGGCGCGCGATGCGCTGCTGGACGACCTGCTCACCGTGCCGGTGGCGGAGACCGCCAACTGGAGCGACGCGGAGAAGCAGCAGGAGCTCGACAACAACGTGCAGGGCATCCTGGGCTATGTGGTGCGCTGGATCGACCAGGGCGTGGGCTGCTCCAAGGTGCCCGACATCCACAACGTGGGCCTGATGG
>NZ_CAMLJQ010000070.1 GCF_946480305.1 uncultured Caldimonas sp.
ACACGCGCACGCAGAAGGTCGAACGCATCGACGCGATCGGCGGCTCGTGCGTGCAACTGCCGGAAGACCACGGGGTCATCTTTCCCGGCGGCTACTACCTGCAGTCCGGCGAATACAAGCGGTTCGATCTGCCCGAAGACATGGTGAACGGCCTGCGTTTCAAGCGCATGATGCGTTCGCCCAATGGCGAAGACGTGCTGTACGTCTTCTACCAGCCGGGCCGCGGGCAGTACGCGCTGTTCACCTACAACCTGATCAACAAGACGCTGGGCACGCCCATCGTCGCCAACGGCTACGCACGCTTCCCGGATGGCCGCGTGCTCGTCTTCCAGGCCGAAAGCGGCGAGCCGACGCGCGTGCACCCCATGCAGCTGTGGCAGACGCCTTTCGCGAGCGAAGACCACGTCAGCACACAGCCACCGCCCACCGGCTTCTTCGGCCGCATCGGCAATGCGGAGCTGGTACGAGGCGTGTCCGACCTGCTCGGCATCGCCCATGCGGTGCGCGAACAGGCACCGACGCGCGCCGCCTACGAAGACCTGATCCGCCAATGCACACGCGTCGGCGATGCCTACTTCTGGCTCGACGCACCCGAAGCCGGTGCGCTGGCGCAGGAGTTGCGCGGCATTGCCGACGGCGCGCGCAGCACGCTCGCCGAGTTCGAGAAGGTCGACAGCATCCGCCGCGAGACCGCGCGTGCGCTGGCGCAGGCGGAGGCCCAGCAGCAGGCGCTGCTCACCGACATCGCGAGCACGCTGTGGCGCAAGCCCGAAGACTTCGTGCATGCGCTCGGCCGGCTGCGCGAGCGGCGCGGCCACCTCGAAACGCTGAAGGAGCTGCGCTACGCCGACCTGCCGCGCATCGCATCGTTCGACCAGACGCTTGCCGACGAGCAGCAGCGCGTCGGCGAACGGGCCATGCAGTTCCTGGCCGCCGACAACGCCTTCGACGGGCACCGGCAGAGCCTGGACAAGCTCGCCGCCGAGTTGCCTGCGGCATCGACCACCACCGCGCTGGGACTCATCCTCGACACGCTGGACCAAACCGCTGCCGGCCTCGACCTGCTGACCGAACAGCTCGGCACCCTGCCCGGTGGCGATGCCGTCGTCCGCACCGCGATCCTCGACCGCATCTCCGGGCTGTATGCCGACGTGAACCGGCTGCGGGCCGAAGCGCGCAACCGGCGCAAGGCCCTCGGCGCGAGCGAATCGGCGGCCGAGTTCGGCGCGCAGTTCAAGCTGTTCGGCCAGGCGGTCGAGAACGCGCTGGAGTTTGCCGACACGCCGGAGAATTGCGACGACGCCCTCACCCGCCTGCTGGCGCAGCTCGAAGAACTCGAAGGCCGCTTCGCCGACCAGGAAGCCTTCCTCACCGACATCGCGGCCAAGCGCGAGTCGGTGTACGAAGCCTTCGCGGCCCGCCGCCAGAGCCTCCTCGAAGCGCGTCAGCGGCGCGCCCAGGCACTCACCGACGCTGCGGGGCGCATCCTCGACGGCATTCCACGCCGGGTCTCGCAGTTCAACGACCTCACACAGGCGCACAGCTACTTCGCCGCCGATCCGCTGATCGGCAAGCTGCGCAAGCTGATCGACGACCTGCGCGCGCTCGGCGCGTCGGTGGCCGCGGACGACCTCGACACGCGCCTCAAGACCGCACGCGACCAGGCCTTGCGCGCGATCCGCGACAAGCGTGAACTGGTGGCCGACGACGGCAACACGCTGCGTTTCGGCCGACACGCCTTCACCGTCAACCGGCAGCCGCTCGACCTGACGCTGGTGCCGCGCGACGGTGGGCTCGCCTTCCACATCACCGGCACCGATTACTTTGCGCCGGTATCCGACGAGCGCTTGCAGGCGCTGCAACGCTATTGGAACCAGGCGCTCGTTTCCGAGACCGCCGAGCTCTCGCGCACCGAATTCCTGGCCGGGCAGATGCTCCAGGCCGTGCTGGGCGGGCGCGACGAGCTGCCGTGGCCCGAACTGCAGAAGCTCGCCACCGAAGGCCCTGAAGGCCATGCGAAGCTGCTCGAGCACGTGCGCCGCTTCGCCGCGCCGCGCTATCAGGAGGGCTACCAGAAAGGCGTGCACGACCAAGACGCAACGCGGCTGCTCGGCGCGCTCGCGATGATGCAGGCGGACTCCGGACTGCTGGCGTGGGGGCCTGCCGAGCGTGCGCTCGCGCTGCTGTACTGGGAGCACGGCGTCTTCCTCGCCGAGCGCGACTCCTTGCTGCGCCGCTCGCGTGCCGCGATGGAGATGCAGTCGCTGTTCGGCGTCGCCCACGGCGTGCAACGACTGGAATCCGAGATGGCGCTCGCGCTGTCGCGGTTCGCCGCCGAGTTCGCGCCCGATCTCGCGGCCGAGGCCGACGATCCGCAGGCATCCTTGGCCACGCTGGCCCATCAGGCGGCAGCCTACCTGTTGCGTGAACTCGCGAGCGAACATGGCGGGCAGGCATGGGTCGTCTCCGGCAACGGCGAAGACCTGGCCGCCGCCCTGACACGCGAGCTGGAGCGCACCGGTCGCTGGTCTGCGCTGCATCGAGATCTCGAGGCAGCCCCGCCGCCGGAACGCTGGCGCCTGGCGCGAGGCTGGGTGCAGGCGTACGTCAGTGCACATGCCGGCGACGCCGCTGACTGGATCGAGGACGCGGCAACCGTGCTCGCGTTGCCTTCGAAGCGGCTGCGCGTCAACGCCACGCTCGACACCCGGGTCGAAGGGCTGCTGGCCGAGCACACGCGCATCGCCGACGGCGCGATCGTGCTCAACCTCAACGACTTCTGGCGGCGCTTCCTGCATCACGTGAACCACGTGGTCCCGGCGTTCGAATCGCTGCAGGCCCTGCGGCAGGAGTTGGTGGCGCGCGAAAAGTCGCGCCTGCGTCTCACGCAATTCCAGGCCAAGCCGCTCTCGACCTTCGTGCGCAACCGCCTGATCGACGAGGTGTACCTGCCCATCATCGGCGACAACCTCGCCAAGCAGATCGGCGCTGCCGGTGAAGGCAATCGCACCGACCGCATGGGCATGCTGCTGCTCATCTCGCCGCCGGGTTATGGCAAGACCACGCTGATGGAGTACGTGGCCGACCGCCTCGGGTTGATCTTCGTGCGCATCAACTGCCCGGCCCTCGGTCACGACGTCACGGCCATCGACCCGGCCACGGCCCCGAACAGCGCCGCGCGGCAGGAGCTGGAGAAGCTGAACCTCGGCCTCGCGATGGGCAACAACGTGATGCTCTACCTGGACGACATCCAGCACACGAGCCCGGAGTTCCTGCAGAAGTTCATCGCGCTGGCCGACGGCACGCGCCGCATCGAAGGCGTGTGGAACGGCGAGACCCGCAGCTACGACCTGCGCGGCAAGCGCTTCTCGATCGTGATGGCGGGCAACCCCTACACCGAATCGGGCGACGTGTTCAAGATCCCGGACATGCTGGCCAACCGGGCCGACATCTACAACCTTGGCGACGTGCTGTCCGGCCGCGAAGCGCTGTTCTCGCTGTCGTACATCGAGAACAGCCTGACCGCGAACCCCGCCCTGATGCCGCTCGCCTCGCGCGACCCGAAGGACGTGCACCTGCTGGTGCGGCTGGCGCAGGGCGAGGACGTGCCCAGCAGCGAGTTCTCGCACGCCTACAGCGCCGCCGAGCTGGACGAGCTCACGTCGCTGATGAAGCGGCTGTTCCGCGCACGCGACCTGCTGCTGAAGGTGAACCTGGCCTACATCGAGTCCGCCGCGCAGCAGGACGCCTACCGCACCGAGCCGCCCTTCAAGTTGCAGGGCAGCTACCGCAACATGACCAAGCTCTCGGCCAAGATCACCGGGCTGATGCACGACGACGAGCTCGACGCGTTGCTGCGTGATCACTACCGCGGCGAGGCACAGACCTTGACGACCGGTGCCGAGGAGAACCTGCTCAAGCTCGCGCACCTGCTGGAACGCCCCAGTGCCGAAGAGTCGGCTCGCTGGCGGGCCATCTGCGACGAGTTCGTGCGCAGGCGCAAGCTGGGCGGAGACGACACCGACGGCACGACACGCATCGCTGCGTCGCTGCTCGACATCTCCCGTGCCGTCGATCAACTCAGCCAGCCGAAACAGGAGTCGAACGAGGCCCAGCGGCTCGCCGAGGCCATCCTCGAGATCGCGGTGACCTACCGCAAGATCCTCGTACCGCTGATATCCGCCACCGAACGCCGCCTGCATCTCGACCACTCGATCCACGAGGAAGTCGAGCGCGTCGGCAAACAACTCGATGCGCTCGCGGGCCGGGCGCCGAAGAAGCAGGAGGGCAAGGCATGAGCGCGGTTTCTCCCGACACCGTACCCGACCTCATCGAGCAGATCGCCGCGACGATCGAAGATGCACGCTTGAGTGACGACGAAAAACGCGAACTCACCGTGGCGCTGCGCGATGCGTCCCCCCCCGAAGAAGGGCTGCGGCGCTTGCGCAATCACGCATTCGATCTGGTGCGGACGCGCCTGGAGCACCCCGAGCACCACGGCCTGCTGAAATGGCTCGACGGCGTGGTGCGCGCGATCGACGTGGTGCGCACGCCTTCCGGTGCGGCGCGCTCGCAGGCGTTCTTCAGTCCCGGCAACGACTGCCTGAACGCCATCAACGCCCAACTGCGCCATGCCAGGCAACGCATCGACATCTGCGTGTTCACGCTGTCCGACGACCGCATCACGCGCGAGGTGCTCAACGCCTTGAAGCGCGGTGTGGCGCTGCGCCTGATCACCGACAACGAGAAAGAGTTCGACGCCGGCAGCGACATCGCCCAATTGCGCGCCGCGGGCGTGCCGCTCGTGGTCGACCGCACGCCGGCACACATGCACCACAAGTACGCGATCTTCGACGGCACCTGGCTGCTCAGCGGCAGCTACAACTGGACGCGCAGTGCCTGCGAGCAGAACGAGGAGAACCTGATCCTGACCAACGACCCGACGCTGGTGCAGCAGTTCTCCGACGAGTTCGACCGGCTGTGGAAGCACCTGCAGCCCAAGCGATGAGGGAGAGACACGATGGCCCGACAGGAATACGACTGGCAACTGCCGAAAGAGATCATCAACCGCCTGGGCACCGAAAGCTACGGCGCGCAGCGTGCCATACACGAGCAAGACCACCTGCTGCTCGTGTTGCACGAGCCGCCGCTGAAGGACGACCACCAGCGAGACCATGCGGTCTTTCTGCGCAAGCCCGACGGCAAGTGGCTGTACCACGGGAGCACTCCAGGGGAGTCCGCGTTCGCGCGTCTGTTCGACCAGTACGCGAAGGCGCTCGCTTCGCTGGATGAACGCCATGAGAAAGCGAGCAGTGCGTCCGAGCTGTTCAATGTGCTGGACCAGCTCACGCCCCTCGCGCGTGCCGCCGGCAACATGAAGACGGCGCTGCAGGCCGCGCGCGAGGCGGTGCGCGACGACAAGCTGCTGATCACGCTGCGTGACCGGGCGGCCGAACTCTCCCGCGGGCTGGACCTGCTGCTCGCCGATGCCCGACTGACGCTCGACTACCGCCTCGCCCGCAGCGCCGAGGAACAGACCCAGGCCGCGATGCAGTTGAACAAGGCGCAGCACAAGCTCAACACGATCGCGGCGCTGACCTTTCCGCTGATGACGATCGGCGCGGTGTTCGGCATGAACCTGCCGAGCAAGCTCGAAGGCGCCAGCTGGCTACTCTTCTGGATCGTGTTCGCCGCGGGCCTGATGCTCGGGCTGATCGTGAAAAGCTGGGTGCAGCCGTCGGCATTGCCCGCGGCCAAGGGCAGCTCAACCACCCCGGCAAAGGGCAAGAAGAAGCCCTAGAAGGCGAAACGCGGTCAAGGCCGGCCCTCGGCGGAGGCCGTCCGTGCCAGCTCGATGAAGGCACGCAGGCCGGCCGGCGGCAGGCGGTGGCTGGGGTAGTAGAGGAAAAAGCCGGGCTCCGGCGGCCGCCAGTCGTCCAGCACCGTGACGAGGCGGCCCGCCGCGAGGGCCGGCTCGGCGTACTGGGCATAGATGTAGGCGAGGCCGAGACCCTGTTCGGCCGCGGCGAGGATCATCCGCATGTCGTCGGTCGCAACACGACCGTCCACTTCGACCTCCACCCTTTCCGGACCCCGCTGGAATTGCCAGCGGTAGTAGCTGCCATCGGGAAACCGCACGCGCACGCAACTGTGCGCCGCCAGATCGTGCGGAGAGGCAGGCGTGCCTCGTGCCGCCAGGTAGGCAGGCGACGCCACCACCACGAAGTGCTGTGCCGGGCCCAGCGGCACGGCGATCATGTCCTGCTGCAGGCTTTCGCCGAAACGCACGCCGGCATCGAAGCCGAGGGCAACGATGTCGACGATGCGATCGTCGGCCACGAGCTCCACCCGCATGCCGGGGTGCTCGGCGAGGAATCGTGCGACCAGCGGTGCGAGCACGAGGTCGCAGGCCGGGCGAGGCGCGTTGATTCGCAGCGTGCCGATGGGGGAGTCACGGAAAGCGTTCACTTCATCGAGCGCACCGTGGATGTCCCTCAGCGCTGGCGCAAGACGCTCCACCAGCCGCTGCCCGGCCTCGGTGGGTGCCACGCTGCGCGTCGTGCGGTTCAGCAGGCGCACGCCGAGCCGCGCCTCCAGGCCCCGCAAGGCGTGGCTCAACGCAGAGGCCGAGACGCCCAGCTCCGCCGCTGCCCGGCGAAAGCTGCGGGTGCGCGCAACGGCGGCAAAGGCCTGCAAATCGTTCAGCGTGGCAGCAAGCGGCCTCATTGATGAAATTTGTTCAGCAGCCCATCTATGAATGCGCGGATTGTTGCACGGTGATCGGTGGAATACGCTGCGAACCCTGATTCATACGCACGAGTTCACCCGATGCAAAAACTGCCTGCTTCCACGCAATTCCCCGATCTGGCCGACAAGGTCGTCTTCGTCACCGGTGCGTCGTCGGGCATCGGTGCCGCCACCGCGCTTGCCCTGGGCCATGCAGGCGCGCGGGTGGCGCTCGTCGCCCGTCGATTGGGGCACCTGGAAAGCCTCGCCGCGCAGATCCGCGAGGCCGGTGGCGACGCCTTCGCGCTGCAGGCCGACGTCTCGCAGGAACACGAGGTGCGTGACGCCGTGGCGGCCACGCTGTCGCGCTTCGGGCGCTTGGACGGAGCTTTCAACAATGCGGGCACGCTCGGCGTCTCCGCACCGCTCCACGACAGCACGACCGACAACTTCGACGCCGTATTCAAGGCCAACGTGTATGGCACGTACTGGTGCCTGAAGTACCAGATCGCCGCGATGCTGCAACACGGCGGCGGCGCGATTGTCAACACGGCCTCCATCGTTGCGCAGATCGGCTTCCCCGGCGCGTCCGCCTATACGGCCAGCAAACACGCGGTGCTGGGCCTGACCCGCAACGCCGCACTGGAGTACTTCCAGCGGGGCGTGCGCATCAACGCGGTGCTGCCCGGCCCGATCGAGACGCCGATGGCGGAGACCGGCTTCGGCGGCCGGGAGGCCTTGCACGCAACGATGAAATCCACGCCCGCGGGACGGCCCGGGGTGCCGGCTGAAGTGGCGCAGCCGGTGCTGTTTCTGCTGTCGGCCGGCGCGAGCTACATCAGCGGCCAGGCGCTCACGATGGACGGCGGCTACACGGTCGCTTGAAGGCGGGGCCGGCAGGGCGCCGTGGTTTCTCGTTCGACGGCCACCACCGGGGCGCCCCGGCAGCGCTCACTCGGGCTCGATGCCCGCCGCCTTGATGATCCCGCCCCACTTCTTGGTCTCGGCAGACTGGAACTGGGCCAGTCCGTCCGGCGTGGTCGTGAAGGGCTCGGAGCCGCTGGCCTCGAAGAAGGCCTTGGCCGCAGCGCTCGCCGTGGCGCGCGTCAGCAGTTCGTTCAAGCGCTGCACCACCGGCGCCGGCGTGCCGGCCGGAACGTAGGCCGCGAACCAGTAACCCATCTCGTAGCCGGGCACGCCGGCTTCCGCGATCGTCGGCACCTGCGGCAGCAGCGGTGTGCGCTTCGACGCGGTCACGCCCAGCGCGCGCAGCTTGTCGCCCTTGATCTGCGGTACGCCGGTAGACATGTCGGCGAACATCATGTCGATCTGCCCGCCCAGCAGGTCGGTGATCGCGTTCGGGTTGCTCTTGTACGGCACGTGCAGGATCTGCACCTTGGCCATCTGCTGGAACAGCTCGCCCGCGGTTCGGCTGGACGAGCTGCCGCTGCCGAACGAGAGCTTGCCCGGGTTCCTGCGCGCATGCTCGATCACGTCGCGCACCGTCTTGAAGGGCGACTGCGGGTTGACCACCATCACCTGGCCGCCCTTGCCGAGCGCGGTGACGGGCGCGAAGTCCTTCACCGGGTCGTAGCCGATCTTCTTGTACAGGTGTTCGTTCGCCGCATGCGTGGTGTTGGTGGTGATGAGCACGGTGTAGCCATCGGCTGGTGCACGCGCCGCGGCCTGCGCGGCCAGCATGCCGCTCGCGCCCGCCTTGTTTTCGACCACCACCGCCTGCTTCGTTTCGGCGGTGAGCGATTCCCCCAGGGCGCGCGCCAGCTGATCGGTTGCGCTGCCGGCGGCGAACGGCACGACGAAGGTGACCGGCTTGTCGGGAAAGGCGGAAGCCGCCGTGGCTGTGAAAGCGAACAACGCGGCTGCCAAGGCGATGCATCGGCGGCGGCTGAGCGTGTGGGTGGGCATGGCTTGTCTCCTGTGGTGTGGGTGATGAGGCGGATTCAGGCGGACTCGCGCGGGCCAGCCAGCAGTGGCGCCAGCTCGGCCGGCACGTCGACGGGCAGGTCCAGCAGCCAGAAGGCGAGCGACTTGCCGTGCGTGTCGAGGTTGAGCGCATCGTTGACGCCGCCGTCGAGCACGCCATCGAGCACGAAGTTCATCGCGTGCAGTGGCGGCAGCAGGTAGCGGCGCACGCAGCTCGGCCGGCGGTGGGCGAAGCGCTCGGCCACGGCAGCCTCGGTGAGCTGCTCCACCAGCACCGGCCAGAGTTCCGGGTGCCAGGCGATGACGCTGATGTTGGAGCGGTCGCCCTTGTCGCCGGTGCGGCCGTGGGCGAGGCGGTACAGCGGCACGCGCAGGGGTTGAGCGTTCATGCGGCGCTCCCTTCGTCGACCATCTGAAAACTCGCCGGCACCGCCTCGCGCGGCACCAGGCATGAAGCGATGCCCAGGCGGGGCCGCAGCGAGGTGCGCACGCCACCGCCGCCCGCCGGGCCGCAGGTGTAGAGCGCCGTCACTTCGCGCGTCAGCGCTTCGGCGGCACCACGCTCGGCATGGTTGAGCGCGACGCGCAGGCGCACGTCGCGCACATCGCCTTGCGGCTGCGACGACCACCACCGACCTTCGTCGTCCGCGAACACGCTGGCCACGCCGATGAGATCAAAACGCAGCAGACCCAGGCCTGCGAGCCGCTGGCGCAGGATGTCTGCCGCCAGCCGCGCCCGCGCTTGCGCGCGCGGGCCGGCATAGGAGATCTCGCCCTCGGCGAGCCAGCCGTTCTCGAAGCAGGCGTTGACCTTGAGTTGCTCGGGTCGCGCATGGCCGCGCACACCGGTGAGCCGGACGCGGTCGGGCCCTTCGGCCACCACACGGGCCTGGGTGAGATCGGCCACCACGTCGGGTGTCAGGTAGGCGGCGGGATCGTGCACCTCGTAGAGAAGCTGCTCCTTCACCGTGCGCTCGTCGACGCGCCCGCCGGTGCCCGGCGGCTTGGTGATGACGCAGCCGCCGTCCGGCTCGATCTCGGCGATCGGGTAGCCCACCGTGGCCAGGTCGGGCACGTCTTTGTAGCCCGGGTCTGCGAAGTAGCCTCCGGTGACCTGTGCGCCGCATTCGAGCAGGTGGCCGGCCATCGTGGCGCCGGCGATGCGATCCCAATCGTCCGCAGCCCACCCGTAGTGGGCCAGTGCCGGGCCCACGGTGAGCGAGGGGTCGGCCACGCGACCGGCCACCACGATCTCGGCCCCGGCCCGCAGCGCATCGGCAATGGCCTCGGCGCCCAGGTAGGCATTCGCGCTGACGATCGGCGCACGCGGGGCCGCATCGCCGAGCGCCTGCACCAGCATCCCCCGGTGCGCCTCGTCGCCGAGGTCGTCGCCGCGCACCACGGCGATGCGCGGCCTGCGCAGCCCCAATTCGCGCGCCAGCGCCTGGATACGCCGCGCCGCGCCGAGCGGATGCGCCGCGCCGAGGTTGCTGACGATGCGGATGCCCGCCTCGAGGCAGGTGCCCAGCACCGGGCGCAGCATCAGGTCGAGCAGCGGCTCGTAGCCCGCATCGGCGCGCTCGCGGCGGGCGAGTTGGGCCAGGGCCAGCGTGCGTTCGGCCAGCGTCTCGAAGATCAGCACGGCCGGGCCGCCGCTGGCAGCGAGAGCCTGCACGACGGGGCCGGCTGCATCGATACGGTCGCCCGAGAAACCGGCCGCCGAGCCGACGCGCAACAGGGGTGGGGTCATGCAGCCGACTGTAGGGGCCGGTGTTTGATCTGTGAAATCGGAAGTTGAGATAGATTCATCCGCCATGCAAATGAATCTCTCGACGCGCCAGTTGCGGGCGTTTCTTCACCTGGCCGAGCAGCGCAGCTTCACGCGCGCCGCCGCGCTGTCGTATCTGTCGCAGCCGGCATTCAGTGCGCTGATCCGCTCGCTGGAAGACGAACTCGGCGCCCGCCTGTTCGACCGCACCACCCGCAGCGTGGAGCTCACCGCCGAGGGCCGCGCCTTCGAAGCCTCCGCACGGCGCGTGCTGCGTGAGGCCGAGGAGGCACTCGCCGACGTGCGCGAACTGGCGGCCCGCCAGCGCGGGCGCGTGTCGCTCGCGGTGCTGCCGGCGCTGGCCGCCGGTTGGTTGCCCGAGGTGCTGGCGCGTTTTCATGCGCAGTGGCCGGGCATCCAGCTCGACGTGGCCGACGTGCTGTCGGAAGACTGTATCGAGCGGGTGCGCAGTGGCCACGCCGACCTCGCCCTGGCGGCCACGCGCGCCGACACGCCCGAGCTGCGCGCCGAGCTGTTCTGCACCGACGACTTCCACCTGGTGTGCCGACGCGATCACCCACTTGTGAAGCAGGCAACGGTGAAGCTGTCCGACCTGGCCGCACACCCGATGATTCAGCTCGCGCGCTCCAGCAGCGTGCGCCAGTACGTGGAGGCGGCCGTGCACCCGCTGCAGCTCCACACGATGATGGAGCTGGACCAGCTCAGCACCGTGGCCGGCATGGTGCGTGCCGGCCTCGGCGTGAGCGTGGTGCCGGCGCTCGCGCTGTTCCACTTCAGGCATGCCGAACTGGTGACGCGGCCGTTGGCGGCACGCAGCCTGCGGCGACAGATCTTTCTCGTGCGCCGGCGCGACCGCGGGCTCTCGGTGGCCGCACAAGGCATGTATGAGCATCTGATGGCGATGCGACCCGACCTGCCCATGAACAAGCGCCACGCCAACAAGCGGGCGACCCAGCGCTAGCCGGCCATCCTGCGGTCAACTCAAGACGCTCGTCGTCAGCCGCGTTGCCTCCACGTTCAGGCGGACACGTGGCGGGCCTTGAGCCCATGCTCAACCATCAGCTCGTCCACCCAGCCGATGAACGCCCGCAGCTTCGCGCTCATGTGCCGCCGGGGCGGAAGCACCACGTACATCGGCATCGGGTCGATGTGCCAGCCGTCGAACAGAGGCACCAGTTCACCCCTCGCCGCATGCCCGCGGGCCATGTAGTGCGGCAGGCAGAGAATGCCCATGCCCCAGAGGCCGGCACCCAGGTAGGCGTTGCCGTCGTCGAGCGCTACCGCGTAGCGGCCCTGGATCTCGACGCGCTCGCCGTCGTGCTGCATCACGATCGGCATCGCCTTGCCGTGGCGCGTGCTGAGGAAACCGACGATGCGGTGGTGCGTGTCGTCCAGCTCGCGCGGGTGCGCCGGCATGCCGGCGCGCTCGAGATACCGCGGCGACGCATACACACCCAGGCCCAGCTCGCCGACGCGCCGCGCGACCAGCGAGGAATCGGGCAGTTCACCGCCCCGCAGCACGCAGTCCACGTTGTCGCCGATCACGTCCACCATGCGGTCGCTCACGCCCAGGTCGAGCTGGATCTCGGGATAGCGCGCATGGAACGCCGGCAGAGCCGGCACCAGGATCATCAGCGCAAAGGGGCTGGGCACGTCGACCCGCAAGCGCCCTTTCGGTGCCGCCGACGCCCGCAACAGGCTGGCATCTGCGTCTTCCAGATCGGCCAGCACCCGCACCACGCGCTCGTAGTACGCGGCCCCCTCGGCGGTGAGGCGGACCTGCCGCGTGGTGCGGTTCAGCAGCTTCACGCGCAGGCGCGCTTCCAGTTGCTGCACCAGCTGGGTCATGGTGGTCTTGCTCAGGTGGAGAGTTTGCGCGGCCTTGGTGAAACTGCCCGCCTCCACCACGCGCGCAAAGGCCTGCAATGCATCGAAACGGTCCAAGGGTCGGCTCCCGCGGCGGAAAGGATTGTTTGGCCACTGCAAACAGTCATTGTGCGGCTGGCCTGTTTATCCGCACGGGCGCGGCTCCTAGAGTCCCTGCATCGCGCCTGGCCCAAGGCCGGCGCGACACCCTCGCCCCCCCCCAACCCTTCAAGGAAGTGACGCATGTCCGCACGTGATGTTGTGTTTCCGCCGGAGCGCCAGGCGCTGTACGAGATCAACCGCTACTCCCCGGCCATCCGCTCGAACGGCTTTTTGTTCGTCTCCGGCCAGGTGGGCAGTCGCCCCGATGGCACGCCCGAGCCCGACCTGGACGCACAAGTCCGACTTGCGTTCGCCAACCTCGACGCCATCCTCAAAGCGGCCGGCTGCAACTTCGGCGACGTGGTCGACGTGACCGTGTTCATGATCGACCCCGAAGGGAAGTTCGAGCAGATCAGGCAGGCGTTCTCGGACTGCTGGGGTGACGCACCCTACCCCACGCTCACCGGCATCGGGGTGACGTGGCTCTACGGCTACCAATTCGAGATCAAGGTGATCGCGAAGTTGCCAGAACCGGCCGTTGCCTGACGGAAAGAAAAAACCCTGGAGAGCAGGGCTCTCCAGGGTTTCCGGTCGTCCACGGAAGGTCGTGGACTGGTGTGATGGTGGAGCCGGCG
>NZ_CAMLJQ010000071.1 GCF_946480305.1 uncultured Caldimonas sp.
ACGCTCTGTATCAATCCCAGCGACCACCGCGGAACCGGCTTCGCCGGGCCGCCAGGCCGTAGGGGGTGGTCGTCATTCCTTCAGCACGGCATCTCGGCGTTCTTGCGGCTGTAGTACCACCACGTGACGAGCACGCAGGTCACGTAGAACACGACGAAGGCGTACAGCGCACCGGCCGGCGTGCCGAGCATCGAGATCGAGGTGCCGTAGGCCTTGGGGATGAAGAAGCCGCCGTACGCACCGATTGCGGAGCTGAAGCCGAGCACAGCGGCCGCTTCCTTGTTGGCATCGCGCACCGCCTGATCCTGGGCGGCAGCGCCCTTGCCCTTGGCTTCACGCTGGCGCTCGGTCAGGAAGATGATCGGGATCATCCGGAAGGTGGAGCCGTTGCCGATGCCCGAGGCCGCGAACAGCACCAGGAAGGCGATCAGGAAGGCGTTGAAGTTGCCGCCTTGGCCGTTGACCGGCAGGAACTGCAGCACGGCCACCACGCCGGCGCCCATGGCGATGAAGGTCCAGAAGGTGACGCGGGCGCCGCCCAGCTTGTCGGCCAGCCAGCCGCCCGCGGGGCGCACCAGTGCGCCGACCAGGGGGCCGAGCCAGGCGTAGCTCAGTGCGTTGACCCCGGGGAACTGGCTCTTGATCAGCAGCGGGAAGCCCGCCGAGTAGCCGATGAAGCTGCCGAAGGTGCCGATGTAGAGCCAGCACATCAGCCAGTTGTGCTTGCGCTTGAAGATCACCGCCTGGTCGGCGAAGGATGCCTTGGCTTCGGACAGATCGTTCATGCCGAACCACGCGGCGACGGAGCAGATCGCGATGAACGGCACCCAGATGAAGCCCGCGTTCTGCAGCCACATCGGCACCTGTGCGCCGTCTTTCGTGATGAGTTGCGGCTCACCGCCCAGGGCACCGAACACGCCGCCCGTGATGACCAGCGGCACGACGAACTGCACGATGGACACGCCCAGGTTGCCCAGGCCGGCGTTGAGGCCGAGTGCGGTGCCCTTTTGCGACTTGGGGAAGAAGAAGCTGATGTTGGCCATCGACGATGCGAAGTTGCCGCCGCCGAAGCCGCACAGCAGCGCAAGCAGCACGAACATCTCGTACGGCGTGTCGGGGTACTGCACCGCGAAGCCGATGCCGGCGGCGGGCAGCAGCAGCGAGGCGGTGGAGATCGCCGTCCAGCGCCGGCCGCCGAAGATGGGCACCGCGAACGAATAGAAGATGCGCAGGGTGGCGCCGCACAGTGCGGGCAGCGACGCGAGCCAGAACAGCTGGTTGGTCGAGAACTTGAAGCCGACGGCCGGCAGGTTCACGACGACCACCGACCACACCATCCACACCGCGAAGGCGAGCGTGAGGGCGGGGATCGAGATCCAGAGGTTGCGTTGCGCGATCGAGTGGCCGCGGCTTCTCCAGAAGCTGTTGTCTTCCGGGTTCCATTGGCCGATGACGTGTGAAGCCATGATGTGCTCCTGAGGGGGGTGTTCAGTTGGTGGCCGCGGCGGATTGCGGGCCCATGAGGCGGGTGCGGCGCACCTCGGTGAAGTACATCCAGATCAGCGAGACCCAGACCACGCCGTACATCAGCATGAAGGCCGAGGAACGGACGCCGGTGAAGTCCAGCAGTGCGCCGAACATGATGGGCAGCACGAAGCCGCCCAGGCCGCCGGCCAGGCCGACGATGCCGCTGATGGCGCCGATGTTCTTGGGGTAGTCGTCGCTGATGTACTTGAAGACGCTGGCCTTGCCGAAGGCCCAGGCGATGCCCAGCACGAACATCAGCGCGGTGAACGAGTAGACGTTGAGGCCGATGTGGAAGGTGCGCGTGCCTTCGATCGTGGTGACCGTGAAGCTGGTCTGCGGATAGCTCAGGATGAACAGGCAGATCCAGCTCACCCACATCACCCACCAGGTGACGCTGTGCGCGCCGTACTTGTCGGACAGCCAGCCGCCGATGGCACGCAGCACGCCGCCGGGCAGCGAGAAGCAGGCGGCCAGCAAGGCGGCCACGCGGATGTCGAGGCCGTATTCGCCAACGTAGTACTGCACCATCCACAGGCTCAGGGCCACGTAGCCGCCGAACACGATCGAGTAGTACTGGCAGAACTTCAGAACCTTCGGATCCTTCAGCGCCTTGAGCTGGTCGGTGAACTTGACGTTGCTCGGCACCAGGTGGCTGGGGTCGCTGTGGCTGAAGAACCAGAACAGAATCACGGTGCCCAGCATCACGGCGGCATACACCTGCGGCACCATCGTCCAGCCGAAGGCAACGACCAGCGCCGGTGCGACGAACTTGTTGACGGCCGCCCCCGAGTTGCCCGCACCGTAGACGCCCATGGCGAAGCCCTGGCGCTCCTTCGGGAACCAGCGCGCCACATACGGCGTGCCGACCGAGAACGAGCCGCCGGCCAGCCCGACGAACAGGCCGATGGCCAGGAAGTGCCAGTACTCGGTGGCGTAGGCCATCAGGTAGATGGCGGGTACGGTGACGGCCATCAGGATGGTCATCACGATGCGCCCGCCGAAGCGGTCGGTCCAGATGCCGAGCGGCACGCGCACCAGCGAGCCGGTGAGCACGGGCGTGGCGGTGAGCAGGCCGAACTCGGTGGCGGAGAGGTTGAGCGCCTTCTTCAGCGGGATGCCGATGACGCCGAACATCATCCACACCATGAAGCAGACGGTGAACGCCAGCGTGCTGACCACCAGCACGGAAAGCGCCTGGCGCTTTCTGCTGGCGGGGGCCGCGGCGAGTGGCGCGGGGATGGCTGACATGTTGGTTTCCTTCCTATGCGAGATGACCTCACTGTAGGAAGAGGCGGTGCGCGCGAACATTCTTCGCACGTATGCATGCCGCGGTGCGGAAGGAGGATGCGGGGTCGTTCCGAAGGAGTACGCAGGCGCGTTCCTTGCGCGCGATCAACAGCCTGGAGGCAAAGCGTTGTAGGGTGTGACGGCACCCGCTCTGCGCAGGCCCGGGGGCATCAGATGCCGTGGCCGGAGGCGTACACCGCCGCCTGCACGCGCGAGCTGAGGTTGAGCTTGCGCAGGATGCGCTGCACGTGGATCTTCACCGTGGTCTCGGCGATGCCGAGCGTGCGGCCGATCTCCTTGTTGCTGGCGCCGTGCGCGATCTCGCGCAGGATCTCCAGCTCGCGCGGCGAGAGCGCGTCGTGCAGTTCGTCCGGCTCAGGTTCAGCTTCGGGCGGCGCGACGTGGGTCGACGCCGCACGAAAAGCCTGAATGAGCTTCTCGGTCATCTCCGGGCTCACGACCGACTCGCCGCGCACCGCGCGGCGGATGCTGCGCGTGAGGTCGTCGCGCTCGATGGTCTTGAGCAGGTAGCCGGCGGCGCCGGCCTGCAGCGCCGCGGCGAGGTCGTCGCCGTCCTCGCTCACCGTCAGCACGACGATGCGCGTCTTCGGGGCCACTTCGCGCAGGCCGGGAATCGCGTCGACCCCACGCACGCCGGGCAGGTGGTTGTCGAGCAGGATCAGGTCGGGCTGCAGCTCGGCGGCCAAGCGCTGCGCCTCGCTCGCATCGGCGGCTTGCCCCACCACCGCGAGGCCGGCGTCGTCGGCCAGCAAGGCAGCGAGGCCGCGGCGGAACAGGCTGTGATCGTCGACCAGCAGCAGGCGGATGGTGTCGCTCATCGTGAGGCTCCTGCGCGGGTCATGCGGCTTCGGCCGCGGCAACGGTCTGCTCGGTCCGGGGCTGCAGCGTCAGCACCACCTGCGTGCCTTCGCCGATGCGCGAGGTCACTTCCACCTCGGCGCCCACGCGACTCGCGCGCTCGCGCATGATCTGCAGGCCGACGTGGGTGTCGTCGTGTGCGCTGCCTGCATCGAAGCCACGGCCGTTGTCGCGCACGCAAAAGCGCCACGGCCGCCCCTGGCGCACGCTCAGCCACACATGGGAGGCGCCGGCGTGCTTGCGCACGTTGGACAGCGCTTCCTGGATCACGTGCAGCACCTGGATCTGCACGTCGGCATCGAGCGGCAGCGCGTCGCCCTCGATCTCGAGCGTGGTCTGGATGCCGGTCTGGTGCTCGAACTTCTGCAGCGTGGAGCGCAGTGCGACGGAGATGTCCTCGGCGTTGGCACGGGTGCGGAAGTGCAGCAGCAGCGACCGCACGTCGCCATAGCTTTCCCTGACGCCGGCTTCGATGTTGTCGGCCACGCGCTCCATCGCCGCCGCGTCTTCATGCGAAATGGCCGTGCGCAGCAGCGGCATCTGCATCTTCAGGAAGGCGAGCGACTGGGCGATGGAGTCGTGCAGCTCGCGGGCGATGAAGGCGCGCTCCTCGGACACTGCCGCCTCACGTTCCATGGCGGCGGCGCGCAGCCCTTCCATCGCGGCGGCGAGGTGCTGGCCCAGGGTTTCGAACAGCGAGCGTTCTTCGTCGCCGGGCTGCGCGTCGTGGCTGAAGAAGAGGTTGATCTCGCCGAGCACGCGGTGCTGCGAACGCAAGGGCACCGTCACCAGGGTGCGGTAGCCGGCGCGCTCGCAGTGAGCCATCGCGCGCGGCGCCGCGGCACGGATGGGGATCACCCGCACCGGCGTGCTGGTACCGCTGTTGCCGCACAGGCAGCGAGCGGTGTGCAGGCACTGCTCGGCCTCGACCATGGTGTGCGGCAAGCCATCGGTCGCCAGCATCATGAAACGCTGCTCGCCGGCATCGGCCCAGCGCAACGCCACCGCGTCGGCGCGTGCAATGCGGCGCATCTTCTCGGCAAAGCCCTGCGCCAGCTGATCGACGCGCGTGGCCTCCGAGACGAAGCTGCTCACCTCGTACAGCGCTGCCAGCCTCTCGCGCTTGGCTTCAAGGCGCTCGGTCTTCTCGCGCACCTTGCCTTCGAGGTCTTCATACGCCTGCCCCAGGTGCTCGGCCATGCGGTTGAAGCCGCGCGCGAGTTCGCTGAACTCGTCGCTGCCGATCGCCTCGACGCGGGCACTGAAGTCGTTGCGCGAGACGCGCTGCAAGCCGGCGTGCAGGCGCTTCAACGGCTCCAGCACGAACAGGTGGCTCGCATAGAGCAGCGCCACGGCGCTCGCGATCGTCATCAGCAGCAGGCCGAACTGGAAGGCGTGCAACGCCGCGGTCCACTGCGAGAGGCTGTCTTCGATGCCGGAGACGAAGCGATCCACCTCGGCAACGAAGGCGTCGGCCTGCGCCGCGGTGGCCTCGATCGGCGGGCGCTCCGCGCCGAGCCACTGCCCGCGCATCTGCACCCACCGGGCGGTGATGGCGTCGAAGCGCGCATGGAGCGCGGCATCCCATGGCACGAACAGCGGGCGCGAGGGATCCCCGTGCCGCAGCAGCGCCAGCCCGCTGTCGAGCTGCGCCACCTGGGCGTGCAGTTCGGTCTCGGTGCTGTCGGGCACGGCCATCGCGAGTCGGTAGGTCTGCATGCGCAGGCGGCCGGCTTCGTTGACGGCCGCCGCGCCGCCTTCGAGGTGCCAGCTGATCCACAGCGTCACGGCGATCGACCCGAGCGCCACGACGAGCACGGCGGCGCCCATCAGGAGCAGCTTGGCGGCCAGGGTGCGGGGGCGGGAGATCATGAGCGGCACTGTAGGCAGCGCCGGCCGGCGGGGCTTGATCCGCGTCAAAAATGACCGCGCGCGACGGCTTCGCCTGCCTGCCCGGTGTCAGCGCAGGATCAGCAGCGGCAGCTTGCTGCGCGACAGCACGCCCTTGGTGTGCGAGCCGTACACCAGCTCGCTCAGGCCATGCCGGCCGTGGGTGACCATCACGATCAGGTCGCAGCCCTGGCGCTGCGCGGTCTCGGCGATGGCCTCGTCGACCTGCCCCACGCAGGTGAACACGCCCTTGAACGGCACGCCGGCTTCGCGCGCGGTGGCCTCGAAGGTGGACATCACGTCGCTCGCGTGTTCGGCGGTTTCGCGCTTGTGTTCTTCGAGCGTCTCGAGGTAGCGCATCGCGCGCTGCCCGGTGGGCGGCGGCGGCGCCGGCGGCTCGGCGATGAAGCCGGTGATCGAGGCGCCAAGCTTGCGGGCCAGCTCCACGCTGGCGTGCATCGCGCGGGGCGAGAGGTCGTCGCCCGCGATGGGTACGAGTAGGTGCTGGAACATGGCGGCGCCCCCCAAAAGGCTCAAGATGCAGCCTTCACTCTAGGCCGCCAGGGCAGCGGCGGCCTTGAGATGCGTCATGTTCAGGCGAATTTACGCTCCGACGGCGGCGGCGGATCCCACTGGTAGAGCCAGGTCTCGGTGAGCGGCTGGCCGTCGCACTGCAGGAAGAGCCGCAGGTCGATCGGGCGGGTGCTGTCGTCGGTGGGGCGCAGGTCGAACATGGCACGCCAGCCGTTGATGGAATGCAAGGGCCGCGCGGAGGTGATCTCGATCTTGCCGCGCGACGACCAGATCACCGGCTCGACCTTGGCCTCCTTGCCGATCAGCGAGAAGTCGCCGCCGGCGAAGTCCACCGCGAAGCGCCACGAGAAATACTTGCGCGGCTGGCCGACGATGCCGCCGATGCCGGTGCGGGTGGCGACACATTCGGCCAGCGGCGGCCGGGCCGGCGGGTGCGCGCCCCAGTGGAGCCGGTAGCCGAACAGCAGCTCCTGGCCGGCCTGCGGCTTTTGCGCCGGGTTCCAGAACGCGACGATGTTGTCGAAGGTCTCGTCGATGGTCGGGATCTCGACCAGCTGCACCGAGCCTGCGCCCCAGCCAGCCTTGGGCTCCACCCACAGGCACGGGCGCTTGTCGTAGAACACGCCGTCGTCCTGGTAGTGGTCGAAGTTGCGGTCGCGCTGCAGCAGGCCGAAGCCGCGCGGGTTGTTGTCCTGGAAGGCGTTGAAGCGCAGGTGGGCCGGGTTGGCGAGCGGGCGCCAGATCCACTCGCCGCCGCCGGTCCACATCTGCAGGCCGTCGGTGTCGTGGATCTCGGGCCGCCAGTCGTTGGCCATGCGTTTGTCGTTCTCGCCGAACTGGAACATGCTGGTGCACGGCGCGATGCCGAGCCGCTCGATCGTCTTGCGCGGGTACAGCGCGGCGTCGATGTCCATCACCTGCGTGTCGCCCGGCGTGATCAAGAAGCGGTAGGCCCCTGCCACGCTCGGCGAGTCGAGCAGGCCGTAGACGGTGAGCGTGTTCGACTGCTTGGCGGGCTTTTCCAGCCAGTACGACACGAAGTTCGGAAACTCCTCCGGCCGGTTCATGCCGCTGTCGATGGCCAGGCCGCGGGCCGACTGGCCGTACTGCCATTCGCCGCCCACCGCGCGGAAGTAGCTGGCTCCGAGGAAGGCGGCGATGTCGCGCTGCAGGTCGGTGTGGAAGTTGAGCCGGAAGCCGGCAAAGCCGAGGTCGGCCGGCAGGCGCTCGGCCGGCACGCCGCTGTCGCTGTGGTCGAACAGCGCCGGGTCGTAGGCGATCTCCTGGGCCTGGCCGTTCTCGATTTCATACAGGCGCACCGGCGACTTGAAGAACAGGCCGAGGTGGAAGAACTGCGCCTGGAAGCGCAGCTGGTCGTCGCGCCACAGCGCGCGCTCCTTGTTGAAGCGGATCGACTGGTACTGGTCCCAGTTCAGGTTGTCCAGGCCCTTGGGCAACGTGGACCGCGGCGCCTGGTAAGGCTTGGCCGCCAGTGCGCGCGCCTGGCCCTTGAGCCAGGCGTAATCGAACGCCTGCGGTTTGCCGATGGGTTTGAGATCCGCGGCCAGGGCGTGGCCGGACAACAGCGAGCCGCCGGAAGCAGCGGCCGCGAGACAGGACAGGAAATGACGTCGTTGCACGGTGGACTGGTGTGGAGGTGGAACGGCGGAGGAGCCGGGCGGCACAGGCGCTGATGGCGTGCCGCCGGCCGGGGTCGCCGCATGGTAGCGGCGCACCCGCCGTCGCCGCGCCCGGCCTGCAGCAACCGTTGGTGACACAACGTTGCCGGCGCGAGGCCGCGTGGATCGTGCGCATCGTTGACCTGCCATGCAATCGACCGCCATGCCGCGCAGGTGCGGCGACTACAGCCGGTTGCACGTGCACACCCGAAGATGGCAGCACGCCCGAAAAATGCCGCGCAGCACGCGCACTGCGGCGTCGCGGTGGAGTGCCGTCGGCAGACAAGTGCGACGACTCCAGCCGTATCCCGCAGATGAAACTTCCCTCCGTCGAACGCCAACTGCAACTGATCTTCGTCGCCATGGCTGCGGGCCTGCTCGCCGTCATCGGCTTCAGCCTGTATGCCGCGCGCGCCGCCGCTGCGGCCGACGATGCACGCAACCTCGCCAACCTGCGCCTGCGCACGCTCGACCTCACGCTGTCGGCCATGCAAGACGCCGAAACCGGTCAGCGCGGCTACCTCATCACCGGCGAAACGCCCTACCTGCGACCCTTCGAAGAAGCGGTGCAGGTGATCGACCAACGCTTCACCAGGCTGCACGACCTGTACCAAGACGACGCGCCCAGCCAGCGGACGATCGCACAGATGCGGGAACTGGCAGACCGCAAGCTCGCGTTGCTGCGCGAGCAGTGGGCGACCAGGTGCTGGAACTGGCGGCTGCGCGCTTTCGCGGCATCTTGCGTGAGTCGGACTTCCTGGCGCGCCTGGGCGGCGACGAGTTCGCGGTGGTGATGCCCTCCGCGCCGAGCGAAAGCGATGCGGCGCGACTGGCCGAGCGGTTGATCGCATCGCTCGAGACACCGCTGCTGCCGTTCCTGACGGACCATCCTGTCGGCACGAGTGTCGGTATCGCCTTCTACCCGGCCGATGCCGGGGACCACGCCTCGCTGGTGAAGACGGCCGATGCGGCGATGTATGCCGCGAAACGCGGCGGCAAGCACCGGCACCGGCTCTACCGGGAGGAGACTGCGCCGAGGTAGCTTCCTGCCGCTGCGCTGCGCCGACCGCGCCAGGCCAGCCCCGCGAGGCCCAGTGCCATCAATGCATAGGTGCCAGGCTCCGGCACCGCTGCCACGTAAAGCTCGACATAGTCGTCGCCGTACACCAGCGCGGTGCGGTACAGCGTCGAGTCGAGTCCGGCGGAGTAGCCGTCGAAGCGCCCCTGGATGTCGCCTGCCACGAGAAACCGGTACCGACCCAAGGGCGCGTGGCCAGGGCCGATGTAGCTGCTGAAGTCCATTTCGACGAAGCCATCCAACCGAGCGGTGCCGGTGACGAATAGCTGTTGGATCGAAGTGCTGCCCAGCAAGCGGATCGTCGTGTCGCCGAACTCGACATACGGCGCGTCGAACTCTGCCGGCCCCCACAACCCTTCTGTGCCCACGCCGAACGTGCCTTCGTGAAAGACGACGCCGCGGGACACCATCTTGCCGTGCAGCCAGGTTTGCGCATCCGCGCCGCGTTGTGTGTAAACCCCGTCCAGTTCGAACGCGTACGGGCTCGGGTCGCCCCACGGTGTCGTCAGCGCCAGTTCGAGGAAGCCGCGGTTTTCAAGCGGGCCGTTGACGGACAGCGAAATGGTCCGCAACGCCAGCCGCCCTTCGTTGAGTCGCAGATCCTCGAACGCTCCACGTCCGTCCGGACGGACGATCGCGCCGAGTCCCCGCATCGTGATATCGCCGCGGTTGACGGTCAGCACCTCAGCGGAAGCCGGCAGAATGAGCTTGCCGTTGAACACGTCGTAGCGCCCGCCTTCGAGCACGCCGTTGCGCCACTGCCGAAAACCGCCTCGCAACTCGATCGAGGCAGCACGCCAGACGCTCACGAAGCCGGTGTTGTCGAACTCGCCGTGCACGATCGTCCGGCCCCGAAAGGCGCGCAGCTCGCCCTGGTTGTGCAACTCCCCGTCGACGTGCAGCCAGCTTGAGCTCGCATCCAGCACCATCGTGCCGGCGTTGCGTATCTGCGCAATGGACAGCCGAGGGGTGGCCGATGTCGAGCTGCTATTGCGCACGGCATTGAACCTGCCACCCTCGGTGATGAACAAGGTACCGCTGCCGGTCAGCTTCACGTCGGGCGCGGTCATGTGCACGCTCGCGCCGTCGACGACGAGTTGCCCGTCCACATGCACGACACCTCGCCGCAGATCGACTTGCCGCCAGGGGATTACGCCGTCAGGGGCGCTGAACGTGAGCGTGCCCCGCTCGCCCACGGTCCAGTCACCCGTGCTCACAAGCTGGGTGCGATCCAGGTCCACGCGCATTGAACCGTCTCGCACCGTGACCTGCCCGGTGTGCGACGCATCGGCATGGGCGAGGCGAGCGTGCAGCGAGCCGCCGGCAACTTCGATCCGCCCGGCGTTGAGCCAGCTGCTCGTCGGGTGTGGGTAGAAGTCGTCGCGCAAGACCGCCCCGACGTTCCATTGCGAAGAACCTTCGCGCACCGCGAGCAGCCCGTGGTTGACGAAGCCGGAAAAACGCTCGATGGTGACCGTCGAGGCGGCAGCACCGGTTTTTTCATACGCACCGTCGATCCGGTAGGTGCCACCGCCTTCCAGCACCCACTGATGGCCGCCAGCCGTTGCATGGTCCATGAAGCGCGCAGGGGTGTCGACGTGCTGCAACCCGCGTTGCGTCACAGTACCGGTGCCGTCCCACAAGGCGTCGCCGCCGAAACTGAATGCGGCGGCGCGCCGATCGGCAGAGCCCGCGATGTGGGCTGACCCCGTCACCGTGACTTCACCGTGCTGCGCCGACGGCGAGTAGCCGCTGAAGCTGCCGCCGCTCCAATGCAGCGAGCCGACCGCCCAACGGGGGCTCATCAGGACGCCGCCTGTGAACCGCAACGCCCCAAGCGACGAACCCGGCTGGCTGTCGAGCGCGAGCAGGCCGCCCGTGACGCTCAGCGTTCCGCCGCCCCGCACTCCCGCCGCCGCGTACTGTCCCGAGCGCAGCGTCGTGTCGTGTGGCCCGAGTTCGAGCCAGTCCGTGCCCGGTGCAGCGAATTCGCTTTCCAGCAGCGGCGGGCTCCAGTTGGTGGTGACGTCCCAGAACGGCTGAGCAGGGCCGGCCGCGCCGGTCCAGGTGATGGTCTCTGCCTGGGCGCAGGCCGCGGCAAGGGCCGCGGCGCCGAGGCACACGGACCGGGCGGGAATGGGAAACCGGCGGGTGCGTTGCATGAGAAGTCCTCCTGCGTTTCGGATCGATTCGACCGCCGGTCGAGCGCACCGCCAGCCGGTCGTCCAGACAGGGCACCGCTCGAATCCCCGTGGCAATAGCGTGGCCGATCCGCAGTTGGATGTGGAAAAGGAATGCAAGCGGAGGTAAGAAGGCCCGGCGGTTGACCGCACGCATGCCTGTCATGCACCGGTCGCTCATTGGGCGATAACCTCCGCTCCAGGGTCAGGCGCGACCCGGTTGCCACTCGGCATGGCCAGGTATGCCTGCCTGCTCCAACCAGTAGACGTCGTGCGAAGTCCAGATGTGTGCGGCGGGTGTCATGCCCGGGTCTTCGTCCAGCGTGGCCACGCGCACGATCACGTGCGGCTGCGCCGGCCGCTCGGCCACCAGGTGCGAGCCGCACACCGAGCAGAAGTGCCGCAGCTTGCCGGGCGAAGACTCGAAGGTGCTGAGTCGGTCCTGCCCCGACAACCAGCGGAAGTGATCGCGTTGCACGCCCGCAGTGGACGCGAATGCAGCCGCATGCGCCTTGCGGCAGGTTCGGCAGTGGCAGTGGACGATAGGCATGTCGAGGTGGTCGACCTGATACCGGATGGCGCCACAGAGGCAGGAGCCGTTGATCACGTGGTGCCTCCTTCGCTGCCGACCGCGGTGATGCGTCGATACATCACGTCGGTGCGCAGCACGTACTTCACACCGCTGAGCACCGGGCTGCCCTGGTGCCTCACGCGATGCGGGAAGACCAGCGCCATGCCCTGTGCAGGCTTCACCGCGTCCCAGCCAAAGGCGGTTTCACCGCCTTCGAAGTCGTCGTTCAGGTAGATCAGGAAGGTGAGGATGCTCTCTTCGGTGGCCGAGCGTCGGAAGCTGCCGTCGAAGTGCCAGGTGAACTGCTGCTGGTGCTCGTAGCGGTAGTAGCGCATGCGCTCGTTGAAGCCGCACGGCTGCCAGCCGTCGAGGTCGGGCGGCAGGTGAGGCAGCGCGCGCTCGTAGAGCATGGCCGCGAGCGCCGGGTCGTCGAAGATGATGCGGTCGTTGTTGCGGGCGTCCTTGTAGATGCGTTCTCCGTCGTCGGTGCGCACCGCGGCCTCCGAGTAGCCGTTGACTTCGCTCGTGGCGATGAAGTGCGCGCATTCCTGCGGCGTGAGAAAACCGGCGATGGTGAAGACACCGGCGCCGTAAGAGCGTGTGGTCGTGTTCATGCTGATGTGACGGGTGATGCGCCGTGGGGCGCGAGCTGCGCGAAAGGGCGGCACAGCGGTGCCGCTG
>NZ_CAMLJQ010000072.1 GCF_946480305.1 uncultured Caldimonas sp.
AGCTGACCTTCCAGAAGCGCAGCACCTCCTTGTAGAGCAGCGTGCGCACGCCGGCGAAACGGTCGAACACCGCGTTCATGCGACACGCTCCAGCCCCGCCGGGCGGGTCACGAAGGCGCTGGGTGACGTGTCGGCCTGCATGATCTCGAGGAACACATCCTCCAGGTCGGCGCGGCCGATTTCCAGGTCTTCGATCTTGCAGCCCGCCACGCGCAGGGTGGCGAGGATGTCCTCGACCTCCTGTGCGTCGTGCGCCTTGATCTGAACGACGCGGCCGGTGACGTGGGCATGGTCGGCCAGCGACAGCGGCAGATCGCCGTCCATCTTGAAGCTGAGCATGGTGCTCGCGGTGCCGGCGAGCAGCGCCGAGGTGCGATCGAGCGCCACCACCTGCCCGGCCTTCAGCATCGCGATCCGGTGGCACAACGCCTCGGCCTCTTCCAGGTAATGGGTGGTCAGCAGCACGGTGTGGCCTTCGCGGTTGAGGCGCGCGATGAACTGCCACAGCGTCTGCCGCAGCTCCACGTCGACGCCGGCGGTGGGCTCGTCCAGCACGATCACCGGCGGGCGGTGCACCAGCGCCTGCGCCACCAGCACGCGCCGCTTCATGCCGCCGGACAGCTGCCGCATGTTCGCGTTCGCCTTGTCGGCGAGGCCCAGGTTGGCGAGCAGCTCGTCGATCCAGTCGTCGTTGTGCTTCACGCCGAAATACCCCGACTGGATGCGCAGCGCCTCGCGCACCGTGAAGAACGGATCGAACACCAGCTCCTGCGGCACGATGCCGAGTTGGCGGCGAGCCTGGGCGTAGTCGGTCACCACGTCGTGGCCGTGCACCCGCACAACGCCCGCCGTCGCGCGCGACAGGCCCGCCAGGATGCTGATCAAGGTGGTCTTGCCCGCGCCGTTGGGGCCCAGCAGTCCGAAAAACTCGCCGGGCTCGATGTCGAAGCTGACGTCCTTCAGCGCCTGGAGCGGGCCGCGCGGGCCCTTGTAGGACTTGGAGACATGTTGGAAGCTGACGGCAGGCATGAGGACGCAAATTGTAGGCAGCGCTCACCAAACGTGCTGGCGACGGGTTGATCGCGGTTCCGGCCGCAGCGTCTTTTTGCTAGATTGGGTGCGCCCCGGAGACCAGCACCGATGCCACCGTCACAGAAGAAGCCGCGTCGCACCGCCGAACGCATCCTGGAAGTCACGCTCGATCTCTTCAACCGCTTCGGCGAGCCCAACGTCTCGACGACGCTGATCTCCGCCGAGCTGAACATCAGCCCGGGCAACCTCTATTACCACTATCCCGCCAAGGACGAGTTGATCAATTCGCTGTTCGACCGCTACGAACGCGCGTTGAACGACCTGCTGCACGCAGCCGACAACGTCAAGAACGTGGAAGATGCGTGGCTGTTCTTCCACATGCTGTTCGAACTGATCTGGCAGTACCGCTTCCTGTACCGCGACCTGAACGACCTGCTCAGCAAGAACCGGCGACTCGAAACCCACTTCCAGTTCGTGCTGAAAAACAAGTCGCGCGCGGTGCAGACGGTGCTCGACGGCTTGGCACGCCACAGCGCGGTGCGCATCGACTCGCGGGAGGCCGAGCCGGTCGCCACCGCGATGGTGGTCGTCCTCACCTACTGGCTCAGCTATGAGTACGTGCGTGACCCGCGTCGCGCGCTGGAGCCAGAAAGCGCCGGCGCCGCGATGATGCGCGGCGCCTACCATGTGCTGAGCCTGCTGATGCCCTACCTCGAACCCGCGCAGAAGGAACACCTGCACGGGCTCGTCGGCAGCTACAACAAATCCTGAACCGGAGACAACCAACATGGCCAAGTGGACCGCCTTCCCCTACGACAACGCTGACTACACCTACGACGCTGCCGCGTTGAAGAAGCATTGGGCACGCCTGCACGCCGGCGACGCCGAGCCCTACCCGAAGGACAAGGCCGTAGCCGATGCGTGGGCGCTGTTCCACGCGGGCGAGTTCCAGAAGGCGGTCGAGGCCGGGCTGAAGGCGGGCGGTGCCGGCATCACGGTTGCCAACAAGGCGCAGTGCATCTACGCCACCTATCTCGAGAAGAACGAGAAGAAGAAGCTCGAGTTGTTCCTTGAAGCTGCCGAGCGCGCCGAGGCTCAACAGGCCGAAGAGCCGAAGAACGCCAACGCCTACTACTGGCAGGCCTACGCGATCGGCCGCTACGGGCAAGGCATCAGCGTTGCCAAGGCACTGGCGCAAGGTCTGGGCACCAAGGTCAAGAACGCGCTGGAAACCACGATCAAGCTGGCTCCGACGCATGCCGATGCGCACATCGCGCTGGGCGCCTTCCATGCCGAGGTGATCGACAAGGTGGGCTCGCTGCTGGGCAAGACGCAAGGCGCCAGCAAGGACACCGGCCTCAAGATGTTCAAGGAGGCGCTGAAGCTGAACCCGGCGTCGGCCATCGCCCGCGTCGAGTATGCGAACGGCCTGGTGATGCTGGAAGGCGAGAAGAAAATGAAGGAAGCCGAGAAGCTCTACCAGGAAGCCGCCGAATGCGAGCCGATGGACGCGATGGAGTGCCTGGACGTCGAAATGGCCAAGGCCGAGCTGGAGGAATGAGCGCCCCTTGACGTGCGCTAAGCACACACGAGCCAGGCCCGCCTAGACTGCGGGCCTTTGCTTTTTTGAGCCGCTGTCCGATGCTCGAATCCACCGTCGATCGACATTCGCTGTTCGAAGACGCGCAGGCGCTCGTCACCGGCACGCTGTTCATCTCGCTCGGCGTTGCGATGTTCAACACCACGGGCCTGCTGACCGGCGGCACGGCCGGGCTGGCCTTCCTGCTGCACTACGCCACCGGCGTGAGCTTCGGCAAGGTGTTCTTCGTGATCAACCTGCCCTTCTACTGGCTGGCATGGCGACGCATGGGCCGCGCGTTCACGGTGAAGACCTTCGTCGCGGTAGCGCTGCTGTCGCTGCTCACCGAGTTCCATCCGCTCGCGGTGGCCTTCGGCCATCTCGTGCCGGCCTATGCCGCCGTGATGGGTGGCCTGCTGATGGGCGCGGGCTTTCTGATGCTGTTCCGCCACCGCGCGAGCCTGGGTGGCGTCGGCATCGTCGCGCTGTACCTGCAGGAAGCCCGGGGCTGGCGGGCCGGCAAGGTGCAGATGGTGGTGGATTGCCTGATCGTGGCAAGCGCGTTTTTCGTCGTCGCTCCGATGCAGGTCGTGTATTCACTGCTGGGGGCGGTCGCGCTGAACCTGATCCTGGCGGTGAACCACCGGCCCGGGCGGTACGTGGCGATGTGATGCCACAAGCCGACAGCCCACTCGCGTTATTGCCGCTTCGTTTACTCACACATGGCGCCTCCGAACAGAGTGTGTGCCCGCTAAATTGCGGTCCCACTCAATAATCCACGGAGGATCTTTTATGCGAACGAAGTACGCAGCTTGCGTATTGCTCGGCCTTGCTTGCACGGCGCCAGCGGGCTTCGCTGCTGCACAACCGCCTGCCTTCACAGTGCAGTTGCAGGAGGCCATCCCGAGTTCACCCGGCGGGTATGGCGCCATCACCGGCATGAACAACCGGGGAGAGCTGGTCGGCTACTACGAGAAGTCCGACGAGGCCCGCTCCTATATCTGGCGCAACGGCAAGGCGACTCCCTTGAAAGACATCGCCGTCACCGACAGTTACGACGGCAGCGACCTTCACTATGTGCGCGCACTCGGCATCAACGACGCCGGAGCGATCGTGGGACAAGCTCTGTTGGATCCGGTGGTTGCACCGTACGGTGGCGTCATCTGGTCGTCGTCTTCCGCCGAACCGGTTGCACTGCCACAAGCTACCCGCCACGCCGATGCTTCGGCCATCAACAACAAGGGCTCGGTCGGCGGAATGTTTTGGGATCCGCCAGGTAGCCAACACGACGCTGCGGTGTTGTGGCGCTCGGGTAACCCGACCATGATGTGGCCAGGAAACGCGGGAGACCCCGACGGGCTGTTGAATGGCCGCGGGGACGCGTATCGAGTCGGGGTCGGCGAGTTGAACGAGCGCGACCAGGCCGTTGGCTACGTGCTAACCCCGCATCGCGAAGACCCATTTTCTGGCCATTGGAACTCCCGCACTCAAGCCATTTTCTGGGACGGAGAGCGCTCGCAATTGCTGAAAGGCCCCGAGGCGGGTTGGGAGTTCACCGATGCATGGGCGCTCAACGACGGTGGCCTGATCGTCGGGCAGGTCAGCCAATACGACCCCAAGGATCCCGACTCGTTTTGGGGCGCCGCTGCGGCCATTCGTGCGGTGAGTTGGGCAGACGGCGTGACGCAGTTTCTCGATGGCACCGAATCGGCCGAATTCAGCGGCGCCTACGACGTCAACAACCACGGTTGGATCGTCGGCGGGATCGACGGCGATGCCGTGCTCTGGCTAGACGGCCAGGCGCTACGGCTCGACTCACTACTGGATGGAACCGCTGCCGATCTGGGCGCCTTCGACCTACGGAACGCATTGTTCGTCAACGACCGCGGCCAGATCCTGGTCAGCGGCCTGCTGAACGGCAGCCAGCACTACGCCTTGCTGACACCCGTCCCCGAGCCGAGCACGATGGCACTGGCGCTCGGCGGCCTGGCGGTGCTGACGTGGCGCGCCCGCAAGGCTGGCAGCTCGCGCGGTCAGGCGTGACCTGGACGTTCAGAGGGGGTGGGCTGCCACGCGCCCTTTGAACGATCAGCGGCGGGACAACACCGGCTTCAGCGCATGGCCCGTGTGCGTTCCCGCCGCGACCACCGACTCCGGCGTGCCGGCCACCACCACCTCGCCGCCGCGGGTGCCGCCGTCCGGCCCCAGGTCAATGACCCAATCGGCCTCGGCCACCACGTCGAGGTCGTGCTCGATGACCACGACGCTGTGCCCGCCGTCCACCAGACGGTGCAGCACGCGGATCAGCTTCTCGACATCCGCCATGTGCAGGCCGACCGTCGGCTCGTCGAGCACGTACAGCGTGTGCGGCGGCTTCTGCCCGCGGCGGGTCACGTCGTCGCGCACCTTGCTCAGCTCGGTCACCAGCTTGATACGCTGCGCCTCGCCACCCGACAGCGTGGGCGACGGCTGGCCCAGCGTCAGGTAGCCCAGGCCGACATCCTTCATCAACTGCAGCGGGTGCGCGATGTTGGGCATCGACGCGAAGAACTCGACCGCCTCGTCGATCTCCATGCTCAGCACGTCGCCGATGCTCTTACCGCGCCACGTCACCGCCAGTGTCTCGGCATTGAAGCGCTGCCCGTGGCACACGTCGCACGGCACCTTCACGTCGGGCAGGAAGCTCATCTCGATCGTGCGCATGCCCTGGCCCTCGCAGGCATGGCAGCGGCCGTCGCCGGTGTTGAACGAGAAGCGCGCCGGCGCATAACCGCGGGCCTTGGCTTCCAGTGTCTCTGCGAACAGCTTGCGGATGGTGTCCCAGAAGCCCACGTAGGTGGCCGGGCACGAGCGCGGCGTCTTGCCGATCGGCGTCTGGTCGACTTCGAGCACGCGGTCGACACGTTCCCAGCCTTCGATGCCGGTGCAGCCGCTCCACGCCGGCAGGCCCTTGCCGCGGTTGGCGACGATGGCCTGCACGTTGGCGAGCAGCACGTCGCGCGCGAGCGTGGACTTGCCGGAGCCGCTGACGCCCGTCACCGCCACCAGGCGGTGCAGCGGCACCTGCACGTCGATGCCGCGCAGGTTGTGCAGCGAGGCGCCGCGCACGGTCAGCACCGGCGAGGCCTTGCCCACTTCGCGGCGTGGCTGCAACGGGTGCACCAGCGGATTCGCAAGGAAGCGGCCGGTCAACGAGTCTGCATGGGCGGCCAGTTCGGCAGCGGTGCCTTGCGCGATCAGCCGGCCGCCGCGTTTGCCGGCGCCGGGGCCGATGTCGATGATGTGGTCGGCGCGGCGGATCGTGTCCTCGTCGTGCTCCACCACCACCAGGGTGTTGCCCTGGTCGCCCAGCTTGTGCAGCGCGTCGAGCAGGATGTGGTTGTCGCGCGGATGCAGTCCGATGGTCGGCTCGTCGAGCACGTAGCACACGCCCTGCAAGCTGGAGCCCAGTTGCGCCGCAAGGCGGATACGCTGCGCTTCGCCGCCGGACAGCGTCGGCGCGGCGCGGTCCAGCGTCAGGTAACCCAGCCCCACCTCTTCGAGGAACTGCAGCCGGCTGCGGATCTCGGCGGTCAGGTCGCGGGCGATCGCGCCTTCGCGGCCGTCGAGTTGCAGCCGGTCGATCCACTCGCGCGCATCGCTGACCGAGCGCGCGGCGATCTGCGCGATGGACTCGCCACGGAAGCGGATCGCCAGCGACACCGGGTTCAGGCGCGCGCCGTCGCAGGTGTGGCACGGTTGATCGGCCACGTCTTCGACCTCGGGCTCGGCAAAGGTCTGCTCGCGGCCCTTGTCGTCGTCGCGCTGCGTGTCGTCGAACGCCTTGCGCTGCTCGCGCGTCAACTGCACGCCGGTGCCGACGCAATCGACGCACCAGCCATGCTTGGAGTTGTACGAGAACATGCGCGGGTCCAGCTCGGGGTAGCTGGTGCCGCAGACCGGGCACGCGCGCTTGGTCGAGAACACCTTCACCGCACCGATGCCGTCGGTCGGCGTGCCGGCGATCATCGCGGCCTTCAGGCCATCGAGCGGCGCCAGCAGGTGCATCACGCCCTTGCCATGCTCCAGCGTCTTGGCAAGCAGCGCGCGCAGTTCGGCCTCGTTGGAGGCACTGACCACCAGGTCGCCCACCGGCAGTTCGATCGTGTGCTCCTTGAAGCGGTCGAGCTTGGGCCACGGCGCCACCGGCACGAAGTGACCGTCGACGCGCAAGTGAGTGTGCCCGCGACCCTTGGCCCATTTGGCGAGGTCCGTGTATAGGCCCTTGCGGTTGACCACCAGCGGCGCGAGCAGGCCCACATGCTGGCCCTTGTGGTCGCGCAGGATCTGCGCGGCGATCGACTCGGGCGTCTGCGGGCGCACCTCGGCACCGTCGTGCACGCAATGCTGGATGCCGAGCTTCACGTACAGCAGGCGCAGGAAGTGGTACGCCTCGGTAGTGGTCGCGACGGTGCTCTTGCGGCCGCCGCGCGACAGGCGCTGCTCGATCGCCACCGTCGGCGGAATGCCGTACACCGCGTCCACCTCCGGCCGCCCCGCCGGTTGCACGATGCTGCGTGCATAGGCGTTCAACGATTCGAGATAGCGCCGCTGCCCTTCGTTGAACAGGATGTCGAACGCCAGCGTCGACTTGCCCGAGCCGGACACGCCCGTGACCACGCTGAATTTGCCGCGCGGAATGTCGACGTTCATCGACTTGAGGTTGTGCTCCTTGGCGTTGACGATGCGGATCAGGTCGTCGGTGACGCGCCTGGCTTCGTCGCGGCGGGCCTTCGCGATGGATTGCAGCGGCCGGCCCTCTTCCACCTTGTGGCCGTCCAGCCCCAATGCCACTTCGTACTCGCGCAGCGCCTGGCCGGTGTGCGAAGTGGGATGGGCCTTCACGTCTTCGGGCGTACCGGCGCACACCAGCTCGCCGCCGGCCTCGCCGCCTTCCGGCCCCAGGTCGACGATCCAGTCGGACGAGCGGATCACGTCGAGGTTGTGCTCGATCACGATCAGCGAGTGGCCGGCGTCGAGCAGCTTGCGGAAGGCCCGCATCAGCTTCGCGATGTCGTCGAAGTGCAGGCCGGTGGTCGGTTCATCGAACAGGAACAGCGTGCCCTTCTTCGCCACGGCCTGCCGGCTCGCGGTCGCGTTCTTCGCCGCCTCGGCCAGAAAGCCCGCGAGCTTGAGGCGCTGCGCCTCGCCGCCTGAGAGCGTCGGCACCGGCTGGCCCAGTTTCACGTACTCCAGGCCCACGTCGACCAGCGGCTGCAGCACGCGCAGCACCTCGCGGTCGTCCTTGAACAGCTGCGCCGCCTCACTGACGGTCAGCTCCAGCACGTCGGCCACGCTCAACGCGCGCCAGCCGTCCGGGCCTTCGCGTTCGATGTGCACCTCCAGGATCTCGGCACGGTAGCGGCGACCATCGCAATCCGGGCAGCGCAGGTACACGTCGGACAGGAACTGCATCTCCACATGCTCGAAGCCGGAGCCGCCGCAGGTCGGGCAGCGCCCGTCGCCGGCGTTGAAGCTGAACATGCCGGCGGTGTAGCCGCGCTGCTGCGCCAGCGGTGCCGCTGCGAACAGCGTGCGGATCTCGTCGAACGCGCCCACGTAACTGGCCGGGTTGGAGCGTGCCGTCTTGCCGATGGGCGACTGGTCGACGAACACCGCGTCGTTGACCCAGTCCGCGTTGAGCAGTCGGTCGTGCTCGCCGGGCGATTCGGTGGCCTTGCCGAAGTGACGCGAGAGCGCCGGGAACAGCACGTCCTGCATCAAGGTGGACTTGCCCGAGCCGCTCACGCCGGTCACGGTGACCAGCCGCTGCAGCGGGAACTCCACCGACACGTTCTTCAGGTTGTGCTCGCGCACGCCTTCGAGGATGAGCTTGGGCGTGCTCTCGTTGACGAAACGTCGCATGCCGACGCCGATGCGCTTGCGTGCACCGAGATACGCGCCGGTCAGTGTGTCGGCCTGGCGGATCGCTTCCGGCGTGCCGTCGAACACCACCGAGCCACCGCGTTCGCCCGGGCCGGGGCCCATGTCGAGGATGCGGTCGGCCGCCAGCATCACCGCCGGGTCGTGCTCCACCACCACCAGCGTGTTGCCGGCGTCGCGCAGCCGCTGCATCGCTTCGACGATGCGGTTCATGTCGCGCGGGTGCAGGCCGATGCTGGGCTCGTCGAGCACGAACAGCGTGTTGACGAGCGAGGTGCCGAGTGCCGTGGTCAGGTTGATGCGCTGCACCTCGCCACCGGAGAGCGTGCGGCTCTGCCGGTCCAGCGTCAGGTAGCCCAGGCCGACGTCGCACAAGTATTTCAGCCGCGTGCGGATCTCGTCGAGCAGCAGCTTCAAGGCCTCGTCCAGCATCGAGCTGGGCAGCGTGAGGTTGTCGAAGAAGCGGCGCAGCCGTTCGATCGACAGCATCATCAGGTCGTGCAGGCTCAGGCCCGGCAGAGCCTCGAGTTGCTCGCGCGACCAGCCCACGCCGGCGGGCATGAACCTTTTCTCGGCAGGCAGCACGGCATCGGCATCCGGCTTCGCGCCCAGCCGCCACAGCAGCGATTCGGTCTTCAGACGCGCGCCGCCGCAGGTGTCGCACGGCGTGTAGCTGCGGTACTTCGACAGCAGCACACGGATGTGCATCTTGTACGCCTTGCTCTCCAGGTACTCGAAGAAGCGCTTGATGCCGTACCACTGCTTGTTCCAGTTGCCGTTCCAGTGCGGCGAGCCGTCGATGACCCAGTCGCGCTGGGCCTGAGAGAGCTGGTTCCACGCGGTGTCGCGCGGAATGCCGGCCTCGCCCGCGTACTTCAGCAGGTCGTCCTGGCATTCCTTCCACGCGGGTGTCTGCAGCGGCTTGATCGCACCGGAGCGCAGCGTCTTGCGGTGGTCCGGAATGACCAGCCCCCAGTCGACGCCGATCACCCGGCCGAAGCCGCGGCACGTCTCGCAGGCGCCGAAGGCCGAGTTGAACGAGAACATGGCAGGTGTCGGCGCGCTGTAGCGCAGCTCGCTGTCGGGGCTGTGCAGGCCGGACGAGAAGCGCCAGAGCTCGGGCTCACCCTCCTCCTTCAGCACGTACACGTTGACACGCCCGCTGCCGCGCTTGAGCGCCAGCTCGATCGCCTCGGCCACCCGCACCTTCTCGGTGCCTTGCAGGCGGAAGCGGTCGGCCACCACGTCGAGCACCTTGCGCGGGCCGGTGGGCGTGGCCACCTCGCGCTCGGCCTGCACGCGCGTGAAGCCGCTGGCCGACAGCCATTGCTCGATTTCTTCGGGCGTGGTGTTCGCGGGCAGCTCCACCGGGAAGGTGACGACCAACCGCGGATCGCTGTCGCGCGTGCGCTCCAGCAATTCCGCGTAGATGGACTCCGGGTTGTCCTCGCGCACCGGCTTGCCCGTCTGCCGGTCGAACAATCGGGCCGCCCGCGCATACAAGAGCTTCAGGTGGTCGTTCAACTCGGTCATCGTGCCGACCGTGGAGCGCGATGTTCGCACCGGGTTGGTCTGGTCGATCGCGATGGCCGGCGGCACGCCTTCGACATGGTCGACCGCCGGTCGGTCCATGCGGTCGAGGAACTGGCGCGCGTACGCGCTGAACGTCTCCACGTAGCGCCGCTGGCCTTCGGCATACAGCGTGTCGAACACCAGGCTGGACTTGCCCGAGCCCGAAGGGCCAGTCACCACCGTCAGCTCGCCGGTGTGGAAGTCAAGGTCGAGGTTCTTGAGGTTGTGCTGGCGGGCGCCGCGGATGCGGATGACACCGGAGGTCATGGAGGCGGTCTTTCTGGAAGGAGGCGAAGCATTCTAGGGAAGGCCTCCCGCCACCTTCCTGCCGCCACTGTGATGCCCCTGCAACACGAATCCTCGTAATAAGCCCCGTCAAACGAGCATTGCGTCATGACCTGCGCTCAGGGATTTCCCGAGCGTGTGGTTTTCCACACAGCACGGTCCCGCGCAACGAAGAAACTGAATGCGTTCTGAACGTCGGAGGGGACGTGAAATGAAGCAGTTGTTGACGCTGGTCGCCATCGCCGGCGCCGTGTGGTGCGGCACCGCGGCCGCGCAGATCCGCATCGGGCAGCCCTCGGGCTTCACCGGGCCTGTGGCTGCCGGCGTGAAGGAAAACACCGACGGCGCCAAGCTCTACATCGACGCGATCAACGCCCGTGGCGGCGTGCATGGCCAGAAGATCGAGCTGATCTCGGTGGACGACAAGTTCGACCCGAAACTCACGGCAGAACTGGGTCGCAAGCTGATCGAGGAGCAGCAGGTGATCGCGCTGTTCCTGAACCGCGGCACACCGCATTCGCAGGCGCTGATGCCGATCCTCAAGGAGTTCAAGGTGCCGCTGGTGGCACCGAGCACCGGCGCCATGCTGCTGCACGACCCGGTCAACCCCTACATCTTCAACGTGCGCGCGACCTACCAGCGCGAGGCCGAACGGGCCATCCACCATCTGGCGACGATCGGCATCACCCGCATCGGCATCATGCAGGTCGACGACACCTTCGGTGCCGACGTGGCCACCGGTGCGCTGAAAGGTTTCCAGGGCGGCAAGTTCGCGCCGGTCTTCCACGAGAAGTTCGACCGCACCAAGCCGGACATCGCCGCGATCGCGGCCGTCGCGAAAAAGCACGAGCCGCAGGCCATCCTGTTCATCGGCTCGGCCGGCGCCGTCTCCGACGGCACGAAAGCGATCCGCGAACAAGGCGTGCGCGCCCAGATCGTGACCGTTTCGAACAATGCCTCGGGCGGCTTCATCAAGATGCTCGGCGAACATGCGCGCGGCACCATCGTTTCGCAGATCTTCCCCTACGAGCGCTCGCTGTCGGCACCGATCGTGAAGGAAGCGGCCGACTTCGCGAAGGCCAAGGGCATCGAGGAGGTGACCCCGGCCATGCTCGAAGGCTATGCCGCGGCCAAGGTGCTGGTCGAGGGCCTGCGCCGCGCCGGCCCGAACCCGACGCCCGCCAAGCTGATGCAGGGGCTGGAAAGCATGCGCAAGGTGGACATCGGCGGCCTGGAAGTGAGCTACAGCCCGACCGACCACTCGGGCCTGGACTACGCCGACCTGTCGATCATCGGGCCTGACGGCAAGTTCAGGCGGTGAGCGCAAGGGGGGGAGGGGCGGCGTGGCCGTGGCCGCGGTCGCGGCCGGCTGGCTGGAGCGTTGCCCGTTGCCCCTTGCCTGGTGCCCGCTGCCCGCTGCCGCGGGGGTGGGCGCTGCGCAAGCCTGATCTTTCGCGCCGGGAGTCCGCCCCGGC
>NZ_CAMLJQ010000073.1 GCF_946480305.1 uncultured Caldimonas sp.
GCTGACCTGCCGCGTGCTGGGCGCCAAGCCGATCGGCATCGACCAGGCGGCCACCGGCGTGCCGATCGAGTTCCCGTTGTGGATCGGGCCCGGCGAGGTGTGCGAGACGGAGTTGTCGTTCGACGCCGAGGCCACCTCACGCGCGCTGCACAACTGGCTGTGGGGTACGGTGTCGTGCACCTACCAATTGCTCAGCGCGCGCGATCCGGCCGAGACGGAATTCGACTTCAGCATCCGCACCGGCCGGCCCTGAGCGCGGGCGGCGCGCCCTTACACGTTTACTGCAAATCTTTCCGACGCACACTGCACCAAGCCGGCGGCGTGTCGACGCCTGTAGGCACACAGGCTGCTCCCAGGGTGAAGCAAGCGCGGTGGGCCTGACGGACCGAACCGCTCCCCACGAGGAGACAGTCGTGAAAGAACAAGAGCAGTCCGCTCCTTCGACCCGGCAGGAGGAGCTACGCACCTTCCTGTTCCTGACGGTCGTGATGGCTCCGGTCCTGGCGATCGCGATTGTCGGCGGCTACGGGTTCCTGGTGTGGATGTACCAACTGATCACCGGGGACCTGCCCGGATGAGCGGCGCAAGCCCCACCACACGCCCGCCGCAGGGCGATGTACACATCGCCGGCGCCCTGGTCCACGCCCATCCTTCCCACCTGCCGCAGGTGCTGCTGCACCTGCGCGACCTCCCTCACGTCGAAGTGCGACAGCAGTCTGCCGACGGCCGCTTCGTGATCGTGCTCGAAGCTGCCTCGGCGCGCGCCATCGTCGACACGCTGGACCACATCCGTTCGCTGCATGGCGTGCTCAACGTCGCACTCGTGTACCAGCACGCCGAGCCCGCCGAATCGATGGAACAGGAGATGCCCACATGACGACCCGCCGCGAGTTCATCCGTGACAGCGCCGCTGCTGCCACCGCCGCTGCCGGCGGGCTGCCCGCCATCGGGCAGGCCGCCAACATCGTGACCGACGCATCGAAGACGCAGCTGCAGTGGTCGAAGGCGCCGTGCCGCTTCTGCGGTGTGGGTTGCGGCGTAAACGTGGCGGTGAAGGACGGCCGTGTGGTGGCCACGCACGGCGACATCAATGCCGAGGTGAACCGCGGCATCAACTGCGTCAAGGGCTATTTCCTCTCGAAGATCATGTACGGCGAGGACCGGCTGACCCAGCCCCTGCTGCGCATGAAGAACGGCCGGTACGACAAGAACGGCGAGTTCCAGCCGGTGTCGTGGAACCAGGCCTTCGACGTGATGGCCGAGCAGTTCAAGAAGGCGTTGCGCGACAAGGGCCCGAGCGCCGTCGGCATGTTCGGCTCCGGCCAATGGACGGTCTGGGAGGGCTATGCCGCGGCCAAACTGTTCAAGGCCGGCTTCCGCTCCAACAACATCGATCCCAACGCCCGGCACTGCATGGCCAGCGCGGTGGCCGGTTTCATGCGCACCTTCGGCATGGACGAGCCGATGGGCTGCTACGACGACATCGAGCAGGCCGACGCCTTCGTGCTGTGGGGCTCGAACATGGCCGAGATGCACCCCATCCTGTGGACGCGGCTGACCGACCGCAGGCTGTCGGCCCCGCACGTGAAGGTGGCCACGCTGTCGGTGTTCGAGCATCGCTGCTACGACCTGTCGGACCTGACGCTCACCTTCCGCCCGCAGACCGACCTGGCCATCCTCAACTACATCGCAAACCACATCATCCAGACCAAGCGCGTGAACCGCGAGTTCATCGACCGCCACACGCGCTTCATGATCGGCAACTCCGACGTCGGGTACGGGCTGCGGCCCGAGCACCCGCTGCAGCAGAAGGCCAAGTTCGCCAACGACCCCGGCGGCGGGCGACCGGCCACGTTCGAGGAATACGCCAAGTTCGTGGGCACCTTCGAACTGGAGAACGTGGCGCAAATGGCCCGTGTGCCGAAGGACCGCCTGCAGCGGCTCGCCGAGCTGTATGCGGACCCGAAGGTGAAGGTGATGTCGTTCTTCACGATGGGCTTCAACCAGCACACGCGCGGCACCTGGTGCAGCCACCTGCTCTACAACCTGCACCTGCTCACCGGCAAGATCTCGCTGCCCGGCAACGGGCCGTTCTCGCTGACCGGGCAGCCCTCGGCCTGCGGCACGGCGCGTGAGGTGGGAACCTTCTCGCACCGCCTGCCGGCCGACATGGTGGTGACCAACCCCAAGCACCGGGCGATGACGGAACAGATCTGGAAGCTGCCGTCTGGCACCATCCCCGACAAGCCCGGCTACCACGCTGTGCTGCAGAACCGCATGCTCAAGGACGGCAAGCTCAACGCCTACTGGGTGCAGTGCAACAACAACATGCAGGCGGCACCCAACATCATGAAGGAGGCCTATCCCGGCTACCGCAACCCGGCGAACTTCATCGTGGTGTCCGATGCCTACCCGACCGTCACGACGATGGCCGCCGACCTGATCCTCCCCACGGCGATGTGGGTGGAAAAGGAGGGCGCCTACGGCAACGCCGAGCGGCGCACGCAGTTCTGGCACCAGCTCGTCAAGGCGCCGGGCGAGGCGCGCTCGGACCTGTGGCAGCTGATGGAGTTCTCGAAGCGCTTCCGCATGGAAGAGGTGTGGCCCGAGGCGCTGCTGGCGCAGAAGCCCGAGTACCGCGGCAAGACGATGTTCGACGTGCTGTTCCGCAACGGCGCGGTCGATTCGTTCCCGTTGACGCAACTCGACCCCGCGTACGAGAACGACGAAGCAAAGGCCTTCGGCTTCTACGTGCAAAAAGGCCTGTTCGAGGAGTACGCGCAGTTCGGGCGCGGGCACGGGCATGACCTGGCGCCGTTCGACGTGTACCACCGCGAACGCGGCCTCCGCTGGCCGGTGGTCAACGGGCGCGAGACCCGTTGGCGCTATCGCGAGGGCTACGACCCGTACGTGAAGCAGGGCGAGGGCGTGCGGTTCTACGGCAACGCGGACGGCAAGGCCGTGCTGTGGGCGTTCCCGTACGAGCCCGCCGCGGAAGAGCCGGACAGCAACTACCCCTACTGGCTGTGCACCGGCCGCGTGCTGGAGCACTGGCACTCCGGCTCGATGACGCGGCGGGTGCCCGAGTTGTACCGCGCCTTCCCGAACGCGGTCTGCTACCTCCATCCCGAGGACGCCCGTGCGCTGAACGTGCGGCGCGGCGAGATCGTCGAGATCAGCTCCCGGCGCGGCTCGATCCGCTCGCGCGTGGAAACGCGGGGCCGCAACAAGCCACCCAAGGGCTTGATCTTCGTGCCGTGGTTCGACGCGAGCCAACTGATCAACAAGGTCACGCTCGACGCCACCTGCCCCATCTCGCTGCAGACCGACTACAAGAAGTGCGCGGTCTCGATCCGCAAGGTGCAAGCCTAGAAGGAGGTGCGCCATGAGAGCTCTGTTCAGCCTCCTCGCCCTCGTGGCCGCGCTGACCGGCGCCGCGGCGTGGGCGGTCGACGTGACCGACCGCATGCGCGGTGCGCCCATCACCGAAACCACGCCGCCGCCGCCCATCGCCAACACCGACAACAGCGACGTGCGCCGGCAGCGCAACTATGCGATGCAGCCGCCGGTCATACCGCACAAGATCGACGGCTACCAGCTCGACAAGAACGCCAACCGCTGCATGTTCTGCCATGCGCGTGCCAAGACGCAGGAGAGCCAGGCGCCGATGATCAGCGTTACCCACTTCCAGGACCGCGACGGCAACTTCCTGGCGGAGCTGTCGCCGCGCCGCTACTTCTGCCTGCAATGCCACGTGCCGCAGGCCGAGTTGAAGCCGCTGGTGGAGAACCGATTCATCGATGCCGACGCGATGCTGAACGCACCGCCGGCACCGCCTGCGCCCGCGCGCAGGAAGTAGGGCGCGAAGGAGGCTTGCGATGTTCAAACTGCTGCGCCGCTACTGGGTCGTGCTGTGGCGGCCGAGCCGCTACTTCAGCCTCGGCTTCCTGACCATCGTCGCGTTCACTGCCGGCATCCTGTTCTGGGGCGGCTTCAACACCGCACTGGAGCTGACCAACACCGAGCGCTTCTGCATCGGCTGCCACGAGATGCGCGACAACGTGTACGCCGAGCTGCAGGGCACCATCCACTTCACCAACCGCAGCGGCGTGCGTGCCAAGTGCTCGGACTGCCACGTGCCGCACGACTGGACGGACAAGATGGCCCGCAAGATGCAGGCCTCCAAAGAGGTGTGGGGCAAGATCTTCGGCAGCATCGACACGCCCGAGAAGTTCGCCGAGAAGCGCCTGCAGCTCGCGCAGCACGAGTGGGAGCGGATGAAGTCGAACGACTCGCTCGAATGCCGCAACTGCCACGAGTTCGAATACATGGACTTCACGCGGCAGAGCAAGCGCGCCGCCGATGCCCACTCGACCTATCTCGCCAACGGCGAGAAGACCTGCATCGATTGCCACAAGGGCATCGCGCACAAGCTGCCCGACATGTCGGGCGTGAAGTGATGCTGTCGGCCAGCGGCATCGTTCTCGTGCGCGGCAACACCTGCATTGCCGCGGGCATCGACTTCGAGCTGGCATCCGGGGGCGCGTTGTTCGTCAGTGGCGACAACGGCAGCGGCAAGAGCACGCTGCTGCGCGCGCTGTGCGGGCTGCAGCGCCCCCATGCGGGCGAGCTGCGCTGGCGCGGCCAGCCGCTGGCTGCAGACGGGCAGACGTTGCGCCGCGAGCTGCTCCACATCGGCCACGATGATGCGCTGCATCCGGACCTCACGCCGCTGGAGAACGTGCAATTGCTGGCGCGGCTGGCCGGCGAGTCGCCCGCACGTCACGCCGTGGCGCAGGCGCTCGACGTGACCGGGCTGTCGTCCCGGATGCATCTGCCGCTGCGCTGCCTCTCGCGCGGGCAGCGCCGCCGCGTGGCACTGGCGCGGCTGGCGCTGTCGCGCAAGCCGCTGTGGGTGCTCGACGAACCGCTGGCGGCGCTCGACGATGCCGCAGTCGATGTGATCCGTGGCTGGCTGCAGGCCCACCTGATGGGGGGAGGCCTGGCCGTCGTTACTTGCCATTCCGATCCATGGTTGCCCACCGAATCGACCCAACTGCTGCGCTTGAAGCGCCCGGCGCCCGCGATCGCGGCTTGAGCGGCCCGTTCGTGCCGATGCTGGCGCGCGGGCTGCGGCTCGCGTGGCGCCGGCCGGTGGACGCGCTCGTCGGGCTCGCCTTCTTCGTGCTCGTCGTCGGGCTGATACCTCTCGCGCTGGTGCCCGATGCTGCCGCGCGACCGGCCATGGCGGGCGCGGCCTCCTGGATCGCCGCCGTGCTGGCGGCGATGGTGTCGAGTCTGCGCCTGTTCGGCGACGATGCGGCCAGCGGTGCGCTCGACCAGTTGCTGCTCGCCCCGGGCGGCGCCGTGCCGGCGATGGCCGGACTGCTGGCCGCGCACGTGACGGTGACGGCGCTGCCGCTGGTGCTGGTGAGTCCGTTGCTGGCGTTGTTCTTCGACTTGCATGCAAAGGCGTGGGCGGCACTGGCAGCCGCGCTGCTGCTCGGGCTGCCGGCGCTGTGCCTGCTGGCGGCGCTGGGCGCGGCGTTGACCCACGGTGCGCGAGCCGGTGCGGTGCTGCTGGGCGTGGTCGTGCTGCCGTGGTGCGTGCCGGTGCTGTTGTTCGGCATACGCGCCGCGCAGCCCGGCGAAACCGGCGCCTTGCTGCTGGTGGCGGCGGTTTCGCTGGCCTGCGCGGCACTGGTGCCTCGCGCCGTGGTGGCCGCACTGAAGCTGGGGGCCGGATGAAGCTCTGGCGCTATGCCTCACCCGCGGTCTTCTACCCGTTGGCCGGGCGGTTGTGGCCAGGGTTCGGGATCGCGGCATCGGCCGCGGCCGCGGCCGGGTTGTGGCTGAGCTTTTTCGTGGCACCGGTCGACGTGCAGCAGGGCGAGGTGTATCGCTTGCTCTACCTGCATGTGCCGGCCGCGTGGATGTCGATGTTCATCTACCTCGTGATGGCGGTCTACGCCGGGCTGGGGCTCGTGCTGCGCACCAGGCTGTCGTCGATGATGGCGCGGGCGCTGGCACCCACGGGGGCGCTGTACTGCGCGATCGCACTTGCCAGCGGAGCCATCTGGGGCAAGCCGACGTGGGGCGCCTGGTGGGTGTGGGATGCGCGGCTCACCTCGCAGCTGCTGCTGTTGTGCCTGTATGTCGCGTTCATCGCGCTGCACGATGCGTTCGACGACCCGCAGCGCGGCGAGCGCGCCGCCGGCGTGCTGGCGCTGGCGGGCGTGGTGAACCTGCCGATCATCTATTTCTCGGTGGTGTGGTGGAACACCTTGCACCAGGGCGCCAGCATCTCACCGACCGCGGGCGCCCGCATGGAAACGAGCATGCTGCTCGCGCTGCTGTGCATGACGCTCGCCTGCTGGTGCCATGCGGTGGCCGCGACCCTGGTGCGCGTGCGCTGCCTGATCGTGGAGCGCGAGGCCGACGCCCGGTGGATCGCCAAGCAGTTGAATGCGGCGGGTGTGCGGCCTGCATCGCCGGCAACGGGAGAGGAACGCGTGGCATGAACATCGATTGGGCGCTGTTCTGGCAGATGGGCGGGCATGCGGGGTATGTGTTCGGCGCCTATGGCGGGGCCCTGGCCCTGGTGGCGCTGGAGGCGTGCTGGCTGTGGCGCCGGGTGCGGCGCGCGGCTGCGCTTGCCGCGGCCCAGCGGGAGGGGCGCCCATGAGCCGGCGCCAACGGCTGACCGGCACCGCAGTGGCCGTAGGCCTGCTGGCGGCCTCGGCGGCACTGGCAGTGGTGGCGCTGCGCGACAACCTCGTGTTCTTCCACACGCCGAGCCAGCTACGCGACAGCCCGCCGCGCGCCGGGGCGCCGCTGCGCATCGGCGGCGTGGTCGAGGCCGGATCGTTGGTCCGCGAGGCAGGCAGCCTCACCGTGCGCTTTGTCGTCACCGACGAGTCGCACCGCGTGCCGGTGGTGTACCGCGGCCTGCTGCCGGATCTGTTCAAGGAGGAGCGCGGCGTCGTGGCGGCCGGTTCGCTGGGCGAGGACGGCGTCTTCCACGCGGCGCAGGTGCTTGCCAAGCACGATGAGAACTACGTGGCCCCTGGCACCGCCGAGGGCGGGGCCGCGCGGCCGGCATGGGTGGTGGAACGATGATCGCGGAGCTGGGCCACTTCGCGCTGATCCTCGCGATGCTGATGGCGGTGCTGGGCGGCGTGGCGGTGCCGCTCTCCGGTGCGGCACGCGTGGGTGCGGCGCTCTCGCTCGCGCAGCGCGCGGCGGGGCTGGTCTTCCTGCTGTCGGTGCTGGCCGCCGCCGCGTTGACCTGGAGCTTTGCCGTCAATGACTTTTCGGTGCGTTACGTAGCGGCGCACAGCCATTCCACGTTGCCGCTCGGCTACCGCCTCGTGGCGGTGTGGGGCAGTCACGAAGGATCGATGCTGCTGTGGACGACCACGCTGGCGGGCTGGTCGGCAGCGGTGGCGCTCGCGGCCGACCGCCTCGGCGCGCCGCTCGGTGCACGGGTGCTCGCGGTGCTGGCGTGGATCCAGGTCGGCTTGTGCGCCTTCGTGCTGTTCAGCTCCAACCCGTTCACGCGGCTGATCCCTGCGCCCGCCGACGGCCGCGACCTCAACGCGTTGCTGCAAGACCCCGGCATGGCCCTCCATCCTCCCGCGCTGTACCTCGGCTATGTGGGTTTCGCCGTGCCGTTCGCGTTCGCGGTGGCGACCCTGTGGCAGGGCGAACTGCGTCCGCCGGCGCTGCGCTGGCTGCGGCCCTGGGCACTGGCCGCATGGGCCGCGCTCACGGTGGGCATCGTGCTGGGCAGCACCTGGGCGTACCGCGTGCTGGGCTGGGGTGGCTGGTGGTTCTGGGATCCGGTCGAAAACGCCTCGCTGCTGCCCTGGCTCGCGGGGCTCGCTCTGCTGCACACGCTCGCGGCCGCGGAGGCGCGCGAGCAGTTCAAACGGTGGGTGCTGCTGCTCGCCATCGCGGGCTTCGGGCTCAGCCTGATCGGCACCTTCATCGTCCGTTCCGGGGCCATCACGTCGGTGCATGCCTTCGCGACCGATCCGCGCCGTGGCGTTTTCATCCTCGCGATGCTGGCCGCCAGCGTGGGCAGCGCCTTGCTGTTGTTCGGCGCGCGTGCTCACCGGCTGGGTGGTGGGCCGGCCTTCGCGCCGGTCTCGCGCGAGTCCTTCCTGTTGGCCAATGGCTTGCTGTTCTCGGTGGCCACCGGCTCGGTGCTGCTGGCCACGGTGTACCCGATGGTGATCGATGCCCTGCGGCTCGGGAAGATTTCCGTGGGGCCGCCGTACTTCGAGGCGGTGCTGGCACCGCTGATGGCGCCGGCGGTCTTTCTGATGGCTGCCGCGCCGCTGGCGCGCTGGCGTCTGACCCCAACGCCGGAGCTGGTGCACCGGTTGCGCTGGGCGTTCGCGGTCAGCGTCGCGGCGGCCTTGCTCGCGCTGGTGCTGGGCCGAGCCAGCGCGATGCTCGGGCTCGGCTTCCTGCTGGCCGCGTGGGTGCTGGCAGCGGGCACCGTTGCGGTGTGGCGCGCGCGGCCGCGCACCGCCTCGGGCTGGGGCATGCACCTGGCGCATCTGGGGGTCGGGGTCTTCGTGCTGGGGGTCACCGTGCTGAAAGGCTACGAGATCGAGCGCGAGGTGCCGATGCGTGCGGGCGAGCAGGTGCAGGTCGGTCCCTATGCCGTGCAACTGGATGGGTTCGACGCGATCGAGGCCGTCAACCACCGCGGTGTCCGGGCCAGGCTGACGCTGTTTGCGCAGGGGCAGCCGGTGACCGTGCTGGCACCGGAGAGTCGGGCCTACCTCGCGCAGGACATGACCGTCTCCGCGCCATCCATCCACAGCACCGTGTGGCGCGACGTGTACGTCGCCCTTGGTGAACAGCTGGCGCCAGGCACCTGGGGCGTGCGGGTGCAATACAAGCCGTTGATGTGGTGGGTGTGGGCCGGCTTCCTGATGATGGCCGCGGGCGCGGTGCTGGCCCTGTGCGACCGGCGCTACCGTGTGGCCTCGCGTGCGGCTCGCGCGGCGACGGTGATCGCCGGGCCGGGGGAGGCCGCATGAAGGCGCGGTACCTGTGGCCCTTGATCGCCTTCTGCGCGATGTTGGCCACCTTCCTGCTGGCGCTCGGGCGCGACCCCAAGCAGCTGCCCTCACCATTGGTGGGCCGCGCAGCGCCTGCCTTTGCGGCGCCGGTGCTGCGCGAGCCATCGACCACGCTGCAGACCGACGCGCTGCGTGGGCAGGTGTGGGTGTTCAACGTGTGGGCCTCGTGGTGCGCCGCCTGCCGCGACGAGCACGACACGTTGAAGACGCTCGCCGCGCGCGGCGTGCCGCTCTACGGGCTCAACTACAAGGACGTGGCGTCCGCCGCCACCGCCTGGTTGCGCGAGGCCGGCGACCCGTATCGTGCTTCCGTGATCGACGCACAGGGCCGCATCGGCATGGACTACGGCGTGTACGGCGTGCCCGAGACCTTCGTGATCGACCGCGCAGGCGTCGTGCGCTACCGCCACGCGGGGCCGCTGACCCCGGCAGTGTTGCAGCAGCAACTGCTGCCGCTGCTCGCGGAGTTGCAGCCATGAGACGGCGCTTGCGCATCACCTCGCTCGTCGTCGCGTGGTGCATGGCTGCCGCAGCCGCCCACGCCGACGAGGACCGACTGCGCAAACTGGCCACCGAACTGCGCTGCCCGGTATGCCAGAACCAGAGCCTGGCCGATTCCGACGCGGACCTGGCAGCCGACCTGCGAACGGAAATCCGCCGGCAGCTCGATGCCGGGCGCAGCGACGACGAGATCCGGCGCTTCATGGTCGAGCGCTACGGCGAGTTCGTGCTGTACGACCCGCCGCTGCAGTGGCACACGCTGGCGCTGTGGGCGGGACCGTTCGCATTGCTCGTGGCAGGAGCCGCGGTGGCCTGGCGGCGTGTGAGTGCCCGGTGGCGGGCGATGGCAGACACCCCCGGCGAACGGAGCGAAGCATGAGTGCCGACCTCGCATGGTTCTGGGCGGCGGCTGCATCGCTCGTGCTCGTCTGCATGCTGGTGGCGTTTGCGCCCGTGCTGCGACGTCGCGAGGCGGCCGAACCTGCGGCCGCGCGGATCGGTACGACGGTATGGGTGGCCTGTGCGATCGCGGTGCCTGCGATCGCGGGTTTCGTGTACCTGCGCATCGGTGCGCCGCAGGCCATATTGGCAGCCAACGACGCGCCGACGCACCGGATGAACCAGGTGGACATGGCCCAGGCCGTGGCGGCGCTGGCCGCGCGGCTCGAGGCGCAGCCCCAGGACATCGAAGGCTGGTTCATGCTCGCGCGCTCGCACCAGGCGATGGAGCGATGGAACGACTCGGCGGCAGCCTACCGGCGTGCACTGGCGTTGGCGCCCGATGACACGCAACTGCTGGCTGACCTCGCCGACGTGCTCGCCTCGGCCGCCGGCGGCGATCTGACGGGCGAGCCCGCCGCGCTGATCGATCGCGCGCTCGGCATCGATCCCAAGCATGCAAAGAGCCTCGCGCTGAAGGCAGTTGCCGAATACCGCGGTGGTCACTACCGGGCGGCCTTGGCTCACTGGGAAACGCTGGCGGCCACGCAGCCGGCGGATTCCGAAGCGGCCTCGCTTGCACAGCGTGGTATCGGCAAGGCACGAGAGGCGCTGGCCGTGCAGTCCTCGCTGCGCACCACGCCCGCGCAGGCGGCCCCGGGCACTCATTGACGCGCGACATGGCGCCCACCGGCGCCGTTGCCGCAACTGACCAACTGTTGATTTGGGGCAAAAGGTGCATTTCATATGAACCTTAATCTGTGGCTGCGGTTTCCGGAGAGATCGCAGCCACACGGGGGGCCACCCCGCGAAAAGCCTCAAGAGGTGAAAAATGTTTGCCCGCGTCCTTGCCCCGATTCCTCTCGCGATTGCCGTGTTCCTCGGCGCCGGGATGGCAGGACCGTTGACCCCTGCTGCGCAAGCAGCACCGGCAGCAGCCCAGAAAGAAGTCGTGCGCGCCTACACCATGTCCACCGGCATGGCCGACGGCAAGATGGTGTTCCTCGACGCGCAGGGAAAGCCCAACCCGGTGCTGCGCGCCAACGTTGGCGAGACGGTCGAGATCACGATCGGCAGCGGTGAAGGCGCCGAACACGACATCGAGTTCCCTGAACTGAAAGTGCATTCCAAGCACTTCACCGGAGCCAGCGGCCCGGTGAAGGTGCGCTTCAAGGTCACCCGGCCCGGCAAGTTCACCTACCTGTGCTCGATTCCCGGCCACCGGCAGATCGGCATGGAAGGCGTGCTCGAAGTGACGGGCACGGCACCTTCCGCGGCGGCCGTGCCCGCGGAGATGGTCAAGACCGTCGCGAAGAAGACGGCTGCCGTCACCACCGCCCCCGCCATTGCGCCGGCGGCGACCGATGCGGTGAGCATCGCGATGGACCCGAACGCGGTGCCCAAGCCGCTCGGCACCCGCGCACCGCAGCTCGTGAAATACAACATCGAGACAGTGGAACTGAACGGCCGGCTCGACGACGGCACCAGCTTCACCTACTGGACCTTCGACAAGAAGGTGCCCGGCCCGATGCTGCGCGTGAAGAAGGGCGACACGGTGGAGCTGACGCTGTCGAACAGCAAGACCAGCAAGGCCGTGCACTCGATCGACCTGCACTCGGTGACCGGCGGCCACGGCGGCGGCGAGCACACGCAGGTCGCGCCGGGGCAGTCGAAGACGTTCCGGTTCAAGGCGCTGAACCCCGGGCTGTACG
>NZ_CAMLJQ010000074.1 GCF_946480305.1 uncultured Caldimonas sp.
GCCCCCCCGGGGGGCGGCTCCAGCGGACCGGCGGAGCCGGATCCGCGGCGCCACTCGAACAAGTCGACGCCTAGCGGCTCGTACGCTTAGCGCTCTCCGGTGGAGCCGGATTCGCGGCCCACTCGATCTATCCGACTCAACTGGCAGGCAAGTCCGCCATGGAGCTATCGCTTGCCGGTGGAGCCGAAGCCGCCTGTACCGCGCGCTGAGGCGTCGAAATCATCGACCACGCGAAACGCTGCCTGCACGACGGGCACGATCACGAGTTGGGCGATGCGCTCCATCGGCTGGATCGTGAACGTGGTGTGCCCGCGGTTCCAGCAGCTCACCATCAGTTGCCCCTGATAGTCAGAGTCGATCAAGCCCACCAGGTTGCCCAGCACGATGCCGTGCTTGTGGCCGAGGCCTGAGCGGGGAAGGATCAGCGCGGCCAGGCCGGCGTCGCCGATGTGGATCGCTAGGCCGGTGGGGATGAGTTGCGTCTGGCCGGGCTCGAGCACCAGCGGCGCGTCCAGGCAGGCGCGCAGGTCGAGGCCAGCGCTGCCGGGCGTGGCATAGGCGGGTAGCTGCTCGGCCATGCGAGGGTCGAGCACCTTGAGGTCGATGGTCTGTGTCGTCATGCGGAATGGCTCGCGATGCGGGCGGCGATCTCTTGCACCAGGCGGCGGGCAAGCGTGAGTTTGTCGGCGGTGGCGCCGCCTTCGGGCAGCTCGCGGTGGCCGAGGTCGTCGACCAGCAGCAAGGCGTTGTCGTCGCGCCCGAAGGTGGCGGGGCCGAGGTTGCCGACGATGAGCGGCACCCGCTTGCGTTGCAGCTTGGCGCGCGCATGGTCGAGCAGGTTCTCGCTTTCGGCCGCGAAACCGACGCAGTAGGGCCCCTCTGGCAATGCCGCGACGGCAGCGAGGATGTCCGGGTTCTCCGTCAACTCGAACGTGGGCGCGAGCTTCTTGCCGTCCTTCTTGATCTTGTGCTCCGCCAACGTGGCCGGCCGCCAGTCGGCCACCGCCGCGGTCGCGACGAACACGTCGTTCTGGGTGGCACGCGGCAGGACGGCGTCATACATCTGCTGCGCGCTGCGCACGTCGATGCGTTGCACGCCGCGAGGCGTGGCCAGGTCTACCGGGCCCGCCACCAGCGTCACCTGGGCGCCGGCTTCGCGTGCCGCACGGGCGATGGCGAAGCCCATCTTGCCGCTTGAAAGGTTGGTGATGCCGCGCACGGGATCGATGGCCTCGAAGGTCGGCCCGGCCGTGATAAGCACACGCTTGCCGGCCAGCGCCTTGGGCTGGAAGAACGCGACGATCTCCTGCAGCAGTTCCCCCGGCTCGAGCATGCGGCCATCGCCCGTCTCGCCGCAGGCCTGGTCGCCATGGCCCGGCCCGAGGATCACCGCGCCGTCGGCGGCCACCTGCGCGACGTTGCGTTGCGTTGCGGGGTGTGCCCACATTTCGCGGTTCATTGCCGGGGCCACCAGCAGGGGGCAGCGCCCCTCGGCCGCACCCCAGGGCCGCGCGAGGCAGGTCAGGCTCAGCAGATCGTCGGCCCGGCCTTGCGCGAGCCTGGCAATGCAGTCGGCACTGGCCGGTGCAATGACGATGGCATCGGCGCCTCGGGTGAGATTGATGTGCGCCATGTTGTTGGGCTCGCGTGCATCCCACTGGCTCGTCAGCACCGGCTCGCCCGACAGCGCCTGCATCGTCACCGGGGTGATGAATTGCTCGGCCGCCTCGGTCATGACGACCTGCACGCGGGCACCGGCCTTGACCAGCAGGCGGACCAGTTCGGCGCTCTTGTAGCAGGCGATCCCGCCCGACAGGCCGAGCACGATGCGCCGGCCCTGCAGTTCGAGTGGCGCGCTCATCAGACCTCGCGTGCAGTGATGGTGTAGCGGAAGCGGTCCGGGTCGAGCGGGTCGTAGCGGCCCCGCTCGTTCTCGGCCTGCGGATACATCAGGAAGCCGAGCACCGGCCCGTTCGAGCCGGGCAGCGCCACGTCGTGCGCCATGTTGTAGCCCAGCCAATTGCCTTCCCAGCCGCCGAACAGGGCTGTCATCACGGGCGCGACCACCGGGTGGCGGGTGTCCTTGATCCACTCGCCTGTTTCCAGGCGCATGACCTTGCCGACGTCAGCCGGGTCCATCGCGACCCAGCCGTGTTGCTTGAGATACACCTCGGCGCGGCAGTGCTGCGCGCTCTGCAACTTGGCGGGGTTGCCGCTCAGCTCGCGGTAGCCGAACGCCGACGGCACGAGACGCAAGCCATAGACGTCGCGCGCCGGCACGCCCGCCGCGCGGCACAGACCGACGAACAGGGCATTGATGTCGCCGCACTTGCCACCGAAGTCGCCAGTTTCCAGCATCGCCTGGATGTCGCCGACACCACAGCCTCGCACCTTCGGCTCACGGTAGGTGGTGTTGACCACCCAGTCATAGATGCGCTGCACCTTGTCGACGTCCGTGCGCGCGCCGCGCGTCACATTCAAAGCCGTCTCGCGCACCAGGCCGTCGGTGGGGATGAGCTCGGTCGGGGCCAGCCAGGCGCGTAGCGTGGCGCTGTCTTCAACGGCAGCCGAAGTGCGGCTCCAGTCGGTCGCCCGGTCCTGGGTCTGCACGCTGCTGGTCAGCTCGATGACGGGAGCGACGGTACCCGCGGCGAACTCGGCCAGCAACATCTTCGCGCCGTACTTCTCGTCCGCCACGATGCGTGCCGATGACGCATTGCCCGTCCAGCTGTTGCCCAGCGAGCGCTGGTAGCTGGTGTCGAGCGACGGGACGGGCAACCACACCCGGGCTGCGCCATGCGGGTCGAGCAGTTCGATGCGGGTCGTCACCTCGAAGCGGCGCCAGCGGCCGGGCATCGGCGCGAACTGGCGCTGTTCAGCCTGCTGGGCACGCAGAGGCTGCAGGCCCCCGAGCGCCAGCAAGGCGCCCGCCGCCTGGACGAAATGTCGGCGCGTCTGGAAAGTCATGTTCGACTGCTGTGTCTGTGGGAAATGCCGAGGATTATCGGCTCTGGCCGGCGGACGGGGCGGCAACGAGAGGATCGAGAAGTCTGCGCGCTTCGGCGCCGGTCCAGTCGAACTCGCCGACCACGCTCCAACGAGGTCGGCCGTCGCGGCCCACGAGCACGGTCGTCGGAAACACCCGGCGCGTCCATGCCTTGGCGGCAGCCCCGTCGCTGTCCAGCAGCACGGGCATGGTGCCGGGCACCTCGCCGAGCACGGTTTCGAGAAACGAGCGGATCTTGGCGGGGCTTTCCTGGTAGTTGATGGCAAGCACCACCACGCCGTCGTCGCCTCGAGTTTCAGCCAGCCGCAACAACGACGGCATTTCGGCGACGCAGGGCTCGCACCAGCTGGCCCAGAAGTTCAGCACCACGACGCTGCCGCGCAGAGATGACAGCGTCTGCTTCTGCCGTTGCAGGTCAGGCAGCGACAGGGCGGGCGCCGAGCGGCTGGCGGGCCACGCCTGCACCATGGATTGGGCCTGCACAACCGAGGAGCCAGCAGTCCACGCAAGGCCGGCCAAAGCGGCGCTCAGCACGTCACGACGGGTGGGAAAGGACATGGGAGCGATTATCGAAGCCGCTTCGCGCATGCGGGGACACACGCTCATGCACCCCTGTTCGGCTCAAGCCCTATTGCTGCACGGGCCGCCAGCCGCTGCGTGTTCCCCGAGCAAGGCGCCAGCGCTGCTCCACCTGATCAGCGACGGCGGTTGGGGCGCACGCTGCCGTCGTAGAACTCGGGCGGCTTCTTGCGCACCCATGTGACGAACGCCTCGATCTCGGGGTGCGCACGCAGCGCCTCCCAACTCGCGTAGTCGCGGGCAAGTTCCTTCTCGGAGAACGTCGCGTGGATCTTGCGGTGGCAAATGCGGTGCACCAGCGTCTTGTCGCGCCCGCCTTCGCTGCGTGGCACCAGGTGGTGCTCATCGGCACTCGGGCCGGGCACGATCTCGCGCCCGCACAACGGGCACGGCGCGATCTGCTCTGCAGGGGTACCGAAAGGCTGCGAACCGCGCAGCGAACGACGAGCAACCATCGGTCGTTCACCTCACCGCGGCATGCCATCCGGGTCGGTGCGGGCCTCTTGCGACAACGGCGCGAGGTGGAAGGCCTGCACGCCGGGCTGGTCGTTGAGCGTGGTCACCGCGTCGATGCCGAAGTCCTGCCCGCCGCCCGCACGGCGATAACGCAGCTGCAGCTGCCGGCGCCATGTGCCGCCGCGGTCGATGTTGCGTTCCAGCACCTTCTCGACCTTGCCCGTCTTGCTGGCCAGCCGGTCGAGCCCGAGCAGGAAGGCTTCGTGCAATGCCGGCCCCATGGCCCCTTCCGCCCAGACGATGCAACGCTGCCCCGCCATCACCACGAGGTACACCCGCGCCGCCCCTCCCGGCATGGCGAGCACGGTGCCGGCCTGCCCCTCGAGCAGCGTCTGCGATTCCGGGGCCAGTTCATCGTGCGGCTCGAAACCTTGCGACAAGGCCCAATCCACGGTGGCTGCGAGCTGGCCCTCGTGCGCGACGCAACCTTCCACGAAGGCCTGCGCGATGGCGTCGGTGGTCGCCGGTGTCACGGTGCCGATGGAAGGCACCGGCAACACACCGATCGGCGGCGCAGACTCCAACGGCACCGCTTCGATCACGGGCGGCGGGGCAACGGGTTGCGGCTGCGCTGCCGCCGGGCCGGCACACAGCAGGGTTGCGAGCCATAGGTTGACCCAGGACGACGACGCCCGCCGAGGCGGGACCAGGGCGGGCGTTTGCCTGTGCATCAGGGACTTCCGTTAAACGCGCTCGGCCACCCAGCCTTGAACCGACGCAAGCGCCGCCCCCAGCCTGGAAGGATCGGTGCCGCCGGCCATCGCCATGTCGGGCTTGCCGCCGCCCTTGCCGCCGACCTGCTGCGCGACGAAGTTCACCAGCTCGCCAGCCTTGACCTTGGCGATGCTGTCGTTCGTGACGCCCGCGGCCAGTTGCACCTTGCCGCCGTCGACTGCCGCCAGCACGATGGCGGCGCTCTTGAGCTTGTCCTTGAGCTTGTCCATCGTCTCGCGCAGCGCCTTCGCGTCGGCGCCTTCGAGCGTGGCGGCCAGCACCTTCAGGCCCTTCACGTCGACCGCCCGGGCGAGCAACTCGTCGCCCTGCGCAGACGCCAGCTTGCCCTTCAGCGCGGCGAGCTCCTTCTCGAGGCTGCGCACCTGGTCCAGCACCTGTGTAAGGCGGCCCGTCAGCTCGGTCGGTGCGGCCTTCAGTGTGCCGGCCGCCTGGTTGACGGTGGCTTCGAGCGATTGCAGATAGGCCAGCGCGTTGTCGCCCGTGACGGCCTCCACGCGGCGCACGCCCGCGGCGACGCCACTTTCCGAGACGATCTTGAACAGCCCGATGTCGCCCGTGCGCTGCACGTGCGTGCCACCGCACAGCTCGCGGCTGCTGCCGATGTCGAGCACGCGCACGCTGTCGCCGTACTTCTCGCCGAACAGCATCATCGCGCCGAGCTTCTGCGCCTCGTCGATCGCCATCACGCGGGCGTTGGTCGCATGGTTCTGCAGGATCTCGGCGTTGACGATCGCCTCGACCTTGCGGATCTGCTCGTCGGTCATCGGCGCGTTGTGCGCGAAGTCGAAGCGGGTGCGTTCGGCGTTCACCAGCGAGCCCTTCTGCTGCACATGCGCGCCCAGCACCTCGCGCAGCGCCTTGTGCATCAGGTGCGTGGCGCTGTGGTTGCGCACGGTCTTCGCGCGCTTCTCGGCGTCGACCCGGGCGGTGATGGTGTCGCCCACCTTGATCTCGCCCTCGACCACCCGGCCGTGGTGGCCGTACACGTCGGCCTGGACCTTCTGCGTGTCTTCGACCAGGAAGCGGCTGGTGTTGTTGCGCAGCTCGCCGGTATCGCCCACCTGGCCGCCGGACTCGGCGTAGAACGGCGTGTGGTCGAGCACAACGACCGCGTCGTCGCCAGCGCGTGCGCTCTCGACTGCCGTGCCGTCGACGTACACGGCGGTGACCTTCGCGGTCTCGTGCAGCAGCGCTTCGTAGCCGTGGAACGTGGTCGCGGCACCGGTGTATTCCAGGCCCTGAGCCATCTTGAACTTGCCGGCGGCCTGCGCTTCCTTGCGCTGGCGCTCCATCGCGGCATCGAACCCAGCCTGGTCCACGGTCACGCCGCGTTCGCGGCACACGTCGGCCGTCAGGTCGATCGGGAAGCCATAGGTGTCGTGCAGCTTGAATGCGGTTTCGCCGTCGATCTGCTTCGTGCCGGTCGAGAGCGCCCGCTCCAGGATCTCCATGCCGTTGGCGATGGTGCGGAAGAAGCCTTCTTCTTCCTGCTTGAGCACGTCCACCGCGCGCTGCGCGTTCTGCCGCAGCTCGGGGTAGGCCTCGCCCATCTGCTCCACCAGCGCCGGCACCAGCGTATGGAAAAAGGGCTTGCGAGCGCCGAGCTTGTAGCCATGACGGATGGCACGGCGCGCGATGCGCCGCAGCACGTAGCCCCGGCCGGCGTTGCTCGGGATCACGCCGTCGACCACCGTGAACGTGCATGCGCGCAGGTGGTCGGCAATGACCTTCAGGCTGGGGCTGTCCTTGTCGCAATCGCCGCCGCCCCCGGCATCGACCGCCCGCTTGGCGGCTGCCAGCAGCGCCACGAACAGATCGATCTCGTAGTTCGAATGCACGCCCTGCAGCACGGCCGTGATGCGCTCCAGGCCCATGCCGGTGTCCACGCTCGGCTTGGGCAGCTTGTGCATCACACCGTCTTCGGTGCGGTTGAACTGCATGAAGACGTTGTTCCAGATCTCGATGTAGCGGTCGCCGTCTTCTTCGGGGCTGCCCGGGGGGCCGCCAGCCACATCAGGGCCGTGGTCGTAGAAGATCTCGGTGCACGGGCCGCACGGGCCGGTGTCGCCCATCATCCAGAAGTTGTCGGAGGCGTAGCGCGCGCCCTTGTTGTCGCCGATGCGCACGATGCGCTCGGCCGGCACGCCGACCTGCTTGTTCCAGATCTCGTAGGCTTCGTCGTCTTCGGAGTAGACGGTGACCCAGAGCTTGTCCTTCGGCAGCTTGAAGTGCTCGGTCAACAGCTCCCACGCGTAGTGGATCGCGTCCTGCTTGAAGTAGTCACCGAAGCTGAAGTTGCCCAGCATCTCGAAGAACGTGTGGTGACGTGCGGTGTAGCCGACGTTCTCGAGGTCGTTGTGCTTGCCGCCGGCACGAATGCACTTCTGTGCGGTGGTCGCGCGGCTGTAGGGCCGCTTGTCGAAACCGAGGAAGACGTCCTTGAACTGGTTCATCCCGGCGTTGGTGAACAACAGCGTCGGGTCGTCGCCGGGCACCACCGGGCTGGAGGCGACGATCTGGTGCCCCTTGGATTCGAAGAACTTCAGGAACGTCTGGCGGATCTCGGCGGCTTTCATCCCGGTCTCTTTCTGGCTCGCGCGCATCGGGTTCAGGCCCTTGAATGCGGCGTAAATGCTTGATTTGGCGAAGTTTTCGATTATAGGTGGACCCGCCCTGGAAGACCCGCTGCCCGAGGCGGTGGCACACGTGCGACAGGTGGCATTCGGCGTGGCCACTTATGATGGTTTTCACGCTTTTTTCGGCCCCGATGCCGCACAGGAGCCCCAGGACATGGACATGAAGACCTCTCCCCTCGCCGCCTTGAAGGATCCGAGCCTGCTGAAAACCGATGCGCTGATCAACGGCGTCTGGGTCACCGGCCACACCCGCTTCGACGTGCACGACCCCGCCACCGGCATGAAGCTGGCCGATGTGGCGAACCTCGGCGCCGACGAGGCGGCGCAAGCCATCGCGACCGCGGAGACGGCCTGGAAGACCTGGCGCGCCACCACCGCCAAGGCACGTGCGGCCATCCTGATGAAGTGGTTCAGGCTGCTGCAGGACAACGCGGACGACCTGGCGCGCATCATGACCGCCGAACAAGGCAAACCCTTGGCCGAAGCCAAGGGCGAGGTCGGCTACGCGGCCAGCTTCATCGAGTGGTTCGCCGAGGAAGCCAAGCGCGTCTACGGCGAAACCATCCCGACCACCGACAACAACAAGCGCTACGTCGTCATCAAGCAGGCGATCGGCGTGTGCGCGGCCATCACCCCCTGGAACTTTCCGATCGCGATGATCACGCGCAAGGTCGCCCCTGCCCTGGCCGCCGGCTGCCCGGTCGTGATCAAGCCCGCGGAGCAGACGCCGCTGTCGGCGCTGGCCACGGCCGAACTGGCCGTGCGGGCCGGCATCCCGGCCGGTGTGCTGAACGTGATCACCGCCGACAGCGCGCGCTCCATCGACGTCGGCAAGGTGCTCTGCGGCAGCGACACGGTGCGCCACCTGTCGTTCACCGGCTCCACCGAGGTCGGCCGCATCCTGATGCAGCAATGCGCGCCGACCATCAAGAAGCTTTCGCTCGAACTCGGCGGCAACGCGCCCTTCATCGTGTTCGACGACGCCGACCTCGACAGTGCCGTGGAAGGCGCCATGCAGAGCAAGTACCGCAATGCCGGGCAGACCTGCGTCTGCGCGAACCGCATCTACGCGCAGGACGGCATCTACGACGCCTTCGTCGAGCGACTGGCGCAGAAGGCCAAGGCCCTCAAGGTCGGCAACGGCTTCGAGAGCGGCGTCAACCAGGGCCCGCTGATCGACGACCACGCCATAGCGAAGGTCGAGCAGCACGTGGCCGATGCGGTGAGCAAGGGCGCCAAGGTGCTGACCGGCGGCAAGCGCATCGAAGGCCGCTTCTTCGAGCCCACCGTGCTGGCCGACGTGACGCCCGAGATGCAGTGCTCGCGCGAGGAGACCTTCGGCCCGGTGGCACCGGTCATCCGGTTCCGTAGCGAAGACGAAGTCGTCGCCATGGCGAACGACACCGAGTTCGGCCTCGCCAGCTACTTCTACAGCCGCGACATCGGCCGCATCTTCCGCGTCGGCGAAGCCCTCGAATACGGCATGGTCGGCATCAACACCGGCTTGATCGCGGTGGCGGAAGTGCCGTTCGGCGGGGTCAAGCAGTCCGGCCTGGGGCGCGAAGGCTCCCACCACGGCATGGACGACTACGTCGAGGTGAAGTACCTCTGCCTCGGCGACATTCAGAACTAGGGCCTGTTCACACTACGGAGGGCTGTGCGAGCGAGCCTGCCAGGGCGCAGAGCGAGGCGGGCGACGCTGCCCAGACTGGCCGTCTGGGCGAGGAGCCCAACGACGCGCTGCGCCCTGGCAGGCACGCTCCCTTCGGGTTGGTGCCCAAAAGGCCGTGCGCGGCGTTGCAAAGCCTCGCCGGGTCGACAACCCGGCTTCGTTTTGCGCCTTGCTCACGGCCTTTTGGGCACCAACGCATCAGCCCTCCGTAGTGTGAACAGGCCCTAGCTACAGCATTTCTTCCGCCGCCAGCGGCGTGAGCAGGAACAGCACGAGGCGCAGCCATGCGCTCGCCTCGGGTTCGCTGGTGTGCAACTCCGCGTCGTCGGGCGCCTCCTTCAGCCACCGCACCTCGTCGTTGTCGGTGACGGCGATGCGGTAGCTGCTGTGTCGCGTCACGTCTTCGTACAGCTTCACGAGCTGTTCGGCGAGCCGCGGGCTGCGCAGCACGAGGCCGATCTCGGTGTTCAGATTTTCGGAACGCGGGTCCATGTTCATCGAGCCGACGAGCACTGTCCGCCGGTCGACGACGATGGCCTTGGCATGCAGGCTGGCACGCGACGAGCCGAAAGCGCCGAGCCGGCTGCGCTTGACCCCCAGCCTGGGCTGCAGCTCGTGCAGCTCCACGCCGTCGCGCACCAGATCCTTGCGGTAGCGGGCATAGCCGATGTGAACGACGGGAGCGTCCGTTGCCGCCAGTGAGTTGGTCAGCACGCGGACCCGCACTCCACGCGTGCGCAGCTCCCGCATCAGTGCGATGCCCCGATCGCCTGGGACGTAGTAGGGGGACACCACGATCAACTCCTTGCGCGCCGACCGCATCAGCTCTTGGACGTCGTCGGCGATGCTCTCGTCATGCAACGGATCGCCCTCGATCGCGATCTTCGAAGGCCGGTCGCTGAGCACGACCGCAGGCGCCCAGACCAGGTCCAATCGCCCTCGCTCGATGTCCTGCGCAAGCGCGAAGCTGCGCGGCGGTGAGCCTTGAGGCGCCGGCGCCGCCGGCTGAGGCTGTCCTCTCTCGTCCGGCGCACGCTGCACCAGCACATGCACCGGGTAGGCCAGCTTGTTGTTCCAGAACGCGTCGAACGAGGCTGACAACTGCTGCACCACCGGCCCGGCCGCGATCACGTCCAGATCGAGAAAGTTGCTCGTCGGACTGCGAACGAAGTACGGATCGCCCAGGTTGCGCCCGCCCGTCACGGCGACCGCGTTGTCGGCCACGAACATCTTGCTGTGCATGCGCTGGTTGATGCGGGAGATGTCGGTCAGAGACGAGACGACCCGGGTGACCATCGAGAACCGCCCCCCGGGGAACGGATTGAACAACCGCACTTCGATGTTCGGGTGCTCGTCGAGTCGCAGCAGGTTGCCGTCCTCGCCAGCGGTGTGGATGTCGTCAAGCAGAAAGCGAACGCGCACGCCGCGATCGGCTGCGGCACGCACCCGCTCCAGGATCGCCCGCGTGGAGTCGTCGTTGTGGATCAGGTAGTACTGCAGATCCAGCGTACGCTGCGCCTGGTCGGCCAGCGTCATCAACGCGCCCAGGGCGTCCTCGCCGGAAACCAGCAGCCGGAAACCGGAAAGTCGCGGGTGCGGCGCGGCCGCCGCGGCAAGCCGCCCGAGCCGTGTCGACTGTGGCTGGGCCAACGCGTGTGCCCTGGGCTTCTCAACGGGGTCGGGAAGGGTCGCGCACCCTGCCAATGTCCACAGCGCTGACAGCGCAAGCGCCATGTTCAGCGCGCAGCCTCGTCCTCGCTCCCAAGCGGCCGGAATGAACTGCAAGAACCGCCACGGCACGGAAGCGAACTGCATGACGCCCTGCGTGCGCCAGCGCTGCGACCGGTCGCACGTGTTGGTTGTTGACGGGTCTCACCCGCTTGGATTGGCACCGGGTGAGACCGACACGGGCCCGGCACGACGCCGGGCGTGGCCGCGCCCTCCCATGAGGGAGGGCGTCGGGAACATCATCGTCAGTTGCGATCCGCGCGCGCCGCCCGGGATCCGGTATCGACATCGACAGCGCCGCTCGCGTTGGCACCCGTGTCCACGTCCACTCCCGGCACACCGCGATCACGCTCGCTTTCGTTGCGGCCCATGTTGGTGTCGACGTCAACCGCGCCATCGGCCCGCTTGCCCGCATCCACGTCCACGCCCGGCACGCCGCGCTGCATCTCGGACTGGCTGGTGCGCTCGTCGGTGTCGGCGGACTGCGCCTGCACCGCACCGGCAAGCGCCATCAGGGAGGCGGCAGCCGCCGCAACGCTCATACGAAACTTGCTCATGTGAATCTCCTGTCAGTTGCTAGTGATGTCTCACGGTACGAAGCGTCCGGATGGACGCCTCGTCGCCCGCAACCGCAT
>NZ_CAMLJQ010000075.1 GCF_946480305.1 uncultured Caldimonas sp.
TGGCGGCCGCTGTAGCGCCCCTGCGCCAGGTCACGCTCGATCGCGGCGCGCAGGAAGTTGCTGGACGAAGGCTTGTTCTCTTCTTTGCTGGCAGGAGCCGACATAGGGCAGTGGACGCTCTGAAAAGGGGTGGAAAGGGATTGCGGTCGATTCTACGGGGCGCTTCAGGTGGTGTTACGGCTGTTCACCATGCAAAGCCGGCCCGGCAACTAGCTTTGCAAGACGGGCGACGCCACTGTCGGTGGCGTCGTGTCTCGTGACGACAGGGGGACTCAAATGAGCGATGCAGTACAGCGGCACAGCAGCATCTTCGACGGAAGGGGCGGGCATGGAGGCGGCGGCACGACACCTGGCGTGAAGGCGGGCTTGGCGGCCTTGCTGTTCGCGGTGATGGCTGCGCCGGCAACCGCCAAGGAAATTTCGCTGGACGTGGAGATGGGGCACACCAACTACACCCGTCTGCATCACGGCGTGTACCTCGATGGTTTATGGATCGACCCCACTCCGTTCACGATGAATTTCACCTTTGCGGATACGGTCACATTGCGGAGCATGGGGGAAAACCAGGCGAGCTATTCCATCGGGCAGTTCCGCACGGCGGTGGAGAGCAAGCTCATCAGCGGTTTGCCCGACTTCTGGTATCAATACCCCCGCCACCCGTCGACGCCCAGTTTTGTATCGGTGCTCCAGGACTGGAGCGGGACGGAACTGCGCACCTCGGTGCTCTTTACTTTCAAGACGGACCACACCGAAACGACGGGCTCCGGCAATCGATACCGGACGACCACCGAGTTCAGGCTCGGGTTCACCTATCTTTCGGAGAAAACCGATGCGCCGACGCTCGACTCGACGAGTCTGCTGCAGTTCTTGAACGGTGAGCACGGCGCGCTCGAGGGGACAGGTGGTTTCGACTTCTACGAGCAAGGGTACGTCCTGCCGTCCAGTGAGCACAGTGCGTACCACGCCACTTTGGGCTGGGCCACGCCGTTGCATGCCGAGGCGTATCCGGTGCCTGAACCCACCACCTGGGCCTTGATGGGCGGAGGCCTGGCGCTGCTCGGCTGGCGAGCACGGCGCCGCCTGTCCACCTGACGCCCCATCCACCCCGCACCGGGCGGTCGCTCGGCCCCGCCATCTGGTATGTTGCCGGCACTTCGGCCCGGCACGCCAGCCCATGACCCGACCGCCCGCTCCGGCAGTTCCTGACCTTCCCGCCTTGATGTCGCGCGTCGCCCTGGGCGACCGCGCGGCCTTTCGTGCGCTGTACGACGCGACCCAGGCACATCTGTTTTCCACGCTGCGCCGTATCACCCGCAATGACAGCGTGGCGGCCGAGGTGTTGCAGGAGTCCTACATCGCGATCTGGCACCGGGCCGCCAGCTACGACGCCACCCGAGCCGCCGTGATGACCTGGATGACCACCATCGTGCGCAACCGCGCCTTCGACCGCCTGAGCCTTGCTTCGGCACGCCACGAAACGGCGCTGCCCGAAGACGGGGTCGACGCCCTGTGGGAGGCCGCCGACCACGAGGCCGACGCCAGCGCATGGGCCGACGAAAAAGCCCAGCGCGAACGGCTGCATGAGTGCATGGCGCACCTGGAGCCGAAGCAGCGCCAGAGCGTCGCGCTGGCCTTTCTGCAAGGGCTCAGCCATGCCGAGGTGGCGGAGCACCTGGGCCAGCCGTTGGGGTCGGTCAAGGGCTGGATCCGCCGGGCCCTGGGCCATCTGAAGGACTGTCTGCAACCCGGGGCCGTGACATGAAGCTGCCGCGCCCCGAGTTGCAGGACCAACTGGCCGGCGAGTATGTGCTCGGCACGTTGCGCGGGCCGGCCCGGCGACGGTTCGAGCGCTGGCTGCGCGAGCATCCGGTCTTGCGCGAGCGTGTGCAGGCCTGGGAGCACAAGCTGGTGCCGATGGCCGCGGCGCTGCCGCCGCGGCCCGCGCCGGCAAACACCTGGGACGGATTGGAGGCGCGCCTTTTCGGGGCGCCGGCAACCGTGACCCGGCGAGGGAGCTGGGCGGTCCGCGTGGCAACCGCCTGGGCTGCGGTCGCCACCCTGTCGCTCGCCACGGTCGCCGGCATGGTGTGGTTGACGCCCGAGCGGCTCGTTTCCCCCGACACACTGGCGCAACGGACGCAGAAGGTGCCGGCCAGCTACGTCGCGGTGCTGTCCGATGCCCAAGGCCAGCCGGCGTTGGTGGTCAGCGCCGCGCGCCACGCCAACGTGCTGGAGTTGAAGGCGCTGCGCCCCGGCGAGGCGCCCCCCGGCACCCGTTATGCGCTGTGGGCACACACCGAGGGGGGGCGAGCGTTCCTGCTCGGCAGGATCGATCTGCAGGCGCGCGACCGCATCGTGATGACGGGATCGGCCGAGCAGACGCTGTCGAAGGTCGCCACGCTCTCGATCACGGCCGAACCCGCCCAGGTCGAGCCGCTGCGACCGACGCAGGTGGCACTGTGGGCCGGGCCTTGCGTGAAGGTCTGGTAGCCGCGGGCAGCGGCGGGTGCAACAAGAAGTTTTTCCGGTACGGGCGAGATCCAGTTCCGACGCTGCTCCGTATAACCCTCCGTACCCGACGTGGGTACGACTCACCGGAGACCGACATGACTTCCATTCGAAAGACTCAGGGCACTTCTTCCCGCCTGGCAACGGCTTGCGCAGGGCTTGTACTCGGTGCAGCGCTCGCAATGGGCAGCCAGGCGGCCGTCGCAGCCGATACCTGGTCGCCCACCGCGGCCACGGAACCGGCCGAAGACAAGGACATGGCGGCGGGTCGCAAGGCGCTGGCCGACAAGCAGTGGGCCAAGGCTGCGGGGTACTTCGAGCGCGTGGTGTCGCGCGAGCCGCGCAATGCCGATGCACACAACCTGTTGGGCTATTCCTATCGCTGGATGGACCGCATGGACGACTCGTTCCGCCATTACGCGCGGGCGCTCGAGTTGCAGCCGGATCACCGTGGCGCGCATGAGTACGTAGGCATCGCCTACCTGAAGGTGGGCAATCCGGCAAAGGCCGAAGAGCATCTGGCGCGGCTGCAACAGATCTGCGGCGCCAACTGCGAGGAAAGCCGTTCGTTGCGCGCCAAGCTCGACGAGTACCGTGCCGCCAAACGGTGATGGACATGCTCCTCGAGCGGCGAGTGAGCGCTCCCACTGCGCTGCCATTGATTGAAATAGCTCCTTACACCGTTAAGCACGGTAAAGCTCGGTAAACCGTGACCACCGCATGGCCTTGAGGTGCGTTAATTCCGCAAGGCCCGACATCAAGGGCCTGCAAAGGAGAACTTCTATGAACCGACGAGCCCTCTTCGCAAGTGCAGCGCTGGCGCTGGCAGGTCTGGCTGCCGCACCGGCCCATGCCGGCGACGTGTACTGGTCCATCGGCGTCCATGGTCCCGGCGTGTCCACGCATGTGTCGAACGCCCGACCGGTGGTGGTCTATCCGGCCCCGCACGTCGTGTATGCCCCGCCGCCGGTGGTATACGCGCCGCAGCCGGTGTACGTGCAGCCTGCCCCGGTCATCGTGGCGCCGCGTTATGGTCACCACCACGGCCACAAGTGGCACAAGCACCACAACCGCCATGGGCATCATGGTGGTCATGGCCGCCACGTGCGGCACGACCGCTGGCACGACTGAGTGCCTGACGCCCCTGCACACATGTCGCTCCGATGAAGCGTTGAGGCGCTCGCGGCGCGACATGCAAACCGCCTCGCACGGCGCCGCCGGCGAGGCGGTTTGCGTTGGGGCGGGTCAGCGGTGCCGCTGCAACTGAGCCAACTCCTGCGCGATCATTCGTTGCTTCAGGTCGGTACCCATGAGGCCGAGCAACGTCACCAGGCCATGAATGCCCAGGCCCAGCGCCCAGCCCGACAGCGGCCACACCGACCACCGGTCGCCGCCGTGCGCCGCATTGAGCAGCCACAGGCCGGCGTTCACGAGCACGAACACGAGCAGGTGGACCAGGAAGCCGAGCTTGCGGGCGACGCGACGGCGGGCGGTCTTGTGCAGGGCGGTTTCATTCTCGAAGTTCATTGCGATTCCTTGGGTGCTGTGTCTGTCGATGCCGTGATGGTGCGGCGTGAGCGCGTGGCCTGCAGCCGCCGTGCGACGAACTGCATGCCCGCGCGACAAGACGCCGCAAGACGCGCGCGAACGGTCGCCGGGATCCTGACGCCAACCCCGTTGCTCGCACACTGGGTGCGCCAAGAACGAAGAAGGCGCCCCGCGGGGCGCCTTCTTGGTGGTCAGCAGTCGGCAGGACGTGTCTACCAGTTGTCCGAACGGGTCAGCGCATCCCACACGCCTGGGCGCGCGGCGTAGACGCTGATCACGCCGTAGTACTGCTCGCCGCGGTCGTTGAAGCGCACGGCGTTGGTGACCGGGGCGAGCGCATCGATGCGTTTCAACTCGGCGGTGAGCGTGGCGGGATCGACCGAACGGGAGCGTTCCATTGCCGCCTTCAGCACCCAGACTGCGTCGTACGCATAGTGCGCGCCGTAGACCGGCTCCATGTTGAAGGTGGTGCGGTACTTTTCCAGGAAGGCCTTGCCCTGCAGGAACTCGCGCGCCTCGATGATGGGGGAGGTGGCATAGACCTTGATCGGCAGCGGGCCCTTGATCAGCTTGTCGGTCTTGATCGTGTCGCCGCCGAGGATCTGGATCTTGTTGAGGCCGGCCTTGTCGAGCTGCTCCACGAGCGCGAGCACCTGGAAGTCGCCCAGCGTCGTGACGATCACGTCGATGTTGGCTTTCTGCAGCTCGGGCACCAGCGCGGCGAAGTCGGTCGTCTTGTCGTCGAGCGACTGGCGGATTGCCACCTCCTTCTTGGCGAGCTTGATCTGCTCGGCCGCGCTGTCGGCGAGGCCCTTGCCGTAGGGCGTGCTGTCGTCGATCACCGCGAAGGCGTTGCCGTTGAGTGCGCGGGCCGCGTACGAGCCCATCGCCTTCGCCTGCAAAGCGTCGTTGGCGACCAGTCGCAGCGTCGTGGGCAGCCCCATCTGGGTGTAGTCCGGCTTGGTGGAGATGGCAAGCTGCGGGATGTTCTTCTCGGCGTAGATCGGCGCAGCCGCCATGCTGACGCCGGAATTTAGGTGGCCGACGACGGCGATCACGTTCGCGTCCACCAGTTGCCTGGCGACCTTCTTGCCGGTTTCGGCGTCCGCCCGGTCGTCGACCGCGATGACTTCGAGCTTGACCGGCTTGCCGTCGACCTTGAGGCCCTGCTTGTTGATGTCGTCCACGGCGAGCTTGACGCCGTTGAGCATGTCCTTGCCCAGCAGTTCGAGCGGGCCGGACATCGGCTGGGCGACGCCGATGGTCACCGTGTCAGGGACGCGGGAGCAGGCGGAAACGAGGGCGAGGGCGGTCAGGCTGCCCAGGCCAAGCAGGCGACGGAACATCGTGGGGTCTCCTCGAGAGCGATGCGTGGACGAAATGTAACCACGTTATGCCGTCGCGGTTGCAGGAATAGGACCATCGTCGCCAAACAAAATCTGGAATTAGTCCCGTAACGTGGATAAAGACGCGGTCCAGCGACGTGAATGGCAGAGCGGCGGAAGAGGTGTTGTTACAAATTCGAGGCAATCGGCGCTGCGGCCAAGGGTGCTCACATCGCCCGGAACAGATGCGCGTACATGCGGCTGACGTTCAGCCGTTCGGGCCGGCCTCTCAGCGAAAGATGCAACTTGCCGGCTTCATCGCGCACCGCGGTGTCGATGGCCGAAGCGCGCACCACCACGCTGCGATGCACCTGCCAGAACTGCTGCGCGTCGAGTTGCGGCACCAGCTCGCGCAGCGACGTGCGGATCAGGTACTCGCGCTGTGCGGTCAACACCCGCACGTACTTGTCGGCGGCCTCGAAGTACACCACGTCCGTCACGGGCACCATGTGGATCGCGTTGCCGACGCTGGCCTGGATGACGCCGAGTGGTGCACCGGCCGGCGCTGCGGAACTGGGCGCCTGCAGCAAGGAGCGCAACTGGGCCACGGCGGCGTCGAGCGTGGTGCCGTTGCCCGTGCGCCGGGACAGCAGGCCTTGCAGGCGTGCGCAGGTCTGTTCCAGGCGGGCGGGCTCCACCGGCTTCAGCACGTAGTCCACCGCGGCGGCCTGGAAGGCCTGCACCGCGTACTGCTCGTAGGCGGTCACGAACACGATCAACGGGAAGGGGGCGCCACCGCTGCCTTCGTCGGGCCAGTCTTCCGCGAGTGCCTGCGCGGCCTCCACGCCATTCTGGCCGGGCATGCGGATGTCGAAGAAGCAGACATCCGGCTTCAGCGCCAGCGCCTGCTCGACGGCGGCGCCACCGTTCCCCACGGTGGCGAGCACCTGCAGCCCGGGCCACAGGCGTTGCAGTTCGGCGCGCAGGGCCTGTGCAAGCAGGGGTTCGTCTTCGGCGATGAGGGCGGTGGCGTTCATGGCGGTAAGTCAGGCAGGGACGAAGGTGGCGTGCAGGCCGAGCGGCATTGCGCGCGGCATTGTCGCCTGCAATACCGGGCCGGCCGAGAGCCGCTCGGCGTCGAACGCGTTCAGCATCATGGCGCCGCGCTTCACGTCGTAGCCGGTGCCGAGCAGCCAGCCTTCGCCTTCGCGACGGCGTCCACGCGGGGTCGGCACGAAGATGTGCTCTTCCAGCATCTGCTGCCCGTCGAAGGTGTAGCGGTCGACGGTGCCGCGTTCCACATCGATGCGCTGCACCGAGTCGAACCACGGATGGGCGGCGCCGCCGCTGCGCCCGAGGCAGAACAACTGCCGGTAGCGCTGGCCCAGATGCGACGGGTCCACCCGCGGGAACTCCGCGGCGGGCGGCAGCACCGACTGGCGGGCGGCACCGGTGGCGAGATCCAGCTCGGCCAGCGCGAGGCGTGGCGGCGCGGTGCGCTGGTATTCCCCGCGCATCAACTGAGAAAACTCCCCCACGGCCAGCGAGACATCGTCGAAGCGCATGTAGCCCACGTGCACCCGCCCGCGTTCTTCCCAGGCATTGGCTGTGTGGAAGACGAACCCGGTCGGCAGCTCGAACCAGCGGTGCCGCGAGAGGTCGTTCTTGTCCACGACCAGCACGCGCAACGGCTGCTTCGCGTGCCAGACATGGCTGGCCAGGAAGGTGGCGCCGCTGCGGCGCCGTTCGCCGTCGAACACGAAAGGCGGCAGCAGGAACACCAGCTTGCTGGCCGTGACGGCGAAGTCGTGCACCATCGCGGCCGCCGGCAGCGGCATCGTGTGCGCCTGCTCCAGCCGCCCCGAGGCACCGAGCCGGTAGATCGACAGCATGCCCTGCATGGCCGAGACGCCAAAGTTCCACATCGTGCCGTCCGCCTCCACCTTCGGGTGGGCCGAGAAAGGCATGCCGGCGTATTCGTCGTTCAAGGTCTTGAGGCCCAGCGTATCCAGCGTGTCGGCATCGATGCGCGTCGCCGAGCCTCCCTCCCACAGCGCGAGCAGGTCACCGCCATGGTGGACGACGCTCGTGTTGGCCACGTTGACGCTGTCAGGCGAGCTCGGTTCCTCCGCACCGGGTGGCGTCGTGCCGAACGCACTGCGCGTGAAGCGCCCGGCCTGGCTTTCGGCGAGGAACTTCTCGGTGCGGACGAAGCGCGCGTGGTGCGTGATGCCGCGCTCGCTGATACGGTACTGCTGCACCATGCCGTCGCCGTCGAACCAGTGGCGGTAGCGCACGCCGCCAAGCTCATGGCGGGCCGGGCCGTTGCGATAGAAGCTGCCGTGCAGCGCTTGCGGGATGCGACCGTGCAGCAGCGTGAGCGGCATCGGCTCCACATCGGACGTGAGGCTGGCAAAGGGGCGCAGCCAGGCAGCGCCTGCGGCGCGCTCGGCAAATTCGGTGGCCCACGCGTCGCCCGCGTGCGCGCGCGACGGGGACGGGAGCAACGGCAGGGTGGCGCTGCCGAGAGCGCCCTGGAGGAAGCGGCGGCGGTCCATGACTCGCTCCTCAGTACAGCGTGACGACCAGCTTCGTGTCTTGCTGCAGCTCGACGGCCGCGTCCGCGAAGCTCGGCGGGCCCATGCGGCCGCGTGCATCCTTCGTGAAGCCGACCCGTTCGCGCGGGATGCCCATCATGTTCTTGTCGAGCTGGCCGTTGCCGTTCTCGTCGTGGAACATCGTCACGGCGTAGCGGCCGGCAGGCAGGCCGCTGTAGACCACGGTCACGCGATCACCGTTCATGTTGACGCGCTGGGATGCGGAGGCCGCTTCCGCTTTCATCCAGCCGGCTTCTGCCGCATGCAATGACGTGTACAGCGCGCCGGCCTGCACCTTGGCATTGACGACTTCGATGGTCAGGTCGAGCGCCTGGGCGGACGGGGCCAGAGTGGCCGCCGCGACGGCGGCTGCGAGCAGGTGGTGTTTGATCATGGGGTTCTCCTGTGGAAGGCGGTGCCACGTGCACCGTGGGAGAACTTTCTCGCAGCGCTGCGGCCCGGGCCACCGGCTTGCGACGAACCGCCAGGATCGAGGCGCGAAATGCGGCTGGGTGCGGCGAGGCGAGGTGGCCGGTTCAGGGTCCGTTCACACCACCGGGGCCTGCACGAGCGGCAGCGTGACGACCACCAGGGTGCCCCCTTGCTCGTCGGGTGCGGGGCCGATCGTCAGTGCTGCACGGTCGCCATAGACCGTGGCGAGGCGCTTGCGCACCTGGTCCAGCCCGAAGCTGGTGCCGTCCTGCGCGGCGGCGGCGGACAGGCCGACGCCCGTGTCACGCACCTCGAGCCGCAACTGTTGGGCATCGAGGCGGGCCGACACCTCCACGCGGCCTCCTTCCACACTGGGTTCCAGGCCGTGCTTGATCGCGTTCTCGACCAGCGGCTGCAGCAGCAGTGGCGGCACCGGGTGATCGGCCAGGGCATCGGGCAGGTCAAGCTGAGTGGCGAGGCGCTCACCCATGCGGATGTGCATCAGCTCCAGGTAGTCGGCCAGGCGGGCGAATTCGAGGCGCAGCGGGTGCGCGTCGGTGCGGGAGGCATTCAGCGTGGCGCGCAGGAAGGCGATCATGCGATCGAGCATGGCCTGCGCCCGCGGCGGGTCGACGGCGATCAGCGCGCGCAGGTTGGCCAGCGTGTTGAACAGCATGTGCGGTTCGAGCTGCGATTCGAGCAGCTTGAGCTGGTTCTCGGCCGCGAGCCGGCGGGCGGCTTCGGCGTCGGCCCGGTGGTGGGCCAGCGCACCGAGCGAGTAGAAGATGTAGGAGAACGCAGCCCCCACCATCAAGCTCCCCAGCGTGATCGACAGGAAGGCTTCGGGTGCATGCGACATGAGCGCCCACGTCGATTTGCCGGAGTAGGCGTCGCCGATCGCGGTGCCGACGAGATAGCCGACCACGATGCCGAACAGCACGAACGGAATCTTCTTCCACCCTTGCGGGAACTTGTACGGCGCCTGACGGGCCCCGAACACGAACCGGCCCACATCGATCATCAGCCAGCTGCTCAGGGCGATGGCCTGCGAATAGACGAGCTGCACGACCAAGCCGCGCGCGGGGGTGCGCAGCCACAACATCAACGCGATGCCAGAGGTCACGAAAGCGACGATGGCGCCGCGGCGAAGAATGCCGGGAAGCTCCTGGCGCAGGTCTTGAAGAACAGTCACAAGGCAGGTGGATGGCAAGTGGTTCGCAGTGTGCCGAGCCGAAGACGAGGAGGCAACCGTCGGGGTCAGACCCATCCCAGGGTCTGGTGCCAGACGAGCTGCCCGAGGTAGCGATGCGGCATCAGCGTGAAGCTGCCCGCAATGATGCAGCCGCCGACGTACACCGCCCACATCAGCCGCTGGTGGCGTTTGATGTTGCCCCGCGCAACGTTCCACAACGCGTACCCGATGCCGAGGAACACCAGCAGCACGAGCAGGTGGATGGGTGTGTAGCCGTCGACGTTGACACGTTCGAAGTTGCGGATGAAAAGACTCGAAATGGCGGTGCCGAACATCAACGTGACCCAGCCGTAGCCGGCGGCGCGGTGCAGGCGGGTGCCCTTGCGCACGGTGAGTGCGACGGGGCCGAGCAGCAGCGCGCTCAGGGCGAGGAACAGGTGAACGATGATCGCGGGGGACAAGGCGGCGAGCGTCATGGCGACTCCAGGGATCATGGGTGGATCGGATGGAGGCACTGTGCCCGCCGGCAGCATCGCACGCCACGCGCATGCGACGGAACGCGCGCAGCGTGGCGTGAACGACCGGCAGGCGGCGCGAGCGTCAGTCGGTTCGGCGCGCGTGGGAGTTCAGCGCCGTCGGCTGCCGCCGAGGATGCTGCCCAGCACGCCGCGGATGATTTCCCGGCCCACCGTGCTGCCGATGGTGCGCGCCGCGGACTTTGCCAGGGCGTCGACCACGCCTTCGCGGCGGCCGCCGCGCGGGCCGGTCGAGCCGAACAGCACGTCCGTCCAGCCCCCCCCGCCAGCGCTGTTGCCAGTGCCTGCGGCGGGCCCGCGCGCCGCCTCGCGCGAGAGCGCGTCGGCCGCTTCGTTCGCTTCCACGGCGCGGGCCTTGAGCTTTTCGTAGGCCGATTCGCGGTCGACCGTCTTTTCGTACACCCCGGCGACGAGCGACTGCTGCATCAGCGCCTGCCGCTGCTGCGGCGTGATCGGGCCGATCTGGCTGCCAGGGGGCAGCACGTAGACGCGCTCGGTGATGGACGGGCGGCCCTTGTCATCGAGGAAGCTGACCAGCGCTTCGCCCACGGCCAGCTCGGTGATCGCGGTCTCGATGTCGAGTTTCGGGTTGGCGCGCATCGTGGAGGCGGCCGACTTCACCGCCTTCTGGTCGCGCGGCGTGAAGGCCCGCAGCGCGTGCTGCACGCGGTTGCCGAGCTGGGCGAGCACCGTGTCGGGCACGTCCAGCGGGTTCTGGGTGACGAAGTACACGCCGACCCCCTTGGAGCGGACCAGCCGCACCACCAGTTCGATGCGCTCGACCAGCGCCTTCGGCGCGTCCTTGAACAGCAGGTGGGCCTCGTCGAAGAAGAACACCAGCTTGGGCTTGTCGAGGTCGCCCACCTCGGGCAGCGTCTCGAACAGCTCCGACAGCATCCACAGCAGGAAGGTCGCGTACAGGCGCGGCGCGTTCAACAGCTTGTCGGCTGCGAGGATGTTGATGACACCCTGGCCACGCTCGGTCTGCAGGAAGTCGCCGATGTTCAGCATCGGCTCGCCGAAGAACCTGTCGCCGCCCTGTTCCTCGATCTGCAGCAGCCCGCGCTG
>NZ_CAMLJQ010000076.1 GCF_946480305.1 uncultured Caldimonas sp.
TGCGTTCTGGCTTCGCCGCTGCGCCGGCTGAGGCCGGCTGGTCACCGCGGTTGGCAATCAGGATCTTCTTGAACATTCGATGTCTCCTTCAGGCCGTCCAGCCCGGCGCACGCTTCTCGAGGAAGGAGCGCACGCCCTCGCGCCCTTCGTCGCTGGCGCGGATGTCGGCGATGCGCCGCGCGGTGTCGTCGCGCAACGCCGCAGTGATCGGCTGCCCGGCCATGTCCTGCACCAGCCGCTTGCAGGCCTTCACGGCCTGCGGGCCGTTGGCCGCGATCGCGAGTGCCAGTTCATCGACCCTGGCGTCCAGCAGCTCGGCCGCGCACAGCTCGTGCACGAAGCCGATGCGGTGCGCCTCCGGTGCGCTGAAACGCTCGGCGGTGACGAAATAGCGCCGCGCCGCCTGCTCGCCCATCGCGCGGATCACATAGGGGCTGATGGTGCCGGGCAGCAGGCCGAGCTTGGCCTCGGACAGGCAGAAGTGCACGCCTTCGCTGGCCACGACGATGTCGCACACCGCCGCGAGGCCGACGCCGCCGGCATAGCAGTCACCGTGAATGCGGCCGATCACCGGCACCGGGCAGCTGTAGATCGTCCACAGCATCTCGGCCAGCGCGGAGGCATCGGCGTGGTTCTGCTCCCAGGTGTAGCCGGCCATCGCGCGCATCCAGTTGAGATCGGCGCCTGCGCTGAACGCCTTGCCATGCGCGCCGAGCACGATGGCGCGCACGCTCTCGTCCTGGCCGAGCGTGGCGAAGGCCTGCGTCAGCTCGGCGATGGTCGCGTCGTCGAAGGCATTGCGCACTTCGGGGCGGTTGAGAAAGACGCTTGCGACCGCGCCCTTGCGTTGGATGTCGAGTGCCATCGCTTGCCTCACATGCGGAATACGCCGAAGCGTGCATCAGGAATTGGAGCATTCAAGCTGGCGCTCAAGCCGAGCGACAGCACACGGCGCGTGTCCGCCGGATCGATCACGCCGTCGTCCCACAAGCGGGCCGACGCGTAATACGGATGCCCCTGGTCCTCATACTGCTGACGGATCGGCGCCTTGAAGGCTTCTTCCTCTTCGGCAGTCCACTGCCCGCCCTTGGCTTCGATGCCGTCGCGCTTCACCGTTGCCAGCACGCTCGCCGCCTGCTCGCCGCCCATCACGCTGATGCGCGCGTTGGGCCACATCCACAGCATGCGCGGGCTGTAGGCTCGGCCGCACATGCCGTAGTTGCCGGCGCCGAAGCTGCCGCCGATGATCACCGTGAACTTGGGCACCTGCGCACACGCCACCGCGGTCACCATCTTGGCGCCGGCGCGGGCGATGCCCTCGTTCTCGTACTTGCGGCCCACCATGAAGCCGGTGATGTTCTGCAGGAACACCAGCGGCACCTTGCGCTGGCAGCACAGCTCGATGAAGTGCGCGCCCTTGTTGGCGCTCTCCGAGAACAGGATGCCGTTGTTGGCGACGATGCCCACCGGCATGCCGTCGATGTGCGCGAAGCCGGTGACCAGGGTGCTGCCATAGCGCGCCTTGAACTCGTCGAACTCGCTCGCGTCGACGATGCGCGCGATCACCTCGCGCACGTCGAACGGCTTGCGCGTGTCGGTGGGGATCACGCCGTGCAGCTCTTCCGGTGCGTATTTCGGCTCGCGCGGTGGAATGCAGGCCAGCGGCACCTGCTTGCGCCAGTTGAGCCGCCCCACCGAGGCGCGCGCCAGGGCCAGCGCATGCAGGTCGTTGTGAGCCAGATGGTCGGCCACGCCGGACAGCCGCGTGTGCACGTCGCCGCCGCCCAGGTCTTCGGCGCTGACCACCTCGCCGGTCGCAGCCTTCACGAGCGGCGGCCCGCCGAGGAAGATCGTGCCCTGGTTCCTGACGATGATGGTCTCGTCGCTCATGGCCGGCACATACGCGCCACCTGCCGTGCACGAGCCCATCACCACCGCGATCTGCGGAATGCCCTGCGCGCTCATGTTGGCCTGGTTGTAGAAGATGCGGCCGAAGTGATCGCGGTCGGGGAACACCTCGTCCTGGTTCGGCAGGTTGGCGCCGCCCGAGTCGACCAGGTAGATGCACGGCAGCCGGTTCTGCTGCGCGACCTCCTGCGCCCGCAGATGCTTCTTCACCGTCATCGGGTAGTAGGTGCCGCCTTTGACCGTGGCGTCGTTGCAGACGATCACGCATTCCACGCCCGCCACGCGGCCGATGCCCGCGATCACGCCGGCCCCGGGGGCATCGTTGCCGTACATGTCGAGCGCTGCCAGCGGCGCCAACTCCAGGAAGGGGGTGCCGGGGTCGAGCAGCATTTCGACCCGCTCGCGCGGCAGCAGCTTGCCTCGCGCCAGGTGCTTGGCCCGGGCCGCCTCACCGCCGCCCTGCGCGATGCGAGCCAGCCGCGCGTTGAGGTCGTCGACCAACGCGCGCATGGCCTCGGCGTTGTGCCGGAAGTCCTCGCTGCGCGGGTTGAGACGGGATTCGAGTGTCGACATGGGACGGTCTCCTGAGGCGGCAGAACAGTGTGGGGGCAAGCCGCCGACCTGTAAAACGCCCAGGGTAGGCAAGCGGCGCGCACATTGGGCGTCAACTTGGTTGCAAATCGTGCCAACGATTGCGACACTGCCCGCGTGATGCTCCACCCGCCCTCCGGCCGCACCCCGGCCGCCGCCACGCCGATCGCTTTCATACAGGCCATGGTGCTGGCATATCAGCGCTATGGCGTGGACCCGTCCGAGGCCTTGCAGCAGGCACAAATCACGCCACAAATGCTGCGCAATGCGAGCACGCGCATCACGGCCGCGCAAATGGAGCTGTTTTCGCGCCTGGCGATGCAGCAGCTGGACGACGAAGCGCTCGGCTGGTTCTCTCGCCGCCTGCCGTGGGGCAGCTACGGCCTGCTGAGCCGCGCGTCGCTGACGGCGCCGACCCTGGGCGTGGCACTGAAGCGCTGGTGCCGGCACCACGCGCTGCTGACCGACGACATCGTGTTCGAGTTGTCGGTGCACGCGGGGCGCGCGGCGGTGCAGATCACCGAACACCGCCCGCTCGGTGCCATGCACGAGTTCTGCCTGCTCACCAGCCTGCGCAACGTGCACGGCTACGCCTCCTGGGTGGTCGACTCGCGCATTCCGCTGATCGAGGCGCGGTTTCCCTTTCCCCCACCACCGCATGCCGACATCTACCCGCGCCTATTTCCGGGGCCGGTGCATTTCGGTGCCCCGCAGGCCGGCTTCACCTTCGACGCAGGCTATCTCGCGCTGCCCCAGCGGCGCGACGAACGTGCGCTGCAGGCCATGCTGCAACACGCGGTCCGGCTGATCGTGCTGCCCTACCGGCGCGACCGCCTGCTTGCACAGCGCGTGCGCGAGGTGTTGCGGGCGCGCGGCAGCGAATTGCGCACGGCGGACGCCGTTGCGGCCGAGCTGCACCTGTCGGCCCGCACGCTGCACCGGCAGCTGCGCGACGAAGGTGTCTCGCTGCAGGCGTTGAAGGACGAAGTCCGACGCGAACAGGCGATGGACCAGTTGCGCCGCACCTCGCGGTCGATCAAGCAGATCGCGCTGGCCTCGGGTTTCTCCAACGAGAAGAGCTTCTCGCGAGCGTTCAGGGCATGGACGGGGATGTCTCCGAGCGCCTACAGAGCCGGGCAGGTCGAGGCGGAATGACGAGCTGGGCTGCCTGGCACGGGCGGCAGGCAGGGGCCCCTCGGACGCTCAAGTCACTTGACGTAGAGCACCCGCATGCCGGAGAGCTTGCCACCGGGTCGGTCGAGCACCTGCACGGTGGTCTGGCGGGGCTTGAACCCATCGGGCAGCGGCACGCTGCCTCGCACGCTCTCGTAGCGCCCCACCGAAATGGGCACCGGATCGAGCTTGACCGTACGCTCCGGGCCATCGAGCGGCTGGCCCGCGACGACGAGTTGCAGCACACCCTCGAACGGCTTGCTGCCCGCCCGGTCGCGCGAGAGCACCACGTCGTACACCAGGGCACCTCCATCGACCTCGAAGCGCGCGGCCCGTACCGCAACCGCGCCGCCGCGCGGGTCGGGCGGCAGCGAAGCGATCAGTGCGCCCACGTCTTCGCGCAAGCGCTCCACGGTTTCCTTGCTCGACGCCAGCTCGCGCGTCAGACGGTCCTTGTCGGACAGGGCGGTCTTCAACTGCTCGCCGGTCTTGCCCAGCTCGCCCTGCAGGCGCAGCCGCTCGGACTCGGCCTGGTCGAAGGACTGCTGCAACTTGGCCGACGCCTCCATCGTGAGGCGCGGCGGCAGCACGCGCTCCTGCACGTAGACGACACCACTGACGCCGAGGCCGGCGCCGATCAACAACAGCACGAGCCAGCGCGGCATCACGGCGCGCGAGCGCCGGGAGCCGTAGCGGTCGAGCACGACGGGCTTGGGTCGTCCGAACATGGGCAAGGGGAAGTGTCAGGCAGGGATCGTGAAGGCCCGACAGGGTAGCGCCGTTTGAGGCCCCCTTTGCAACACGATGTGGAAACACGAGGGCAGTGCCTGATGTCAGGCCGACCTCAAGCGGCTGCCGGCAGCTCCCACGGTGGCGTGTTGTCACCGGGTTGCGAGGCAGCCTCGGGCAGCGCGGGAGCCTTGTACAGCTTGTCACGGTCCAGTTCGCCGCCGAGTGCGTCGACCAGGTCGGGAATGAGCTTGCCCAGCTCGCCGGTCATCAGCGCGATGTCGGCATCGAAGCCGCCTTCGTCCTTGGTGGCCGAGCTGGCCCCTTCCAGCACCACGTCGAGCAGCTTGATCTTCTTGATCGCCATCGACTCGGTGAGCACGAAGGACACGCGGCTGTCCCAGGTCATCGCCAGTTGCGTCGGCACCTTGCCCTGCTCGATGTGCTGGCCCACCTCGTCGATGTCGAGCGTGTGGCGGGCATAGCGCACCGTGGCTTTTTCGCTGTCCGGCTGCTTCAGCTCGCAGTCGCGGTCGATCGTGAAGCCGGCGGGCGCCTCCTTGCTCTTGAGCCAGCCCGACATCGCCACCGAGGGCGAGATTTCGGTCTGCAGGAAGCTCAGCGACAAGCCGCCACCCAGCAGTTCGACCAGCCGGCTGACGATGCCGTCGGCCTTCTTGATGCTCGATGCGTCGATCACAACGAGGTTCGCCGCCGGCGCGATCCACACCAGCGTCGCGCCGCGCTTCGGGAAGGCACGTGGCAGCAGGTCGCGCACGATCTCTTCCTTCAACTCCTTCGCGCGCTTGCCCCTGGGCCGGCGCCCGGTTTCCTGCTCGATCTTGTCGAGCTGCTCTTCGAGCCGGCTCTTCACCGCCGAGGCCGGCACCGATTTCGTCTCGGTGCACAGCTTCAGGATCATCTGCCCGCCCACCGTTTCGACGAGGGCGCCGTGCTTCTCGCCACGCGGCTCGACCCAGCCGGACGACTCGGGCTGCGAGGCACCGCATTCGGTGAAGCGAGCGCCGGCCAGGCGCTCCTCGATGTCGGTGACGGCCGGGCGATCCCACTGGGCGATGCGGAAAACGAGTGCGTTCTTGAACATGGCGGCTGCTGGTCTGAAGGGGGCGGATTTTAGGGGGCCCGGGTCGACACGGACGGCTCCCGGTCATGGCGTGCGTGCATTCGTCGACGTTCGTGTCGCTCGCTACACTTCCGCTTTTGTTTCACGCCGCTTTCGCCGTGTCACCTCGCCTCGCCGTTCTCCCCCAATACCTGTTGCCCAAGCAAGCACTGACCGCGCTCGCGGGCCGGATCGCGTCCGCCGAAGGCGGCAAGGCAACGACGGCCCTCATTCGCTGGTTCGTCAAGCGCTACCAGGTGAACATGCAGGAGGCCGAGAACCCCGACCCGGCGAGCTACCGCACCTTCAACGAGTTCTTCACGCGGCCGCTGAAGCCGTCGGCCCGCCCCATGGCCGCAGCCGACCTCATCTGCCCGATCGACGGGGCCGTGAGCCAGTTCGGCCGCATCCACCGCGACCGCATCTTCCAGGCGAAGGGGCACGACTACTCGGCGCTCACGCTGGTCGGCGGCGACGCCACGCTGTCGTCGCAGTTCACCGACGGCGAATTCATCACGCTCTACCTCAGCCCCAAGGACTACCACCGCATCCACATGCCTTGCGCGGGCCGACTGCGGCGCATGATCTACGTGCCGGGCGACCTGTTCTCGGTGAATCCCACCACCGCGCGCGGCGTGCCGGGGTTGTTCGCCCGCAACGAGCGCGTGGTGTGCGTGTTCGACGGCGAGCGCGGGCCCTTCGTGATGGTGCTGGTGGGCGCCACGATCGTGGGCAGCATGGCCACCGTGTGGCACGGCGTGGTCAACCCGCCGCGCACGAAGGACGTGCGCGAGTGGCACTACGACGGGCAGGACCTCTCGTTCCGCCAGGGCGAGGAGATGGGCCGCTTCCTGCTGGGCTCCACCGTGGTGATGCTGTTCCCGAAGGACTGCATGCGCTTCAACGCCGATTGGGCGCCCGAGCGCCTGGTGTGCATGGGCGAGGCGATGGCGAGCTACGTGCAGCCGGCCGTAGCCACCGCCTGATCAGCCCTTCTTCGGCTTCTCTTCCACCGGGGCACCGGCGGCCTTCCAGGCCGTGAAGCCGCCTTCGATGTGTGCGACGCGCGGCACGCCCATGTCCTGAAGCGTCTTGGTCGCCAGCGCCGAGCGCCAGCCTGCCGCGCAGAAGAGCACGAACTCCTTGTCCTCGGCAAACACCGGCCGGTGATAGGGCGACTCGGGGTCGACCCAGAACTCGAGCATGCCGCGTGGCGCATGCACCGCGCCGGGCATCACGCCTTCGCGTTCGAGTTCACGCACGTCGCGCACGTCGACGAACTGCACGCCTGCATCTTCCAGCTTGGTGCGCGCTTCATCGACGCTGTACGTCTTCACCTGCGCCATCGCTTCGTCGACCAGTGCGCGGTAGCCCTTCTTCAACGCCACGGGTGACTCCTCAAAAGGGGCCTTGCGCGAGCCACCGCTCGATCTGGGCCTTGCGATCGTTGCCCCAGAACGGCTCGCCATCCACGATGAAGTACGGAGCGCCAAACACGCCCGCCGCGATGGCCGCCTCGTTGGCCTGTCGCAGCCGCTCCTTCCACAGCGGGTCGTTCCACACGGATTCGGCCATCTCCGAATCGAGCCCGAACTCCGCCGCCAGCGACTTCAGCGCCTGGCGGTCGGACAGGTCCACTCCCCGACCGAAGTACGCACGAAAACACGCCCGCGCCCACGCCGTCGATCGGGACGGATCGGCACCGCACAACCACCAGAACACCCGCGCCGCATTCTGGGTCGAGATCGGAAAGCGGTCCGGTTGCGTGTAGGGCACGCCCTCGAGACGGGCCGAACGGGCAAAGTCGCGCAGTGCGTATTCGCGCTTGATCGGGTGTTCGACCGGAGATTTCAGCTCGGCCGCACGGAAGGTGACGCCGAGCAGCACTGCGTGCCACCGGACCGTGCGCCCGTGGCGCGCGGCCAAGGCCTCCACCCATTCCGACGCGATGTAGGAATACGGCGAGGAGAAGTCGAAGTAGAAGTCGATCGCAGCAGGCATGAGGTGCACATCGTAGACAGCACCACCGCAGGCAGGGCTAGAAGAAACCCGCGTCGAATCGCGGATATCCGATCGCCGTGCGTGCTGCGCACCGCGGCCCCGCCGCTCACTTGCGCCAGAACGATGGCGTCAGCAGCACCATGAACGAGAGCATCTCCAAGCGCCCGAGCAACATCGCGACCGTGCACACCCACGTCTGGAAGTCGGTCAAGCCCGCGAAGTTGCCGGCCGGCCCGACGGACCCGAGCCCCGGCCCCATGTTGTTGACGCTCGCGACGATGGCCGTGAAGGCGGTGATCACGTCGAGATCGGTCAGCAGCAGCACCATCGTCAGACTGATGATCGTGGCGCCATACACCAGCATGAAGGCCAGCACCGCGAAGATGGTCGAGCCCGGTACGCTGGTGTCGCCCAGCATGACGGGGTTGACCGCGCGCGGATGCACGATGCGCGACATCTCGCGCAACGCCTGCTTCACGAGGATGATCACGCGGACCATCTTGATGCCGGCGCCGGTGGAGCCTGCACTCGTCGCCATGCCAGACAGCATCAGCATCAGCACGGGCGCGAAGATCGGCCACAGGCTGTAGTCGGTGGTGGCGTACCCGGTGGTCGAGGCAATCGACACCACGTTGAAGAACGCCGCTCGCAGCGCTTCACCCACGTCCTGGTAGGTCCCCTTCAGCCACAACAGTGCCGCCACGAGGAGGCTGCTTCCGATCATCAGGCCCAGCGTGCCACGCACCTCCGGGTCGGACAGCAGCTTGCGGAACGACCGCTTGCGCATGGCCACGAAGTACAGCGCGAAATTGCAGCTGGCGATCAGCATGAACACCACGCACAGCCATTCGAGCAGCGGCGACTGGAAGTACGCGAAGCTCGTGTCGTGCGACGACAGGCCGCCCAGGCTCACGGTCGTGAACATGTGCATCCACGCCTCGAGCCACGGCATGCCGCCTGCCCGGTAGGCCAGCAAGCAGATCAGCGAGAAGATGCAGTAGACCGTCCACAGGCCCTTGGCGGTTTCGGTGATGCGGGGCGTGAGCTTCGCATCCTTCATCGGCCCGGCGGCCTCGGCCTTGAACAGCTGGCTGCCGCCGGCGCCGAGCAGCGGCAGGATGGCCACCGCCAGCACCAGGATGCCCATGCCGCCCATCCACTGCAGGAAACAGCGCCACAGGTTGATCGAGGGGGGCAGGCTGTCGAGGCCCACGAGCACGGTGGCTCCCGTGGTGGTCAGCCCCGACATGGCCTCGAAGTACGCGTCGGTGAACGACATCGGCGAGCCTGCCTGATGGAAGTAGATCAGCAGCGGCAGACTGGCGAAGACCGGCAGCACGGTCCAGGCAAGCGAAACCAGCAGCACGCCGTCGCGTGGTTGGAGCTCGCGCCGGAAGCGCCGGGTGACGCCCCACATCACCAGCCCGCAGCCGAAGGTGACCGCAATGGCACCGTGGTAGGAGCGCAGCGCGGTCTCGTCGCCGAACCACGCCACGCCCAGCGGCGCGAGCATGGCGCCGGCGAAGAACATCACGATCACGCCCAGGATCCCGAAGACGGGCAGCACCGATTGCATGCGAATGGCCCGTCAGAGGAAGGTCGCACTGACCTGGAACAGCTTCTCGACCTCGCGCACGTCGCGCTTGCGGGGCAGGAAGATGACCACGTGGTCGTTCGACTCGATCACCGTGTCGTGGTGGGCGATCAGCACCTTGGCCTCCAGGCGGCGCTTTTCCAGCTCGTCGGCCGGCACCTCGCCTTCCGGCAGGCCACGCACGATGGCGCCGATCTGCGCGCCCTTCGGCAGCTTCAGCTCCTCGATGCGGCGACCCACCACCTTCGACGACTGCCGGTCGCCGCGCGCGACCGCCTCCAGTGCCTCGGCCGCGCCGCGGCGCAGGCTGTGCACCGCCTCCACGTCGCCACGTCGCACATGCGCGAGCAGCTCGCCGATGACCGCCTGCGCCGGCGACAGCGCGATGTCGATCTCGGTGCCCTGCACCAGGTCTGCGTACGCCTTGCGGTTGATCAGCGCCAGCACCCGCTTCGCGCCCATGCGCTTGGCGAGCAGGCACGACATGATGTTGTCCTCGTCGTCGTTGGTCAGCGCGAGGAACAGGTCCATGTCGTGGACGTTCTCTTCTTCCAGCAGTTCTTCGTCGGTGGAGTCGCCGCACAGCACGAGCGTGTCGGCCGCGAGTTGTGCCGCCAGGTATTCGCAGCGCACCGCGTTGTGCTCGATCAGCTTCACGCGGTAGTCGCCTTGCAGCAGCCGCGCAAGCCTCAGGCCGACCCGGCCCCCGCCGGCGATCATCACCCGCTTGACCGGCCGGTCGCGCCGACGCAGTGCCTCCAGCACCGTGCGGATGTGCCCCGTGGCCGCCAGCACGAACACCTCGTCGCCCGGCTCCACCCGCGTGGCGCCCTCGCACATCACCTGGCGGTCCGGCCCTTCGGGGTCACGCCGGTAGATCGACACGATGCGCATGTCCGCTTCCGGCACCAGGCTCGGCAGCTCGGAAATCGTGTGCCGCACCAGTGCCCCGCCCGACACCGCGCGCACGGCGATCAGGCTGACCAATCCCTCGGCGAACTCCAGCACCTGCAGCGCCTCCGGGTACTCGATCAGCTTGCGGATGTAGCGCGTCAGCGACGCCTCGGGGCAGATGACCCGGTCCACCGCGAAGCCAGCCTTGCCCATCAGCGTGGAGCCGTCCACGAACTCCGGCGAGCGCACCCGGGCGATGGTGGTCGGGATGCTGAAGAGGTCGTGCGCGATCTTGCAGGTGACGAGGTTCGTCTCATCCAGTGGCGCGCAGGCGATCAGCATGTCGGCGTCCTGCGCGCCGGCCTCCTGCAGCACGGAGGGCTGGATGCCGTTGCCGACGACACCCCGCAGGTCCATGCGGTCCTGCAGTTCCCGCACGCGCTGCGGGTTGGTGTCGATGACGGTGATGTCGTTCCGCTCGGATACCAGGTTTTCGGCGACGCTTTCGCCGACGCGGCCGGCGCCGAGGATGATGATGTTCATGGGGGGCGATTATCGGGGAGGGGTCGGGGTGGGGCCTCCCCCCTGGGAGGTGGGGTTGCGCGGGCGTTGCTTGCAGCTTGCAGCTTGCAGCTTGCAGCTTGCAGCTTGCAGCTTGCAGGTTGCAGGTTGCAGGTTGCTGCCCGCTGGCGCGGGGGTGGGCGCTGCGCAAGCCTGATCTTTCGCGCCGGGAGTCCGCCCCGGCGGGCGGGTAACTTTCTTCTGGGCCCAGAAGAAAGTCACCAAAGAAGAGGGCTTGAATGCAACACCATACATTCGTCGGACTCGCTGCGGAGACACAGTCCGGTGGGC
>NZ_CAMLJQ010000077.1 GCF_946480305.1 uncultured Caldimonas sp.
CCGGCGGCGTGGCCGTCATCAAGGTCGGTGCCGCCACCGAAGTCGAGATGAAGGAGAAGAAGGCCCGCGTGGAAGACGCGCTGCACGCCACCCGTGCCGCCGTCGAGGAAGGCATCGTGGCCGGTGGTGGCGTGGCTCTGCTGCGCGCCCGTCAGGCTGCGGGCGAGATCAAGGGCGACAACCCCGATCAGGACGCCGGCATCAAGCTGGTGCTGAAGGCGATCGAAGCCCCGCTGCGCGAGATCGTGGCGAACGCCGGTGGCGAGCCGAGCGTGGTGGTCAACGCCGTGCTGGGCGGCAAGGGCAACTACGGCTTCAACGCCGCCAACGACACCTACGGCGACATGATCGAGATGGGCATTCTCGACCCGACCAAGGTGACCCGCACCGCGCTGCAGAACGCCGCCTCCGTGGCGTCGCTGATGCTGACGACCGAGTGCATGGTTGCCGAGGCTCCGAAGGACGACGCACCTGCAGCCGGCGGCATGCCCGGCGGCATGGGCGGCATGGGCATGGACATGTAAGTCCTGCGCCGGAACCGTTCCTGCGTCACGAAGGGCCGCCGCAAGGCGGCCCTTTTCTTTTGCGCGTCGCGATGGGCGGGCTTGATAATGCCTCTCATCCCCAGACCGCACCCGTCATGCCGACCTCCTCCCTGTTCCAGGCCCATGTCGACCACGCCGTTGCAGGTGCACCGGCCCTGGCGACACAGATCGTCAACGACGCCGTCGAGCAGCTGCGCAGTTCAGGTCTCGGTCTGGCTGTTGCACGGGAACGGCAGGAGTTCTTCGCGCTGATGGAGGCGCTGCAGCGCCAGCGCGAGCTGCTGGTGCGCGGCTTTTCGGAGGCGCTCGCCGACCGCATCCGGGAGGCCGCGCGCGACTCGACGCCCGCCCTGGTGCCCCGCCGACAGGAACTGAGCCTCGATGCGCTCACGCTCGTCGACGAACACCAGGCCGAAGAGGACATCGAGGTCTCGCGCACGATCACGCTGATCGAGGCCACCGCCGAATGGGAGCTGTCGGAGCTGCAGGCATACACGGCTTCGCTGCGCGGCGAGACCAGCATCCGCAAGGAAGCCAACCCGCTGCGCCCCGAGGTCTATGCCCGGGCCTTGAGCCAGGGCGCCCGCTCGATCGAGTTGTCGCCGGCCAGCCGGCTGTTGTTCCTGCGCACAGCGGGCAAGCTGCTGGCCGACAACCTGAAGACGCAGTACGCCGCCTTGTGCAGCCAGCTGATGCAGCAAGGCGTGCAACGTCTCGCGTTCCGGCCGGTGGCCGCGCCGTCACCGGGACCGAAGGTCGACCTCACCCACCCGGGAGCCCTGCAGAGCCTGCTGGAGCAGGTGCACCCCGCCGGCCGGGGCAAGGCGCCCGCGGCCTCGCACGAGTTGCGCGCCCGACTCGACAACCTGAACCACAGCATCCACCCCGACAGCCTGCCGATGCCGCTCGATGGGCCGACGCCCGGCATGCCCAACGTGCTCAGGCAGTTGAACGAGCCGAGCGCTCCCGCGATGGCCGAGTCGCAGGTGGTGAAGCTGCTGTCCCGGTTGTTCGACCAGATCCTGGCCGACCCGCGCCTGCTGCCGCCCGTCAAGGCCGTGCTCGGCCGGCTGCAGGTGTCGGTGCTGCGTGTCGCGCTGCGCGACCCATCGCTTTTGCAGCAGCACGACCACCCCACGTGGCAGTTGTTGAACCGCGTCGCCTCGCATTGCGCCGGCTACAACGACCCGTCGGACGACCGGCTGACTGACTTCCTGCGTTTCGTCGAAGACCTGATCGGCCGCGTGATGGCGGCACCGGAACCCGACGCGCAGCTCTATCGCAACGCGCTGCAGGAGGTCAACGACTTCCTCGACGCCCGCAGCCGCGAGGCGCTCGAGCGTTCGCGCCAGGCCATGGACGCGCTGCAACGCGCCGAGCACAAGGAGCGGCTGCGCAGCGTGCTGCGCCAGCAGGTGCGCCAGCTGCAGGGCCGCCCGCTGAGCGAACCGCTGCGCGATTTCCTGTTCGGCCCCTGGGTCGACGCGATGACCGAGTCCATCATGCGCCACGGCGAGAACAGCGACACGACCGCCGAGCTGCTGAGCACCGTCGACGATCTGCTGTGGAGCGTGCAGCCGATGCACGAGCCGGCCGAGCGCGAGCGACTGCGCACGCTCCTGCCCGATCTGCTGGCCCGCCTGAACCGCGGGCTCGACTTCATCGCCTGGCCCCAGCCCCAGCGCGAGGCCCTGTTCGCCGAGCTGATGGCCCGGCATGCGGAGGCGCTGCGGCCGCCAGCGGCCGCCGAGACAAAGGCCACCGCCAAGCCGGAACAAGAGATGACGCCCGAGGAGATCGTGCAGCGCATGCGCGACGAATCGAGCGTGCTGCCCTTCGACGGCAGCGACGGCGCCGACCTCGGCGCGCTGCCCACCGTGCCGGTCGGCCTGATGACCGAGACCGACACCCAGGCCGGGCGTGAAGCGCGCGAAGCCTGGATGGCCCGCCTGGTGCCGGGCACGTGGTACCACCTGTTCGTGCAGGGTGCGTGGACGACGGCGCAGCTCATGTGGGCCAGCGACAACGGGCAATTGTTCATGTTCACCAGCCAGCATGCCGGGCAGTCGCATTCAATGACGCGACGCGCGGTGGAGCGGTTGCTGGCAGAAGGCCTGATCGCGCTGCTGGAAGACCGTTCGCTGATGCAGCGCGCGGTCGACAGCATGATGCAGGACCTCGACGGGCCGGCATAGCGCCGGTCGCCCAGGGCTCGATCAGCGGGCCAGGAACTCCCGCAGCACCCGCGTGACGAGGCCCGGCTGCTCGTGCACGATCCAGTGGCTCGCGCCTGGAATGCGCACCAGCTCGAGCTTTGGCACGAAAGCCTCGAGCCCGTCGACGAGCGATGGCGGCAGCGCCGTATCCGCTTCGCCCCACACGACCAGCGACGGCACCCGCACCGTCACCTGTTCCGCCGTGAACCGCAATTGCATTGCCGCGGGGTCATCCGCCGTCGGCGGCCGCATCGGCGAGGCGCGGTAGTAGTTCAACGGGCCGGTCAACCCGCTGCGCCACACCTCGCGGTATTGCTGCTTCACCGCGTCGTCGAGCCAGCCGCAATCGCCCATGTCGGTGAAAAACGGCCACAACCGCGCAAAGTCGTCTTCGGCGAGCAGGGTCTCGGCATCCGGGCGACACAGGAAGTTCATGTAGGCACTGGCCGCCTGCTGCGCCGGGTTGCCTTGCAGCTCGCGCAGGAAGGTGCCCGGGTGCGGAGAGTTGATGATGGCGAGCCGCTCGATCAGCTCCGGCTGCTGCACCGCGAGGTTCCACGCCACGGCGCCGCCCCAGTCGTGCGCGACGAGCGCGGCCACCGGCGCACCGCATTGCCCGATCAGCGCGGCGATGTCCTGCACGAGGTGCTTGGCCCGGTAGGCGTCGACCGCCTCCGGCTTCGACGATTGCTCGTACCCGCGCAGGTTCGGCGCAATGCAGCGGAATCGGTCCGCCAGCGCGCGCATCACCTCGTCCCACACGAAGGCTGCTTCGGGAAACCCGTGCAGGAACACCAGCACGGGCGCGCCGTGCGGCCCGCAGGCCCGGCACGACAGGCGGATGCCGTGGGGCAGGTCGGCGAAGAAGGTCTCGATCGCAGGCGGGGGCATCGGCATCTCCTCGGGAGGCTGGGCGGAGTATCCCGATGGATGCCACGGCGGGGCGTCGCCTAGGCGACGCGTCGACCTCAGGCTGCTTGCGGATGCGCCCAGTCGTACAACGTGGTCGCCAGGTCGTCGAGGCCGGTCTTCTTGAGCGCCGAGAACAGGGTCAGGCCGATGTCCGCCTCGTCCGTGACGAACTCGGCCAGCGCCGCCTGTGCCTCGCGCAGTGCCTCGGTGCCTTCCTTGCGGTTGAGCTTGTCGGCCTTGGTCAGCACCACCAGCAGTTTCACCTGCCCGGTGGTCACGCGCGGCGCGACGAACTCCAGCAGTTGCCGGTCGAGATCCTTCAGGCCGTGCCGGGGGTCGACCAGCAGCACGACGCCGCTGAGGCTGCGGCGCACCTCCAGGTACTCGGCCATCACCTCCTGCCACCGCAGCTTGGCGGCACGCTCCACCGCGGCGTAACCATAGCCCGGCAGGTCGGCAAAGATCGCGTCGGCGGCGGTCTTGGGGCCCAGTTCGAACAGGTTGATGTGCTGCGTGCGCCCCGGCGTCTTGGACGCAAAAGCCAGTTGCCGCTGCTGCGTCAGGGTGTTGATCGCCGTCGACTTGCCGGCGTTCGAGCGGCCGACGAAGGCGATCTCGGGCAGCTCGTGGGAGGGCAGTTGATCCAGTCGGCTCGCCGTGGTGAAGAACCGGGCGGTATGGGCCCAGGCGAGTGCGGTTTTCGCGGCCGAGGCAGCCGGCGAAGCTGGCGCGGAAGGCGCGCCGGGGCGTTGTGTGTCGGACATGTTGGAGGCCATTGTAAAATCCCGCGGTTTTGCATCTGGCCCACAAATCCTTCCCACGACATGAAATCGATCGCTACCCTGCTGCTTGCTGCGTTTGCGTTGGCTCCTGCCCTGGGGGCCGATGCACCGGCGGCCGCCAAGCCTGATCTGGCCAAGGGCCAGGCCATCGCCACCCAGGTCTGCGCTGCCTGCCACACGGTCGACGGCTCGCGTGGCAGCCCGGCCAACCCGATCCTGCAGGGTCAGCACCCCGAATACATCGTCAAGCAGCTGACCGAGTTCAAGGCCGGCAAGCGCAAGAACCCGGTGATGCAAGGCTTCGCCTCCGCATTGAGCGAAGCCGACATGAAGAACGTCGCCGCTTTCTATTCCACCAAGCAGGCCAAGCCCGGCTTCGCCAAGGACAAGGAGCTGGTGCAACTCGGCGAGCAGATCTACCGCGGCGGCATTGCCGCCAAGCAGGTTCCGGCCTGCGCTGCGTGCCACAGCCCCACCGGCGCCGGCATGCCTTCGCAGTACCCGCGCCTCGGCGGCCAGCACAGCGACTACACGGAGGCGCAGCTGGTTGGCTTCCGCAGCGGCGCGCGCGCGAACAACGCCCAGATGACGGCCATTGCCGCGAAGATGTCCGACCGCGAGATCAAGGCCGTGTCCGACTACATTGCCGGCCTGCGCTGATCGCTTACCTGCACAAGAACAAAAAAGGCGGGTCCCGGGAGGGATACCCGCCTTTTTCTTTTGTGGCCCCCGCCGTTGTTGACCGAAGCCGATAATCCTGCCCATGTCCTCTTCCACCACCGGCCTTGAAGTTCGATCCGGCTCGCGCGTGCTGCGCGAAGCAGTGGAACTGGTCTCGTCGATGCGCTTCGCGATTTCGCTGCTCACGGTGATCTGCATCGCGTCGGTCATCGGCACCGTCGTCAAGCAACACGAGCCGCTGGTCAATTACGTCAACCAGTTCGGGCCCTTCTGGGCCGAGGTGTTCGGCGCCGTCAAGCTGTACTCCATCTACAGCGCCTGGTGGTTCCTGCTGATCCTCGCCTTCCTGGTCATCTCCACCAGCCTGTGCATCGTGCGCAACACGCCCAAGGTGCTGCACGACCTGAAGACCTACAAGGAACACATCCGCGAGCAAGGCCTGCAGGCCTTCCATCACAAGGCCACCGGCGTCGTGGCCGAGGGCAAGGACGAAACGCTGTCGCGCATCACACAGCTGCTGCAACGCAACGGCTGGAAGGCCAAAGCGCAGATCCGCGAGAACGGCGTGATGGTCGCCGCAAAGAAGGGCGGCGCCAACCGCATCGGCTACCTCGCGGCGCATTCGGCCATCGTGCTCATCTGCCTCGGTGGCCTGTTCGACGGCGACCTGGTGGTGCGAGCGCAGATGTGGTTCACGGGCAAGGAGCCCTACCGCGGCGGCGGGCTCATTTCAGAGGTGCCCGACAAGCACCGCCTCAGCATCGCCAACCCCACCTTCCGCGGCAACCTGCTGGTGCCGGAAGGCGCGCGCTCGGACATGGTCATCCTGAACCAGTCCGACGGCGTGCTGCTGCAGCCGCTGCCGTTCGACATCGAGCTCAAGCGGTTCATCGTCGACTACTACGAAACCGGCATGCCCAAGCTCTTCGCGAGCGAGATCGTGATCCATGACCACGAGACCGGCCAGGCCGTGCCTGCGACGATCAAGGTCAACGAGCCGGCCTTCCACCGGGGCATCGCGATCTACCAGTCGAGCTTCGACGACGGCGGCTCCAAGCTGAAGCTGCAGGCGTACCCGTTCAACCGCCGTGGCGACCGCTTCGAGGTCAGCGGCACGGTCGGCGACGCCACGTCGTTGACGAACGGCGACGAAAAGCTCACGCTCGAGTTCACCGCGTTGCGCGTGATCAACGTCGAGAACCTCGGTACGCCGGATGCCGCCACCGACGTGCGCAAGGTCGACCTGGTGCAAAGCCTGCAACAGCACCTGGGCTCGGGCGCCAAGGCGCCGGGCGACAAGTCGCTGCGCAACGTCGGCCCCTCGGTGACCTACAAGCTGCGCGACGCCAGCGGCCAGGCGCGCGAGTTCCACAACTACATGCTGCCGGTCGAACTCGACGGCCAGCGCGTGTTCCTTGCCGGCGTGCGCGACACGCCGGCCGAGTCGTTCCGCTACCTGCGCATCCCGGCAGACGACACCGACAGCCTCGACACCTGGATGCGCCTGCATGGCGCGCTGCAGGAGCCGGCATTGCGCGAGCGGGCGATCGAGCGCTACGTGGCCAAGGCGATCGAAGGCAACAAGCCCGAGCTGGCGCAGCAGCTCACGGTCTCCGCGCGCCGCGGCCTCAACCTGTTTGCCGGCGTGGAGCCGGTCGAGCCCGGCGGGCCCGTCACCGGCGGGCTGCAGGCACTGGCCGACTTCATGCAGGCCAACGTGCCCGAGGCCGACCGCGCCCGCACCTCGGAAGTGCTGATCCGCATCCTGAATGGCGTGCTGTTCGAGCTGGCGCAGATGACGCGCGAATCCGCCGGCGTGCCGCCCCTGCCCGGCGACGAGAAGACCCAGGCCTTCATGACCCAGGCCGTGCTGTCGCTGTCCGACGCGGCCTTCTACCCCGCGCCGGTGCTGCTGCAGCTGAAGGATTTCGAGCAGGTGCAGGCCAGCGTGTTCCAGCTGGCGCGTGCGCCCGGCAAGAACCTCGTGTACCTCGGCTGCCTGCTGCTGGTGATCGGCGTCTTCGCGATGCTGTACGTGCGGGAACGCCGGCTGTGGATCTGGCTCCAACCCTCTTCCGAAGGCGGCACCCGGCTCACGGCCGCGCTGTCGTCGACCCGCAAGACGCTCGACGTCGACCACGAATTCGATTCCCTGAAGGCCGCGCTGCTGCCGGCCGAGACCTCGCTGGAGGCACGATGAACACGACCACCCTCTCCCTCAACGCGCCGGGCTACTTCGCACGGCTCAGCTGGTTCGACTGGCTGTTCGCGGTGCTGGTCGCCGCCGGCGCCGCCATCGCGTTCGGCCGCTACGCCGGCTCGATGGACGTGTACGAGAAGGCCATCCTGATCGGTGCCGTGCCGTCGGCCGTTTGGCTCGGCTGGTTCTGGAAGCCGCTGCGGCCGCTGATGGTCATCGTTTCGGCCGCGGCGCTGCTCGCGATCGGCCTTTACAGCCGCGCGCAAGACGGCTTCGGCGCCGATCTGGCGCAGGGCGAGAACGTGTTCCTGCTCAAGTACTTCCTGTCGAGCCAGAGCGCGATCCTGTGGATGAGCGTGCTGTTCTTCATGAGCACCCTCTTCTACTGGATCGGCTTCTTCGCGCGCGGCAGCGCCGGCTCGGCCGAGCGCATCGGCTCCCGGCTGGCCTGGGCGGCTGTGGCGATGGCATTGATCGGCACCCTGGTGCGCTGGTTCGAAAGCCACCAGATCGCGCCGGACATCGGCCATATCCCGGTCAGCAACCTCTATGAGGTGTTCGTGCTGTTCTGCTGGCTCACGGCGGCCTTCTACCTCTACTACGAAGACCAGTACAAGACCCGCTCGCTCGGTGCCTTCGCGATGCTGATCGTCAGCGCAGCGGTCGGCTTCCTGCTCTGGTACACGCTGTCGCGCGGTGCGCACGAGATCCAGCCGCTGGTGCCGGCGCTGCAGAGCTGGTGGATGAAGCTCCACGTGCCCGCCAACTTCATCGGCTACGGCACCTTCGCGCTCGCGGCCATGGTGTCGCTGGCCTATCTGCTCAAGACTTCGCTCACCCAGTCGCTGTGGACCGCGCTCGTCGGCGTGCCTGCCGGGCTGCTGCTGGTGCTGGCACTGTTCTGGGCCCTGGGTGACCTGCGGCCCGAAACCGCCTCGGCCGTCGCCAAGTCTGCCCGCATGATCGTCGGCTGCACGGTCTTCTTCGCCTTCGCGATTCTCACCCGCAGCTGGATCAATGCCCGCACCCCTGCAGTGGAAGTGCTCGACGACGTGATGTACAAGTCCATCGCCGTCGGCTTCGCCTTCTTCACGATCGCCACCATCCTGGGCGCCTTGTGGGCGGCAGAGGCCTGGGGCGGCTACTGGAGCTGGGACCCGAAGGAAACCTGGGCGTTGATCGTCTGGCTCAACTACGCGGCCTGGCTGCACATGCGGCTCATGAAGGGCCTGCGCGGCACCGTGGCGGCCTGGTGGGCACTGGTGGGGCTGGTGGTCACCACCTTTGCCTTCCTGGGTGTGAACATGTTCCTTTCGGGCCTGCATTCCTACGGGGAGTTGTGAGCACGCCGGCGGGCAGCGGCGTATAGTCGTTCGATCCCCGATCGCCCCGCCGCCGCCCATGCCCTTCGTCGCACGCAACGTCCACGGCGTCATCGTCAGCCTCCACCGCGAGCCGACGGCCGAGACGCAGGAGTTCCTGCCGGACGACCACCCGGACGTGGACGCTTTCGTCGGCCGGCGGCCGCAGGCCGACGACCGGTTCCGTGCGCTCGATGCCGACTTCGTGCGCGTGCTCGAAGACGTGATCGACCTGCTGATCGACCGCAACATCATCCGCATCACCGACCTGCCGCCCGAGGCACAGCAGAAGCTGTTCTCGCGCAAGAGCTTCCGCGACAGCCGGGGCAGGAACTCGCTGAAGCTGTTCGACCCGGTCGCGCTCGACGCGGTGACGCATTTCGACGTGTCCGCCGGCAGCCCGCCCTCCACCACGGCGGGTCTGGACGTGATCGACACCGACTTCCACGACGACCTCGGACGCTGACGCGCCGCCGCGCGCGGTGCTTGGTCGCCGATGCAGCCCTGATCCTTACAGTGGTATCCCCCCTCGCCCACGGGAGGAACCATCCGCACACTGTCGCGTTCGAACCAGCCACCCCGAACACGCAAGATTGCGAAAGGCGAGCATGCATTTCCTGAAAGACCGCGGTTTCGTCCACCCCGTTGCTTCCGAGATCACCCCGCGTGCCGTCTACGAGCAGCGCCGCGAGATGCTGAGGTGGATGGCCACCGGCGTCGCCGGCGCAGCCCTGGCCTCGTGGGTCGGCCGAGAGGCCCTGGCCCAGACCGCGCGGCCCAACAGGCTGGCCGCCTTGGCCGGCGCGCGCAGCAGCGTGCCGGGCGCCGTGACGATGGAAAAGCTCACCGCCTATGGCGACGTGACGAGCTACAACAACTTCTACGAGTTCGGCACCGACAAGGACGACCCCGCGCGCAATGCCGGCACCCTGAAGACGCGGCCCTGGACCGTTTCGGTGGAAGGCGCGATCGGCAAGCCGAAGGTCTATGACATCGACGAGCTGCTCAAGCTCAGCCCGATGGAAGAACGCATCTACCGGCTGCGCTGCGTCGAAGGCTGGTCGATGGTGGTGCCCTGGGTGGGTTATTCCCTGGCGGAGCTGATCAAGCGAGCCGAGCCCACCGGCAATGCGAAATACATCGAGTTCCACACGCTGGCCGACAAGGCGCAGATGCCGGGCATCAACTCGCGCGTGCTGCTGTGGCCCTACGTCGAAGGCCTGCGCATGGACGAAGCCATGCAGCCGCTCACGCTGTTGACCTTCGGGCTCTATGGCGAGGTGCTGCCCAACCAGAACGGCGCGCCGGTGCGCCTCGTCGTGCCGTGGAAATACGGCTTCAAGAGCGGCAAGTCGATCACCAGGATCCGCTTCGTCGAAAAACAGCCCACCACCGCCTGGATGGCCGCCGCGCCGCAGGAATACGGCTTCTATTCGAACGTCAACCCCAAGGTCGACCACCCGCGCTGGAGCCAGGCCACCGAACGCCGCATCGGCGAAGACGGCCTGTTCCAGCGCAAGCGCCCCACGCAGATGTTCAACGGCTACGAGGCGCAGGTGGGCCAGCTCTACGCCGGCATGGACCTGAAGAAGAACTATTGAACCGGCGACCGTGAAAGCACTGCTGCACCCCGCTGCCAAGCCGGCGGTCCTTGTCGTCTGCCTGCTGCCGCTCGTCAGCCTGTTCTACGGTGCGTGGGCCAATACGCTGGGCGCCAACCCGGCCGAGGCACTGATCCGCTCGCTCGGCGAATGGACGCTGCGCTTCCTGTGCCTCACGCTCGCGGTCACGCCGCTGCGCACGTGGACCGGCTGGCATGCGCTGGCGCGCTTTCGACGCATGCTGGGTCTGTATGTGTTTTTCTACGGCCTGCTGCACCTGCTGGCTTATGCCTGGTTCGACATGGGCTTCTACGTCGACGAGATCGCCGCCGACATCGCCAAGCGGCCGTTCATCCTGGTCGGCTTCGCGGCGATGGTGCTGATGCTGCCGCTGGCCGCCACCTCATTCAACCGCGCGATCAAGGCGCTGGGCGCAGCGCGCTGGCAACGGTTGCACCGGCTCGTCTATGCAGTGGCCGGTCTCGGCTTGCTGCATTTCTTCTGGATGCGAGCCGGCAAGAACGACTTTGCCGAAGTGGCCGTCTATGC
>NZ_CAMLJQ010000078.1 GCF_946480305.1 uncultured Caldimonas sp.
CTGGCTGCAGGCCGTGGCCATCGGCATCGGCCTGTTCGGCGTGGCGGCCAGCTTCTCGGCGCAGGTGCTGGCCCGGCGCAAGGAGTTCGGGCTGCTGCAGCACCTGGGGTTCACGCGGCGGCAGGTGCTGGCGGTGGTGGCCGGTGAAGGTGCGGCATGGACGACGGTCGGCGCCGTGCTCGGACTGGCGCTCGGGCTCGCCGTGAGCGTGGTGCTGGTGCACGTGGTCAACCCGCAGAGCTTCCATTGGACGATGGACCTGCTGCTGCCGTGGGCCCGGCTGCTGGCGCTCGGCGTGGCGGTCATCGGCGCCGGCACGTTGACGGCCCACATCGCAGGCCGCGCTGCCGCCGGCCGTGACGCCGTGCTCGCGGTGAAGGAGGACTGGTGATGCGCCGACGCCCCTTGCTGCAGGCGCTCGTTGCCGGCTGGCCGTTGACGGCCTCGGCGGGCGCCATCGTGCGGCCCGGCGTGCCGGTCGTGTTCCCGGGCGACTTCGGCTCGCATCCCGAATACCGCACCGAATGGTGGTACGTGACCGGATCGCTGCGGGCACCGGGTCGGGAGTTCGGGTTCCAGGTCACCTTCTTCCGCTCGCGGGTCGACGTCGCACAAGGCAGCGGCAGCCGTTTCGCCGCCAAGCAACTGTTGTTCGCGCATGCCGCGCTGACCGACCTGCAAGGCCGGCAATTGCTGCACGATCAACGCATCGCCCGCGCCGGCTTCGGCATCGCCGAGGCATCGACCACCGACACCGATGTGAAGCTGCGCGACTGGACCCTGCGGCGCCGCGGCGCGATCGGGCAGAGCCTCTATGAGGCGGTGCTGCCCGCCCGGGGGTTCAGGCTCGACCTGCGCATCCGGGAGACGCAGCCGTTGCTGCTGCAGGGGCACAGCGGCTATTCGCGCAAAGGCCCGCGCGCCGAGCAAGCCAGCTACTACTACTCGCAGCCGCAGCTGGAGGTGCAGGGCCGCATCGCGCTTGGCCGCGACACCCACGCCGTGCAGGGCCGCGCCTGGCTGGACCACGAGTGGAGCGAGGCACTGCTCGACGACGAGGCCGTCGGCTGGGACTGGATCGGCATGAACCTGGACGACGGCTCGGCGCTCACGGCCTTCCAGCTGCGCCGGCGCGACGGCTCGGCCCTGTGGGCCGGCGGCAGCTTCCGCTCCGCCGGCGGCGAGGCGCGCAGCTTCGCGCCGGAGGAGGTGCGCTTCGTGCCCGGCCGCACCTGGACCAGCCCCACCACGCGCGCCACCTACCCGGTGGAATGGCAGCTCGAGACCCCCGCCGGCCGCCACGTGGTGCACGCGCGGCTCGACGCGCAGGAACTCGACAGTCGCGGCTCCAGCGGCGCCGTCTACTGGGAGGGCCTCAGCGAGCTGCTCGACGCCGGCGGGCGCCGCGTCGGCAGCGGCTACCTGGAGATGACCGGCTACGTCGAGCGGCTGCGCCTGTAGGCTCAGTGCGCTCCGCCCGCGTCGGCGGCGGCCCCTGCGCCGCCGCCGGCCGGCTGCGGCCGCCGCGTGAACCATGCCAGCGCCACCAGCGCGAGGAACAGCAGCGCCGAGCCGAGGAACAGGTCGTCCGCCGCGCGCGTCGCGCGCGGATAGCTCGACAGCTGCAGCGTCTGTGACGGCGGCATCATCGGACCGGCGACCGGCAGCCGCGTCATCCCGCCGGCATCCATGTGCATCTGGCGCGCCAGTTCGGCTTGCAAGGTGCGGTCGGAACGGGCCACCCGAGCTTCGGAACAGGAATCCAACACTCTTTGCTCCGGCAATCATCGCAAGGTATGCACCCAAAATAGCGCGATTCCTGCCGCCATCGTCGCGGCCCCCGCTCGCCCGGCCGGTTCACCCTACACTGCCCGCCATGTCCGCCACGACCTCCGCCGGCCCTGCCGCTGCCGCCACGCGCGTGCCCGCCCCCGCGCGATCGGTCCGATCGCTGTCGGGACTCGGTCCCTTCCTCGCGCCCTACCGCGGCCGCATCCTGCTGGCTGGCCTCTTCCTCGTGATGGCGGCGCTGACGACGCTGGTGTTCCCCATCGCGCTGCGCGGGCTGATCGACCAGGGCCTGATCGCCGCCGACCCGGGCGAGCGGCTGCTGGCGCTGCGCGATCACTTCCTCGCGCTGTTCGGGGTGGGCGCGGCGCTGGGCCTGTTCTCGGCCGCGCGCTTCTACATGGTCAGCTGGCTGGGCGAGCGCATCACGGCCGACCTGCGCGACGCCGTCTACCGCCATGTGATCCGGCAAAGCCCCGAGTTCTTCGAGAGCACGCAGACCGGCGAGGTGCTGTCGCGCCTGACCACCGACACGACGCTCGTGCAGACCGTGGTCGGCTCCAGTTTGTCGATGGGCCTGCGCAACCTCGTGATGGGTGTGGGCGCGCTCGCGATGCTGGTGGTCACCAACCCCTATGTGATGACGCAGGTGCTCGGCATCCTCGTGCTGGTCGTGCTGCCCACGCTGTGGTTCGGCCGGCGCGTGCGCAGCCTGTCGCGCGCCAGCCAGGACCGCGTGGCCGACTCCAGCGCGATCGCCGCCGAGGTGCTGAATGCCGTGCCCGTGGTGCAGAGCTACACGCAGGAAACCTACGAGTCGCAGCGCTTCGACGCGTCCACCGAGCGCGCGTTCGCCACCGCGGTGCGCCGCACCCGCATGCGCGCGGTGCTGGTCGCCTTCGTGATCACCGCCACCTTCGGCGCCCTGCTGTGGGGCCTGTACCAGGGCACCCAGGCGGTGCTGGCGGGGCAGATCACGGCCGGCCACCTGGGCCAGACCGTCGTCTACGTGATCCTGCTCGTCAGCTCGGTGGCCGTGCTGGCCGAGGTCTACGGCGACCTGCTGCGCGCAGCCGGCGCCACCGAGCGGTTGATGGAGCTGCTGGACACCCGCTCGCCGATCGCGTCGCCCGAGCACCCGCGGCCGCTGCAGGCGGTGTCCGGCGGTTCGGCGCTGCGGCTCGACAACGTCAGCTTCCGCTATCCCTCGCGCCCGCAGACACCCGCGTTGCAGCACCTGTCGCTGGAGGTGCGCGCCGGCGAGACGGTCGCGCTGGTGGGCCCCAGCGGCGCCGGCAAGAGCACGGTGTTCCAGCTGCTGCTGCGCTTCTACGACGCACAGGAGGGACGCATCGAGATCGACGGCGCCTCGGTGCGCGAGGTCGCGCTGGCCGACCTGCGCGCACGCATCGGCATCGTGCCGCAGGACAGCGTGATCTTCTCGACCTCGGCGATGGAGAACATCCGCTACGGCCGCCCCGACGCCAGCGACGAGGAGGTGATGGCCGCCGCCCGCGCCGCCTTCGCGCACGACTTCCTCACCGCGCTGCCCGAGGGCTACCAGACCTACCTGGGCGAGCGCGGCGTGCGCCTGTCCGGCGGGCAGCGCCAGCGCATCTCGATCGCGCGAGCGATGCTGAAGAACCCGCCGCTGCTGCTGCTCGACGAGGCCACCAGCGCGCTCGACGCCGAGAGCGAGCGCATGGTGCAGGCCGCGCTGGAAGCGGCGATGGCGAACCGCACGACGCTGGTGATCGCCCACCGGCTGTCCACCGTGCAGCGCGCCGACCGCATCGTCGTGATGGAGCACGGCCACATCGTCGAGATCGGCTCGCACGCCGAGCTGATCGCCCGCGACGGGCTGTATGCCCGACTCGCGGCACTGCAGTTCGAGAGCGCCTGATAATCGCGTTTTCTCCGAGACACCCGATGACCTCGCCCAGCCCCCGCCCGGTCCGTTCCCAGTACGAGGACTTCATGCGCCATGTCTACACGCATGGCACGCCGAAGACCGACCGCACCGGCACCGGCACGCGCAGCGTGTTCGGCCATCAGATGCGCTTCGACCTGAACGAAGGCTTTCCGATGGTGACGACCAAGAAGCTGCACACCAAGTCGATCATCTATGAACTGCTGTGGTTCCTGCGCGGCGACAGCAACGTCAAGTGGCTGCAGGAGCGCGGCGTCTCGATCTGGGACGAATGGGCGCGCGAAGACGGCGACCTGGGGCCGGTCTACGGCGTGCAGTGGCGCTCGTGGCCCACGCCCGACGGCGGCCACATCGACCAGATCGCCGACGTGATGAAGACGCTGAAGTCCAACCCCGACTCGCGCCGCATCATCGTCAGCGCGTGGAACGTGGCGGAGCTGTCGAAGATGGCGCTGATGCCCTGCCATGCGCTGTTCCAGTTCTACGTGGCCGACGGCCGCCTGAGCTGCCAGCTCTACCAGCGCAGCGCCGACATCTTCCTCGGCGTGCCGTTCAACATCGCCAGTTACGCGCTGCTCACGCACATGGTCGCGCAGCAGTGCGACCTGGGCGTCGGCGACTTCATCTGGACCGGCGGCGACTGCCACATCTACAACAACCACTTCGAGCAGGTCGAGCTGCAGCTGTCGCGCGAGCCGTATCCCTACCCCACGCTGAACATCAGGCGCCGGCCGGCCTCGATCTTCGACTACGAGTTCGAGGATTTCGAGATCACCGGCTACCAGCACCACCCGCACATCAAGGCCCCGGTCGCCGTCTGATGCTGACCCGGCGCCAGTTCTGGGCTCTCGCCCTGCTCACGCTGATGTGGGGCACGAACTGGCCCATGATGAAGTTCTCGCTGCGGGAACTGACGCCGCTGTACTTCCGCGCCGTCACGATGACCGGCGGGGCCCTGATGCTGCTGGCCTTCTACACGGCACGCGGCGTCTCGATGCGGCTCACCGCCCGCGACGTGGCACTGGTCGCCTGGCTGGCGCTGCCCAACATCCTCGGCTGGCATTTGTTCTCCATCCTCGGCGTGCGCGAGCTGGCCTCGGGGCGGGCAGCGATTCTCGGCTTCACGATGCCGATCTGGACGGTGCTGATCGCCGCCGCGCTGTTCGGCGAGCGACTGAGCCGGCGGGTGTGGATCAGCGTGGTGTGCGGCGCCACGGCGGTGGGCCTGCTCGTCGCGCAGGAGCTGAACGCGCTGGCCGGCCGCCCGGTCGGCATTGTCTACATGCAGGTGGCGGCGTTTTCATGGGCGCTCGGCACCGTGCTGATGCGGCGCACCCGCAGCACGCTGCCCACCGAGGCGATCACCGTCTGGATGATGCTGATGGGCTCGGTGGCCTTCTGGAGCATCGCTGCTGCCACCGAGCCCGCACCAAGCTGGCATTTCAGTGCACCGATGTGGTGGTCCCTGGTTTGGGGCGCCACCATCAACTACGGGTTTGCGCAGATCATCTGGTTCGGCATGGCGCGCAGCCTGCCGCCGTCGGCCAGCGCGTTCTCGATCATGGCGGTGCCGCTGATCGGCACGCTGTCTGCCACGGTGATCGTGGGGGAAGTGCCGCACTGGCAGGACTGGGCCGCCGCCGCGCTCATCATGGGCGCGATCGCGAGCGCCCTGCTGCCGCGCCGCGCCACCCCGTCGTGAACGAAACCCGGCGCCGCGCCACAATACCGCCATGCACACGCCCGACCTGCCCCAACTCAGCATCATTGCCGCCGTCTCACGCAACGGCGTGATCGGGCGCGACAACAGCCTGATCTGGCACCTGCCCGAAGACCTGCAGCACTTCAAGCGCGTCACGCTCGGCTGCCCGGTGCTGATGGGGCGCAAGACCTTCGACTCGATCGGCAAGCCGCTGCCCGGCCGCCGCAACGTCGTCATCACACGCGACCCGCACTGGACGGCCCCCGGCGTGGAAGAAGCACCCTCGCTGCCCGCCGCGCTGGAGCTGCTCAAGCACGCGACCAAGGTGTTCATCATCGGCGGCGCACAGGTGTACGCAGAAGCCTTGCCGCTGGTCGACGAGTTGATCCTGACCGAGATCGACCGCGACTTCGAAGGCGACACCCACTTCCCCGCGTGGGACCGCAACGCCTTCCAGGAAGTGGCCCGCGAGACGCACCAGGCGCCGGAAGGCTGGGCCTACCACTTCGTCACCTACCACCGCAAGAAAGAATCGCCCGCCGCATGAAGCTCGCGACCTGGAACGTCAACTCGCTCGCGGTGCGGCTGCCGCAACTGCTGGACTGGCTGCGACTGCAGCAACCCGACGTGGTGGTGCTGCAGGAAACCAAGCTCACCGACGACAAGTTCCCGCACGAGGTGCTGACCGAAGCCGGCTACCACCCGCAGTGGTTCGGGCAGAAGACCTACAACGGCGTCGCCCTGCTGTCACGCACGCCGGCACAGGACATTGCCAAGAACATCTTCGGCTTCGATGACGAGCAAGCCCGCGTGATCGGCGGCACGGTTGGGGACGTGCGCGTGATCGGCGCCTACTTTCCCAACGGCCAGGCGCCGGGCAGCGAGAAGTTCGCCTACAAGATGCAGTGGCTCACCGCGTTGCGCGAGTGGATCCGCGGCGAGCTGCAACGCCATCCGAAGCTCGTGCTGATGGGCGATTTCAACATCGCGCCAGAGGACCGCGACGTGCACGATCCGGTGGCGTGGGCCGGGCAGATCCACTGCACCGACGAAGAACGCGAGCACTTCCGCCAGCTGGTGGGCCTCGGCCTGCATGACGCCTTCCGCCTGTTCGAGCAGCCCCCCAAGTGCTGGTCTTGGTGGGATTACCGCAACCTCGCGTTCCGCAAGAACCAGGGCCTGCGGATCGACCACATCCTCGTCAGCGAAGCGCTGAAGCCTCGCGTCGACGCCTGCGAGATCGACAAGGCGCCCCGCAAGAACGAACGCCCCAGCGACCACGCGCCGGTGATGGTGACGCTGAACGACTGAGCCTGCCAGCGTCATGCCGCTTCCACGCGCAGCCGCCCTCCGTTTCGAGCGCTACCGCGGATCCGGCTCTGCCGGTCCGCCGGTAGCGCCCCTTGAGGGGCGGCCGAAGGCCGTAGGGGTGGGCCTAATCATCCAGCCCCAGCTCCTGGATCTTGCGCGTGATGGTGTTGCGCCCGATGCCCAGCTTCTGGGCGGCCTCGATGCGGCGCCCGCGCGTGATCTCCAGCGCGGTGTGGATCAGGCAGGCCTCGAACTGCCGTGTCAGCGCATCCCAGACTTCCGGGCGGCCGGACTCGAGCAGCGTGCGGGCTTCGCGCTCCAGATCCATGATCCACGCCCCCATCGCCCCGTTCTGCGGCACGTTGAAAGACGCCATCGGATCGGGCACCAGCGCTGGCGGCTCGAACCCCGGCGAGGCGGGCGCCGGCCATTGCATCGGTGCAGGCGATGCCAGCGCCACGGCATCCACGCTCACCGGCGGCTTGGGCGACATCGTCGCCTCGCCGAGCAACTCGGGCGGCAGGTCCTTGTCTTCGATCACCTGGGCGGGTGCCATCACGGTCAGCCAATGGCACACGTTCTCCAGTTGCCGCACGTTGCCCGGGTAGTCGAACGACGTGAGCCGGGTCAACGCCGCATCGGAGATGCGCTTGGCCTCGACCCCCAGCTCCTTCGCGCTTTTTTGCAGGAAGTAGCGCGCCAGGCCGGCGATGTCCTCGCGGCGCTCGCGCAACGGCGGCAGGCGCAGCCGGATCACGTTCAAGCGGTGGAACAGGTCTTCGCGGAACACCCCCTGCTTGACGCGCTCCTCGAGGTTCTGGTGCGTCGCGGCGATCACGCGCACGTTGCTCTTCAGCGGCTGGTGCCCGCCCACCCGATAGAACTGCCCGTCGCTCAGCACGCGCAGCAGACGCGTCTGCAGATCGAAGGGCATGTCGCCGATCTCGTCGAGGAACAGCGTGCCGCCGTCGGCCTGCTCGAAACGGCCGCGGCGCATGGTCTGCGCACCGGTGAAGGCGCCGCGCTCGTGGCCGAACAGCTCGCTCTCGAGCAGGTCCTTCGGAATGGCTGCCGTGTTGATCGCGACGAAGGGGCCGCTTGCGCGCGGGCTGTGCTTGTGCAGCGCACGCGCGACCAGCTCCTTGCCCGAGCCCGACTCCCCGGTGATCAGCACGGTGACGTTGCTCTGGCTCAGGCGGCCGATGGCACGAAACACGTCCTGCATCGCCGGAGCCTGACCCAGCATCTCCGGCATCTGCGCGAAGCGTTCGTCGCGCACTTCCTCGCGCACGCTCTCTTCCACCGCACGGCGGATCAGCTCCACCGCCTTGGGCAGATCGAAGGGCTTGGGCAGGTACTCGAAGGCCCCACCCTGGAAGGCAGAGACGGCACTGTCGAGATCGGAGAAGGCCGTCATGATGATGACGGGCAGGCCGGGGTGGCGCTCCTTCACCTTGGCCAGCAGGTCGATGCCTGAGCCGCCAGGCATGCGGATGTCGGAGACGAGCACCTGGGGCTCGTCGTTGTCGTCCAGTGCGGCGAGCACGTCCTTGGGGTTGGTGAAGCTGCGCACCGGCAGTTCTTCGCGCGCCAGTGCCTTCTCGAGCACGAAGCGGATGGATTGGTCGTCGTCAACGATCCAGATGGGTTTCATGCGTCGCCTGCAGTCCTTTGTCTTCCAGACCCTGCATCCCACCGGATGAGAAGCTCACCTCAAGGAAGCGGTATCAGGATCTTGAAGTCCGTGTTTCCGGGAACGCTCTCGCATTCGATCGTGCCGTGGTGCTGCTGCACGAAGGTCTGCGCCAACGTGAGCCCCAGACCCGATCCGCCATCGCGTCCCGACACCAGCGGGTAGAAGATGCGATCGCGGATCGACTCCGGAACCCCCGGGCCGTTGTCCAGGATATGCAATTCCAATGCCAGACGATAGCGCTGCTTGCCCAGCGTGACCTGACGCGCGATGCGCGTCTTGAGCTGTATGCACGCGTCGCCGTTCGCAATGCGTTCGCGCAGCGCTTCGGCCGCGTTGTGGGCGATGTTGAGCACGGCCTGGATGAGCTGCTCGCGATCGCCGCGGAACTCCGGAATGGAGGTGTCGTAGTCGCGCTGCACCTTCAGGCCGCGCGGGAACTCGGCCAGGATCAGCGAGCGCACCCGCTCGCAGACCTCATGGATGTTCACGTCGCTCACCACATGCGGCTTGCGGTGCGGGGCCAGCAGCCGGTCGACCAGCGCCTGCAGGCGGTCGGCCTCGTGGATGATGACCTGCGTGTACTCCGACAGGCCGCGCGACTCGACCTCCATCTGCAGCAACTGCGCCGCACCGCGAATACCGCCGAGCGGGTTCTTGATCTCGTGCGCGAGGTTGCGGATCAGCTCCTTCGTGGCCTGCGCCTGGTCCAGCGCCCGCTCCTCACGGTCCTGCTTGGTCTGCTGTTCGATCTCGACCAATTCCACCAGCGCCAGGTGAGACTGGTCGGTCTGCGTGACGATCACGTGCACCGGCAGCGGGTCGCCCGTCGTGCCGGGCGGGCGCTTGAGCAGGCCTTCGAAGCGGCTGATCGAGAAGTCGTTGCGGGCAACGGCGGCCACCGTCTCGCGGACGATGTCCGGCTCGACGAACCAGTCGAACAGCGAGCCACGCAACATGCTGCGGCGAGACAGGCCGAGCACGGTCTCGAATGCGGAGTTGACGAACAGGCAGGCGCCGTCGGTGTGCACCAGGGCCACCATCGTGGCGAGGTGGTCGAAAGCGAGATACGGTGAAGACGCCGCGAGGCGCTCCTGCGACGACTTGGCCAAGGGTCGGTCCTGGAGGGAAAGGTCTTACTGCGCTGGCGGCAGCTTGGACAACTCGCGCTTGATCGCCGAGATGTCGGCTTCCTTGCGGGCGATGTTGGCCTTCAGCTCCGCAGTGCGGTCGAGGTACTTCTGGTAGTTGCGCTCGTCGCCGCGCCGCTCGGGCTCGCCGTTGTTGAACTCTTTCTGGAGGTTGGCGAGCTGCTCTTCCTCGCGCTTGAGTTCGTTCTCGAGGATGCGGCGGGCGTCGCTGTCGCGGGCACGCTGTTCGGCGTTGGTGACCTTGGAGTCGGCCGGGCGCGGCGCTACGGGGGCCGGTGCGGTAGCCTTCTGCCCTTCTCCACCGTTGGGTGCGCGGCTCTGGACCACCGTGACGTTGCCGCCCTCCACCACCTTGCAGCCTCGGGCCTCGGCTTCCTTGGGCGTCAGCGAATTGGTGAAGTTGTTGCCGGGGCAGCGATACACCTGCCCTTGGGCCAGCACGGAGCCGGCGGCCATCACGCTCAGAACGGCAGCGAAAGAGACTTCGAGACGGCGCATCATGGAATTCATAGGGGTGCCTGCAGTCGCCATTGGACAACAGAGGCGGCCGGTCGGTTCACCGGAACAGGCCCGGAGTATCGGCCAATTCGCGGTGAGCGCCAACTCTGCACGCCCGGGCAGCCTGCTGAAAGCGCCTGAAAGCAAAAAGGGACGGCGCCGGGCCGTCCCTTTCAGCATCTGCAATCCCGAAGGATCACAGCGCGTAGTACATGTCGAACTCGACCGGGTGGGTCGTCATGCGGAAGCGGGTCACTTCCTGCATCTTCAGCTCGATGTAGGCGTCGAGGTAGGAGTCGGTGAACACGCCGCCCTTGGTCAGGAAGGCGCGGTCCTTGTCCAGATACTCGAGGGCCTGGTCCAGGCTGTGGCAGACGGTCGGGATCTTCGCGTCTTCTTCCGGCGGCA
>NZ_CAMLJQ010000079.1 GCF_946480305.1 uncultured Caldimonas sp.
CGTCCAGCGCATAGATCTTGGCGGCCGGCTTCTTGCCGCGCGCCGGCGCGTCGATACGGAACAGCGGCGGCTTGGCCACGTACACATGGCCCCGCTCGATCAGCTTGGGGAAGTGGCGGAAGAACAGCGTCAGCAGCAGCACCTGGATGTGCGAGCCGTCGACGTCGGCGTCCGACAGGATGCAGACCTTGCCATAGCGCAGGCCGGAGAGGTCCGGCTCATCGTTCGGCCCGTGCGGGTCGACGCCGATCGCCACCGCGATGTCGTGGATCTCGTTGTTCGCGAACAGCCGGTCGCGCTCGACCTCCCAGGCGTTGAGCACCTTGCCGCGCAGCGGCAGGATGGCCTGCGTCTCCTTGTCGCGGCCCATCTTGGCACTGCCGCCGGCCGAGTCGCCCTCGACCAGGAACACTTCGTTGAGCGAGATGTCGCGGCTTTCGCAGTCGGTCAGCTTGCCGGGCAGCACGGCCACGCCGGAGCCCTTCTTCTTCTCGACCTTCTGCCCGGCGCGCTGGCGCGCCTGGGCCTGCTTGATGACCAGCTCGGCGAGCTTCTTGCCGTAGTCGACGTGATGGTTGAGCCACAGCTCCATCGCCGGCTTCACGTAGGTCGACACCAGCCGCAGCGCGTCACGGCTGTTCAGCCGCTCCTTGGTCTGGCCCTGGAACTGGGGGTCCAGCACCTTGGCCGACAGCACGAAGCTGGCGCGCGAGAAGACGTCTTCCGGCATCAGCTTCACACCCTTGGGCAGCAGCGAATGCAGCTCGATGAAGCCCTTCACGGCGCCGAACATGCCGTCCTTCAGGCCGGCTTCGTGGGTGCCGCCGGCCACCGTGGGAATGAGGTTGACGTAGCTCTCGCGCATCGGCGAGCCGTCTTCGGTGAAGGCCACGCACCAGGCGGCGCCCTCGCCTTCGGCGAAGTTCTCGGTTTCGCCTTCCTCAGCGTAGTGCGCGCCTTCGAACAGCGGAATCACCGGATCGCTCGCCAGCGTCTGCATCAGGTAGTCGCGCAGGCCGCCCTTGTAGAGCCAGGTGCTGGTTTCGCCACTCTTCTCATAGGTAAGCGTCACCGTGACGCCGGGCATCAGCACCGCCTTGCTGCGCAGCAGGTGCACCAGCTCGTTCTTCGGCAGTTCGGCGCTCTCGAAATACTTGGCGTCCGGCCACACCCGCACGGTAGTGCCCGACTTGCGCTCGCCGGCCTCGGCCTTGCGCTTTTTCAGCGGCTCGATCACGTCGCCGCCGCTGAAGGTGAGCGCGGCCGCCTGGCCTTCTCGCCAGACCGCCACTTCCAGCCGCTTCGACAGCGCGTTCGTCACGCTCACGCCCACGCCGTGCAGGCCGCCCGAAAAGCTGTAGGCCCCGCCGGAGCCCTTGTCGAACTTGCCGCCGGCATGCAGGCGGGTGAACACGATCTCGACGACCGGCACCTTTTCTTCCGGGTGCAGGCCGAACGGGATGCCGCGACCGTCGTCTTCGACGCTCACGGAGCCGTCGGTGTGGACGGTGACGGCGATGCGCTTGCCAAAGCCGGCCAGCGCCTCGTCGGCGGCGTTGTCGATCACCTCCTGCACGATGTGCAGCGGGTTTTCGGTGCGGGTGTACATGCCCGGGCGCTGCTTGACCGGCTCCAGGCCCTTCAGCACGCGGATCGACGCCTCGCCATAGGCGGCGTCAGGTTTCGAACTCGGTTTGGTCGCCATATGGCGGCGGATTCTAGGCGGGTCGAAAACCCTGCCCGGCGCGCGCGGCCGGCGGCAAGCACGATCGTGCGGCTTTCGTTACAGTCGACGCACCATGCAAGCCCCCACCTCCCCCAAGCTCTCGATGACCCAGGTGCTGATCTGCGGCGCCATGATCGTCACCCTGTCGATGGGCATCCGCCACGGCTTCGGTCTGTGGCTGCAGCCGATCACGATGGAACGCGGCTGGAGCCGCGAGACCTTCGCCTTCGCGATTGCGGTGCAGAACCTGATGTGGGGCGCCACCGGCCCGTTCGCCGGCATGCTGGCGGACCGCTTCGGTGCCTTCCGCGTGCTGCTGGCCGGCTCGCTTCTTTATGCGGGCGGCCTGGTGCTGATGGGCTTGGCGACGTCCGGCCTGGCCTTCACCGGCAGCGCGGGCCTGATGCTGGGGATGGCGCAGGCGGGCACCACCTACGCGATCGTCTATGGCGTGATCGGCCGCAACGTGGCGCCCGAAAAGCGCTCCTGGGCCATGGGCGTGGCAGCCGCTGCCGGCTCGTTCGGCCAATTCCTGATGGTGCCGGTCGAGAACTGGCTGATCGGCGGCGTCGGCTGGCAGAACGCGCTGTTCATCCTGGGCTGCCTGGCGCTGGCGATCATGCCGCTGGCGATCGGCCTGAAGGAGCCCAAGGCGGCGGCGCCCACCGGTTTGCAGCAAAGCATCGGTCAGGCGCTGCGCGAAGCCTTCGGCTACCCGAGCTTCCAGCTGCTGATAGCCGGCTACTTCGTCTGCGGCTTCCAGGTCGTGTTCATCGGCGTGCACATGCCGAGCTACCTCAAGGACAAGGGGCTCTCGCCGGAAGTGGCCACCTACGCGCTCGCGCTGATCGGCCTGTTCAACGTGTTCGGCACTTATGCGGCCGGCACGCTGGGGCAACGGCTGCCCAAGCGTTACATCCTGTCGACGATCTATTTCCTGCGCTCGGTGGCCATCGTCGCCTTCCTGTTCGTGCCGCTGTCGCCGATGAGCGTGTACGTGTTCTCGGCGGTGATGGGCGTGCTGTGGCTGTCCACCGTGCCGCCGACCAACGCGGTGGTCGCGCAGATCTTCGGCGTGCAGTACCTGTCGATGCTAGGCGGCTTCGTGTTCTTCTCGCACCAGATCGGCTCCTTCCTCGGCGTGTGGCTGGGCGGCAAGCTGTACGACACGACCGGCAGCTACGACATCGTCTGGTGGATCGCCGTGGCGCTGGGCATCTTCGCGGCGCTGGTGAATCTCCCCGTGCGGGAAAGCGCCATTTCCCGGCCGGCGCCTGCCACGGCATGATGGCGGCATGAACGCGAACCGGCCCGCCCCGCTCTGGCTGCGCGCCCTGCTGTGGGCGCTCGCCATGGGCGTGCTGCTGGGCGTTTTCATGTGGTACCAGCAGCCGGCGTTGATGGTGGAGTTGGCGAACCAGCTCTGGAGCTGCTTCTGAAACCGCCCGAGACGGCTGCCGCTGGCAGGAAGGTCTACGTGATCACCGGTGCCTCGGACGGCATCGGCGCCGAACTCGCCCGCCAGCTGTCGACCCGGTCAGCCGCGCTGGTGCTGGCTGCCCGCAACCTCGAGAAGCTGCAGGCCGTGGCACGGCAGTGCGAGACGAACGGCGCCGCCGTGCTCGTGCAGCGCACCGACGTGGCGGTGGAGACCGACTGCCGCGCACTGATACAAGCCGCCGTTCTGACCTTCGGCCGCCTGGACGTGCTGATCAACAACGCCGGCATGTCGGCACACGCCCGGCTCGACGAAGTGACGGACCTGGGCTGGTACGAAGACCTGATGCGCATCAACCACTGGGGCGCCGTGTGGTGCACCCATGCCGCGCTGCCGCACCTGAAGGCCAGCGGGGGGCAGATCGTGGCGGTCAGCAGCCTCGCCGGCTTGGTCGGCGTGCCGGGGCGCACTGCGTACAGCGCTACCAAGTTCGCGATGAATGGTTTCTTCGAGGCACTGCGTGTCGAGTTGGCGGAGCACGGCGTTGCCGTCACGATCGCTTATCCGGGCGTCGTCGCCACCGAGATCCGCTACCGCGGTTACAACGCCGCCGGCGCCCCGGCCGGCAAAAGCGGGCTGGACGAACGTGGCGCGATGAGTGTCGAGGCCTGCGCCCGCCTGATCGTGCAAGGCATGGATCGCCGGCAACGCGACATCGTGATGAGTGCGAAGGGCAAGCTCGGTCGCTGGATGAAACTGTTGGCGCCGGGTTGGGTGGACCGCATGGCGCTGGCCGCCCTGAACCAGTCTGCAAAACAAGGATGAACGCCCTCGCTCCCCACGCCGGCCTCGCCGCCCCGTCCGCCTGGATACAGCGCTGGTCACATCTGGTATCGCCGGGCGCTACCGTGCTCGACGTGGCGTGCGGCTCCGGGCGGCACGTGCGCTGGTTTGCCGGCCAAGGCTGCCGGGTGACGGCGCTGGACCGGGACCAGGTGGCCGTTCTGCCGCTGGGCGACTGCGCCGAGGTGGTGGTGGCCGACATCGAACAAGGTCCGTGGCCGCTCGGGGAGCGCCGCTTCGATGCGGTCGTCGTCACGAACTACTTGTGGCGTCCACTGCTGCCGCTGCTGGTGGAGCGCGTCGCACCCGGCGGCGTGCTGATCTATGAAACCTTCGCGGCTGGCAACGAAACGCTCGGACGCCCGGCCAACCCAGACTTTCTGCTGCGGCCCGGCGAGCTGCTCGAAGCCGTACGGGGAAAGCTGCGCGTCGTGGGCTACGAAGACGGCTACACCGAACCGCCGCCTCGCTTCGTGCAACGGCTGGCCGCAATTCACGAGCTGCCGGCACCTGACACACCGCCCCGTCGGCGTCTTCCCGGCTGAGCCCGCCCCCGTGAGTAAAATCGCCGGATTCTGAGGAACCAGACCCCATGACCCCGATTGTTGGCAGCATCGTCGCGCTCGTGACGCCGATGCACGAAGACGGCCGCGTCGACTACGACACGCTGCGCGCACTGATCGACTGGCACATCGCCGAAGGCACGAACTGCATCGGCGTCGTCGGCACCACCGGCGAATCGCCCACGGTCACCGTCGAGGAACAGGCGGAGATCATCCGCGTCGCGGTCGAACACGCCAAGGGGCGCGTGCCCGTCATGGCAGGCGCCGGCGCCAATTCCACCGCCGAAGCGATCGAGCTGTCGCGCCACGCCAAGAAGGTCGGGGCCGACTGCACGCTGCAGGTCGTGCCCTACTACAACAAGCCCACGCAGGAAGGCCAGTATCAGCACTTCCGCGCGATTGCCGAGGCGGTCGACATCCCGGTCGTGCTGTACAACGTGCCCGGTCGCACCGTGGCCGACATGCAGCACGAGACGGTGCTGCGCCTGGCCCAGGTGCCCGGCATCGTCGGCATCAAGGAAGCAACGGGCAACATCGACCGCGCCGCGTGGCTGATCAAGCAGGCGCCGAAGGGGTTTTCCGTCTACTCCGGTGACGACCCCACGGCGGTGGCCCTGATGCTGCTAGGCGGCCACGGCAACGTGAGCGTCACGGCCAACGTGGCACCGAAGGCGATGAGTGAGCTGTGCAGGGCCGCCATTGCCGGCGATGCCAAGCGCGCGGCCGAGTTGCACCTGCAGCTGCTCTCGCTGCACAAGCTGCTGTTCGTCGAATCCAATCCGATCCCCGTCAAGTGGGCGCTGGCCCGCATGGGCAAGATCGGGCCCACGCTGCGGCTGCCGCTGGTGCCGCTGTCCACCCCACATCACGCCGCGCTGGAACAAGCCCTGCGCGAAGCGAATCTCATCTGATCGCCGCGGCACGGTATCGGCCCTGCCCGGCCTGCCTCGTCCTGCCGCTGCCTACAGCCTCGAACCGGAGATCTCTTCTGTGAATGCGCCTTTGAACCGGTCCGCCCATGTGGTCCGCCTGACCGCCCTGGCTCTTGCGGCCTCGCTGGCCGGTTGCTCTTCGCTCAATTCGATGCTGGAAGGCGACAAGGTCGACTACCGCTCCGGTGGCTCCAAGTCCGCGCGGCTGGAAGTTCCGCCCGACCTGACACAGCTGAGCCGCGACCCGCGGTACCAGGTGCCGAGCGGCGTGGTCAGCGCCTCGGCCTACCAGCAACAGGTTGCGGCGGCTCCGGCCGCCGGTTCGACGGCCACTGCCAGCGTGGCCCCCACGTCGCTGGGCGAGACACGCATCGAGCGTGCGGGCAACCAGCGCTGGCTCGTCACCGGCCTGCCGCCTGAGCAGGTGTGGCCCGCGCTCAAGGAGTTCTGGCAGGAGCTGGGCTTCAGCCTGACGACCGACTCGCCCCAGACCGGTGTGATGGAAACCGACTGGGCCGAGAACCGCGCCAAGCTGCCGATGGACATCATCCGCCGCACGGTCGGCCGGGTGTTCGATTCGCTCTACTCCACCGGCGAACTCGACCGCTTCCGCACCCGTGTGGAACGCACATCCGCGGGCACCGAGATCTACATCAGCCACCGCGGCATGGAAGAGGTCTACACGAACCAGCAGCAGGACAACACCCGCTGGCAGCCGAAGGCAGCAGACCCCGAGCTCGAAGCCCAGATGCTGGCGCGGCTGATGGTCAAGCTGGGCGTGAAGCCTGAGCGCGCCGAAGCCGCTGCGGCAGTTCCGTCGGCCCCCGCCCGCGCGCGGGTGATCACCTCCGCAGCCGGTACGCCGGCGGTGCAGGTCGACGAAGGCTTCGACCGTGCATGGCGCCGCGTCGGTCTGTCGCTCGATCGCAGCGGTTTCACGGTCGAGGACCGCGACCGTGCACAAGGCTTGTACTTCGTGCGCTACGTGGTTCCGTCTGCCGACAAGGATCGCCGCGAGCCGGGTCTGCTGTCGCGCTGGTTCGGCATCGGCGGCGGCTCGTCTGACAACGCTCCGGCGCGCTACCGCATTTCGGTCAAGGCCGATGGCGACCAGCGCTCGGTCGTGTCCGTGCTCAACGCCCAGGGCGGCCCGGAATCCGGCGAAGCGGCCCAACGGATCGTCAAGCTGCTGACCGAAGACCTGAAGTAAAGCGCACCCCGCGGGCCAGCGTCGATGATCCGCTTCTGCAGCCTCGGCAGCGGCAGCACCGGCAACGCCACGCTGATTGAAGCGCATGACGGCACGAGCACCACGCGCTTGCTGGTTGATTGCGGCTTTTCGCTGCGCGAGCTGGAGCACCGGCTCGCCCGGCTCGGGCTCGCGCCCGACGCCATCGATGCCGCCTTCATCACGCACGAGCACGGCGACCATGTGGGTTGCGCGACCGCGCTCGGCCGGCGGCACGGCGTGCCATTGCTCATGAGCCATGGCACGTGGCGGGCGATCGGCGAGCCTGCCGATGCGGCGCTGTCGGTGCGTTTCGTGCGTGACCTGGAACCGGTCGAGTGCGGCGACCTCTGCATCACGCCCTACACCGTGCCGCACGACGCGCGCGAGCCATTGCAGCTCACATGCACCGATGGCGCCGTCAAGCTCGGCATCCTGACGGACGTGGGCTGCACCACGGCCCATCTGGTCGAGCAACTGCAAGGCTGCACCGCCCTGCTGCTCGAATGCAACCACGATGCCGAGCTGCTGCGGGCGTCTCGCTACCCGGCTTCGCTGAAGGCCCGCATCGCTGGCCGGCTGGGCCACCTGGGGAACCACGTCGCGGCCGAGATTCTGGCGGCCTGCAGGCACGCCTGCCTGCGGCACATCGTGGCGGCCCACCTGAGCGAACAGAACAACACGCCGGCACATGCCGCAACAGCGCTTGCGGGCGTGCTGGGCGGGTCGACCGATGACGTGGTAGTGGCCACCCCGCACGACGGATTCGGGTGGCTGGCGGCCTGAGCCTGCCCATCGGCAGGTTTTGCGCAAAGGCAACAAAAAAGCCGCCCAAGGGCGGCTTTTCTTGTCGCGTTCCGCGCCTGATTACATCGAGGCGGGCGCCGAAGCGGGCTCGGCAGCAGCCGGAGCAGCGTCGGAGGCAGCCGGAGCAGCTTCGGAAGCGGCTTCAGCCGGAGCAGCGGGAGCCGGGGCCGGAGCGGGCGTCTCGGCAACGGGGGCAGGAGCCGGCTCTTCCTTCTTGCCACAGGCGGCCAGGGCCATAGCAGCAGCGATCACGGAAGCCAACAGAAGCGACTTTTTCATTCCTTATTCCTCAGAAAGTTTTCGACCAATCACCGGTAATCAGCCGGAACCCTGATGGTCTGAGTTCCAACCGAGCGCGAAATGCGAGCGCCCACCGAAGTGAGCGACGCGTGAGCATTTGCACGCCAGCCGAAAATTATATCTGCGGGTAAACCAGAATTCATAGTCCCAATGTGTTCACCGGAAACGCATCGACGCTAAGCTGCAACGTTTCGCCCAAAGCTTCCTCCGCTTTCAGCAGGTCCGGGCCCTGGCTTTCGGCCACGCCGCGGTAGCGGATCGGGTCGAGCAGGCGAACCAGATGCTGCTTGCGAGCCAGCCACATGCGCGGCACCTGCTCCGGCCTGAGGTGCTCCACCATGCGGCATTCGACGATGTGCGCCCAGTCGCGGCGCCAGTTCACCCAGCGGGCATGCCGGCGCACGATCTCGTCGAAGCTCGCGGCCATGAGCACCAGCTTGCGGTGCGACATCGCCCACCGCGCCAAGGCATCCACCACGGCGCGTTCGCCGAGCGGCCAGTCGGCATAGTCCGGGTCGCACAGCCACAGCTCGGTCGCCCCCCGCGCCGCCGCAAGGTCGAAAGCATGCCTCAGGCTGTCCTGGAACTCGTCCCGCGACTCGAACAGCCGGTAGAACGGTGGCGTTTCCATGAGAACGTCTCCTCGTCAGTCTTGCACGGGGTGCAGCCACCCATCGTCGGCCCACTGTTCGAGCAAAGCGCGTGCGTCATCACCGAGCCTGCCCACCTGGGCCGCGCTCAACTCCCGCTCGTCGGCCAGTTGCCGCATCAGCGTCGCATCGCGGCCGGAGGCACGGTACGACTCGCCATTGATGAACACGTGCCGCATGTCGTACATCATGCGTGTGCGCCGATCGAGCCGAATGGCCGTGCGGAGTTCTCCCACATCGCCAGGCGTGAACCACACTTCCTGTTTCGGCTCCGTCAGGTACTCGCCGAGCGCGCATTGCAGGGAGTCCTCATCGCGCAACAGTGCGGCCACCACATCGGCCGCGTAGGCTTGCAGATCCGCCGGGATGTGACCGGGTGACGCCACCGCGGGTTGCTTCGGGTCACGGTAGAGCGTGTCGTCGTCTTCCTGCGCCTCGAGCATGCGCACCAGCACCTCGCGCGCCAGTTCGCTGCGGCGCGGCGAGCGGAACCCGATCGAATAGGTCATGCACTCGCCTTCGGCCACACCGTCGTGAGCCCATCGCGGCGGCAGGTAGAGCATGTCGCCGGGCTCCAGCACCCACTCCTCTTCCGCCACGAAGTTCCGCAGGATCTTCAGCGGCACGTCGGGCACGAGTTCCGGCTGGTCGAGCCGGCCGATGCGCCAGCGCCGTCGGCCCTGCACCTGCAGCAGGAACACGTCGTACGAATCGAAGTGCGGACCCACGCCGCCGCCGTCGGTGGCGTACGAGATCATCAGATCGTCCAGGCGGGCCTCGGGCACGAAGCGGAACTGCTGCATCAGTCGGTGGACCGATTCCTCGTGCAGGTCCACGCCCTGCACCAGCACCGTCCAGCCAGGTTGCGACAGCGGAGGCAACGCCCGCCGCGGCAACGGGCCCCGCTTGAGGGTCCATCCCTCGCCCTTGTGCACGATGAGACGCGACTCGACGTCGTCGCGCGAGGCGAGGTCGAACAGGCCGGCACGCGGGACCAGCGGCTGGATGCCGGGCACCGCCTGGCGGATCAGCAACGGCTTCTTGTGCCAGTGCCGGCGCATGAACTGCTCGGGCGTGAGCCCACCGAGCAGGGAGAGTTTTTGGTCAGTCTGCATGGCAGGCATTGTGCGATGATTGCCCGATGTTGATTTCGACCCCCTGCGTCGTCAGCCTGACCTGGCGACTCGAAGACACCTTGGGCCACCTGATCGACGAACTCTCCGAGCCGGTTGAGTTCTTCTTCGGTGGCGACGACCTGCTCGCGAAGGTCGAGGAGGCCATCGACGGCCAGGAAACCGGCTTCGAGACCAAGCTGCAGCTCGAGCCCGAGCAAGCTTTCGGCGACTACAACCCCGACCTCGTCTTTTTCGAGGAGCGCGGCATTTTTCCCGAGCACGTGGAGCCCGGCATGCAGTTCGACGGCCTGCCCGAAGGCTCCACCACGCAAGGCATGCCGAACGACCTGATCTACACGATCACCGAGGTCTACGACAGCCATGTGGTGCTGGACGGCAACCACCCGCTGGCCGGCATCGCGCTACGGCTGAGCCTGAAGGTGCGCGACGTGCGCGAAGCGAGCGCCGAAGAAGTCGAGAACCGCTCGGTCGGCCAGCCGGTGTTCACCGTGATGAACACGGTGCCGCCGAGTCCGGAAGTTCACTAGGTCCCCCCC
>NZ_CAMLJQ010000080.1 GCF_946480305.1 uncultured Caldimonas sp.
AGGCGTCGAGTTCGGCGGCATCTCGGCGCTCGACCGCGCGGCGGACGGCGGCTACTACGCGCTGTCGGACGACCGTGGCGGCGAGCGCGGCACGCCGCGCTTCTACCAGCTGGGGCTCGACTACGACGTCTCCGGCTTCCACGGCGTGACCGTCCGGCGTCAGCTGCAGATGCAGCGACCCGACGGCACGCCCTTCCCCGCCGATGCACGCACGGTCGACCCCGAAGGGCTGCGCGTGGCGCCGAACGGCCACCTCTACTGGTCGAGCGAAGGCAACTGGAGCAGCGACCCCGCGCAGCGCCATCAGCCCTTCGTGCGCGAGATGCGTGCCGACGGCACGTTCGTCCGCGAGTTCCGTACGCCGCCGATGTTCAACTACGTCGACAACACGACGACCGGCGGGCGCAACAACAAGCTGTTCGAGGCACTCGCCGTGACGCCGAACGGCACCGTCGTCACGGCGAACGAAGATGCGCTGGTGCAGGACGGCAATCTCACGACGCTGGAACGCGGCAGCGTGGTGCGCGTGACCACGCTCGATCCCTTGAGCGGCGACGCCCTTGCCCAGTACGCCTACGAACTGCCGCCCATCCCGAAGGCACCGACCGAAGCCCCCGGCTTCCAGGACAACGGTCTGCCCGAGCTGCTGGCGCTCAGCGACACCGAGTTCATCGCGCTGGAGCGAGGCTTCGCGTCCGGCCCGGGCAACACGATCCGGCTGGTGCTGACGAGCTTCGAGGGTGCGAGCGACGTGCTCGATCTGCCCAGCCTGCTCGAGGGCGGCTACACCCCGATGCAGCGCGAGCTGCTGCTGGACTTCGATGCGCTGAAGGCGTCGCACGGCCTGGTCCTCGACAACAGCGAGGCCCTGTCGTGGGGCCAGACGCTCGCCAACGGCCACCGCACGCTGCTGGTGGTGTCCGACAACAACTTCGCGGGCAGCCAGACCACGCAGTTCCTCGCATTCGAGGTGGTGCCGGTGCCCGAGCCGCAGACCTACGCGCTGATGCTGGCCGGTCTGGCTGCGGTCTGGAGTGTCAGCGCGCGGCGCAAGGGCGGTCGCAAGTAGACGCTCAGGCGGCGCGCAGCGCCAGCCGCCACAGCGTCGTGACTTCGCGGCTGCGTGCCGCATGCAGCGGGTCGTCGGGGTCGGCGGCGCGCGGATGGCGCGGTCGTGCATCCAGCCGCCCCACCACGACGAGGCCCGCCTCGTCGATGGCCTGTGCCAGCGCATCGCGCGGGCGCAGCTCCAGGTGCTCGGCCAGGTCCGACATCACCAGCCACGCCTCGCCGCCGGGCTCGAGGTGATGCCCCACCCCGGCGAGAAAGCCCTTGAGCATGCGGCTCTCGGGGTCGTACACCGCATGCTCGATCGGTGAGCTCGGCCGGGCAGGCACCCAGGGCGGGTTGCAGACGATCAACGGGGCGCGACCGGGAGGAAACAGATCGGCCTGCAGCAAATCCACCTGCCGCTGCAGCCCCAGCCGCTCCAGGTTCTCGCGCGCGCACGCCAGGGCCCGCGGGTCCTGGTCGGTGGCCACCACGCGTGCCACGCCGCGTTTTGCCAGCACGGCGGCCAACACGCCAGTGCCGGTGCCGATGTCGAACGCCACGGTCTTGCCCGGCAGCGGCGCCTTCGCCACGAGGTCGACATACTCGCCGCGCACCGGAGAAAAAACGCCGTAGTGCGGGTGGATGCGGCCACCCAGCGCCGGGATCTCGACGCCCTTCTTGCGCCACTCGTGCGCACCGATCAGCCCCAGCAACTCGCGCAGCGACGTGACCGACGCACCGTCCGGTGGCCCGTAGGCCTCCTCGCAGGCGAGCCGCACGTCCGGGGCACGGCGCAGCGGCACGAGGTAGTGCTCGTCGAGCGGCACCAGCAGCTGCCCCAAGGTGCGCGCCCGTTGGCTTTGCGCGAGCCGGTGGAGATGGAAAGCATCGGCGGGCGTCGCGGCGGGCTTGCGCGGCCGGCGGTCGTTGCGCCGCGCCATCGCCTGCACCAGCTGGCGCGCGTTCTGGAAGTCGCCGCGCCACAGCAGCGCCGTGCCTTCGCAGGCCAGCCGGTAGGCAGCATCGGCGGTCATCGTGTCGTCGGCCACGAGCACCCGGCGCGGCGGTGCGGAACCGCTCTCCGAGCGCCAGCGTGCGCGGTGCGTCTCGCCGCGTTCGGTCCACTCGATGTATTGCACATCGCTCATCGCTGCCCCTTTGCAGTCGAGGCAGCATCGCCACCCCATGGAATACCTCGGCCGGAACCGCATCGAGCCGGACCGAGCCGGCGGGTCGCGGCACGCGCCGGCGCGCATGGTACGCCCCCGCCGCGTCGCCGCCGGGAACCCACCCCACCTCGAAACGAAGGGCGCAGCGGCACGACGCCCGCATCGTTGCTTCCGATCGCGCCGCTGCTGTCTCACTTGCGCGACAGCAGCACATCTCGCACCCACCCCGCCCCTCCACTTTGGGGGGCGCCTGCAGCCCGCACTCCGGGCGGCCCAGCGCGCATCGCAATACATGTGCTTGCAATTTGCTGCCTCACTCGGGGCACGTGCATCGATCCTTCCGCGCCATCGGGCACCCATGCCCGGATCGCAAGAGGAGGAACCCATGCACACGCCCACACATCGTCGTCCCCGGTTGGCTCCCACACGCCTGGCGCTCGCATGCGCAGCGGCCCTCGCCACCGTGTCCGCGCACGCTGCGAACTACACCTGGACCGGGGGGGCCGGCGGTGCATCGTCGTTCTGGGACCTGGCCGCCAACTGGTCGCCCGGGTTGCCGAACGGCACCGACGCCCAGCTGCTGCTGGGCGCGTTCAACACCACGTTGCGCAGTGGCACCTTCGATGTCGACGCGATGCAGGGCACCGGCGCGCTGACCGTCACCGGGGGCGAACTGCGGCTCAACGGCAGCACATCCAGCATGGGCAGCCTGCATGTCCACGGCGGCCGCATCGTCGCGCCCGGATCGGTCACGGTGCGCGACTTCCACTGGCACACCGGCGAGTTCTCGCCCGACTTCTTCGGCGACGCACCCTCCAAGCTCATCGTCACCGGCAACGCCACGTTCGGCAACGGCGGCACCAAGTACATGGGCTACCACTCGATGCTCGATTTGCGAGGTCGCGCGAGCTGGCTCGACGGCGCCTCGCAGGTGGCGCTGGACGGCAATCTGCTCGTCGGTGCCGCAGGCCGCATCGACGATCGAGCGCACAGTGCCAATCACCACCTGCACCTGGGCGGCAACTTCCGCAACGACGGCACGTACGTGAAGACCGGCCAGGCCATCACCGACTTCTCGATGCCCTTCGGCGGCGCCGTGTTCGACAACGCCGGGAACTTCCTCGTGCGCGAAGGCACGGTGAACATCGTCGGCTCACCGTCAGGCGACTGGCACAACAGCGGACTGATCGAGGTGTCGCGCGGTGCCACGCTCAACGTCAACGTGTTCCGCTGGTCGCCCATCGAACAGAGCGGCACCGTGCGCGTGAACGGGCTGGCCACGGTGTCGGTGATGTGGTCCGGCATGGCCAGCACCGGGCAGTGGGTGGTCAGCAACTCCGGGTCGCTGCGCTTTGCCAACGACCGCTTCGACGAGTGGCGCTCCATGCCCATCGATTTCTCCGGCGGCGGGCTGGTCAACTACGGCACGCTCGTCTTCGACGGCGGCGAAACCTTCCTGCGCAATGGCGCCGCCATCACCGGCAATGGCGTGGTCGAGTTGCGCAATGCCGCGAAGCTGAGCACCGAGACGTCGTTGACCGCCCGCTTGCTGCGTGCCGACGGGTTGTACGAGTTTCCTGGCGGCCCGGGTGCGTGGGGCTCGCTGGCAGCGCCCGATCTCAAGGTCCAGCAACTCGACTGGGGCATCGCCGACCTGCACGTGCCGGGCCGCATCCGCGTGGTCGGCGATGCGCGCCTGCACGGTGGCCCCGTGTACTTCGGGGGCGACGGCAGTGGCCCATCGCAACCCGGGTATCGCAAGGTGATCGATGGGTGGCTCACCGTGGGCGGCCACACCACCTGGAGCGGCGAGACCGACCTCATCGGCAGCGGCCGCATCACCACCACCGCGCGCCGCTTGTTCGTCGATCAGACGCCGGACGAACTGCCCACCGACGTCGACGCCCCCCGGCCGGTGGAACTGGGCGTCGCGCGTTTCGAGAACAACGGCACCTACCTGAAGACAGGCGCCGGCGATGTGCAGGCCACGGGCACGTTCGTCAACGCAGGGGCCCTGCGCACCTACGGCAGCGGTCGCATGATCTTCACCGGCACGCTCGACAACCGCGGCACGCTCGAAGCCAGGGGCGCGCGCATCGACGTGCGTGGCTCGCTGGCGCAATGGTCCGGGGCCGATCGGCGCCTGACCGGTGGCACGTACGTCGCCAACGGCAATGTCATCTCGATCGACCTCGGCAACGATGCCGGCATCGCCCGCAACTCGGCGCGCATCGAACTGCGCGGCGCCGCTGCCGCATTACTGAACAGCCACGGCGGCGTCGACCGCAACGCGCTCTCCGGCCTGTCGATCAATGACGGCAGCCTGAAGTTGCTCAGCGGCGCCAGCCTTGCCAACACCGCCGGGCTGGCGAACCGTGGCACGGTGCTGCTCGGCTCCGGCAGCGCGCTCGACATCGGCGGGCTCTACCGCCAGAGCGGCCATGGGCAGACGTGGATCGACGGCGTGCTGCAGGCCGACGCGATCGAGTTTGCCGGCGGCCTGTGGGGCGCAGGCGAGAACGGCACGGTGGGCACGGCGTCGCTGAGCAGCGGCCAGGTCAAGCTCACCGCGGGCCGGCTCGACGTGGACATCGCCGGAACGAGCCTCTACGACGTGGTCACGATCGACGGCCTCGCCCTGCTGGGCGGCACGCTGTTCGCGGACTTCGCCAACGTCGACCTTGCCGAGGGCGTGTACCGCGTGCTCACCGCCAGCGGCGGCCTGAGCGGCAGCTTCTCGATGCTGACCAATCTCGACCTGTCGCAATACAGCGTGAACCTCGTGTACGGGAGCCACCAGGTGGACCTGCAGGTGACGCGTGTGACCAGCCTGATGGCCACGACGGCGATGCTGCCGATGGCGCCAGTCCCGGAGCCTGAAACCTACGCGCTGATGCTCGCGGGGCTGGCTCTGATCGTGTGGAGGCGGCGCCGCAGCGGCCTGCGCGCTTAGCGCTTGATCACCCGACGAAGCGGCGTACGGTCCGCGGAGGCGAACGGTCCTATGCCGGTGCCGACGCGGCGCGGGCTGCTGCCGCTTGCATCGCAGAGAACCTGGGCCAGGCGGGCGTGAGGCCGGACGACATCTTCATCTTCATGCACGAGAACGACTACTCCGACTGGTCGGTGTGCGGCGGCCGCTTCGCGATGGCCCTCGTGCAGCAGCGCGGCGTCACGGGCTGACGAGCTTCGTCAACGTCGCAATACAGCCATGCCGGCCGCCGCAGCGATCATCAGCGCCGCGGTGGCGTACGTGACCCGCATACCGACAGTGACCGCCACCGACGAGGCTGCGGCCACGTCGACCGCGCCGGACACGAAGGCGAAGACGGCACCCATCAACGACGCGCCGGTGATCAGGCCCAGGTTGCGTGACAGGTTCAGCAGGCCGGAGATCACGCCTCGCTGGTCGGGCCCGACATCGGCCATGACGGCGGTGTTGTTGGCCGTCTGGAACATCGCGTAGTGCCCCGTCATGACCGCGAGCGGGAGCGCGTACCCGAGGGCCCCCCACGATGCCGGCGCGGCGGCCAGTGCGAGACATCCGATGAGCATGCCTGCGAGCGCCCAGACCACGATGCGCCTCGCGCCGAAGCGGTCGACCATGCGCCCGGCCGGCACGCCGGTCAGCGCCGCCGTGGCCGGGCCGGTCGACATCACGAGGCCGACCATGGCCGTGTCGAGGCCCAGACCGCGTGCCAGGTAGAAGGGCCCCACCACGAGCGTCGACATCACCACCGTGGCGACCAGCGCGCTCGTCAAGAGCCCCGTGCGCAGGGCCGGCTCCCGCAGGCGGGCGAGCGGCACCAGCGGCGACACCGCGCGGGCCTGCGCTTGCACGAACATCCACAGCCCGAAGGCCGCAGCCAACAGCAGTACGAGGTTGAGCAGCCCGATGCGCCCCCGTCCCATCGTCACCGCGAGCGCATAGGCGCCGAGCGTGAAGGCGAGCAACAGCAGGCCGGTCACGTCGAACGGCACGCGTGTGGCCGCACGGCATGGGCGGTCGGCCGGCAGGCATCGGGAGACCAGCAGCAGCGCGATCAGCCCCAGCGGCAGGTTGACGAAGAAGAGCGCCTGCCAGCCGAAGTGCGCAACCAGCACGCCGCCGAGCGACGGGCCGAGTGCAGTGCCGACCGCGGACATGGTCCCGAGCAGTCCCATGGCACTGCCCGCCCTCGCCTTCGGTACCGTCTCGCCGACGAAAGCCATCGCCAGCGCCATCATCACCGCCGCCCCGATCCCCTGGGCTGCACGCGCGGCGATCAGCAGGCCCAGGCTGGGCGCCATGCCGGCCAGCCCCGAGGCCACGGTGAACACCGCGATGCCGGCGCCGAGCAGGCGCCGCCGGCCCACCAGGTCGCCCAGCCGGCCCACGCCGACGATCAGCGTCGTCGTGACGAGCAGATAGGCGATCACCAGCCATTGCACCTGCTGGAACGAGGCCGCGAACGTGTCGGCGAAGGTCGGCAAGGCCACGTGCACGATGCTGATGCCGAGCGATGGCAGCAAGGTGCTCAGTGCGAGCCCTGCCAGTACGCCGGCAAGCGCCGGTTGCCGTTGCACCGGTGCGGCGGCTGCCGCGCTGGATCCTGTCGTGCTCACCTGAACCTCTCCTGGCTGACGCCTCGCGAACCGGAGGCATCAGAACGATAGGTTCAGCCGGGAGATGGCGGAAGGCGCATCATCTGCACTTCATCGTTGCGTGCAACGCCACATCAACCGCATGACACTCGAAGCGCCATGACCAAGCCCGACCTCAACCTGCTGGTCACGCTCGACGTGTTGCTGTCGGAGGGCAGCGTCGCCCGCGCTGCGCGCCGCCTGCGCCTCAGCCCGTCGGCGATGAGCCGCGCGCTGGCACGGCTGCGCGAGACCACGGGCGACCCCTTGCTGGTGAGGGCCGGGCGCAAGATGGTGGCATCGCCACGGGCGCTGGAGCTGCGCGAGCAGGTCAGCCAGCTCGTGCATGACGCCGAGGCCGTGTTACGCCCCGCCGCGAAGCTCAGGCTCGATCGGCTGGCTCGCACCTTCACGCTGCGCGTGGGCGACGGTTTCGTCGAGAACTTCGGGGCGGCGCTCGTTGCCCGCGTGGCGGCCGAGGCTCCCGCCGTGCGGCTGCGCTTCGTGCCCAAGCCCGACAAGGACAGCGAGCCGCTGCGCGAGGGACGCATCGACCTGGAAACCGGTGTCATCGGCCGCACGACCGGGCCGGAGATCCGCGCGCAGGCCCTGTTGCGCGACCGGTTCATCGGCGTGGTGCGGCCGGGCCACCCATTGCTGCAGGGAGAGCTCTCGCCCGCCCGCTATGCCGCGGCTCAGCACGTGCTCGTGTCGCGCCGGGGCGCGGACCTGGGCCCCGTTCACGAGGCCCTGGCCGGGCTGCGGCTGGAACGCGAGATCGCCGTCACGGTCGCCACCTGGTCGGCTGCGCTGGCGCTTGCGCGCGCCTCGGAACTGGTCGCCACCGTTCCCGAAAGCCACACCCGCAGCCTGTGCGCCGGGATGGAGTGCTTCGCACTGCCGATGCCGGTGCCGCCGGTCACCGTGTGCTTGCTGTGGCACCCGCGGCTGGACGGCGATGCGGCGCACCGCTGGCTGCGTGCATGCGTGCACGACGTCTGCGCCGGGCAGACGGACGGCGCAACGGGTGCCTAGCGACGGCGGCGAGGCCTGATCACGCGAGCTGCTCGGCTCCGCGCACGCCGAACACAGGCAGCGCCGACCAGCCGGCACGCTCACCCCACTGGCGCCACAACGTGGCCTGCATGTCGAGCACCGGCTGCCATGCCGCGATCTGCCAGTCGGCCCAGCCTTGTGCCAGGCGCGTGGAAGCATCGAACCAATACATGGCGCCGAGATACGGCGTCATCCACGGCAGGGCACCAGCCATGACGGGATTGGAGTTCGCCATCTTCGTCTCCTCTGTGTGCGTTGATTCATCAGCGGCCAGCAAGGGATCGGGGAGGGCAAGCCGATAAACCCCGAACAGAGATCCTACGCAGAAACCGACGCCGCACCAGAGCCTGCGCGCACGATGGAGGGCTATGCGAGCAAGCGCTGGGAGGTCAGGGCCATCTTGCGGAACATCACGTCGAGCAAGGTCGTGCGCATCGTTGCGTCGGCATCGCGACCCACGTCAGAGGGATGTGCGACGCCAGCCTCTGACGGCTGCCGCTGCTTCGCCGCAGGGAGGGGCATGCACGAATTCACGGTCGGCGCGTTCGTGCCCCCGCTCCCAATTGATTCTTCCGGTCGCATCTGCCCATTCCCGAAAACACTCAACCGTCTTTTTGTCTTCGGAGAAAAAATAGAAATGATGAAAGGTTCGACCCCGATAAAGAGTCGTCGGGCCTTCGCCATAGCCAAACGCCTGGTTCGGTACCCGCGGAGCCAACCACTGAAGGAAACAGGCACTGGCGTCGTGCCAGCTCTCGTGTTCTCGTGCCTCGACATACCACTCGACCATCACGGTCCCACTTCTTTTTTGCGAGCACTCACTCTCGAATGTTCGCTGTGGCACCCTGATTTCTTCTCGGAATCTATCTCGTAACTGATTGTTGCATTTCGACCCGCTGTCGTGGGTTGTCTTTCGCTAGGTTTAACCCGCATTTATTTGAAGGATTGAAATCAGAATGAAATGTTTCGATGCATCTCGCCCTCATTCCTTGATGTGGATCATTTCGAATCAACGCGGGCCGCACGCGCCGGACAAGCACGACGTTTCATCTGAATCTCGTTTTGCGGCGACACCGGGCAGACGTGGTGGTCAACGCCCCGGTCGTTCACCCGCACGTTCCCGTATATCCGCACGCAGTACAGAAATCGCATCCGTCCTTGTGGATCATCGTGGTATTGCCGCATTCCGGGCACGGCTTGC
>NZ_CAMLJQ010000081.1 GCF_946480305.1 uncultured Caldimonas sp.
ACGAGCTGGTGTTGCTAGCGTGCACGGCGGTGATCAACCGCCCGCCGGGCCGACTCAAAGAAGCACAACGGTCGAACCGAATGGTGTTGCATTCAGGCTCTCTTCTTTGGTGACTTTCTTCTGAGCCAGCAGAAGAAAGTTACCCGCCCGCCGGGGCGGACTCCCGGCGCGAAAGGCCAGGCTTGCGCAGCGATCCCCCCGCGCCAGCGGGCAGCGGCGCCAGCAGCAGGCACCAGGCAGCAGCCAGCAGGCAGTAAGCAGCAAGCCCACTCACACCGACAGCAACTCCTGCCTCACCGCATACAACGCCAACTCCACATCATTCCGAACCCCGGTCTTCTCCAGGATCCTCGCCCGGTACGTGCTCACCGTGTTCGGCGACAGCGCCAGCTGCCCGGCGATCTGCCCCACGCTCAGGCCTTGGGCGATGAGCCGGAACACCTGGTACTCGCGGTGCGACAGGCTCTCGTGTGCCTGCTTGCCGGCGACCTCGCTGATCGAGGTGGCCAGCGCCTCGGCGATCGCGGGCGTCACGTAGACGCCGCCGGCGGCCGCCTTGCGGATCGCCGCCAGCAGGTCGTCCGGGTCCGAGCTCTTGTTCAGGTAACCGGCCGCACCGAGCTTCAGGCACCGCACGGCGTACTGCTTGTCGGGATACGTGCTCAGCATCAGCACCGGCAGCTTCGGGAACTCTCCCTTCAACTGCTTCAGCACGTCGAGCCCGTCGCGCACGGGCATCGCGACGTCCAACAGCACGACGTCGACGCCGCCGGCTCTCACGCGTTGCACGCAGGCCGGCCCGTCGCTCGCCTCGCCCGCCAGCGCGAGATCGGGTGCATCGGCCAGCGTCTGCTTCAGGCCCTGGCGCACGATCCAATGGTCGTCGCAGATCAGCACGTGGATCATCGCAAGCTCTCCTTCTCGGCGGCGGCGGCTGCGGCAGCCAGTGGCATCACCAGGCGCACGCGGGTGCCCTGCCCCGGCGTGCTGTCGATCTCGAGGCGTCCGCCGTGGTGGCCCGCGCGTTCGCGCATCCCCAGCACGCCATAGGCGCGCGGACTGTCGAAGGCGGCGCGTGCGGCGCCGCGGCCGTTGTCGGCGATCTCGATGCACAAGGTCTCGCAGCTCGCTTCGATGCAGATGCGCACCGCGCTCGCCTGCGCGTGCCGGCCCACGTTGCTCAACAACTCCTGGAAGATGCGGAACACCGCCATCGCCTGCTCGGGCGCAGGCGCGGGCACGTCCGGGTCGATGCGCATCTGCCAGTCGCACTGCAACTCGGAGGCGTCGATGAACTCCTGCGCCTGCCACTCCAGTGCGGCCCACAGGCCCTGGTGGTCGAGTACCGAAGGGCGCAGGTCGGTGATGATGCGGCCCACGTTGTCGACCGCGCTCTCGATGAGCGTGTTCATCGCATGGCACTTGCAGTGCAGCGACGGGCGGTCCTCCACGCGGCGCGCCAGCCAGTTGACGTCCATCTTCAACGCGATCAGCAGGCTGCCCAGTTCGTCGTGGATCTCGCGCGCAATGCGGGTGCGCTCGTCTTCACGCACGCGGTCGAGGTAGGCCGACAGCTCGCGCAGCTGGGCCAACGCGCCGCTCAACGCCTGCGTGCGCTCGGCCACGCGGCGCTCCAGTTCGTCGTTCGCCTGCTGCAACAGGTCCTGCGCACGCTTGCGCTCGGTGATGTCGACGAAAGTGACGACCGCGCCCTGCACCTGGCCGCCTTCGAAGATCGGGTAGGACGAATACTCGGCATAGAACGAACGGCCATCGCGCCGCCACAGCACTTCGTCGTCGATGCGGCACGGCACGCCGTGGCGAAACGCATTGAAGATCGGGCAGGCTTCGGTGGGGTAGTGACGGCCGTCGCCGTGCGTGTGGTGGATCAGCAGGTGCATGTCCTGCTGCAGCACCTCGGCGGGTTCGTAGCCGATCATCTCGGCCCCGGCGCGGTTGATGAACATGCAACGGCCGCTCATGTCGACGCCGAAGATGCCCTCGCCGGTGGACTCGAGCAGCAGGGTCAAACGGTCGTTCCAGAGGGCGGTGGCCGTTGCGCGAGGCGGTGCAACGGCGTGGGCACCAGTGCTGTGCATGACAAGCCACCGATAGGTTGCGAACGGCCCCTTCACGCAAGCCGCGTGCCACTTGCGCGGCGTGTCATTGCACCAACAGAGTGCTGGCGCTCGTCAGGTGCCGGCTTGTTCCACCCGATTGCGTCCGCGCTGCTTTGCCACGTAGAGCGCGCCGTCGGCGTCTTCCAGCAGGCGGTCAGGGTGCTCGTGCCGGGGTTGCAGGGTGGCCAGACCGATGCTCACGGTGACCTTCACGGTGGCCGCGCCGGTGTCGATCTCGCGCTCTGCCACGGCACGGCGCACACGCTCGGCCACCTCGGCGGCCTGGGCGCTGTCGGCGTCCGGCAACAGCACCGCAAACTCCTCCCCGCCGATGCGGCCCACCAGATCGGCGGCCCGCACCTGTTGCGCGACCACCTCCGCGAATGCCTTCAGCACCTCGTCTCCCGCGGCATGGCCGTAGCGGTCGTTGACGAGCTTGAAGTGGTCGAGGTCGAGATAGAGCAGCGACAGCGGCTGCCCTTGCCGGCGCGCCTGCGCGAACGCACGGCCGAGCTGCGACAGGAACGAGCGCCGGTTGGCCAGCCCGGTGAGCATGTCGACCGCCGCCTGGCGGTACAGCTCGCGCTCGAGCCGCTTCAGCTCGGACACGTCGGTGAACCCGATCAGCGCACACGACTCGCCGTTGTAGCGCACGCGACGTGCGGAGGTGAGCACGTCGAGCTCACTGCCGTCGCGCCGGCACACACGCAGGGGGTAGCGGTCGACGAACCGGTCGCGCGCCATCATCTCGCGCAGCGCAACGCGGTCTTCGTCGCGCGCCACCAGCGTGTCGGCGCTCAACCCCTCCAGGTCGCCCGGCGCGAGTTGCAGGACGCGCATGGCGATCTCGTTGAGCTGCAGGATGGTGCCGTCGTGCACCCGCGCCAGTGCGAACGGCACCGGTGCCGCAGTGAAGAGCTCTCGCAGGCCTTGCGCGGCATCGGCAAGCGCGTCGCGCGCCGCTCGCTCACCGCGCCATGCAGCGTACGCCCGCCGCCGCAGGCTGTTGACATAGCGCACCAGCAGCGCCGCGCTGAGAGCGGTGAAGCTGAGCATGATGCCCATGCCGATCATCGACGCCTCGCGGAACCAGACCATCGTGCCGGTGAAGGCCAGCACCGCGGAAAAGCCCACCACGGCATTCCAGCGGAACGACGCCGGCAACCCGACGAAGGCAGCCAGCGTCAGCACCACCATGCTGACCTGCACGATGACGCCCGGGGTGTAGGTGACGAAATTGATGACCGTGTAGCTGATGAGCACCGCAAAGCCGAAGATGCCGAGCCAGCGGTCGTGCACACGGGTATCGAGCGTGTGCATCACGCGCCAGATCGCGCACAGCGCGGTGGCGGTCACCACCAGCCGCAACGGCACGCGGATCAGCAACGCAGTGCTCCAGTCGAGCCGCGTCACGTCGTTCAACAGCACGAGCAGGTACAGCGCGCCGCCGGCCAGCAAGGCAGCCCGTGCATGGCGCTGCGAGTCGGCCGCATATTCGGCGCGGAAGTCCGCTTCGAGTCGAGGATCGGAGAACTCGCCGGACCAACGGGACAACTGCAGCATGCCGACATGATGCGCGAGGCCTGGTCCACCGCCATCGGGGTGCACCCGTCGGCGCGTGAGCTTGTGCACAGGCGCAGCGATGCGCAGTGCCGCGCTCGAGGGAACTCAGGGTGCGGTGACGCGCATCTGCACCACCGAGCTCCGGTTGGTGCGGGCTTCGGCGCTCGACCACGCGCCGCGCTCCTGTGTGTGCTGCGCGTCCATCGTGCTGGCGATCGTGACCCATTCGCCCAGCGGCACCTGCACCGTGGTGAGCACGGTGCCGCCTTCGCGCAGCGGTTGTCCCGGCGTGCGGGCGGCGCCGTCTTCGATGCGGGTGGATTCGGTCTGGATCTCCACCGTCACCGGGGCATTGCCGCCCGGCCAGCGCGGGTGCACCGTGAAGCCGCGTCCGGCTTCCAGCATCATGGTCGACGGCAGCAGCGTGGCCCCGCGGGTTTCGTTCCAGACCACCTGGTACCACTGCAGCGGCTGCATCTGCCCGAGCCGCACCCCGGCCCGGCCACCGTTGAGCACCAGCACCTGTTGCGCGCCGTCACCACGTGTCACCGTCTCGCGTCGTGTGGTGTGCACCGTCACGTTGCCTTGTGCGTTGACACTGCGTGAGCTGGAGATGACGACCGAGCCCGATGCGCCAGCCCGCTGCTGCGCAAGTTCCGATTCATCGCCCTGCCGCAACTCGATGCGCAGGTTGCGCTGAGGCAGGCCCGTCTGCGCCAACAGCGGGCCGGCCAGCGTGAGCCAGGTGCCCACGAACACGAAAACACGACGTGAAGCATTCACTTCCAACTCCCGAGGCCTGCAGGCCGGAAACTCCGACCGTGTGTGGCACTGTACGCGCGTGCGAGGCAGAACCGGCGCCGGGCTTTACACAGCTTCACACGCCCGACGCATGCGCGACGCAACACCTGCCGAGCATCCCTGCATGAAGATGCCCCATCTTGCGACCACCGCCTTCCACCCGCCCGCTGCTGCAGTGCAACAGGGGCGTTGGCGCAGCACCTGCACACTGCTGGGCGCCGCATTGCTGCTCGGGGCCTGCGCCACGCACGAGCCGCACCGCACGGTGCATCGCATCGAGGCACCGCTCTATTTCTATCCCAAGCAGGGGCAGAACGAGCAACGCCTGGACCGCGACCGCTTCGAGTGCTACCAATGGGCCTCGCGCCAAACCCGCAGCGACTTCCGCCGCGCCATGTCCGCCTGCATGGCAGGACGCGGCTACACGGTGGGATGACCGTCCCATCCCACGGAGCAGCTCATGTTTTCCTATCACCTCAAACCGGTGTTGCTGGCCCTGGCGCTCGGCACCGTCTCTGCGTGGCCCGCATTGTCGGCGGCCGACCCTGGCGAGCGCGAATGGGTGCGCCGCTACAAGGAGCAGCAAGCGGAGCGCCGTGAAGCGCAACGTCGCGAAGGCGAGCGCGCGCCGCGGCCGGCACCCGCCCCGCCAGGCCTGCGCGGCCCGACCGAAAGGCCGGCGCCCGAGGTACACCGCCCGCCGCGCGGTCACGACCACGATCGCGGCGACCGCTACCGCTCGCGGCATTGGGACGACCACCGCGACCCGTGGAGCCACACGCCCCGCCATCACTACCACTCACCGCCGGCCTACCGCCCGGGGCACTCCGTGCATCGACTGAACCCGGATGCCCATGTGTCCTTGCACTTCGGCCGGCACTACTGGTTCGACAACGGCTACTGGTACACCCCTGGACCGAGCGGTTTCGTGCTCGTGCATCCGCCAGCCGGCGTCTACCTGAACGCACTCCCCCCCGGCTACACGCTCATCCGGGTCGGCCCCAACGTCTACTACCAGGCGAACGGCGTGTACTACGCGGCTGCGCCGAGTGGCGGCTATCAGGTGGTGGAAGTGGCGCCGGAAGAAGACGACGGCCGCTACGAGCCGCCGATCGTCTACCCCGCACGCGGGCAGTCGCCCGAACAGCAGAGCACCGACGAATACGAGTGCCACCGGTGGGCCGTGGGCCGCGCCGGCTTCGACCCCACGCTGGCCGCGCTGGGGCAGGGCCCGCGGGGCGACGAGGTCTCACACGGCAACTACCGCCGCGCGCTGACGGCCTGCCTCGAGGGGCGCGGCTATTCGGTGCGCTGAACGGAGCAGTGCTCAGCTGCCCCCTTTGCGGGGCGACTTGCCGGGGTTCTTCTTGTTGCGGGTGTGGGGTCCGCGCTCGCGCGAGATCTGCGGGTTCATGCGTGCTTCCTCTTCAGGTGGATGACGAAGAGGTTGCGGCAAGCCTCGTTCCCGCCTGTGCTCGCTCACCCTAGCGCTCCGTGCGCCCCTGCGGCTTCAGGTGGCCGAGCGGCAGCGCGCGGCTCGCCTTGACCTCGCCGAGCGAGAAGCTGGTGTGCAGGTCCTTCACGTTCGGCAGCTTGAATAGCGTGTCCATCGCCCAGCGCGAATAGGCGTCGAGGTCGGTCGCCATCACCTGCAGCTCGAAAGTGCCGGAGCCCGAGATGTAGTGGCATGAAATCACCTCTGGCAGCGAACGGATCGCATCTTCGAGTTCGCGCGTGGCCACCGCGTTGTTGCGCTCGGCGTCCACCCGCACGAAGGCCAGCACGCCCAGGCCGATCTTGTGGCGGTCGATCTCGGCCCGGTAGCCCTTGATGTAGCCCTGCTCCTCGAGCGCCTTCACGCGGCGCCAGCAGGGGCTGGGCGACAAGCCGATGCGCGCGGCCAGTTCGGCGTTGGACAGGCGCGCGTCCTGCTGCAGTTCGTGGAGGATCGCGATGTCATACCGGTCCAGCCCTTCGTGCACCTCGGCGAGCGGCGTGGTGGAAGCGGTCACCCCAAGGGTTTTCCCTTGGTCTTGCGGTTTTGAGGGCACTTCTTTCTCCGAAGCTGCATCGAAGGGATGATTATTCCTTCGAACTGCGAATTCCTGGCAAAGAAAGAAAACACTTGTCCGCCCGAGCTTCCTAAACTCAGAGGTCACACTGCCCGCCTGGGCGCGCCACAAGCACGCTCAGAGCGAGAGGCCACACAAGGAGTTCTCCGCGATGAATGCCCCGCTCCCCGAATCGATTCGCAAGGCGCTCGAATCGGTCACCCTGGAAGACAAGTACGCGCTCGACCACGGCCGGGCCTTCATGAGCGGCGTGCAGGCGCTGGTGCGGTTGCCGATGCTGCAACAGACGCGCGACGCGATGGCGGGGTTGAACACCGGCGGCTTCATCAGCGGCTACCGCGGCTCGCCGCTCGGCGGCTATGACCAGGCGCTGTGGCAGGCCAAGAAGCACCTGGCGGCCCACAACATCGTGTTCCAGCCCGGCGTGAACGAAGAACTGGGCGCGACCGCCGTGTGGGGCACGCAGCAGCTCGACCTCTACCCCGAGCACAAGAAGTTCGACGGCGTGTTCGGCATCTGGTACGGCAAGGGCCCCGGCGTCGACCGCTCGCTCGACGTGTTCAAGCACGCCAACATGGCCGGCACCGCCAAGCACGGCGGCGTGATCGCCATCGCGGGCGACGACCACATCTCCAAGAGCTCGACCGCCGCGCACCAGAGCGACCACGTGTTCAAGGCGGTCGGCTTCCCGGTGTTCTTCCCGACCAACGTGCAGGAGATCCTCGACCTCGGCCTGCATGCCTTCGCGATGAGCCGCTTTGCCGGCGTGTGGGCGGGCATGAAGACCATCCAGGAGATCGTCGAGTCTTCGGCCAGCGTGTGGGTCGACCCCGACCGCGTGAACATCGTGCTGCCGGAAGACTTCCTCATGCCGCCGGGCGGCCTGCACATCCGCTGGCCCGATCCGCCGCTGGAGCAGGAAGCGCGGCTGATGAACTACAAGTGGTATGCCGCGCTGGCCTATGTGCGCGCGAACCGGCTCAACCACACGGTGATCGACTCGCCCAACGCGCGGCTCGGTCTCATTGCCAGCGGCAAGGCCTACAACGACACGCGCCAGGCGCTGCATGACCTCGGCCTGGACGACGACACCTGCCGCCGCATCGGCATCCGCCTGCACAAGGTCACCGTGGTGTGGCCGCTGGAAGCGAGCATCACGCGCGAGTTCGCCACGGGCCTGCAGGAGATCCTCGTCATCGAGGAAAAGCGCCAGGTCATCGAATACCAGCTGAAGGAAGAGCTCTACAACTGGCGCGAAGACGTGCGCCCCAACGTGCTCGGTAAGTTCAACGAGCCCGAGGGCGACCACTCCGGCGGCGAATGGTCGATGCCCAACCCGGCGTCGAACTGGCTGCTGCGCGCGCAGGCCGATCTGAACCCCGCGCTGATCGCCAAGGCGATCGCACAGCGGCTGGAGAAGCTGGGCCTGATGCAGCAGCTCGGCAGCGATCTGCGCGCCCGCATCGCCGCGCGCATGGCGGTGATCGAAGCCAAGGAGCGCAGCGAGCAGACCCTGAAGATCGACGCCGACCGCGTGCCCTGGTTCTGCAGCGGCTGCCCGCACAACACCAGCACCCGCGTGCCGGAAGGCTCGCGCGCCGTGGCCGGCATCGGCTGCCACTACATGACGGTCTGGATGGACCGCAGCACCAGCACCTTCACGCAGATGGGCGGCGAAGGCGTGCCCTGGGTCGGGCAGGCGCCGTTCACGAACGAGAAGCACATCTTCGCGAACCTGGGCGACGGCACGTACTTCCACAGCGGCCTGCTCGCGATCCGCCAGAGCATCGCGGCCGGCGTGAACATCACCTACAAGATCCTCTACAACGACGCGGTCGCGATGACCGGCGGCCAACGGGTCGGAGAGCGCCCTGAGGGCCACTCGGTGCTGCAGATCATGCAGAGCCTGATCGCCGAGGGCGTGGCCAAGCTCGTGATCGTCTCCGACGACCCGGGCAAGTACAACGGCGTGTCCTTGCT
>NZ_CAMLJQ010000082.1 GCF_946480305.1 uncultured Caldimonas sp.
GAAACGTTGGACGAGCTGGTGTTGCTAGCGTGCACGGCGGTCATCAACCGCCCGCCGGGCCGACTTGAAGAAGCACAACGGTCGAACCGAATGGTGTTGCATTCCAGCTTCTTCTTTGGTGACTTTCTTCTGGCAGAAGAAAGTTACCCGCCCGCCGGGGCGGACTCCCGGCGCGAAAGGCCAGGCTTGCGCAGCCCCCACCCCCGCGTCAGCGGGCAACCACCAGCCGCCAGCAGGCAGCCGCCAGCCGCCAGCAGGCAGCAGGCAGCAGCAACCGCCCCGCTGCCGGGCGCCATCACCCCCCGGCGAGCCGCCCCTCCGCCTGCTCCACCCACGCCCCCAGGCTCTCCAGCAAATCCTGCTGACTGAACGAGCAACTCTCCTCCGTGAAGAGGCTCCCCGACTCCAACTGCATCAGCAACGACTCCAGCACCTGCCCGAACCGGTCCGGCAGCCCATCGAGCAGCCGCCCCGCATGCGAGCGAAACAGCGCGACCAGTTCGCTCACCGCCAGGTCCCCGGCGCGGGTGGCATCGAGCCCACGCTTCAACGCCGCAATGCTGTCGTTCATGGTGCATCCTCCGTTTGCAGTCGCGCGGGGTTGGCCTCGACCACCACCCGTGCGTGCCGCTGGAAGGTCCAGTAGGCCCAGCCCCAGTCCATCAGCACCATCAAGCGGTTGCGGAAGCCGATCAGAAAGTAGATGTGCACGAACAGCCAGAACACCCAGGCGAAATAACCGCTGAAGCGCACGCTGCCGAGCAGCGGGACGTCGACCTGCGCAACCGCGGCCTTGCGGCCGATCGTCGCCAATGAACCATAGTCGATGTAGCGGAAGGGCTGTGTCGCTTCACCGCGCAGTCGGCGCAGGATGTTGGCAGCGGCCTGACGGCCCATCTGCTTGGCCCCCGGGCTCACGCCGGGGACGGGCGTCGGGTCGCCGCGCTTCGGGTAGCTCTTGGCGGCGGCCAGGTCACCGATGACCTGGATCTCGGGGTGGCCGGCGATGCTGAGATCGGGCTCCACCACCACCCGGCCGGCGCGGTCGAGCGCGACGCCGGTGCCGGCGTGCAATGCCTTGCCGAGCGGCGAGGCGGCGACGCCGGCGGCCCAGACCACCGTGCGGGCTCGCAGCACGTAAGGCTCGGGCTGGCCCTGCACCTGCGCGGTGACGCCGTGTTCGTCGATGTGGGTGACGCGGCAGCCGGTGCGTACCTCCACGCGCAGCTTCTCGAGTTGCTCCTTCGCGCGCTGTGACAACTCGGGCGGGAAGGCGCCGAGCACGCGGTCGGCGCCCTCGATCAGCACGACGCGGGCTTGCCGCGAATCGATGTGGCGGAACTCGTCGTGCAGGGTGTGGTGGGCGATCTCGGCCATGGTGCCGGCCATCTCGACGCCGGTGGGGCCGGCGCCGATGACGGCAAAGGTGAGCCACTGCTCGCGTTGATCCGGGTAGCGCTCGGCCTGTTCGAAGGCCTTGAGCACGCGGTTGCGCAACTCGAAGGCATCGGCCAGGGTCTTGAGGCCTGGCGCGTGACGCGCCCATTCGTCGCGGCCGAAATAGCTGTGTGTGGCACCCGAGGCAACGATGAGATGGTCGTAGGGGATGCGGGCGCCGTCTTCGAGCTGCACCTCGCGCGCCTGCGCGTCCACGCCGGTCACTTCGCCGAGCAGCACCGTGAGTTGGCCTCGCTGCATCTGCCGACGCAGGATGTGGCGGATCGGTGCCGAGATCGCGGGCGCGGCGAGGCCCGCGGTCGCCACCTGGTAGAGCAGGGGCTGGAACAGGTGGTGGTTGGTGCGATCGATCAGCGTGATCTCGACCTCCGCGCGCGCCAACGCGCGAGTGGCTTCCAGGCCGCCGAAGCCGCATCCGACGATGACGACGCGCGGGCGCTGGGACGATGAAGGGGCTGTCATGAGGGGGCCTCTGCTTGTTGTTGTCCGACCGGGCGGGCGAGTAACTTGGGAGGCAACGCGCCCGGCGGCCAGTCTAGCAAGAGCCGTCCGGCGGTGTTGCAGCGCAACAAGGAGCGCCGTTGTGGGAACTTCGACACGCTCGGAAGGGGGAACCCGCGGGTGTTGCGCCGTCGGCGGTGCTACAAAGGCCGCACCGCTCCGAATCGCCGGCCCCATGCCGGGCGGGCAGCCACAGTGAGTAACGCTCCACCCTCGTTCGACGCGACGCCCGGCTCGACGATGCCGGCGCTGCCCTATGCGCCGGTGGTGCGCGCGCTCGAGTACAGCCGCAACCTGGTGCTGGTGACCGACGCGTCGTTGCGGGTAGTGTGGTGCAACCGTGCATGGGACACCGTTCCCAGCGGGCGCGATCCCCGAACCTGCGCATGGGCGGAGCTGCTCACCTCGCACGGGCGCGAAGCGCCGGCCCCGGAAGTGCAGGCCGCACTGTCCGACCGCCTGGCGTTCAACGTGGACGTGGAGATGCGCCTCGCCGACGGCCGCCCCTGGTGGCTGCGGGTCGAGGCCACCCCGATGGGCCACGACGGCAGCTCCTTTGCGGGCTACCTTGCCGTGTTCAACGACATTACCGTGCTCAAGCTGGCCGAAGAGGCCGAGCGCCACACGGCACGGCGCTACTGGCGGGTGATGGAGAGCACGCACGACGGCATCTGGGAGCGCGACCTGCGTTCGAACGTGAGCTGGTATTCGCCGCGCTTCAAGCAGATCCTCGGTTTTGCCGACCACGAGTTGCCGAACGATCGCGCGGTGATCAATGGGCGCATCCACCCGGACGACATGGAATCGTTCAGCCGGCCCTACGAGATCGCCCTTCGGGAAGGGGGCCAGTGGCGCTATCAGATCCGGGTGTTGCACCGCAGTGGCGAGTACCGCTGGGTGCGCGGCCGCGCGCGCGCCTGGCCCGGCGAGGACGGCCGGCCAGCCGTGCTGGTGGGGGCGATCAGCGACGTGCACGAGGAGATGCAGGCCGTGGAGGCCCTGCGCAGTTACCAGGGACAGCTCGAAGACCTGGTGCGCGAGCGCACGGCCAAGCTCGAGGCCGCGCGCGAGGAGGCTGAACGTGCGAACCGGGCGAAGTCGCTGTTCCTCGCCAACATGAGCCACGAGATCCGCACGCCGCTCAATGGCGTGATGGGCATGACCGAGCTGGCATTGCGCGCTGCCACCACCGACACGCAGCGGCGCTATCTCGAACTGGCGCAAAGCTCGGGTGCGACGCTGCTGGCCATCATCAACGACGTGCTCGATTTCGCGAAGGCCGAGGCCGGCAAGATCGCGCTGGAGTCGGTGGAGTTCGACCTCGGCGAGGTGCTCACGCTGACCGCGCGGGCGATGATGCCGATGGCGCACGAGAAAGGGCTGGCGCTGCTGTTCGACTACCGGGGCAGCCTGGCGCAGGTCATGGGCGACCCGGCCCGGCTGCGTCAGGTCGTGACCAACCTGTTGTCGAACGCGATCAAGTTCACGTCGGCCGGCGAGGTGAGCCTGGTGGCGCAGGTGCGGGCACAGGGGGCCGATCGGTGCCACGTGGTGATCGAGGTGGCCGACACCGGTATGGGCATGGACGAGGGCACCTCCGCCCGCGTGTTCCAGCCCTTCGAGCAGGGGGACGCCTCCGTCTCCCGGCGCGTGGGGGGCACGGGACTGGGGCTGTCGATCGTACGCAGCCTGTGCGAGCTGATGGGGGGCAGCGTCTCGGTGGAAAGCCGGCTCGGGGAAGGCTCGGTGTTCCGGGTCGAGCTGCCGTTGCAGCGCGCGGTGCTGGAGTCGGAGACCGACGAGCCGAGCGAACCGCTGGCGCCCGATCTCCCGGTGTGGCTGCTGGCTGACCCGCCGCTGGGCCTGGATCTGCTGGCCCAGCGCTTCGCCCGGCAAGGCTGGCGGCCGATGCTGTTCGGCTCCATGGACGAGGTGCATGCGCACGTGGACACGGCGGCCGAGACGGAATGGCCCGCGCTCGTCGTGGCCGTGGAGCAGGGCGCCATTGGCGAGGAGCAGCTGCTCGATCTGCGCCAGTGTGTGCCGCGGGAAGCCGAAGTGATCTTGCTGGTGGATGCGCGTTCATCGGCCAGCATGTCGCCGCAGCGCAGCAGCGAACTGGGGGTGAAGGTCTACGTGGCGCCGTTCAGCCCGTCGGACATGCGCCAGCTGGCACTGACCCGTCGGCTGCTGACGCGCGAACGCACCGGCAACACGTCGCCGACGCCGCTCAGCATGTCGCATGGCAGGCAGTTCCTGGTGGTCGAGGACAATCCGGTCAACCAGCTGCTCGCCGAGGAGATGCTGCGCGTGCTGGGCTTCGACGTGGTGGTGGCCGGCGGCGGCGAGGAGGCGATCGAACAGTGCCTGCGGAACGCCCCGAGTGCGGTGCTGATGGACGTGCAGATGCCCGGCGTCGATGGCCTGGAGGCCACGCGCCGCCTGCGTGCACTGCAGCAGACGGGCCGACTGCCGGCCTTCCCGATCATCGCCGCCACCGCCCACGCGAGCGACGGCGACCGGCGGGCGTGCCTCGATGCCGGCATGGACGGCTACATCGCCAAGCCGCTCGACCTGCGCGTGATGCGCTCCGAGATCCGGCGCGCGCTGCGCCGCGCCGATGGCGACCAGGCCGACGCGCACGAAACGAGATATTGATCGGTCCATGCGGCAGCGGTGCTCGGGCGCGCGATGAGGCGCTGCCGCGGGGGCCTACACTCGCGGCATGACGCAGTACGAGGATGCCCACGTCGTTGCCGACACCCGCCGCTGGCTGGAGCGGGCGGTGATCGGCCTCAATCTCTGCCCGTTTGCAAAGGCCGTGCACGTGAAGGAGCAGGTGCGCTATGCCGTCAGCCCGGCGCGGTCGACCGACGCGTTGCGGGCGGACCTGGAGCGCGAGCTGCGGCTGCTGGCCGAGGCGGATCCGGCGGCGATCGACACCACGCTGCTGATCCACCCGCACGTGCTGCAGGACTTCCTCGACTACAACGACTTTCTCGACGAAGCAGATGATCTGCTGGCCGAACTCGGGCTCGAGGGGGTGCTGCAGGTGGCGAGCTTCCATCCGCGCTACCAGTTCGCCGGCACCGGCGAGGACGACATCGAGAACTGCACCAACCGCTCACCGTACCCCACGCTGCACCTGCTGCGTGAAGCCAGCATCGACCGGGCCGTGGAAGCCTTTCCCGACGCCGAGGCGATCTACGAGACGAACATGCAGACGCTGCGCGCGCTCGGCCCCGAGGGCTGGCGGCGGCTGTTCGAGAAAGACTGAACGCTGCGGCTCGCGTAAGCTCTCGCGCCATGAATTTGTTGCTCGATTCGTTCTGGCGGGCGGTGGCCTACTGCCTGCACCCCCGGGTCATCCTGTTGTCGCTGCTGCCGCTGGTGCTGATCGCGGGCGCCGCCTTCGTGCTGGGGTGGTTCTATTGGGAGCCGGCCGTGCAGGGGGTCGCCGGCATGCTGATGGAGTGGGAACTCCTGAAGACGGCGCGCCGCTGGCTCGAGAGTTTCGGCGCGGTCGGCTTCTATTCGGTGTTGCCGCCGCTGATCGTCGTGGCGCTCGTGGTGCCGTTGATCGTCGTCGCCTCGATGCTGGCCGTGGGGCTGCTGATGGCGCCGGCGATGGTCCGGCTGGTGGCCGCGCGGCGCTTCCCGCGGCTGGCGCGTTCGCAGGGCGCTTCGTTCTGGCAGAGCGTCGCCTGGATGCTCGGCTCCAGTGCGATCGCCGTGACGGCGCTGGTGGTCAGCCTGCCGCTGTGGCTGATCCCGCCTCTGGTCCTGCTGCTGCCTCCCCTGATCTGGGGCTGGCTGGCCTACCGGGTGATGACCTTCGATGCGCTGGCCGAGCACGCCACGCGCGAGGAGCGTCGGCACCTGATGCGCGCGCACCGCTGGCCGCTCGTGTTGATGGGCGTGCTGACCGGCTATGCCGGTGCTGCACCCTCGCTCGTGTGGGCGGTGGGCGCGGCGGCGTTGATCCTCGCGCCGCTGCTGATCGTGGTCTCGGTGTGGCTCTACACGCTCGTGTTCGCGTTCTCGTCGCTTTGGTTCACGCACTTTGCGCTCGCGGCCCTGCACGCACTGCGCGAGCAGCGTCATGCCGCCCAACCGGCCCCCGGCGGCTATGCACGTTCGGAGCCGGCGCCGCTGCTGATCGAGGCCGAGCCTCCGGCGCCTCCTCCCCCCGCTTCTGCTTCTGTCTGATACGGAGTCCCTCCCCATGGCATTCGGCCTCATCATCGTCGGCGACGAGATCCTCTCGGGCAAGCGGCAGGACAAGCACCTGCCCAAGGTCATCGAGCTGTTGGGCGCGCGCGGGCTCGCGTTGAGCTGGGCGCGCTACGTGGGCGACGACCCGGTGCGGCTGGAGGCGGCACTGCGCGAGGCTTTCGCCAGCGGCGACGCGGTGTTCTCGTGCGGCGGCATCGGCGCCACGCCCGACGACCACACCCGCCAATGCGCCGCGCGCGCACTCGGTGTGCCGCTTGCGTTGCACGAAGGCGCCAAGGCCCTGATCCTCGAGCGCATGCAGGACGTGGCGCGCGAGCAGGGGCAGCCCTACGAGCCCGATCGGCCCGACAACGTGCACCGACTCAACATGGGAGTGTTCCCGGTCGGCGCCGAGCTGATTCCCAACCCGTACAACAAGATCCCGGGCTTTTCGGTCGGCTCCGTCCATTTCGTCCCCGGGTTCCCGGTGATGGCCTGGCCGATGATCGAGTGGGTGCTGGAACACCGCTACGCCGAACTGTTCCACCGCCATCCGGTGACCGAGAAGTCGGTCATCGTCTACGGCTCGATGGAAGCCACGCTCACCCCGCTGATGGAAGAGATCGAAGCGCGTTTCGACGGCGTGAAGGTGTTCAGCCTGCCCAGCGTCGACCACCCCGAGCACGGCCGCCACATCGAGCTCGGCGTCAAAGGCGCAGGCGAGCTGGTGTGGCAGGCCTATCCCGCGCTCCTCGCCGGGCTGCACAAACTGGGTGTCCCGCTGGGCCCCGAAATGGTGCGCTGAAGCGGTTCAGGAAAGCCCTTGAATGGTGCGGCTCTGTGCACTATCTTGGTGCTTTTGCGCGGTGATGGAGGTCTGCCGGCGATGGGTGGGTCCGCAAGCCTTGTATCTGCTTGCGATGGCGGCCCCTCCAGGCCCGAAGGCGGGTGGTTTCGAAGGGGGTACCAACCCTCGCGCAGCGGGCAGAAATTGGCATGGTTTCTGCTACATTCCAGTGCGTTTTTTGGCGGCAGCGCCCGCCGCAAGAACCTCGGACCGGCGGCCTTCGGGCCGCCGATTCATGTACCCAACTCACACAACCGTCCGCTAGGAGCACCTGATGGCCAACAAGACCGTCGCCGACGTGATGAAGATGGTGAAGGAGAACGAAGTCAAGTTCGTCGACTTCCGTTTCACCGACACCCGTGGCAAGGAACAGCACGTGTCCGTGCCGATCTCTGCCTTTGATGAAGACAAGTTCACGTCGGGTCACGCGTTCGACGGTTCCTCGATCGCCGGCTGGAAGGGCATCGAAGCCTCCGACATGCTGCTGATGCCGGACCCCAACACCGCCAACATCGACCCGTTCTTCGAAGAGCCGACGCTGTTCCTGACCTGCGACGTGCTGGAGCCGGGCGACGGCAAGCCCTATGAGCGCGACCCGCGCTCGCTGGCCAAGCGTGCCGAGGCCTACCTCAAGTCTTCGGGCATCGGCGACGCCGCGTACTTCGGACCGGAACCCGAGTTCTTCGTGTTCGACAGCGTCCGCTGGAACGTCGACATGTCCGGCTCGTTCTCGAAGATCGAGTCCGAGGAAGCCGCCTGGAACACGGGCAAGGAATACGAGCACGGCAACACCGGCTACCGTCCCACCGTCAAGGGCGGCTACTTCCCGGTGCCCCCGGTCGACTCCGGCCAGGACCTGCGTTCCGAGATGTGCCTGCTGCTCGAGCAGATGGGCATTCCGGTCGAAGTGCACCACCACGAAGTGGCGAACGCCGGCCAGATGGAAATCGGCACCAAGTTCAGCACGCTGGTCCAGCGCGCTGACTGGCTGCAGCTGCAGAAGTACATCATCGTCAACGTGGCCCATGCCTACGGCAAGACGGTGACCTTCATGCCCAAGCCCATCGTCGGCGACAACGGCTCCGGCATGCACGTGCACCAGTCGATCTGGAAGGACGGCAAGAACCTGTTCGCAGGCGACGGCTACGCCGGCCTGTCCGAGTTCGCGCTGTACTACATCGGCGGCATCATCAAGCACGCCCGCGCGCTGAACGCCATCACGAACCCCGGCACCAACAGCTACAAGCGCCTGGTGCCCGGCTTCGAGGCCCCGGTGAAGCTGGCCTACTCCAGCCGCAACCGCTCGGCGTCCATCCGCATCCCGTACGTGGCCAACCCGAAGGGCCGCCGCATCGAGGCGCGCTTCCCCGATCCTCTGGCCAACCCGTACCTGTGCTTCGCCGCACTGATGATGGCCGGCCTCGACGGCGTCGAGAACAAGATCCATCCGGGCGAAGCCGCCACGAAGGACCTGTACC
>NZ_CAMLJQ010000083.1 GCF_946480305.1 uncultured Caldimonas sp.
GGTGGCCGCCTGGTCGATGCCGATCGGCTTGGCGCCCAGCACGCGGCAGGTCAGCGGCACGTCCTTGGGGCGTTGCAGCTTCATGCCCTCGAGGTAGACGCCATGGGGTGTGACGTTGCTCAGGCGCACGAACAACCGGTGTTCGTTGCCGACCTGCCCGCTGCGCAGCACCTGCGGCAGCAGCACGACCTTGCTCTTGAGCAGCGGGGCCAGCGTGCCGACCACGTCGGACACCGATTTGCCGGTGGACGCGACGGCGGCTGCGAGCGCGGCATATTCCATCACCGCCTGCGGCCGCGCCGCGGCCTGCCCGCGAGCACGCGCCGCAATGGATGTCCTGTTGTTTGCCATCTGTGTTCTCCCTGCGCGGACCTGTTCGCGCGGCGATCACTGTAGTACAGGCATCACGGCGGCCCATCGAGCGGCCAGACGCTGACCTTCACCTCCAGCCGCTGCTCGCCACCGCCGAGGATCACGCCGCGCAGCGGCGCCACGTCGGCGAAGTCGCCGCCCCACGCGAGCGTGATGTAGCGGGTGTCGGCCAGGCAGTCGTTGGTGGGGTCGAACTCCACCCAACCGTGTTGCGGCGAGTGGCAGGCCACCCAGGCATGGGTCGCATCCGCGCCGACCAGCCGCGGCATGCCGGGCGGCGGCTCGGTGAGCAGGTAGCCGGACACATAACGCGCCGGCAGGCCGTGCGTGCGCAAACACGTGATCATCAGGTGCGCGAAGTCCTGGCACACGCCCTTGCGTTCGGCCAGCACGGTCTCGACCGGCGTGCTGACGGTGGTGGCGCCGGGCTCGAACTCGAACTCGGCATGGATGCGCTGCATCAGCTCGTGCACCGCCTCGAACCAGTCGCGCCCCGGCAGCAGACTGCGTGCCGCGTAGTCGTGGGCCGCCTGCGACCACGGCAGGTAGGCGGTGGTTTCGCGGGCCAGCGCCAGGGCCAGGTCGTGCAATGCGCTGGGGCGTGCGAGTGCATCACGCACGTCCTGCCATGGCTCGGGCTCGCGCCGGCGCCATGCGGGCCGTTCGGCGAGCTGCACTTCGCACACCATGCGAGCGCTGAGCGCGTCGTGCGCACGGTGCAACGCAAAGCTCGTGACGGTGTTGCCGAAGCTGTCGACGCGCACGTCGGTCTCGTCGGGGCGAGGGTCGAGCTCCAGCGTATGCCACACGAGCTGCTGCCACGGCAGGCGCCGGGGCGTGAGCCGCGCGAGCTGCCATGAATCGGACACCGGCGCGCTGTAGTCGTAGCGGGTGTCGTGTTCGATGCGGTAGCGCGTCACGCCGTCACCCGCTGCTGGTTGCGCTGCTGCGCATGCGTGAAGAACTTGTGGGTGACGGCTTCCGACACGCCATACGACACGCCGCGCACCTCTTCGAGCAGCCACCTCAGTGTGGCGTTGTCTGGCGAAAGATCCTCAGGCGCGAGCCGCACCAACGCCTCATGTGGCCCGGCCAGCAAGGTGCTGGCAAAGCCGCCGTGCAGGCGTTCGATCTTGTCGACCATCGCCATCAGGCCGGGCAGCTGGAAGCCGATGGACCGGGTGTGCGTGTCGTCGCGCACCAGCATGTCGAGCACCGGCAGCCATTCGGGCGCGACCATGTAGCGCGAGCGATACGTGACGGTGGAGTCGCACAGGTCGAGCAGCCAGTCGAGCCCGCTGCCGTGGCCGGCTTCCATCGCGCTCTGGATCGACAGCGCCAGGAAGTCGAGCCGCTCGATGCGACGGCCGATCGACATGAAGCGCCAGTCGGTGCCGCGGGTCATGCCGTCGAGCGCAAAGCCGGACAGCGTGACCAGCGTGGTGACCGCGCGGTCGAGCCAGTTCAGCGCCGCGGGCAGCGAGGCACGCCGCGTGAACACCGGGTCCTGCACCAGCTGGTTCAGCGTGCGCCAGTTGTCGATCGACAGCCGGTCGCGCAGGCTGAAGGCCGCGCGGCCCATCTGCCGCAACACGGCGCCCAGTCCGCGCTCGGGCTCGGTGGCGGCGGCCAGCAGCTCGGCCACCGGGTCGCCCTCGCCTTCGATCAGGTTCCATTCGCGTGCCAGCGCCAGCGCGGGCAGGCTGCCTTCGTCCTGCTCTTCGGTTTCGGCCACGCAGCGCGTCAGTGCCACGCGCAGCAGCCGCGCGGTGCACTCGCTGCGCTCGGCATAGCGGCCATACCAGAACAGGTTTTCGGCCACGCGCGACGACAGGTGCGCGCGCGGCGCCTTCAAGTCGTCGGGCGTGATGGTGGTGCGCAGCAGCGACAGCGAGGTGCTGGCCGGGCCATCGGACAGCACCCAGGCGTCTTTCGAGGCGCCGCCGCGCTGCATCGAGATCACGTTGGCCTCGGGTGCGCTGCCCATGCGCGTGAGGCCGCCGGGCATTACCGCGTAGCCGCTGCCGGTGGCCACGGCGAACACGCGCAGCCCCACCGCACGCGCCGACAAATGCTTGGGCCGCTGGCGGTCGAGCGCCGGCGCCTGCGACAGCTGCACCCACTCCTGCGCGACGTAGCGATGCGGCTGGCGCTTGACGCGCTCTCGCAATGCCTCGCGTTCGGTGGGCGACAGCTTCTGGCCGAACAGCACCTCGCGGCCCGCGGAGCGGTCTGTGGGCTTGATGATCAGATCGTCGAGACGCTGCCAGGCATCGTCGAGCGCGGCGGGCTCGCCGAGCCACCACGTGGCCACCGACGGCAGCAGCAGGCGCTCGCCGAGCAACCGCTCGCACAATGCCGGCAGGTAGCCGAGCAGGGCCCCCGACTCCAGCACGCCGCAGCCCAGGCTGTTGGCGATCAGCACCGTGCCGCGTCGCGCGCAGTCGGTCAGGCCGGCGATGCCGAGCGCCGAGTCGGCACGCAGCTCGAGCGGGTCGCAGTAGTCGTCGTCCTGCCGGCGCACGATGGCATGCACGCGCTGCAGGCCTGCCACCGTCTTGAGCCACACGCGGCCCTCGCGCACGGTGAGGTCACTGCCTTCGACCAGCACGAAACCGAGGTAGCGCGCGATCAAGGCGTGTTCGAAGTAGGTTTCGTTGTAGGGGCCGGGCGTCAGCAGCACGGTGAGCTGCGGGCCGTCGCCGCGCGGCGCCAGGTGCGCGATCGACTCGCGCAGCGATGCGAAGAACCCGGCCTGGTGCTCGACGTTCAGCTCGCGGAACATCTCCGGGAACATGCGCGAGACGACCAGGCGGTTCTCCAGCGCATAGCCGGCGCCGGAAGGCGCCTGCGTGCGGTCGGAGAACACCCACCAGCGCCCATCGGGAGAACGAGCGAGGTCGGCCGCGTACTGGAACAGGTGCACGCCGCCGGGCGGGCGGATGTCCCGGGCCGGGTGCAGATAGCCGCGATGCCCGAACACGAGCGAAGGCGGGATCAGCCCCTGCCGCATCAGCGTCTGTGCGCCGTAGATGTCGCCGAGCACCGCGTTGAGCAGGCGTGCCCGTTGCGCGACGCCGGCTTCGATCTGGGCCCAGTCCTCGGGCGACAGCAGCAGCGGGATCGGGTCGACCTCCCAGGGCCGGTCGGCGCCGCGCGGGTCGGCATAGACGTTGTAGGTGACCCCGTTCTCGCGCACCTCGCGCTCGACCAGCGCCATGCGCTCGGCCAGCTGCGCCGGCTCGCTGGCCGCCAGGGCCTGCAGGAAGCGGCGCCAGTGCGGGCGCACCTCACCGGGCGCGGCGAGCATCTCGTCATAGCGCTGTGCAGACAGGCGGTAGCCTTCGAGCAAGGGGTCGGACATGGTGCGTGCAGTCTGCCATGCGCGCCAGGGCACGGCGCGGCAGACAGGGTAACCGTGGTTCAGGACAGCGCCGCCGCGTCGCAGAGCCTGAGAGTTTTTCGTGCGCGCCCGAGCAGCGCGGCCAAGGGCTTCCGGTCTAGGCGCAAAGCACAGCCATAGCGCGTGCTATGGCGAGCATTTGCAACGACGAGCGGGGGCCCTTGGACGTGATGAGCGGGTGTGAGCGAAAGACTCTCAGGTTCTCAGATCGAGCGTGAACGGGAAGTTCGGATTGCGCGGCTCGGGCCGCACCGCGACCTGCCCCGGCGTGTGCCCCAGGCGGAAGAAGCGGGCCAGCCGGCGCGCCTCGGCCTCGTAGGCGTTGACGGGGAAGGTGTTGTAGTTGCGCCCGCCAGGGTGTGACACGTGGTACTGGCAGCCCCCCATGGAGCGTTGCATCCAGGTGTCGACCAGGTCGAAGGTCAACGGCGCGTGCACACCGATGGTCGGGTGCAGGCAAGACGGCGGCTGCCACGCGCGGTAGCGCACGGCGGCCACGAACTCCCCCACGCGACCGGTGGGCTGCAGCGGCACCGCGCGGCCGTTGCAGGTGAGCACGTGGCGCTCGTCGACCAGCCCCGTCACGTGCACCTGCAGACGTTCCACCGAGGAATCCACATAGCGCGCCGTGCCGCCCACGGCGCCCTCCTCCCCCATCACGTGCCAGGGCTCCAGCGCCAGGCGCAACTCCACCTCGACGCCGCGCACGGCGAAGTCCCCCAGCCGCGGGAAGCGGAACTCGCGGTGCGGTGCGAACCATTCGAGCTTGAGCGGGTAGCCGAGCGATTGCAGCTCGTCGATCACGTCGCGCAGATCGTCCCACACGAAGTGGGGCAGCATGAAGCGGTCGTGGAGTTCGGTGCCCCACCGCTTCAGCCGCGCAGGCCGGTACGGCTGCGACCAGAAACGGGCGATCAGCGCGCGCATCAGCAGTTGCTGCGTGAGGCTCATGCGTGCGTGCGGCGGCATCTCGAAGGCGCGCATCTCCAGCAGGCCGAGCCGGCCGGCCGGGCCGTCGGGCGAGTACATCTTGTCGATGCAGAACTCGGCACGGTGGGTGTTGCCGGTGACGTCGATCAGCAGGTTGCGCAGCAGCCGGTCGACCAGCCAGGGCGGGCAACCGTTGGGCCCCAGGCCCGCCTGACGTTCGAGCTCGGCAAACGCGATCTCGATCTCGTAGACCGAGTCGTTGCGCGCTTCGTCGATGCGCGGTGCCTGGCTGGAGGGGCCGATGAACAGCCCCGAGAACAGGTACGACAGCGACGGGTGGTTGTGCCAGTAGGCCAGCATGCTCGTCAGCAGCTCGGGCCGCCGCAGAAACGGCGAGTCCGCCGGCGTGGCGCCGCCCAGCACGAAGTGGTTGCCGCCGCCGGTGCCGCCATGGCGGCCGTCGAGCATGAACTTTTCAGCCGACAAACGGGTGTGGAAGGCTGCGTCGTACAGGAAGCCGGTCTGGTCGACCAGTTCGTCCCAGCTCGATGCAGGGTGGATGTTGACCTCGATCACGCCCGGGTCGGGCGTGACGCGCAGCGTCTGCAGGCGCGGGTCGCGCGGCGGCTCGTAGCCCTCCAGCACGACGGGCAGATCCATGCCTTCGGCCACGTCTTCGATGGCGGCCACCAGTTCCAGGTAATCGTCGAGCCGCGCGAGCGGCGGCATGAAGACGTAGAGCCGGCCGTTGCGTGGCTGCGCGCAGATCGCGGTGCGGGTGATCTGCTGGGCCGACTCGCCATGCACCGGTGGCGCTGGTGTGCCGCTGCCTGCACCAGGGCCGGCCGCGCCCCCCTCGGCCCATGGGCTCCAGCGGCTCGATGCCGCGGCGCGCTCGGGCTGCCGGTATTGACCGCGGATGCGCTGGTAGGGCGGCAAGCCGCCGAGCGGCTGGTTCGGATCGAGCCCATGCAGGTAGGGGTACTCAGCCTTGGCCACCCAGGGCTGCGAATCGAGCGGCAATCGGTAGCCCAACGGTGAGTCGCCGGGCACGAGGTAGCAGCGCTCGTCGCGCAGGAACCACGGGCCGCTCTCCCAGCGCGTGCCGTCGCGGCTGCGTGACAGCGGCAACACATGCCCGACCACGGCGTCCAGCCCTTGCGTGAACACGTGCCGCAAGCGCTCGCGCTCCAGGGGGTCGTCGAGCCGCGAGTCGAACGGGTCCACGTTCACCGGCAGGCGCCGCTCGCGCCACAGGTAGTACCAGATGTCCTCGAACGCGGGGAACACCTGCTGCGCATCGAGTTGCAGGCGACGCGCCAATGCCTGCAGAAAGCGCTGCGCGTGGCCATCGCTGACGCCGTAGTCGCGCTTTTCGTCGGCAAACAGCGCGGGGTTGGACCACACCGGCTCGCCGTCCTTGCGCCAGAACAGGTTGAGCGACCACCGTGGCAGCTGCTCGCCGGGGTACCACTTGCCTTGCCCGTAGTGCAACAGCCCGCCGCGACCATAGCGCGCCTTCAGCCGCGCCAGCAGGTCGGCCGCCAGACCGCGCTTGGTGGGGCCGAGTGCGTCGGTGTTCCATTCGGCGCCGTCGCGGTCGTCCACCGACACGAAGGTGGGTTCGCCACCCTGGGTGAGTCGCACGTCGTTGCGGCGCAGGTCCTCGTCGACCAGGTGCCCGAGCGCCTCGATCTCGCGCCACTGGTCCTCGGTGTAGGGCTTGGTCACGCGCGGCGCTTCCCACACGCGCTCGACCTTCATGCGGTGTTCGAGCGTGGCCACGCTCTCTCCGACGAGGCCGGTGACCGGCGCCGCCGACGAGGGCTCCGGGGAGCACGCCAACGGAATGTGGCCCTCGCCCGCGAGCAGGCCGGAGGTGGGATCGAGCCCGATCCAGCCCGCGCCGGGCAGGTAGACCTCGCACCATGCGTGCAAGTCGGTGAAGTCGGTCGTCGGGCCGGAAGGTCCGTCCAGCGCTTTCACGTCGGGCGTCAACTGGATCAGGTAGCCCGAAACGAAGCGCGCCGCGAGCCCCAGGTGGCGCAGCAGTTGCACCAGCAGCCACGCGGAGTCGCGGCAGGATCCGGAGGTCAGCTCCAGCGTCTGCTCGGGCGTCTGCACGCCTGGCTCCAGGCGGATCAGGTAGCCCACGTCGCGCTGCACCTGCTGGTTCAGCGCCACGAGGAAGTCGATCGTCGGCGTCGGCTCCTTCGGCACACGTGAGAGGTAGCCTTCGAACAGCGGCGTCATCGGCAGCTTGACGAGAAACGGCGCCAACTCGTGCGACTGCGTCGGGTCATAGTCGAACGGCACCTTTTCGGCCCGCGGCTCGAGGAAGAAGTCGAACGGGTTGAGCACCGACATCTCGGCCACCACGTCGACCTCGATGCGGAATTCGGTGGTCTTTTCCGGGAAGACGAGCCGCGCCAGGTAGTTGGACTGCGGGTCCTGCTGCCAGTTGACGAAGTGGTCACCCGGCAGCACGCGCATCGAGTAGCTCAGGATGCGTGTGCGCGAATGCGGGGCGGGCCGCAGCCGCACAACCTGAGGGCCGAGTTGCACCGGGCGGTCGTAGCGGTAGTGCGTGACGTGGTTCAGCGCGACGTGGATGGACATGCAATCTCTTTCCGCGGCGATGTGCGCCGTTCAGTGATGAGCCGGCACGAGGAAGTCCCGGCTGATGCCCATGCCCAGATCGCCGATGCGATCGAGGAACTGCGTCAGGAAGGCATGCAGGCCCGTCGCGAGGATTTCATCAATGCGACCGTACTGCAAGTCCGACTGCAAGCGGCCGGCACGCCGGCGCGTCTCGCCGGACTGCTCATTCGCCACCGCCGCCAGGTTGTGCACCACCTCGTTGACGCAGGCCGTTAGCGAGCGCGGCATGTCGGGCCGCAGGATCAGCAGCTCGGCCACCTTCTCCGGCCGGATCACGCTGCGATACACCTTGCGGTAGACCTCGAAGCCCGACATCGACCGCAGGATGGCCGACCAGTGATAGAAGTCGTACTCCTGCTCCTTGTCTGCCCGGGCGTTGGGCGCGCCGAAGAACTCCGGCGTGGTGCCACGGAACTTCACGTCGAGCAGGCGGGCGGTGTTGTCGGCGCGTTCGAGAAAGGTGCCGATGCGCAGGAAGTGGAAGGCTTCGTCCTGCAACATGGTGCCCAGCGTGACGCCGCGCGACAGGTGCGAACGGAACTTGACCCATTCGAACAGCTCCGCCGGGTCGCGCGCGTACTGCCCGCCGCTTGTCATGCGGCGGAACTCGAGCCAGCTCTGGTTGATGGTCTCCCACACCTCGGTGGTCAGCGTACCGCGCACCGCTCGCGCGTTCTCGCGCGCGGCACCCAGGCAGGTGGAGATGCTGGCCGGGTTGCTTTCGTCACGCACCATGTAGTCGATCAGCTCGCGCACCTCCATGCCGTTGCAACGCTGCGTGCCTTCGGCACTCAAGGCGGTGATGCTCAGCATGCCGTTCCACGCATCGTTCGCTGCCTGCGCCGACTGCGGCAGCAAGCCCGTCTGGTAGTTCACGTCCAGCATGCGGGCGGTGTTCTCCGCGCGCTCCATGTACCGAGCCATCCAGAACAAATGATCAGCAGTGCGTGACAGCATCTTCAGGCCTCCAGTACCCAGGTGTCCTTGGTGCCGCCCCCCTGGCTGCTGTTGACCACCAGCGAGCCCT
>NZ_CAMLJQ010000084.1 GCF_946480305.1 uncultured Caldimonas sp.
ATCGGCTGCTTCGGCCTGACCGAACCCAACCACGGCTCCGACCCGGGCAGCATGGAAACGCGGGCGCGCAGCGTCGACGGCGGCTACCGGCTCACCGGCAGCAAGATGTGGATCACCAACAGCCCGATCGCCGACGTGTTCGTCGTCTGGGCCAAGAACGACGCCGGCCGCATCCGCGGTTTCATCCTCGACAAGGGCATGCCGGGGCTCAGTGCTCCCGCCATTCACGGCAAGGTGGGCTTGCGCACGTCGATCACCGGCGAGATCGTGATGGACGACGTGTTCGTGCCCGCGGAACAGGAGCTGCCCAACGTCGAAGGGCTGAAGGGTCCGTTCACCTGCCTCAACAGCGCACGCTACGGCATTGCATGGGGTGCGCTGGGCGCGGCCGAGTTCTGCTGGCATGCCGCACGGCAATACACGCTGGACCGCAAGCAGTTCGGCCGCCCGCTGGCGGCCAACCAGCTGATCCAGAAGAAGCTCGCCGACATGCAGACCGAGATCACGCTCGGCCTGCAGGGCTGCCTGCGCCTGGGCCGCATGAAGGACGAAGGCACCGCCGCGCCCGAGATCACGTCGATCATGAAGCGCAATTCGTGCGGCAAGGCGCTCGACATCGCCCGCATGGCGCGCGACATGCACGGCGGCAACGGCATCAGCGACGAGTACGGCGTGATCCGCCATGTGGTGAACCTGGAAGTGGTCAACACCTACGAGGGCACCCACGACGTGCACGCGTTGATCCTCGGCCGCGCACAAACCGGCATCCAGGCCTTCGGCGCATGAGCGATCGCCAGGCAACAGCACTCGGCCACCTACGCGTGCTCGACCTCTCGCGCGTGCTGGCCGGCCCGTGGTGCGGGCAGATCCTGGCCGACCTCGGCGCCGAGGTCATCAAGATCGAGCGCCCTGGCGAAGGCGACGACACGCGCCACTGGGGCCCGCCCTTCATGAAAGACGCCGAAGGCGGCGACACGCGCGATGCCACCTACTACACCTGCGCGAACCGCAACAAGCAGTCGGTGACCGTGGACCTCACGCAGGCGGAAGGCCAGGCCATCGTTCGTGAACTCGCGCTGCAGAGCGATGTGCTGATCGAGAACTTCAAGGTCGGCGGACTCGCACGCTACGGGCTCGACTACGCCACGCTGAAGGATCTCAACCCTGGTCTGATCTACTGCTCGATCACCGGGTTCGGGCAGGACGGCCCCTATGCCTCACGGGCGGGATACGACCTGTTGATCCAGGCGTCGAGCGGGATGATGAGCATCACCGGGCGCCCCGACGGCGAACCCGGCGGCGGGCCCATACGCGTTGGCGTGGCCGTCACGGACCTCTTCACCGGCGTGTATGCGTCCACGGCCATCCTGGCTGCGCTGGAGGCACGGCATCGCACCGGTCGCGGTCAGCACATCGACATGGCCTTGCTCGATGTCGGCATGGCGATGCTGGCCAATCAGGCCTCGGCCTTCCTCAACACCGGCAGGCCGCCGCAGCGCCAGGGCAACAGCCACCCGAGCATCGTGCCGTACCAGGACTTCCCGACGGCAGACGGCGCCATGCTGCTCGCCGTCGGCAACGACGGCCAGTTCGCGCGCTTCTGCGACGCGGCCGGTGTGCCCGAATGGAGCCAGGACGAGCGCTTTGCGACCAATACCGCGCGGGTACGCCACCGTGCGCTGCTGGTACCGATGATCGAGGCGCTGACACGACAGCGCAGCACGGCGGCGTGGGTGGAATTGCTGGAGCATCGGCATGTGCCGTGCGGGCCGATCAACGACATCGGGCAAGCATTCGACGACCCGCAGGTGCATGCGAGAGGCTTGCGCGTGGAGCTGCCGCACCCGCGCCTCGGGTCGGTCGCGGGGGTAGCCAGCCCGCTGCGGCTGTCTGACACCCCGCCGGTCGCGCACAGTGCCCCACCTGACCTGGGGCAGCACACCGATGCCGTGCTCGCGGAAGTACTGGGCTACGACGCAACGCGCATCGACGATCTGCGCCGGCGAGGCATCGTGTAGAAAGTCGACGCCGCTCGAAGGCCCAACGAAAAAAGCCCGCCGATTCACATCGGCGGGCTTTTCGATTTGGCGCGGCTGGCAGGATTCGAACCCACGACCCCTTGGTTCGTAGCCAAGTACTCTATCCAACTGAGCTACAGCCGCGAAGACAGAAAGTATAGCACGGGTTTTTTGCCGTTGTCACTCCACCTCGGCGGCTCGGCGGTAACAGTGGTTGACGCGCGCGATGTCTCCTTCCCGTTCTGCCAGCTCGGCAAGCGCGCGCCATGCGGCCCTGCGCTGCCTCGGTACGAGGTGCTCGTCGTCGGCACAACGCTCCAGCTGCTGGCGTGCCTTGCCCCACAGCTGCATTTCCATCAACGCGCGTCCCAACGCATACGCGAAACTCGGGTCGCGAGGATCGGCCTGGGCTGCGGCCTCGAGGCGCGGCAGCCAGTCGGGGCCGATGCCTTCGAGGCTGGCGACGAGCGCGCGGCTCAGTTCCGCGCGCTCGTCGGCTGGCATCGCTGCACTCTTTTCCCAGAACGGGCGCAACCAGTCGCGCGCGTCTTCGTGCGCGCCGGCTCGGGACATCATCGTTGCGGCCCGGGCAGCGACAAACGGGTCGCGGCGGTCCGCGCCGTCGAGTTGCTGCCAGACGCGGCGCAATTGGTCCGCGTCGCGTGCCGCTTCGAGTGCCTCGATGGCCAGCGAGCGCAACAACCCGACCGCGGCGGACTGCGAAAAGCCCTGGTGCTTGGCGAGCAGGCGTGCCGTACGCAAGGCGTCGAGCGGACGCTGCGCCAGCCGGGCCGCCTGCAGCTTCAACCTCAATGCCTGGGTGCGACGCGCCACGCCGGGCGACAACTCAGCGATGAGTTCGAGCGCGCGATCGGCGTCACGATCCTCAAGGGCCCACTCGGCCGCCAGCAGCCTCGCGCCCTCCTCGGCCGGGCGCGTGCCCATGCTCGGGCGCGATGCCGCGAGCGCCATTGCGAGATGCTCGTCGCGCCGCGTGCGGTCCTGCAGACGGTGCATGCTGCCTGCGGCGAGCAGGTGCGCCAGCATCGTGAATTCGGCATCGTTGCCAAGATCCGGCGTTTCGTCCTGGATGGTCACGGCGCGTTGGGCCGCCTTGTGGGCCCGGCTGTAGCGAGCGCCAAAGAACAGTGCGAGCGACTCGCGCAGCGCCTGTTGCGCCGATCGTTCGCGTTTGGACAAACGCCATTCGCGCGCCCGACGCGGCAAACCGATCAACGCGCTGGCCCCGTGCAGGGACAGATACACCACCGCCACGGTCAGCACGAGCCCGAGCACGAACAGGTTGAACGACACGTCCACGCGCCACGGCGCCCAGAACACCGTGACGAGCGCGTCGTTGGCGCCGAGGAACGCGGCCGCGACGACCGCGCTCGCGAACAGCAGGACCAGCCAGATGATTGCTCGCATCGCCGCCCGCCCCGTCAACGACCCGCCGCGACGGCGGTCAGGGCGGCGAAGGTATCGTCCGGCCGAGGCACCACGGACTGGTGCGCCTGACTGGTCACTTGCCGGACCAGCTCGCCCACCAACGCCACGCGGCGGGAGTCGCCGTCGAAATACCGCTCCAGCGACTGCTGCGCGATGGCCAGGTCGGACCGCACCGTCTCGAACTGTCGGCTGAGCAGCGCAAGGCGCGCATTCAGCAGGCGCAGCTTGAGGTTTTCGCGCAGGAAGAAGGTTTGCTCGGGCGCGATCAGCATGGCCTCGGGATGATCGATGCGCGTGACGCGGATCAGCGACTTGGCTTCGCTCCACACCCGCTCGCCCGCCTGCCGCCACCAGCTCGCCTCGCTTGGCGCAGGCTCTGCTGCGGGCGCCGAAGCGGCCGCCGCCCGCCGCGTGCCGGCCCTGGCAGCCCTCGCGGGCCCGGAGGCCGCGGGTGCGGGCGCGGGAGCCGATGCAGCTTCACGTTGCAACGGCGAGCCCGACACGAGCGGCAGTTCGTCGACCAGACGCACCGCCTCGTCGAGCTTGATCACGAGTGCCGAGACGTCGGCCACGCCCACCGAGCGCACCCGCTCGAGGTCGCGAGCAATGGCACGCCTGACGCCTTCGAGCCGCGGCTGGTTGACGCGCTGCAGGCGCTCGTCGGCAGACTTCAGTGCCGCGACGAGTGGTTCGGCCCCACCGGTGATCGCCGACTGCTGAAGCGCAACGCGCAGGCTGGCGTCGATGTCGACGACAAGGTTCTCGTCCCGCGAGCGCGACAGCGACTGCATCAGCTCCTCGAGCTGCGAGCGCTGGATCGCCACTTCGGCCAGCTTGGCCTCGACGAGCGCCACCTTCGCGCTGGCATCGCGGGACACGTCCTGCGCCTGCCGGGCCAGGGCACGTGCTTCGGTGGCCTGGTCCTGGCTGTCTTCTTGCCGGCGGACGAGCTCCTGTTCGAGGCTTTGCACGCGCTGATAGGCCTGGTAGGCCATCGCGATGCTGCCCACGCTCAACAGCAGCAGGCCCAGCACACCGATCCAGACGAGGCCACGTCCGGACGATTGGGACTCGCGAGGTTGCGGTGCCGGCGCGGCGTGCGTGACGGGCGCTTCAGCCGGACGATCAATGGACGGAGGGGAAGAAGGTGTGTCGCTCACGGTGCGGACGATTGTATAGAGCGCTCGATCGCGGACACGACGGCTTCCATCGATGGGCGGCATTCGACCACCTCGACGAAGCCGAGCCGTCGGGCTCGTTCGGCAATACGAGGATGCGTGGCCAGTGCACGCCCCTGCGACCATTCCACCGCACTGCCCGATGCGGCAACGATGCCTTCGAGATGGTCGATGGACTCCGAGCTGCTGAAGAACCACAGATGACGCGAAGGGTCGGACACGGCCTCGCGCAGCAGAGCTTGCTCCCCTGCCGTCAGCGTCGGTGCGCATCGTTGGTAGGCACAGAGGAACCGCACCTCCGCCCCGGCCTCGCGCAAGCGGTCTGCGAGCCAGTCACGGCCTCCGTCGCCCCGAACGATGAGCACCCGCACACCCGACCAGGGGCGGTCCTGCAACTGTTCCCAGAGGCTGACGGAATCGAACTGCGCCGAGGCGGCATCGGGCTGCACGCGCTGCGACGCCGGCACGCCGGACTGCTCCAACACGGCATCGGTGCCGGGGCCCGGCGTGGCGGCAAGCAACCCGGCAGGCCAGGCAAGACCGGGCGGACGCAGCGAGAAGAACTGCTCGACCGCGTTGGGGCTGACGAACACCACCGCCCCCAGTTCGTGCAGTTGCCGCCAAGCCGCGCGCACTGCATCCTGGTCGCGAGCCGGCGCAATGCCGATCAACGGCAGTGCATGTGCGTCGATCCCGTGGTGTTTGAGCTGTTCGACCCATGGGCCGGCCTGCGCCGCCGGGCGCGTGACCAGGACTCTCATGCGTCAGCCATGCTGGAGGTAATCCGTGGCGCCGAGTTCACGCAGGCGGCGGGCCGCGGCGGCACCCAGCGCTTCGGCTTGCGCCACCGCATCGACGGCGCCTTCCAGTTGCACGCGCAGCAACGGCGCGTCGATGCGCTCGGCATGGCCGATCGCCGCGGTCAAGGTCATGCGCTCGCCCTGCCAGACCGCATGCGCGGCCAGCGGCACGCTGCAGCTGCCGCCCAGCGCGCGCGACACAGCACGTTCGGCATGCGCTGCGAGCCATGTCGGGTGATCGATCAGCTCACCGAGGTAGCGCACGAGTTCGGCTTGATCCGCACGCACCTCGATGCCGAGCGCTCCCTGCCCGGCGGCCGGGATCATCTCGTCGACCGCGAAGCAGCCACGGATGCGCTGCACCAGGCCCAGCCGCTTCAAGCCTGCAGCGGCCAGCACGATCGCGTCGTATTGCCCTTCATCGAGCTTGCGCAGGCGCGTGTCGAGGTTGCCGCGCAACGGCTCGATGCGCAGGTCGGGCCGCATCGCGCGCAACTGCACCACGCGGCGCAGACTCGAGGTGCCGACCACGGCACCCTGCGGGAGTGCCGCCAGCGATTCGTACCGAGGCGAGACGAACGCATCGCGTGGGTCTTCACGCTCGAGCACGGCGGCCAGCAGGAAGCCCGCCGGCAATTCCATCGGGACATCCTTCAAGGAGTGGACGGCAAGGTGTGCGCGGCCTTCTTCGAGCGCGACCTCGAGCTCCTTCACGAAGAGGCCCTTGCCGCCCACCTTCGAAAGCGTGCGGTCGAGGATCTGGTCGCCGCGCGTCGTCATGCCCAGCAGCTGCACGGTGCGCTGGAAGCGTTCCTGAAGCAGGTCTTGTACGTGGTGGGCCTGCCAGAGGGCAAGCCGGCTCTCGCGGGTCGCGATGACCCAGGCGGAAGATGGCGTCGTCATGATGCCGGCATGCTACCCGAGCACCGGGGCGCCGCCGGCTTGTGCGGTTGTCGGTGCTACCATCATGGGTTTGTAACTTAGTTACCAGCCTTTTAGCCTTGAGGTAACCATGCCGCGCGCTGCCCGCCCCGCCGCCCCTTCCGCATCTTCTTCCGTCGCCCGCCGTCGCCCGACGCCTGCGGTCGGCAGCCGTGACGATGCTGCCGAGAAAAACCGTCCGCTGATGGAAGACATCCGGCTGCTGGGTCGCATCCTCGGGGACGTGATCCGCGAGCAGGAAGGCAAGGACGCCTTCGAGCTGATCGAACGCATCCGCCAGCTGTCGGTGGCCTATCGACTCAAGCGTGACGCGGACGCCGGCAAGACGCTGTCGCGGCTGCTGAAAAACCTGAGCAGCGACCAGGCCGTCTCGGTGATCCGTGCGTTCAGCTACTTCTCGCACCTGGCCAACATCGCCGAAGACCGCCACCACGTGCGCCGTCGCGAGCACCACGAGCGCCAGGGCCACCTGCAGGAAGGCTCCCTGTCGATGACCTTCGAGCGCCTGGCCGAGAAGGACGTGCGCGCGGAAGAAGTCGCGAAGACGCTGCAGCACGCATACATCTCGCCGGTGCTCACCGCGCACCCCACCGAAGTGCAGCGCAAGTCCATCCTCGATGCGGAACGCGCGATCGCCGAGCTGATCCATGTGCGCGACGAACTGCACACGCAACGCGAGCTCGACGACAACGAAGCCCTGCTGCGCGCGCGCGTCACCCAGCTGTGGCAGACGCGCATGCTGCGCTACACCAAGCTCACGGTCGCCAACGAGATCGAGAACGCGCTGAGCTACTACCACGCCACCTTCCTGCGCCAGATCCCGCGCATGTACCGCGAGCTGGAGCATGCGCTGCCCGGCTTCGACATCGCGCCCTTCTTCCGCATGGGCAACTGGATCGGCGGCGACCGCGACGGCAACCCGAACGTCACGGCCGAGACCTTGAAGCTTGCGCTGGGCGCACAGAGCGAAACCGCGCTGCGCTTCTATCTGACCGAGGTGCACGAGCTGGGTGCCGAGCTCTCGATCTCGGCGATGCTGGTGCAGATCACGCCGGAAATGCAGGCGCTGGCCGAACGCTCGCCGGACACCAGCGACCACCGCAAGGACGAGCCCTACCGGCGGGCGCTGATCGGCATGTACTCGCGCCTGGCCGCGACGCTGCACGATCTGACCGGCACCGAGGCGCTGCGCCACGCGGTCGCGCCTTCGACGCCGTACACGTCGGCCGAGGAGTTCCTCGCCGACCTGCGCACGATCGAGGCATCGCTCGTCTCGCACCATGGGGCCGCACTTGCGAACACGCGGCTGCGCCCGCTGATCCGCGCGGTGCAGGTCTTCGGCTTCCACCTCGCGACGGTCGACCTGCGGCAAAGCTCCGACAAGCACGAGGCGGTGATTGCCGAGCTGCTGATGCATGCGAAGGTCGAACCCGGCTACGCGGCCCTGCCCGAGGACGACAAGGTGGCGCTGTTGCTGCGCCTGTTGAACGACGCCCGCAGCCTGAAGGTGCGCGGCGCCCACTATTCGGAACTTGCCGACAGCGAGCTGGCGATCTTCGAGACGGCCTGCGAAATGCGCAAGCGGTTCGGACCCGCGTCGATCAAGCACTACATCATCAGCCACACCGAGACGGTGAGCGATCTGCTGGAAGTGCTGGTGCTGCAAAAGGAAGCCGGCCTCATGCGCGGCACGCTGGACGACGGTGCCACGGCGGACCTGATCGTCGTGCCGCTGTTCGAGACCATCGGTGATCTGCGCAACGCTGCGCCCATCATGCGCAGCTTCTACGCGCTGCCCGGCGTGCTCGACCTCGTGAAGCGCTCCGGCGCCGAGCAGGACATCATGCTCGGCTACAGCGACAGCAACAAGGACGGCGGCTTCTTCACCAGCAACTGGGAGCTGT
>NZ_CAMLJQ010000085.1 GCF_946480305.1 uncultured Caldimonas sp.
CGTCAGCAGCGGGTAGTCGGGGAAGTTCTGCTGCTTCACCGCACCGCGCTCGATGTCGATGCGTCCGTGCAGCGCCGCGCTGAGTCCGAAGATGACGCCGCTTTCCATCTGCTGCGCGACGATGCCGGGGTTGACCACGGTGCCGCAGTCGATCGCGCATACCACGCGGTGCACCCTGGGCCGCCCTTGCTCGATCGATACCTCCATCACTTCAGCCACGATCGAGTTGAAGCTCTCGTGCAGCGCCACGCCACGCGCGCGCCCGGCGGGCAGCGGGCTGCCCCAGCCCGCCTTCTCGGCTGCGAGCTTGAGCACCGCCTGGTGCCGCGGCTTGCCGTCGAGCAGCGCCAGCCGGAAGGCCACCCCGTCCTGCCTCGCTTCGTGCGCAAGCTCGTCGATGAACGACTCGCTGAAGAAGGCGTTGTGCGAATGCCCCACCGAGCGCCAGTACCCGATCGGCACGCCGCTTTTCGTCGCAACGTGCGCGATGCGCTGGTGACGCACCTGATAGGGCACGTCGAACAAGCCTTCGCTCGTGGTTTTGTCGGGCATGTCGATGGGTCCCGTCAGCGCCGGCAGGCCGCGCTGCATCCACCGGGGCGTGATGGCATCGCCCGCACTCGCGACGTGCAGCGACAGCGGCATCCCTCGCTCGTCGAGCGCAGCGCGCATGATCGCAGCGGCTGCGGGCCGGTAGAAATCGTGTGTGATGTCTTCCTCGCGCGGCCAGATCAGTTGCACCGGCCGCCCGCCCATTTCCATGGCCACGCGCACGGCCTGGCCGACATAGTCGACGTCGAGCCGGCGGCCGAAGCCGCCGCCCAGCAACAGCACGTGCACCGTCACATCGTCGGGTGATACGCCGGCCACCCGGGCCGCCACGTCGCGTGCGAGCGTCGGCACCTGTGTGGAGGCCCACACCTCGACCTTGCCGTCGCGCACGCGGGCGGTGCAGTTGATCGGCTCCATCGTGGCGTGTGCAAGGTAGGGCGCGCGGTAGACCTGTTCCACCGTGCGCACGGCCGAGCGCTCGGCCTCTTCCACGTCGCCCCTGCGGTAGAAGGTGAACCCTTTGCCGTCGCGCATCGCCGAACGTGCGCTGTCTTCGAGCGACTGCACGATGCGCACGCTGTCGAGCAGGCCGCGCGCGGGGTCGTGCGGCGGGGGGTGCCAGTCGATCCGCATCGCCATCGCTGCCTGTCTGGCGTGCCAATACGTGCGGCCGACCACTGCGATGCCTGAGGTCGAGCCGGCGATAGGCCCGAGTTTCACGACGCGTTCCACGCCGGGCATCTGCAGCGCCGCATCGACGTCGACCTCGCCATACCCGCCGCCGAGCGTGGGGCTCATGCGCATCACGGCATAGCGCATGTCCGGCAGGCGCACGTCGATGCCGAAGCGCGCGCTGCCATCCGTCTTGGCCGGTACGTCGGTGCGCGGCGCACTGCGGCCGATCAGCTTCCAGGTTTGCGGTGGCTTCACGCGCACCTCGGAAACGGAGAGTGCCGCGGCCTGTCGCGCCAGTTCGCCGAAATGTGCGCTCGGGCCCGACGCATGGCTGACCACGCCGTCGATGATGCGCAACTCGGCCACCGGCAGACGCCACTGCAGCGACGCGGCGCCGAGCAGTTGCGCCCGCGCCGTGGCTGCCGCCATGCGCAGCACGTCCCAGGCGTCGGCCACGCTGCTGGAGCCGCCTGTCGCATTGACACCCAACTCGCGCGCCACCTTGGAGACGATCCATTCGGAGATCTCCACCGCGGTGCTCTCGCGCCCCGGCTCGCCGTCGGCCGGATGGAACGGCAGGCTGCCGACGAACATGGCCACGTTGCCGTAAATGGTGTCGGTGCCGGCCTGCTCCAGGCGCACGCTGGCCAGCGGCACGTCCAGTTCCTCGGCCACCAGCATCGGCAGGGCCGTGTGCACGCCCTGCCCCATCTCGCTGCGGTGCATGGCCAGGATCACGTGGCCCTCGGGCGCGATCTTGATCCAGCCGTTCAGGCCCACCTGGTCGCCCTGCACGGGCAGGCTGTTGCGATGGCCGAGCCGGCTGCGCGGCGGCAGCAGGCCCCACCCCACGACCAGCGCACCGCCCAGACCCGTCGCGCTGAGCAGGAAGGTGCGACGCTTCATGCGCGCCTCGTCAGGCGCCGGCCGCGCAGCGGAGACGACAGCTCGCTGGCCGCGCTGCGGATCGCGGCACGCACGCGTGGATAGGTGCCGCAGCGGCACAGGTTGGTCATCGCTTCGTCGATCTCCGCGTCGGTGGGGTCGGCGTTGCTGTCGAGCAGCGCGGCGGCGGCCATCAGCATGCCGGACTGGCAATAGCCGCACTGGGGCACCTGATGCTCGATCCAGGCACGCTGCAGCACGTGCAGTTGCTCAGGGGTGCCGAGACCTTCGATCGTCTGCACACGCTTGCCGACCACCGCTGACACCGGTGTGACGCACGAACGCATCGCTTCGCCGTCGACGCGCACTGTGCACGCACCGCACGCAGCCACGCCGCAGCCGAACTTCGTGCCGGTCAGCTCCAGGACGTCGCGCAGCACCCACAGCAGAGGCATCGCGGGGTCGACGAGCTCGTCGCTCACCGTGCGCGGCTGGCCATTGATGTCGAGTTCCATCGAAAGCTTTTCTCCTGCGCCTGTCAGAGTACAGGGGCCATTGTCACCCCCGGTGCACAGCGGTCCGGCCACGCATCTTCCCACGCACAGAAATGCTGCACGCGCACGGCTGTTTTGACGCAGCGGCGATGAAACCGGGCCCGGCCGAAGTGTGCCAACCATTGCACACCACCCCGCCCGCGCCGCGACAGCCACTTGACAGCCGCTGTCGTACTGTCCCTTCAACGAGGGACCGCGGGGTTTTGGCCGGCCGCCTACACTGGCGGGCATGTGGCAACTCTCCGTGGCCGTCGTCGAGGACGACGCCCGCTTCCGTCAGGCCTTCGTGCAGGCCATCGAATCCGCCCCCGACCTCAAGCTGGCCGGGGCGGCAGCCGATGGTGCCGGCGGCTTGACCCTGCTCAAGGCAACCCGACCGGACGTGCTGCTGGTCGACCTGGGCCTGCCCGACATCGGCGGCATCGAGCTGATCCGGTACTGCGCGCGGCACCTGCCCGAGTGCGACGTGATGGTCGTCACCGTGTTCGGCGACGAGCAGCACGTGGTGGGCTCGCTGGAAGCAGGGGCCACCGGCTACCTGCTGAAGGACACGCTGCCGGAGGACATCGCCGAGCAGATCCGCACGCTGCACGCCGGCGGCAGCCCGATCAGCCCGGTCATCGCCCGCCAGCTGCTGACCCGCCTGGCCCCTGCCGGCCCCGGTGCAGCCCCGCCCGAGGGTGCGCCGATGCTGTCCGACCGCGAGCTTGCGGTGCTGACGCTGGCGACCAAGGGCTTCACCTACGAAGAGATCGCCCAGATGATGAGCGTCTCGAAGCACACGGTGATGACCTACGTGAAACGCAGTTATCGCAAGCTGCAGGTGAACTCCAAGTCCGAAGCGGTCTATGAAGCTCGCAAGTTGGGCCTGCTGCGCGACTAGAGCGATAGCCGGCCTGCTGCTGGGCACGATGCTGGCCACCGCATCGGCCCTGGACGGCGAGCCCGAAGAACTTCCGCCCGTCCAGCAGTTCACGCTTGCCGAACGCCAGATCGTGCCGCTCGGCGGCAGCCTGCCGGACGCCGGCGTGATGCGACCCGACCTGTCCGAGCCCGGCTGGGAGGTGGTCACGCTGCCGGTGGCCACGCCGCGCGGCGCCATCACCCCGCTGGAAGGGCCGCGCGACTGGTCGATGTACTGGTACCACGTGCGCTACACGCTGCCGCCCACCGGCGCGTCGCCGCCGCTGGCGCTCTACGTCGCGCGCGTGCAGGGCGGGCCGGTCGAGGTGCACGTGAACGGGCGGCTGCTCTCGGCCAACCGGCGCAACTGGGGCTCGCAATGGAACCGCCCGCTGTTCGTGCCGATCCCGCACGACGTCGTGTTCACCAGCCCGGGCGTGGCCGTCGACGTCGACGTGACCATCGGCGTGCCGCTGCGCCCACACATGACCCATGCACTCGCAACGGCCTGGATCGGCCCGGCCGACGAGATCCGTGCGCTCGCGGATCGTCGCACCCTGCTGCACATCACCGGCCCGCAGGTAACCAGCCTGACCATCCTCGTGCTCGGACTGTTCTCGCTCGGTGTGTGGGCGCGTCGGCGCAAGGAGTTGGCCTACCTGCTGTTCGCGCTGGTCTCCACGGCCTGGTGGGTGCGCAACCTGCATTACCACGCCGACATTCCCCGCACCGGGCCGATGCACGACTGGTTCTGGTGGATGACCAACGCATCGATGTCGTGGGTGATGGTGCTCACCTACCTGTTTGCGCTGCGCTTCCATCACCGACGCTATCCGCTGATCGAATGGCTGCTGGTCGGCTTCACGGTGCTGTCGGCCCTCGTCACGCTGCCACTGCTGCCGTGGGATCCGCTGGTGCTGCAGCACACCGTCAATGCGGTGGTGTCGATCTTCGTGACCGGGTTCATCACCTGGATCGCCGTACGCTACCGCAGCCCTGAACTGCGCGTGCTGACCGCCACGCTGTGGATCTGCATCGCGATGGGCATCCACGACATCCTGCTGGTGAGCCTGCGCATCTCGCCCGAGAGCCTGTACTTGATGCCCTACGCCACGTTGCTGGTGTTCAGCGCCTTCCTGTATGCGGTGCTCAAACGCTACAGCGGCGCGATCGAGGAGGTCGAGCAGATCAATGCGTCGCTCGAACAGCGGCTCGCCGAGCGCACCGTGCAACTGGAAGAGAACCACCGCAAGCTGCGCGACGTCGAGCGCGAGCAGGCCATGCTGCTGGAGCGGCAGCGCCTGATGCGCGACATGCACGACGGCATGGGCTCGGCGCTGATGTCGTCGCTGGTGCTGGTGGAACAGGGCAAGCTCGACATCCAGGCCGTGGCCGGCGTGCTGCGTGAATGCGTGGACGATCTGCGCCTCGTGATCGACTCGCTGGAGCCGATCGGCCATGACCTCGTGACCCTGCTGGCGACGCTGCGCTACCGGCTCGGCAAACGGCTGGAGGCCGCCGGGCTGCAGCTCGAATGGCAGGTCGACGACCTGCCGCCGCTGCCATGGCTGGACGCGACGGCCGCCCTGCAGGTGCTACGCATCGTGCAGGAGGCGCTGACCAACATCCTCAAGCACGCACAGGCGCGCAAGGTCATGATCGCCCTGAAGAAGACCGGCGAGGCGGTCGAGGTGCACATCGCCGACGATGGCGTGGGCTTCGATGCGACCGGCGACGCGCCGATGGCCAGCAAGGGGCTACGCAATCTGCGCAAGCGCGCGCAGACGCTGGGCGGCGATGTGGTGTTCACCTCGGCGCCCGGCAACACGCGGGTGACGCTGGTGTTGCCTTTGGAGCGTCGCCCCAGCAGCCTTTGAGGCAGCGCAGCGCCGAGACCCGGGGGTGACGCGCCGTCGAGTGCCCCAAATGACAAAGAGCGTGCACCTGCTGGCACACGCTCTTGCGAGTGGACCTCCGTTGCCGCCCTACAGCGGCAGCTTGGTCTGCTCAGGGACCGAAGCTGAAGGGCGTCGTCACCCCGGCCTCGACCAGCGTGATGTCGGCCGTCTTGGCGGCATGCCCCGGCACCGTCGCCTCCAGCCGATAGGCCGCGGCCGAGGCCGCATCCGCCGTGAAGTTCAACAGCGCCCCCGAGACATAGGCGGCACGCACCGGCGCGGCCAGCGGAAGCGAGAACGCGTAGCCCCCCGTCTCGGCATCGACCGGCTGAGCCGCCAGTTCCACGGTCGGACCGCCGCTCAGCGGTTGCAGCGCGCGCACGATGCCCGTGATGCCGTCCGCCGGCACCGGGGTGACCGTGATGCTGCCGTCGGCCGTTGCCATGGTCGATGCCGGCGGGTCGATCGGGGCGACAGCCGTGTTGAGCTGGGTACGCGCAGTCGTCGTGACCGGCACGCCCGTGATCACCGCGGTGGCACGGCCGGAGGCACTGACGACCAGCGTGTAGTCGCCCGCCGGCACCGGCGACAGGACGAACTTGCCGGTGGCCGCGTCAGGCGCGGTCGCCTTCACGACAACACCGCCCTGCTGCACGGAGACCGAGGTCTGTGCAGCGACGGTCGGCGCGACGTAGCCTTCGACCGCTTCGCCTGCGGTGCCGACCAGCGGGAACACGGCGATCACCGGCTTGAGCAGGTACTGCCCCGAGTTGCCGGCCTTCACGATGGATTTGCAGGCGTCGAAGTCCAGCACCACGTCGAGCACCTCGTTGGCTTCCACGTCCAGCTGTGCGTTCAACTTGAGGCCGCTTTGCTGGCCGCTCGGCGTCTTCAGCGGAATCTCGGTGTTCGTCGCATCGCCGGCCAGCACGATGGAGTTCGCATAAGGCGCGGTGTTGCCGTTGGCCGCCAGCACCAGGCGGATCTGGTTGTATGTGCCGGCCGGCAGCTCGGTCTGCCCGAGCTCGGACAGCACGCCGTTGGTGAGCGTGAGCAGGTCGACCCGTTGCGGCGCGGCGAGCGGGAGGTCGATCCAGCCGCCATCCGGCGCTTCAGCGGAGCTGCTCTGATGGACGCGCACCTGCTGCACCGTCACATAGACGTGGTCGTAGCAGGCCGGCGCGTCGGTCAGTGACATGCGCAGCGTGCCCTGCCCATCGGAGGAGGAACCGCTGCCTCCACCGCCGCCACATGCGGCCAGCCCGCCCAGCCCGGCCAGGAACGCGGCGGTGACCACCCTCTTCGCAAGAGAAACGAATGTGAACTTCATACTGCCCTCGGCACAGAAATGATGGGAAATCATTCCATGCAACCGAAGACCAAAGTCGAGCGACAGGTATCAATTTGTTTCTAATTCACACGCAACCGAGGACGGAGCACAGCATAGAGAGCACTCACTCTCGCTGAAACGCTTCAAACTTAGAAGGGGAACACTTACGCGCCAATGAGCGCACCGTCGACAAATGCTTTCAACTCACCGGGTTGGAAGGCGGTCCAGGCTTCGTTGGCCGTGAGCGGCTCGGTCACGACGACGGCCACCCGATCGTGCGACGTGGTCACGTCGGCGAAGTTGACGGTCATGTCTTCGTCCTGCAGCCTGGCGGCGCCGAACGGGTGTTGCCGCACCAGGTAGTGCAGCTTCGTCGAGCAATGGGCCCACAGCGCATGGCCGTTGCTCAACATGAAATTGAAGGTGCCGTGCTGCGCGACGGTGGGTACCAGTTCGCGCAGCGTGTCCGTCAGCTGCTGCGGCGTCGGCACGGCGGCGTGGTTCTTCGCCAGTTCCTGCATCAGCCAGCAGAAGGCCTGCTCGCTGTCGGTCGTGCCCACCGGCCTGAAAGCGGCGTGCAGTCGCGGCGCGAAGCCCTTCAGATCACCGTTGTGTGCGAACACCCAGTAGCGGCCCCACAGCTCGCGCACGAACGGGTGGCAGTTCTCGAGCGCGACCTGGCCCTGCGTGGCCTTGCGGATGTGCGCGATGACGTTGGTGCTCTTGATCGGATAGCGCCGCACCAGTTCGGCCACGGGCGAATGCAGTGCAGCCTGATGGTCCACGAACAGCCGCACGCCCGCGCCTTCGAAGAAGGCGATGCCGAAGCCGTCGGCGTGCTCTTGCGAGCGCGTCGCAAACCCCGTGAAGCTGAACACGATGTCCGTCGGGGTGTTGCAGTTCATGCCGAGCAGCTGGCACATGGCGGGCAATGCAGGTTCGAAGACGCTCCATCGTACCCGTGCGCGCCGTAACGAAAAACGGCACCTGCCGGTGCCGTTTTTCCGCGGGCGCGCCTCGGTTCAGCGCGCAGCCGCCTTCACCTTCAGCCGCCACGCATGCAGCAACGGCTCGGTGTAGCCGCTCGGTTGCTCGACGCCCTTGAACACGAGATCCTGCGCAGCCCGATAGGCGTACGAGCTCTCGAAGTTCCCTGCCATCGGCCGGTACGCCGGATCGCCTGCGTTCTGCTGGTCGACCACCGCCGCCATGCGACGGAAGGTCGCATCGACCTGCTCGCGGCTCACCACCCCATGCAGCAGCCAGTTGGCGATGTGCTGGCTGGAGATGCGCAGCGTGGCCCGGTCTTCCATCAGGCCCACGTTGTGGATGTCGGGCACCTTGGAGCAGCCCACGCCCTGGTC
>NZ_CAMLJQ010000086.1 GCF_946480305.1 uncultured Caldimonas sp.
TGCGCGTTGATCTGCAGCCGTTCGCCACCGCCTTCGGCCGGAACGAACTCGTACACCCCGGCAGGGCAGTAGCGGCTCTCCGGGCCCGCGTACTTCGCCAGGTTCACCTGCACCGGCACCGCGTCGTTCTTCAGCGTCAGGTGCGCAGGCTGGTTCTCCTCGTGGTTGGTGTTGCTGATGAACACCGACGAGAGGCGGTCGAAGGTCAGCTTGCCGTCCGGTTTGGGGTAGGCGATCGGCTGGCACTCGCTGGCAGGCTTCAGGTAGACGTGGTCGGGCTCCTTGCGGTGGAGTGTCCACGGCGGGCTGCTGATGCCGATCTTGGGCAGGAACCACTGCTCGATGCCCGTCATCAGCTTGGCAATGAGCGGCGGCTTCTTGAACCAGTTCTTGAAGTTGCGCGTCTGCTGCAATTCCTCGTGGAGCCAGCTCTTCTCGAAGGCTTCGGGGTAGGCCGACAGTTCATCCAGCGAGCGGCCCGCCTGCAAGGCGTCAGCGATGGCATCGGCACACATCATCCCGGTCTTGATCGCTGCGTGGCTGCCCTTGATGCGGGCGGCGTTGAGGTAGCCCGCGTCGCAGCCCACCAGTGCGCCGCCGGGGAACACTGTCTTGGGCAGGGCTTGCGGTGTGCCGTTGTTGATGGCGCGTGCACCGTAGCCGATGCGCTTGCCGCCCTCGAGATGCGCCCGGATCGCGGGGTGCGTCTTCCAGCGCTGCATCTCCTCGAAAGGGCTCATGTACGGGTTCTGGTAGTCGAGCCCGATCACGAAGCCCAGGGTGACCTTGTTGTCCTCGAGGTGATAGAGGAAGCCTCCGCCGAAGGTGTCGTCGTCCATCGGCCATCCGGCGGTGTGCACCACCAGGCCAGGCTTGGCCTTGGCGGGGTCGATCTCCCACAACTCCTTCACGCCGATGGCATAGGTTTGCGCATCCTTGCCCGCATCGAGCTTGTATTTGGCGATGAGTTGCTTGCCCAGATGGCCGCGGGCCCCTTCGGCAAACACCGTGTATTTGCCAAGCAACTCCATCCCGAGTTGGAAGTTCGGGCCCGGCTCCCCGTTTTTCTCGACGCCGAGGTTGCCGGTGGCCACGCCCTTGACCCGGCCCTGGTCGTCGTAGAGCACTTCCGCGGCCGCGAAGCCGGGGAAGATCTCCACGCCCAGCCCTTCAGCCTGCTGCGCCATCCACTTGACCACGTTGCTCAGCGAGATGACATAGCAGCCGTCGTTGTGGAAGTTGCGCGGCATCAGCCAGTCGGGGACCCGGCTGGAGCCGGTTTCCGTGAGAGTGAGCAGGTCATCCCCCGTCACGGGCTGATTGAGCGGCGCGCCAAGCTCCTTCCAATTGGGGAACAGCTCGTTCATGGCTCGCGGGTCCATCACCGCGCCGGACAGGATGTGAGCGCCCGGCTCCGAGCCCTTCTCCAGCACGCAGACCGAAATCTCCTGGCCTTTTTCTGCTGCGACCTGCTTGAGCCGGATGGCCGTGGCCAGGCCGGCAGGCCCGCCACCGACGATCACCACGTCGTACTCCATCGACTCGCGGGGACCGTACTGCTCCAGGATCTGCTGTGGGGTCATCGTCTCGTTCCTCTAATGTCTTGGGTTCGGCTGCGGACCGGGGGATTCTATCGGTCTGCGGCAAAAAATCGAACGATCGTGCTTTTATTTTCTTATGCCTGCGCCTGCATCCGTGCTGCATGGCGGAAGAAGGGCTGTTTGTCCACACAGCGACACGTCCCGGCAGCCGGCTCCCGCTATCCTTGCCGCATCCGCGCGGCCACACACGCGCAAACGACACACGATACCTGAGACACGAGAGGCTTCCATGGCTTACAGCATCGACTTATCCGGGCGCGTCGCGCTCATCACCGGCGCGTCCAGCGGTCTGGGCACGCAGTTCGCGAAGACGCTCGCCAACGCGGGTGCGGCGGTCGTGCTCGCCGGCCGTCGCGTCGAGCGCCTGAAGACCCTGCGAGCCGAGATCGAGGCCGCTGGCGGCGACGCGCACGTGGTCGGCCTCGACGTGACTGACACGGCCAGCATCCGCTCAGCCGTCGCGCACGCGGAAACCGAAGTCGGTGCCATCGACATACTCGTCAACAACTCGGGTGTGAGCACCACCCAGAAGTTGATCGATGTCACGCCGGACGATTACGACTACGTCTTCGACACCAATACGCGCGGCGCCTTCTTCGTCGCACAGGAGGTCGGCAAACGCATGCTGGCGAGGGCGCGTGGCGCGGCGCCGGGCACCTACACCGGTGGCCGCATCGTCAATGTCGCTTCGATGGCGGGGCTGCGGCCGCTCGGGCAGATCGGCGTCTATGCGATGAGCAAGGCCGCCGTGGTGCACATGACGCGTGCGATGGCGCTCGAATGGGGGCGCTACGGCATCAACGTCAACGCGGTGTGCCCCGGCTACATCGACACCGAGATCAACCATCACCACTGGGAAACCGAGCAGGGCCAGAAGCTGATCCAGATGCTGCCCCGCAAGCGTCTCGGCCAACCGCAGGATCTCGACGCGCTGATCGTGATGCTCTGCTCCAATGAGAGCCATTTCATCAACGGTGCGGTGATCGCCGCCGACGACGGATTCGGCGTCTGATGGGCGGCACGGTCCTGCGCTCCCTGTCGGCGGCCGAATGCCGGGTTCTCGGCGTGCTGGTCGAGAAGCAACTGACAGTGCCCGACACCTACCCGCTGTCGCTCAACGCCCTCACGGCAGGCTGCAACCAGAAGACCGCGCGCCAGCCGGTCATGGAGCTGGGCGAGGCCGAGGTGCAGCAGACGGTCGACGAGTTGCGGCACCTGAGCCTCGTCAACCAGACGACAGGCAGTCGCGTCAGCCGCTACGAACACAACGCGCAGCGCGTGCTCGGCATACCGAGCCAGAGCGTCGTGCTGCTCACGCTGCTGATGTTGCGCGGCCCCCAGACGGCGGCCGAGTTGCGCATCCATAGCGAGCGCATGCACCGATTCGCGGATGTGTCGTCGGTCGAAGCGTTTCTTGATGAATTGTCCGAGCGGGATCCTCCGCTCGTCGCCAGGCTCCCGCGAGCTCCGGGCACCCGCGAGCATCGCTGGGCCCACCTGCTCGGCGGACCCGTGGAAGCCGCGTCGGTCGCCCATGCAGAGCCAGCCTCGCCGCCCACGCCCAACGAACTGACGGCACTGCGGGCAGAAGTGGCGGAGCTCCGAGCGCTGGTCGAGCATCTTTACTCTGAACTGGGCGTGAAGAAGGCAGACGCACCATGAGGATCGACATTCCTGAGCAGAAGAAGCTCGTCCATGAAATGCAGATTCCCATCCGCTGGGGCGACATGGACGCGATGGGACACGTCAACAACGCAATGTATTTCCGCTACCTGGAGATCATTCGCATCGAGTGGCTGCACGGGCTGGGTGGCGCACCTGATCCACAAGGCACCGGGCCGGTGATCATCAACGCGTTCTGCAACTTCTATCGGCAATTGGAGTTCCCGGGGACATTGCTGGCGAAGCACTATGTCGCCAACCCGGGGCGAACGAGTTTCGACACCTTCATTACCCTGGAGCGGACGGACAGCCCGGGGGTCGTCTACGCTGCGGGGGGCGCCACCACCGTGTGGGTCGACTTTCCGCAGCAGAAGTCCGTGCCGTTGCCGGATTGGTTGCGAGCGGCCATCGAGTGACGTTCATCCGGCGAGCAGCCGCTGCACCAGTTCCGGTGTCGTCGACGCCTTGAACTTCCGCATCAGTCGCGCCCGGTAGATGTCGACCGTGCGATGACTGATCTCCAGTGCCTTGCCGATCTGCTTGCTGGTCTGGCCCTCGATCAGCAACGCAGCCACCTCACGCTCACGCCCGGTGAGTTCGGCCTTCACTGGCCGGCGCGAGGACAGGTCCTCAAAAGACCATATGCCTGCGGCATGGGGCGAGGCCCGTTCCATTGCGCGCCCGGTCACGTGGCACCAGAACAGCTCTCCGTCCCCGCGTTTCATGATCCGGTCATCCGCGTAGCGGCCGCGTGCATTCAGTACCGGTGCGATCCGCTCTCCGGTACGCTCGAACTCCTCGGGGCTCGGGTAGAGCACCAGAAACGACTGCCCGACCAGCAACTCGCGCGAAGTGCGGAACATTTCCGCTAGCGCTTCGTTGCAATCGACGATCACGCGGTGTCGGGACAGCACGAGTCCCACAGGTGCAAGCTCGAAGGCGATCCGGTAGTCGATGTCCTGGCCCATGCTGCGTGCCCCGGCCTCATTGCCATCGAGGGCTTCCCTTAGGCGATTCTACGTATGCCGATACGTAGTACGCTGTGCGCCGTTTCCCCATTCCAGTTCCTGTCTAAAGGAGACTCGCATGAACAAGGTGTATCCGGGCGCCGCCGAGGCGCTGAAGGGCATCGTCAAGGACGGCCAGTTGATGGCCGTGGGTGGCTTCGGGTTGTGCGGCATCCCGGAAGCCCTGATCGACGCCTTGCAAGCCTCGGGCGTGCAAGGGCTGACCGTGATCTCCAACAATGCCGGCGTCGACGGCTTCGGTCTCGGCAAGCTGCTCGCGACCCGCCAGATCAAGAAGATGATCTCGAGCTATGTCGGCGAGAACAAGGAGTTCGAGCGGCAGTACCTGTCCGGCGAACTGGAGCTGGAATTCACCCCGCAGGGCACGCTCGCCGAGAAGCTTCGTGCCGGCGGCGCCGGCATCCCCGCCTTCTTCACCCGCACGGGGGTCGGCACCATCGTCGCAGAAGGCAAGGAAGTGCGCGAGTTCGACGGCGTACCCTACGTGATGGAGCGATCCCTCGTGCCCGATGTCTCGCTGGTCAAGGCCTACATCGCTGACAAATCGGGCAACCTCGTGTTCCGCCGCACGGCGCGCAACTTCAACCCCAATGTGGCGATGGCCGGCAAGGTGACGATCGTCGAAGTCGAGAAGCTGGTCGAGACCGGAGAACTGGATCCGGATCAGGTCCATCTCCCTGGCATCTTTGTGCACCGCATCGTGGTGAACGCCACGCCCGAGAAACGCATCGAGCAGCGCACCGTGCGCGCCTCGACCTGAACGCAGCCCAAGGAGAACAGCAATGGCTTGGAACCGTGACGAAATGGCCGCCCGTGCCGCGCGCGAGCTGCAGGACGGCTTCTACGTGAACCTGGGCATCGGTTTGCCCACCCTGGTCGCCAACCATGTGCCGCAAGGCATGGAGGTGTGGCTGCAAAGCGAGAACGGACTGCTCGGCATTGGCCCGTTCCCGACGGAGGATCAGGTCGACGCCGACTTGATCAACGCCGGCAAGCAGACCGTCACCACGCTACCCGGCTCTTCGATCTTCTCTTCTGCCGATTCCTTCGCGATGATCCGTGGCGGCAAGATCAATCTCGCGATTCTCGGTGCCATGCAGGTCAGCGAAAAGGGAGACCTGGCCAACTGGATGATCCCGGGCAAGATGGTCAAGGGCATGGGTGGGGCCATGGACCTGGTCGCTGGCGTTGGCCGCGTGGTCGTGCTGATGGAGCACAGCGCAAAGAATGGCGAGCACAAGCTGCTGCAGAAGTGCACCTTGCCGCTCACGGGCGTCGGGGTGGTCAACCGCATCATCACTGACCTCTGCGTACTCGACGTCACGCCGGAAGGTTTTCAGTGCGTTGAACTGGCGCCGGGTGTGACGCCCGAGGAAATCCGCACGAAGACAGGCGCCCACGTGCACTTGTCCCACCTCGTTGCTTGACAAGGCGCAGCAGGCCGGCTTAGGCCGGCCCAGGTCGCCAGTGGCCCTCGAGTAGCAATTCGTGCGGCCGGAACTGGGCCTTGTACGCCATCTTGCGGCTGTCGGCGATCCAGTATCCGAGGTAGACGTAAGGCAGCCTGAGCTGCCTCGTCTGCTCGATCTGCCACAGCACGTTGTACGTGCCGTAGCTCGTGTTGGGCTCGGGCTCATAGAACGTGTAGACGGCCGAAAGCCCGTCGTTCAGCACGTCGAGGATGGACACCATCTTCAGCGCCCCCAGTTCGCCGTGGGGAGCCGCCTCACGAAACTCGACCAGCCGTGAGTTCACCCGACTCTGCAGAAGAAACTGTGTGTACTGATCGATGCTGTCGTGGTCCATGCCCCCGCCGCTATGTCGGCCCGACTGATAGCGCAAATACAACTGATAGTGCTCCGGCACGAAGCACAGTCGCAGCACGCGGGCCTGGAGACCGGCATGCGCCTTCGCCGCGCGGCGCTGGCTGCGGTTCGGCTCGAAGGCGTGAACGGGAATGCGCAAAGGAACGCACGCCTTGCATCCGTCGCAGTACGGGCGGTACGTGAACATCCCACTGCGGCGGAATCCCTTGAACACCAAGTCCGAGTAGGTCTCTGCCTGGATGAGGTGACTGGGCGTCGCGACCTGGGAGCGAGCCTGCCGCCCCGGCAGGTAACTGCACGGGTAGGGCGCCGTTGCATAAAACTGCAGGGACGCGAGAGGTAGCTCCTTGGGGTGGGTCATCTCTCTGGGCTCGGGTCAAGCGAAGGGGTCGGCTGGGGGCTCAAGTTGAGCTGGCGCCACATCGAAGGATGATAGGACCATTCTGGAACAGGAGGCCGCTGCGTCGCCGTGTGCAAATGCAAGGTGAACTCGCGACGCGAAATTTCGCGAGCGCCAAGCGATGCGAGGTGGGCCGTACGTTGCTGGCAGTCGATCAACTCTATGCCGTGTTCCCGGCAAAACGCGACCAGCGCTGCCAGCGCGATCTTCGATGCATCGGTGCTGCGTGAGAACATGGATTCGCCAAAGAACATTCTTCCGACTGACACCCCGTACAGCCCGCCGGCCAACTGACCGTCGATCCAGGTTTCGAAGGAATGAACCTCGCCTAGTTGGTGCCACGCGCAATAGGCGTTCACCATCTCAGGCACGATCCACGTGCCGTCCTGCCCCGGGCGCGGGGTTCTCGCACAGGCGGTGATCACCTCACGAAAAGCCGAGTCGACGCGGATGGAGCAGTTGGGGGAGGCGATGAACCTGAGGAGCGTTCGTCGCAACGAGCGGGAGAGCTTGAACTCGCTCGTGCGTAACGTCATTCGCGGGTCCGGGCTCCACCAGAGGATGGGCTGGCCCAAGCTGTACCAGGGAAAGATGCCGTGCTCGTAAGCCCGCCGCAGGCGATCGGGCGTGAGATCTCCCCCTGCGGCAAGCAGGCCTGGCGCCTCGGATCGTGAGCCTAAAGCCTGCTCGACCGGGGGGAACTCGTCCACCCGGTCCTCAAGCCACGTGATCGACAAAGCACTCATGAAGCGATGCTGCCTGAGAGTTCAAGCCCCCGCGAGGCGTAGGCTGGCAAAAAGAAAGGGCGGCCCTGGGCCGCCCTTGAATTGCCGATGACAGGAGAGATCGTAGAGGTTCCCCAACCGCTGGATCAGACCTACCGGCCAAGCGCGGGCTACGCGTCATGGCACCATGCCCGTCTTGCGAAGAAGGATACCGCCCGGTGGCCTGGTTGTATGTCCCCCGGCCAGGGGGACATACACGTGACATGTGGCAAGAAGAAAGTCGCAGGACCCGCTTGCATTGCTTTTTCGTTTCGTGCTACAGTCACTGTCTTCGCTGATCA
>NZ_CAMLJQ010000087.1 GCF_946480305.1 uncultured Caldimonas sp.
ATCGACGCGCCGGCGCGCGGCAAGAAGCCGGCCGCCAAGATCTATGCGCTGGACGAGGGCGAGCTCACCGCCACGCTCGACAAGCTGCGCAAGGAAGGTTGCCGCGAGGGTGCCTGGAGCATCAGCCGCTTCAAGGGCCTGGGCGAAATGAGCGCCGAGCAGCTGTGGGAAACCACGTTGAATCCCGACACGCGCCGGCTGTTGCAGGTGGCGTACGGCGACCTGGATTTCACCGCCACCGAGCAGCAGCTGACCAAGCTGATGGGCAAGGGCGAGGCGGCCTCGCGCCGCGAGCTGATGGAGATCCACGGCGACGCCGTGGAGATCGACATCTGATGATCGGCAATGCCCGCATCCGGCTGCGGCCGACCTTGATCGACGATCTCGACTACGTGATCACGGTCGAGAACGACCCGGTCAACCGGCCCAGCATCACGCCGTGGGAGCGCACGCAGCACGAGGCCGCGGTGCGATTCCCGGACTTCCGCCATTTCATCGTCGAAGCCGGCGACGCGCTGGAGCCGGTCGGCTTCGTGATCCTGGTCGGCTGCCGCAACCACCACAAGTCGATCGAACTGAAGCGCATGGTGATCCAGAGAAAGGGCCAGGGCCTGGGCCGTGCCTGCCTGCGGCTGCTGAAGAAGATCGCCTTCGAGGACCTGCGCGCGCACCGTTTCTGGCTCGACGTGAAGACCCACAACGTGCACGCCAAGGCGCTCTACGACAAGGAGGGCTTCGTCGAAGAGGGCCGGCTGCGCGAATGCGTGCGCACCGACGACGGCTATGAATCGCTGGTGGTGATGTCGCTGCTCGAATCCGAATACGCCGCACGCTGCGGCGCGGGCCTCGAAGCGGCCTGAGAGGTCGAGACCTCTGACCCAGACTCAATACAGACACGATGACTCAAGAGACGATCGACCTGTTCGACGGCACCATCGGTGGTGGCGGCGACGACCTCACGCTCGCGCGCTATGCCGAGCGGGCTTACCTCGAATACGCGCTCTCGGTGGTGAAGGGCCGCGCGTTGCCCGACGTGACCGATGGGCAGAAACCGGTGCAGCGGCGCATCCTGTTCACGATGGAGCGCATGGGCCTCGCCTTCACCGGAGCGAGCGGCGCCAAGCCGGTGAAGAGCGCGCGCGTGGTCGGCGATGTGCTCGGCAAGTACCACCCGCACGGCGACCAGGCCGCATACGACGCGCTGGTGCGCATGGCGCAGGACTTCTCGCAGCGCTACCCGCTGATCGACGGTCAGGGCAACTTCGGCTCGCGCGATGGTGACGGCGCCGCGGCGATGCGCTACACCGAAGCACGCCTGGCGCCGATCGCGCGCTTGCTGCTCGACGAACTCGATGAGGGCACGGTCGACTTCGTGCCCAACTACGACGGCTCCTTCCAGGAACCGAAGCAGTTGCCGTCGCGCCTGCCCTTCGTGCTGCTCAACGGCGCGAGCGGCATTGCGGTGGGCCTGGCGACCGAGATGCCGAGCCACAACCTGCGCGAGGTGGCCGCGGCGGCAGTGGCGCTGATCAAGAACGACAAGCTCGGCGACGAAGAGCTGTTCGCGCTGCTGCCGGGGCCGGACTTCCCCGGCGGCGGGCAGATCATCAGCAGCGCCGCCGACATCCGCGAGGCCTATGCCAGCGGTCGCGGCAGCGTGAAGGTGCGCGCGCGCTGGAAGATCGAGGACCTGGCGCGCGGCCAGTGGCAACTGGTCGTCAACGAACTGCCTCCGGGCACCAGCGCGCAAAAGGTGCTGGAAGAGATCGAGGAGCTGACCAACCCCAAGGTCAAGGCCGGCAAGAAGGCGCTGACCGCGGAGCAGCAGCAGCTGAAGGCCACGATGCTGGGCGTGCTCGATGCGGTGCGTGACGAATCGAGCAAGGACGCGCCGGTGCGCATCGTCTTCGAGCCGAAAACCAGCCGCATCGACCAGCAGGAACTGGTGCGCACCTTGCTCGCACATACCAGCCTCGAAAGCTCCGCGCCGATCAACCTCACGATGGTCGGCGGCGATGGCCGGCCGACGCAGAAGTCGCTGCGCCAGGTGCTGAACGAGTGGATCGCCTTCCGCCTGCAGACGGTGCAGCGCCGCACGCGCCATCGCCTGAACAAGGTGCTCGACCGCATCCACGTGCTCGAAGGCCGGCAGCTGGTGCTGCTGAACATCGACGAGGTGATCCGCATCATCCGCAACTCGGACGAGCCCAAGGCCGCGCTGATCGAGCGCTTCAAGCTCAGTGACCGGCAGGCGGAAGACATCCTCGAACTCCGGCTGCGCCAGCTGGCGCGCCTGGAGGCGATCAAGATCGAACAGGACTTGAAAGAGCTGCGCACCGAACAGGCCAAGCTGGAAGACATCCTCAACAGCCCGGCCACGCTGCGCCGCACGGTGGTCAAGGAGATCGAGTCCGACGCCAAGCAGTACGGCGACGACCGCCGCACGCTGATCCAGGAAGACAAGCGTGCGGTGGCCGAGGTGAAGGTGGTCGACGAACCGGTGACCGTGGTGGTGAGCCAGAAGGGCTGGGTGCGTGCGCGCCAGGGCCATGGGCACGAGGCGGCCAGCTTCGCGTTCAAGGCGGGCGACGGGCTGTACGGCACCTTCGAATGCCGCACGGTCGACACGTTGCTGGTATTCGGCTCCAACGGGCGCGTCTACACCGTGCCGGTGGCGAGCCTGCCGGGCGCCCGGGGCGACGGACAACCGGTGACGACGATGATCGAACTGGAATCCGGCTCGCAGCTCGCGCACTACTACGCCGGGCCGGTCGACACGACGCTGCTGCTGTCCAACACGGCGGGCTACGGCCTGCTCGCGAAGATCGGCGACATGATGTCGCGCCAGAAGGGCGGAAAGGGCTTTTTGACGTTGGACGAAGGTGCCAAGCTGTTGCCGCCGGCACGCATCGGCGATGCGTCTCGTGTGGCGTGCCTGTCCTACGCCGGTCGCCTGCTCGTCTTCGGGCTCGACGAGTTGAAGCTGCAGTCGAACGGTGGGCGCGGCCTCACGCTGATGGACGTGGACGCGAAGGACCCGCTCGTGTCGATCGCGGCCTTCAAGGATGCGGTGGTGGTGCAAGGACTCGGCCGCGGCGGCAAGCCGAAGGAAGAAACCCTGCGCGGCGCGGCCCTGGCGGGCTATGCCGGCAAGCGCGCGCGCAAGGGCAAGCCCACCGACCTGGGCATGAAACCGCCGCAGCGCGTGCTGCCAGCTTGAAGCTTCAGCGGCTGCGCGGTTTGCGCAGTCGCTTCACGTTGGCATTGACGGTGGTGCTGTACGGCAGCATCACCTTGTTGGCGAGCCGTACCGCGTCGCGCGTCGCTCTCAGTTGCGAACCCGAAAAGGCCTGCCCGCCGGCCCACAGCTTGGGCCACATCGCGGTGTAGATCGTGAGGCCGGCCTGCCAGGCGGCCATCATCTTTTCCCACACCATCACTTGCGACTCGATGATGGTCGTCACGGGCCAGGGGCCGGGCTGCCCCATCAGCGTGAGACGGCGGTGGATGACCTCTGGCGCACCCATCGCGATGTCGGCCGAACGGGTCCAGAAGGTGAGCCAGGGAATCATGGGGAAGCCTTTCGTCGGGTGATGTGGCGAAGCCGCGACCGGCCCGTGGACCGATCGACACCCTGCGGGGTGGTTCCCTGGCGGCGCCAGGGGCGGGGCGTCAGCTGCGCCGCATCACCAGGGCACACGCCGTGCCCAGCACCACGAACAGCATGCCGCTCCAGGCTTCGTAGGGCACGCCGAGCAGCGAAACCGCTGCATCCGCGCACGAGGCCTGGATCGAAAACAGATACGGGGAAATGCTTTCGAGTTGCAACACACCGACCACCTTGTCGGCAAAGGTCAACGCACAAGAGTCGGACTTCGCGGCGACGAAGTGCTGGTAGAGCGCTGCGGCGACGCCGCAGCCCGCCAGCGCGACGCCCACCGCTGCCAGCGCACGCTTGGCGGCCACGGACGGGAACACCCATGCCAGGCCTGCCACCACGCCGATCACGACAAAAATGAATCGCTGCAGGATGCACCAGGGGCAGGGCAGCATGCCGAACTGGTATTGCGAGACGAGCGCTGCGCCGACGGCGGCGAAGCTCGCGATGCAGACGAAGCCGAGCAGGGTGGGGCGGGACAGGCGCAAGTTCACTCCAGGGCGGTAACCGACAACGGCTTGGTCACTCGACTTCGGCAATCAGTTCAATTTCGACGCATGCGCCGAGCGGAATCTGCGCCACGCCGAACGCGCTGCGTGCGTGCGTGCCCTTCTCGCCGAACACCTGGCCGAACAGCTCGGAGGCCCCGTTGGTGACGAGGTGCTGCTCGGTGTAGTCGGGCGTGCTGTTGACCAGGCTCATCAGCTTCACGATGCGGCGCACCTTGTTCAGGTCGCCCACGGCGGCGTGCAGCGTGCCCATCAGGTCGACGGCCACGGCCCGCGCGGCGGCCTTGCCTTCTTCGGTGGTGACGTTCTTGCCCAACTGGCCGACCCAGGGCTTGCCGTCCTTCTTGGCGATGTGGCCGGACAGGAACACCAGGTTGCCGGTGCGCAGGAAGGGCACGTAGGCGGCGGCCGGCGTCGCCACCGGCGGCAGTTCGATGTTCAGTGCCTTGAGTTGGTCGTAGACGGACATGCAGGTAGCTCCTTGTTGCTGATTTCGAGTGAGCGGCAATCCTACACTTCAGCCCAAAGAACAGGAGACGGTTTTGAGGGTGCAGGGGAGGATCGGTCTCGCCATCTGGGGCGTGACGACAGGGATGGTGCTCGGTGCCGCGCTGCAGTTGCAACAGCGCGCGCTGTGGCCGGGTCGGGTATACCTTTTGTCGTGGCTCGTCGCAGCCGCGCTGCTCGCCGTCATGGCGTGGTGGCGCCCTCGCCGTGCTGCATGGCCGGCCATGCTGGCAGCGTGCGCACTGGGATTCGGGCTGGCCGGCTGGCAGGGCGAGGCCCGGCTGGCAGAGCGGTTGGCCCCTGAACTGGAAGGCGTGGACCTGTACGTGACCGGCGTGGTCTCGTCGCTGCCGCAGTTCCAGTTGCAGGGTGTGCGCTTCCGGTTCGAGATCGAGCAGGCCGAGGACGCGCGCGGGCCGGTCGTCGTGCCCCGCAGCGTGCAGCTCGGCTGGTACAGCGGGTTGCGCGAAGGGGCCCTGCACGCAGCGCCGCACACCGAGTTGAAGGCCGGTCAGCGCTGGCGCATGAAGGTGCGGCTCAAGCAGCCGCATGGCAATTTCAACCCGCATGGGTTCGACTACGAGCTGTGGTTGTTCGAGCAGGGCATCGGCGCCACAGGTTATGTGCGCACCAACAAGGGGGCGCGTGCCGAACTGGTCGACGAGGAGGCGGGTTACCGCATCCAGCGCTGGCGGCAGGATGTGCGCGACGCGATCGAGCGCAAGGTGGCCGACGAGCGCGCGGCCGGTGTGCTGGCCGCCCTGGTCACCGGGGACCAGGCCGCCATCGAACGCGAAGACTGGGAGGTGTTCCGCATCACCGGCGTCGCACACCTCATGGCCATCAGCGGCCTGCACATCACCATGTTCGCCTGGGTGGCCGCGGCCGCGGTCCGCCGTGCATGGCGCACGAACGAGCGGTTGATGCTCGCCGTGCCCGCACCCGCGGCCGCGCGGTGGGGCGGGCTGTTGCTGGCCTGGGGCTACGCGGTTTTTGCAGGGTGGGGCGTGCCGGCCCAGCGCACGGTGTTGATGCTCGCGACCGTGACGCTGCTCGCGCATGCAGGGCGGCGCTGGCCCTGGCCGCTGGTGCTGCTGACCGCCGCTGGCGTCGTCACTGCCGTCGACCCGTGGGCGCTGCTGCAACCCGGCTTCTGGCTGTCGTTCGTGGCGGTGGGGCTGCTGATGGCTTCCGATCGGGACCGTGTGGTGGCGCCGACGCTCGAGCCGGTCGCGCCCGCGGCCCGGTGGCGACAGCACGCGGGCTGGCTGGGGGCCGCCGTTCGCGGTGGCCTGCGCACGCAAGTCGTTGCCACGGTCGGGCTGGCGCCGCTGACGATGGCGTTCTTTCACCAGGTGTCGCTGGTGGGGTTGCTGGCGAACCTGATCGCGATCCCGTTGGTCACGCTTGCGATCACGCCGCTTGGCCTGCTGGGCGTGGTGTTTTCTCCATTGTGGACGGCTGGTGCAGCGTGCGTGCAGATCCTGGGTTCGGTCTTGCAGGCGATGGCGGCATGGCCGGCAGCTTTGTGGCTGACGGCGGCCGCACCTTCGTGGGCGGTCGTGTCGGCCGTGCTCGGGGGTGCGCTTGCGGTGTTGCCGCTGCCCGTATCCGTTCGGTTGCTGGCGCTGCCCCTGATCGTGCCGCTGCTGTGGCCCGGGCCGTCCCGGCCGCCGGAGGGCAGCTTCGAGTTGCTGGCGGTCGACGTGGGCCAGGGCACCGCGGTGGTGGTTCGCACCGCACGCCATACGCTGCTGTACGACGCTGGGCCGCAGTATTCGCAGGACAGCGATGCCGGACAGCGTGTGGTGGTGCCCTTGTTGCGGGCGCTGGGGGAGCAGCGGGTCGACCGGCTCGTGGTGTCTCACCGCGACGTGGACCACGTGGGCGGCGCCGCGGCGGTGCTCGCGGCGTATCCGGACACGTCGCTGTGGAGCTCTCTCGAAGACGGGCACCCGCTCTTCGAGGTGGCACGCGAGCCGGTGCGCTGCGAGCAAGGGCAGGCGTGGTCGTGGGACGGCGTGCAGTTCGAGATGCTGCACCCCGGGCCCGACGATCACGCACCGCCGATGAAACCCAACCAGGTGTCGTGCGTGCTGAAGGTCAGCGGGAACGGACACAGCGTGCTGCTGGCGGGCGACATCGAGCGGCGGGAGGAAGGGCGGCTGGTCGTGCATCAGGCCGAAGCCTTGAAGGCGGATCTGCTGCTGGTGCCCCACCATGGCAGCAAGACGTCGAGCACGGCAGGCTTTCTCGATGCCGTGTCGCCGCGCGTCGCGGTGTTCCAGGCCGGGTATCGCAACCGCTTCGGCCACCCGGCGCGCGAGGTGATGGCGCGGTATGAAGACCGCGGCATCGAAACGCCGACCAGCCCGGCGTGCGGGGCCTACCGCTGGTCGGAAGGCATCGGTGTCTGCGAGCGTGACCTGCGGCGCCGTTACTGGCACCATGGGGCCTCGCGGCCGGAAGTCACCGAACCTTCGGCCGATCAGGCGGAGACCGAGTGATGAGGCCGATGTTCGACGAAATGCACGCCACCAGCACCGTGGTGCGAGAGCACTACCGCACCTACG
>NZ_CAMLJQ010000088.1 GCF_946480305.1 uncultured Caldimonas sp.
AGGCAGCAGGCAGCAGGCAGCAGGCAGCAGGCAGCAGGCAGCAGGCAGCAGGCAGTAGGCAACAGCCCCCCACCAGCGGGCAAGCGGCCCGCAAGCCCCGCTACTGAAACCGCGACAGCATCTGCTCCAACGCCATCGTGAATGGCTTCTCCAACAACGGCAGCGTGACGACCACGCCCAGCAACCCCACCGACAACGTGATCGGAAACCCGATCGCAAAGATGTTCATCTGCTGCGCCACGCGAGAGATGACGCCCAACACGAGGTTGACGAACAGCAACATCGCCATGATCGGCAGCGCGATCCACACGCCGAGCTTGAACACCTCGGCGCCGAGGGTGTGCATCTGCACCGTGTGCAAGAACGCCATGGGCTCGGCCGACACCGGGAAGGCGTGGAAGCTCTGCACCACCGCAGCAATGAGCACGAGGTGGCCGTTGATCACGATGAACAGCAGTGACACGGTGGCGCCGAAGACGCGACTCACGGCGTTGGTCTGGCCGCCCGAAGTGGGATCGAAGAACGCGGCGAAGCCGAGGCCCATCTGCAGGCCGATCAGTTCGCCGGCGAACTCGATGGCGGCGAACACGATGCGTACCGCGAAGCCGATCGAGATGCCGATCAGCACTTGCTGGACGATCACGGCGAACAGTTCGGGTGAATCGAGCGAGATCGGCGGCGGCGGCGGCATCGAGACCTGCGAGGCCACCGCGATGAAGAAGGCCAGCGCGATCTTCACGCGCGCGGGCGTGGAGCGCATCGACAGCACGGGCGCGCTCGTGAAGAGAGCCAGCGTGCGCAGGAACGGCCACAGGATGGGGGTGATCCAGGCCATCAGCTGCTGATCGGTGAAGGTCAGCATCGGCAAGGCCCTCCGCCGGGCAAAGGCCACGGCGCCACGGTGGTCGCGCGTGTGCGCATCACCCCACCATCGACGGAATCGACAGGATCGTCCTCTGGATGTACTCCACCAGGCTGGTCAACATCCAGGGCCCGGCGATGGCAAGCACCGCGACGGCGGCCACCATCTTCGGCACGAACGACAACGTCGCTTCGTTGATCTGCGTCGCGGCCTGGATCACGCTGATCAGCACGCCGACCGCCAGGATGACGACCAGGATGGGGGCAGCGATGGTCAGCAGCAGGAACAGGCCCTGCTGACCGAAAGTGAAAACCTGTTGAGCATCCATGTCGAACAACCTCAGGTGGCAAAACTCGCGGCGAGCGAACCGAGCATCAGGTTCCAGCCATCGGCCAGCACGAACAACATCAGCTTGAACGGCAGCGCCACCAGCACGGGCGACAGCATCATCATCCCCAGGCTCATCAGCACACTGGCGACGATCATGTCGATGATCAGGAACGGGATGAAGATCATGAAGCCGATCTGGAAGGCGCTCTTCAGCTCGCTGGTCACGAAGGCCGGCACGATCACGCGGAACGGCGCGTTCTGTGCGGTGACGGACGGATCGAGCTTGGCGAGCTTGGCGAACAGCGCGAAGTCCGACTCGCGCGTCTGCTTGAGCATGAACTCGCGCATCGGCACCTCGGCGCGCTGCAGTGCCTGGTCGAACGGGATCTGTTGCGCGGCGTACGGCTGGTACGCCTCGGCATACACGCGGTCGATGGTCGGGCTCATCACGAAGAAGGTGAGGAACAGCGACAGGCCGATGATCACCTGGTTGGGTGGCGCGGACTGCGCGCCGATGGCCTGGCGCAGCAGCGACAGCACGATGACGATGCGCGTGAAGCCGGTCATCAGCAGCACGACCGCGGGGATGAAACTGAGCGCGGTGAAGAACAGCAGCGTCTGGATCGGCACCGAGTAGCTGGTGCCGCCTGCGCCCTGGCCGATCACGAGCGGCAGCGAGCCGCCGGGAGCGGGGGGCGTCTGGGCACTGGCAAGGTCGGGCAGGGTCGCGAGCAACGCGAGTGCGGTACCGGCGACGAAGACGGCCGCGCGGCGCCAGGAGAAGTCAGCAGGGCGGCGCATCAGCGGTCCCTCCGGGCCTTGTTGAGCAAGGCGGCGAACGAGGCCGGCAGTCCCGGCACCTGCAACGGTGCGGGCGGCGGCAGCTCCTGTGCCGGCAGGGCATGCACCGTGGTGATGCTCTGTGCCGTGACGCCCAGCACGAGCCACTGGCGCGATTCGCCCTGGCCGACTTCGACCGTGACGAGGCGCTGGTTGGGGCCGAGGCCGGTGGTGGAGATCACGCGTGTGACCTGTTGTGCGCCGACCGTGCCGAGACCGGCGACCGGAGTGCGCTTCAACAGCCACAGCACGACGGGAATCATCGCGATGATGAACAGGAACCAGAGGGCGGAGGTGCCGGCGGATGACATGGTGCGGGTATCGTGGATCGCATCTGCAAACCCTGGCCGGGAGGCCGGGCGAATGCTGAGATTGTGGGCAACCACGCCCCGCGCAATAGAACGAACAAGGGGGCCAAAGGCCCCCTTGTTGCTCGCACGGGCAGGTACGCTACATGCCCCGGCTCAGGCGCCGCATGCGCTCGGAGGGGGTCACGATGTCGGTCAGGCGGATGCCGAACTTGTCGTTCACCACCACCACCTCGCCCTGGGCGATCAGGTAGCCGTTGACGAGCACGTCCATCGGCTCGCCGGCCAGGGCGTCGAGCTCGATCACCGAGCCCTGCGCGAGCTGCAGGATGTGCTTGATCGGGATGCGCGTGCGCCCCAGCTCCACGGTGAGCTGCACCGGGATGTCCAGGATCATGTTGATGTCGTTGCCGGCGGTGCTCGGGCCGGTCGACGAGAAGTTGGTGAACGACGCCGGCGAAACCTGCTCGGCGGGCGTGCTGATCACCTCGTTGATCGAAGAGGAACCGCCGGTCTGCTGGGCAAGCGCGGCTTCCCATTCGGCCGCCATGGCGTCCTGTTCGTCGTTGGGTTTGGATTCAACTGACATTCGGTTCTCCCAACCAGCCGAAATCACTGCCGGTCAACATTTGCTCGATCTTGATGGCGTACTTGCCGTTGGAGGTGCCGTAATGGCAGTCGAACACCGGCACGCCATCGACCTTGGCCTGCACCAGCGGCGACAGGTCCAGCTCGATGAAGTCGCCGGCCTTCAACGCCAGCAGTTGCTCGACGGTGGCTGGCGCATGGCCGAGTTCGACGCACAGCTCCACTTCGGCGGCCTGGATCTGGTGCGTGAGCAGCTTGACCCAGCGCCGGTCGGTGCCGGAGGAGTCGCCCTGCACGGTGGAATACAGCACGTCGCGGATGGGCTCCAGCGTCGCGTACGGAATGCAGAAATGGATGGTGCCGGAGTTGTCGCCCACCTCCAGCGTGAAGGAGGTGGTGACGACGATCTCGCTGGGCGTCGCGACGTTGGCGAACTGCGGCTGCATCTCCGAGCGCTGGTAGTCGAGCTCCAGCGGGTAGATGCCGTGCCAGGCCTTCTTGTACTCGTCGCGGATCACCTCGACGAGCCGGTTGATGATGCGCTGCTCGGTGGGTGAAAAGTCGCGGCCCTCGATGCGGGTGTGGAACTTGCCGGTGCCGCCGAACAGCGAGTCGATCACCGCGAACACCAGCGTCGGATCGCAGACGATCAGTCCCGAGCCGCGCAGCGGCTTGACCGACACGATGTTGAAGTTGGTCGGCACCACGATCTCGCGCAGGAAGGCGCTGTACTTCTGCACCTTGATGGCGCCGACCGAGATCTCCGGGCTCTTGCGGATCAGGTTGAACAGGCCGATGCGGATGTTGCGCGCGAACCGTTCGTTGATGATCTCCATCGTGGGCATGCGCCCACGAACGATGCGCTCCTGGCTCGCGATGTCGTAGTCGCGGATGCCACCGACCTGCTCTTCGACTTCCTCGAGCTTCTGGCTCTCGCCGGTGATGCCCTGCAACAGGGCATCGACTTCGTCTTGGGAGAGGATCTGCTGGTTCATCGTGCGGTCCCGCTCGGGTAGGTCATGCCACCGGGGTCACTGGATGATGAAGTTCGAGAAATGCACGCGCTTGACCGGGCTGTCGACCGGCGGCGTGCGCTTCTTCTGTTCGGGCGCGCTGGCCTCGGCGGCGGCCGGCTCCGCTTCCGGCAGCCGGATGCCCATCGGGCGCACCGATTCGCGCATGATCTCGGCGGCCAGGCGCTCCTTGCCGGCACGGTCGAGCAGTTCGTCGGAGGTCTTGTGCGCGAGCAGCAGCAGGATGTTGCTGCGCACGGCCGGCATGAAGGCCTTGAGCTTCTCGGCCATCTCGGGAGACTGCACCTCGAGCGTGATCCCGATCTGCGCGTAGCGCTCGACGTTCTTGTCCGCCAGGTTGACCGTGAAGGGGTCGAGCGGCAGGAACACCGGCGGGTTGGCGGTGTCGATCTCGGCGACGGCCTCCGCGGCGGCCGCTCCTTCCTGGTATTCGGCCTCTTCCAGCGCGGCCTGGCGCTTCTTGAGCACGATCACGCCGGCAACGGCGGCAGCGGCCAGCAGCACCAGCACGACGACGGCGGTCAGCAACAGGCGCTTCTTGCCGCCCTTCTTCTTGGCGGGGGCGGCATCTTCGGCGGCGGCAGCGGCTGGGGCCACGGCTGAGGGCATGTCGATTCCTTCGGTCTTGACGGCAGCGGGCACCCCAAGGTGCAAGGGCCGCTGCAATGGCTTCGATTATTGAAAAGCGCGGGCGTCGAGAAGCGGTGAAAAGGGAGGGAAAACGGTCGTTTTCGACGTGCCTGCGGCTCAGGCGTAGAGGTCGAGTCGGCCGTCGACCCGGCGCACGCCTGTCGTCGGGGTCGCCGTGTGCAGGCCGGGTGTGTCTTCGAGCGCGACACCGCCGCGCCCGTGCGCGCGCACGGTGTGCCCGTGCCCCGGCTGCTGACGGGGTTCATGCTGCTGCGAGACGCCGCCGCCACTGAGCGTGAGGCCGGCCTCCTGCAATGCTGCGGCCAGATGCGACAGGCTGTTCTCCAGCGCGGCGCGGGTGGCGGCCGAGGCGGCGGCGAAGTCGACCTGGGCCTGCTGGCCCTGGACGGCGATCTGCACCGTCACCGACCCCATTTCCGCGGGATTCAACGTCAGCCGGGCCTGCTGCACGCCGTCGCGCACGAGGTAGCCGACCTGCGTGGCAAGGGCTTCGGGAAAGTCGGGTGAATCCGCGGGCACGTCCACTTGCCGCGCGACCCCGCCGGAGGCCGTGCTCTGCGCCGCCGAGCCCGCGGAAGTCGCCGCCTGCATCGCGGCGAGCGGAAGCGGCGCCTCGGGCGCGCGCTGCGGTACGGCGGCGCGCGCAGCTGGTGCCTGCGCCTGGGCATCCTGCTGCTGTGCATGCGGCAGGGCGGCCTCTTCGTCAGCCGTTTCACCGAGCGCGACCGCAAACGTGTCGGTGAACTGCGGTGCGTCCTTCTTCGTCACCCCGGTCGTCTTGGCGGCGTCGGCCCCGGTCTCCCCGGTCGCGATCGCTGCATCGTCGGCGAGCGAGGCTTGCTGAGGCGTGGCGCCATCGGCCGCCGACGCGGGCGCGGCACTGTCGATGCCTGCCCCGGCTCCAGCGTTCGCGGGCACCGCGTCCGTTGCTTCGGCCGGCGCAGCTGGCAACGCCGCGAAGGCCAGCACCAGTTCCTGTGCAGACAACTCGGCAGGCGTCTGCTCCTGCGCCGAGGTCCGGTCGCGTTCTTCGCGATCGGCCTCGGTTGCTTCCTCACGCTCGCGCGCTTCGGAGATGTCGCGCTCGCGCGGGCGCTGCGCGTCGCGTGTCGGCTGCGTCTGCGCCTCGCGCAGGGCCTGGGAGAACCCGCGCGAAGGGGCGGGGTGCATCGTGGGGGTGCCGGCGCGGGCTGCCGTGGCGCCGCCCAAGGCGGCACCGGGCATGAACAGCGTGGAGGCAGAGGTCATGTCTGGCGCGGGGAAGAGGGGAGTGTCGGAGTCGATGGACGAAAGACGTCTCAGGCGATCATCAGGTGCGTGCGGCTGGTCCACGAGATGCGCGAGGCCTGCTCGTCGGTGGCCTTCTGGTCGCGACGCTGCTGCGCCAATGCGTGCTCGGCCTCACGCCGCTCGATCAGCTTGCGGATCGATGCGGCGCGTGTCTCGCGTTCCATCAACGCTTCCTGCGCGCGTTCGTGCTGGGCCTTCGCCTGCTCGACCATGCGCTGCTGCTGCTCGATGGCGGTGTTGAGCCGGGCCATGAAGTTCTGGTAGCAGTGCAGGATGTCGATCGTGCCTTCCCGCTTGAACTGCGCGCTCCAGCGCTGCTGGTACTCCGCGCGGTAGTCCTGCAGTTGCTGCGCCTGCTTCTGCGCGGCGTCCAGCTGGCCTGCGGCGCGCTGCATCACCAGCAACGCGGCGTCGCGTTCCTTCTCGGCATGTTCCAGGGCGACCATCAAAGCTTGCATGCGGCTCATGGGGGTTCCTCAAGCGGGTCTATCGGGCTTGACGCGTCGTGCCGCCGGCAGCGGCGAAGACGGTCGATTTCATCTGGGCCACGCTCTCGTCGAGCGTGGCGCTGACATGCATGTCCTGTTGCAGCAGCGAGCGCATCGCGGGGAAGGCGCGCACGGCCACGTCCAGTTCCGGATCCTGCCCGGGCGCGTAGGCGCCGATCTGCAGCAGGTCGCGGCTGCGGTTGAAGCGCGCGTACATCTGGCGGAATCGCCGCGCGGCCTCGATGTGCTCCGGACTCGCGACGTTGTGCATCACGCGCGAGGCGGATTTCTCGACGTCGATCGCCGGGTAGTGGCCGCTCTCGGCCAGCTCGCGCGTCAGCACGATGTGGCCGTCGAGGATGGCGCGTGCGGCATCGGCAATCGGATCCTGCTGGTCGTCGCCTTCGCTCAGCACCGTGTAGAAGGCGGTGATCGAGCCGACCCCGTTCAGGCCGTTGCCGCTGCGCTCCACCAACTGCGGCAGCTTGGCGAAGCAGCTCGGCGGGTAGCCCTTGGTCGCGGGCGGCTCGCCGATCGCCAGCGCGATCTCGCGCTGCGCCATCGCATAGCGCGTCAGCGAATCCATCAGCAGCAGCACGTGGGCGCCGCGGTCGCGGAAGTGCTCCGCCACCGCGGTGGCATAGCTGGCACCTTGCATGCGCATCAGCGGCGGCGCATCGGCGGGCGCGGCCACGACGACCGAGCGTGCCAGGCCTTCGTCGCCGAGGATGTCCTCGATGAATTCCTTCACTTCGCGGCCGCGCTCGCCGATCAGGCCAACCACGATCACGTCGGCCGCGGTGTAGCGCGCCATCATGCCCAGCAGCACGGACT
>NZ_CAMLJQ010000089.1 GCF_946480305.1 uncultured Caldimonas sp.
CTCCTCGGGGAGCCGGCGGCTCCCCCGTTTTCCCCCCAATCGGGTGAATCAGGGCCGCGTTCCGGGCGGCGCGCGAAGACTATGATGACCGCGTCGCTTCGCAGCAGATGGGGGTCAACATGTCGGATGTCGGGCACACGTGCGACCAGACGCACCACATCTGGCGTGGATCTGCCGAGTTGCTGCGCCTCACGGCGGACAACGTCCCGGCGCTGATCGCCTACTACGAGGCCGAGCAGTTCCGCTGCGTCTTCGCCAACAAGCAATACGCACAGGCCTTCGGCTGGGACGAGCAGTCGATCATCGGCCGCACTTTCGCAGAGGTGATCGGGCCGGAAGCCGCGCAGCAGATCCAGCCCCACGTCGACCGCATGCTGAGCGATCGGCAGCCCGTGTCCTATGAACGCCAGCGCACGCTGCCTGACGGCACGCCGCAGTGGATCGAAGTCAGCCTGTTGCCGCACGTCGATGCACAGGGGCGGTCGATCGCGGCCTTCGTCCTGATCGTCGACATCACACGGCATCGCCTGGCCGAGCAGGCCGTGCGCGAGTCGGAAGAGCGGCTCGCGAAGTTCATGCAGGCGAGCGCCGAAGGCGTGGTGTTCCACCGCGACGGCATCATCACCGACGTCAACCCGCCCGTGTGCCGCCTGACCGGCTACGCGCTCGAGGAACTGCTGGGTCGCCACACGCTGGACTTCGTGCCGCACGAATACCACGCCCGCGTGATGGCCCTGTGGGACAGCGGCGAAGACGCCACCTACGAAAGCGAAATCGTCACGCGCAGCGGCGAGCGCGTTCCGGTGGAGTTCATCGGCCGCACGATGGAGCGCAACGGCGAGCGGCTGCGCATGTCGATCGTGCGCGACGTCCGCGACCGCCATGCGGCACAGGCGCGCATCCACCATCTGGCGCACCACGACGCACTGACCGGCCTGCCCAACCGCATGTCGTTCATGGAGCACCTTGACCATCGCATGGCCCTGGCGCGCACCACCGGCGAGCAGATGGCGCTGCTGTTCATCGACCTCGACGATTTCAAGCGCGTCAACGACTCGCTCGGGCACCTGGCCGGCGACAAGCTGCTGCAGACCGTGGCCATGCGCATCACCGAGACGCTGCGCGCCACCGACCGCGTCGCCCGCTTCGGTGGCGACGAGTTCATGGTGCTGCTGCCGCATGCCCGGGAAAAGCGTGCCGTGGAGGACGTCGCGCGCAAGCTGCTGGCGGCGATCGAAGTGCCGGTGGATGCAGACGGGCGGTTGATCTCGGTCACGCCGTCGGTGGGCATCGCCCTCTTCCCCGGCGACGCACAATCGCCCGCCGAGCTGATCAAGCATGCCGACAGCGCGATGTACCTCGCCAAGTCGCGCGGGCGCGCCAACTACCAGTTCTTCGACCCGTCGACGGTGCAGCTGGCCTACGACGCGCTGGTGATGGAAAGCCAGCTCGTGCAGGCGCTCGAGCGCGACGAGTTCGTGCTGCACTTCCAGCCGCAGGTGCGCACGCTTGGCCAGCAACTGGTGGGCGCCGAGGCGCTGATCCGCTGGAACCACCCGCAGCGCGGGTTGCTCTACCCCGATCACTTCATTCCGGTCGCGGAGCAGCAGCGCCTGATGCTGCCGCTCGGCCAGTGGGTGCTGCGCCAGGCCGTGCGCTGCGCACGCATGTGGCGCGAAGCGGGCATGCCGGTCGCACCCATCGCGGTGAACCTGTCCACGGTGCAGTTCCAGTCCGCGGGCTTCGTCGAAGCCGTGGAACGCGTGCTGCACGAAGAAGGCGTGCCGGGCAGCGTGCTCGAACTCGAACTGAGCGAGCGCATGCTGATGGACGACCTGCCCGACGTGATGCAGAAACTCACCCGCCTGAAGGCCCTCGGCATCTGCATCGCAGTCGACGACTTCGGCACCGGCTACTTCTCGCTGCGCCACCTGAAGGAGCTGCCGATCGACAAGGTCAAGATCGACCGCTCGTTCGTGCAGGACCTGCCGGACGCGAAAGATGCGGCCGCCATTGCCCGCGCCATCATCCAGATGGCGCACAGCCTGGGGCAGACAGTGATCGCCGAAGGCGTCGAAACGCCGCAGCAGCTCGATTTCCTGGCCACGCAAGGCTGCGAGGAACTGCAAGGCGACCTGATCAGCCCGCCGCTGTCGTGCCCCGCCTTCGAGGCCTGGGCCCGCCACCGCCGCTGAATCCGACCGGCTTGCATTTGCCCCTACGGCCCCCACGTACTTGCGATGTATCGGCGGCCGCGCCGATACCATCAGCAGACGGGTCGACGCGACCCGAAGTCATTTGCACAGGAGCACTCCAACGATGAACAGGTTGTTCGCAGGCGTACTTGCCGCCGTGATGGGACTGGGGCTGGTACTCGGCAGTGCCGACGTGGAGGCCAGGCGCCTCGGCGGCGGTGGAGGTGCGGGCATGAGCCGACAATTGCCGCCGAAGCAAGCGCCAGGCACGCCGCCCAAGCAGGCAACGCCGGACAACAACCAGACGAACCCGTCGGCCGCACCCGGCGCCGCTGCCGCGGGCACCGCTGCAGCGCAGACGGCTGGCCGTCGCTCGTGGATGGGCCCGATCGCCGGCCTCGCCGCCGGCTTGGGTCTGGCCGCCTTGATGAGCCACCTGGGCCTGGGCGCGGAGTTCGCCAACTTCCTGATGCTGGCATTGCTGGTGCTGGCTGGCATCTTCGTCGTGCGCCTGCTGATGCGCTCGTTCGCCGCGCCGAAGCGTCAGGCCGGCGCGGGGCAGATGCAATTTGCCGGCGCAGGCGCAGCGCCGGGACGCATCACCTCTTTCGAACGCCACATGCCCACCGGCGGTAGCGCCCCCGTGAATGCCGGCCACGGCCCACGCCTGCCGGCGGGCTTCGATGCACAAGGGTTCGAGCGCGTGGCGAAGATGATCTTCATCCGCCTGCAGGCGGCCAATGACGCGGCCGACCTGGAAGACCTGCGCCGTTTCACGACGCCCGAGATGTTCGCCGCTGCGCGGCTCGACCTGCAGGACCGCAAGGGCGCCGCGCAGCGCACCGACGTGGTTCAACTCGACGCGCAGATCCTCGACTACGCCCAGGAAGACGGCCGCGACGTCGTCAGCGTGCGCTATCACGGGCTGATACGCGAAGAAGAGAACGGCGTTGCCGAGCCGTTCGACGAGGTGTGGCACCTCGTCAAGCCCACCGACGGCAGCCGCGAGTGGGCCATCGCTGGCATCCAGCAGTACGCCTGAACCTCACACCCTGGAGCCCGGGGGCAGCCGACGGCCTGCCCCCGATGCTCCGGCATCACCGCGCCAGATCGATCTCGGTACGGCTTTCGAGTTCGAACCGGCTGCCCTTGAAGTCCCACCGCTCGACGGCGCACCGCCGCGGCTGCACGCCTGAGGCGTCATAGCGCAGCAGGTTGACCGAATTCGGAATCCCGCCGCGCACGCGATGCGAGACGGCAGTTCCTGCCTGCACACTCCACACCGGCCGCGCCAGGCCTGCCACGCTCTCGGCCAGCGGCCGCACGTAAGGCAGGTGGATGTGCCCGCCGAGCACCAGATCGGCGCCCGCTTCCGCCCACGCGAGCACCGCCTCACGGTGCCCACGCAACAGATTCACCTCGTCCTCCAGTCGCGTCACATGCACCGGCTGGTGTGTCACGACCACGCGCAGCTGCCCGGGGCGGGCCCTGCGCAACTCCGTCGCCACCCGCTCGATCTGGCGCGCGCTCACCTCGCCGTCCTTGTGGCGGTAGGCCCGCGTGGTGTTGACGCACAGCACCATCAGCTCGTCGCTCACGTGGCGTGGCTCCAGGTCGCCGCCGAAGACCTGCTGGTGGTTCACGTAGGGCTTGAGCAGGCGAGTCATCACGTCGAACAGCGGGATGTCGTGGTTGCCCGGGATGGCCAGCGTCACCGGCACCGCCAGCCGCTCCATGAACCGGCCCGCTGCAGCAAACTGAGCGCGCCGGGCGCGCTGGGTGATGTCGCCGGACAGCACCGCAACCTGCGGCCGCTGTTCGCGCGCCAGCTGCACGAGTGCTTCCACCACCTCGGCCCGCTCAGTGCCGAAGTGCGGGTCGGACAAGTGCAACAGCACCGTCATGCGGCCGGCGAATCCGGCGGCACGATGAGCCGCAGCGGCTTGGCGGCCGGCTCGAACACCAGCGGTGTCGACATCCACTGCGTTTCGCCGTCGATCGCGACCTTGATGCGCACCGGCCGGGCACTGCGCAGCACCGGGGCGACTTCGAGATGCCGGAACGAGAAGCTGTTGACCTGCTCCGCATCGCCCAACTGCCCGGTCGCACCTCGCAGCAACAGCAGCACGGTCTGCCAACGCCCCACCGGCTTGACGCTGAAGGCCACCAGCCGGCCGTCACCCAGCTCGGGGGCCTGCGCAATGCCCAGTTGCTCGAGCTGCATCGCGTTGTTCCCGACAAACAGGGTGGCGGCCTGCAGCAGCCGGGGTTCGCCTTCACGCTCGAGGCGCAGCAGAACCTGCCAGTGCTCGCGAAACAGGGTCAACAGGCCGGAGCAGAACGCGACCCAGCGCTTGCGCCCGAAACGCTGCTTGTAGACCTCGCGATCCTCCAGCAACTTGGGATAGAGCCCCAGGCTGGCATTGACGAGAAAGAGCCGCCCGTTCACCTGGCCCACCTGTACCGGCCGCTGTACGCCGCCGACCAGTGTGCGTGCGGCGCCTTCGACGTCGAGCGGTATGCCGTGCGTGCGGCTGAAGTAGTTGAACGTGCCGTGAGGCAGCACGCCGAACGGCCGTTCGCTCTCGAGCACGGCCTGGGCGACGACGTTGATGGTGCCGTCGCCACCGGCGGCCACCACCACGCCGCGCTCGCGTTCGGCCGAGGCCACCGCGCGCGCCGCGACGGCAGGCAACTGGCGCGGCTTGGTCACCTGCAGCACCTCGTGCTCGACGCCGCTCTCGGCGAACACGCGGGCCAGCGTCGCCAGCGTCTGGCGCCGATCACGGGCGCCCGAGCGCGTGTTCATCACGATGAACCGGGGTCCGGTCACCGGCGCGTGGAATGGGGTGGAGGGAACCGCGGCCTGCCGCGTCGACGGGGGGGAAGCGTCCAGCGAAGCGGTGGTGAAAAGCAGGGGGTGGTCCACCTGCCCGGTAGAGCAAGCGGCGCGCCTGGCGGCTGCAAGTGTGGGTGGGACGTTGGACGGCTGACTCGGGTGGGTCGGACGGCAGGGCGCCCGGGCGCGGGACTGTCCCCCGGCGCGGGCCTGCGGCCCCCGCCTCCTCCTTTACATCCCGCGCCTGCGCGCCCTCCCGTCCGGGGCAGCGCCGCTGGCGTGGGGCGCGGCGGCCCTAATCGCGCATCAGCTGTTGAGCGGGGGCGTGCACTTCACGGGCCACCACGTCGACCACATCGGATTCGGCCCGGGCGGGCCGCGCCGGCTTCATGCGGAACACGCCGCTTCGCAGCACCACGGGCCTGCGACCCCGCACCAGGCTCCAGCCCAACAGGCCGGCCACGGCAAGGGCGCCAGCAAAGAACAGCGCAACCGCGAACACAGCCCCGGCCAGCACGGCGGCCACCCGGAACACGAAAGTGAAGACGCGGCGGAGAAAGGTCGGCATCGTTTGCATCTTTCTATGAGCACAAAGGCCGCGATCGGTTCCCCGAACGCGGCCCTGGCGATTGTCGGACAAACGGCGGTGCGCTGCCTTACAGCGGGCTGGCGGTGCCTTCCATCGCGACGCGCAGCGCAGGCGCATGCGGCAGCGGCTCTTCCCCGCCCTGCGGCAGCAGCATCTGCAACGACAGCCCCGAAACGGTTTCGTCGCGCAACAAGGCGTCCGTCAAGGACTGCAAGGCGTCCCGGTGCTGGTGCAGCGCCTCGCGGCACAGCGCCTGCGCGCGATCGAGCAGCACCTTGGCCTCGGCCAGCACCTTTTCCTGGATGTGGGGACCCACCAGCTTCTCGGGCACGCCCTGCAGGCTCAGCAGGCCGAATTCGGTGCTGAAGCCCATCGAGCTGACCATCTCGATCGCCAGCTCGGAGGCGCGCTTCAGGTCGTCGGACGCGCCGCTCGTCGTGTTGCCGAAGGTCATCAACTCGGCCTCGCGGCCGGCGAGCATCATGCCCAGACGGGCATTGAGCTCGTGCTCGCCATAGAGCGGCACCTCGTTGGGCCGGGTCACGAAGGTCACGCCCAACGCATGGCCGCGCGGCTCGATGGTGACGCGCTCCACGGTGCCGGCCTTCAGCACGTGGGCGACGATGGCATGGCCGCTCTCGTGGATCGCGATGCGATGGCGCGCCTCGGGCGTGAACATGTCCTTCACGCTCGACACTTCGCCGCCGAGCTGGTGCGTTTCGAGCGCCCGGTGCAGGTGCTCCTGCGTCACGTGGTCGCTGCCGGTTTCGGCCGCCAGCACGGTGGCCCGGTTCACGACGTTGGTGATGTCGGCATGCGACAGCCCGGTGCTGGAGCGTCCCAGCGTCTCCATGTCGATGCCGGGGGCGGCCTTCACGCGGCCCAGGCACAACTTGAACAGCTCGCGGCGGTCGTTCACGTTGGGCAGCGACACGCGTGCCACCAGGTCGAAGCGGCCCGGCCGCTTCAACGCGTCGTCCACGTTGCCCACGTGGTTCGTCGCGCCGATCACGACGATGTTCTCCGACGCGGCGAAGCCGTCCATCTCGACCAGCAGCTTGTTGATGATGCGGTTCTCTTCGGACTGGCCACCGGCCACCTTGGCGCCGGTCGAGCGCTTGCCGATGCCGTCGAATTCGTCGATGAAGACGATGCACGGCGCGTGCTTGCGCGCGGTGGCGAACAGCTCGCGCACCTTGGTGATGCCGGCACCGTAGAACATGCTCGAGAAGTACGAGCCGTCCACCGCGATGAAGTTGGCGCCGCACTCGCCCGCCAGGGCGCGCGCCAACAGGGTCTTGCCGGTGCCGGGAGGGCCTTCGAGCAACACGCCGCGCGGCGGCTTGGCGCCGAGCGCGAGGTACTTGTCGGGGTTGCGCATGAAGGCGGTGACCTGCTGCAGCGCGGCCTTGGCCTCGGTGGAGCCGATCACGTCGTTGAAGC
>NZ_CAMLJQ010000090.1 GCF_946480305.1 uncultured Caldimonas sp.
ATGAAATCCTGCAGGGTGTCGCCCTGCAGGTAGTTCATCACCATGTAGACGGTCTCGTTCTCGCGGAAGAAGTTGAGCACCGAGACCACGCTGGGGTGCGAGATCTGCGCGAGCGAACGGCCTTCCTCGAAGAAGCTCTTGAGACCCAGACGGTACAGGGGCTGCTTCTCGGGCTTGACCCGCGGCGCGAGTTCGCCCGGCGAGCGCTCCGCGAGCGAGGACGGCAGGTATTCCTTCAGTGCCACCAGGCGCTTGTCCTGGTCTTCGGCGAGATAGACGACGCCAAAGCCCCCGGCAGCCAACTTCTTGATGATCTGATAACCGCCGACCACGGTGCCCGGCGGCAACGGGGAAGGCTTGGGCTTTGACATAATCGGATTTTGCAATGCGATAAGTGTCATGGCAGTTTACAGCATGACCGGGTACGCGAGCGCTGCCTCGCAAGCCCTGGTTTCCCCGAGCGAAGAAGCCACGACCCGAAGCGACGCCACCCCGTCGGCAACGGTCACGGTGGAGCTGCGTTCGGTCAACAGCCGCTTTCTCGACCTGGCCTTCCGCATGCCGGACGACCTGCGGGCCATCGAGCCCGCGCTGCGCGAACTGCTCACCGCCAGCTTCCGTCGCGGCAAGATCGAACTGCGGCTGAACGCCCAGCGCGAGTCCGACAACGCGCTGCCCCATCCACAGACCGACCAGTTGAACCGCCTCGCGGGGCTCGAAGCCACCGTCCGCGGCTGGCTGCCGCAGGCGCAGCCGCTGTCGGTGCACGAGGTGCTGCAGTGGTGCCGGGGCAGCGCTCCGGGCGAGAAGCTGGACGAAGCCGCGGTCGCGGCCACGCGCCAGTGCATCACCGGGCTGATCGATGCCCGGGCGCGGGAAGGCGACCGGCTCGTCGGCATCCTGATGGAACGCATCACCAAGCTGCGCGAGCTGGCCAAGCAGGCGGCGCCGCTGGTGCCGCAGGTGGTCGAGAAGCAGCAGCAACGCTTCCTCGAGCGCTGGCAGGCCGCGTTGGACACCGCCGGCGCGACGCAGAGCATGAGCGCCGATGCGCTGCGCGAACGCGCGCTGAGCGAGGCGGCTGCCTACGCGCTGCGCATCGACGTGGCAGAGGAGCTGTCGCGGCTCACCGCCCACCTCGACGAGATCGCGCGGCTGCTGAAGGCCGGTGGTGAAATCGGCAAACGGCTCGACTTCCTGATCCAGGAACTGCATCGCGAAGCCAACACGCTGGGCTCCAAGGCCTCTGCGCTCGAGTTGACGCAGATCTCGGTCGAGATGAAGGTGCTGATCGAGCAGATGCGCGAGCAGGTGCAAAACATCGAATAGGGTCGGCCCAATGGAATACCCCGGCAATCTCTTCGTGGTGGCAGCGCCCAGTGGGGCGGGCAAGTCCAGCCTGGTGAAGTCCCTGCTGGAGCTCGATTCGCATCTGGTGGTGTCGATTTCGCACACCACCCGGCCGCCGCGCGGCCAGGAGCAGAACGGGCGCGAATACTGGTTCATCAGCGAGCCCGAATTCCGTGCCATGGTCGAACACGGCGACTTTTTCGAGTGGGCCGAAGTACACGGCAACCTGTACGGCACCTCCCGGGCCGCCATCGAATCGCGCATGGCCGCAGGCGAAGACGTGATCCTCGAGATCGACTGGCAGGGCGCGCTGCAGATCAAGCAGTTGTTCCCGCACGCGGTGCTGATCTTCATCCTGCCGCCGAGCTTCGAGGAACTGCTGCAGCGACTGCACCGGCGCGGCGAGGACGGGGCCGACGTGATCGAAACCCGCATGGCCAATGCCCGGCTGGAAGTGGCGCAGGCCAAGCACTTCGACTTCGTTATAATCAACGCTCTTTTCGAGACGGCGCTTTTCGACTTGAAAGCGATCGTCCACGCGCAGCGCCTCAAGTACGCTGCCCAGCGCCGAAGCAAAAAAGCCGTCTTCGACGCCCTCAACCTCAGTTGATTGAAGCCCGGCCGCATCGAATGCGGCCTTCTGGAGTGTGTTATGGCCCGCATCACGGTCGAAGATTGCCTGAACAAGATCCCTAACCGCTTCCAACTGGTGCTTGCCGCCACGTACCGCGCCCGTATGCTGAGCCAAGGGCATGCGGCCAAGATCGAGTCGAAGAACAAGCCGGGCGTGACGGCCCTGCGCGAGATCGCCGCCGGCGAGGTGGGCGTCGAAATGCTGCGCAAGGTGCCGACCTGATCCGCTCCTGCCCGAGCCTTCCCCTTTTCCGGCCGCTGGGCCGGCCTGCTGCGCCCGAACCTGGTTTCGGGCGTTGCCGCTTGTGGGCTTGAGTTCCGCGCTAAAGTCGCGTCATGGTCGCCCACGCCGCATCGAAAGCCGGTAAACGCCCCGCACCGCAGGACGCGGTCGCGCAAGGCGCGCGCGTCGATGCCGCTGCTGCGTCGTTCGCGGCGCTGACCCACAAGCTCGACTACCTCGACCCGGCCGACATCAAGCGTGTGCGCGAGGCGTACAAGTACGCCGACGAGGCGCACCTGGGCCAGTTCCGCGCCAGCGGCGAGCCCTACATCACCCACCCCATCGCCGTGGCCGGCCTGTGCGCCGACTGGAAGCTGGATGCGCAGGCCATCATGGCGGCGCTGATGCACGACGTGATGGAGGACAGCGGCGCCACAAAAATCGAGCTGATCGAGAAATTCGGCGCCCCGACCGCGGAACTGGTCGATGGGCTCACCAAGCTCGACAAGCTGCAGTTCTCCACGCGCGAGGAATCGCAGGCGGAGTCGTTCCGCAAGATGCTGCTGGCGATGGCGCGCGACGTGCGCGTCGTGCTGATCAAGCTCGCCGACCGCCTGCACAACATGCGCACGATGGAGGCCATGCCGGCGGGCAAACGCTCGCGCATCGCGCGCGAAACCCTCGACATCTACGCCCCCATCGCCCACCGGCTCGGCCTGAACCAGATCTACCGCGAACTGCAGGAACTGTCGTTCCAGTACCAGCTGCCGTGGCGCTTCGGGGCGCTGACCAAGGCGGTGCAGCGGGCTCGCGGGCACCGCCGCGACATCGTCGACCGCATCCAGGTCGACGTGGAACGCGCGTTCAAGGAAGCGGCGCTCGAAGTGCAGATCTTCGGGCGCGAGAAGACGCTCTATTCCATCTACTCGAAGATGCGCGAGAAGCACCTGAGCTTCGCGCAGGTCAACGACATCTTCGGCTTCCGCATCGTGGTGGCGACGCTGCCGCAGTGCTACCTGGCGCTGGGCGTGCTGCACCAGCTCTACAAGCCGCTGCCCGGCCGCTTCAAGGACTACATCGCCATCCCCAAGGCCAACGGCTACCAGTCGCTGCACACCACCCTGGTGAGCCCGCTGGGCACGGCGGTGGAATTCCAGATCCGCACCGATGCGATGCACCTCGTGGCCGAAAAAGGCATTGCGGCGCACTGGCTCTACAAGGCCACCGACAGCGGCAACGTCACCGAGGCGCAGCGCGTCGGCACGGTCTCGCTGCAGTCGCTGATCGACATCCAGGACGAAACCCGCGATTCGGCCGAGTTCCTCGAACACGTCAAGGTCGACCTGTTCCCGGATGCGGTCTACGTGTTCACGCCCAAGTCCAAGATCCTGGCGCTGCCGCGCGGCGCCACGCCAGTCGACTTTGCCTACGCGATCCACTCGGACGTGGGCGACCACACCGTGGCAGCCAAGGTCAATGGCGAGCAGGTGGCACTGCGCACCGAACTGCGCAGCGGCGACGTGGTCGAGATCATCACTGCGCCCGTCTCGCGCCCCAACCCGGCCTGGCTGAACTTCGTGCGTACCGGCCGGGCGCGCTCGAAGATCCGGCACTACCTGAAGAACATGCGCCAGGAAGAATCCCTGGAGCTGGGCGAGAAGCTGCTGACCCAGGCGATGCGCGCCGAAGGGCTGCAGATGCCCAAGGGCGACGAGATCGCCGGCGAGGCCCACGACGTGGCGCTGTGGCAGGGCCTGATCCGATGGAGCGGCAACCGCAGCCGCCGCGAGTTGCTGGTCGATATCGGGCTGGGCAAGAAGATCGCGACCATCGTCGCCAAGCGGCTGGCCAAGCTGTTGGCCGAGGCCGGCACCAAGCCCGATGCGCTGACGCTCTCGATGAGCCGTTACCTCAGCGACGACTCCACACCATTGCAGGCCATGGTGACGATCGACGGCAGCGAAGGCGCCACGGTACAGATGGCCACCTGCTGCCGGCCCATTCCCGGCGACGCGATCGTCGGTTACCTGGGCCGGGGCGAAGGTCTGGTGGTGCACACCAGCGAGTGCCAGGTCGGCAAGCGACTGTTCCAGCGCGACAGCGAACGCTGGATCCCGGTCGAATGGGCGGAAGAGCTGCAACGCGCGTTCGACACCTCGGTGGCCGTGCTCGTGCAAAACGGCAAGGGCGTGCTGGCCAAGGTGGCACAGGCGGTCAGCGAAGCCGAGGCCGACATCACCCACATCGACATGGGCCACGATCCGGGCCACGCAACGATCGAGCTGAAGCTGCTGCTCGCCGTACGCGACCGGGTGCATCTGGCCGATGTGCTGCGCACGCTGAAACGCTCGCCCCTCGTGTTGCGGGCAGCGCGGGTCAAGCCGCAGTAGCCCCTGCTCCACCTGGCGGGGGGTAGCGCACCTCCAGCACCTCGATCTTCTCGACGCCCCCAGGCGTCATCAGCTGCACCTCGTCGCCCTCGCGCGCCTTCAGCAACGCGCGGGCGATCGGCGCCACCCAGCTCACCTCGCCATTCAACGCATCGGCCTCGTCGATGCCCTTGATCGTGATGGTCCGCTCCTCGCCCCGGGCGTTGGCATAGGTGACGGTCGCGCCAAAAAAAACCTGGTCGTTGCCGTGGTGCGCGGAGGGATCGGCGACCTCGGCGATGTCGAGCCGCTTCGTCAGGAAGCGGATGCGACGATCGATCTCGCGCAGGCGCTTCTTGCCGTAGAGGTAGTCGCCGTTCTCGGAACGGTCGCCGTTCGATGCGGCCCACGAGACGATCTCGACCACTTTCGGGCGCTCGTCATCGATCAACGACATCAGCTCCTCGCGCAACCGGCGGTAGCCCTCGGGCGTGATGTAGTTCTTCGCGCCGGACGGCAACGCCGGCAGCGAAAGCTCGTCATCGTCGTCCGCGTCGGTTTCCTTCGTGAATGCCTTGCTCATCGGTGTTTCCTCGGACGCGAAATTATCCGCTCGATGCGCCCACCCCACTCGCGCCCGCCTCGGCCACGATCCAGTCGCGCAGCCGCTCGACCAGCGGGTCGCCGGCCTTGCGCTCGGGCATCACGAAGTAGTAGGCGCGCTCGCCGCGCTGGGGACGGTCGCAGGCGACCACGAGCTCGCCGCGCGCCAGCTCCGCTTCAATGAGCAAGGGCGGCATCAAGGCCAGCCCCATGCCGTGCGAGGCTGCCATGGCGAGCATTGAGAACAGTTCATACCGCGGGCCTGCGCTGTCGCGCGGATGCTCCACGCCCTGCGCCTCGAACCACTCGCGCCAGGCCCGTGGGCGTGTGCTCTGCTGCAGCAGCGGAAAGCCCGCCAGATCCTTGGGCGCCAGCCGGCGGCGTCCCGCGATCAAGGCCGGGCTGCACACCGGCACCAGGTCCTCGCGCAGCAACTCCACCGCCTCGGTGCCGGGCCAGTTGGCCACCTGCTCGGCGGTGCCCGCATACAGCGCGGCGTCGAACTCGCTGTCGGAGAAGAGGAACGGGCGGGTGCGGGTTTCGAGGTTGAGCACGAGATCCGGGTGGTGTGCGGCCAGCTTCGGCAGGCGCGGGACCAGCCAGCGCGTGGCAAAGGTCGGCACCACCGCCAGATCCAGCGTGCCGACGACACCGGGATGCGCCATCAGTGCGAAGGTGTCGCGTTCGACCGCATCCAGCCGCTGCCCGATGCGGCGGCCATAGGCCGCCCCGGCGTCGGTCAGCAACACGCCGCGGCGCGTGCGACGAAACAGCGGCACGCCAAGGAACTGCTCCAGCGTGGCGATCTGCCGGCACACCGCGCTCTGCGTCAGCGACAGTTCCTGGGCCGCCTTCGTGAAGCTTTCGTGCCGCGCGGCAGCCTCGAAACACACGAGCGACTGGGTGCTGGGAATCTTGCGTTTCATTGTGCAGAACAGGCACAGAATGACGGTGTTGCGTGGTCTCTCTCTTCGAACGTTCACGCTACGGAGTTCCATTTTTGCACACGCGGCTGTCGAATTCTCGTTTGCCCGGTCCCCCGGGCCGCCCTACCATGCCCTGATTCGCACATTCCTGGAGACCGACATGGCTCAACCCGCCTTCCACTGGGAAGACCCGCTGCTGCTCGACCAGCAACTGACCGACGAAGAACGCATGGTGCGCGATGCCGCCCGCGCGTATTGCCAGGACCGCCTGATGCCGCGCGTGCTGGAAAGCTTCCGCCACGAGAAGACCGACCCGGCCATCTTTCGCGAGATGGGCGAGCTGGGCCTGCTGGGACCGACCATCCCGTCGGAGTACGGCGGCGCGGGCCTCAACTACGTGAGCTACGGCCTGATCGCGCGCGAAGTGGAGCGTGTCGACTCCGGCTATCGGTCGATGATGAGCGTGCAGTCTTCGCTGGTCATGGTCCCGATCAACGAATTCGGCTCCGAGGCGCAGAAGCGCAAATACCTGCCCAAGTTGGCCAGCGGCGAATGGATCGGCTGCTTCGGCCTGACCGAACCCAACCACGGCTCCGACCC
>NZ_CAMLJQ010000091.1 GCF_946480305.1 uncultured Caldimonas sp.
TGCCGACGGCCCTCTCGGGCCGCCCTCGATCAGTTGGACTGGGCCAACTGATCGACCAAGGGGTTCTGGTGTTCACTCACATCGCTGCGCGATATGAGTGAACCCCGTCCCCGGCGAACGGCACTTCGTGCCGACGGCCCTCTCGGGCCGCCCTCGATCAGTTGGACTGGGCCAACTGATCGACCAAGGGGTTCTGGTGTTCACTCACATCGCTGCGCGATATGAGTGAACCCCGTCCCCGGCGAACGGCACTTCGTGCCGACGGCCCTCTCGGGCCGCCCTCGATCAGTTGGACTGGGCCAACTGATCGAGAATCGCCGGGTTCTCCAACGTCGAGGTGTCCTGGGTGATCTGCTCGCCCTTCGCGATCGAGCGCAACAGGCGCCGCATGATCTTGCCGGAGCGCGTCTTGGGCAGGTTGTCGCCGAAGCGGATGTCTTTGGGTTTGGCGATCGGGCCGATTTCCTTGCCGACCCAGTCGCGCAGTTGCTTGGCGATCTGCTTGGCCTCCTCGCCGGTGGGGCGCGGGCGCTTGAGCACGACGAAGGCACAGATGGCTTCACCCGTCGTGTCGTCCGGTCGGCCGACCACCGCCGCCTCGGCCACCAGCTCGGTGCACGACACCAGCGCGGACTCGATCTCCATCGTGCCCATGCGGTGCCCGGAGACGTTCAGCACGTCGTCGATGCGGCCGGTGATCGTGAAGTAGCCGGTCTTCTCGTCGCGGATGGCACCGTCGCCGGCCAGGTAGTACTTGCCCTGGAAATCAGCCGGGTAGTAGCTCTTCTTGAAACGCTCGGGGTCGCCCCAGATGGTGCGGATCATCGACGGCCAAGGCTTCTTGACGACGAGGATGCCGCCCTGGCCCCAGGGTACGTCCTTGCCGGTCTCGTCGACCACGGCGGCCATGATGCCGGGGAAAGGCAGCGTGCAGGAGCCGGGCACCAGCGGCGTCGCGCCGGGCAGTGGCGTGATCATGTGGCCGCCGGTTTCGGTCTGCCAGAAGGTGTCGACGATGGGGCAGCGGCCGCCACCGATGTTGGCGTGGTACCACTCCCAGGCAGCGGGGTTGATCGGTTCGCCGACCGAGCCGAGCAGCCGCAGCGACGACAGGTCGTACTTGCGCGGGTGCACCTCGGCGTTCGATTCGGCCGCCTTGATCAGCGAGCGGATGGCCGTGGGCGCGGTGTAGAAGATGGTGACCTTGTGCTGCTGGATCATCTTCCAGAAGCGGCCGGCGTCCGGGTAGGTGGGCACGCCTTCGAAGACGATCTGCGTGCCGCCCAGCGCCAGCGGCCCGTAGGCAATGTAGGTGTGCCCCGTGACCCAGCCGATGTCGGCCGTGCACCAGAAAACGTCCTCGGGCTTCAGGTCGAAGGTCCATTTGGTGGTGAGCGCCGCATGCAGCAGATAGCCGCCGCTGGCGTGCTGCACGCCCTTGGGCTTGCCGGTGGAGCCGGAGGTGTAGAGCAGGAAGAGCGGGTGCTCGGCCTCGACCCATTCGGGCTCGCAGGTGTTGCTCTGGCCGGCCACCACGTCGTGCAGCCACTTGTCCCGTGCGCCCCAGGCCACGTTGCCGCCCGTGCGCTTGTAGACGATGACGTTGCGGATCGTGTCGCAACCGCCGAGCGACAGCGCCTCGTCGACGATGGCCTTCAGTGGCAGCTGCTTGCCGCCACGCATCTGCTCGTCGGCAGTGATGACCATCACGGCGCCCGCGTCCTCGATGCGATCTCGCAGGCTCTGGGCCGAGAAGCCGCCGAACACCACCGAGTGCGTCGCACCGATGCGGGCGCAGGCCTGCATCGCCACCACGCCCTCGACAGACATCGGCATGTAGATGACGACCCGGTCGCCCTTCTGCACGCCCATGGAGCGCAGCGCATTGGCAAGCTGCGCGGTCTTGGCGAGCAGTTCGCTGTAGCTCACGCGTGTGACCTGGCCGTCATCCGCCTCGAAGATGATGGCAGTCTTGTCGCCCCGGCCCTGCTCGACGTTGCGGTCGAGGCAGTTGTAGGAGACGTTCAGCGTGCCGTCGGCAAACCACTTGAAGAACGGCGCGTTGCTTTCGTCCAGCACCTGGTTGAAGGGCTTCTTCCAGCTCACGAACTCGCGGGCCAGCCTCGCCCAATAGCCTTCGTAATCCGCTTCGGCCTCTGCGCACAGCTTGCGATAGGCATCCATGCCCGATATGTGGGCGGCCTTCACCATCGCGTCGGACGGAACGTAGAGCTTGGTCTCCTGCTCGCTGGTCGACATGACCGTCTCCTTCTTCGGGGAAATGACTGGGAATTTGGTGCGGAACCTTAGGGGGATGCTCTTACGAACGCCTTACTCTGCCCCTAATGTCCTCCTTGACAGAGCGTCATATTCTGACAACTAGAATCCGCGGCATCCGGACTATCCCTGAGTCCGCAGTAGTGCATCACCGCCCCATGGCCCAGATTCCCGACCCGCGCGCGACCCGGTTGCGCCCGCTGCCCAATCTCATCTTTGCCAGCCGTTGGCTGCAGTTGCCGCTGTACCTGGGGCTGATCCTGGCGCAAGGCGTCTACGTGTTCCATTTCTGGGTCGAGCTGTGGCACCTGATCGACGCGGCACTGGGGAGCCAGGACGCGCTGAACAAGCTGGTGACGAGTATCGGCTACAAGTCAAGCACGCCGCTCACATCGCTGAACGAGACGGTCATCATGCTGGTCGTGCTGGCATTGATCGACGTGGTGATGATCTCCAACCTGCTGATCATGGTGATCGTCGGCGGCTACGAAACCTTCGTGTCGCGCATGCGGCTCGAAGGCCACCCCGACCAGCCCGAATGGCTCAGCCACGTCAACGCATCGGTACTGAAGGTCAAGCTGGCCACGGCGATCATCGGCATCTCGTCGATCCACCTGCTCAAGACCTTCATCAACGCGGGCAACTACGAACTGCAGGTGCTGATGTGGCAGACGATCATCCACGTCGCCTTCCTGTTGTCGGCGCTCGCCATCGCACTGACCGACCGGCTGCTCACCTCCTCTCACCAGCGCTGAACACCGGCGCCGCCGCGGCGCAAGGGTGTCCCATCGATCCGGCCCGATATAGGGCGGCAATTGCATTTGCACCAATACAATCGCCGCTCCTTCGAGGGAACCGACCGCCGTGCTGCTGCTGACCGTGCTCCTGCCCCTGCTCGTGGGCACCTTCTTGACTGGCCTGCTTGGAAAAGAAAGCGCCGGCCAACGCCCGTTCCCAGCGCGTCGCGCCCTCACGGCATGGTGCGCCGCAGCGGTCACGGCGGGCAGTGCCGCGCTGCTGCTCGCGCAGGCAGGCGCCGTGTTCGACGGCCAGACGCTGCTGCAATCGTGGGAGTGGGTGCCCGAGATCGGTCTCACGCTCGGGTTCCGGCTGGACGGCCTCGCGCTGATGTTCGCGCTGCTGATCACCGGCATCGGCCTGTTGATCATCCTCTACGCGCACTACTACCTGGGCCCTGACGACTCGGTCGCCAAGTTCTACAGCCTGATGATGCTGTTCATGGCGGCGATGCTCGGCGTGGTGCTGTCCGACAACCTGCTGCTGCTGGTCGTCTTCTGGGAACTGACCAGCCTGTCGTCCTTCCTGCTCGTGGGCTACTGGAACCACCGGGCGGACGCTCGTGCGGGTGCCCGCACGGCCCTGGCCGTGACTGGCGGAGGCGGCCTTGCGATGCTCGCGGGCATCATCGTGCTCGGCCAGATTGCCGGCACCTACGAATTGAGCGAAATGCTCGGCCGGTCGGCCGAGATCCAGGCCGACCACCGCTACCCGGCGGCCTTGATCCTCATCCTGATCGGCTGCTTCACCAAGAGCGCGCAGTTCCCGTTCCACTTCTGGCTCCCCGAGGCGATGGCAGCACCGACGCCCGTGTCGGCCTACCTGCACTCGGCCACGATGGTGAAGGCCGGCGTCTTCCTGCTCGCGCGGCTGTACCCCGTGCTCGGCGGCACGGCACTGTTCGAGGGCATCGTCGCGACGGTCGGCATCGTGACGCTCGCCTTCGCGGCCTTCGTGGCCGTCTTCAAGCACGACCTCAAAGGCCTGTTGGCCTACTCGACGATCAGCCACCTCGGGCTCATCACCTTCCTGATCGGGCTGGGCTCTCCGTTGTCGGCCGTCGCGGCCGTCTTCCACGTGCTGAACCACGCCACGTTCAAGGCGTCGCTGTTCATGACGGCCGGCATCATCGACCACGAAACCGGCTCGCGCGACATGCGCCAACTCGGCGGCTTGTGGAAATACCTGCCGATGACCGCAACGCTCGCGATGGTGGCGGCGGCCTCGATGGCGGGCGTGCCGCTCGCCAACGGCTTCCTCTCCAAAGAGATGTTCTTTGCCGAAACGGTAAGCGCCGGCTGGGGCTGGGCCCTGCCGGTGGCGGCCACGTTCGCCGGCGTTTGCAGCGTGGCCTATTCGCTGCGCTTCATCCACGACGTGTTCTTCAACGGAGAGCCGAAGGAACTGCCGAACGCACACCCGCATGAGCCGCCCTTCTTCATGAAGGCACCGGTCGGCCTGCTCGTCGTGGCGTGCATCGTGGTGGGCCTGCTGCCCACGCTCACCTTCGGCCCGATGGTGCACGTCGCCGCCACGGCCGTGCTCGGCCGCGAGTTGCCGGAGTACCACCTCGCGATCTGGCACGGCTTCAACCTGCCGCTGGTGATGAGCATCGCAGCACTCGCAGGCGGCGTGGCGATGTACTTCCTGCTGCAACGCCTGTTCCGCCTGCATGAGATGGTGGTGGAACGCTGGGTACGCGGCTACACGGCGAACGTGATGTTCTGGAAGCTGCTCGACCGGCTGTTCATGGTGGCGGGGCGCGTCACCCAGGCGCTCGAGAATGCCTCGCTGCAGCGCTATGCCGCCTGGCTGGTGGGCTCGTCGGTCATCGTGGCGCCGGTGCCGCTGTGGCGGCAAGGCAGCCCGGGCACCGGCAGCCGCGAGCTGCTGCCGGCCAGCCCGCTTGCGTTGGCCGTGTGGCTGTTGCTGCTCGCCGCATGCGCGGCCCTCGTGCTGAAACACCATGAGCGCTTCAAGGCGGTGGTGTTCACCAGCGCGGTCGGGCTCGTCGCGTCCCTGACCTTCGTTTCGCTCTCGGCGCCCGATCTGGCCCTGACGCAGCTCTCGGTGGACGTGGTCTCAACGGTGCTGCTGCTGATGGGCCTCGCACTGCTGCCACAGCACTCGCCCAGGGAATCGAGCCGCGCACGTCGCACGCGCGACGCGCTGCTGGCTGGCGCAGGCGGCGGCGGCATCGCGTGGATGACCTGGCTCATGCTCACGCGCGACCATGACTCCATCTCGTGGTTCTTCCTCGACCAATCGGTGCCCGGCGGCGGCGGCACCAACGCCGTCAACGTGATCCTGGTCGACTTCCGCGGCTACGACACCTTTGGCGAGATCACCGTGCTCGGCATAGCCGCACTGGGCGTGCTCGCACTGCTGGAAG
>NZ_CAMLJQ010000092.1 GCF_946480305.1 uncultured Caldimonas sp.
CAGGCGATGGACGTCGTCGCGCGCGAGAAGCGCTTTCTCTCCGCCACGCAGGCGCCGCTGCTTGAGCAATCGGTGGCCTTCTATCGAGGGCTGGCGGCACAGCGCATGCCCCACTTCGTGGTGCTCGACGGCGAACGTGTCGCGGGGTGGGCCGACGTATCGCCGGTATTTGGCGAATCGAAAGCGCACGTTGGCGTGCTCGGCATCGCCTTGCTGCCTGAGGCGCGCCACCGGGGAGTGGGGTCGCAGTTGCTCGGCAAGGCGATCTACGCGGCATGGGAGCGTGGCCTCACGCGCATCGAGCTGACGGTGCGCGACGACAACGTGAACGCCCGCAAGCTGTACGAGCGCCTCGGTTTTGCACATGAAGGCGTGCTGCGCCGGGCGAGTCTGGTCGATGGGCAGTACCACGACATGCATGCCATGGCCTTGTTGCGTTGAACTGCTGATTGACGCGATTGATCTTTCGAAGGAAACCCCATGACCATCGAGATTGCCAAGGACGCTCGCAAGGAAGCGATCGCCTCCATCGAGCGCTACTTCCGCGAAAACATGGAGGAGACGATCGGCAACATCGCAGCGAGCGGGTTGCTGTCGTTCTTTCTCGAAGAGATCGGCCCGATCGTCTACAACCAGGCGGTCGCCGACGTGCAGGAGCGCCTGCAGCAGCGGGTGATGGAGCTCGACATCGAAGTGCACGAGGAAGAGTTCCCCTACTGGCGCAAGTTCGAGCGCAAGGGCAAGTGATTAGGGCCTGTTAACACTACCGAGGGCTGTGCGAGCGAGCCTGCCAGGGCGCAGAGCTAGGCGGGCGACGCTGCCCAGACTGGCCGTCTGGGCGAGGAGCCCAACGACGCGCTGCGCCCTGGCAGGCTCGCTCCCTTCGGGTTGGTGCCCGAAAGGCCGTGCGCGGCGTTGCAAAGCCTCGCCGGGTCGACAACCCGGCTTCGTTTTGCGCCTTGCTCACGGCCTTCTGGGTAGCAACGCATCAGCCCTCCGTAGTGTTAACAGGCCCTAGATGAAGAAGGAAGCAAGCGCATGGCGTTTGTGGTGACGGAAGCCTGCATCCAGTGCAAGTACACCGACTGCGTGGAGGTGTGCCCGATGGAATGTTTTGTCGAGGGGCCGAACTTCCTGGCGATCAACCCCGACGAATGCATCGACTGCTCGATCTGCGTGCCGCAGTGCCCGGTGAATGCAATCTTTCCAGCCAACGAGGTGCCGGACGATCAGGTCGCGTTTGTGGAACTCAACCGCGTGCTGGCGCAGCAGGCCGGCTGGCAGCGCATACGCCATGCGCGCCCGCCCTTGCCCGGGCACGAGCAATGGGCGAAGGTGAAAGACAAGCGCGCGCTGCTGAAGCGTTGAGCCTTTACACCGGCTTGCTGAAGCCGGAGCGCGCCTCGGCCGCACGCTCGCGGACGATGCAGCCGAGCGCGTGGTCGTTGATCAAGCCCATGGCCTGCATGAAGGCGTAGACGGTAGTCGGGCCGACGAAGGTCCAGCCGCGCTTCTTCAGTTCTTTCGACAGCGCCACCGACGCGTCGGAGGTCGATGCGCTCTGCGGGGACGGTAGTTCGTCTGCCGAGGGTTCGTAGCGCCAGATGAACGCGGCGAGCGACCCTTCCCGTTCGACCAGTTCGCAGGCCCTGCGCGCGTTGTTGATCACGGCTTCGATCTTGCCGCGGTGCCGCACGATGCTTGCGTCGGCGAGCAGGCGCTGCACGTCACGCTCGGTGTACTTCGCCATGCGACCGAAATCGAACCCGTGGAAGGCCTTGCGGAAGCCTTCGCGCTTGGCCAGGATGGTGCGCCAGCTCAGGCCCGACTGAAAACTCTCCAGGCACAGCTTTTCGAACAGGCGCTGGTCGCTTGCGACGGGGAAGCCCCATTCCTCGTCGTGGTAGGGCAGGAACTCCGGTGCGGCGGCGCACCAGCGGCAGCGCAGGCCACCGTCGGGGCCGGCGATCAGCGGCTCGCTCATGGCCGACCCTCCAGCAGAAACTGCAGCCGAGGATCGGCGCGGTTGGCTGTGATCTGCACGATCTCGGGCGTGACGATGCCTTCTGCGACGAAGGGGTCGGCGTCGACGTACCGTTGCATCGCTTCCATCGAGTTGCCCTGGGCGACGATGGCGCCGCCGGCGCCGGCTGCCAGCCCGCCCGCCAGCAGGAACACGCCGTCGTCGAAGCCCTGTTGTACCCAGCGGCTGTGGGCTGCCATGAACGACGGCGCCGCGGCCTTGCGGTCGGTGAATCGAAGCAGGACGAGAAACATGGATGAACCTTGCTCGGTAGGGGGGGAGGATCAGCGTTTGCGGCGCGCGCCGGCGGTGCTCGCATCCGCCGGGATGTGTGCATCCAGCCACTCGCACATCAGCTTGACTTCGTGGCGAATGAACTTCTCGTCGCGGAAGGCGTTGGCGAGCGTGGCCACACCCTGGCTGCGCGCCAACAGGTGCAACGCCAGGCTGTCGGACGCCTTGCCATGGCCGAGCGCGGCGAACTGCTTGCGCAACCAGGTGCGGAACAGCTGAAAAAGCGCCACGGCTTCCTGCTGCGATGCGTGCTCGAGCTTGATCAGCTCCGCGTTCAGCGTGCCGACCGGACAGCCGTAGAGCTGGATGTCCGCCTGGTTGCGGATCAGGATGTGGATGAAGCTGCGGATGCGGTCCGCCGGCTGCTCGCCGTTGGCCTCCCACTCGTCGAGCATCTTCTGCGTCTTGGCCAGCCGCGCCTCGATGACGGCCGCGAGGATCTCGTCCTTCGACTTGAAGTGGTAGTAGAAATTGCCCCGCGAGATGCCCACCGTCTCGGCGATGTGCGCGAAAGACGTGTGCTCGAAGCCTTGCATATAGAACAGCCGGTCGGCTGCGCCGACGATCTCTTCGCGGGTTGAGCGGTTGGTCATGTGGGCGGCTCCCGGGCGTGGCCGTTGGAGCAGATCGACAGTTATAGGACGAACGTCCTATTGCGTTGACCGCATGCTAGGACGTTCGTCCTAAGGCGTCAACTGCCGCCAGTCACCACACGCGCCACCTCCGCGATGGCTGCATTGCGTGCTTCCTCGGGGGCCTTCGCCTCCGTCAGGTAAACCGCCACGACGATCGGCGCGCGCCCTGCGGGCCAGTACACGCCCACGTCGTTGGCGGTGCCACGTGCGCCGGTCCCCGTCTTGCTGCCCAGCCGCCAGCCGGACGGTACATGGGCGCCGAGCCGCTTGCCGTTGGTCTTGCAGGCCTGCATCCACTGCACGAGCTGGGTGCGGCTGCGCGCGGAAAGCGCGTCGTCCACCATCGTCGCGCGCAGCAGGCGCGCCATCGCACCCGGTGTGGTGGTGTCGCGCGGATCACCCGGCGTTGCTTCGTTGAGTTCCGGCTCCCATCGGTCGAGTCGCGTCTGTGTGTCGCCCAGCGAGCGGGCGTACCGCGTCAGTGCGTCGGGCCCGCCCAGGCTCTGCAGCACCAGATTGCCTGCCGCGTTGTCGCTCCACGTGATCGTGGCCTCGCAGAGTTCGCCGAGCGTCATGCCCGGGCCCACGTGTTTCTCGGTCACCGGCGAATACGGCACGAGCACCTCGCGACCGTAGGCGATGCGGCGATCGAGCCGGTCCTGGCCGGCATCGACGCGCTGCAGCACACAGGCACCGGCCAGCCATTTGAAGGTGCTGCACATCGGGAAGCGCTCGTCCAGCCGGTGGCCTTGAAGGCGCCCGGTGGCCGTGTCGAGCACGGCCACGCCCAACCTGCCCTGCGCGTTGGACTCGATGGTGCGCCACCGCTCGGGCGGGATGGCACGGTCGGCCGTTTGCCCCAGGTTTTCCTGTGGCTGGGCGCAGCCGGGCAATGCGCTTGCGGCCAGCAGGCCGGCCAGCGAAAGATGGAAGTGTCGTCTGTCCATGAGGAGATCTCTGTTGAAGAAGAGCCCGCACGATAGAGGCGGGCCGCGACGGCCGCAAACGGTGATTCTTGAGGTCAGGTATCAGAAAATCTGGGGCATGAACCTTCCTCTCAACGCCCTGCGCGCCTTCGAGGCCTCGGCCCGCCACCTGAGCTTCACGCGTGCGGCCATCGAGTTGAACGTGACGCAATCGGCCGTCAGTGCCCAGGTCAAGAGCCTTGAAGACCGCCTCGGCACGCCGCTGTTCCGCCGTCTGCCGCGGGGCCTTGCGCTCACCGACGAGGGGCACGCGCTGCTGCCGATGCTGACCGAGACCTTTGGCCGCATCGGTGCGGTGCTGGGTCAGTTCCAGGGCGGGCGCCTGCGCGAAGTACTGACGGTGGCTGCCGTCGGCACCTTCGCCGTGGGCTGGCTGATGCCAAGGCTCGAAGCCTTCCATCGCGACCACCCTTTCGTCGACCTGCGCTTGATGACCAACAACAACCGCGTCGACCTCGCCGGCGAGGGGCTGGACTACGCGATTCGCTTCGGTGACGGGGCCTGGCATGGCACCGAGGCCGAGCCATTGATGGAGGCGCCGCTCTCGCCCGTGTGCACGCCCGCGCTGGCCAGCCGGCTGCGCACGCCCACCGATCTGCTGCGCGAAACGCTGCTGCGCTCTTACCGTGCCGATGAATGGACGCGGTGGTTCAGCGCCGCCGGTCTGCAAGCGCCGTTGCTGCGCGGTCCGGTCTTCGATTCTTCGGTGACGATGGCGGCCGCCGCGGTGCAAGGCATGGGCATCGCGCTGCTGCCCGCGGTGATGTTTGCGCAGGAGCTGCGGCACGAACGGCTGGTGCAGCCCTTCGACATCCACGTGACGACCGGGCGGTACTGGTTGACGCGGCTGAAGTCGAAGCCGGTGTCGGCGGCGATGAGGGAGTTCAGGGCGTGGTTGCTGGAGGAGGCTGGCGGGTCTGCTCCGGGCGACGCCGAGCGGCATTGAATGCTTCTCGACGGGCGGACCCGATCGCCTCTGCGCCTCGCCGACGTTGAGGCAACCCCCGGCCGTTCGTCGACGTCCCGCCTTTTGGGGGATAGGTGAACGCTCACTCTATGTCTAGACTTTGCCCGTTCCATTTCCCTGGAACACGGGTCGCAACGGCTTCGATGCTCCCGCTGAATGCCGGCGTGGCCCCAGCAAATGACGTTTGTTCGACGTCCTTT
>NZ_CAMLJQ010000093.1 GCF_946480305.1 uncultured Caldimonas sp.
TGGTGGAGCCGGCGGGAATTGAACCCGCGTCCGCAAGCCATCCTCAGGCAGATCTACATGCTTAGCTCACTGATTTGAGTCTCACGCCACCAGCCGCGCAGGAGCACGCTGCCGATGACGCCAGTCACTTGATCTCGTCACGCACCGAGTGACCCGGCACGCAACCAGCCGATATGAATGACCTCTCAGCCCTTGCGGACCCGGCCTATCGGCCAACCGTTGAGAGGCTCACCGGTGTTAAGCGGCGAGGGCGAAACGTTCGTCGTTCGCAGTTACTTTGATCCAGTGGATTTACGAGCGTACTGGTGCTCGGCATGCACCGCTCTGATTCCGCACCCACGTCGAAACCAGGTCGGCCCCTAAAAGTCTGGCATTGTAGATCGGGCGCCCCGCCCGCTTTTCAAGAGGGGCTTGTCACTTCAGCGAAGCGAAGCAGCTTCAGCAACTCGGGAAGCGTGTCGATCACGGCATCGGCGCCCCACGAGGCGAGATCCGGGGTTTCGCCGAGATACCCATACGCGGCGGCCACCACCGGCATGCCGGCAGCCCGTGCGGCCTGCACGTCGCGCAGATCGTCCCCCACGTACACCGCCTCGGCCGGCGAGATGTTGAGACGCCGGCAGGCCTCGAACAGCGGCTCGGGGTGAGGTTTGGCATGCGCAGTGGTGTCGCCGGCGATGACCACGGCCGCACGGCCCGCGACGCCGAGCGAGTCGAGCACCGGGCGGGTGAACCGCATGGCCTTGTTGGTGACGACACCCCACACGACCCCGGCAGCGGCGAGCGCGTCCAGCAATTCGAGCGCGCCGTCGAACAGTTGCGACTCCGCATCGAGGGCCCCCTCGTACTCGACCAGGAATTCCTCGCGCAGCTTTTCGTAGTGAGGGTCCGCCGTCGTGATGCCCAGCCCGACGGAGAGCATCCCCCGCGCGCCGGCCGAAGCGACCGGACGCAGTTGTTCGACCGGCAGCAAGGGCAGCCCGCGACGCATGCGCATGCGGTTCACGGCACCCGCCAGGTCGGGCGCGGTATCGGCCAGGGTGCCGTCCAGGTCGAACAGCACGGCGCGCGCCGCCCAGGGCGCAGAGGTGATGGAGGCGCTCATGGTTTGCGGCAGGCCAGAAGGTAGTTGACGCTCGTGTCCGCGGACAGCCAGTAGCGCTGCGTCAGCGGGTTGTATTCCATGCCCTTCGTTTCCGCGAGATCGAGGCCCGCTTCGCGGCACCAACGCGCCAGTTCACTCGGCCGGATGAATTTGGCGTACTCGTGCGTGCCCTTCGGCAGCAACTGCAGCACGTACTCGGCACCCAGAATCGCGAAGAGAAAGGACTTTGCGTTGCGGTTCAGCGTCGAGAAGAAGACCCAGCCGCCTGGTTTGGCAAGAGCGGCAGCGGCCCGCACCACCGACGAAGGATCGGGCACGTGCTCGAGCATCTCCATGCACGTCACCACGTCGAACGACTGCGGTTGCTCTGCCGCCAGCGCCTCGACCGCGATCTCTCGATAGGCAATGTTGGGCGTGCTCGCCTCCATCGCATGGAGCTGCGCCACTTTCAACGCCTTGCCGGCCAGATCGATGCCCAGCACATCAGCCCCCTTGCGCGCCATCGAGTCGGCCAGGATGCCGCCACCGCACCCCACGTCGACCACACGCTTGCCTTGCAGCCTGGCGTGACGGTCGATCCACTCCAGACGCAGCGGGTTGATCTGGTGCAGCGGCTTGAATTCGCTTTCGGGATCCCACCAGCGATGGGCCAACTGGCTGAACTTGGCCAGTTCCTGCGGATCGGCATTGAGGGCTTCAGTCATGGCCCTGCATTGTGCACGCAACGCCAAGGTGAGAGCCCGCCGCCCGACGAGCACCGCTCGTACGCGTGCGGCTTGCGCCGGCCCAGCGAACACCGCGGATCGGGCTTTGCCGGTCCGCTGGTGTTGCCCCCTTGAGGGGGCGACCGAAGGCCGTAGGGGGTGGTCCACAACAGCCATAAAAAAACCCCGCCGAGGCGGGGTTCTTCTTGAGGAGACGCTCGATCAGCGGCGGGTACGGGTACCGACCACTTCGATCTCCACGCGACGGTTCTTCTCGCGACCTTCGCGGGTGGAGTTGTCGGCCACCGGTTGCTTCTCGCCCTTGCCTTCGGTGTAGACGCGGTTCTTCTCGATGCCCTTGCTGACCAGATAGGCCTTCACGGCTTCGGAGCGGCGCACCGACAGCTTCTGGTTGTACGCGTCGGTACCGACGGAGTCGGTGTGACCCACGGCGATCACGACTTCCAGGTTGATGCCTTCCATCTTGCTGACGAGGTCGTCGAGCTTGGCGCGGCCTTCGGGCTTCAGCACAGCCTTGTCGAAGTCGAAGAATGCGTCAGCCGCGAACGTGACCTTCTCGCTGGTGGGCGCAGCCGGCGTCGGGGCAGGCGTGGGAGCCGGAGCCGGGGCCGGAGCGGGGGCAGCCGACGGAGCGGGTGCGGGCGCCGGGGCAGGCGCCGGAGCAGCGGCAGGCTTCAGAGCGCCGTCGCAGCGCTGGTCGGCGGTGGCGGGCGTCCAGGTCGCATCGCGCCAGCACAGCTCGTTGGTACCGTTCTTCCAGACGTTGCCATCAACGTTGCGCCAGTTGTCGACCGACTGCGCCATGGCGCCAGAAGCCAACGCGGCCGAGGCAACCAGCATCGCCACCTTGTTGAGTTTGTTCATGTTTCTCCTCTCAAGAAAAGCCGCAGAACGACTGCGTGAGCGTCCAAAAAATAAGGACGGAAATAAGAAACACGTGGTTACGCACGTGCTCCGCTACCGACCAAACGATTCTGCCATAGCGCGTCACATGGACAAGTTTTTGTCTATAGGGGCGCGCACCCCGTTCGCCCATGTTGTTCTCGAGCCACATCCGCCCCCATTTAGAATCGTCGTTTTCCGGCGCAAAGCGCCGCCGCCACACCGCAAGCGCCCGTTTGCGCCGCTGTTTCCAGGGACCGCATGACTCAGTTCGCCAAAGAAACCCTACCGATCAGTCTTGAAGAAGAGATGCGGCGTTCGTACCTCGATTACGCGATGAGCGTGATCGTGGGCCGCGCGCTGCCGGACGCCCGCGATGGCCTGAAGCCGGTACACCGCCGCGTGCTGTTCGCCATGCACGAGCTGAACAACGACTGGAACCGGCCCTACAAGAAGTCGGCCCGTATCGTCGGTGACGTGATCGGTAAATACCACCCCCACGGCGACTCGGCGGTCTACGACACTATCGTGCGCATGGCGCAGGACTTCTCTCTGCGCCACATGCTGGTCGACGGCCAGGGCAACTTCGGTTCGGTCGACGGCGACAACGCCGCCGCCATGCGGTACACCGAAATCCGCCTGGCGAAGATCGCGCACGAGATGCTGGCCGACATCGACAAGGAAACCGTCGACTTCGGCCCCAACTACGACGGCTCCGAAAAAGAGCCGCTGGTGCTGCCGACCCGGCTGCCCAACCTGCTCGTCAACGGCTCGGCCGGCATCGCGGTGGGCATGGCCACCAACATCCCGCCGCACAACCTGAACGAGGTCGTCGACGCCTGCCTGCATCTGCTGAAGAACGCGGGCGCCTCCATCGAGGAATTGATGGAGATCATTCCGGCGCCCGACTTCCCGACGGCCGGCATCATCTACGGCCTGTCCGGCGTGCGCGATGGCTACCGCACCGGTCGTGGTCGCGTGGTGATGCGGGCAAAGTGCCACTTCGAGGACATCGACCGCGGCCAGCGCCAGGCGATCATCATCGACGAGATCCCCTACCAGGTGAACAAGAAGAACCTGCTGGAGCGGATCGCCGAGCTCGTCAACGAAAAGAAGATCGAGGGCATCAGCCACATCCAGGACGAGTCCGACAAGTCCGGCATGCGCGTGGTGATCGAACTCAAGCGCGGCGAAGTGCCGGAGGTGGTGCTCAACAACCTCTACAAGCAGACGCAGCTGCAGGACACCTTCGGCATCAACATGGTCGCGTTGATCGACGGCCAGCCGAAGCTGTGCAACCTGAAGGATCTGCTGGAGATCTTCCTCGAGCACCGCCGCGAGGTCGTCACTCGCCGTACCGTGTTCGAGCTGCGCAAGGCGCGCGAGCGCGGTCACGTGCTGGAGGGCCTGGCCGTTGCGCTGGCCAACATCGACGAGTTCATCCAGATCATCAAGAACTCCCCCACCCCGCCGGTGGCGAAGCAGGAGCTGATGAACAAGTCGTGGGATTCGTCGCTGGTGCGCGAGATGCTCTCGCGTGCCGAGGGCGACACCCCGGGCGGCCGTGCGGCATATCGCCCCGAGGGACTGCCCGCCAACTACGGTCTGCAGGCCGACGGGCTGTACCGCCTGTCCGACGACCAGGCAGGTGAAATCCTGCAGATGCGCCTGCAGCGCCTGACCGGGCTCGAGCAGGACAAGATCATCGGCGAGTACAAGGACGTGATGGCGCAGATCGCCGACCTGCTCGACATCCTCGCCAAGCCGGAGCGCGTGACCTTCATCATCAGCGAAGAGCTGACGGCGGTGAAGCAGGAGTTCGGCCAGACCAAGGTCGGTGCACGCCGCAGCGTGATCGAGCACAACGCGCAGGAGCTCGACACCGAAGACCTGATCGCGCCGACCGACATGGTGGTCACGCTCAGCCACACCGGCTACATCAAGAGCCAGCCGCTGACCGAATACCGCGCGCAGCGCCGCGGCGGCCGCGGCAAGCAGGCCACCGCGACGAAGGAAGACGACTGGATCGACCAGCTCTTCATCGCCAACACGCACGACTACATCCTGTGCTTCAGCAATCGCGGCCGTGTGTACTGGCTGAAGGTTTGGGAGGTGCCGCAGGGCTCGCGCAACTCGCGCGGCAAGCCCATCGTCAACATGTTCCCGCTGCAGCAGGGCGAAAAGATCAACGTCGTGCTGCCGCTGACGGGCGAGTTCCGCAGTTTCCCCGAGGATCACTACGTCTTCATGTGCACGGCCCAGGGCACGGTGAAGAAGACCGCGCTGGATGAGTTCAGCAACCCGCGCAAGGCCGGCATCATCGCCGTCGACCTCGACCAGGGCGACT
>NZ_CAMLJQ010000094.1 GCF_946480305.1 uncultured Caldimonas sp.
ACCACGATCACGTCGGCCGCGGTGTAGCGCGCCATCATGCCCAGCAGCACGGACTTGCCGACGCCGGAGCCCGCGAACAGGCCGAGGCGCTGTCCGCGGCCGACCGTGAGCATCGCGTTGATCGCGCGCACGCCGGTGTCCAGCGGCACGCGCACCGGGTCGCGGTCCATCGCGTTGATCGGCCGTCGCACCAGCGGCTCGTTGTGTACGAACTGCAGCGGCCCCTTGCGGTCCATCGGGCGGCCGTGCGAGTCGACCACCCGGCCGAGCAGACCGTCGCCCATCGGCAGATGCAGGCTGCGGTCTTCGCTGCGCCGCCAGGGGTGGGCGGGCTGGCCGAGACGGGGCGGCACGATCGGGCTGCTCATCGGCACGACGCGCGCGCCGCTGGCCAGGCCGTGCACCTCGCCGGTCGGCATCAGGTAGGCGCGGTCGCCGGCAAAGCCGACCACCTCGGCCTGCACCGGGGGCTGGCCTTCCATGCGCACTTCGCAGACCGAACCGACCGGCACGCGGATGCCGGCCGCTTCGAGCACGAGGCCGGCCACCTTCACGAGCGTGCCTTGCATCTCGAGCCCCACGGGGGCGCTTGCAAAGGCGCTCAGGTCGGCCATGTACTGCTGCCAGTCGCGCAACTTCTCGGCCGGCGTGGGGGCGAGGCCGTTCATGCGTCGTCTCCTGCGCCTTCGCTGCCGGCAGCCCAGTCGCTGCTCTGGCCCAGGGCCGCCACCGCCTGGCGCCAGCGCGTCTCGATGGCTGCATCGATCACGCCGATGTCCGACTCGACCACGCAGCCGCCGCGGGCGATCGCGGCGTCGGGTACCAACCGCGCCTGGCGCGATTCGAGGTCGAGCTGGCCTTGCTCGGTGAGCAAGCGGTGGTCCTCGGGGTGCACATGCACGCGGATGTGGCGTGCCGAGTGCAGCAGCGTCGACAGGGCTTCCTGCGCCACGGTCTCGATCAGCTCGGGCCGCGTCTGCAGCTCGCTGCGCACCACCTGCCGCGCGATGTCGCTGGCCACCTGCGCGAGCGATTGCGCCAGCTGCTGCTCCATCAGCTCGAGCTGGGCCTGGAAGGCCTGCGCGATCTGGCCCACCTGCGCGGTGATCTGCGCCGCATAGCTCTGCTTGAAGTTCTCCAGCGCCGAGAGGCCGTCGCGGTAGCCGTCCTTGTAGCCGGCCTGGCGCGCCTGCTGCAGTTGGGCCTGGTGTTCTTCCGACACGACCTCGGGCGCAGGGGCGGGTGCCTCCGGCTGCACCGGGCCGCTTTCGCCATCGGCGAGCGAGCCGAGGCTCCAGGCCGAGAAGGAGTGGAGTTCCTCGCGCGGGATGAAGCGGCTGTACACCGTGCGCGTCTGGAATTTGTTAGACGAAGCTGTCATCGCCACCCGTTCCCAGCACGATCTGACCTTCGTCGGCCAGGCGGCGGACGATCTTCAGCATTTCCTTCTGCTCCGCTTCCACTTCCGACAGCCGCACCGGGCCGCGCGAATCGAGGTCTTCGCGCAGCGTTTCGGCCGCCCGGCTGGACATGTTGCCGAAGATGCGCTCGCGCAGCTCGGGCGTGGCGCCCTTCATCGCGATGACCAGCGACTCGGTCTGCACTTCCTTCAGCAGCATCTGGAAGCCGCGGTCGTCCATCTTCAACAGGTCGTCGAAGGTGAACATGTTGTCCATGATCTTCTGCGCCAGCTCGGCATCGCTCTGGCGGATGTAGTCGAGGATGGAGCTCTCCACCGTGGAGCCGAGCATGTTGATGATCTCGGCGGCCGTCTTTGCGCCGCCCAGCGAGGCCTTGCGCAGCTTGTCGCCGCCGGCCAGTACCTTCGACAGTACCTCGTTGAGATCTTTCAGCGCCGAAGGCTGGATGCCGTCGAGCGTGGCGATGCGGATCATCACCTCGTTGCGCTGGCGCTCGGTGAAGCACTTGAGCACCTGCGAGCTCTGGTCGAAGTCGAGGTGCACCAGGATGGCGGCGACGATCTGCGGATGCTCGTTGCGCAGCAGCTCGGCCACCGAAGAAGGGTCCATCCACTTCAGGCTCTCGATGCCCGTCACGTCGCTGCCCTGCAGGATGCGGTCGATCAGCAGGTTGGCCTTGTCTTCGCCCAGCGCGCGGCGCAGCACGGTCTTCACGTACTCGTCGCTGTCGCTGACCAGCATGCTCTGCTCGGAGGCGTCGGTCGTGAAGCGCGTCAGCACGCCTTCGACCCGCTCGCGCGGGATGACCTTCATCTTGGCCATCGTCTCGCCCAGGCGCTGCACCTCCTTGGGCGAGAGGTGCTTGAACACCTCGGCCGCGTCGTCTTCGCCGAGCGACATCAGCAGGATCGCAGAGTCCTGCAGTCCTTGTTCATCCATGGTGGTGCCCGAGAGATTGCATGTGAGGGGAGGGCGTCACGCCGCGGCTTCCTTGCTGACCCAGTTGCGCACGATGTTCGCGACGGCCCCCGGGTTTTCCTTTGCGAGTTGGCGCGCGGCTTCGAGCTTGTCGTTGGACATCGGTGCCGCGAGCGCCGGCATGCCGCCGCCCGGCAGCGCCGGCAGCACTTCGGCGTCGTCCACCGTGGCGTCGAGGGCTCGCCCACGTGCCGGAGCGGCGGCGCCCGCGGCCTTCAGGGCCGGCCGCACGACACCGAACACGATCAGCAGCGCCAGCGCGGCCAGCGTCGCCGGGACGGCGGCGGCGCGCAGCATGTCGAGCAGTTCCGGCTGCTTCCACAGTGGCAGGTCGGCCGGCTCGTCGAGTTTCTCGACGCGGAAGGGGGCGTTGATCACCTTCACCGAATCACCGCGTTCGGCGCTGAAGCCGATGGTTTCCTGTACCAGCGCGGTGAGCTTCTCGATCTCTTCCGGCGACAGCGGTGCGGTGCTTGTCTTGCCGTTGGCCGCCGTCGTCGTGCGGTGGTTCACGACCACGGCCGCGTTCAGGCGCTTCACCGTGCCGGTGGCGTTGCGTGTCACCCGCACGGTCTTGTCGACCTCGTAGTTCGTCACTGCATCGCGCTTCATGCTGGCTGCAGCGCCAGCGGCCCCGCCTGCCGCCTGCAAGGGCTGCGCGGCGCCGTTGATCGGCGCGGTGGCGGGCACCGGCGGCTGGTTGCTGGTCGCGCCGGGAATACCGGTGGCCACACCGCCGTTGGGCTGGCTCGATTCGGACGTCTGCTGGCTGCGGATCGCCGCCGGCTCGTTGCCCTGGTTCGGGCGGAACTGTTCCGAGGTCGACTCGCTCTGCGAGAAGTCCACTTCCGCCGTGACCTGCGCGCGCAGGTTGTCACGCCCGACCACCGGCTCCAGCAGGTCGACGATGCGGCGCGTGTAGGACGACTCGATCTGCGCGACGTACTGCAGCTGGTTGGCATCGAGCCCCGTGCCGCTGTGGCCGTCGGCCGATTCGGTCAGCAGCGCGCCGGTCTGGTCGACCACGCTGACGGACTTGGGCGTGAGTTCCGGCACGCTCGACGACACGAGGTGCACGATGCCGGCGATCTGCGCACGGTCCAGCGTGCGGCCCGGGTAGAGTGTGAGCAGCACCGAGGCCGAGGGTTTCTGCTGTTCGCGGAAAAAGCCGTTCTGGTTGGGCAGCGCGAGGTGCACGCGCGCGCTCTGCACCGCCGACATGGCGCTGATCGAGCGCGTCAACTCGCCTTCGAGCCCGCGCTGGAAGGTCAGCCGCTCCTGGAACTGCGTGATGCCGAAGCGGGCGTTGTCCATCAGCTCGAAGCCGACCGTGGAGCCCTTCGGCAGCCCCGCCGAAGCCAGCTTGAGGCGGGCGTCGTGCACCTTGTCGGCCGGCACCAGGATCGCCGCACCGCCGTCGGCATGCTTGTACGGCACGTTCATCTGCGACAGCTGCGCGATGATCGCGCCGCCGTCCTTGTCCGACAGGTTGGCGTAGAGCACCTTGTAGTCCGGCTGTGCCGACCACATCGACAGCGCCACCAGGATGGCCAGCAGCCCTGCCACGCCGGCGCCGAGCGTCAGCTTGCGCGACGCGGGCAGCGCGTTCAGGTTGGCCAGCAGCCCGGCAGGCGCCGCGGCCCCGGCTGCGGGGGCGCCCGGCAGGTTCTGAGGTTGCAGTGCGACGGCGTTGTCCATCGATCGATCCCAGCTTCTTGGTGTTGACTGCGAAGACACGCCCCGGTGGGCGGCCCTCTTGTGCTTGGGGTCGATTATTCGAAAGCCTGCCTGCGAAAGATGGCTGGAAGAGGGCGGCAAAGCGGTCCCAGTTCCCCGCATTGCCGCGCCGGACCCGGACCTAAGATTCGTTCACGTCACTGGGGGGCGTTCGCCCCCATGGAGTGCGCGTCATGGATGTCAGACTCAAACCCTTCAACTTCGACCAGGCCTTGGCCCGCAGCGGCGTGGTGCTGCCTTCGCAGCAGCGCGGCGCCGGCAAGGTGGAGGACTCCGGCACGCAGGTCGGCTTCTCTCAAGCGCTGAGCAACGCGCTGAAGTCGGTGAGCCAGTCCCAACTTCAAGCTTCCGAGTTGCAGCGGCAGGTGCAGCTGGACAACCCGAACGTGTCTCTCGAAGAGACGATGGTGGCGATGCAGAAGGCGCAGATCGGGTTTCAGGCGACGCTGCATGTGCGCAACCGGATGGTGCAGGCTTATTCGGACATCATGAATATGCAGGTTTGAAGGGAGCGCCTGGGCGGCGGGGCTTGTGGGCCTATGCCCTGGCGGGGCGTGCTTTTTGGTCGGCTGCGCAAGCCTGGGCTTTCGCGCCGGGAGTCCGCCCCGGCGGGCGGGTAACTTTCATTTGCTGGCCCAAATGAAAGTCACCAAAGCAAAGGGCCTGAATGCAACACCATACATTCG
>NZ_CAMLJQ010000095.1 GCF_946480305.1 uncultured Caldimonas sp.
CATTTGTGTTTCGGGCTCGCTGCGCATCGCCCTCGGCGGGGCTCCGGCTGACTTTTCGAGGGTCTCGCGCAGCGGACCCGAAACGTTGGACGAGCTGGTGTTGCTAGCGTGCACGGCGGTGATCAACCGCCCGCCGGGCCGCCTCAAAGAAGCACAACGGTCGAACCGAATGGTGTTGCATTCAGGCTCTCTTCTTTGGTGACTTTCTTCTGAGCCAGCAGAAGAAAGTTACCCGCCCGCCGGGGCGGACTCCCGGCGCGAAAGATCAGGCTTGCGCAGCGCCCACCCCCGCGCCAGCGGGCCCCCGGCCCCGTGCACCGTGCACCGAAGACCGGACTGCAACCCGCGTCAGGCCAACGCCCGACCAATCAGAATCTTCTGCACATCCGACGTGCCTTCGTAAATCTGGCACACCCGCACATCCCGGTAGATGCGCTCCACCGGAAAGTCCCGCACATACCCATACCCGCCATGCACCTGGATGGCGTCCGAGCACACCCGCTCGGCCATCTCGCTGGCGAACAGCTTCGCCATCGCGGCTTCCTTCAAACAGGGCTGCCCCGCATCCCGCAGTGCGGCGGCATGCCACACCATCTGCCGCGCGACCTCGATCTGCGTGGCCATCTCGGCCAGGCGGAACTGCACCGCCTGGTGCTCGAAGATCGGCTTGCCGAAACTCTCGCGCTGCTTCGCGTAGTCGAGCGCTGCCTCGAAGGCCGCGCGCGCCATGCCGACGCTCTGCGCGGCGATACCGATGCGCCCGCCCTCCAGCGCGGACAACGCGATCTTGTAGCCCTCGCCTTCGTCGCCGATCAGGTTCTCGGCCGGCACGCGGCATTGCTCGAACACGATCTGTGCGGTGTCGCTGGAATGCTGCCCGAGCTTGTCCTCGATGCTGGCGACACGGTAGCCGGGTGTGTCGGTCGGCACGACGAAGGCACTCATGCCGCGCTTGCCGGCGGCCTTGTCCGTCACCGCGATGACGATCGCCACCTGTCCGTTCTTGCCGCTGGTGATGAACTGCTTGACGCCGTCGATCACATACACATCGCCGTCGCGCTTCGCGGTCGTGCGCAGCGCGGAGGCATCGGAGCCGACGTGGGGCTCGGTCAGGCAAAACGCACCCAGCAGCTCGCCCTGCGCGAGCGGGGTCAGCCAGCGCTGCTTCTGGGCTTCGTTGCCGTAGCGCATCAGGATGGCGCAGACGGGACAGTTGTTGACGCTGACCGCGGTGCTGGTGCCGCCATCGCCCGCGGCGATCTCTTCGAGCACCAGTGCGAGCGTCACGTAGTCGAGGCCGGCGCCACCGTACTCGGTCGGCACGCACACGCCATAGGTGCCGAGTTCGGCCAGGCCGCGGTGCACGTCCTTCGGGAAGTGGTGCTCCTTGTCCCAACGGGCGGCGTGCGGGGTGATCTGTTCGCTCACGAACGCGCGCACGGCGTCGCGGATCATCGCCTGGTCCTGCGTCAACAGCATGGCAGTCTCAACAATCGAAAGAGGGTTCTGGCCTCACCAGGGGATGGGGGTGCCGTCGTGGTTGAAGAAGCGCCCGTTGTGCTCGGGCTTCAGGCCGGCGATCAGGCGGCGCAGGTCGCCCACGCTGCGGTCGATGGTGAGCGTGGCGCCGGCACCGCCCATGTCGGTCTGCACCCAGCCGGGGTGCACTGCGATGCACGTTGGGCCGTGCACACCGAGCGCGATCGACGCATCCTTGAGCACCGAGTTGAGTGCTGCCTTGGAGGCGCAGTACAGCCAGCCGGAAGTTCCGGAGCGCCGCTCGATCGAGCCCATGACGGAAGAGAGCACCACCACGCGGGCGCCCGGTGCCAGCATCTCCTGCAGCGCGCTCAGCACGCGCATGGGGCCCAGCACGTTGGTGCGCATCACCTGGTCGAAGTCGTCTTGCGATGGCGGCTCCAGCCCCTGCGTGCGCGGGCCATACACGCCCGCATTGACGATGGCCAGTTCGAACCGCTCGCCGTCCAGACGCCAACCGAGGCCGGCCACGCTGGCAGCGTCGGTCACGTCCAGCGGCAGCGCTTCGCAGCCCAGGTCCTTCAGACGCTGCAGGCCCGCTTCGTCGCGCGCGGTCGCAAACACCTTCTGCCCGTCGGCGCGGTATTGCCGGGCGAACTCCAGGCCGATCCCGCGGGACGCGCCGACGACCAGAACGCTCATGCGACCTCCCGCACCAGCAGCGTGCCGCGGCTGATGACCGCGACGCCGGAACGCTCGGTGCTGGCAGCACCGTCGACCATCACCACATAGCCGTCGAGCTTGCGATTCCACTCCACCGACGAAACCACCCAATGCAGCGTGATGTCCTCGTCCGCATACACGGGCGCCTTGTAGGCGAAGTTGAAGTTCAGGCACACCATCTGGCGCTTGACGCCGTCGTTGCGGCGCGAGAAGTGGCTGGCGGCCAGACCCATCAGCATCGAGGCCGTGTGCGGACCGCTGGCAATGACTTCACCGAAGCGGGACTGGCCCGCCTCGGATTCGTCCCTGTGCAAGGGGTTGCTGTCCTGGCAGGCGGCGGCAAAGGCCGCGATGTCCTGCGCGGAAAAGCGCACCGTCTTGCCAAAGGTTTCGCCCAGACGGACGATTTCGTTTTCTGCGACTGCACTCACTTTGTTTTCTCCCTGTGGCCCCCGCGATGCGAGGGTCAGTAAAGTTCGACCGCCATCGCGGTGGCCTCGCCACCGCCGATGCACAGCGCCGCCACGCCCTTCTTCGCACCTTGCTTGCGCAGGGCGCCGAGCAGCGTGACCACGATGCGTGCGCCGCTTGCACCGATCGGGTGCCCGAGCGCACACGCGCCGCCATGGATGTTGACCTGCTCGTGCGCGAGCTTGTGCTCGGCCATCGCAGCCATCGTCACGGCAGCGAAGGCTTCGTTGATCTCCCACAGATCCACGTCCTTCGCGGCCCAGCCGGTCTTCTTCAACACCTTGTCGATGGCGCCGACAGGCGCCGTGGTGAACCACTCGGGTGCCTGTGCATGCACGCTGTGGGCCAGGATGCGCGCGATCGGCGTGACGCCCATCTTCCGGGCGGTGGATTCGCGCATCAGCACCAGGGCCGCTGCGCCATCCGAGATGCTCGACGAGGTGGCCGCGGTGATGCTGCCGTCCTTCTTGAACGCCGGCTTCAGGCCGGGGATCTTGTCGAGCTTGGCCTTGAAGGGCTGTTCGTCCTTGCTGAATTTCGTCTCGCCCCCTTTGGCGGCCACGCTCACCGGCGCGATCTCCCAGTCGAAGCTGCCGTCGGTGTTGGCCTTGATCGAGCGCTCGGTGGAGGCGATCGCGAACCGGTCCTGCGCCTCGCGGCTGAAGTTGTACTTGGCGACGCAGTTCTCGGCGAACACGCCCATCGCCTTGCCGCGCTCATACGCATCTTCCAGGCCGTCGAGCGCCATGTGGTCATAGAACTGCGCGGCGCCGTACTTCACGCCCTTGCGCACGAAGGCGAGGTGGGGGGCGTTGGTCATGCTTTCCATGCCGCCCGCCACCATCACTTCGGCGGAACCGGCGGCGAGCATGTCGTGCGCGAACATCATCGCGCGCATGCCGGAGCCGCACATCTTCGAGAGCGTGACCGCACCGGTGGACTGCGGCAGGCCGGCCTTCAGCACGGCCTGCCGGGCGGGTGCCTGGCCCTGCCCGGCCATCAGGCAGTTGCCCATCAGCACCTCGTTGATGGCGTCGCCCGGCACGCCGGCGCGTTCGACCGCAGCCTGGATCGCCACGGCGCCCAGTTCCCAGGCGGACAGGTTGGCGAAGTCGCCCAGCAGGCCACCGATCGGCGTGCGGGCAGCGGAAGCAATGACGATGGGATCGGACATGGGGGGCTCCTTTGACATCAAGAGGGAAAAGATAGTCAGCGACGGGCCGGGGCTCAAGTGGGCACGGGTTCGTCGGCGGACTTTTCGGCCCGCGGCTTGCGCGGGCTCAATCGGCCGAAACGCTTGCCGGCGTCGTACGGGAACACGTCGTGCACGTGGCCCGCGAGGATGCGCTCCTTGTGGCCTTGCCAGAAAGCCGGGTCGAGCAGGTCGGCGTGGTGGCGCATGAAGACCTCGCGCACGCGGTCGTTGCCGAGCAGGAAGGGCTCGAAGGTCTCGGGAAAGATGTCCTTCGGCCCCACCGGGTACCAGACCTCGCCGGACAGCTCGGCCTCTTCGTTGGGCGCCGGCGGCACCCGGCGGAAGTTGCAGTCGGTGAGGTATTCGATCTCGTCGTAGTCATAGAACACGACCTTGCCGTTGCGGGTGACGCCGAAGTTCTTCCACAGCATGTCGCCGGGGAAGATGTTGGCGGCGACCAGGTCCTTGATGGCGTTGCCGTACTCCACCACCGCATGCTCGATCTGTTCGAGCGTGCCTTCTTGCAGGTAGATGTTGAGCGGGATCATCCGCCGCTCGATGTAGACGTGCTTCAGGATCAGCTCGGTCTTGCCGTCACCGTCGCGGTCGCTGATCTCGAGCAGGCTGGGGCAGTAGTGCTGCAGCTCCTGCACCAGCTCTTCCTCGAAGCGTTCGTACGGGAAGGCAACGTTGGAGTATTCCAGCGTGTCCGCCATGCGGCCCACGCGGTCGTGCGTCTTCACGAGCAGGTACTTGCTCTGGATCATCTCGCGCGTGGTGTCCTTCTGCGGCGGGAAGAAGTCCTTGATGACCTTGAACACGTACGGGAACGA
>NZ_CAMLJQ010000096.1 GCF_946480305.1 uncultured Caldimonas sp.
GCCGAGGACTTCGAGAAGATCGTCGCCGGCTCGCCCGAGGACGGCCTTGCGCCGACCGATGGCTCCTCGATGGCAGGCGCCGCCCCCGGCGAGGCGAGCGGCGCGATGCCGGCCGCACAGATGGGCAAGCAGGAGGCGCTCAAGCGCTTCACGGTCGACCTGACCGAGCAGGCCCGCTCCGGCAAGATGGACCCGATCGTCGGTCGCGACGACGAGATCCGCCAGGTGGTCGACATCCTGATGCGCCGCCGCCAGAACAACCCCATCCTGGTGGGCGAAGCGGGCGTCGGCAAGACCGCAGTGGTGGAAGGTTTCGCGCAGCGCATCGTGCGTGGCGACGTGCCGCCCGCCCTGAAGGATGTGGAGCTGCGCGCGCTCGATGTCGGCCTGTTGCAGGCCGGCGCCAGCATGAAGGGCGAGTTCGAGCAACGTTTGCGCTCGGTGATCGAGGAGGTACAGGCGAGCCCGAAGCCGATCATCCTGTTCGTCGACGAAACGCACACGCTCGTCGGCGCGGGTGGTCAGGCCGGCACCGGCGATGCTGCCAACCTGCTGAAGCCGGCGCTGGCGCGCGGCACGCTGCGCACGGTGGGTGCCACCACGTGGGCCGAGTACAAGAAGTACATCGAGAAGGACCCGGCGCTGACCCGCCGCTTCCAGAACGTGCAGGTCGACGAGCCCGACGAGCGCCGCGCCATCCTGATGATGCGCGGTGTCGCGTCGACGATGGAAAAGCACCACAAGGTGCAGATCCTCGACGAGGCGCTCGAGGCCGCAGTCAAGCTGTCGCACCGCTACATTCCGGCGCGCCAGCTGCCGGACAAGTCGGTGAGCCTGCTCGACACCGCCTGCGCCCGGGTGGCGGTGAGCCTGCACGCGACCCCGGCCGAGGTGGACGACAGCCAGCGTCGCATCGAATCGCTCGAAACCGAGCTGGGCATCATCTCGCGTGAGCAGACGATCGGCATCGACACGGCCGCGCGGCGTGCCGAATGTGAGAAAGCCCTGGCAAGCGAGCGCGAGCGTCTGGCGAGCTTGACGCAGCGCTGGGAGGCGGAGAAGGGCCTCGTCGACCAACTGCTGTCGCTGCGGGCAAAGCTGCGTGCCGGCGCACAGCCGGTCGAAGGCACCGGCAGTGCACTGGAAGCGTCGGCGGAAGAAGCGACCGTTTCGCCGTTGACCGAGCAGGAACGGGCCGGTCTGCTGGAGGAGCTGAAGTCCGTGCAGGTGCGGCTGACCGAGTTGCAGGGCGAGACCCCGCTGATCCTGCCCACGGTCGACTACCAGGCGGTGGCAAGCGTGGTGGCCGACTGGACCGGCATCCCGGTGGGCCGCATGGCGCGCAACGAGATCGAGACCGTGCTGAACCTGCCCAACCTGCTGGGCCAGCGCGTGATCGGCCAGGACCACGCGATGGAGATGATCGCCAAGCGCATCCAGACCACGCGTGCAGGCCTCGACAACCCGAACAAGCCGATCGGCGTGTTCATGCTGGCCGGCACCTCCGGCGTCGGCAAGACCGAGACCGCACTGGCGCTGGCCGAAGCGCTGTACGGCGGCGAGCAGAACCTCGTCACCATCAACATGAGCGAGTTCCAGGAGGCGCACACCGTTTCCACGCTCAAGGGCGCGCCTCCCGGATACGTCGGCTACGGCGAGGGCGGGGTGCTGACCGAAGCGGTGCGCCGCAAGCCCTACAGCGTGGTGCTGCTCGACGAGGTCGAGAAGGCCCACCCGGACGTGCACGAGATGTTCTTCCAGGTGTTCGACAAGGGCTTCATGGAAGACGGCGAAGGTCGCTTCATCGACTTCAAGAACACGCTGATCCTGCTGACCACCAATGCCGGCACCGACCTGATCGCCAGCATGTGCAAGGACCCGGACCTGATGCCGGAACCCGAAGGGCTGGCCAAGGCGCTGCGCGAGCCGCTGCTGAAGATCTTCCCGCCGGCGCTGCTGGGCCGGCTGGTGACGATTCCGTACTACCCGCTGTCCGATGACATGCTGGCGCGCATCGTCAAGCTGCAACTCGGCCGCATCAAGAAGCGCATCGAGGAGCGCCACAAGGTGCCGTTCGAGTACACCGACGACGTGATCAAGCTGGTGGTGTCGCGCTGCACCGAGAGCGAGTCGGGCGGCCGCATGATCGATGCCATCCTGACCAACACGATGCTGCCGGACCTCTCGCGCGAGTTCCTGAACGCGATGATGGAAGGCCGGCAGATGTCGCAGGTGAAGGTGTCCGTGCAGGACGGCAACTTCGCCTACTCGTTCTGAGGAGCGCGCGATGGGCATCGGCACCGGCATGCGCGGCAAGGACTTGCGCGCCTTCATCCGGGTGGCGCGCCGGTTCGGAGTGATCATCCTCGTGCGCCAGACCAACGAGAACTCGCTGCGCTACGTCGGCCGGCCGGGCTTCTACCCCAAGCCCGCGGCCGTGAAGGCGAAGACGGCGGACCAGAACCCGGCTGCCGAGACCATCTTCGCCGGCGGCAAGAAGTCGCGCCGCTACGACATCGCCGGCCTCGTGGTGCACCCAGGCTTCCAGCCCGGTGCCTACCGGGGTGCCAAGGTCGCCAAGGCCCAGGACTGCTGGGACCACACGATGGAGACGCTGGCACCGACGATGCTCAAGGAGCGCGTCGACCTCAAGACGCCCGAGACGTGGGCCAAGTGGGGCGTCGAACGCCACGCGGTGAATGCCCCGCGCTGGTGGTGGCGCGTGGACGTCAACCCCGACTCCGAGCGCTTCGGCTGCCTGCAGTTGAAATCCGAGCGCACGCCCTGGTCGTATGTGCATGGCGACTACGACCTGAAGGACGTGATCGTCATCGGGCAGGAGCAGGACAACCGCCGCAACGAGGGCAAGCTCGATGGCGTCAAGAACTTCACGCCGTTGCTCAAGGGCATGGAGTTCGAGACGATCCAGCACGCGCTGAACCAGGAGATGGGCGTCGAGATGGTGCAGCACGGCGCGGAGGCGCAATTCGCGTGGCACGGCGACGAACCGATCACGGTGGTCTACCCGGACGAACCGGAGATGCGCCACCTGTTGTTGATGGATGCCGAGACAGTGCAGAGCTGGTACATGAGCCTGAACCGCGAAGTGCTCGCCAAGCCGGGCCATGACTATCTGAACGACCGCTCGCGCTGGTTCCACTTCGGGCCGCACGGCTACATGTTCGCCCCCGGCGGGCTGCCTTCGCAGACCTGGGGCTGAAACGGGCGCCGATGAACAAGCGCAGCAAGCCGGGCGTTCCCGCGCATCTCAGCCTGGGTGACGCATTGCGTGTGGCCGTGGAGTTGCACCGGCGTGGCGCGCTCGACGAAGCGCAGACCCTCTACCGCCGCGTGCTGCGGCTGGCGCCTCGCAATCCCGATGCGAACCACTTCCTCGGCGTGCTGCTGCACCAGCAGGGGCGCAGCGAGGAGGCGTGGCCGCTGATCGAACGGTCGCTGTCCGTCAACGGCAAGCTCGCGGACTGGCACAGCAATGCGGGCAACGTGCTGCTCGAGATGGGACGGCTCGATGATGCGGCACAGGCGTACGAGCGCAGTGCGGCACTCGCGCCGGAGCGGGCAGACATCCAGAACAACATCGGCGTGCTGCGCCGGGCGCAAAAGCGCGCCGGCGAAGCCGAGGCGGCCTATCGGCGAGCCATCGAACTCGACCCCGCGTTTGCCGACGCGTACAACAACCTGGGCAACCTGCTGTCCGACTGGGGCCGCACCGAAGAGGCGCTCGACGAATACCGCCGCGCATTGAAGCTCAAGCCTGGCCACGCCGGCGCGCGCAAGATGCTCGGTATCGGTTATTACGCGCTGGGCCAGATCGACAAGGCGGCCGAGGTCTACCGCGAATGGCTGGAAGAGGATCCGGGCAATCCGGTGGCGCAGCACTATCTGGCGGCGTGCTCGGGCGACCAGGTGCCGGAGCGCGCTTCCGACGCTTATGTGGAAGACACCTTCGACCGCTTTGCGAACAGCTTCGATGCCAAGCTCGCGCGCCTGAGCTATCGCGCGCCGGAGCTGGTGGGCCGCGCGGTGGCGCGGGCGTTCGGCGAGCCGGCCGCCAAGTGGTCCGTGCTGGATGCAGGGTGCGGCACCGGGCTGTGCGGGCCGTTGCTCAAGCCGTATGCCTCGCGGCTCGTCGGCGTCGACTTGTCGGCGCAGATGCTGGCCAAGGCCGAGCCTCGGGGCGTCTATGACGAGCTGACCAAGGCCGAGCTGACGGCCTACATCCAGCAAGCACCGGGCGCGTACGACCTGATCGTCTCGGCGGACACCCTGTGCTACTTCGGCGACCTGCGTGCGGTCAGCGAGGCGGCATATGCCGCGTTGCGCCCAGCCGGCGTTCTCGTGTTCACGGTGGAGGCTTTTGCCGGCGATCAAGTCAGCGAGGGCTTCCATTTGAACCCGCACGGGCGCTACAGCCATGCCGAAGGCTACGTGCGACAGGTGTTGCAGGCGGCCGGCTTCGCAGTGGAGACCCTCGAAGGCGAACACCTGCGCAACGAGAACGGCAAGCCCGTGGAGGGCTGGCTGGTGACCGCCAGAAGGCCCTAGGGCCTGTTAACACTACGGAGGGCTGATGCGTTGGTGCCCAAAAGGCCGTGA
>NZ_CAMLJQ010000097.1 GCF_946480305.1 uncultured Caldimonas sp.
GATTTACTCCGACGCGATCGCCGGAAAGTGGGTCAGTTTTAAACCGACGTTGACATCTGGGGACAACGCGCGCGCGCTTCCATTCAGTGCGTTGCGTCATCGCGCAACGCTTACGAACGGTGATCCCACCAACTTCCGCAACGACAGTCGGAGCTGCCGCGGGGTTCTCTTGTGCAATCAATACTTCCTCGAGGGCGAGATACACGATGCGTTCAATGTTTGCGTAGAACGGCTCGCCGAAGTAGCTCTTGGTTCCCCCCTTCGAAACGCCGAATGTGTTCGCAACCAAGCCTTGGATAGTGGACTTCCCGATGCCATTGTGACCCGCGATCAAGGTTAGACGATCAGCAAATTCGATCGTCAGGTTGCCCAACTTGCGGAATGCCGGTGTTCCAAACTCAAGAGAACGGACCTTGATGCGATTCTTAGTCGTTGTCATGTTTCCTCACTCACGCCTCTTTGGAGCGTTGCATTTCAGACGCTGGCGAATATGCCGTGAACTCGAGTATGCAAACCGCGCCGTAGCTCGTCCTTCTACTCATGAAGCGGAAACGCCACATCCAGCTTCTGCGGCGTCTCCCCAAACTCTGCAATCACAACCGCTCGCACCTTCTTGACGACCTCGTCTCGTGGCCCTTCGGGCAACCCTTGTTCAAAGTTGACCATCACGTATTCGAGTTCGCCGTTGACGTTCAGACGCAGGTGGACGGTGGGCTTCTGCCCGTAGATTGTTTCCAGTCGGGCCGACACGGCGTCGGCATGAGCGCCGGCCTCGTTCAGCTTGTCCAGTTTGGAGCAGGCTGCCAAGAAAACCAGCAGCAGCGCACACAGAACGGTTCGGTAGCTCATAGGTCGTGTTCTTTTCGATTTATGAATCGCCTTCTCGATGGCGCAGTTTTCAAAGCCTCGTCCGGGCTGAGCGAGAAGCGGCTCGCCAAGCATTTCGTTCCATTCCGCTCAGCACCCCAGTTCCGCCTCCCGCGCCCGCATCCGCTGCCTGTCGCCGCGCAATCGGTCCTGCTCGCTAGGATGCAACGGCTGCCGCGTAGCAACATCAATGCTCTCGATCTGCGCTTTCAGCGCGGCACATTCACCGCTCGCATCCAGCGTCGATCGCTTGCCGATGCCTCCGCCACCTGCTCGTCGCGTGTCCGGCACATACAGCGCTGCAGCCGCCCGCCATTGCCGTTCACCTTCGGCCACGGCCTGCTCCCACTCGTAGTGAGACGGCACGGTGACGATGCGATCGATCGTCGCGCGTTGGGTGCTGCACAGCGCGCTCGACCAGAACATGCCGCCGCTGTAGCCCTTGCAGAGATAGATCTCGCGTGTTGCCGGAGTGGCCGGCACATCGGCAGGCATGGCCGGGCGCATCGGCTCGGGCTCCGCACGTGTAGCGCGTGGGGCGGTGACGGGTGTGGGGGCGTCTGCCGATCCGCGTTGCGGTGCTTGTTCAGGCACTGCGGCCTGGCGCCCCGGCCATTCGAAGACGATCTGCTTGCCCGACAGGTGCAGCCCCACCGGCAAGGCGATGGCAACAACCAGAACCACCCACCAGGGGGACCATGAACTTTTGGGCGGGCGGAAGGGATCGGGGCTTTCGGTCCAGACGTTGGCGCGCTTCTATTAGTCGTTGGGCGTGGCGCGCTGGACCTTGACCTCACATCAAGTCGAGCCTCATGGGCTGCCTTGCTCGCCGGCAGTTACGAAATGTAGATTCGCCGCGCTTGCGGAATCAAGTGGGTGATGCCCAAAGCAGCGCGAGAACTGACAGAAATGCCAGGGCCGTGGCATGCACAAGGACCGCGCGCACAGGTCAACTGCGCCCGTGCCGTGCTCGTGACAGGGCAGATGGCGACGTGAGCACGTCCGGCGCCTCATGCGCTCGCTCGCGTCTGTTGCCCCAGGGTTATCCCCATGAGCCCCTGTTGTCGATCCGGCCGGCCTTCGTTCGTCGTGTGCCTGAAGCGGCAGAACGGTTCCGCCGCCACGACCTCTGGAGACCCCACATGCGCTTCCTCTCGATGATCCGCATCGACGAAACCACCGGCCAAGCGCCTACCGAACAATTGATGGCCGACATGGGCAAGCTGATCGATGAGCTCACCGCAAAAGGGCAACTGGTCAGCACCGCCGGGCTGCGGCCCACGGCGGAAGGCGTGCGCGTGCGGCTGCACCGGGGCGGCCAGCTCTCGGTGACCGATGGGCCGTTCACCGAAACCAAGGAGGTGATCGGCGGCTACGCCATCCTGGAAGCGGCCTCGATGGCCGAGGCGGTGGAGCTGACGCGGCGGTTCCTCCAGGTGCACGGCACCGACTGGGACGTGGAATGCGAGGTGCGCCAGCTCGACGGCGCGGAATGCGGCGTGCAGCCGTAAGGGACACCGCCATGCCCTCCTCGACGAACGCTCTGCGCGAGCACTACCGTTGGATCATCGTTGTCGCCGGCGGCGTGCTCGGCTGCGTTGCGATCGGTGGGCTGTTTTCGCTGCCGGTGTTCCTGCGGCCCATCGCTGCGGACACGGGCTGGTCCACCACCGGCATCTCCACGGCGATGACGGTCGCCTTCGTGGCGCTGGCGTTCGGCAGCATCGCGTGGGGCTCGCTGTCTGATCGGGTGGGCCCGCGCGCAGTGGTGCTGGCCGGCTCGCTGCTGCTCACCGCGGGGCTGGCGCTGGCAAGCCTCGCGACGTCGCTGCTGGCGTTTCAGCTGTTGTTCGGTGCGGTGGTGGGCGTCAGCGCGGCGGCCATCTTTGCGCCGATGATGGCGTGCGTCACCGGGTGGTTCGACACGCGGCGCAGCCTGGCGGTGTCGCTGGTGTCGGCCGGCATGGGCATGGCGCCGATGACGATGTCGCCGCTGGCGGCCTGGCTGGTGCAGACGCATGACTGGCGCACCTCGTTGCAGCTCATTGCGGCGCTGGTGGCGGCCATCATGGTGCCGATGTCGCTGCTGGTGCGCCGGCCGCCGGCGCTGGCGCAAGCGGCGGCTGCAATGCCTGCGAGCACGGCGGCGCAGGAGCCGGGCCCTTCAGTGGGGCAGGCGCTGCGCTCGGCGCCGTTCCTGATCCTGGTGCTCACCAGCTTCTTGAGCTGCGCCACGCACTCGGGGCCGATCTTTCACACGGTGAGCTATGCGGTCACGTGCGGCATTCCGCTGATGGCGGCGGTGTCGATCTACAGCCTGGAAGGACTGGCGGGCATGGGCGGGCGGCTGGTGTTCGGGCTGCTGGGCGACCGCTACGGCGCGGCGCGCGTGCTGGTGCTGGCCCTGTTCGCGCAGGCGGTGGTGGTGCTGGGCTATGTGATGGCGCGCGAGCTGGGCAGCTTCTATGCGGTGGCGGCGCTGTTCGGCTTCACCTATGCAGGCGTGATGCCGCTGTTCGCGGTGATCGCGCGCGAGCACTTTCCGCTGCGCATGATGGGCACGGTGATCGGCGGCACCACGATGGCCAGCAGCCTGGGCATGGCGCTGGGGCCCGTGCTGGGCGGGATGATCTACGACTCGTTTTCCAGCTATGCGTGGCTGTTCATCGGCGCTTTCGCGCTGGGTATCGGCTCCTTCCTGGCCGCGCTGGCGTTCACGCGGCTGCCGGGGCGCAAGATGATGCTGGCGGCGGCATGAGCACTGTGCAAGCCCGAACGCGTTGAGTCGGCGCGCTCAGGTGCCAAGCGACGCGGGCTCGGCATGCGAGGCTTCACCTTCAGGCACGGGCTCGCCACAGCCGCAGCTTGGCCCGTGCACGTGCGGTTGATACGCGGCGTCGATCTCGTTGAACGACACCTCGTCCCACTCGCGGTACGGCCCGGTGCCGCTGTGCGTGGACTGCGACGCGGGCACGAACTTGCCGGACACCACGTCGAACACGTGCACCTCGCCCTCTTCGATCACGTAGTGCCAACCGTGCAGGAACAGCCGCCGCTGCGCCACGCGCTCGGCCACCATGGGGTAGCCCATCAGCCGCTCCAGTTGCAGCACCACGGCGCGCTGCTCGGTGCGGCGCAGCGCCTCGGGGCACACGCGCACGGGCAGCGCGGCTTCGCGCGCCATGTCCAGCCAGGCGTGCAGGTTGACGGCCTCGGCGGGTACGCCTTCGTACAGCGCGCGCATCGCGCCGCAGTGGCTGTGGCCGCACACGACGATGTCGCGCACGCCCAGGCTCAGCACCGCAAACTCGATGGCGGCGGCCGTGCCGTGCAGGCCGTGCAAGCCGGCGTGCGGCGGCACCAGCGCGCCAACGTTGCGCACGATGAACAGCTCGCCCGGGCCGGCACCGGTGAGCAGGTGCGGCACCAGCCGGGAATCCGAGCAACCGATGAACAGCGTGGTGGGGTGCTGGCCGTTGTCGACCAGATCCTTGAAGCGCGATTCGTAGGACGGAAAGCTCTCGGTCCTGAAGCGGCGCAGGC
>NZ_CAMLJQ010000098.1 GCF_946480305.1 uncultured Caldimonas sp.
CGCCGCCGCCGTGCGGGATGCAGAAGGTCTTGTGCAGGTTGAGGTGCGACACGTCGCCGCCGAACTCGCCAGGCGCGGCCACGCCGACCAGCGCGTTCATGTTTGCTCCGTCCACGTAGACGCGGCCGCCGTGCCGATGCACCAGCGCACACAACTCCTTGACCTGGGTCTCGAACACGCCGTGGGTCGACGGGTACGTGATCATCACCGCGGCCAGGTTCGCGCTGTGCTGCTCGCACTTCGCGCGCAGGTCGTCGAGGTCGACGTTGCCGTCGCGGTCGCACTTGGTGACCACCACCTGCATGCCCACCATCTGCGCACTGGCCGGGTTCGTGCCATGCGCCGATTCCGGGATCAGGCAGATGTTGCGGTGGCCTTCGCCGCGCGCCTCGTGGTAGGCCTTGATGACCAGCAGGCCGGCGTATTCGCCCTGCGAGCCGGCATTGGGCTGCAGCGAGATGCCGGCATAACCGGTGGCCTGGCACAGCCACTGCTGCAACTGCTGGTCGAGCAATTCGTAGCCTGCGAGCTGGTCGCGCGGCGCGAACGGGTGCACCTGTGCGAACTCGGGCCAGGTGATCGGGATCATCTCGCTCGTCGCGTTCAGCTTCATCGTGCATGAGCCGAGCGGGATCATCGTGCGGTCGAGCGCGAGGTCCTTGTCCGAGAGCATGCGCAGGTAGCGCAGCATCTCGGTCTCGGAATGGTGGGTGTTGAACACCGGGTGGGTGAGGTATTCGCTGGTGCGGTGCAGACTCTCCGGCAGCAGCGGCGCCACACCCTTTTCAAAGGCTTCGAACGACGGCAGCGTCTGGCCCTGCGCGGTGACCTCTGCGAACACCTGCCACAGCGCGATCACGTCATCGCGGGTGGTGGTTTCGTCGAGCGTGATGCCCACCGCGTCCGGCGCTGCCCGGCGCAGGTTCATGCCGCGGCCGATCGCGTCGACCAGCACCGGGTCGGTCTTGCCGCCGGTCAGCACCGTGACAGTGTCGAAGGCTGTTTCATGGCGCAGTGTCCAGCCGAGGTGGCGCAGACCCTGGGCCAGCACTGCGGTGTAGCTCGCGACCCTCCGCGCAATGCGCTTCAGGCCTTGCGGGCCATGGTAGACGGCGTACATGCTCGCCACCACGGCCGGCAGGACCTGCGCCGTGCAGATGTTGGAGGTGGCTTTCTCGCGCCGGATGTGCTGCTCGCGCGTCTGCAGCGCCAGTCGGTAGGCAGTGTGGCCGTGAGCGTCGACACTCACGCCGACCAGCCGGCCCGGCAGCGAGCGCTTGAATTCGTCCTTGCAGGCCAGGTAGGCGGCGTGAGGTCCACCGTTGCCCATCGGCATGCCGAAGCGCTGCGTGGTGCCGAGGGCGATGTCGGCACCGAGTTCGCCCGGAGGCGTCAGCAGCGTCAGCGCCAGCAGATCGGCGGCCATCAGCACGAGCCCGCCACGGGCATGGTACTTGGCGATCCAGTCGCGGTAGTCGCGCACGGCGCCATCCACACCCGGGTACTGCAGCAGCACGGCAAAGCTGTCGTTGTTCAACGCCTCCTGGCCCGTGCACACGCGCACCTCGATGCCCAGCGGTCGGGCGCGGGTCCGCACCACTTCCAGCGTTTGCGGCAACACGTCGTCGGCCACGTAGAACACGTTGGACTTGGACTTCCCGGCCCGCGCGGCCAGCGTCATCGCTTCGGCCGCGGCGGTGGCCTCGTCGAGCATCGACGCATTGGCGATTGCCATGCCGGTCAGGTCGCACACCATGGTCTGGAAATTGACCAGCGCCTCCATGCGGCCCTGGGAAATTTCGGCCTGATACGGGGTGTAGGCGGTGTACCAGGCGGGGTTTTCGAGCACGTTGCGCAGGATGACACCCGGCGTGTGGGTGCCGTGGTAGCCCTGGCCGATGAAACTCTTCATCACGCGATTGCGCTGGGCCAGCGCCTTCAACTCACGCAGTGCTTCGGCCTCCGAAGCAGGCGCCGGCAGATTCATGGCGGCGCCCCGGCGGATGGTGCGGGGGACGATCGCATCGATCAGCGCGGCGCGCGAAGCAGCGCCGATCACCGACAGCATGTGCGCTTCATCGGCTGGGGCAATGCCGATGTGGCGTTCGACGAAATCGTCGTGGGCTTCGAGTTCGCTCAGAGGGGCGTGGGCGGACATCAACATGAACTTCTTTCGCGGCGGGCACGGTGGCGCTGCAGCGCTGCGGCACTGCAGCAAGGGCAGGGGGGATCAGCTGTTCTTGACGAGTTCGTCGTAGGCGGTCTGGTCGAGCAGCGCGTCGAACTCGGCAGGGCTCGCCACGCGCATCTTGAAGAACCAGCCCTTGCCCAGCGGATCGCTGTTGGCGAGCGACGGGTCGGCACGCAGTTCCTCGTTGACTTCCAGCACTTCGCCGGCGAGCGGGGCATACAGGTCGGCGGCCGCTTTCACGGACTCGACCACACCGGCCACGTCTTTCTGCTTGAACTGCGTGCCAACGGCTGGGAGGTCGACGAAAACGACGTCGCCGAGAGCGTCTTGCGCATGGTGGGTGATGCCCACGACGGCAACCCCGTCATCGCCGGCGATTTCGATCCATTCGTGGTCGGGGGTGTACTTCACGGTCATGGGCAACTCCTGGAAGGGTGGTTCTTGGGTAAGGAATCAACGATATGCACCCGGGGCCGGCGTTGCCGCCCCCAGGGAACGGAAACAGGCTCAGCCGCGGTGGTAACGGTGTGGCACGAAGGGCATGGCAGCCACCTGCATCGGCAGCTTCTTCTCGCGCACGATGGCGTAGACCACCGAGCCCGGCGCAGCGTGGTTGACGGCGAGGTAGGCCATCGCCACCGGCTGGTTGGCCGTGGGGCCGGTGGTGCCACTCGTCACGCGGCCGAGCGCGTGGCCGTGGCTGTCGACGATCTTCGTGCCTTCACGCACCGGTGCGCGCTCCAGCCCCACGAGCCCCACCCGCTTGTTCATCGCACCGTTGGCGAGTTGGGTGTCGATCACGGTCGCGCCAGGGTAGCCGCCCGCGCGTGCGCCGCCGGCGCGGCGTACCTTCTGGATCGCCCAGGTGAGGCCGGCCTCCACCGGGGTGGTGCTGGTGTCGATGTCGTGGCCGTAGAGGCACAGTCCGGCTTCCAGACGCAGGGTGTCGCGCGCACCCAGGCCGGCAGGCTTCACTTCCGGCTGCTCCAGCAGCGCCCGCGCCAGCGACTCGGCCTGGTCGGCCGGCACGGAGATCTCGAAGCCGTCTTCGCCGGTGTAGCCCGAGCGGGTCACGAAGCAACTGGTGCCGGCAAGTTCAAAAAAGCCGCCGGTCATGAAGGTCAGCCGCGCGACACCCGGATCGAGGCGCGAAAGCGCCGTCACGGCGTGGGGGCCCTGCAATGCGAGCAGTGCTCGGTCAGGCAGCGGCTGGATGCTGCAGCGATGGCCGATGTGCGTCGTGAGATGGCTGAGGTCTGCTGCCTTGCACGCCGCATTGACGACCACGAACAGGTCGTCTTCCCGGCGCGTGATCATCAGGTCGTCGAGGAGGCCGCCGTTCGCGTTCGTGAAGAACCCGTAGCGCTGCTTGCCGACGGGCAGGTCCACCACGTCGACCGGCACCAGAGACTCGAGCGCGGCGGCGGCGCCATCCCCGACCAGCCGCAACTGCCCCATGTGCGACACGTCGAACAGCGCGGCCGACGCCCGGCAATGCTTGTGCTCGGCCAGGATGCCGGTGTAATGCAACGGCATGTCGTAGCCCGCGAAGGGCACCATGCGGGCACCCAGTTCGAGGTGCAATGCGTACAGCGGGGTCTTGAGGGTGTCGGTGGCGGACATGGGGCTACTCCCGAGGGCATATGGTGCGACCACCGTGGCACGGTGGGCCTGCCCTCGCTGTCCGCTTTACCTGAGAGATTGGCTGCTGCACCCTTGAGGTGCGACGCAGCTTGCCCCTTCGGTGGGCGGGCTCGCAGACCCGCCTCTCTCCAGTGAGGTGACGCCTCCTTCTGGAAGCGTTTGCCAGTCCTTTTGCCTGAGCGTTCGGGGCGAGCCCCTGCGCCTTCGGCGGCTTCACGAGGAAGCTCTCTCCTGACCGGGCGGAGTATATCCGCCGGGCATGCGGGCCACCAACGAAAACCGCGCCGGCGTGAGCGACTCACGGCGGCGCGGTGCGGGAGAGGTGCGGGCGCTTTACATGCCTGAGTAGTTCGGGCCGCCGCCCCCTTCAGGCGTGACCCACACGATGTTCTGCGTCGGGTCCTTGATGTCGCAGGTCTTGCAATGCACGCAGTTCTGCGCGTTGATCTGCAGCCGTTCGCCACCGCCTTCGGCCGGAACGAACTCGTACA
>NZ_CAMLJQ010000099.1 GCF_946480305.1 uncultured Caldimonas sp.
GTGACCTGCTGCAGCGCGGCCTTGGCCTCGGTGGAGCCGATCACGTCGTTGAAGCTGGTGTCGGGTTTTTCGGCCAGCTGGGCCTTGCCGCCCCCGCCTTGGGTCTGACGCACGAGGTACACCGCGATGAGGCCCATCACCGCCACGGTCAGCAGGCCCGCCAGCCGTTGCATCACGTTGCCGGCACTGTCTGCCAGCCGGGCGGCGGTGCTGCGTTCGTCGACCTCGATCGGCGTGAGCGCAAAGCCGCGCTCGCGGCTCAGGCCCTCCAGGCGGGCGCGCAGGCCCTCCTGGGTGGAGAGCAGTTCGGTGCTGTAGCGCTCGCCGGTGGCGGTCGTCACGAACACGCGGCGCCCGTCGACGCCGACGGCCTTCACGCTGCCCTGCTCGAGCGCGCGCTCGAACTCCGACACGTCTCGCGGGTGCTCGAGCCACGCGCGCGCGTCACGCTCGAACTGCTGCGCCAGTTCGGTCTTGCCGGCCGACGGCGGCGCCTGCGTGTGGTAGTCCATGGCCACGGCAGCGGCCAACACAAGAATGCCGGCAGAGGTGCCGGCGAGGTATTGCGCCCAACGGGGCCAGGTCTTGAAGGGCTTCATGGGGGTCACGGAGGAGAAGGACCATATGAGACCTCATTCGGTTCCCCATGAGAAAGGCAACAGCGGCAAAAAAAACCGGTAGTTCCGCGCGGACGGCAATTCCGCACGTTCGGCACGCTGTAGAAATTACAACGCCTGGTAGCCGTGCGCGCCGTGCGCCTTCACCTTGCCCCGGAACACCCAGTACGACCAGAACACGTACAGCAGGATCACCGGCAGCAGGAACATCGTGCCGATCAGCATGAAGGCCTGCGACTTGGGCGCTGCGGCCGCGTCCCACAGCGTGATCGACGGCGGCGCCACGTAGGGCCACAGGCTGATCACGAGGCCGGTGAAGGCGAGAAAGAACAGACCCATCGAGCACAGGAACGGCGTGACGTCCGCGCCCCGGCGCAGGCCGCGCAACAGGGCCCACGCCAGCGCCACCGTCAGCACCGGCACCGGCGAGAAGTACAGCAGGTTGGGCCAGCTGAACCAGCGCTGGGCAATGCGCGGCTCGGCCAGCGGCGTCCACAGGCTGATCAACGCGATGAAGGCGAGCACGCCCCACAGGCAGCGACTGGCCATCTTGCGTGCCCAGGCCTGCAGCTCGCCTTCGGTCTTCATCACCAGCCAGGTGGCGCCCTGGAGCGCATAGCCGAACACCAGACCGAGCCCCGCGAGCAGCGGGAACGGCGAGATCCAGTCCCAGCTCGTGCCCGCGAACTGTCGCCCCTCGACCGGAAAACCGACGACGAAGTTGCCGAGCACGACGCCTTGCGCATAGGTGGCGATCAGCGAGCCCCAGAAGAAGCCGCGGTCCCACACGCTGCGGCGCGCGCCCTCGACCTCGCGGAACTCGAACGCGACGCCGCGGAACAGCAGCCCGAGCAGCATCACCAGGATGGGGAAGTACAGCGCCGGCATCACGACGGCAAACGCGAGCGGAAACACCGCCAGCAGCCCGCCAGCCCCGAGGACCAGCCAGGTCTCGTTGAAGTCCCAGATCGGCGCGACGGAGGCCACCATCAGGTCGCGGTCTCCCGCATCGCGGCGCAGCGCGAAGAGCATGCCGACCCCGAGGTCGAAGCCATCGAGCAGCACGTACATGAACACGGCCAGGGCCAGGATCGCCGCCCACAGCGGCACCAGGTCAAGCTGCATCGCCGGCCTCCTCCTTGCGCGAGATCGAAGGTGCATGCGTCACGGCGGACAGTGGCCGTGCCGGCCGCGCCTCCGGCTCGCGGCTCTCGTCGTGCTCGGCGGCTTTCGGTCCGGCCAGCACCATGCGGCGCAACAGCAGGAAGCCGCCGCCGAAGATCACCAGATAGGCCAGCACGTAGCCGGCAAGCGACAAGCCGACGTCGCCGCGGGTCAGCGTGGGCGTGACCGATTCGCTCGTGCGCAGCAGCCCGTACACCGTCCAGGGCTGGCGGCCCACTTCCGTGACCGTCCATCCGGCCAGCACGGCGATGAAACCGAGCGGCATGCCGCGGTGGGCCAACGCCAGGAAAGCGCGCGACTCGTACAACCTGCCACGGAAGTGCTGCACCCACCCCAGCACGACGATGAGCAACATCAGCAGGCCGATGCCCACCATCACGCGGAAAGCGAAATACACGATCGCCACCGGCGGGCGGTCCTCGCGCGGCCATTCCTTCAGGCCCTTGACCTCGCCATTCCAGTCGTGCGTGAGGTACAGGCTGCCCAGCGCGGGAATCGCGATCTCGTAGTGGTTGGTCTCGGCCTGCTCGTCGGGAATCGCGAACAGCGAGGCCGGCACGCGCCGCTGCGTATCCCACAGGCCTTCCATCGCGGCCACCTTGGCCGGCTGATGCTCCAGCGTGTTGAGTCCGTGCAGGTCGCCGATCAGGATCTGCAACGGCACCATCACGCTCAGGAAGCCGAGCGACATCTTCAGCATCACGCGGCTTTCCGGCACGTGACGGCCTCGGCGCAGGTAGCCGGCCGCCACGGCCAGGATCACGAAACCGGTGGTCACGAGAAACGCCACGACCGTGTGCGACAGCCGGTACGGGAACGACGGCGTGAACATCACCGAGAACATGTCGATCGGCACGAAGCGGCCGTCCACGATCTCGTGGCCGCGCGGCGTCTGCATCCAGCTGTTCACCGCGAGTATCCAGAACGACGACAGCAGCGTGCCGAGCGCGACCATCACCGCGGCGAACACATGCGCCCACTGCGGCACGAGCTTGCGGCCGAACAGCAAGATGCCGAGGAAGGCGGCTTCGAGAAAGAACGCCGTCAGCACCTCGTAGGCCATCAGCGCGCCGACCACGTCGAACACCTTGTCCGAGAAGCGGCTCCAGTTGGTGCCGAACTGGAACGGCATCACGATGCCGGAGACGACGCCCATGCCGAACGAGACCGCGAAGATCTTGATCCAGAAGGCCGACAGCCGCAGGTAGACCGGGTCCTTCCTGATCCACCACAGCACCTCGAGCGTGGCGATGTAGCACGACAACCCCACCGTGAATGCCGGCAGCAGGATGTGCCATGCAACCACCCAGGCGAACTGGATGCGCGACAGCAGCAACGCGTCGATCTCCACGGGCGGGCTCCATTTCGGTAGACGGTTGGGGCTCCAGCAAAACCGGCTCCCGCCTCTTGCCGGGGCCACGGGCGCAGAGGCACAGCGCTTGCTCGCCGCGGCCTGTAGCGGGCTTGGCGCCCGCAAGGAGCCAGAGATGCCTCAGCAGCAATGGAGCGCGAAGCGCGAGCGCCAGTACTCGCACATCAAGGACAGCCTGCGCGAACGCGGCAAGAGCGAGGAACTCGCCGAAGAAATTGCCGCTCGTACGGTCAACAAGGAGCGCGCACGCCATGGTGAATCGAAGACCGCCAGCCGCTCGTCGATCGACGACGTGTCGTCCGGCCACCGCGGTGGCGTGCGCTCCCATTCCGGCGAAGGCGGGCGCACCTATGACCAGCTCTACAACGAAGCGAAAGCCAAGGGCATCAAGGGGCGCTCGAAGATGAACAAGCGAGAGCTGGAGCGCGCGGTCGGCCGTTAGGCACGGCCCCTGCTCGCCCCGCCTGACCGCATCAGGAGAAAGCCATGACAGCAGCCGAGATCTACGAGCGCGCCGGCCACGAACGGGTCGCTGTGGACATCGACGAGGAAAGCGAACTGGAGTACTGGGTGACCGAGCTGGGCGTCAGCGCCGACGACGTGCGCAGAGCCGTCGAGACGGTGGGTCACCAGGCGCTCGCGGTGCGCGAGTACCTGGCGAGCCACACCACGCCGGGGGCCTGAGCGGCTTAGGGCCTGTTGACACTACGGAGGGCTGATGCGTTGGTGCCCGAAAGGCCGTGAGCAAGGCGCAAAACGAAGCCGGGTTGTCGACCCGGCGAGGCTTTGCAACGCCGCGCACGGCCTTTCGGGCACCAACCCGAAGGGAGCGAGCCTGCCAGGGCGCAGCGCGTCGTTGGGCTCCTCGCCCAGGCGGCCAGCCTGGGC
>NZ_CAMLJQ010000100.1 GCF_946480305.1 uncultured Caldimonas sp.
CCGGCCAGCATCTGCTGGTGCACCACCGGGTCGAGGCCGCGGCTGTTCTGCGCCAGCATGGCTTGCGTGATCACCAGTTCGCCGACCAGGTTGATGAGCTGGTCGACCTTCTCGATGGAGACGCGGATCGTCGCAGCATCCAGCGATGCGCCGCCGCCCTTCGCCTCTACCTTGGCACCGGCCTTCGGTGCGACGGGTCTGGCCACCGGGGCCGCGGGTGCGGTCTCCTGGTGCATCGGCGGGGCGCCGGGGTTGTTCTCGAAGAAGCCGTAGCCGGGGTCGCCGGGCTTGAGCGTTGGCAGCGGCGCGCCCGGTGCATCTTCGAAGAAGCCGTAGCCGGGGTCGTCGGATGCAGCCGCGGCAGCCGACGGCACCGTGGGCTCGTCATGGACCGGAGCGTTGGCTGCAGTCTCCGTCGCCATCGGCGCGAAGCGCACTTGCTCGCGCGAGACGTGGAAGGTGAACAGGTCCAGCAGTTCGCCTTCGCTGCTGTTCGTGACGACCTTGAAGCGGCGCATGCCGGCTTCGGCCTTGCCGCCGTCGAGCGGCTCGATGCTGCCGAGGTCGACGATCTCCTTGAACAGGTCCTGCAGGTTGTCGGCCTGCGACGGGTCGTTCAGCGGGCCGACCGTCAACTCCAGCACACGCGGACCGGCAGCGGCGGGCGCAGGCACGGCGGCCGGCGCCGGGGCAGCGACGGGGGCGGGGGCCGCGGCGGCGAGCGCGACCGGCGCTTCGCCCGCAACCATCGCGCGGATGTTGAACAGCAGTTCCGTGGTGTCGATCTCGTCGCCGACGCCGGTCTGGTGGCGCTTCAACTGGGCTTTCAGCGCATCGCCGGATGACAGCAGCACGTCGACCATCGCTGCGGTCAGCTGCAGCTCGTGGCGGCGCAGCTTGTCCAGCAGCGTTTCCATCTGGTGCGTCAGCTCGGCCACGTCGGCGAAGCCGAAGGTGGCGGCACCGCCCTTGATCGAGTGGGCGCAGCGGAAGATCGCGTTGAGCTCCTCGTCGTCTGCGGCCTCGATGTCGAGTTCGAGCAGCAACTGCTCCATGCGGTCGAGGTTCTCGCCGGCCTCTTCGAAGAAGACCTGATAGAACTGGCTCAGGTCGATGCCGGCGCTCAGCTGCGAGCCCTCGGACGTCATCTCGCCCATGGCGTACTCCTTGTGCTTGCTTTGTCGGTTGCTGCGCAGGGCGTCAACGGATGACCTTCTGGATCACTTCGATCAGCTTGCTCGGATCGAACGGCTTGACCAGCCAGCCGGTGGCGCCCGCGGCGCGCCCGGCCTGCTTCATCTGGTCACTCGACTCGGTCGTGAGGATCAGGATGGGCGTGGCCTTGAACTGAGGGTTCTCCCTCAGCTTCTTCGTGAGACTGATGCCGTCCATGCGAGGCATGTTCTGGTCGGTCAGCACCAGGTCGAAGTTGCGGTTGCCCGCTTTCTCGAACGCGTCCTGACCATCCACCGCCTCGACGACGTTGTAGCCGGCGCTCTTCAGGGTGAACGCGACCATCTGACGCATCGATGCCGAATCGTCCACGGCAAGGATTGAATGCATAGCTCTCTCCGTTTTCGCCAATTTCGGAAGTTGCCGGGAAATCTTTAGAACAGCTCGATGGAACCGGCGTCCATCTCTGCCTGGGTCACGGGGTTGGGCCGAAGCGGCGCCGACTCGACGACGGCCGCGCCGTCCTCGTCCTCGTCGCCCATCGCTTCGCGCGCCAACTGGTCCGCGCAGTTGCGCAGGCGCCGGTTGGTGTGTGCGATCAGCTGCGATGCCATGTCCTGGAACTGCAGCGCGGTGACTGCGGCCCCCAGGTTCTGCATCACGGGCGTCAGCTCGTTGGTCTCGATGCGGTGATCGGTGGCCGCGGCCATCAGCGTCTGCATCTGCTGCACGGCCGTCGAGAAGCGCAGCATCAGGCTGTCGCTTGCGTCGGCCAGCAGGGTGTGCAGGCGCTCCAGGTCATTGGTTGCGGTCATCAGGTGGTCCTGCAGATCGGCCGCGACCAGCAACGGGATGGTGCTGGACTCGTCAGGCGATGGTGTCTCGTTCATCAACACGGGTCTCCACGATGAGGGCTTGTTCTGCGGGTGTCCCAGTAGAATTTTCGGCAGCCCTTGCCTTTGCGTATGCTCGATAAGGCAAGGAATCAGACAGCTATTCGGCACCGTCGGCCCGCTTCTGTAGGACTTTTTTCTCGAAACGCCCAGGGCAAACGTGCGATGCTTCGCCCCATGAGCTCCATGCCCCCCCGTCGCGCCCTGCGGGTGCTGCACATCGAGGATTCCGAACTGGATCACCAGTTGATGGTCACCCAGCTCGAGCGGGCCGGGCTGGACGTGACGGCCTTGCGCGTCGAAACGGCAGCGGAGTTCGACGCGGCGCTGCGTGATGGCTGCCACGGCCGCGACTGGGACGTGATCCTGTCCGACTACAACCTGCCGGGGTTTTCCGGCCTGATGGCGCTCGACATGCTGCGCGCCAGCCAGCGGGTGGTGCCGTTCATCATCGTCTCCGGCGAGATCGGCGAGGACGTGGCGGTGGAGGCCATGCGCAATGGCGCCAGCGACTACCTGCTGAAGAACAACCTGGCCCGCCTGGCGCCGGCCACCCTGCATGCGATCGACGCCCAGGAGGCCGTGCGCGCGAAGCAGGCCGCCGACGCGGCGCTGGCCCAGTCGAAGGAGAGGCTGCGCGAACTCGCCCAGCACCTGCAGACCAGCGTCGAAGCCGAGCGCGCGGCCATCGCGCGCGAGGTGCACGACGACGTGGGCGGCTCGCTGACGGCGCTGAAGTTCGACATCGCCTGGATCGCCCGCCATGCCGAGGACGAGGCGGTGCGCCAGCGAGCCCAGTCGGCGCTCGAGACGGTGAGCCACGCGCTCGACGCGAGCAAGCGCATCATGCACAACCTGCGCCCGGCCATCCTGGAGCAGGGCCTGGTGGCCGCCTTGCAATGGATGACGAGCACCTTCGAAAAGCGCACCGGCATCATCACTAGCTTCCATTCGAGTCACGAGCAACTGCAACTTCCTGCAGGTGTGCCGCTGGTCGCATACCGCACTGCACAGGAAGCGCTGACCAACGTGACCAAGCATGCGCACGCCACCAAGGTGCGCGTGGACCTCACGCTCGCTGGCGGCGTGCTGTCGCTGGAGGTCAGCGACAACGGACGCGGCCTGAGTTCTGCCGACCTGGCGAAGGCCAGGTCCTTCGGCATTCGCGGCCTGCACGAGCGCGCGAGCACGGTGGGCGGGTGGGTCGACCTGACGAGCAGTGCCAACGGGACGACCCTGATTCTGCTGGTGCCGTTGACCGAAGACGCCCGTACCGGCGATGATGCACCGCAGGACGATGCCCGTTCGGACGATGATCCGACGTTCTGGGGAGAACTATGATCAAAGTCATCCTGTGCGATGACCACGCCCTGATCCGGCGGGGCATACGCGACACCTTGGCCGACGTGCCCGACATCGACGTCGTCGGCGAGGCCGGCGATTACGGCGAACTGCGCAGCTTGTTGCGCGGTCAGGCATGCGACGTGCTGGTACTCGACATCAACCTGCCAGGTCGCAGCGGCCTCGATGTGCTGCACGTGTTGAAGGACGAAGGTTCGCCCGTCAAGGTGCTGGTGGTGTCGATGTACCCGGAAGACCAGTACGCGATCCGCGCACTGAAGGCCGGTGCGTACGGCTACGTCAACAAGGGCGGTGACCCCGCACAACTGGTGGCCGCGGTGCGCATGGTGGCGCAGGGGCGCAAGTACGTCACGCCCGACATGGCTCAGATGCTGGTCGAGAGCCTCACGGCGCCGGCCACCGAGGCGGCGCATGAGCGGCTGTCCGACCGCGAGTTGCAGACGCTGGTGTTGATCGCGTCCGGCAAGCGCTTGTCGGACATTGCCGAGGAGTTGACGCTCAGCCCCAAGACGGTGAGCGTTTACCGGGCGCGGGTGTTGGAGAAGCTGGGGCTTTCCAACAACTCGGAGTTGACGGTGTATGCCATTCGGAATGGGCTGGTTTAGGGGCTGCTGCCCTTTGGCGGCTTGC
>NZ_CAMLJQ010000101.1 GCF_946480305.1 uncultured Caldimonas sp.
GCGCCGGGGCAGTCGAAGACGTTCCGGTTCAAGGCGCTGAACCCCGGGCTGTACGTCTATCACTGCGCCACGCCGTCGGTGCCGCACCACATCTCGGCCGGCATGTACGGGCTGATTCTGGTGGAGCCCGAAGAGGGCCTGCCGCCGGTGGACCGCGAGTTCTACGTGATGCAGGGTGACCTCTACACCTCGCATGCCGCCGGCACCAAGGGCCACCATGAGTACAGCGACTCGCGTGCCTCCGACGAGCTGCCCACCTACTACACCTTCAACGGCTCGGTCGGTGCGCTGATCAAGGAGCACAAGATGAGTGCCAAGGTGGGCGAGACGGTGCGCGTGTACTTCGGCGTGGGCGGGCCCAACAAGGTGTCGTCGTTCCACGTGATCGGCGAGATCTTCGACAAGGTCTACAGCGAAGGCTCGCTCACCACCGTGAAGAAGGACGTGCAGACCACGCTGGTGGCACCGGGCGGCGCGACGATCGTCGAGTTCAAGCTCGAGTACCCCGGCAGGTTCCTGCTCGTGGACCATGCACTCTCGCGTGCGGGCAAGGGCCTGGCCGGTGCGCTGGAGGTGCAGGGCGTGGCTGACGCGTCCATCTACGAACCGCTCACCGACAAGGCGCAGCGCGCGCACGACCAGTGACAACCCCTGCGGCCCGAAGGGGCCGCGAGTGGTGCAACCCAGAGGCGATGGCCGGGTGCGATGCCCGGCCATCGCCTTTTCGCATGTGCCTGTGCACCCCGAGCGGCGGTTGCCAGCGCGTGGCGGCCGGCACGGCGCCGCGTCCTGCGATACGTCAATCTGCGCGCAGTTGACCTGGATCAAAAAGCACTCGGGGCTCGCTCACTACAGTAGGTGCATCACAAATGCACCTTTAACCGACCGAAGCGGAGCCCTCATGAACGCGACCTCTCAAATCACCACCATCGACGTTCGCACCATCGTGCCTCGCGAGCGCCACCCCCTGATCTTCACGACCTTCCGCGGCCTGAACGGCGGCGACGCGATGGAGATCGTCAACGACCACGACCCCAAGCCGCTGTACTACCAGATGCAGGCCGAGCAGCCCGGGCAGTTCTCGTGGGACTACCTCGAGAACGGCCCCGAGACCTGGCGCGTGCGCATCACCCGGCTCGCCGCCGGCCACAGCGACGGCCGCTGCTGCGGCTCCTGCGGCGGCGCCTGATCGCCCCGCTCCCATTCCATTCACAGCACTTCACTCCCACGGATACGCCATGAAAACCAACAGCAGGCTGTGGCGATGGCTCGGCCTTATCTTCGTCCTGTCGTTCGGGGCCCTCGGGTACCTCGGATGGCAGATCTACCTCTTTGCTCCACCCATCCCCAAGAGTGTCGTCTCGACCGAGGGCGAGGTGCTCTACACCGGCGAGCAGATCCAGCGCGGTCAGCAGGCCTGGCTGGCGGCCGGCGGGCAGCAGCTCGGCACGGTCTGGGGCCACGGCAGCTATGTCGCACCGGACTGGTCGGCCGACTGGCTGCACCGCGAAGCCGTCGCGCTGCAGACGATCCGCGCGAAGCAGCAGGGCGGCGACTATGCCGCGCTGAACGACGAGGCGCGCGCCGTGGTCGACACGCAAGTGCGCAACGAGATGCGCCGCAACACCTATGACGACGCGACCGGTGTCGTGAAGGTGTCGGCCGAGCGCGCGCAGGCGATCCGCGAGGTGGCGGGGCATTACATCGCGTTGTTCGGCAGCGATGCGTCGCTGGCCGCGCTGCGCGAGCAGTACGCGATGACCGACGGCTCGCTGCCCGAGGCGGCCGACCGGCAGGCGCTGAGCGCGTTCTTCTTCTGGTCGGCCTGGTCTGCCGCGACCAACCGGCCGGGAGAGACCGATCTGTCGTACACCAGCAACTGGCCGCACGAGCCGATGGTGGGCAACAAGCTCACGTCGTCCGCCGCGATGTGGTCGATGGTGAGCGTGATCCTGCTGCTGGCCGGCATCGCCGCGATGCTGTGGCTGCATGGCCGCGGCCACGACGAGGAAGAAGCCCAACCGCCCGCCACCGACCCGTTGATCGGTGCCAAGGCCACGCCGTCGATGAAGGCCACGCGCAAGTACTTCTTCGTCGTGATCGGCTTGATGCTGCTCCAGATCGGCATGGGCATCGTCACCGCGCACTACGCGGTGGAAGGCCAGTCGTTCTTCGGCTTCCCGCTGGCAGACCTGCTGCCCTACGTGACCTCGCGCACGATCCACACCCAGGTTGGCATCTTCTGGATCGCCACCGCCTGGCTGGCCACCGGCCTCTACATCGCGCCGCTGCTGTCGGGCAAGGAGCCGAAGCTGCAGAAGCTGGGCGTCGACGTGCTGTTCTATGCGCTGGTGTTCGTGGTGCTCGGCTCCACCATCACCGGCTGGCTGGGCACGTTGCAGCGCCGCGGCGTCGACTTCGCCTTCTGGCTCGGCAACCAGGGCCTGGAATTCACCAGCATGGGCCGCGTGTGGCAGCTGCTGCTGTTCGTGGGCCTGCTGCTGTGGGTGTTCCTGCTCGGCCGTGCCCTGTGGCCCGCGCTGAAGAAGCCTTCGGAGAGCCGCGGCCTGATCGCGATGGTGTTCCTGTCGGCCACCTGCATCGGCGGCTTCTACGCCACCTCGCTCACCTGGGGCCAGCACACCCACTACTCGATGGTCGAGTACTGGCGCTGGTGGCTGGTGCACCTGTGGGTCGAAGGCTTCTTCGAAGTGTTCGCCACCGCCGTGATCGCGCTGATCTTCACCAAGCTGGGGCTGGTGCGCGCAGCAAGCGCCAACCGCGCCATCGTGGCCGAGACCATCGTGTTCCTGTTCGGCGGCATCCTGGGCACGCTGCACCACCTGTACTTCACCGGCACGCCGACCTCGGTGATCGCCGTCGGTGCCGTGTTCTCGGCGCTCGAAGTGGTGCCGCTCACGCTGATCGGCCTGGAAGCGATGCAGACCTATCGCCGCTCGCAATCGGTGGGCTGGCTGCAGGCCTACAAGTGGCCGGTGCTGTGCTTCGTCGCGGTGGGCTTCTGGAACACCGTCGGTGCCGGCCTGCTCGGCTTTGCGATCAACCCGCCCGCGGCGCTCTACTACGTGCAAGGCCTCAACATGACGCCCGCCCACGGCCACGCGGCACTGTTCGGTGTGTACGGCATGCTCGGCATCGGCCTGATGCTGTTCTGCCTGCGCGGCCTGTTCGAGCGCTCGCTGCATGCCGACCGTCTGCTGAAGCCCGGTTTCTGGGGCCTGAACGTCGGCCTCGCGATGATGGTGTTCATGTCGCTGCTGCCGGCCGGCATCTACCAGGCCTGGCACAGCATCACCACCGGCCTGTGGTACGCCCGCTCGCCCGAGATCGTGCATTCGGGCGTGATGGAAACGCTGGTCTGGCTGCGCGTGCCGGGTGACGTGGTGTTCTCGATCGGCGCCGTGTACCTCGCGTGGTATGCGCTGCGGCTGCTGCGCCGCCCGGCGGTGCGCACCGTGCCTGCCGACGTGGTGGCTGCGAAGTAAGCACGAGGCGGGGAGGGCAACCGTTCTCCCCGCTTCCTGTGCAACGCCCGGACATGGGAACATGTGCGGGCAGCAAGAAAGACCCGACATGAAGCTCACATCGTTCACCGACTACAGCCTGCGCGTGCTGATCTACCTTTCGGCAGCCGGTGACCGCAAAGCCACCATCGCCGAAATCGCGAGCGCGTTCGACGTGTCGGAGAACCACCTGATCAAGGTGGTTCATTTTCTTGGCAAGCAGGGTTGGGTCGCGACGACGCGCGGCAAGGGCGGCGGTCTGGCGCTCGGCAAGCCGGCCCGCAGCATCAGCATCGGCCAGGTGGTGCGAGACACCGAAAAAGGCGCCGCGCCGGCCGAGTGCTTCGAGCCCAGCGGCGGCCACTGCGCCATCGCCAAGTGCTGCGAACTGAAGCACGCGCTGGCCGAGGCTGTGCAGGCCTTCTACGCGGTGCTGGACCGCTACACGCTGGCCGATGTGGCGGGCAACCCCCAAGCCATTGCCAAGGTGCTCAACTTCTATCCGGCGCGCCCGGTCGCGGGCGCGCCGCGG
>NZ_CAMLJQ010000102.1 GCF_946480305.1 uncultured Caldimonas sp.
CTAGAAGATCGACCGCCCCGTCAACGTCGTGAGCAGCTCCAGCGCCAGCGAACCCGCATGCGAGTTGCCGGACTCCGCGAGCGCGGGCGACCACACGCACACGCCGCACTGCCCGGGGATCACCGCCGCGATACCGCCACCCACACCGCTCTTGGCGGGCAACCCGACACGAAAGGCGAAATCGCCCGCCGCGTCGTAGGTGCCGCAGGTGAGCATGAGCGCGCTCAGGCGTTTGGCGAGGCTCGTGCTCAGCACGGTCTCGCCGTTCCAGGGGTTGCGTCCATGGTTGGCAAGAAACGCCACCGACCTCGCCAGCTGCTCGCAGTTCATCTCGATCGCGCAGTGGCGGCAGTAGGCATCCAGCACGTCTTCGACCGGGTTGCGCAGGTTGCCGAAGCTCTTCATGAAATAGGCCATCGCCGCATTGCGGTCCGAATGCGCGCGCTCGGACAGTGCCACGCGGCGGTTGTAGCCGATGGCCGGGTCACCGGAGAGCTTGCGCAGGAACTCGGACACCGCGTTCTCCGGCACCGCGTAGCGCGTGCAGAGGATGTCGGTGACCACCAGCGCGCCGGCGTTGATGAACGGGTTGCGCGGCTTGCCGGCTTCGCTTTCCAGCTGCACCAGCGAGTTGAAGGCCGTACCGGAAGGCTCGCGCCCCACGCGCGACCACAACGCATCGCCTTCGGCCTGCAGGGCAAGCACCAGCGCAAAGAGTTTGGAGATGCTCTGGATCGAGAACGGGATGCGGGCGTCTCCGATGGAATGGGTCTCGCCGTCGAGCGCGACGATGGACATGCCGAAGCGATCGGCCGGCACGCCCGCCAGCTCGGGGATGTAGCTGGCGACGCGGCCCTCGCCCAGCACGGGCTGCACGGCGGCGTGGATCTGCTCGAGAACGGAGCGGTAGTCCATGGCGGGTGGTCGAAGGTTCAAGGAAGGCAGCCACAGCGGAGGGCCGCAGCGAGGTGCGCATTGTCGCGCCGGGGTCGCCGATGGAATCGGCGGAAGCAGCACCGGATCGCCGACAAATTCGCGGGCCAGGCGACACGACGGGAACCGCTGACGCGGCGGGTCAACGCGGGGCGATCACCTCACGCCACCTGATGCAGCGCACGCGGTGGGCTGCGGCGAGCGCCTCCTGCGGCGGCAGGGCTGCGCCGCAGGCCTCGACCTGCCAGCCGCACCGGCCGGCGAAAGGGCATCCTGCGGGCAGTTCGGCGAGGTCCGGCACCCGCCCGGCGATGGTCGGCAGTCGCTCGCCACGCGGTGCACCGAGGCGGGGTCGCGCGGCCAGCAGGCCTTGCGTGTAGGGGTGTGCCGGGCGGTGCAGCACCTCGCTCACCGGGCCGTCCTCCACGGCCACGCCGCCGTACATCACCATCACCCGTTGCACGCTGCTCGCGATCACCGCGAGATCGTGCGAGATCAGCATCAGCGCCATGCCGCGCTCGCGCACCCCGTCGGCGACGAGTTGCAGGATCTCGCGCTGCAGCGTCACGTCGAGCGCGGTGGTGGGCTCGTCGGCGATCAGCAGCGCCGGCTGGCATGCCAGCGCCATCGCGATGACGACACGCTGACGCTGGCCGCCGCTCAGCTCGTGCGGGTAGGCATCGAGCCGCCGTGCCGCCTGCGGCAGGCGCACCTGCTCCATCAACCGCAGGGCTTCGGCGCGCGCTGCGCGGGCATCGAGGCCGCGGTGCAGCCGCAGCGGCTCGGCGATCTGGCGGCCGATGGTGTGCAGCGGGTTGAGCGCACTCATCGGCTCCTGGAACACCATCGCGATGCGGTGGCCTCGCAACCGGCACAGCGCCGCGTCGTCGAGCGCCGTGAGTTCCTCGCCTTCGAGCCGGATGCTGCCGCTGACGTTCGCCCCCTCCGGCAGCAGCCCCATCAGCGCCAGCGCGAGCATGGACTTGCCGCAACCCGACTCGCCGACCACGCCGAGCGTGTCACCGCGGTCGATCGTGAACGAGAGCCCCCGCAACGCATCGGCGCGTCCTCGCGCCGTCTGCAAGGACACGCGCAGATCGTTCACGGCCAGCAAGGGCGTGCTCATCGTGACCTCGCCAATTTGGGGTCGAGCAGATCGCGCAGCCCGTCGCCGAGCAGGTTGAGCCCGAGCACCGAGAGCGCGATCGCCGCGCCCGGAAAGATCGCCAGCCGCGGCGCCTGGAACAGCTGCGTCTGCGCCTCGTTCAGCATGCGTCCCCACGAAGGCTGGGGCGGTTGCGTGCCCAGCCCGAGGTAGGACAACGCCGCCTCTGCCAGGATCGCGGTGGCGAATTGAATGGTCGCCTGCACGATCAGCACCGCCGCGATGTTGGGCAGCACGTGCTCCCACGTGATGCGCCATGCGCCCTTGCCGCATGCACGCGCCGCCCGGATGAACTCGCGTGCCCACACCGCATTGGCCGACGCCCGCGTGACGCGCGCGAACACCGGGATGTTGAACAGGCCGATCGCGACGACGGAGGTGAGCAACCCCGGCCCGTAGATGGCCGACAGCATCAGCGCCGTGAGCAGTGCAGGGAACGCGAGGGTGAAGTCCGAGAAACGCATCACCGCCTCCTCGACCCAGCCCTTGCGGGCTGCCGCGAGCGCGCCGAGCGACACACCGAACACCAGCCCGATGCCCACGGCCACGATGCCGACGAGGATGGAGTTCTGCGCGCCGACCAGCAGCAGGGTGCCCACGTCGCGCCCCAGGCTGTCGGTGCCGAGCCAGTGCTGCGACGAGGGGAGTTGCAGCTTGTTCGGGATGTCGATGTCGTGCGGCGGATAAGGCGTCCACACCAGCGACACGGCGGCGGCGCACAGCAACAGGGACACCAGCAGCGCGCCGATGACGAACGCCGGGTGGTGGCGGGCACCGTTCACCGTGCCCTCCGGCGCAGGCGCGGGTCGATCCACGCGTAGAGCACATCGACCGCGAAGTTGATCAGCACCACGGCGGCAGCCAGCAGCATGATGACGTCGCGTACGACGATCACGTCGCGGTTGGCGATGGCCTGGAACACGAGCCGCCCGAGCCCCGGCAGGTAGAACACGTTCTCGACCACGATGGTGCCGGTCAGCAGGTTGCCGAACTGCAGGCCCATGATCGTGACGACCGGGATCATCGCGTTGCGCAACACGTGATGCCACAGCACCGCTCGACGGCTCAGGCCCTTCGCACGGGCCGTGCGCACGAAGTCCTCGCGCAGCACCTCGAGCACCGCAGAGCGCGTCACGCGCGCGAGGATGGCCGCCTGCACCACCGCGAGTGCCACGGCCGGCAGCAGCAGCGCTTTCAGCGCCGGCCACGGGCCGCCGCCCTCTTCTTCGCTCCAGCCCGGGAAGCCGCCCGCCGAGAACCACTGCAGCTTCACCGAGAACAGCAGGATCAGCAGGATCGCGAACCAGAAGCTGGGGATCGCGATGCCGAGCTGGCTCACGGCCATCACGCCGATGTCGCCCGGGCGGTTGTGATGCGCCGCTGCGTAGAGCCCGAGCGTGAGCGCGATCACGGTGGTGAGTGCCATCGCGATCACCGCGAGCGGCAACGTCACGACGAGGCGCTCGGCGATCAGTTCGGCGATCGGCGAGCCATAGGCGTAGCTGGTGCCGAGGTCGCCGGTGGCCAGTGCCGCCATCCAGTGCAGGTAGCGCTGCAGCGGGGGTTGGTCGAGGCCGAGTTGTCGGGTCAGCGCCTCGACCGCTTCGGGGGTGGCCGTGGCGCCGAGCATCACTTGCGCGGCGTTGCCGGGGAGGATTTCCATCACCGCGAAGATCGCGAGGGACGCGAGCAGGAGGGTGGTGAGGAGGCTCACCGTTCGGTGAAGGAGGAAGCGAGGCATTGGGGTGGGAGGGTACCCTAGCTGCTGCCGCTGTTGCAGCTGCGCAGGCCTGGTCTTTCACGCCGGCCAGGTAGCCCGCTGGCGCGGGGGTGGGGGCTGCGCAAGC
>NZ_CAMLJQ010000103.1 GCF_946480305.1 uncultured Caldimonas sp.
GCACAGTAGAAGCAATGGCCGCAGGTGTGGCCCAGCCATGCGACGCCGACGCGCTCGCCCAGCTGCAATGCGTGCACGCCGGGGCCCAGTGCCTCGACGTGTCCGACGATCTCGTGCCCCGGCACGAGCGGCAGTCGCGGGTGCGGCAACTCGCCGCGCACCACGTGCAGGTCGGTGCGGCACACGGCACAGGCGCTCACGCGCAGCCGCACCTCCCCCGGCCCGGGGGTGGGGGCGGGCCTTTCCTCGAGCTGCAATGGCAGGCCGGGGCGGTGCAGAACCATCGCTCTCGAGCCGACGACCAGCCGTTCCTCAGGGGATTCGACCCCCGCAGGCAGCGGCGGCGGGCCTCTATCGCCGGTGGATGCGTGCACGAGGTCGATTCTGCGGCCGGCCTCCGACCGGTGTCATCACTTCACCTGCAGCCGGCTGATGTATTCGAGCAACGCCAGGATCTTTGCGCGCGTGTAGGCCTCGGGGTCGTAGGGCACCTCGAAGTAGTACTCCGCGGCCTGCAGCTTGTAGTCGCGGCCCCAGATGGGCATGTCGCGGCTGCCGTGCGCAGCCACGCCGCCGCCGTCGATCACTTCGTACAGCCGTGAAAGCGGCAGCACGCCGCCGTTCTTCTGCGCCAGTTGTCGCAGGTCCGGCGGGCTCTTGGTGAGCAGCTCGACGATCGGGCCGTCACCCTTGCCCGTCATGCCGTGGCAGACCGCGCAATTCGATTCGTATTCCTTCTTGCCGAAGTCGACCCGTTGCGAGGCCCCCTGGGCCAGGGCGGCGGACGACAACGCAAGGCTTGCGGCAGCAACGCCGAGCGAACTGAAGAAAGACATGGCGCCTCCGGTGCGGTGTTGGATGAACCTCCAGCGTGAGCCCTGCCGGCCCGAGGCAGTTGAGCATGCGCAATCGGCGGCTACCTCGCCGGCGCGGTATGGGGCCGTCCCTGCGCACGGTTTGACATTCCGCAAGGCGGCCGTGCGCCTGCACCGTTAGCTTGAGGGCAGGCACCGGTTGGCACGGGGTGCCAGGAGGGGGGGCACGTGTATCACGGCAGAGGTCGGGCCGCGTGTTGGGCGCAGGCATGCCCGAAGGACCGTGTCGCGAACGATGGATGGGCGGCGGGGTGAAGGGCAAACCAGAACACGACGGTGACACCAGCCGCGCGCGCTCCCCCAACAAGCGGCGGTATTCCGTACGCACACTGCTCTATCTGCTGGTGGCGGCGACCATCGCGCCGGCGGCGCTCGTCTCGGCGGGCCTCGTGGCGCAGGGCTATCTGGCCCAGCGCGACCGCATCTACCAGCAGACGATACGCAACGCACGCAACCTGGCCGCCAACCTCGATGTCGAACTCGCGCGGGTCGAGGCCAGCCTGCGCGTGTTGTCCACCGCTCCTGAACTGGCGCGTGGTGATCTGGCGGCGTTCCATGCCAGGGCCAGCGACGCACTGGCTTTTCACATCGTCGACAACTACGTGATGACCGACGTGCAAGGGCACCAGGTCATCAACACACTGCGGCCCTATGGCACGCCGTTGCCGACGACGGGAACACCGCCGCAGTTGCGCGCCGTGTTCGAGCAGCGCAAGGCCGTGCTGACGGGCTTGTTCACCGGGCCGGTGACCCAGGCGCCGGTGATCGCCCTCGGCGTGCCGGTGCTGCTGGACGGTGCGGTGGTCTACAGCCTCAACGTCGGCTTCACGCCGCGCCGCATCAACGAGCTGCTGCGGCGGCACAACCTGCCGGAAGGGTGGGTGGCCGCCGTGCTCGATGCCGAGGGCGTCATCATCGGCCGCACGCGCGACGCGCAGCTGTACGTGGGGCAACCCGCCACCGGGCCGGTGCGCGCAGCGGTGCGCGGTACTCGCGAGGGAACGCTGGACAGCTACACGAAAGACGGCACCCCGGTGCTCACGGCCTACAGCCAGTCGTCGTTGTATGACTGGCATGTGGTCGTCGGTGCGCCCCGCGCCGATCTGTTGCAGTCCTTGTTCCGCTCCAGCCTGTGGGTGATCGGCGGCTCGGTCGTGGCGCTGCTGGTGGCCTTCTGGCTCGCGACGCGCATGGCCGTGCGCATCGCTGGTTCCGTCCATGGGTTGATCGAGCCGGCGCTGGCGCTCGGCCGCGGCGAGAGGGTGCGCCCGCCGGCCAGCCGGGTGTCGGAGGTCGATGCGGTCGGCCGGGCGCTGTCCGAGGCGGCAGTCATGCTCACGCAGGCTCAGCATCAGGCGCATCATGACCCGCTCACCGGCGTCGGCAACCGGGTGCTGTTCGAGGTGCTGGCCGGGCAGCAACTCGCCCGCGCGCAGCGTGACGTGGCGCCTTTTGCCGTGCTGGCCGTCGACCTCGACGGCTTCAAGGCCGTCAACGACCAGCTCGGGCATGCGGCCGGCGACACCGTGCTGCGCATCGTCGCCGACCGCATCACGGCGGCGGTGCGGGCTTCCGACGTGGTGGCACGGCTGGGCGGCGACGAGTTCGCGGTGCTGCTGGCCGATGCCGACGCCGACACCGCGGCGCACGTCGCGGACAAGCTGGTCCACACCCTGTCCAGGCCGTACCCCAACCTGTCGCTGCCGCTGTCGGCCAGCGTCGGCATCGCGCTGTATCCGGAGTCCGGCCTGACGCTCGCCGCGTTGCTCGAGCAGGCAGACCGCGCTCTCTACATGGCCAAGGCGGCCGGCAAGGCCTGCGTCGCGCGCTGAAGGCATCGGCGTCACGCGCGCCCGAGTTGCGCATGCTCAATCGCTGCCGCCTGCTGCCCCCTAGAGTGGACCGGACGGGCGCCCCTGCGCCTGTCAGGAGACCGCCATGCAGCCGAGCGCCGAGCAACTGTTGTGGATGTACGAGACCATGCTCGTCATTCGCGAGTACGAAGAATCCCTCGCGAAGGTGTATCTGGAAGGCAAGCTTCCGCCGCACATCCAGAAGGGGCTGGCGTTCGACATCGCCTCGGGCCCCGTACCCGGCGAGATGCACCTCGCCGCCGGGCAGGAGCCGGTGGCCGTCGGCGTGTGTGCCCATCTCACCGACGACGACACCGTGGTCGGCACGCACCGGCCGCACCACTTCGCGATTGCAAAGGGCGTGCCGCTGGACCGCATGACCGCCGAGATCTTCGGCAAGGCCACCGGTCTCGGCCGCGGCAAGGGCGGGCACATGCATCTGTTCGACCCGGCGCACAAGTTCAGTTGCAGCGGCATCGTGGGGGCGAGCATGCCGCCGGCCTGCGGCGCCGCACTGGCCGCCAGGAAGCTCGGCAAGCCGCACGTCGCGGTGGCGTTTTTCGGGGAGGGCGCCGCCAACCAGGGCGCCTTTCACGAATCGCTCAACCTGGCCGCGTTGTGGAAGCTGCCGGTGATCTTCGTGTGCGAGGACAACCGCTACGCGATCTCCGTCGAGAAACCCCAGGCGACGGCGATCCGCTCGAACGCGCAGCGCGCGGCGGCCTACGGCATCCCCGGCATCGCGGTCGAAAGGAACGACCCGGTGGAGGTGTTTTCCGCTGCCGGCGAGGCGGTCGCGCGGGCACGCAAGGGCGCCGGGCCGACGCTGATCGAGGTCGCCACCGACCGCCTGATGGGCCACTTCCAGGGCGACGCGGAGGTGTATCGCCCGAAGGAGGAAGTCGCCGAGCTGCGCAGGCGCGACGCGATTCCCGAACTGGCGCGGCGCCTGCGCAGCCAGGGCCTGCTGGCGGCCGACGACGAGACGCGGGCCGCGCAGCATGCGCGCACCCGCGTGGCAGCGGCGTTCGACTTCGCACGCCGCAGTGCGGACCCCTCACCCGAGGAAGCGCTGCAGCACGTGTTCGCCTAGGGCCTGTTAACACTACGGAGGGCTGATGCGTTGGTGCCCAAAAGGCCGTG
>NZ_CAMLJQ010000104.1 GCF_946480305.1 uncultured Caldimonas sp.
CGGCGCCGCTGCTGCTGGGCTTCATCCTCGGGCCGATGATGGAAGAGAACCTGCGGCGGGCACTGCTGCTGTCGCGGGGCGACTGGGGTGCCTTCATCACCCGCCCGCTGTCGGCCACGCTGCTGGCCGGCGCGGTGATGCTGCTGCTGATCATGGCGCTGCCCAACCTGCGCCGCAAACGCGAAGAGGCCTTCCAGGAAGCCGACTGAGCGAGTCGTTCTTCGCATGCCACCCGGGGCCGCCATGTGCGGCCCTTTTTCATGTTGTGAAGCGAATGCCGGGGCGAGGCGCTGGCCGGAGAGCCGCCACGGGCTTCGCGCCCTGGCGTGGCGCGGGCGCGGCGTGCGAAGTGGGTGTGCGATAGGCGGCCGATAATCAGCCGCCAGGAGGACCCCCATGTCGATGCTCAAACCGCATCCCTTGCGCGAATCGCTGCACAACGAAGTTCATGCGCGGCCGTATGAGCGCATGGCCGCGCCGCTGGCCTTGTCGCACCTGGCGCTGTTGACGCCGCCGGGAGAGACCGCCAGCCGCGCGCACCTGCATGCGTTGCTCAAGTCCCGCCACCTGCCGCTGCCGGCAGAAGAGGCGGGCCACCTCAGCATCGACCTGGGCGGCGTGCGGCTGCGTTGGGAGCAGCACACCGAGTTCCAGACCTACACCTTCTGGCGGCAGTTGCCCGAGAACCCGGCCTCGTTCGAGCCGACGGCGGTCTCGTCGGTGCCTCAGGACTGGCTCAGCCGCGTGCCAGGCCAGTGGCTGGTCGGCATGCACGTGCTCGTGACCTCCAGCCGCGAGGACGGCAACGACGCGCTGGTGCGCGGCTCGCTCGACGAGGAAAGCCTCGTCGCGTCCACCGTGATGGACGGGCAGGCCGAGGTGTACACCGACTTCCGTCTGCATGGCGATGGGTTCGCCCGGGTGGTGCTGGTGACGGCCAGCATGCACCCGCGGCGGCTGGGTCGAACGGTGCAGCGGCTGCTGGAGATCGAGACGTACCGCATGACCGCGCTGCTCGGCCTGCCGGCGGCCCGGGAGGTGGCCGCCACGCTGGCCGATGCGGAGCGCGACCTCGCGCACATCGCCGGGCAGATCCGCAGCGCCGAACAGGACCGCGAGCCCGAGCTGCTGCGCCAGCTCACGCAACTGGCCGGCCGCGTCGAAAGCCTGTATGCGAGCACGCACGCGCGCTTTTCGGCGAGTGCCGCGTACTTCGAGCTCGTGCAGCGCCGCATCGAGGAACTGCACGAACACCGCCTGGCCGGCCTGCAGACCATCGGCGAGTTCATGGACCGCCGCCTGGGGCCCGCGATGCAGACCTGCGCCTGGGCCGCGCGGCGGCAGCAGCAGCTGTCGGAGCGCATCTCGCGCACCAGCAACCTGCTGCGCACACGCGTGGAGATCGAGCAGCAGCAGAGCAGCAAGGACCTGCTCGATGCGATGAACAAGCGCCAGGCCGTGCAGTTGCGCCTGCAGAGCGCGGTCGAAGGCCTGTCGGTGGCGGCCATCACGTACTACGGTGCCGGGTTGGTGGGCTACCTCGCCAAGGGTGGCAAGGAAGCCGGGCTGTTGCCGCTGTCGCCCGAGGTGCTGGTGGCCGCGTCGATTCCCCTCATTGCGCTCATGGTGTGGTCCGGCCTGCGCAAGCTGCACCAGATGGCGCACCGGGTCGCGGGCCGTGAAGCGCTGAATCCACACTGAACGCCTGCACGCTTTCGGGCCCGGCCGGATAATCTTTCGCTGCCCCCTGCGCGCGGCGGATTCCTGCCGCGCGGTGCTTCGCGAAAGGCCGGCGATGAAGCCCTTTCTCTACGACTTTCCCTACGCGTCGAAGCGCCTGCCGCTGTTCGCACGCAACGTCGTCTCCACCTCGCACCCGGCGGCTGCCACCGCCGGACTGCGCATGCTGCTCAAGGGCGGCAACGCAGTGGATGCCGCGATCGCCACGGCGGCCGCCATGACGATCTACGAGCCGGTCAGCAACGGCCTGGGCAGCGATGCGTTCTGCATCCTCTGGGACGGCCGGCAGCTGCATGGGCTCAACGCGTCCGGCCGCGCGCCCGCTGCCTGGAGCCCTGAGTACTTCCGCCGCAAATATGGCGACGAGGCGAAGACACCGCCCAAGCGCGGCTGGGACGCCGTCACCGTGCCCGGTGCGGTGGCGGGCTGGGTGGCGCTGAGCGAGCGCTTCGGCAAGCTGCCGTTCGCCGACCTGATGGAGCCCGCCATCGAAGCGGCCGAACGCGGCTACGCGGTGCCGCCGGTGGTGGGCCAGAAGTGGGCGGCGCCGGTCGAGGAACTGCGCAACCTGCCGGGCTTCGCGCAGGCCTTCCTGCCCCATGGCCGTGCGCCCGAGGTGGGCGAGTTGTGGCAGTTCAAGGAGGCCGCGCGCACGCTGCGACTGATCGCGCAGACGCGCGGCGAGGCGTATTACCGAGGCGAGATCGCGGCGGCGGCCGAACGCCACGCGAAGGAGCACGGCGCGGTGATCACCGCAGCCGACTTCTCCGCCTATGCGCCGGAGTGGGTCACGCCCATCGGCCGCGACTACCGTGGCTACACGCTGCACGAGATCCCGCCCAACGGGCAGGGCATCGCCGCGTTGATGGCACTGGGCATCCTGTCGCAGTTCGACGTGTCGTCGATGCCGGTGGACGGCGCCGACTCGCAGCACCTGCAGATCGAGGCGATGAAGCTCGCGTTTGCCGATGTGTACCGCTATGTGGCGGAGCCGGGCAGCATGGAGTGCACCGTGGAGCAGATGCTCGACGACGGCTACCTCGCCAGCCGCGCGAAGCTGATCGACCCGAAGCGCGCCCAGGACTTCCGAGCCGGCAACCCCGTGAAGGGCGGCACCATCTACCTGACCGCGGCCGACGAGCAGGGCATGATGGTCAGCTTCATCCAGAGCAACTACATGGGCTTCGGCTCCGGTGTCGTCGTGCCCGGCTACGGGCTGTCGATGCACAACCGCGGCTGCGCCTTCTCGCTGGATGAGCGCAGCCCCAATGTGGTGGCGCCGGGCAAGCGTCCCTTCCACACCATCATTCCGGCCTTCCTCACGAAGGATGGCCAACCGGTGATGAGCTTCGGCGTCATGGGCGCGAACATGCAGCCGCAAGGGCACGTGCAGACGCTGGTGCGCATGCTCGACTATGGCCAGAACCCGCAGACCGCGTGCGACGCGCCGCGCTGGCGCTACAACGCCGGGCTCGAACTCAACGTCGAGGCCCACATGGACGAGGCCGTGGTACAGGAGCTCGTCGCACGCGGCCATCGCATGGAAGTGATCCAGGACTCGTACCAGGACTTCGGCGCCGGGCAGTTCATCTGGCGCCTCGGTGACCCGGCGGTGGAGGGCTACGTGGCGGCCAGCGACCCGCGCCGCGACGGACAGGCGGTGGGCTTTTGAGCGCCGCCAACCCCGCTGCCGGGGCTCCCGCCAAACCGCTTGCCAGCGGCCTGACGTTCGCGCTGCTGGGCTCCATCGCCTTTTCGGGCAAGGCCATCATCGTGAAGCTCGCGTATCGCTACGGCGTCGACGCGGTCACGCTCATCATGTACCGCATGCTGTTCGCGCTGCCGCTGTTCG
>NZ_CAMLJQ010000105.1 GCF_946480305.1 uncultured Caldimonas sp.
CTTTCTTCTGGGCCCAGAAGAAAGTTACCCGCCCGCCGGGGCGGACTCCCGGCGCAGCAGCTCAGGCTTGCGCAGCAGCCTCAAAGTCGCCCAGCAGCGGGCTGCAAAAGCGGCCGCGTCCGCTCACGCAACCACGCAAGCGCCTCACCGCCAACCAGCGGCGACACCCTCTCCCACACCTGCGCGTGGTACGCATCCAACCACGCCACCTCATCCGCCCGCAGCAGCGCCGCCTCGACACACCGCGTGTCGATCGGACACAGCGTCAGCGTCTCGAACCGCAGGTACTCACCGAACCCGGTGACCTCCGCCACCTGGTTCATCGCCAGGTTCTCGATCCGCACGCCCCATTGCCCGGCGCGATACAGCCCGGGTTCGATGGAGGTCACCATCCCGGGCTCCATCGCCGTGTGCGCTTCGGGCGCGGCGTGGTACGAGATCACCTGCGGGCCTTCGTGCACGTTGAGGAAGTAGCCGACCCCATGCCCGGTGCCGTGCCCGTAGTCGAGCCCGTGCTCCCACAGCGGCGCCCGAGCGATGGAATCGAGCAAGGGCGAGCGGATGCCGCGCGGAAAGCGCGCACGTGACAACGCCATCATGGCTTTGAGCACCAGCGTGAAGTCACGCTTGTGCTCGGCGCTGGGGGTGCCGATGGGTACGACGCGGGTGATGTCGGTGGTGCCGCCGAGGTACTGGCCCCCGGAGTCGATCAGCAGCAGGCCGTCGCCTTCGATCACCGCGTGCGAGGCCGGCGTGGCGCGGTAGTGCGGCATCGCCCCGTTCGCGTTGAAGCCGGCAATCGTTGCAAAGCTGGGGCTGACAAAGCCGGCTCGGCGGGCACGTGCAGCGGTGATGCGGGCGTCGATGTCCAGCTCGGTGATGCGTTCGCCGCGTTGCATCGAGGCCTCGAACGCCGCGAAGAATTCGGCCAGCGCCGCCCCGTCCTGTTCCATCGTGGCGCGGATGTGCTGCGCTTCGGCGGGGGTCTTGCGGGATTTGGCGAAGGTCGTGGGGTTGACGCTCTCGATCACTCGCACCTCGGCGGCCACCGCTTGCCGCAGCCCCAGCGTCACCCGGCGCGGGTCGAGCAGCAGCGTGCCTTGCAACTGCGCCAGGCGCTGCGACGCCTGCTCGTAGGGGGCTATCTGCACGCCGTCGCTGGCCAGGGCGGCCAGCAAGGCAGCGGGCACCTTGCTGCGATCCACGAACAAGGTCGCGCCGTCCATGCCGACGAGGGCATGCGCCACGAAGACCGGGTTGTAGGACACGTCTTCGCCGCGCAGGTTGAAGAGATAGGCGATGTCGTCGAGCGTCGACAGGAAGTGCCACTGCGCGCCTTCGCGCGCCATCGCTTCGCGCACGCTCGAGAGCTTGGTGGCGCGGCCCGTCGTGGCATGAGGCGGCTGGTGCTCGCGAATGGGCGGGGCAGGGAGTGCGGGTCGGTCGGCCCACACCTCGTCCATCAGGTCGAGGTCGGTACGCAGGCGCACGCCCCGGGCATCGAGCGCCGTCTGCAGCGCGCGGGCCGCGGCGAGGCTCAGCACCTGCCCGTCCGCACCCACGGTGCGACCTGCGGGCACATTGGCCGCGAGCCAGTCGATGTGCATCAGGCTGTTGCCCGCGGGGATCTTCATCAGCTCGATCCCGGTGCCTGCCAATTCGGTCTCGGCTTGCACCCAGTAGCGGCTGTCGGCCCACAGGCCGGCGAACTGCGGCGTGACGACGAGCGTGCCCATCGAGCCGGTGAAACCGCTCAGCCACTCGCGTGCCTTCCAGCGCTCGGGCAGGTATTCCGACAGGTGCGGGTCGGCGGAAGGGACCAGCCAGGCAGCCAGGTCATGGGCGGCGAGGACGGTGCGCAGCGCGGCAAGGCGTTCGCGGATGACGGTGGAGCGGGAGACGAGCGTGTCCATGCGAAGAAAACTCGATGAGGCGCGGTGCGCGGATGAGCCTGCAAGCCTACTCCTTCGGCGATGCCGCCGCTGCCCGTGGGGTGTCGGCGGGTGCGGCCCTTGCTGCGTTGTTGGAGCCAGGGGCACGGTGCCATAATCGCGCGTCGCTTTTTGCCACGGAGACTTCCTTGGACAGCTGTCACCCACGGTGACCGTCCGCTCCTGCCAGGGCACCGGGTCGGATCCCGGCCCACGGTCGGGGTGAGACGGTTCCTCGAACGCCCCCTGACCCTCAGATCCAGCAGCCGCATGCCACGCGCGGCCGGCCTTGGTTGGAGATTGCATGCTCAATGTGTTCACGCTGTCCAACGGACGGCTCTACCAGGAAGAGATTGATCGACCCGAATCGCTGGCGCGCGTGCAGCCGGTGTGGGTCGACCTCGAATCGCCGACGCCCGAGGAAAAGGGCTGGATCACCGGCCGCTTCGGGCTCAACATCCCCGAGGACGTGACCAGCGAAGACCTCGAGGAATCCGCCCGCTTCTACGAAGAAGACAACGGCGAACTGCACATCCGCTCCGACTTCCTGATCGAAGACGACGACGGCGCCCGCAACGTGCGCGCCGCGTTCATCCTGCGCGACAACGTGCTGTTCTCGATCCACAACGAAGACCTGCCCGTCTTCCGCCTGCTGCGCCTGCGCGGGCGCCGCATGCCCGGGCTGATCGAGGGCGCCAAGGACGTGCTGCTCAAGCTCTACGACATGGACGCCGAGTATTCGGCCGACTCGCTCGAAGGCATCTATGACGACCTGGAGGTGGTCAGCTCGCGCGTGCTGAAGGCCGACGTGAGCGATACCGAGGCCGGCGAGGTGCTCGCCGCCATCGCGCGCTCCGAAGACTTGAACGGCCGCATCCGCCGCAACGTGATGGAGACCCGCCGCGCGGTGAGCTTCCTGATGCGCAGCCGGCTGCTGAACGCCGAGCAGTTCGAGGACGCACGCCAGATCATGCGCGACATCGATTCGCTCGACTCGCACACCGCCTTCCTGTTCGACAAGATCAACTTCCTGATGGACGCCACCGTCGGCTTCATCAACATCAACCAGAACAAGATCATCCGCATCTTCTCGGTGGCCAGCGTGGCCTTGCTGCCGCCGACCCTGATCGCCAGCATCTACGGCATGAACTTCCAGCACATGCCGGAGCTGAACTGGAAGCTCGGCTACCCGTTCTCGCTGGCGGTGATGGCGGCCTCGGTGATCGCGCCGTTCTGGTACTTCCGGCGCAAGGGCTGGCTCAAGTAGTGAACGTCTTCCAGCGCATCCTCGCGGGCGAGTTGCGCGCCAGCTTCGTGCACGAAGGCGAGCGTTGCGTGGCTTTCATGGACATCCGTCCGATGACCCGCGGGCACGTGCTCGTGGTGCCGAGGCAGGCGGTGCGCACGTTGGCCGAGCTGGATGCCGCGACACGAGACGAGCTCTGGCAACTCGCCTACCGGGTGGCGGCTGCCCAGCAGCGCGCATTGGGCAGCCGTGCGCAGCACTTCCTCGTCAATGACGGCGAAGGCGCCAGCCAGACGGTGCCGCATGTGCACGTGCA
>NZ_CAMLJQ010000106.1 GCF_946480305.1 uncultured Caldimonas sp.
GCCAGCAGAAGAAAGTTACCCGCCCGCCGGGGCGGACTCCCGGCGCGAAAGACCAGGCTGGCGCAGCGCCCACCCCCGCGCCAGCGGGCAGCGGGCAGCGGGCAGCGGGCAGCGGGCAGCGGGCAGCGGGCAGCAGGCAGCAGGCAGCAGGCATCGACCTGATGCCGAACGCGACCTATCGCGTGCCGCACCCTGCACCGCGTCAGGTGGCCTGAGCCGCAGGGCTCACCAGCACCATCGCGTCGGCATTCCAGCTGCACACGCGATTGCGGCCGCTGCGCTTGGCATCGTAGAGCGCCACGTCGGCTTCATGGATCAACGCATCGAGCGTGGGCGTGTCGCTGCGCAAGGCCGCCACGCCCAGGCTCACAGTGACCTCCACACGCTGCTCGCGCCACTGGATCGCCAGGCGGGCCACGCGCTGGCGGATGCGCTCGGCCATGGTCAGGGCGCCGGACAGGTCGGTTTGCGGCAGCAGCACGATCAGCTCCTCGCCGCCAAAACGGGCAATCACATCGGTGCCACGCAAGGTGCCCTGACAGGCGAGAGCAATCTCGCGCAGCAACATGTCGCCGCACTGGTGGCCGTGCGTGTCGTTGACGCGCTTGAAGTGATCGGCATCGATCAGGATCACCGACATCGGCACCGCGTAGCGGCGCGCACGCAGGAATTCGATCTCGGCCACTTCCATGAAGTGCCGGCGGTTGTAGCTCTCGGTCAGGTCGTCGGTGATGGCGAGCAGGCGGATCTGCTGGCGTGACGACTCCAGCTCATACAGCAGCTTGAGCACCACATAGCCGACGATCGGCGAGACCGTCATCACGCACAGTGTCGCGATGGTCAAGCCCAGCGACAGCGAGCCGCGCTGCGTGATGGTCTGCACCGCATAGGTCACGCCGAGCGAAGCCACCAGCACCACGAACGTCAGCACGGCCATGGCCCGCGGCAGGCCCAGCCCGAGAATCCAGGTACGCAAGGGGGTCCAGAGACGGTGGCCTGCGATGCCACCGGCACGGGGTCGAATGTTCACCGGCACGGCCTTTCGGACTGTGTTGACGCAGGGGCCAGGGAACGATCCGGCCTCTCGCAACACGCCCGCCCCTGAAGCGCGCAAGGATACCGCGCCCCCGTTTCGGCTTGAGCACAATGGCGGCACCTTTCACCCGCCCGCGATGACCGCCCGTACTGCTGCCACGACACCCGCCCCGCGCCCGGCCCCGCTGCTCGCGCTGTTGCGCTGCTATTCGACGAGCGAATGGCGGCACCACCCGTGGCGCCACCTGGTGGCGGTCCTCGCGGTGCTGCTCGGCGTGGCCCTCGCGTTTGCGGTGCACCTGATCAATCAGTCGGCGCTGAGCGAGTTCAGCGCGGCGGTGCGCTCGGTCAACGGCCAGCCGGACCTCGAACTGCGCGGCGTCTCCGGCAGCTTCGACGAGATGCTCTACGCGCGGGTCGCCAACCACCCTCAGGTGGCACACGCCAGCCCGGTGGTGGAGGCCGACACGTATGCGCGCAAACCCGGCGGCATGCGCGAGCGCTTGCGGCTGGTGGGCATCGACGCCCTCGTCGCCGCGCCGTTGTCGCCCGCGCTGGTGCCGGACCTGGCCGACGCGCAAGGCCGCTTCGATCTGTTCGCCACCGACGCCATCGCATTGAACGCACTGGCGCAGCAGACGCTGGGCCTTCGACCCGGCGACATGCTCGAGCTGCAAGTGGGCCTGGACTGGGTGCCGCTGCGGGTGGTGGGCAGCGTCGGCGCGGCCGGCCCGCCGCTGGGCGTGATGGACATTGCCGGCGCGCAGGGGGTGCTCGGCCGGCTGGGGCGGCTCTCGCGCATCGACCTCCAGTTCGTGACCGGCGCGGTGCCGTCAGACGTGCTGGCAGCACTCGATCTGCCGCCCGACGTGCGTGCCGGCGCGCCGGACGACGCGGCACAACGCATCTCCAATGTGTCGCGCGCCTACCGGGTGAACCTGACGGTGCTCTCGCTCGTCGCGCTGTTCACGGGCGGCTTCCTCGTGTTCTCGGTGTTGTCGCTCTCGGTGGCGAAACGGCTGCAGCAGTTTGCGTTGCTCGGTGTGCTCGGCCTCTCGGCGCGCGAACGGCTGCGGCTGGTGCTGGCGGAGTCTGCGCTGCTGGGCCTCGTCGGCAGCGTGCTTGGGCTGGCAGCCGGCACGGGGCTGGCGGCTCTGGCGCTGCGCCTGCTCGCCGGTGACCTGGGTGGAGGCTACTTTCCCGGCATCGCACCGAGCCTGCAGTTCTCGCCCATCGCCGCCGCACTGTACGGCGGCCTGGGGTTGGCAGCCGCACTCGTCGGCGGCTGGGTGCCCGCGCGCGCCGCGCAGGGCATCGCGCCCGCGCAGGCACTGAAGGGCCTGGGCAACCGCATGCTCGCTCCGCGGCGCAGGGGGCTGGGCCTGATCCTGCTGGCGGGCGGCGCGTTGATGGCGTTGCTGCCGCCGGTCGGCGGCCTGCCGCTGTTCGCGTATTTCTCGGTAGCGGCCCTGCTGGTCGGCGGCATCGCGTGCGTGCCGGAAGGCGTGGCGCTGCTGCTCCAGCTCTGGCCGACACCGCGCTCGCCCCTCCTGCTGCTGCCGCTGGAGCGCGCGCGCCGCATGCGGCACACGGCCACGATCGCCGTCGCCGGCGTGGTGGCGAGCCTGAGTCTGGCGGTGGCGCTGACCGTGATGGTGGCGAGCTTCCGTGCGTCGGTCACGCAATGGCTGGACGCGGTGCTGCCGGCCGACCTCTATGCCCGCACGGCCGTGAGCACGAGCACGTCCGACGCCGTGTATCTGGGCGCCGACATGGTGGCCGCCGTGACGGCCGTGCCCGGCGTGGCCAGGGTCGAAACGCTGCGTGTGACCACACTGAACCTCGACCCCGCGCGGCCCGGCGTGGCCTTGATCGCCCGCCCGCTGGACGACCCGCAGAAGAGCCTGCCTCTGGCCGGCGAACTGGTACCTGCGCCGCAAGCAGCCATTGACGTCTACGTGAGCGAGGCGATGGTCGACCTGTATGGCGCGCGTCCGGGGACACGCCTCGCGCTGCCGCTCGTGCCGGATCAACCTCCGGTTCAGACCTTCGTGCGCGGCGTGTGGCGCGACTATGCGCGCCAGCACGGCTCGGTGGTGATGTCGGATGCCGACTTCGTGCGGCTCACCGGCGACACCCGCGTCAACGACCTGGCACTGTGGCTGGCGCCGGGCACACGGGTCGCCGACGTGCAGGCGGCCGTGCGCGCACTGGCGCCGGAGCCCGGGCTCATCGAGTTCGCATCGGTCGGCGAGATCCGCGAGCGCTCGCTGCAGATCTTCGACCGCAGCTTCGCGGTGACCTACTGGCTGCAGGCCGTGGCCATCGGCATCGGCCTGTTCGGCGTGGCGGCCAGCTTC
>NZ_CAMLJQ010000107.1 GCF_946480305.1 uncultured Caldimonas sp.
CCTGTTAGCTGATGCCGGATCGTTGAGCCCTCGATGGATGCGAGGAGCTTGCGATGGAGATGGACGACGCGACGGCAACGACGGCCGGGGCAGGATGCGAGGGCGAACAGCGGCCGCCGCTGCAGCCGCATACACGCATTGACTGGAGGACGGGCCGGCCGATGCTGGTGCATGGCGCGGCCTTCTGGAAGGAGCACGCTGCGCGCCGGATGGAACAGGGCTTGAGCGTGGCCGCGTACTGCGAGGCCAACGGCCTGGCGAAGTCGACCTTCCGGCGCCATGCGTGTGCTGGCGGGGTCGGCGGATCGCAACGCGCCGGCGCTGCACCGGGGCGGGTACCCGCTGAGTCATCACGCTTCGTGCCACTTCACGGCACTTCAGCACCCGCCGAGGCGCTCGTCGTCGAGCTCGAGACGGGCGATGGCATGAAGCTGCGCCTGGTCGGCTCGGCAGCCGAACGGCTGATGCAGCACGTGCTGGCCAAGCTCGCATGATCCTGTCTTCGGCGATCCGGGCCTACGTGTACACCGAGGCGGTGGACATGCGCAAATCGATCGACGCGCTGTCGCAGCTGGTGTCGCTGAGCATGGGTATGAACCCGCTGTCGGGCCAGGTCTTCGTCTTCATCGGCCGCCGGCGCGACAAGGCGAAGTTGCTGGTGTGGGACCGCCATGGGTTCTGGGTTCTGTACAAGCGCCTCGAAGCCGGCCGCTTCACCGATCCGGCGCGGCTTGGGGCTGATGGCATCGCGATGAGCGAGCTCATTGCCTGGCTCGAAGGCATCGACCTGAGCCGCGTGCGCCGGCTGCCGACCGTGGCGGCCACCGTGGTGGCTTGAGGCAACAGCAGGAATAACTCACCATGCGATCGTTCGCCTGGCATTGGGCCATTCGCCAATCCGCACTTCACCGACTGGATCTCGCGTGGCCGCTTCTGCGACGATTCATCTCCATGGTCCTCGCCCCCGTCATCGACCGCGCCGCACTGCCCGATGTGGTCGAGACGCTCAAGGACATGGTGATGGCCCTGGCGGCCCAGGTGCAGGCCGTGCGCGGTGCGGCCGACGCGCAGCTCGAGGTGTTGCGCCAGCAGTTGGCCGAACTGCAGAACAGGCTCTTCGGACAGCGCTCCGAGGTTATTCACACGGGTCAGGCGGAACTGTGGACCGACAAGGTCACGCTGGCGGTGCCCCCCGAGGTGCACGACTCGGTCAGCAGCCACAAGCGCCGCCGCAAGGGCCGCCCGGCCATCGATGGCGACGTGCCGCGCCGGCGCGTGGAGTACGACCTGAGCGACGAGGACAAGGCGCAGTTCGAGCGCGTGCAGCGCATCGGCGAGGAGATCACCGAGACGCTGGAGTACACGCCTGCGAAGCTCGAGGTGCTGCAGCACGTGCGGCTGAAGTACCGCTGCGAGGGCGACGACGGCAGCAGCACCGTGCTCACGGCCTTCGCGCAGGCTTCGCCGCTGCCCAAGTGCCAGGCCGGCGCCAGCTTGCTGGCCCATGTGGTCGTCTCGAAGTACAACGACCACTGCCCGCTGGCGCGGCGCGAGCGCATCTTCGAACGCGAGGGGCTGCGCGTGCCGCGGCAGACGCAGTGCGACTGGGCCCTGGGCACCACGGAACTGCTGCAGCGGCTGATGCCTGTGCTGCGCGAGCAACTGCTGCTGTCGCCGGTGATCTTCAGCGACGACACGACGCTGGCACTGCGGGCGCCGAAGGGCCGGTTCCAGGGCCAGCGCGGCAAGACGATCACCGCCCGGCTGTGGACCTACGTCTCTGGCGGTGCCCGCCAGGACGCACTCGGGCGCTGGCAGAAGGTGGCCCCGGTGGCGCTGTACGACTTCAGCGTCAACCGGGCCGGAGAACACCCGCGACGAATATTGCAGGGCTGGTCAGGCTGGCTGCAGGCCGATGACTATGCCGGCTATCACCGGCAGTTCCGCGACGGGCAGATCAAGCATGCGGCCTGCCTGGCGCACGCGCGCCGGGCTTTTGTGGACATCATCAAGGCCGCCCCGTCGGGCGCGGCGTCGAGCCTGGCGCACGAGGCAGTCCGGTTCTTCGGCGAGATCTACCGCATCGAACGCGAGATCGCGCACGCCGATCCCGACGAGCGACGACGGCACAGGCAACTGCACACCAGGCCCGTCGCGCAGAACATGCTGCAGTGGCTGCAGCATCACGCCCCCACGCTGCTGCCGAAGTCACCGCTGGGGCAGGCCCTGCGCTACGCGCTGACCAACTGGACGGCGCTGACCGCGTTCATCGACGAGGGGCAACTGCTGGCGGACAACAACACCGCCGAGCGCGCGATGCGGCCGGTGGCGATCTCGCGCAAGAACTGGCTGTGGGCCGGCTCCGAACGGGGCGGCCACGCCGCGGCGGTGGCCTTCAGCCTCATCCAGACGGCCAAGCTCAACCAGGTCGAGCCCTACGCCTGGCTGCACGATGTGCTGCAACGCATCAACGACCATCCGGTGACCCGGCTCGAGGAATTGCTGCCGATGTACTGGAAGCCCGCATGACCGACCCCACGCGCACGCCGCCGATGCAGGACGCCGTGCTCATCGACGCGCTGAACAAGGCCACCAGCCTGGAGCTGTACCAGTTGGCCGCGCTCGTCGAGCGCCTGATGACCGATCCGCGGCGCATCGTGGCCATCCGCAAGGATCTGCACCTGGGGCAGGTCGTGCGCTTCTACGAAGCCCGGCACGACAAACTGCTGCAAGGCCGCATTATCGATCTGCGCGACACCAGCCTCACCGTGCAGGGCACGGAGTTCCGCGGCGAGTGGAAGCTGCCCTATGCGGCGATCGAGCCGCCCCAGCAGCCAGGCGTCAAGGCGCCCGCTGAACCGCCAGCTCCGCCGAGCGCCCCCCGGCCAACTCGCGCGGACTTCAGCCGCGGCGACAAGGTCTCCTTCACCGACCGGCACCTGCAGGTCCACGTCGGCACCATCACCCGCTGCAACCCAAAGACGGCGAGCGTCGACAGCGACGGCGCAGCCTGGAGCGTGCCCTACGGCGCCCTCAGGCACGTCCTCGACATCTGATCGA
>NZ_CAMLJQ010000108.1 GCF_946480305.1 uncultured Caldimonas sp.
TCCAGAACTTCGTGCTGTTCACGAACTACCAGTTCTACATCGACGAGTTCGTGCGGCTGGGCCGTGAGCTGATGGCCCGGGCCCCGGACGGATCGGCCGACGACGACTACGTGGCCTTCGTGGAACCCGGCAATGTGGTGACCCAGCGCGCGCACCTGCAAGGCGGAAACGAAACCACCGGCGTGCCGCCCCCCCGCCTGCCGCAGATGCCGGCCTATCACCTCGTGCGGCGCGACCGCACCGGCATCACGATGGTCAACATCGGCGTGGGGCCGAGCAACGCCAAGACGATCACCGATCACATCGCGGTGCTGCGCCCGCATGCGTGGATCATGCTGGGCCACTGCGCGGGCTTGCGCAACACCCAGCAGCTCGGCGACTACGTGCTCGCCCACGGCTACGTGCGCGAAGACCACGTGCTGGACGAAGACCTGCCGCTGTGGGTGCCGATCCCGCCGCTGGCCGAGGTGCAGGTGGCGCTCGAACGCGCAGTGGAAGACATCACGCAGCTGCAAGGCTACGAGCTCAAACGCATCATGCGCACCGGCACGGTGGCCTCGGTCGACAACCGCAACTGGGAGCTGTTGCCGCACCCGGGCCCGGAGCGGCGCTTCAGCCAGAGCCGCGCGGTGGCGCTGGACATGGAATCGGCCACCATCGCGGCCAACGGCTTCCGCTTCCGGGTGCCCTACGGCACGCTGCTGTGCGTGAGCGACAAGCCGCTGCACGGCGAGATCAAGCTGCCGGGCATGGCCAACCAGTTCTATCGCGAGCGGGTCGACCAGCACCTGCGCATCGGCATCCGTGCGGTCGAGATCCTGCGGCAGCAGCGGCTCGAACAACTCCACAGCCGCAAGCTGCGCAGTTTTGCCGAGGTGGCGTTCCAGTGAGTGCCGGGTGCAGCATGTAGAAGTTGCACCTTCGTGACGCAATCGACGTACGCCCGGCCCCAAGGGTCAAGCGCATTCGCCGAGGCGCCGATATGCGGGGTATCTTTTGTGCGTCAGGCGCCCCGCACCGCCTCCCACCATGCAACTCGGCCAGACCCCGGCGCTCGTTCTGCACGCGGCCCTGGTGCGCGCACTGCGCCACGGGGCCACGTGGCTGCTGCTCCTGCACGCCTTGCTCGCCGGCCCGGCCCTCGCGCAGCCGCTGCAGGTGGGCGAGAACGCGCAATACCCCCTCGGGGCCGCGGCCCGCTACCTCGTCGATCCGCGCGGCTTCCTCGGCATCGCCAACGTGCTGCACCCGGAAACCGTTGCCGCCTTCCGCCCCGCCCAGGCCGAGACGCCCAACTTCGGGTTCACCCATGCTGCGGTATGGCTGCGCGTCGAACTCGTCAACACCGATCGGCTGCGCACGCAGTGGATCCTGGAAGTGGGCTACCCGCTGCTGGACCACGTCGATCTCTACCTCATGCGCGCCGGCGGCGCCACCTCGATGCAACGCGGCGGTGACAGGCTGCCCTTCGCGCAACGGGCCGCCGCCGCCCGGCACATCAACTTCGAGCTGGAACTGCCGCCCGACGAGCCCGTGACGCTGTACCTGCGCGTGCGCAGCGGCAGTTCGGTCCAGGTGCCGCTCGTGCTGTGGGAGAAGCACGAGTTCTATTCGGTCGACCGCGAGGGCCAACTGGTGCTGGGGCTGTACTACGGCGTGATCGTCGCGATGCTGGTGTTCAGCACGATGGTGTATTTCTCCACCCGCAGCCGGGCCTACCTGTTCTATGTCGGCTACCTGGCTTGTTATGCCTTCCTGCAGCTTTCGCTCAACGGCCTGGCGTTCCAGTACTTCTGGCCGCGGCACCCGGCGTTGAACGACATCGCGACCACCTTCTTCGTCGGCTCCACCTGCGCCTTCGCGGTGCAGTTCTCGCGCAGCTTTCTCGACCTGGGCCGCCATTCGCGCTGGCTCGACCGTGCTTCGCTGGTGGCATTGCTGGCATCGATCGCGGTGGCGTTGGCGGCCCCGATGTTCAGCTATGCCGACGTGATCAAGGCCGCCACCGGCGTCGGGCTGCTCGGCTCGGTGGTCATCCTCTGCTCCGCAGCGATGTGCCTGCTGAAGAGGGAAAAACAGGCGCTCTACCTCGCCCTGGCCTGGACCATCTTCCTCGTCGCGATCGTGGTGTTCTCGCTGAAGACGATGAACCTGCTGCCGGCCAACGCGATCACGCAGCATGCGATGCAGGTCGGCTCGGCACTGAACGTGGTGATACTCGGCTTCGCACTCGCGCAGCGCTACAAGCTGCTGACGAAAGAACCCCGCCGCCTGCAGTTTGAAGCCGCGTCCGCACGGGAAGCACCAGTGCCCCCACATGTCCTCGCCAGCAGGGCGCGCACCTGGTACGGGCGGGCAAGCGCAAGCTGCCGCGACCGCGTAGACTGCTGGCTCGACTCCCGTCATCACCGTTCGACGCCATCGCCATGACCTGTCTTGCGCACCATCGCACCGCTGCATCCCGGCTGTACGGCCGCGGGCTGGGTGCTGGCGCATGGCAGCACGTCAAACGAAAGAAACCCTCACCCACCTGACGGGCCGACGGCCCGCCGGGTGAGCACGGCGGCGCGACGACCTTCTTCACGGCCATCCCCCTCGCCGCCTTCTCGCCCCCGGGGCCGTTCACCGCC